>NZ_JBIAHY010000020.1:0-1003 GCF_042870975.1 Streptomyces sp. NPDC006259 | reverse complement strand
GTTGTTTCTTGGATCATGTTCGGAGCCAGATGATGAGGGCTGCGAGAGTGGCGGTGCCGAGGTAGATGTAGGCGCGTTTCTCGTAGCGGGTGGCGACGGCGCGGAAGCCCTTGAGCCGGTTGATGGCTCGTTCGACGGTGTTGCGTTTCTTGTATCGCTCGCTGTCGAAGCCCGTGGGCCGGCCGCCGCGTGAACCGCGGTTCTTGCGGTGTCTTTGCTGGTCGAGGCGTTCGGGGATGGTGTGCCGGATTCCGCGTCGTCGCAGGTAGCGGCGATTCCTCCGAGAGGTGTAGGCCTTATCGGCCAGGACATGGTCAGGGCGAGTGCGGGGCCGGCCGACTCCGAGGCGGGGGACGGAGACCTGCTCGAGCACCCGCTCGAGCTGAGGCCCGTCGCCGTAGTGCCCGGGTGTCAGGACGAGGGCGAGAGGCCTGCATCGCCCGTCCGCAGCGAGGTGGATCTTGGTCGTGAATCCGCCGCGGGAGCGTCCCAGGCACTCGCCGATCTGACCACTTCCTCGAGCCGGCCCACCAGCTTCCGCAGCACCGGATCGACCGGGTTCGTCCCCCCAACGTGCCCCTTTTGAGGAGCGATGACTGCCGGTGTCTTCCTCGCGCCGGCGGCGTGCTGGTGGGCCCGCACTGCTGTTGAGTCCACCGACACTTCCCAGTCGATCCGGCCCGCAGCATCCTCGGCGGACTGGATCCGAGAGAGCAGCATCGTCCACGTTCCGTCCGCTGACCAGCGGCGATGACGCTTATAGACGGTTTCCCACGGCCCGAACCGTTCCGGTAGATCCCGCCACTGCACACCGGTCCGGACCCGGTACAGCACCCCGTTGATGACCCGACGGTGATCACTCCACCGGCCTCCACGAGCACCACCAGGAGGCAGGAATGACTCCAGCCGGTCCCACTCCGCGTTCGTCAGATCCCCACGGCCCATACGACAAGCCTGACCCCAACACCCCACTCACGTCAGGAGATCCGAGAAACAGTGCCTA
>NZ_JBIAHY010000019.1:0-5183 GCF_042870975.1 Streptomyces sp. NPDC006259 | reverse complement strand
ACCGGGCGTTTCCCTCACGCTATAACCACCGAAACACTATGAAACTGTCGAACGATGCCACACCACGCTCTGTGGAACGTGGGGCTGTTCGTGGTTTCAGAACCAACACAGTGGACGCGAGCAACTGAGGACAAGCCCTCGGCCTATTAGTACCAGTCAGCTTCACCCATTACTGGGCTTCCACATCTGGCCTATCAACCCAGTCGTCTACTGGGAGCCTTACCCCATCAAGTGGGTGGGAGTCCTCATCTCGAAGCAGGCTTCCCGCTTAGATGCTTTCAGCGGTTATCCCTCCCGAACGTAGCCAACCAGCCATGCCCTTGGCAGGACAACTGGCACACCAGAGGTTCGTCCGTCCCGGTCCTCTCGTACTAGGGACAGCCCTTCTCAAGACTCCTGCGCGCGCAGCGGATAGGGACCGAACTGTCTCACGACGTTCTAAACCCAGCTCGCGTACCGCTTTAATGGGCGAACAGCCCAACCCTTGGGACCGACTCCAGCCCCAGGATGCGACGAGCCGACATCGAGGTGCCAAACCATCCCGTCGATATGGACTCTTGGGGAAGATCAGCCTGTTATCCCCGGGGTACCTTTTATCCGTTGAGCGACGGCGCTTCCACAAGCCACCGCCGGATCACTAGTCCCGACTTTCGTCCCTGCTCGACCCGTCGGTCTCACAGTCAAGCTCCCTTGTGCACTTACACTCAACACCTGATTGCCAACCAGGCTGAGGGAACCTTTGGGCGCCTCCGTTACTCTTTAGGAGGCAACCGCCCCAGTTAAACTACCCATCAGACACTGTCCCTGATCCGGATCACGGACCCAGGTTAGACATCCAGCACGACCAGAGTGGTATTTCAACGGCGACTCCACCTGAACTGGCGTCCAAGCTTCACAGTCTCCCACCTATCCTACACAAGCCGAACCGAACACCAATATCAAACTATAGTAAAGGTCCCGGGGTCTTTCCGTCCTGCTGCGCGAAACGAGCATCTTTACTCGTAGTGCAATTTCACCGGGCCTATGGTTGAGACAGTCGAGAAGTCGTTACGCCATTCGTGCAGGTCGGAACTTACCCGACAAGGAATTTCGCTACCTTAGGATGGTTATAGTTACCACCGCCGTTTACTGGCGCTTAAGTTCTCAGCTTCGCACGCCCGAAAGCGCACTAACCGGTCCCCTTAACGTTCCAGCACCGGGCAGGCGTCAGTCCGTATACATCGCCTTACGGCTTCGCACGGACCTGTGTTTTTAGTAAACAGTCGCTTCTCGCTGGTCTCTGCGGCCACCCCCAGCTCGAGCAGCAAGTGCTCTCACCAGTGATGGCCCCCCTTCTCCCGAAGTTACGGGGGCATTTTGCCGAGTTCCTTAACCATAGTTCACCCGAACGCCTCGGTATTCTCTACCTGACCACCTGAGTCGGTTTAGGGTACGGGCCGCCATGAAACTCGCTAGAGGCTTTTCTCGACAGCATAGGATCATCCACTTCACCACAATCGGCTCGGCATCAGGTCTCACCCTTATATGAATGGCGGATTTGCCTACCACTCGGGCTACACCCTTACCCCGGGACAACCACCGCCCGGGCTGGACTACCTTCCTGCGTCACCCCATCACTCACCTACTGCAAGTCTGGTCCGTCGGCTCCACCACTTTCCTTTCCCCGAAGGGTCCGGAACGGCTTCACGGACTTAGCATCGCCTGGTTCAGTGTTTGACGCTTCACAGCGGGTACCGGAATATCAACCGGTTATCCATCGACTACGCCTGTCGGCCTCGCCTTAGGTCCCGACTTACCCTGGGCAGATCAGCTTGACCCAGGAACCCTTAGTCAATCGGCGCAAACGTTTCTCACGTTTGTATCGCTACTCATGCCTGCATTCTCACTCGTGAACCGTCCACAACTCGCTTCCGCGGCTGCTTCACCCGGCACACGACGCTCCCCTACCCATCACAGCCGCCGTTGGGCGTATATGCTGCAATGACACGACTTCGGCGGTACGCTTGAGCCCCGCTACATTGTCGGCGCGGAATCACTAGACCAGTGAGCTATTACGCACTCTTTCAAGGGTGGCTGCTTCTAAGCCAACCTCCTGGTTGTCTGTGCGACTCCACATCCTTTCCCACTTAGCGTACGCTTAGGGGCCTTAGTCGATGCTCTGGGCTGTTTCCCTCTCGACCATGGAGCTTATCCCCCACAGTCTCACTGCCGCGCTCTCACTTACCGGCATTCGGAGTTTGGCTAAGGTCAGTAACCCGGTAGGGCCCATCGCCTATCCAGTGCTCTACCTCCGGCAAGAAACACACGACGCTGCACCTAAATGCATTTCGGGGAGAACCAGCTATCACGGAGTTTGATTGGCCTTTCACCCCTAACCACAGGTCATCCCCCAGGTTTTCAACCCTGGTGGGTTCGGTCCTCCACGAAGTCTTACCTCCGCTTCAACCTGCCCATGGCTAGATCACTCCGCTTCGGGTCTTGAGCGTGCTACTGAAACGCCCTGTTCGGACTCGCTTTCGCTACGGCTGCCCCACTCGGGTTAACCTCGCAACACACCGCAAACTCGCAGGCTCATTCTTCAAAAGGCACGCAGTCACGACTGTATGTGCAAGCACATACAGCGACGCTCCCACGGCTTGTAGGCACACGGTTTCAGGTACTATTTCACTCCGCTCCCGCGGTACTTTTCACCATTCCCTCACGGTACTATCCGCTATCGGTCACCAGGGAATATTTAGGCTTAGCGGGTGGTCCCGCCAGATTCACACGGGATTTCTCGGGCCCCGTGCTACTTGGGTGTCTCTCAAACGAGCCGTTGACATTTCGACTACGGGGGTCTTACCCTCTACGCCGGACCTTTCGCATGTCCTTCGTCTACATCAACGGTTTCTGACTCGTCTCATGGCCGGCAGACCATGAAAGAGAGATCCCACAACCCCGTACACGCAACCCCTGCCGGGTCTCACACGTATACGGTTTAGCCTCATCCAGTTTCGCTCGCCACTACTCCCGGAATCACGGTTGTTTTCTCTTCCTGCGGGTACTGAGATGTTTCACTTCCCCGCGTTCCCTCCACATACCCTATGTGTTCAGGTATGGGTGACAGCCCATGACGACTGCCGGGTTTCCCCATTCGGAAACCCCCGGATCAAAGCCTGGTTGACGACTCCCCGGGGACTATCGTGGCCTCCCACGTCCTTCATCGGTTCCTGGTGCCAAGGCATCCACCGTGCGCCCTTAAAAACTTGGCCACAGATGCTCGCGTCCACTGTGCAGTTCTCAAACAACGACCAGCCACCCATCACCCCCAACCTGAGCTGGAGTGCACTGGGGCCGGCACTGAAGGCAGCCATACGGCCATACCCTCAGACACCCAACAGCGTGCCCGGCCCTCTCACCGCTCATGATCAGCTTTCCACGCCCCCCGAAGAGGACAGTACTCACAGCCTGAGACGGTCAAGAGTGCCGAATAATCAACGTTCCACCCTTGAGCAACCAGCATCAGACGTTCGCTGATGAACTGGCCTCTGACCTCACCCCGAAGGGATCGGTAAGAAGTGCTCCTTAGAAAGGAGGTGATCCAGCCGCACCTTCCGGTACGGCTACCTTGTTACGACTTCGTCCCAATCGCCAGTCCCACCTTCGACAGCTCCCTCCCACAAGGGGTTGGGCCACCGGCTTCGGGTGTTACCGACTTTCGTGACGTGACGGGCGGTGTGTACAAGGCCCGGGAACGTATTCACCGCAGCAATGCTGATCTGCGATTACTAGCAACTCCGACTTCATGGGGTCGAGTTGCAGACCCCAATCCGAACTGAGACCGGCTTTTTGAGATTCGCTCCACCTCACGGTATCGCAGCTCTTTGTACCGGCCATTGTAGCACGTGTGCAGCCCAAGACATAAGGGGCATGATGACTTGACGTCGTCCCCACCTTCCTCCGAGTTGACCCCGGCGGTCTCCTGTGAGTCCCCATCACCCCGAAGGGCATGCTGGCAACACAGAACAAGGGTTGCGCTCGTTGCGGGACTTAACCCAACATCTCACGACACGAGCTGACGACAGCCATGCACCACCTGTACACCGACCACAAGGGGGGCACCATCTCTGATGCTTTCCGGTGTATGTCAAGCCTTGGTAAGGTTCTTCGCGTTGCGTCGAATTAAGCCACATGCTCCGCTGCTTGTGCGGGCCCCCGTCAATTCCTTTGAGTTTTAGCCTTGCGGCCGTACTCCCCAGGCGGGGAACTTAATGCGTTAGCTGCGGCACCGACGACGTGGAATGTCGCCAACACCTAGTTCCCACCGTTTACGGCGTGGACTACCAGGGTATCTAATCCTGTTCGCTCCCCACGCTTTCGCTCCTCAGCGTCAGTAATGGCCCAGAGATCCGCCTTCGCCACCGGTGTTCCTCCTGATATCTGCGCATTTCACCGCTACACCAGGAATTCCGATCTCCCCTACCACACTCTAGCTAGCCCGTATCGAATGCAGACCCGGGGTTAAGCCCCGGGCTTTCACACCCGACGTGACAAGCCGCCTACGAGCTCTTTACGCCCAATAATTCCGGACAACGCTTGCGCCCTACGTATTACCGCGGCTGCTGGCACGTAGTTAGCCGGCGCTTCTTCTGCAGGTACCGTCACTTTCGCTTCTTCCCTGCTGAAAGAGGTTTACAACCCGAAGGCCGTCATCCCTCACGCGGCGTCGCTGCATCAGGCTTTCGCCCATTGTGCAATATTCCCCACTGCTGCCTCCCGTAGGAGTCTGGGCCGTGTCTCAGTCCCAGTGTGGCCGGTCGCCCTCTCAGGCCGGCTACCCGTCGTCGCCTTGGTGAGCCATTACCTCACCAACAAGCTGATAGGCCGCGGGCTCATCCTTCACCGCCGGAGCTTTTAACCCCCACCCATGAGAGAGGGAGTGTTATCCGGTATTAGACCCCGTTTCCAGGGCTTGTCCCAGAGTGAAGGGCAGATTGCCCACGTGTTACTCACCCGTTCGCCACTAATCCCCACCGAAGTGGTTCATCGTTCGACTTGCATGTGTTAAGCACGCCGCCAGCGTTCGTCCTGAGCCAGGATCAAACTCTCCGTGAATGTTTTCCCGTAATCGGGACAACACATCACGAGAGCGGAACGGTCAGGCGGAATAGGCCCGACCGTTCACAGCGTCCTCGCTGTGTTTT
>NZ_JBIAHY010000018.1:0-5607 GCF_042870975.1 Streptomyces sp. NPDC006259 | reverse complement strand
GTCCCACTCCGCGTTCGTCAGATCCCCACGGCCCATACGACAAGCCTGACCCCAACACCCCACTCACGTCAGGAGATCCGAGAAACAGTGCCTAATGAACGTCGGGGTAGGTGATGGTGTAGTCGTCCACGGGCAGGGCCTGGTCCGCGGCGTACTCGGCACGGGCCTGCCGGTCGGCCTGGGTGATGTCAGGGTGGACGGGGGGCATGTGGGGTGTGGGCCAGAACTGGACCAAATGCCGTTCCCCGTGGTCGCCGATGCCGGGTTCGGGATCGTCGGCATGGCAGTACAGACGCATACGCACCCAGCCTCCGCTGTCCGAGGCCGGGACATCGAGGGGGACCTGGTCCTGGGGCCATGCGTCCAGGACGTCGCCCTGCTCCAGGGTCGCGAGGCAGAGTGCGGGCACTTCGACGCGCAGGCTCATCTCCTCCGCCAGCTCCCAGTCGCCGCCGGCCTCCGGTGGCGGCGGGCCGTCGTAGACCTGGACGGTCAAGTGGAGAGGGCCGGTTTCGGTGGTGGTCAGGACGACGGCGTTGGCCTCACCGGTGGCCGGGCCGCAGCGCCACCCGAAGGGCATTTCGGCGGGGTATGCGTAGTCGTCGGTGAAGCCGATGAGGTAGCCGTTCTCCCCCAGGTCGACGGTGAACGAGGACGCGCGCACCAGCATGACAAGCCTCCTTGGACACGGCCGGTGCCCCGTTCCCAGGTGACGCGGGAACGGGGCACCCTGCCTTACGGGAGTGTATCGGCGGCCGGTCAGGCGATCACGTAGAAGGGATCGTGGTCCATGACATGCATCTGGCCGCGCCACGCGGTGATGCGTCCGCCCTGGGACTTGTTCTCCTGGACCTTGACCCAGGTGATCTCCCGCTGTCCGGCGGCGAGGGTGGTGCCGCCCTCGTAGGTGGAGGCGAAGGGGTATTCGTCGCAGGAGGTGCGCCCGGCGCGCCGCATGTCGGCCGGGACGGTGCTCGGGAGGCTGTCAGTCCCCGTTCATAGGATCACGGCATGTCTGATGCCTTCACCGTCTTGTGGACCCATGACACGTGCCGTGCGCTGCGCAAGGCGGGCCGCGTGGGCGAGCGTCCGCCGGTCGCTTTCAGCGGCATTCATTCCTCCCTGCCCGCGTGGACGGGTGCCTGTGCTGGGGACGATGTGTACGCGCTGCACGTTAACCGGCGCGAGGTTTTCGTGGTGAGTCAGATGCGAGTGATCGACAGGGAGCGACGCGACTGCTGCGGCATGGCCCCTGCAACCTGGGAGGACCCTGCCTATCCCAGGCACGGCGACTGGTCGATGCTCGGCGCCGACGGCTGCGGCGCCGAGGCGGTACACGTGGAGGCGACGCCCGTACGCTTCGACGTGGCCATCCCCGGTGAACTGCTTGCGAGGCTTACCTGGCGCAATCGCCGAGGCCAGACCCGCGGTCTGAAGTACGTGGTGGATGGCCGTCTTGAGAACTCGGTCAGCCTTCAGGGGTTCTACCGTTTGACTCCCGAGGCCGCTGGCGAGTTGGCGGAAGTCGTCGGCAGCCCTCCCCGTTGATGCTGACGGACGAGCAAGGGATTAGCACCTGACCCGCGTCGCGCCCCTGTGCTGCAGTAGTTGTGGAAAATCGAACAGGGCCGGGCCGCGGTGCCTCCCGAAGTAGTGAACACCCGCTGTCCGTTCTCATGGACATAGCCAGACAGTAGATATCGTCGATGAAACGGTCGAGCGGCGCAGCGGGCACCCGGCCGACATATTGCATGGACCCAGTGTGGCCGCCCGAGCGTTCAGTTCGCCAGGGCGGTGGCGCCGGCCCTGCCATCGATCGTCTCCCCGCCATAACCCCAGCCATTGAAGACCTCGAGCAGGCCGGTGCCCTGGTAGCCGCCGTCGGCGATCGTAGGGACTCCGCAGCAGGCCCGGTCGATGCCGGACTCCGTGAAAGCCCGGCAGTCGTTGCGGCTGCCGGGCAGCGCCAGGCCGACGGCCACGACCAGGCGACTGTTGAGGCGTCGATGACGACCTGCAGGTTGGTCGGCACGGAGGGGGTGAAGGAGCGCTCCGGGGGACGAGGCGGTGCTCGGGTGAACGCTGCCACCCTCGCGGATGAACCGCAGGCTGAACCCGCCTTATGCACCTGCACTAACCGCTATCCACATTCCGTGACCCATACCCTCGCGCGCGTTCTCGCCGCCTGCTGTCTCGCCCTGGCGTCGCTCGCCGCGGGCCCCGCCCACGCGGTGGCCGCCGAGCCCGTCGTCCTGCCGCTCACCGACGCCGTCGCCGCCCTGCCCTTCGCCGGCGAATCCCGCGACGGCTACACCCGCGACGCCTTCCGCCACTGGAACTCCGGCGCCGACCCGACCGACGGCTGCAACACCCGCGGCGAGGTCCTCATCGCCGAGGCCGTCACCGCCCCCGTCGTCGGCGCCCGCTGCGCGCTCACCGGCGGCAGCTGGTTCTCCTACTACGACGACACCACCGTCACCGACGCCTCCGGCCTCGACATCGACCACATGGTCCCCCTCGCCGAAGCCTGGGACTCCGGCGCCTCCGCTTGGAGCCCCGCCCGGCGCGAGGCCTACGCCAACGACCTCGGCCAGGACACCAGCCTCATCGCCGTCACCGCCCGCTCCAACCGCAGCAAGGCCGACCAGGACCCCGCCCAATGGCTGCCCCCGGCCCAGGGCGCGGTGTGCCGGTACATCTCCGAATGGACCGCCACGAAACTGCGCTGGAACCTCACCGCCGACCAGAGCGAAGTCGACCGGCTGACCGAACTCGCCGACGGCTGCGGCGACACCACCGTCGCCTACACCCCCGCGGTGTAGACGGCCTTGGGACTGGTAGGCGCGCATGTGGTGCTCGTCGGGGTAACGGCTTCGCGTACCCACGTCGTCACCGCGTCGCTGGCGGACAAGGCATCCACCGCCAACCTGCGCCGGTGGATGCTGGACGGTGACGTACCGATCCTGCGGGTCAACGCCGCGGGCATCCTCGCCAAGCTGCCCGGCCAGGGCCAGGCCGACCAGGTCGCCCGCGTCCTGGCCCACGACGAGGAGGTCCGCCACCTCTACATGACGGCCGTGACTTCCCGCGTGTGCGCGGTGGACTGGACGACCGCCGGCCGGATCGTCTCCCAGCCCGCCTCGTACGGCCCCCGCGCGGACTTCCTCGCCACCCGCTTCGCGAGGGAGGCCCTCAACCCCGGGACTCTGGCGCCCGCTGGTGCTCCTCGGTCATGCTGCGGGAGCTGAGCCCCATGATCGGACGGAGTCCCTTGTGATCGTCTTTGAAGTCCCCGCCGGCGAACTCGTCGACGAGCTGAACCGCCAGGCCGCCGAGGCCGGTATCACCGACGCGGCGATCGTCTCCCTGATCGGGGCGGCCGACTCCTTCACCGTCTCGACCATGCCCGAGGGCGACGCGCTCAAGGACATCATCACCAAGTACGACCTGCCCGGCGAGATGACCGGCACCGGCGAGATCCGCAACGGCCTCGCCCACATCCACGTCGTCATGGGCGTCGAAGGCGACCGCGCCATCGCCGGACACCTCCACGAAGCGCACATCGGCACCCACTTCGCCCGCGCCTACGTCATCCCCGTCACCTGACCCCGCGTTAGGGTGTCCGCACTCGGCCCCGGCGCCGCCCTCCCCCCGTGGGGCGCCGCCGGGGCCGAGTGCTGCCCAGGCCTCGCACCCGGCACGGTCACCGCACCCACTCGTACTCGTCGTCCTGCCCGCCGGCGTCGGGGTCCTCGTCGCTCAGCAGGTCGTTCACCTCCTCCTCTGTGAACTCACGCGCGAGGAGCAGTTTCCAAGACCTTTCGCCGATCATGCGGCTTGACCGCTGTGCCGCAGGTCAGACGGGCGCGAGCACCCCGGCGGAGCCGTCGTCATCGTCGTTGTGCCCGCTACGTGCCCCAGGAGCGGGGTCGTGCCCGCTGAGCCAGGAGTCGGCAGCTTCGGCGACCTGGTCGTCACGACCGGCGACCGGCCGGGCGTAGTGCCGGGTCGTAACGCTCGCGTTCGCATGGCCGAGGCGGTGAGCGGCGGTCATCACGCCGTACCGGTCGGCGACCCATGTCCCGTGCGAGGCCCGGAGGTCATGCGGGGTCACGTCGGTCAATCCGGCCGCCGAGACGGCGGGGTCGAAGTACGCCTTACGCCACTGGTTGTAGCGCAGAGGCTTTCCCGCAGGCGTGGTGAACAGCAGAAGCGTCATCGCCACCGGGCAGCGTCTCCAAGTGCCGGCCGAGCCGCTTGGCGAGCGACGGGCCGACTCGAAGTAGTCGCTTCTGATGCGACTTCGGAGTATCGAAGACCAAGGCGCCGTTGGCTTCCGCCAGGTTCTCGTCGACCAGCACGAAGCCGCCGGACACGTCGATGTCCACCGTAGTGGCGTGCGCGGGGTGCTCCCATCCCGTCCACCATCGACTCAGGCAGAGCCGAGCAGACGCGGCCCATGGCGTCCAGGTCGTTCGTACGGTGGCGCGCTCCACCTGGACGCCAGGAACCACGCCCGCTCCACGGTGTGTGGGTCGACGGCGGACGGGATGGGAGCTGGGGTGAGTGGTGGTGGAGGCTGCGCGCGAGGCTTGAGGAGGGGGGTGGATGCCACGGCCTTAAGCTCACAGTCCCGAGGCGAACCCGGGGACCTTTGTGCCCACCCCCCTTAACCGCGGACCTCAAGGGTTCTCCGACCGGTCTCAACGAGCAAGCTAGCAAGGGGCACCGACAATGGACCTGTGACAGCGTCCAGGCTGGAAGCGGACGTGCCCCAGCCGTGCCCGATCGAGCGGGAAACACCGGGGAACCGCAGTTACTCACGGACAGCGCGCAGCGCGACGGCCCCCGACCGATGCACCTGGTCAGGGGCCGTTCATCTGCGGTGGGTGTGGGATTTGAACCCACGGTGACTCGCGCCACGACGGTTTTCCAGGTCGTCGGCCGGCATTGGACGGGCCCCGCGTCCGGTGAGCTGGTGGAGCCAGCCCTCGGCCCAGTGCGCCTGGTCGACCAGCCGCAGCACCCCCGCGGCCGACGCGGCGCGGCCCGCCTGCTCCTTCGTCGGCAGCAGCGTCGCGGCGGCGGGCGTCACCCGCGCGAGCACGCGCTCCCGTTCGCCGTCCTTGCCGATGACCTCCTCGGCGGCGATGGCGCCCTGGAGGTACGTGGCCGCCCACCACCGCCACTCGGTCGCCAGCGGCGCCGGGACGTCAGCGGCCACGGGCACAGCGTCCAGCAGTTCAGACGCGCGGCCGGCGGCGGCCTTCGCCGCGGCGGACAGCTCCCCTTCATCCGCTTCTCGTTGGCCTGCCACCACTCCTGGGCACACTTCCAGCACCGCCCCCGCTTCTTCGCCGCCGCCTCCGGCGTCACCATCGCGGTGTGCCCGCAGTCGGGATAGGTGTAGGACACCTTGTGGCCGACGCACTCCCGGCAGGCCGCGACGTCGCCTCCACGTCCTCCTCGAACAGCCCTGCGCGCGGGGCGGGCTCATCCAGTCGGGCAGTGCGGTCATGGCTTCGCCGTAGTGGTGCGTCGGGTCCGGAAGGCGGTGCGCGGCGGGGCTGTCCTACTTGGCCGGCAGACGGAGCATCGGTTCGAAGG
>NZ_JBIAHY010000017.1:0-6317 GCF_042870975.1 Streptomyces sp. NPDC006259 | reverse complement strand
CCCGCTACGAGAAACGCGCCTACATCTACCTCGGCACCGCCACTCTCGCAGCCCTCATCATCTGGCTCCGAACATGATCCAAGAAACAACGCCTAAGTCACACCTTGGCAGGGCGGACCGACTGACCGGGGCGCAGTTGCGGCCATTTCTCCAGATGGCGTTGAAGCTGCGAGATCAGTTTCTCCCCCGCTGCCCCCGCAGCGGCGGCCGGCCGCCGGGGTTTCGCGCCCTCCGGCAGGGGGCTTGTCCTGCGCGCGAAAGCTGCTTACGCAGGGCTTCAGAGCCTCGCTCCCGAGTTCGGTCCGTCGTTCTACACCAAGTTCCTGTACTTCGTCGGCAAGACGGTTGTGTCGTCAACCGGCCCCCAGCCGCTCGTCCTCGACCGGGTTCTGGCCCGGCGTCTGCGGTCCCTGGCCCAAACCGTCGGCCGGGAGAACGGCCACGACCCCGACGGCTCAACTGTCTGGCGGGTCAGGGGCGGAGCCACAGCCAGATCGCGGCGACGGTTACAGTGCCATGGAAAATGTAGGCCCTCTTGTCGTAACGCGGCGCCACGGCCCGGAAGTTCTTGAGTCGGTTGATGGTTCGTTCAACTTCGTTGCGACGCTTGTAGATCGTCTTGTCGAAGCCGGCGGGCCGACCACCCCTGCTGCCTCTGCGTTGACGGTTGGCACGCTGGTCCTTTGGCTCCGGGATGGTGTGCTTGATCTGCCGTCGCCGGAGGTAGCGGCGGTTGCGGCGGGACGAATACGCCTTGTCGCCGCCGAGGTGGTCAGGCCGCGTGCGGGGGCGTCCGCCTCCCCGGCGAGGAACGCGGATGCGGTCCAGCACCGGGATCAGCTGCGGGGCATCACCCTACTGACCCGGCGTGATCAGCAACGCAAGTGGACGGCGTCCGCCCTCACAGGCCAGGTAGATCTTGCAGGTCAGGCCGCCCCGGGAGCGGCCCAGAGCTTCGTCTGGGCGGTGGTGGACGGGCCGACCGCGTCTGCCCCGGATGTGTGGGTTGTGCCGTCGGGCACCTGCGGAGTGCTGATGGGCACGGCAGGACGTCGAGTCCACGCTGACCATGCTCCAGTCGATCCGGCCTTCCGCATCGGCGTCGGCCTGGACGGCCCGCAGGATCTTTTCCCACGTGCCGTCCGCTGACCATCTGCGGTGCCGATCACGGCAGGTCTTCCACTTCCCGAACCGCGCCGGCAGGTCCCGCCATGGAAGGCCGGTCCGCTGCCGGAAGAGGATGCCGTTGACCACTCTGCGGTGGCTCTTCCAACGGCCACCTCGCCCCACGTTCTTGGGCAGGTGTGGCTCCAACCGAGCCCATTCCTCATCGGATAAATCACCCCGCCCCATGCTGACGGGAACGATCAGCTGACAGAGACCACCGGCCTGGAGGACGACGTCAGGATCGTGGACTTGGCCGGTACAGCATGGGCGGGGATGTCCTCCTGGACGTACTCATCGACCCGCGCGTCCCGATCCCCGCCGAGTCGACCGCCATTCACGGGATCACCAACCAGATGACGATGGGGGCCCCCTCGTTCGCCGACGTCCTTCCGCGCCTGGAGGAGGTCCTGGAGGGGGGGGCGGTGCCTGATCTACAACAAGCCCTTCGACGTCGGTCGGCTGCGGCACGAGCTGACGCTGCACTACCTCGACCAGGCGGCGCCGGACGCGGCCCGGCAGGTGGCGGCGACGGGCATCATGTCCGAGGGGCTGCGGGAGCAGGCGGTGGTGCGGGCGCAGAAGCAGGCTGCGGCCTGGCTTGCCGCCGTGAAGTTCGAGGACGTGATGCTGCCGTACTCCGAGTGGTTCGGCGACTGGTCCGACTACTGGGGCAACTACGCGTGGCAGCCCCTGGACGGCGGGGACCATCGAGCACTGTCGGACTGCCGGGCCGTAGTGGACCTCCTGAAAGGCATGGCGAAAGCCGTGGGTTCACGTTTTCCGAAGGGCGCTCGCAGGCGAACTCACAGGGGATCGTCCATAACGGCAGTGGGGCAGGCCCGGGATTGTCCGTGCGCTCCGAACCGGCGTTGTCCCCTGCGGCTCGCCGCAGACGGACAACGGCTGGTGGGCCACAGGACGGGGTGTGACGGGCGCCTGTGCACGGTACTGATGGTTGGACCGCACATGATGACGCGTACTTTGGCCCGTAACTAGGTGTTCTCCATCTTCGCAGCCGCGCGTCAAGGAACCCCCGATGTGCCGTTGGTGGTTGACGTCAGCGGGGGCTTCGGGCTGTGCAATGAGAGTGGCATCATTCATGGCTTGCAACAGTGCCGCTCAAGAACCCTGGAGTTTGGCGGTGGCGAGGTCGAGCAGCGGCCCATCCAGCACATCTAGGCGGACGTCGGCGCCACCGCACTGGTTGAAAGCAGGGCCGATCGGGACGTTAGCGAGGTTCCCATCAACTGAGCCGGTGCCGTGGCGGGTGACTCCGTCCGCGTGTGCCCCCGTGTTGTGGTTGGCGCAGCTGGTTCCGAACGCGGGTGACAGGAAGTCGCCGATCCCCCCGGCCCACGCCGGCGGGGTCTGGCAGGCTCCCAGCAGCGCGAGGCTGACAACAATCGCTCGGGCAGCGGTTCGCGAGTTCATATGTTGACAAACGATCACCATCGTTTCAGGACACGGAATGGTGGTTTGTGGCAGCACCGACTTCGATACACGAACCCGCGCGCTCCCACCTGCGGGGCTTAGAAACACGCACTTTTTCTTGTCATTTATGGTCCGGTGTCGAACGCGGCTCGAACTTGGTCGGCGTTTTGGCAGTCCAGCGGACGTGAAGCGGCCTCCGTCTGATCCTGTGCTCCGTCACAGAGTGGATCAGCGTGAAGGCCGTGGTCGTGAGTTTGGTGCATCAGTGCGTCCTGCGGGATGCGTTCGCGGAAGTGTCACACTTCCGGTCGGAGCTGTACGCGTGTCTAACCGCGCGGGGCGATGCGTTGTTCGAGTTGTGCGACGCGCTGTTGTGCACGGACGGGCCAGTGCGGACGCTGGTTGATCTCGCGCTCGCTCCTGAACACCGTCGTGGTCACGGGGCTCTGTACGGCGGGCTGAACCAGGGGCGGATCGATGTCGCGAGGTTGCGTCGTGCCCTCGTCGGGGTGCCGTTGCCGAGGGCGGCGGATGGTCGGCTGGTGCTGGCTGTGGATGTCTCGCCGTGGCTGCGGCCGGACGCCAACACGTGTGCTGACCGGGCCTTTTGCCACACGTTCGGCCGGGGCGAGGGCAAACATCAGATGGTGCCTGGCTGGCCGTACTCGGTGGTGGCCGCTCTGGAGACCGGCCGCACGTCCTGGACGGCGGTGCTGGACGCGGTCCGCCTGGAGCCCGGCGCCGATGTCGCTGCGGTGACCACGGTGCAGGTCCGCGAGGTCATTGAGCGGCTGGTCGTCGCCGGCCAGTGGCGACCGGGTGACCCGGAGGTCCTGGTCGTGCTGGACGCGGGATACGACGCTCCGCGCATCGCCCACCTGCTGGCGGGGCTGCCCGTCGAGATCGTCGGGCGGCTCCGTTCGGACCGCGTGATGCGGCGTCCGGCACCCTCCCGCAAAGAGTTCGGCCTGGCCAACCCCAAGGGCGGCAGACCGCCCAAGCACGGCGGCGAGTTCGTCTTCGGCGACCCCACAACCTGGGGCGCTGAGCAGGCCGTGACGACTACGGACACCCGGCTCTATGGGAAGGCGACTACACAGGCGTGGGACCGGCTGCACCCGCGGCTGACCCGCCGGGCCGCATGGCTCGACCACGCCGGACCGCTCCCCCTCATCGAGGGCACAGTCATCCGCTTGGTCGTGGAGAAACTGCCGTCCGGTGGAGTCAACAAGCCGGTCTGGCTGTGGTGGTCAGGCACCGGCGCCACCGAAGCGGACGTCGAACGCTGCTGGCAGTCCTTCCTCCGCCGCTTCGACATCGAGCACACATTTCGCCTGTTCAAGCAGACCCTTGGCTGGACCAAGCCCCGGCTCCGCGACTCGGAGGCGGGCGACCGGTGGACATGTTTGGTGATCGCCGCCTATGCCCAGCTCCGGCTCGCCCGCCCACTGGCCACCGACCTGCGGCGGCCTTGGGAGAAGCCGGCCGAACCGAACAGACTGACACCCGCCCGCGTCCGCAGAGGCTTCAGAAACCTGCACGCGAAGACCGGGTCACCAGCCGGTGCACCGAAACCGTCCCGGCCCGGACCAGGTCGCCCTCCGGGTTCGAAGAACCGCCGCCAAGCCACCCGCCATGACGTGGGCAGAGTCCTTGCCACCGGCGAGGCATACAGCCGACCCGCCCACCACAAGATCGGCACCAAACCCCGCAGGACAGGCTGACAAACGACTTCGAGCATCAGCACACTGAGCGGATGCGCTACGAGGAGAAAGCGAAGCTCTTCACAGCAAGGGCCCTGGTCCCGGTGGCCATCCTTGTCACCTCGCCAGTGCTGCTGATAGCCGGAGCGCCGATCCGTCGCCGATACCTCCGCTACGTCTACCGGGACGAAGCCCCACTGATCCTGGACAAAAAGCAGGGCCGAATCAGCGTCCACTGGTTCGTGGTCACCAGCCCTCTTCTCCAATGGCTCTGCTGGCCCACAGAGCCACTCGCTCGACTCATCTCACGCCGACGTTAAACGACAAGCTTAAGTGCGTGTTTCTCAACTACCGCTCGGTTGGAAGCCCTGAAGAGACCTCTTGATCAGTTCTCTTTGGGGTTGCGGATGTCGTCGGCGATGGCGCGTTGCTTTGCTGCCGCTCGCTGGTGGTTCTCGGCGATAGTGGGCTCGGCCGCGGCGAGTTCGTCGAATACCTCGGCCATCGCGACGTGGACGTCTGCCCACCGCTGCCGGGCGACCGCATGGCCATCGGTGCCGATGGCTTCGAACGATGCTGAGTACGCCGTGGTGCTCTTCTGCCGTAGCTCGTCCAGACGCCGGTAGAGGCTCTGGGCGGTGGATCGCGTCTTGTCCGCGGCTTGCTGTTCGACCACGTTGCGTGGGTCGGTCGCTGCGAGCCCGGCGGTGATCGCGTAGGGGACGGTCGGATACCTCACGTTCGCCGTGGTCAGATCCGCATACCACTCGTCCATGGCGCGGGCGTCGGCGAGCGATCCGAGCATGCGGCGGCGCCGGCGACCGTGCAGAGTCCACAAGTGGACGGCGTCGGCCCACCGTTCGTGTGCACTCTGCTTGGTGCTGTCCGCGGCCTGGCCGATCGATGTCCAGCTGGCGCCCCTCTCCCGTTCAACGATGACGGCGCTCTCCACCACAGCGTCGGTGAGACGCCTCAGCTCCAGTGCATCCCGCAGAGTCGACCCGACTTCGTGCGTCGTGCGGGGCTTGAGCGGAAAGTCGGCGATCACCTGGCAGACCACGGAGTAGAGAGCATCGGCATGCGCGATATACGCCTCGTCCAGTGGAGTCAGCGGCGCGTTGCGGGTCGCCGCCTCGTCCAGTTCCGCTTCGAGGAACTCACTCAGTGACGAGGGGTCGGGCGGCGTCTCGTGCCTGTCAGTCATGCCGTCAGGGTATCCCTGACGGCATCCGTTCGTCAGGGATACCCTGACGAACGGAGGTCGTCATCGGCGACGCGGGGAAGAGGGTGGTCAGCCGTCGGTCGGCGCCGGTTTCCGCAGCCAGCTGGGGGTGGCTCCCTTCCGGGCGAGACGCCTGGTCATGAGGGTGATGGCAGCCCAGGTGATCAGGGTCTCGGAGTGCTGGATGAGCCGCTCGTAGTCCCTCGCGTGGCGGCGGGCGTGCATCATCCACGCGAGCGACCTCTCGACGACCCAGCGGCGGGGCAGCACGACGAAGCCGGAGGCGTCCTTGGGGCGGCTGACCGGTTTGATGGTGAGGTTGAGGTGCTGTTTTGCCCAGTCGATGAGCTTTCCGGCATAGGCGGAGTCGGCCCAGACGATCGTGATCTCGGGGTGCATAAGACGGAGGCGGAAGAGGACTTCCTTGGCCGCTGCGGCGTCGTGCAGGTCGGCGGGGGTGACCATGACCATGAGGGGCAGGCCGCGGCCGCCAGGCGCTTGCGCAGCCGCCGTTCCTTCCGCCACTGCCTGGACCGACACACCGACGAACAGAACACGGCACCGGGCCGGGCGCCCGGCCTCAGCCGTTCACCACAAGCCCGACAGATCCTGTCCCCGGCCTGCCCGGTGTCCTCGGACACCAGGCCAGCCTAGGCCCCAAGGCTACTCAGGACCGGGGATCAGAAACACGCACTAGGTGTTGTTTCTTGGATCATGTTCGGAGCCAGATGATGAGGGCTGCGAGAGTGGCGGTGCCGAGGTAGATGTAGGCGCGTTTCTCGTAGCGGGTGGCG
>NZ_JBIAHY010000016.1:0-10538 GCF_042870975.1 Streptomyces sp. NPDC006259 | reverse complement strand
CGTGTGCACGGTGTCCATGGGCTCATGTAAGCAGCCGGTACTGACATCCAGGGCGGCGGTTCGGTCACACCCGCTCTCTCACTCAGGGAACGAAAGGCCCAGCTCACGCAGGCGGGGCAAGCACACTGCGAGGCATTGCTCCACGGACGCGGCATCGGTTCGCACAAGGACGTCCTCGCGCAACGGCGCTCCACTGGCGACGAAGGTCCAAGGCTTGCCCTTCTCTGCCATCCGCTCAGCGTCGGCCTTGAACAGCACCGTTACGCCCTGTTCAACCAGAGCTTCCATACCGTCCACCGGCACTCTCCCCTCCCGAAGCGCTTCCACGTACTGCGGCCGCAGGGTGGCACCGCACGGGGCAGGGCCCCGGACTGCGACGCGCAGTCCGGGGCCGTGCTGCCGTATCGGGGCTCTGCTGCCGAACCAGGCACCGCCGGTCGCGCTCAGCTCCCGGCCGCCGAGCATGCCGGACCTCTCCGGCCTGGACCTCGGATGCCCTTTCCGTGCCAGTCGCCCCCGGCCAACCAGTCCCCTGTCGATCGAGCGGACGATCTCCTGGCTGTCCGGCCACCGCCGACTCAGATTGAGAGGTTCTGAGGACAGAAGACTCAGGGTGTTGAACCAGCCCTCCGGCCCGGCTCGGGGCGCGGCAGAGGTACCCCCTGGGGTGAGCTTGGCCCTGTCGGGGATCTTGAAGTGCAAGGGCTGCCGGCATCGCAGGGGGTGAGCGCGGCGGAGAACGCGGTCCGGGCGCGGCGTGGGTTACGAGGCCATCAGGTGACGGCTGGGTGGCCCGGGTGACCGAAATCGGCCAATACGTGAGCCAGCATCCACCTGACGCCATCACTTTCTGGTGGCTAAAGTGGTGGCATGTCTGTGACCACAATGACCCTGCGCGTGCCCGCCGAACTCGCCCCCTCTCTTCGCGCGAGCGCGGAGGCGGCCGGCCTGAGCCTCAATGCCTATGTGGTGCGCGCGGCGCGCCGTCAGGCTGTTCTCGACGCGGCGCAGCAGCTTGCCGCGCTCGGTCTGAACGAGGACCTGGCGGGCGAGGGCGACAGCCTGTGAAGCGTGGCGAGATCTGGACGCTCGCTGACGGCCGCAACGTCCTGGTCGTTTCCCTCAGCGGACTGGAAGAGGCGTTCGGGGTCGTTGTCGGTATCGTGCTGCACCCTGCGGGGCGTTACCCCGACACCGCCATGTCCGTCACCATCGGCGATCCGTTCCCCTGCACCGCGGTGGCCGTCAACCTCCAGCAGCTGCGCGCCACCCGCTTCGACGGCGCCAAGTGCCTGGGCGCCGTCGACCGCGAGGCGATGAACCGCGTCGACCACGCCCTGCGCGCCGTCCTCGACCTGTAACACCTTTGGCGCGGCCCCGGCTCGCCACGTACCACCGCTCGCCGAACTTCCCTGCTCCCTTCCTCCGGCCGTTTTCAAGAGTTGCCATCAACGCAGGGCTTTCCGAGTGGCAGGGCAAGTCCGGGCGGGTGATGGTGGTGTCAAGGGGCGGTGACCCCGGAGGCAGCGCCACGTCGCTGCTCCGCTCGTCGGACGTGCGCGGCCGCAGCGAACTGGCGCCAATGGCCACACACACGTAAGCACCCCATGGAGGTTTCCTGTGGTGTCTCTTCGCCTGCTCACCGGCGCGGCCGGTACCGCGCTGGTCCTCGCGCTCTCGGCCACAGCGGTACACGCCACGCCAGCCGTCGCGGCAGACAACTGTGCCAAAGCGCTCGCGGTCGCCGAGAAAACACAGAAGGACTACGACTCCTGGCTGAAGTGGTACAACGACTTGATCGCTCAGGGCGGTCACCCCGGCATCGCGGAGCAGCAGGCCCTGGCCGACGCGAAGGCCGACCGCGACAGGACGGCCTCCCAAGCCCAACGCATTTGCGGCCCATGACCCCATGCCTTCGCGACCGCGGCACGTGACCGGCCCTGCGGCAGGGGTGACCGGTTCCGGGAGCTCAATTTCTTCCTTGGTGATGTGGAAGGGATGCTTCGACCTGCGGGGCTCCGGGGGCCAGCGGGAGTATCGGTGGCGGTCAGGCTCATGAGAAGACTCCCTCGTGTTCTGCGGTGAACCGCAGCTCCGCTTGCGGGTGACCGCAGTTGCATCACCGTTCCGGGTGACGCTTGGCGGCCACCCGCGGGTGGGCCGGCGCGGTTCAGGCAGAACTCCCGCTATGGCGGCGTTCATGCAGGTGCGGACTCAGCCCTGGTCCTCGGACGAGGGGTAGATCCGCCACAGCTGGGAGAGGTTGGGTCCGCCCCACATGCGGGTCAGGCCCACCAGCCGGTCGTTGCCCTGGAGGTGGTCTGCGATGGCCAGGACGTAGCGCGGGTGCACCACCGAGACCAGGTAGAAGTCATTGCCCCGCTCCGCGTGGGAGACCAGCGGCAGTGGCCATGCCGGGATGTCCGTCGCTCCCTCATGTCGCTGGCTCGCCGGCGCTCACTCCGGAGCCTCGCGCGCGTCCAGGCGAGCCCAGACCGGTCCGAGAGCCTCCAACGCCTGTCGGTACACCTCATACGCCTCGTCGAGTACGGCGACCCGGTCGGCGCGGGGTTCGTGGCGCCTGAGTACTTGGGGGGTGGCGCGCGGGTCCGTCACGTCGTCGAGCAGTCCGACGGCTGTGGCGGCGAGCAGCGCCGCTCCCCGGGCAGCACTCTCCTGCACGTCGGTCACCACGACCGGCCGCCGTAGGGCGTCGGCGAACATCTGGCTCTATACCGCACTGTGTGCGGCCCCGCCGGTCAGCCGGGCCGCAGCCCCGGTGATCGGCAGCTTCGAGCGGAGCGCGTCGACATGCCAGCGGTGGTTGAGGACCACGCCTTCCATCAGGGCCCGCAGCAGGTGGCCGCGGCCGTGCCAGCCGCGCATCCGAGGAACGTCCCGGACGCGGGATGCGGGTGCGGGGAGCCGTAGACGAAAGGGTGGAACAACACCTCCGACGGACCGTCCAGGCATGCCTCGACCTCGCGGCCCATCGCCTCGTGGACGCCGTACCGCTGGTCGGTCGGCGCACCGGTGACCCGCAGGAACCATTCCAGGTTTGCCACCGACGCGGGTGAGGTGGACATGGTCATCCACTGGCCCGGGCGGACGAAGTGACGGACCTGCCAGCGCGGATCGACGACCGGGCGCTCGCTGACCACCTGGTTGATGCTGAACGACCCGGCGATCAGGCACAGTTCGCCCGGCGTCGTACCGCCGATCCCGAGTGCGGCGGCATCGACGTCATGGGCCCCCGTGACAACGGGCGTGCCGGCGGTGAGCCCGGTGAGCGCCGCGGCCTCACGGGTGACGGTTCCGCTCACCGCGTCGCAGGGCAGCACGGGCGGCAGCAGGCCGGCGAGCGCGCCGAGGCCGTACAGGTCAAGCAGCTCTGGCGAGTATCCGCCGCGTCGCATGTCGGTGAACGAGGCACTGGCGTCCGTGGGATCGGTGGCCACCGCGCCTGTCAGTCTCAGGCGCAGCCAGTCCTTGCAGGACAGAAACCACCGGGCCTGCCGAAGCACTCCCGCCTCGTGGCGGGCGAGCCAGGCCAGCAGGGCGGCCGGGGAGCCAGCGAACGGCACCGTGCCCGACAACTCCAGGGCGCGCGACCAGACCGGAGTGCCCCGCCACTCCACCAGCATTGGTTCGGCGCGTGTGTCCATCGCCACGATCCCGGCGCGCACCGGCAGGCCGAGCTCGTCGACGGCGTACAGGCCGCGCCGTGCCCGGCCAGTCCCACCGCGGCGACGGCCCGCCGCGCGTCCGGTCCCACCTCGGCGAGACAGGCGGCGATGGCCTGGAACGCGGTCCGCCACACCTCGTCCATATCCCTCTCCACCCAATGGGGTCGAGGGGTCTTCAGGAGCACTGTGCCGCTGCCCCGCGCCACCGCTCGGCCGGTGGCGTCGAACAACACGGCCTTGGTCACGGTATGGCCCGCGTCGACACCGAGCACCAGTTCACGCGCCACAACTCACACCCGACCCAGGCCGCAGGCAGTGTCCGTCGCGGCGCACCGGCCGGTCGCCGCGAGTCCGGTGACGAGCCGCGCCGAACGCAGCGTCGTGTTCGCGCCGGAGCCCTTTGGTTGCCGCTCAGACAACGCCGCGCCCCGGTCCGAAACGGGCCGCACACCTCTGCCAGGGCGTCGACGTACCCGGCGGGGATCCATCGATCACCCGTGACCAGAACGCACACCGGGGTCTCCTCGCGTGCCGAAGCCACCATCCATCGGGCCGATCGTCCCACGTAGCCGGCCGACGGGTGAGGAGGTTGTTGATGAAGGCCGGGCCCCGATGGCTGTAGCCGTTGTGCTCCTGGCGCCAGCCCTCACTGGTCAGCAGGTAGTTCAAGCTGCTGACCGGACGCGGCACGCTGATGCCTGACCTCTTCAGCAAGCAGGAGGACCAGCGGGACGCGACGGCGGATGTGCCGAGCTGCGACATTGGGCTGCTGTCCCGCCGTCTGGTGGCCCAGCCCGACTGTGTGTCGCCCGCCACCCGGGCGTCGCCGGCCTCGGAGCGCCGATGATGTGGTCGCCGGGTGCCCCCGCAACCCGTCCAGGCATTCAACGGCTCCCTGTGGGACCTCCGCCGTCATCCAGGCAGCCGACTTCCTTTACTTTTGAGCCGACGCCTCAAAATGACTTGATCGTTACGACGTTCCTTAGACACATCCGACGAGTTCCAGCCAACTATCCGAGCGTCAGTCGCCCTTCTACTGTACACAGGTGACTTACTCACTCATGTCGGATATATACTTCTCGTCCGCCTGCGCCCTGAATATTCTAGGGGATTGGGGCCCTTTTCAAGACGGCAACAGCAAAGGGAGCGGGTCATTCCTTAGTGCCCTTCAGTTCAAGCTGCAAAACATCGATTTTGCGACACACGGAGGGCTTGTGGTAAGGAACGCCTTTGCCGGAACCGGGGTGGGCTATGTAGGTTTCGGTTCAGAGCCCGCACAGCTCCCGTACGGGCACACACGCCTCACCAGAAGGGGGAAACGATGAAGCTCATCAAGTCTGCTCCGAAGCCCAAGAAGGTTGTCTTCTCCGTGATGTACAACGCCAGCTGAGCAACACTGCGGAGATGCATGAGCGCCCGGGGCGGACAACCGCCCCGGGCGCTTCCGTTCGTCACTCTCAAGGGGGAAATCTTGAACCGTGTCACGGTTGAGGCGCGCAGGAAGTCCATAGGCTTTCTTCCGGTCAAGGCTCTGCTCAGCTCGGACCGTACGGATGGCTGGCCACGGGAGGCTCTCATCGGGCTGAAGCTCATTTCTCCCGATGACCCGGCTTGCGCGGTGATGGAAGAGACGGAGAGTCTGACCGATGCAGCGCAAGCGCACGATCGTATCCGCTTCTTCCTCAAGGACCGTCTGGTCCGCAACTTCCGGGATGTCGGTCGGGCGTGGATCGGGGATTCTGGCCCGATCTTGGTCGAGGTCGTCGGATGTGAGCACCTGGACGAAGGAAGCCGCCTCTTCTTCGAGACGCTGGCCACGCTGTCGACCGAGGTCACGGTGCGGTTGCTCCCTGGAGCCGCAGACGCGGACATCTCCCTGAACTACGAGGAAAATGGCCGAGAAAGGCGTATTGAACGCCTCTGCTCGGCCACCGGCAGGCTGGAGGAGAGCGATCTTGAATTCCTCCTGGAGGAGACCGATCGGTATCTAAGCTTAGGTGACAGCTGGTCGTCCGAACGAATACTGCAGATCATTCTTCAGCATCGCGCCGAGCCGGCCGTCTGGGGAAAGCTCGGACTTTCCTATGCCATGCAGGGAAGGACGATGGAAGCCGAGTTCTGCTACCTGCGCTGGAGGGAAAGCCCGTCGGTGGTCGCCGCTGCAGGTGCGGACTACGCCCTGTCTATGCTGTATGCGCGCCACCATCCACCGTTTCTGCGGTCCTTGGACAAGACGGCTGAGTTTCTGGAGCACGGCTATGCGATGCTCCAAGACACGCAGTCGGCGAATGTCGAGAACTTGGACTTCCACAAGGTTTTCAACCGGAACGGTTACGCGCTGGTAGAATTCCGGCGCGGGAATGTCGAGGAGGCGATCGCGCTCCTCACCGACGGAATAGCCCATCTGCGCTCCGGTTCCGCGAAAAACCATATGCATCAGACCGTGCTCATCTACAATCTTGCGCAGTGTCACCGTCGATCAGGCAATCATGCCCAGGCCATCGAGGTCTACGAGCAATTGCTGGATCTCGACGGCAAGATGCCGGAATATCACATGGAACTGGCACACTGCCACTTGGACCTCGGCAACTTCCCGAAGGCCCTCGAGTGTCTGCTGACCGCCAGGACCCTTGGGCCTTCCATCCAGGAAGTCCACTCGCTACTGGGCTTCACCTATCTCAGGTTGGACAGAGTCCACGAGGCCGTTAGCTCGTACCGTGCCGCCCATGAGTACGCTCCAGACGACCGCGACGCCCTCTATGACCTGGCGTACGCGTTGGGTGAGAGTGAAGACCCGGCACCCGCGCTGAAGTTGCTGCTCTGTGTCGACCTCTCGGACCTTTCCGCAGAAAGCGCGGTCAAGTTTCTGACCTTGGCTGCGGAGCAGCACGCGGCTGTTGGCGACCTGACCTCGGCTCGAGAGGCGCTGGAACGGGTGGTCATGCTTGCTCCCGACGACTCCGACGCGCGCGCCAACCTTGACCAGGTAGTTGCCGCGATGACCGAATGAAGGTGACAAGGCGTTCCATGCGCAAGAACTCCGACCCCAAGTCCCACGTCACTGGCAGTCGGCGACTGGCTGCGTTCACATTCCTGTTCTTCTCGGGTATGTGGCTGTCCAAGACGGTGCAGCCCTTGTACTTCGAGCGCAACGGACACCTGATGGCGTTCGGCCTGTCATACACAGCGATGGCCGTCGCCGGCACGGCATCGGTTTTCATCGGGCGACTGGCGGACCGCTGGGGCAGTCGGCCCGTCTTTCTCTCGGGCGCATTCCTGTACTCGGCGGGCATGGCCCTACGGGTGGTGCACGCGGTGCCTGTCGTCGCCATTTTGTCCGGCTTCATCGCTGGTATCGGCGCTTCCGGGGTCTTCATCGCGATCCGCACATGGATCGTGCACCACACCGAGGAGGATCAGCGGACGGGGATCGTCGCCCGCCGGGAGTTCATGAACCATGCCGGGATGGCCCTGGGCACAGGTGCGGCGGGCGGCTTGGCCGCGCTGGCCGGGGGCGGGAACCGGGGATACGTCTTCGTGCTCCTTCTGGCAGCAGGCTGTGTGCTGACCGCGGCCCTGGTCGTTCCTCCCGACCGCACGGCCACCGAGAGGCAGTCCGCTTTCGACGGGAAGAGTCCCGCTGACGGGGGTGGGACCCCGGGTCTCGTCCAGACATTGCGCAGTCATCGGGCTCTAGCCCTTGGGGTGGTGGGACTCGGGCTCCTGATGGGCTTCTACGCCAGCCTCCTAACGCCCTACTTGCCGCTGCTGCTCAAGGAACGCGGAGTGCCCCTTGAGTTCGTCGGTGTCGTACTGGCCGCGGCAGGCCTGAGCAGGCTGACCGCCGCGGCAATGGCCGGGCCGGTGCTGCGCCGACGGCCACCGCTGCGCGTCTTCATGCTCTCAGAATCCGCGTGTGCCGTGGCCACTTTGATATTGGCTCTCTCCGTAAGCCCGTGGATCGCTGCCGCGGTGCTCATCCTCCGAGGAGTCTTTCTGCTGGGGGCGACCGTGTCTCAGGAACTGCTCCAGCTCGGCGCCTTTCCCAGCGCTGTGGCGGGAGCCTTCTTCGGCTTGGTCCAGAGCGCGTTCCTCGCCGGCGACGCACTTGGTGGTGCCGTCGGCGGCTGGCTCTACCAGAGTCTGGGCAGTGACCGCACGGTCATGGTCGCTACGGTGTTGACCGCCGCGAACGCCATCTTCGTCCCGTTGTTCTACGGACGCCTCCGCGCCCGCATGAGCGATACCAGCAAGGAGCCCGCGCATGTCCCTGGCTGAGGACTTCTTCAATGAGCGCAACCAGCACCTTTTCGCCTGGCAAGACGGTCCTGTGATCGGCTCCCTCTCCCCCGACGGCTGGCTGAACGTCATCGAGAGGGACCACGCAGGCGGGCACCGCGTCCTCTTTCGTCGTGAGCTCGACGCCGATGCGATCTTGTTCCTGGGGAACCGCCAAGTCATGGCCCGGCTCTACTTGCAGGACGACAGCCGCCTGACCATCGCGGAGACGGCACTGGACGGCAAGGAGACGCACCGCTGGGCTGATCTCCCCTCTCCTGAGACCGGTGCATGGACGTTCCACGACGTTCTGGAGGGCACCGACCGAAACGGTCAGGACTCGCTCGTACTCATCGTTGAGGACGAGGAAGGCAACCGGCGGATCCTCGAAGTCTCGCCCAGCGGTGAGATGGGCACTCACATGCTCGAGAACGCGCCTCCCGGTGAATTGATCTACTGGAACGCGGCAATCGACGCCGCGGTGCTGAAGGAGGATCGTGGTCCCTGGTCGCCGCTCCTCCGCTTGTGTGTGCCATCATCCGGTGAGGTCACGGGTTCAGTCGTCGGGCGCTGGCTCGACGGCCAAGACGGTACGGGCGTGGTCCTGGCAGACGCCACGGACACCGGCGCGGAGCCGTCACTGAGCCTGTGGAACCTCACGGACGGGGCTCTGACCGCTCTCCACTCTTCCCATGGCCCATACGGCTGGATAGAAGACGCCCGCTTCATCCGCGGCGGCACGAGGAGACCTTCTCAGCTGCTAGCTGTCCGCACTGTGGAAGCCGACGACCGTCTTGACATCATCGATCCTGCCGACGGCAGTGTCCGACCGCTTGGTCCGGACGCCCCCAGGTCGGGGCGACTGCGAATCCGCATTGCGAACCACACCGGCATCGGCCTGTACGGCCTGAGCACGCTTGATTCCTCTTCCTGGCACTGGATCAGTCCGCAAGCGGCTGTTGCCACCAGCGTCGGGCAGATAACGGCCCACCCGGGCAAGGCGGCTTGTCGGCACGCTTGGCTGGAGCACACGCCGGCCCTGATCTACGCACCCGATCGCAGCCCCGCCGCCATGGTCGTGTCCCTGCACGGCGGCCCGGAATCCGTCGAGCGCGACGAGCTTCGCTGGGACGGCCTGTACCGAGAACTGCTGGATGCGGGGATCTTGGTCGTCGGCCTCAACTATGCCGGGTCAGTCAGCTATGGATCAGATTACCAGCGACAGCCGTGGAGCGACTGGCAGGGAGCCTTCCAACGGGACTTCAACGCCTGTCTCTCCGAAGCACGAGCGCGCGGGATACGTCCTGGAAGCATTGCGCTGCTCGGCGGTAGCTTCGGCGGATCTCTCGCGCTGCTCGGCTGCGTCCTCAACGACCAACTTGCAGGCGCCGTCGCATGCGCCCCGCTCGTCGACCTGCGTCGCCATATGAACCGAGCGGTCGCAGCGGACACTCATTACGGGAGATGGTTCGCAGAGCGGTTCACCATGGCGCCGGACTCCACAAGCCCACATCCCGTCTTCAATCCGGGCCGACTCTCGGACACGGGACATCAGCCGGTCTACCTCATCCATGGAGATCAGGACGAGGTCATCAACTGGGAAGACACAGCGCACGCCGCTGCGCTCGCCAAGGCCCACGGACGCCCTTGGACGTTCATCCAGGAACGCGGCATGGGCCACGTTCCACTGAGCCCCGAACAGTCAGCCGAGCGCTACCAGCATGTCCGCAATGCCTTGCACTCGGTCTTGGGTATCGCATAGGGACGTCATCCCACGGCCCGCCCACCCCCTCCGGGCGAAGTTGTTATTCCATCCCGCTACGCCGGCAGGTGGGGCGGCTGGCCGCGAGGCGTTCCAGGACGCGGTAGACGTGCGGGTTCTGTGCCTCGAAGGCGTGGAAGTGCTCGGTGATGGCGCGACCGCGGCGGTGCGGGCGATGTCGGCGCGCCCTGCTCACGGAGCAGGGAGACGACGCCGAGCATGACGTCGCCCACGGCCGTGGTCTCCAGCCTGTTCCGCTCGACGAGCGTCCGCAGCGGCCAGCGCAGTGAGTCTCACACTGTGCAGCGCCTCCCCTTTTTTGGCCCCTGCCCGGAGGGGTCCGTACGGTGTCGCGGCCGCCGTGGCGGGTCCGATCTTTCCGGGGGAGGGCTCCGGGACGTGCGGACGTTCGCGGCCGGGACCTTGCTCATGGCGGCCGTGATCAGCTTCGGTGCGATCCAGCGCAGCTTTGTGCCATATGTGGGAGCGTCGGGGGCGACGTGCAGGCGGCCGGTGTCTGCGTCGATCTTCATGGAGGACGTGCCTGGCGAGTTCGGGCGCGGCTTCGGCGAGAATGTCGTCGAACTGGGCGAGGACGCTGCTGCCTGCGGCCGGGGCGACCGTGCCGCGCTCGGTCATCGTCATGCCGATTGCCGCACCGAGCCCGAGCGGCCCGGCCGTCACGGCGTACGACGGTGCCGGTGCGTCGCTTTGGCTTAGGCACTGTTTCTCGGATCTCCTGACGTGAGTGGGGTGTTGGGGTCAGGCTTGTCGTATGGGCCGTGGGGATCTGACGAACGCGGAGTGGGACC
>NZ_JBIAHY010000015.1:0-27783 GCF_042870975.1 Streptomyces sp. NPDC006259 | reverse complement strand
GAGGTCGAGGCGTACCTCGCCTGCGACGGCGAGTTCGACCTCACGCGGACCGACCCCATCGAGTCGATCGCCCTGCCGGCCGGTCTCCCGGCGGAGCCCGTGGCCGGCTGCAACGCGGGGGGCACCCACTACCTCTGCGGCCCGGCCGGCTCCGACCGCGTCCGCCCCGTCCTCTACACCGACTCCGAGGGCCAGGCCTCCCTCATCGCGGAGTCCCTCGCCGAGGCCCTGACCCTGGCCATCGTCCTCCCCTCCTGGCACGACGCCCTGGCCGGCTTCCGTCCCCCCGCGCTCAACGCCGACTACCTTGAGGACAACCCGGACCACGCCGAGGTCCGCGACCGCCTCCTCGCCGCCCTCCGCCTCCCCCCGGCCACCGAGCCCGAGGTCCTGGCCCGCCTCCTCACCACGGCCGCCCGCACCGTCCCGGACGGCTTCCTCCCTTCGGTCGAGGGCGAGGAGGACGCAGCCTTCGAACCGATGCTCCGTCTGCCGGCCAAGTAGGACAGCCCCGCCGCGCACCGCCTTCCGGACCCGACGCACCACTACGGCGAAGCCATGACCACACTGCCCGACTGGATGCGCCCGCCCCGCGCGCAGGGGTTCGAGGAGGACGTGGACCGCCTCCCCGAGGTTCGGCCCGGCGCATGCCGGATCTTCGGCAGGAGACTTTCGGGTGATCGACCTCAAGGACGTGGGAGGGATGTCGAAGGCCAGGTCATCGCCGCGTCCAAGGGACGAACGTGGCGGCCGGCGGGCATAGCTGCCCGCTGCGTTTCCGCTGCCTGGGCTGCGAACACTTCCACACCGACGTCTCGTACCTGCCGGACCTGGAGGCGTACCACGCAGACCTCCTGCGAAGCCGCGAGAAGCTGATGTCCGCCTTCGAAGCAGACGACTGGGCACGCGCCGAGGCCATGCCGTCCCAGGAGGAGATCCGCCGTGTCCGCCGCCTGATCAACCGCGTCAAGGCGGACCTGGACGATTTCACCGCGGAGGAGCAGGCACAGATCCAGCAGGCGGTCTCGGTCATCCGCCGCGGGCACAGCGTGATGCTGGGGATGCCTCGCGTCGGCCAGCCTTTGCCCGATGTCCGGCCGAGGAGGACTACGTGAGTTCCGCGATGAACGCCGGCCGCAAGGCGGATGGCGACCGGCGCCGCCAGCGGGTCGTGAAGGCCGTCACCGCTGCCACGCAGAAGGGGAGCCGCATCACGGTCTCGGGCATTGCCCGTCAGGCCGGAGTGGATCGGACCTTCCTATACCGGCACCGGGATCTGCTCGCCCTGGTGCACGCTGCCGAGCTTGAGCCGGCTGAGCGGGACCCGGCGTCGGGCGCCCAGGGCGGTGAGCAGGGCCTCGCTCCAGGCCGATCTCGCAAACGCGCAGGCCCGCACCATCCGCCTGTCCGCCCGCATTCAGCAGTTGGAGAAGCGCTTGTCCCAGGAACTGGGCGAACAGGCATGGCGCGAGTCGGGCCTTGGCGCTCCCACCGACATCGAGGAACTTCAGCGAACGATCACGCGGCTTGAGCAGCGCAATGTCGAGTTGACCGAGGCACTGGAAGAGAGCCAGGCCGATCTGGCGGCGGCCCGGGAAGCCAACCGTGAGCTGACCCGGACCCTCAACCAGCGCGGAGAACAATCGGGACCAGGAACGCCAGCACGCAGTAACACGAGATGAGGAATTGGGGCTGCTCACCGCGGTACGGGCCGAAGTGGAGGGAACGGCGGATTAAGCGAGGCGGCCATGGGCGAGAGCACGCGCGCGGTGCGCGCGGGACTGCCCGAGCCGGTCAATGAGCGGGCCATATGCCTACGGACGCGACGAGAACCCGAACTGGACCCATCTGGAGACCCCTACGAGGCGACGGCTTCCCGGTAGCCGATGTGGGCGGCCAGCTCGTCGTAGCGGTACCAGTCTGTCTCCGCGAGCCCCCGCACCCGCTTGACGAACTCCGTCCACGCTGCAAGACCGTGAAGCTGGGGGGCCCGCGTCCAGAAGAGCGCCGCGAACTCGGGCATCTTCGCTGCGGCCCGGCATTCGTGGTTCTCAGCCCAGGCGGTCAGGATGCCCTCCAGCTGCTCCGGCTGGATGAAGCCGGCGAGCGGGATCACCACACTCTCGGCGAAGTGTTCAGCGACGCGATAGCTGCCGGCCGCGGCCAGGATCTCCGCCACGACGTCGGTGAAGTAGGCGGAGGGATTCGCCGCGATGACGTCGGCCTGCCGGTACGGCTCGAACTCGGCGAACTTGCTGGCCAGGGCAGGGATGCGGGCCCGGATGGCGTCGCTCCCAGCCAACGCGATCACGTCGATCACTCGACGGGCCTTCGTGTCGACGGGCGGGTACTGAACCTGGTCAACGTAGGCGCCGATCTGCTGGCACACCGTCGCGTCGAGGGCGTCGGTGAAGACGTCGAACTCGCCCAGGCGCGCAAGCCCCTTCAGCTGCCGGTCGATGGGAAGCTCGTTGAACTTGGCCATGGTTTTGGTGACGGCCTCCCGCACGGCGTCGCGGTCGTACTGGGCGAAGGCAATCAGGCAGAGAGCGTGCCGGTCTGCGGCCACGCTCGCGGAGATGCTGCTGGTCTCGGGCACCGGCAGTTCAAGCATGGCGTGCTTGGCCGCAATGGCGACGATCTGTTTCCAGGCACTGGACTTCACCCGCTGGGCGAACATCTGCACCAGGTAGTCGGCGTGGCCGACGAAGGAGGGGTCGTCCACGTGGGCGATGTACCGGTCGAACGCCTTGCGCCCCTGGGTGGGCGGGTGCACCAGCAGGGCGTCCAGCGCGGCCACGAGGTGGGCCCGCGCGTAGTCACCGGTCGGGTCGAAGACATCGCCGAGCGAACGAAGGGAGGGGTGTGCGCAGAGGTTGCGGTCCTCCTTCAGGCGCAGCAGCTGCCGGTGCTCGATCCCGTCGATCAGCTCCAGATCAAGCGCGTCCTCCAGAAGCTTCTTCTCCACGTCCTCCACGATCTTGATCGCTGCGCCATCGAGCTTTCCCCGGGCCTCGTTGAGTTTCGCAACGATCTCGGCGGCCTTGCCGTCGCCGTCCTCGGCGAGCTGGTAGAGCTTGTGGATGATGTCGGTGCAGACGGCCGTCCAGGTCGCCACGATGGCGGCCCGGGGGGTACCGGTGCTGTGGCAGCGAAAGGCGTCGTCGACCAGCGGCCGGACCTCCTGGTGCCAGACACGGGCAATGCGTTCTTCGAGGCTCTGCACCAGCTGCTCGCTGTCTATCAGGGCCCGCGCGGCGCGGGCTGGCCCGGCGGCCGGCCGGGGCGGAGTTGCCGTCCCCCTATGTATAGGCGGCAGACGCCCAAACGGACACCGAGTTCCACCAACACCACCGGACCACAGCGGCACGGCGAGCTGACCCGGATCCCCCCCGGGGCCGTCGGCGCGGAGACCGGGGCACCTACCAGCCGCGCCCCCGGTCTCCGGTGAGCTACCGGTGATGCGAGCAGCAAGCCACTCCACCTTCCGGCGGACCCGTCTATCGGCCCGTCGCAGACCGGGACTGAGCCGTCGTCACCGGATGTTATTGATGATGGACCACGTCGTCTGGAAGCGCTCGGCGCGGGCTATCTCCCCGGCCATTGCTTCAACGGCGGCCGGGTCCCCAGCCTTCTGACGTAAGAACTCGCCTGCGTGCAAGTCTCCAGCGCCTTCATGCAGCATCGCCAGGGTGATCAGCGCCTCACGGGCAAGACGACGCCCTTCCTTGATCAACTCTTCCATCATGGCGGCCCGGGACAGATTCGGGTCATCGTGACGCCGTTCCACTCCAATGACCTGGTCGATGGGCTGCACACGCCGAGTCGTCAGAAGGACCAGTGCGCCTGTGTGGCCAGCCAAGGCAGCCAGTTGACGAAGGCTGTGAGCCCACTCGAGGCGGAGGGAGTGAGCGGCTTCGGCAAGATTGTTGAGGTCTTCGGGATTGGCCAGGTGAGTGCGGGCCGCATACCAGAATGAGGCGGGAGGGCACAGTGCCCCACGAGCGCTGCGGCCGTGCTGTTCGAGGTAGTCGGCGAGCCGGAACACCGGCCCCGCCGCTTGGCCCAGATGCAGCGCCAGCCCCGCTGGGAGGTAGTCGGCGAGCCGGAAAATCGGGCTGTCCATTGGGCGAGGATGCAGTAGTACGTTCCCATCCTGCATGGGCGTGGGTTCTGGTCTGCTGGGAGGGCGGCGTTGGGGGCGGGTTTTCGTGCGGCGTAGCGGTGCCTGCTTGCCGTGGACTGGGTGGGAGAGGTCGGAGAAGGCTGCTTCTGCCCAGTCTTCGGTCAGCTCGTCGTAGTCCTGATCGCTGAGGTAGTCGATAGCGGCGTCAATGAGGAAGGCTTGAGGAAGGTGGAGGCCCACGCCGAGACGGCGTGCGTCCATAGCCGCCTCCAGCACTGCCCTGGCGGTCGGCGTACCGTGCTCGTAGCGGCGCTCCAGTTCGGGCGCGCCGGCGAGATCCTGCGTCACCCGCCCGTGGAAGCGGGCCCGGGTCAGGGCATCGGCCAGTAACCGGTCGCCGCCCTCCGCGAGGGAGACTGCTGTGAGCAGCGCCGCTTCATCGAAGGTTTCCGGGACGGTGACGGTCCTTCCGGCAAGCAGTTCCCGTACCTGGCTGTGCGGATCTGGCGTGCCAGGTGGGAGCAGAGCGGTGTACTCGTTGGCGTACTCGGGCCAGAGTGTGCCCAGGACCAGGACCGGGCCGCGTTCAGAGCGGGTAAGAAGGGTACGCACGGCGGCCGCGATCAGCTCACCCACGCCCGGGTCGCCTAGGTAGTGCTGGGCCTCGTTGAGCCATACCACTGTGTGGGGCGCCACGTGTTCAAGGTCATTGAGCGCGGCATGGGCTCGGGTGGGGTCGAAGGGGTGCCACAAACGCCAGCCCTGAGCCGAGAGCGGCTGGACGGCTTCCCAGCAGGCCCGCGTCTTTCCGGTCGAGGACGACCCGATCAGCACCACCATTCGGCTACGGCCCTGTGCTGCGTCCAGTACCGCGGTCCCGAGGATCTCGTCGTGGGCCCGCAGGACATAGCCGGGCAGCATCCGCTTGGGTACAGCGGACTCGTACCTGATGGGAATGGAGTCGGCGGGGTGCAGCTCCAAGTCGTGAGGGTCCCACTCGCCAATCGGCCTTCCCAGGACCGGGCTGCCCTCCCCGGTGGCGGGGCCGGTTGCTTCGGCTGCGGTCCGCCGCAGTTCCATCAACTGTTCGACGGGCAGGTTCAGTACCCGGGCCAGGGCCACGACCGTCTCGGCCGATGGAACTGGTCCGCCCTCCTGCAAGGCCTGCTGCACGGTCGTGCGGCCCTTCCTGGCACGGGTGGCGAGCTGGGTCTTGGTCAGCTGAATGCGGGCCAGCCCGTCGGTTAGTCGCTTGCGCAGCTCGGTGAGCGCAGCATCGGCTTTCGTCTGCTCCTCGTGCACCTGTCCGCCCCGGCTTGATGTGTTCGCAGGTGTTCATCATCGCCCGGCCGGACCCCGGCGAACACGGGTTCCGAGACCTTTGATCACGTCAACTTCCCACTATTTGTAGGAGCTTGTCGTGCCCGCTCTCGCCGTTGTGCTGTTAAGCGCCGCTCTGGTTGTCGTGTTTGCGCTGCTGGCCGCCGCTGCCGCAGGCAAACTCGCTCGCTTGGACGGCGCCACCTACCCCACCGCCCTCATGCGGGCCGCCGTCACGTTCGCCGCGGTCCTCACCCTCGCCGCGGCCCTGACCGGCGCGCTCGCTCAGGTCATCTGCTGAACACCTCGGCACGAGCCGAGAGCCGAAACGCGGGCTGCGTACCTGCTCATTTACGTCCAGCCCACCGCTGAGGGCTTCCGGCTCCACCTGGAGAGCAACGCGAGTCTCGACAGCCTGCTGCCCGCCCGCGTGTCCGTGGGCACCGGCGACGACGAGATCCACGGACTCAACGGGTGCCGGATCACCGGAAGACGAGCGCCAGCCACTCCCGTACGAATCCACCTGGCGTGACGCGGCCTGGCTCCCCAGCGGGCTGCTGCGCCGCCTCGGCCTCCTGCACACGGTCGCCGTGCCCCAGGTCGTCACCGGACACCAGTCTCGCCTGGGGGAGTGGTGGATCCTGGAGCTGGACCACTACTCCGACACCGGCCTACGCCGGGCCGAGCTGGTGCAGGCACTCATCGACCCCGAGCACGGGCTGCCGCTGGAACTGCGCGGGCACCGCGACCCAACCTCCGACGGGGGCCGCGGTCTGGTCCTGTTGAAAGCCCTGGACAATTCCGCCACCCTCCAGCTGCGCTACGACCGCTTCGACTACCGGGTCAAGGCGGAGCGGGCCGAGATGTTCGCGGCGATCCGGCGCCGGATCAGCGCCCTGACAGGCGAGGCCCCGCTCCCGGCGATGCCCGGCTGGCGCGACCACCGATGACACATCAGGGACCACCCTTGTGTCGTCAAGTCCCCTTCACCCGAAGGGATTGCCGTCACCATCCCATCTCCCACGCTCTACACGCGTGCCGTACGGTTTGCGGACTGCGTCTGCCGGGGGGAACGGCAGGCCGGACCGGGGAGGGGACGGCGTCCAGATGGTCGGGGATGAACAGGAGACCTGGGGCGAACACGCGATCTGCCGAACCGCAGATCCGGACGAACTCTTCGTCGACGGCGCGGCCCAGAACCGGGCCAAGGCTCTGTGCACCGGCTGCCCGGTGCGCACCGAGTGCCTCGCCCATGCCCTCGACAATCGCATCGAGCACGGCGTCTGGGGCGGCATGACCGAGCGTGAACGGCGCTCCCTCCTGCGACGCCGACCGCTGGTCACCTCCTGGCGCCGCCTGCTTGAAGCGGCCCGATCAGAACATGAGCGCGTCGCCCGGTCCGACGACGAGCAGCCCTGGAACGCCACGGGATGATCCCCCCCGCTCGCACAATGCCTTCGGAGCCCGCGTCACGGGAATGCGCTCGCCGGACGAAATCGCGAGAATGGCGATGTCAGTGGCGCCTGACAGGATTCACGGATGAAGACCAGCCACGCGCTACGCCACCCCGTGAACCAGCAGCGCCTCGACCAGGCCCTCGGGGACAAGGCGGACCGTGTCCAGGAGCGTTTCGAGGACGTCTACCAACGCCGCTACCCGATGCGCGTGATGCTCGAGGAACTCGGCCACGAACTGCTCGACCACGTCGCAGCGCGCACCATCCAGGACCCCGGCCTCGATGACAAGCGCACCCGCCTCGCCCTGCTCACCGCTGCTGAATGCCGCCTGGGCGTGCTGGACCTGGGCTGCACCCCCAGAGGCGACTGGGAGATCCCCTTGCCTCTCACTGGGACACGTCTGACCAGCGAGGAGCTGGACTACGACGAGATGCACGACGCGACCGACACGGTCACCGCGCGCGCATGGATCGACGCCTTCGACATCTGCGGCGCCAGCGGTCTGGTGCAGGACTGGGAACGGGTGATCGGTCTGCTCCTGCGCAACGACTTCGCACCCGCACTGCGCAACAACCTGCCCCACGCCGGCCGGGACTCCGTCTCCGCACCGGACGACCTCGCACACATGGACGCCCTGTGCGGCTACCTGACCCCGGCCCGCGGGCACCTGCCCCGCGACTGGCCGCAGCTGACGCTGACCAAGCCGTCGACGGACGAGCGACTGGACGCGGCCCTCGCCCTGGACGCCGCCCACGCGGTCAGCCCCGATCAGCGCCTGCTGCGCGTCCTGCTCGCCGACGATCAGATCGCGTTCGAACGGGCCTTGGACGAACGACTGGCGCAGCACCGTGCCGGTGTCGGTGAAAATTCCGCGCCCGGGAGCCTGCTTCCCCTGGGCGCGATCGCCTTGGCCGCACTTGCCGTACAGGTGCACGGCTGGGACCTGCAGACCAGGTCCGCCTACCTTCCGACCTCGCTCTTGAAGCCACCTGCCCCTGTCGGCTCCTGACCTGAAACGCCGATCAGCACGGCCGTTGCCCGGCCGCCGAGCTACACCACGTCCACCTCCGCGTCGACGTACCCGAACTCGCGGGCCATGCGCACCAACGCCTCCCGAAGCAGGCTCTTGCGCTCCGCCCGGCCCATGGCCGGCGCTGCGATGATGGTCACAGCCATCCGCGATCTGGGGCCTCCGTCGTTGGAGCCGAGCGGCGCCAGATCGACGAACTCGTCCAGGACCGGCAAGACGCCGTTGTCCGCGGGCTGTTCGCACGTCATCCGCAGTTCGGTGGTGGGCGGGGCGGCCCACGACAGCCCGGCCACATCGCCGACGACATCGGGCAGCAGCTCAGCAGCAGTCTCCCACGCGGCGAGCAGCACGGCCTGGACCTCGTCGAAGCCCAACTGCGTTTCCCAGCCGGGGCCAAGAGCTGCTGCCCACGTCTCCGCGTCCTCGATCAGGACGTCCGCGCAGGCCACCACAGTGGACTCCATCGTGGTGGGCAGGGCGAGCCTGACGGATGCCTTCAACGCCGGGCCGCCGTGCGATCCCGCGATCGTGCACGAGTAGCCGACAGAACGGGCCGAGTTGCCGAAGGGCCCCCGTTCCCAGCGAGCGGCGGGCAGATCCGCGCCTCGGCGCATGGACAGCATCGTCACCGCCCCGGCCACGGCGCTGTGCGGAAGCTGCTGCTCAAGCAGCGTGCGCCGGGGTTTGCTGATCTCCAGCCGGCCTGCCTCGGCCCAGGGCAGGTTCACCACGGCGCGCAGGCGCAGCGCCGGCGTCTGGCCGGAGGTCCCGATCTCGGCCGACCGGCCCTGGTGGAGGCTGAAGCGGGGGAGCGGCTGCCACCGCCACACACCGCGCCCCGAACACGTCATGCGGCCCGCGCCCCACGATCCGCCATCGACGTCCACACTCCGTGAGTCGGCCGCGATCACCCACGGGGTGTCCGTGCCCGCGGGCGGGCGGGGCAAGCCGATGGCCGCGAGCGGGCTCTGGCCCGGTGCATGCCGGCCAGCTTCGACGATCGCCTGCCAGACGGGCACGGCGACGACGACCGGAGGGCATCCGACCACCAGGCACAGCACCCAGCCAGGCTCGCCGTCCCGTTCGTGGTGCAGATCCTGCAGAGCCGCCGAGCCCTGCGCCCACGCCTCTCCGGCCGGCTGGCCCAGCCCCGCTTCGGCCAGTTGCTCGTAGGCCACACGCATCTCCCGCTCGCGGTCGGGCAGGCCCTGCCCGACCCGCGGCCCGTCACCCGGCCCGGCTTCCGAGACGGCATGCCGTACGAGCTCGATGAGGGCCTGGGCGGTGGGCATGCCCAAGGCCCGGACACCGGCGGAGAGCAGCTGCTGGATCTCGCTCCGTGGCAGCCAGTACGTGCTATCGCCGTCCCGCATCGGCACGGCGACCGTGTCCGTGCGCGGCGAACCGGGTTTGCCCACCGGCGCCGGCACGACGAAGAGCGTGTCGACTGCCTGGGCGGGTACGTCGATGAACAGCACCCGCTCGCCGTCCGCCCCGGACCATCCGATCCGCACGCCGCGAGGAGCCGGTGTGATCCGTTGACGGATCAGCTTGCGGATCTGGTCCACGTTAACGGCGGCCGGATCGACTCCGACGATGTGCGCCAGGACCTCCTCGTCGTGGTCGGGGCGGGTGGCGATGCCGATGACGATGACCCCGCCGCCCCCGTTGGCGAACGCCGCGACGTCCTTGGTGAGCTCCTCGACCGCCTTGTGGTCCGCCAGCTGGTACGGGCCGCTCTTCGCGTCGACCCACTGCGTCTCGCGCAATCCGAGCAGAGAGCCCGGCTCCTGGGCGTCCAGCGCGGCCAGCACACCCTTCAGATCCTTCACCATCCCGGCAGTATCCACCGCTACACACCGCGGGCCACCAGATCGGAAGTTCACGCTTACGCACGGCCGCTAATCCGTCGTCCGGATCCGCTTACAAGAAAGGTCGGGCGGTCAGGTGTCAGCCATGTCCGGTTCTCGTGCTTCACGGGTGCCGGGCCGCAACGCCGGGCAAAAGTGGGGGCCGCAGACAATCCGGGCCGGTATCCCGGCCTGGGGGGGATGTACTGACGGCCTTGGGGAGGGGACGGCACGACGCCGTTCACACGGAACGCACCCGACGACGACAACGGCCAACCGAACCAGCGGCGATGGCTCCAACAGCCAGCAGGAAACGCCGAGTTCGACCGGGCGGAGTTCATCGACCGTTGCGCGGTACTGCGGTGGGACACAGACCGCGGCGGCGTCGCGCTTGTGCACTCGATGGTCGACGGCAACGCCGCCCCCAAGATCGCCGCCGGTGCCTTGCGACGACACCACGGTGCACGCCTGGCCGACAGATACGCGTGCGTGGTCGTGGCACAGACCAGTACCCAGGTGAGCCAGCCATGGGTGCCCGCCCTGCGGGCCTACGACGTTAAAGGGGGCGACCAGCCGTACTACGCGACGTGGGCCGAACTGGCAGCCCTTCTCGGACAACCTGCGCCGTACTGGTTCCACGCGCTGCGCGACCGCGACGCGATCGCCGCCTGGCGGCCGGGCGCATCGCCGGCGGTGGTGCCCGCGCACGACATCGCCACCCCGGTCACGGCGCTGACGGAGCTCGCCGCGGACGAGCCTGACGGGTCCCCGGCGGCCGAGCTGTGCTGGTACCTCGCTCGCGAAGTCCGCATGCTCGGCCACGCCTCGACCACCCGCTACATCGCCGAACTGCGCAAGAACGCGGCCGACGGCGGCGACGGTGCACACCTCGTCCTTGGCGCGGTACCGGCTCCGCTGCTGCGCCCCGCACCCGAGGAGCCGACGGAGATGGTCCGCCGAGCCGGCTGGCTGAGCATCACCGAACGCCACGATGCCCTCGCCCACCGCGTCGCTGCCTTCGCGCAGCGCTGGGACGGTGGAAAGGACTGGCACACCGGAGCCGTGGTCAGCGTGCGGCCGGACGCCTGCGCCACCCCCGCGAGTGGGCCAAGCGCCTGGTCCCGGCAGCTGCCGACCAACCACCGACCGTCCTGGAGAAGGTACTGCTGGCCAACGACCGAGAGACCGACGACGACGTCCTCCTCCACGACCCCGTCGCCGGCGTCCCCGTGCTGCAGCGCGCCCCGAAACTGGCACTACGGACCTGTCCACCTACACACTGCAGCGCCTGCCGACCCACTCGCCGCTCGCGGCCCTCGTCCTCAGCGCCGGAACCTGCTGGATTCGTACCGAAGACCAGACCTTGTGGCTGGCACCGGAACGGGACGGCTGGGGCATCGGCTACGGCTACTCGGGCAACGGCTGCCACACTCTCGCCCGCCTCGCCGATGTCCTCCTCGACGACATCTCCGCCCCCGCGGTACGCCCCAACGACCCCGCGGCACCGCGGGCCCTGTTCGAGCTCCTGCGCGACGCCCCCGGCACGGCGACCTACACCCGGGCGCAACTGCTCGCAGCCCGGGCCGGATAACAACGTCGGCCTTGCCCGCATGCTGAAGCCCGACGGGGCACCATGAGCAGTGCACCGCGCCTTCCCGTCTGAAGAGCACGGTGGGCCCCTCGTGCTGAAGAACCAAGGAGGGGCCCGCCCCGCTTCCGCCCGGCCCGAGCCGGGCGGAAGCGGCCCGAACGCGGCCGCGCCCCCGTCTCCGGGATACCTGCGTACGAGACCGTCGCGCGCTGGCGAAGGATTGTCAGCCGGTCGAACTAAGCTCCGAAGCATGAGCACCCCCGCCCCAGAACCGGACCCGTTCGACCCACAAAACTTCCCCGCCGACCTGATCGCAGCCCAGCGTCAGGTGGCGGATCTGTACGCCGCCCTCCGCGCCCACCAGGCGACGCTCCCCTGGTCCCGTGAGCCCCATCCCGGCTGGCAAGACGAGACGGAGCGAGGAAGGGAACGGTGCGGCCGACCCGCGTCGCCTGGCTGGACGCCCGACGAGGCCACTGAGTTCGACCGGCTCATGGAGGAGCTGCGCGCGGCCACAGCGCTGGTGCAGTGCCACACGTGGTGGGCGCGCTGCGAACGGGAGGGCATCAAGGGAGCGAACATGGTCGCCGCCCGTCAGGCCCTCAAGCACGCGAAGGGCGCCGTTCCGGAAGGCGCACCCCTCGAGCAGGTCGACGTCCGTCCAGCCGCCTGAACCGGCTGCAGGCCTAGTCCTTCCGGCCGAACCTCAGAGCAGTCAAGGGGTACAGGGCCCCGCATCAGCGCGCCCTCTTCGAACGCCACGTCGTAGCTGTCCGCTCCTTCAGCCTCTACCTGGCGCCCTCAGCCCGCGGTGGGCCCCGCCCGCCGTAACGGTTGGCTCTGAGCGGTCCGAGGTGCCGGGTGGCCGTGGCTATTGCTGCTCGGCACGCTTCGTGTCCGCGACCTCCTGGCGGGTCGCGAGCAGACGGCGGGCGCTCTCGACTGCGGCGTCGGCGTCAAGGTGGCGGACCAGCCGCCACTGGTAGGCGTCGTACCCCTCGGTTCCCTCCCAAGGCCAGACAATGAACACCAGCCGGTTCCAGGACGTCTTACGCGCCTGGAGGGTGTCGGGCTCCTCATCCTCGAAGCACTCGTTGAGCGCGTCGAGGTGCACGCCGACGGCTTCCTTCAAGGTGCGGGCCGCGCGTTCCTCGGGGCTGCCCGCAGGATGCTTTGCGCGGAGTTCCTTCACGCGCTCGTCCAGAAAGACGCCGATGGCCTTGGCGTGCTCCGGCTTCAGATCGTCGGCGTTGAACGGGGCGGGGCGGGGCTCGTCATGGGCGAAGTACTCGAGCACGGGCTGGCTTTCCTTCCTGTCGTGACGCGTTGCGACGAATCGTCGGAGGGAGGAAGTTACCTGACCCGGTCACCTCTATAGGCGGATCCCGGACGACTGGCGGTGAGGTTGGCCAGAAGTAGCTGCACGAAGGGGGTTGCCGCACATGTATAAAGAAGACAGGTCTAGTGCTGTGCAAAGTGTGCAGCACTCGAAGTGAAACGAGGAATCAGCCTTGAGTCACGTTCTCCCGCTCGCCAACGGCCTGCGCACCGACCACCCAGTGCCAGGGCTGCCCTTCATCGACGACTCCCACATCCCGCTCGACGAGGGGCCGGAGGCCATCGAGGCCATCGGCCGTAACCGGGGCCCGGGCATGTGGGGCCGCTTCGACATGGACCGCTCCGACAAGAGCTGGCGGGCCTTCACCACCGACCCGCTCAACCACGCGCTCGGCTGGGCGGTGCGCTACCACCCCAAGCACGGCCGGACCGTGCTGCTCGTGCACGACGGCGAGACCTCCGGCTTGCACACCGAGTGGGACGGCGAGGCGCTGCTGTTCCGCGCCGGCGGCTACTGGTGGAACGGCGAGACGTGGTTCCGGCCCGGCCAGGTCTGGGATCCCGTCGCGCAGGACTACGAGCGGCGCAAGGCCCGCATGGCCGTCACCGTCACCGCCGTCGACCTGCTCGACGGCCGCGCCGAGGCGGCCAAGGCGTACGTCGGCAAGGTGGCCACCTTCGACCCGGAGACCGCGCGGCCGGACAACTGGCCCGACCACCTGGCGCTGTGGGCGAAGCACCACCAGGAGCAGGACGACGCCCTGCCGCTGGAGCGGTGCGTGGTCGACCTCTCCAGCCCCGAACTGACCGGGGCTCAGCTGATCGGCGCCCCGGAGATGGCGGAGCTCGGCGGCATCACCGCCTCGACGCTGCGCGCCTACATCTCGCGCGGCAACAGCGAGGTCCCGCGTCCGCAGGCCGTCATCGGCGGCCGCGACCAGTGGGCCCGGGCGGTGGCCGACGACTGGGTGGAGGCCCGAAAGCGCTCCTACACCGGGGTCGGGGAGGCGATGGCCGCCGGTGACCGCGACGCCCTCTCGCCCGGCGCCGCCGAGGTGCGCGACCGGTTCACCGCCGACTTCCAGCACGCCCTGTACGACCGGCCCGACGTCCGCAAGCGGTGGGTGCTGCGCCACCGCAACAAGGAGTCCGTCACCCAGATCGCGGGCGAACTCGCCTGGTCGGTGGCCGCCGGCCTCGACCAGATCGTCCCCACCGAACACCTCGGACGCACCGTCCGGGCCGCGGTGCTGCACGACTTCGCCGAGACCGTCGAGATGTTCGCCGACACCGAGGACGGCGACAAGGACGCCGAGGCATCCCCGCAGTGGTGGCACCTCAACCTGACGCCGTCGGTGGGCAAGATGCTCGACTGGTACATCCGCTGCTTCCCCGGCGAGGCGTACGCCACCCTCGGAGAGATCCAGCGCCAGGCCCACACGACGTGGAACATGCCGGCGGCGGACACACTGAGCGCCCTGCGGTCGGCGCTCTCGCTCGACGGCGAGCTGACCGAGCAGCAGCGTGAGACGTACTTCGCCCTGCTCGAACCGCACGAGGACACCGACTGATTCTCGCCGCCAGATACAGGGGCCGGAGCCAATGACTGTGGCTCCGGGCCCCTGCCGCGTGACTGTAGCGGGCGAACGAATCCCGCACGGCGATGCCCAGCTCAGGGCAGGCTCGCCCTGGCCCGGGTAGACGCCCTAGCCTGCCAAGGTGACCCCGATGGACATGACCGATCCGGACGCAGCCTGGGGCGGATCATCCCCAAGGTGCTGCGCGGATTCGCCGACGCCCACCCGACGGGGCGTGTGCGGATCATCGGCGAGCCGATCTGGGCCGGGCGCGGTGCGATCGAGTACCCGGCGTGCGCGCAGCACGAGGCGCTGATCAAGGCCGCGTTCGAGGGCCGGGCGGTGACGATCCTGTGTCCCTGCGACGAGGTGCGGCTGGACCCGGAGGTGATCGCTGATGCGAGGGTCACCCACCCGAGCGTCATCAGCGGGGACGGACGTGGGTCGGGCAGCGACGTCTACGACTGGCAGACGGTCGTCGATCGGTACAACCAGGCGCTTGCGCCTGTACCGGGCGCCACGGTGGTGAGGACCTTCCGGCGGTCCGCCGGTTCGCTCTCGGTCAGGCGATGCGGCTGGCATGGCCGGGGAGCGGCTGATGGATGTGGAGCTGGCGGCCGCGGAGCTGACGACCAACAGCGTGGTCCACGGCGGAGGCCACGGGACACTCGCCATCTGGGCCGAGCAGGGTCCGGTGTGTGAGGTCCGCGATGCGGGCCGGCTGACCGATCCGCTGGCCGGCCGCCGCCCGCCGACGCGCGGCCAGTTGGGCGGCCGGGGCCTGATGCTGGTCCACTACGTGGCCGACCTGGTACGCATGCACACCGGCGACGACGGCACGACCCTGCGGTTCTACCTCAGCCTGTGACAACGCGTGGGCGGCCACCTGTCCGGGTGACCGCCCGCCCCGCTCGTCCCAACGGCTTGTATTTCTGCCAGCCCCCGCACGGTCGAGGAGTTCTCTGAGCCTTTGGTACAGCGATGGTGTCAGCGGGACTCGTCATAGGGGTCGCGGCTGCCGGACTTGGCCAGGCCTCGGCTGATCATGTAGCCGACAGTGAGGACCACGATGTAGAGCCATGCCTTGTCGGCGCGGAAGTAGTCGGCGTGGCCTTCGTCGTCTCCCACGACCATGGAGGCGATCAGAACCGCGACGACCGCGGCGATGTAGGCGAAGAACTCGGTGGTCTTGAAGGCGGCCTTCGTTTCGGTCGACAGCCGGCGCGGCCGGTGAGCGGCCGCATCGGTGCCCGCGTGGTGGCCTGCGTTGCCGACCGGATTCACAGCGCTCATGAGAAGGCACCTTTCTTGTTCATCGGAGCGCCTGATGCGCTCCGCGGGTAAGGAACGCGTCAAGATCGACGCGGCATCTACTGAGTGCCCACGTACAGCTGATTAAACAAAGCGTAAGCACATGGACATGACATCCCTGCGGGTGTGGCGTGCTGGTACCCGCGATCCACCGGCTTGCGCCGGCTGCCGGGTTCGAGGTGCTGCGTGAGGTTCCCAGCGCACCAACATCAAGCTGCATACGGTGGCCGAGTCGGTGGTTGCCGGGGCGCTGGAGCAGCCGCTGCCGGAGCCGCTGGGGCGGGAGCTGGACGCGGCTGTGCACCGGCGGTCACTCCGGCAGGAGACCTCAGACGGGGAAGCCGGCTAGAACGCTGCGGCCGGGCACGCCGCGGGTCAGGCGGTCAGGGCCTGCTCGACGGTGGAATGGGAGCCGATGACCTGGTCCAGGCCGACCAGCTCCAGGACTCGCAGCACCGACGCCTGGGCGCCGGCCAGACGCAACCACCCCTGAGCGCCGCTCATCCTCTGGTGGGCGGCGACGAGGACGTTGATGCCGCTGGAGTCCATGAAGGTCACGCCGCTGAGGTCCACCACGGTCCGCGGCGCCGTCACGCCGTCATCGGACAGCAGGGCCTTGCTGAGCACATCCTTGACATCGTGGTCGATCTCGCCGCGCACGGTGAGCACCCGGATGCCGTCGACGGCGGTGTGGTCGATCGACAGGCCGGACCGGGCCGCTCCGTGGGTGTCTGTCACCGTGTCCTCGGCTGCGCTCGCTGGTGGGGGACTCAAGGCTCCGACGCGATAGTGCGCCGATACCCCGCCTCGATGTTACGGCGAACACGTGTGCGGTCCGTTACGCGGGCCTCACGGGACATGTGCGCCATAGTGCGGGGTACGCGCGGCGTGTGAACGGCGGGGAGCAAGGGTGGACCCGGCGAGAGCAGTCCCCGATGGCGAGGGCGGTGTCTGACGCCCCTCCGATACAGGAGACCATCGCTCTCTGGACGGTGACGGATCCTGCATCGCCGAGGCGCGTCACCGCGCGGTGGACTTCCCTGCCCGCGTCCAGGCCGAGTACGGCCTGCCGGTGTCCGCACGCGCCATGGACCTGACGCAGCTGGTGGTCAGCGAGCTCGTCACCAATGCCCGCAAGTACGCGCCCGGACCGGTGCTGATGGAACTGCGGTCGGGGACCTGGTGGAAGTGGTCGTGTGGGACAGCGCTCCGGTCCACCCGGTGGCCCGGATCGCTGACGCGGGCCGTCGCCCAGAGCTACGAGGTCCACCGGGAGCCGGTCGGCAAACGCATCACTGCCTGCAACGCCCTGCCCGACGACCCGGGTGGTCACATCACCGGACGCCGCCCCCAGTAGCAGCCCAGCGTTCCCCCCTGTCCTCACTGTCCTTTCCTGGCGGGCCTGCCGTGAAGCAGCGAGGGGCACGGGGCGACGACGGGCCGCTGGGACTGGGGCGGGGACTCATGGGCGACTCCTCTACAAGCGCGACCCGTGGTGCTGGTCGCCCGAGTTCGGCTTTCACTACTGGCGCACCCTCCCGCACCGCCGACGGGGATCACGGGAGGAAGTTCGTCAGCTACAAGGGATGCAGAACGGCAGGCCCTCCGGCTCGGTGCGGGGCTGGGGCATCAGCTCAGACCCGATCACGGACCCGACCACGACGTCAGGGTGGGCGTGTCCGAAGTGACACTCAATTCGAACAGGCGATCTAATGTCGGTATGGACGTGACCGACTTCCCCGACGACCTGGTGCAGACGCAAGCCGCCTGGAACGCCACCTACAACGCGCTCGCCGGACCCCGCCCCCGGGACACCGCCACGCTGCGCCGCCGCCTGCTGTTTCTGTCCGTACGGCTGTGGTGGCACCCCTACTGGGAGACCGTTGCCTCGGTGCCGGCCGCGCGCTGCGAGCTGCGTCAGATGGCCCGTGCCCGGGGAGCCGTCCGGGCCGCGTGACCGGCCGCCTCGGATCGACCAGGAGCACTGGGTTGGGGCAAGGGTCGACACTGCGGCGTGCTTCGTCGACGATTCGGTCCACGCGCAGGACGCCGGCCGGCAGGCCGACTCGTTGGAAGAGCTGCTGCGCTACGCCCACGCTGATCGGCGGGCCGGAGTCGTCGACGGCGGTGTTGCGGGTGACGAAGAGGTGGGGGCCGGAGCTGTCGGGCCAGCGCCGGTGGCGCTGGAGTTGCCGGCTCCCTACAGGGCCCCGCCGAGGCCTACCCTGCCCCCCCGCGTGGCCACCTCGGTGTCGTTACCACCTGGCGTCGCTCTCCTCCTCCATGGTTGTTACGTGTCCGCATCGGGATTACATGGCGGGTGGCGTTACGTGTTGGGTAGGGTGAGTCTTGTTGGTGGCGGCCCGGGAGGGAACTCGGGTGCGCTGGTACGTGGGGTTGTGCCTGTGGCTGTGTCCTGGCCCGCTCGACCGAACTCGCTGCCTGCACGCACCGTGCTGCTGGTTCGTGGAGGCGGGGCGTGGTCGTGTTCAGCGCCTGGTCGCTTACCGGCCGGTCGGTGCCGCGCTTGCGGGGCTGTTCCGCTTCTCGTGTCTGGAGATCCTGATGTCTGCCCGCTCTGCTGTCCCCGAGCCGTCCGCAGCCGAGCCCACAGCGCAGGGGACCGGTGAGACTGCCCATGGTGGTGCCGCCGCTGCGCTGATGCCGGTTGAGGGGCCGGAGGTGTTGGGGGTGACCGAGGCGCGGAACCGGCTGTATGAGCTGGTGGATGCGGCGCGGGACGAGGGCCGGGTGACGGTGATCGTGAAGCGTGACGGGAAAACGCACCGTACCTACCGTGCTGCGCTGATTCCCGTGGACCGACTGGATGGCTCAGGGCGGATGCGGCTTGAGAGGTGGCCGTCGTGGGCGCGCACAGCGGCGCGGCCAAAGCTCGGTGACCGGGTGATGGATGCGGCCGGCCGACCGGGTATGCCGCAGGTGCTGCTGGATCGCATGACACCGGTTGCGGTCCTGGTGGATGCCACTCTGGTCCCGCCCGGCGACGTACCGGTCGCCGTTCCTCCCGGCGACGCATCGGGTGCTGTTCCCGTCGGCGTCGCGCCCGCACCGGCCCCGGCGTGGGCGGACGCCGCGCAGCTCCCCTCTGGCGTGTCCGCAGCGCCCCTTGCCCCCGAAGTCGCTGGAAAGGGCGAGTCCGCGGCCGCGGGGGAGGCCGCTGCAGCCACTGGGAGGCCGGTCCCGGCCTCCGCCGCTGACATGGCCTCTCCCACCGGCCAGGAGGCAGGCCGTACGACGGCTTCGGCCACGGCTGCCGAGGCCGCCCCGGAGCCCCAGGCTTCAATGCGTGCGGCCGAGGCCCCGGCGACTGCACCGGCCGCGGGTGGTGGTCGTCGTCGGTTGCATGGTCTGGGGGAGGTTGCCGGTCTGGCGCTGACGGAGGCTGTCGCGCCTGTGGTGGTGCCGCGGTTCGGGTTCGGTCTGCGGGCTCTGGACGCGGTGTTGGGGAGTCTGCCGGTGGGGGTGTTGACGGTGGTGGCGGCGGAGCCGTACGCGGGCGGCTCGCTCCTCGCCGTTCATGCTGCCCGGCATACCGCGCTCACCCACGGCCTGCCGGTGCTGTATGCGGCGTCGGGGTTGTCGCGGATGGATGTGGCGATGCGGGTGGTCGCGGCGGAGGGCGGGCTGGACTACCGACGGCTGCGCACCGGTGATCTGACCGCGGACGAGCAGCAGGCTGCGGCCGTGGTTCAGGCCCGGCTGGCCGCGGCTGATCTGCACGTCGACGACGGCACCGGTCTGACCGCGGAGTTGATCGCGGAGACCGCTCCGTACGTCGACGGCCTGGCCTTGGTGGTCGTCGACCGTTTCCAGCAGGCGGCCGATCCGTTCGTTCCGTTGTCCGGGTCGGCTCTGCCGGAGGCGGCGCGGGTGCTGGCGCATCTGGCCCGTAGCCGGAACGTGCCGGTGGTGGCCGTGCTGGACACCACCGATGCCGAGGTCCTGGCCGGGCTGGATGCCGCGTACCTCACGCTGACCCTGACCCGTACCGACAACGACGCCCACGTGATGGTGTCCGAACGTGACTTCGGGGAGCTGGTCAGCGTGCCGCTGCGCGCCGACCTCGCCTCGGCCCGGTTCGCCGACGCGCCCGTCGGCCCGCAGGATGTGAAGGCCGCGTATGTGTTCGGCGGCGCGGAGGGCGAGCAGGTCACCGCCGGCCCGGATGACACGGTCCGCGCCTCTCTGGAAGCCCATGCGGGGGTCCAGGAGCCGGACGACGTGCACACCGTGCTGTCCGCCGCCCTCGAAGACACCTCTGCTCCCGGCTCGCTGTCCGGTACGGCCACCCCGGCCGCGGCGACGTCGGTGCCGCCGGCCACCGGGGCCGCCCCGGCCGCAATGACGTCCCCGGCAGCCGGGGCCGCCCCGGGCGTGGCCCTGCAGCCGGCCGCCGCGCACCAGTCGGCGCCCGCGGCACCCGACCCGGCCGTGGGGGAGGGCTTCGCGACGGCGGAGGCTGAACTCCTCGACGCCGCTCTGCCGTTCACCTCCGGCGCCCGGCATGGGCTGTCCGCCCGCCTGAACGGCGTGCTCGCCGCGCTGCGCGAGGCCTCCACGACCCCTGGCCGCGCGGGTGAACTGCCGGGCCTGCGCGAGATCCTGGACGGCCTGGCCGCGCGCCGCCCGCTGGTGCCGTCCACACCTGAGGGCGTACGACTCGGTGCGGCCCTGGCCGCGTTCACCGCCACTCGCCGAACCGCCCCCACCACCGTCCCGGTCCCGGTGGCGTCGGCCGCGCTGCAGCAGGCCCCCGTCCCGGGCACGCCTCAGGCGGGCCCCACCCCGGCCGGGACGCCGGACCTTGCCGTCGCGGAGGCCGAACTCCTCGCCGCCGCCGGGCCGTTCCTGACCGGCAACGAGCACCGTTCGGCGCTGTCGGTCCATGGGCAGCACGTCCTGGCCCACCTGCGTGACGCTCTTGCCGCCGGCCACGTCCACCTCCTGCCCGATGCCCGGGCCCGTGCCGCCGAACTCGGAGCCCGCCGGCTTCGCCTGCCCCAGGAGCCCGCTGCCGAGCGGCTGCGCGCCGCCCTGACGGTCTACCACCAGGCGGCGACTGCTGCCGGGATCACCCCGCAGGCTCTCCCCGCGCCCGCGCCCGCGCCCGTGCCCGCCGCGGCCCCGCCGACGGCGTCCCTGACGGTCACCGAGCCTGCTTCCGCCGCCGAGCCCACGGCGGACGCCGAGGCCGCCGGTGCCGCGCCCGGTGCCGCCGAGGAGTCCCAGGCGGCCGATCCGGCCCGCAGGGTGGTGGAGGGGGTGGTCACGGAGGCGCCGTCGGCCTCGTTCAGCGACGACACCCCTCCGGCCGAGGGCACCCCGGGCACCGGCGGCCGCAACTACACCTTCTTCCTCAACAAGATCCGCGACGCCGTCGAACAGGCCCTCGACGAGGCGAACGGCGACGTCGACGCCGCGATCACCGCCCTCAAGAAGAAGGCCGTGCCGGACTCCATGGCCTTGTTCAAACTCACCCGGGTCGGCGCCAATTATGTTCACACCGTTTATCCGCCCGCCCTGGATTTCCTCTCCAAGCCCGGACAGGGCGAAGCCGACGGAATCTGGGAAGGCCGCCACAAGTGGCGCAATGCTCCCTTGCATGAGGCCATCAGGAAGGGCGCGCGCGACCCGCTGGACGTGTTCGGCCTGGACACCAACGCGGCCTACCTGTCCGCCTTCAAGACGCACCTGCCCATCGGCGCGCTCAAGCACGACCCCACCGGCGGCTTCGACCGCCGCCGCGCCGGGGTCCACCGCGTTGACCACTTCGAATGGCCCCACGAGCACCTGCCCAGCCCCATCGGCAACCGCAAGGAGCCAGGCCCCTACCTCCTGGACGAGGCCACCGTCCGCCTCCTGATCCGCTGCCACGAACTCGAACTGAGCGAGGCGCCCCGGATCCTGGAGTCGTGGACGTCCGGCGCATCCGAAGCACTCCTGGAAAAGTTCCGCCGCGTCCTGCAGCAGGCCCGCCAGATGGCGATCGAGAAAGAGGACTCGGCCACCGAGGAATACGTCAAGGCCATGTACTCCCGTTTCACCTCAACGATCGGTGAATCAGGAAAGAACCGCGAACTCCGCCGACCCGAGTGGGTTCACACCATCCGCTCCCAGGCGTTCGCGAGCCTCTGGCTGAAAGGGTGGAAAGCCCATCAGGCGGGCCTTATCCTGGTCCAGGTATCCGGCGTCGATGAACTCCATGTCGCCGGAGGCGACTGGAAAACAGTCTGGGAAGAGGGACGCAAGCCCACCCAGATGAAGGTGAAGCGCCTTTACACCCTCGGGGGGAATTAACCGATGCCGTACGACAACAGCGGCTGGCGCAACTTCGGCGAATACGGCGCCAACCGCTCCGCCGAGAACGTCCGCGGCGGCAAGGCCCTCGGCCGCGCCATGGAAGACGCCCTGGCCCGCATGATCCTCGAAGGCGGCATCAAGTCCCCCGTCACCTCCGCCCGCGGCCTTCGGGCCCGCCTGAACTACCTCAACAGCGACGCCGGCCACCAGGCCCTGCGCGACGCCGGGATCACCGTCCGCCCCCGCACCCTGAAAAACTGGTTCGCCGGCACCCAGCACCCCAACCCCGCCAACCTCGAGCTCGTGGACACCGCGTACTGGAACCTGCGTACCCAGCGCGTCCTGCGCAACCCCGGCGCCTTCAAACAGCACCTGAACAACCGGGGCAGGGGCACCGCGGTGGAGATCCACCCCGTCGACCAGTCCCTGGTCGACGAACACGCCGTACGCCGCAACCTCATCGGCGAGCAGGCGGTGCGGACCCTGCCCGCGGTGCGTTACATCTGGGACGAGGCGGTCGACGCCAGGGAAGCCGGCGACCAGGGGAAGCTCGAGGAGATCTGGGACGACATCATCAGCGAACTCGACTCCGACTGGGGCGCCTACACCTACGTCTCCTACGTCGGCCTCGGCGCCTGAGAAGGGGTGTGGACGCCCATGTCACCACGCCGGCGCGGCGACGGCCCGCTGATGAACGCCGTCACTCCTGGGCATCCTCGGACCGTTCCTCCTCGGCGCGGTCCTGCTCGGCCGGTACCTCGCCGGGTGAACCCCTTCAGTCGCTGCGGGGCGGGCGGCCGGAGGGCGCGGCTGGCGGCTGTCGTCATGTCGCTGAGTGCGTGGGCTGGTGGCGCCGGCCCTGAAGCAGAACGGCCAGTGCCGATCCTGCTGGCTTATTCCGTGCCCAGCGGGGCTCGTCCGCTCGTTTCGTAGGTACTTCACGCAGGTCAGATGGAGGCGTGGACCTTCCACGGCTCTCCCGATCACGTGGTACGCCCCCAGGATCCGCTCATGTGCTGTCGTCATGGAAGAACGGAATCGGCCCCAGTAGAGGGGGCCACCTGTAGGTGAGTCCCAGAGCCTTGTCCTGCTTCTGTGCCCGCTTCGCAATAAGTGCGCACAGACCTGCAGCCGCTGCGAAGGACTTGCTGGCCGCTGGTTCCGGTATGCAAACAGCCATGAGAGCCGCAGCCGACGCACCATCCGCGATTACGTCCGTCTCTGTCTTGCTGAAGTGAATCTTCGCCGTTTTGAAGACCTTGCCAGATACTTCATACCTCGGCACGATGCCCCCGTTTCGTTCTCGTGAGAGAGCATTCCCATACACGGCGTCTCCAACTCAAGACCTGGGCGCCGAACCGAACCAGTACGGCGCCCGGCTCCGCGTTCTCCCCACCGAGGAGAACGCGTGGCCCTTCCCATCGAGGGCCGGCGAGGACGCCGAAACCCGCCCTGCGGGGATACGGTGGAGCCTGGCCGTCACGTGGCCAGACCGCGCAACCGTGCGGCGGGCACGCGAGTGACACCCTCGGAAGACCACCGCCGTTTGCGGCTGGTGACGATCCTGCTGGCTAATCCGGTCATGCGGCGAGGGAGACGCAGAGGCGGGCCAGGTGGCTGACGCGGGTGCGGTCGAGCGGGTGGCCGTTCCACCAGGCATCGAGGCGGATGAGGTTGAGCGCAAGGGCGGAGAGGATGTGCTCCAGGTGGGTCTTCCGGAGGCCGAGGTAGCGGGCACGTCTTATCCCGGTGACCGCGACGGCCTGGTGGATGGTTCCCTCGATGCCCGCGCGGGTTCCGTACTTGACTCGCCACTGCTCGTCGCCCTGCTGGCGGCGGGCATGGTCGAGGACTTCTTGCAGCTCGCGTGGTTGTAGGGAGAGGGTCCGGCCGCCGGTTTTCGAGCGGGTGCACTGGTCTCGCACCGGGCAGGGGCGGCATGTCTCCTTGTCGAACTTGATGACGATGGCCTTGGTGCCACGCAGGGTGGCAGGGCTCCACCAGGTGCCGGTGTCCCCGCGTGGGCAGGTGGCCTGCCGCTTGTCCCAGTCGATGGTGAACGCGGTGCGGTCGAACCCGGCGCCGGCACGTGCCTGGGGTGAGCTGTTCATCAGGACCGGGGTGACCAGGGTGACCCCGAAGTTCTTCTTCATCCCCACGATCAACTCGGCGGAGGCATAACCGGAATCGAGGAAGTGCTCGGCGGGCAGAAGACCACGGGCGGCGAGCATGTGATGGACCGGTTCAGTCATTTCCGCGTCGGTCACTGTGGCGTCGGTGGTCGCGATGATGGTGATCAAGCGCGGCGGCGGTCCGTCGGCTCCAGGGATGTCGCCTGGCCGGTGGGCGAGTCCTGGTCATCGGTTTCGTCGCAGGACTCACTGATGTGGACGTTGTAGCCGGTCCACCAGGAGTCCTGTTTGAGGCCGTAGCGCGCGTCTGTGTCGTACGGGGAGGCCAGCCGCAGTCTGCCGGGCGGGAGGTCTTTGTTCTCCCGCCGCTTCACCTCCGTCGAGGCTTCGGTCGCGGTGCGATGGTAGTTCCGCACCCACGCCGTGCGCAGGACCTGCACCGCCGGGAGTTCACGCAGCCAGGCCGGCGCGCCAGGGGCATGCACCGCCTCCAGCAGCGCGAACCCGTCCCGGCCGTAGACCAAGGCCATCTCTGGCGCTTGCTCGTGGAAGTCGGCGGATGCCAGGAGTGAATCCGCGGGCCGTAGCGTTCCGGCCCGTTCCCGCACGGGCACCGCCTCGGCCAGCCAGTCCGGAGCCGCGCAGGCCAGTGTCTCCAGCGCGGCCCGCAGCGTCTCCCCGGCCAGCTCCAGCCGGTTCAGATCGCGTACCGCTCAGCCGTCGCTGCGCAGCAGGTCAATGTCGAGCCGGGTGAGGCTCGCGTGGGCGCCTTGACCTAGAATCGAACGTGTGAACGATCAGCCGTCTCGTCTCGACCTGCTCCACTTCGCGCGCCGCGTCGTGGTCCAGCAGGCGACCGCGGCGCTGAACCAGATAGACGGGTGGATCGCCGACGAGGAACGGCGCCAGGGTGAACGCCGACAGGGGGAGCAGCGGCGGCCGCCGCCTCCGGCCTGGCTGATCCAGTACGGCTTGAACCGTGCGAACCTCGACGCCGTCCACACCGGCGACTGCTGGGCCGCGGCCAAGAGCGGCCGGTGCCGACCGGTCAGCCGGGAACAGGCTCTCGATGCCCTGCGGCAGCACGTGGCGCCGTGCGAGCACTGCCGCCCGGACACAGAACTCGGCGTGCTCGACTGACGGCGGACCGGCGCTCACGTGGAAGACATAAGCCGTGTGGATGCTGCCAGAGCCGATGCTCGCGGAACCCGTAGCAGACCCGACACTGCCCGACGGGTGGGCGGGAGAGGCCAAGTGGGACGGATGGCGAGCGCTTCTGTCCTGGGATTCCGGGCGCCTGGTACTGCGCTCGCGCAGGGGCGCGGATCTGGTCCCCGGTTTCCCTGAGCTGCACTCGGGCGCGGTCCAGCTCCCCGACGCGACGGCCCTGGACGGGGAAGTAGTCGTATGGGAATCCGGCAGGCTCGCCTTCGAGCGGCTCCAGGGCCGCCTCCAGCGGCGAGGCGCCGGCGCGGCCCGGCTCGCCGAGCAGTGGCCCGCCCACTACGTGGCCTTCGACCTGCTGCGGCTGGAGGGCACCGACACCACCACCTGGCCGTATCGGCGCCGCAGGGCCGCACTGGAGCACCTCTTCGCTGAGCATCAGCTCACCTCGCCGTGGGCGCTGTGCCCGTCGACCACCGACCCGGCCACCGTCCAGGAGTGGCTGACGAGCTGGACGGCCGTCGGCGTCGAAGGCGTGGTCTACAAGAGGCTGGAGAGCGCATACAAACCGACCGTGAGGGCTTGGAGGAAGTACAAGGCCCGGCACACCGAAGACGCCATCGTTGGGGCGTTCACCGGCTCTCCGGCGGCTCCGCGCACGCTGCTACTGGGCCGGTACGACACCGACGGGCGCCTGCGCTACGTCGGGCGCAGCACGACGCTCCCGCAGGCCTCGGGCAGGGCGGTCGCCGGGTTCCTCACCCCGGCCGGTGACCATCCGTGGACGGGCTGGACCTTCAGCGCAGGATGGGGCTCGCGCGAGAGCCTGCAGGCCACTCTGGTAGCGCCGGAGCTGGTAGTGGAGGTCGGCGTCGACGTCGCACGCGACGGTGCCGGACGCTGGCGCCACCCGGCGCGCTGGCACCGGATGCGCCCGGAGCTGGCGCCCGCTGACACCCCGCGCTTCGAGCCGGGGCCGACAGGCTGAGCGGCCTCCGGGCTGGCTTTGTTCACGTTCAGCAGCAGCGTTTGTCCGCCGGCGGACAGGACCTCGTGGACCATGTCCCGGTCGTCCTGGTGTCCGGCGGCCTGCTTGCTGGCCCACGCCCGCTCGAAGTCCATGTCCGGGTGCCGGACCGTGCTCCTCCTCGGCGGCCGCGCGGCACTCCGGGGCGGTGCACAGCGCCAGGGCGTACGCGAGCACCCCCGGGTGGCCGCCGGACAGCGAGTCCACCAGCACGCTGCCGTTGTGCTCCGGTACGGCCGTGCAGGCGGCGTCCTCGTTCAGCTCGTCCAGCACCATCCGGTAGAGGGCAGGCAGTCCGAACTCCTCGATGAGGGCCGCGCCCCAACCGGTACATGAGGTGTGCGCCACGGCGGCGGTGCCGTCGGGCAGCGTGACAGAGGTGAGCATCATGGCGGTCACTTCCCGTCCGCGGTGAGCCGGCGCAGTGCGCCGGTGACGGCGTCGCCGGAGGCCTCGTCGTCGCCCGCGCGGATGGCGTCGATCAGGGCGAGGCCCGGGGTGTCCGCGCGGTAGACGAGTACGAATGCCTGGTCGTCGGCGGGGAGTTCGGCCGGGAGGGTGTCCACCCGCCGCTCCGGCGCGAGGATGATGCGGGCGGTCCGCACGTCTCCGGCCCGCACGGCGCGGGGGCGGTGCCCGATCCGGTGCGCCAGGTCGTGGGCCGCGTCGTCGTCCTCGGTGCACCCGCCGGGGCAGGGCCGGGGCTGCGGTTCGGCGCCGTGCCGGCGGGCCAGCTCCCCGCACAGTTCCGCGAGCCGCCGCACGCCGAGGGTGCGGGTCTCGCCCGCGGCGACGGAGCGGGCCAGCGTCTCGGTCTCGCGCACCAGGTGCTCGGGCGCCATGTGGAGGGCGTTCGGCAGGTCCAGGTGGGCCCGGCCCTCGGCGGTGAGCGTCGGGGTCATCGCCCCCCGCACCGGGCCCACCCAGTTCGCCATGGTGCGGGTTCTCTCTCCGGGTTACTTGGCGATGACGGTGAAGTAGAGGACGGCGAGGCCCGCCGCGCATAGCACTCCGATCAGGACCCGGGCGCGCAGGACACGCTTTCGCTCGTCCGTCTGGAGGTGCTGTTCCAGGTCCCTAAGTCCGCCGGGGGCAAGGTCCATGTCCTTCTCCCCGGCCCAATCGGCGGCGGCCCTGGCTTCGGCCGACTCGGCGGCGTCGAAGGGGTGTTGTTTCGCTGCGGCGTAGCACTCCGCCTCGTCGCACAGCACGCGGCCGGTCATCGTGACTGCCCCGTCCGTGTGTTCGGTGGTGGCGATGTCCGCCTCGGTCAGTGCGGCGTAGGGGCAGGCGGGCGCCGCTGCGCGGACGCCCTCGCGCACCGCTGCCTCCAGCGTCGGCGGTCGCTGTGCACCGTGAACCGCCGGTCTATCGGCGGCAGGGCGATGGCGACGGGCACGTTCAGCGGCATGCGTCAGTCATCCTCTCGGGTGGTTGCCGTACGGGCGTGCCGGGGCCCGGGCTCTGGTCGCAAAGTGACGTGGCTCGCAAGGCAGTTGGCCCTGCCGTGCTGCGGGCTGCGCGGTACACAGCCTTCCA
>NZ_JBIAHY010000014.1:0-35850 GCF_042870975.1 Streptomyces sp. NPDC006259 | reverse complement strand
GAGTCCTGAAACGGGTTCGGGCTTGCGACCAGGGCCGTCAGGAGAACACCGGCGGCTTGCCGTCGGTGTTGTGCTGGGACCACCGTCTTTCTGATAGGGCCTGGCCCGCAAGTCGGCTGGAACAAATGGTGAGCCGCCCAGGGCACGGAACGCGCGGACGGCGCCGTCACGAGCGTGGTGGGCGCGGGCCGGCGGGGCGCCGAATTTCGTGGCGGGACGGGGAACATCTGCGGGGCCAGGAAGCCGCATAACGGAAAAATAGTGCGCCGGGGCTGGGCGGCGGGAGCCGGGAGCGTGGAAGGCTGTGTGCCACGCAGCCTGCAGCACGGCAGGGCCAACTGCCTTGCGGGCCACGTCACTTTGCGACCAGAGCCCGGGTCCCGGCACACCGCCGGCGGCCCCCGTCAGGACGGAGTCCTGCGCACCATGAGCCATGTCCCCCTCCCCCGCACCGCCGGCCCCGCTGCAGCGTGCGCCTGCGGCGCCGCCCCGCCGTCGGCCCGCGCCGACGAACCGGACGGCGCCGGCGCCCGCTTCGGGCCCACCCACGCGCTGATCCTGCTGATCGCTTTCCTGGGACTGGGCTGCGCCCTGTTCCTCGCCGGCACCGAGCTCCAGACCGTCTTTGCGCTGTTGGGCGGCTGCGGGGGGATCGGCGCGGCCACGCTCACCGCGGCCGGCGGCGGCCGCCTGATGACGGTCCTCGTCGAGACCGCCGTACGCTCCGGCGCGGACAAGTAGGGGGCCGGCCATGACCCGTATCCCTGCCGACGGCACCCCGCAGCGCCCCTTCGCCGACCTCGCCCAGCACCTGACCGCGCTGCGCCGGGCCGCCCGGCTTCCCCAGCGCGCCCTGGCCGAAGCCGCCAGCGTCTCCCGCGGCGCCGTCCAGCGCGCCGAGTCCGGCACCGCCGCACCCACCCCGGCCGTCCTCGACGCCTACCTGCGCGCCTGCAGGGCCGGCGAGGCCGACCGGGCCCGGGCCCGCCTCCTGCGTACCCGCGGCCGCACCGTCCAGCGCGACAGGCTCCGCGCGCTCAAGGCAGCGGCCCCCGCCTTCGCCCACACGGAGCGCGAACTCGGCCTCGTCCTGGCCGAGGTCTACGAGCGGGCCGGCGCTCCCTCTCTCAGCGACGCCCGCCTCACCCCGGAACGCACACCGCTTCCGCGCACCACCGCGTGGCGGATCGTCAACCGCAAGGGGCTGCCGGCCAGCGTCGAGCAGCTGATCACGTTCCTGACCGCCTGCGGCATCAGCCGTCCGGCCGCACAGCGCCCGTACCTCGACGCCTACCGCCACGTCATCGCCCAGCGCGGCACACGCCCCGTCCCCCCGCACGCACAGCGCACACAGCGCACACAGCGCACGCAGCTGATCCGCCGCATCCACCCGGCGCCTCTGGCGCAGGGGGGAGCAGACACCGGCGCCCGCTACGAACTCACCGGGCAAGCCGCCGTCCTCGCCCAGCGGGTACCCCCTCGCACATTCGAGGAAGCCGTCACCACCGACCTGTTCCAGTCAGCCGGCCGGGAGGCGCACCGCAACGGGACCGCCGTACCCGACTGGATCACCGTCACCAGCCTCATGGACCACGAGGTCGACTTCGCCCCGGACGGTGGCGTCTTCATCGCCGACGCCAACGACCAGGGCGTCGACCTCATCGTGCGCACCGACCACGGCACGGCCGCCTACCAGTTCAAGAGCTTTCGGGGGCGGCCCGGGCCGCCCCCGGCGCTGCCGGGTGCCCGAGTCCCCACGCCACCGCCGCGACCTGCCCCAACCGCCCGCGCCTCCTGACGCCGCACACAGGGCACGCACCCTGTTTGCCCGCGCCGCCACCACCAGAGCCGGCGGGCGCGCCGGGCGGCAGGCCCGCCTCGAGCGCCCCCGTCCACCACACGTGCGCGGTGTCCACGGCAGCGCGGTCAGCCAAAGCCGGAGCGGCGCCGCCAGGTGTGTGAGAACGCTCTGGCCTGAGGAAGGTGAGCGTCAGGAACAGGCGGGAGAGCGCCTCGGCGCCGCCTGGGCTGGCGGTCAACTCGCGGCACGCGGCCGGGGTCGCCGAGCAGATCGCGGTGGACTGCACGGAGCACGATGAGGACGGCTCCGCTCTCCGGGTCGAGGCGAAGCGGATCACCCATGCCGCCGAGCGGATCGGCAAGCTCGCCGACACGGTGGAGGAGGTCGCCGAGTGACGACCGCCGAGGAGTACGGGACCGCGCTGGAGCCGGTGGAGGTGGTCGACGCCGAGCTGGTGGACGACGACGTCCCCGGCGCCGGCGAGGTCGCCGTGCACGACCCGGTGGCCGCCGTGCTCGCCGCACTGGACACGAAGGCCGCCGAGGACCTGCACAACGACCGGCCGGACAAGACCCGCACCGGGTACCCGCTATCTCGACGCCGGGGTCGAGGAGTTGCGGATCCTGCCCGCCGAGGAGCGCGAGCACGATGTTTTGGACGAAGACGTCGCCCGAGTCTCCCCGCTCAAGCACGCCAACCTCAACGTGCTCGGCCGCTACAGCTTCCGCGCCTACGCCCCGGTCGACGGCGGCCTGCGCCCGCTGCGCGACCCGGGGGGGCGGCGGTCTCGACGAGGACGACGACCGGGCAGACGCCTGACGGTCGTTGCGTGTTCTGCCCTCGATTGGGTCTGTCGAGGCGTTTCGGTGAATTGCCTGGCTCGGTACGCTTTACCGGCATAGGGGGATGGGGGCTGGCCACTTTTCGGGGGGATGGCATGTTGGATCAGGCGTTGGTTGTTCTGGCTTCGGCGTTCGGGGCGGCGGTGGCTTCGGCGGCCGGCACCGAGGTGTGGTCGGGTTTCCGGGGCCGGGCGGCCCGGATTTTCGGCCGCCGGGATGCGCGGGAAATGCAGGTGGTCCTGGAGCGGCTGGACCGGGCGGCCCTCGAACTGGACCGCGCCGACCCCGGTGGCGCCGACCAGGTCCGTACCCGGCTGGAGGCATCCTGGCAGGCCCGGTGCGAGGACCTGCTGGAGAGTCTGGGTGAGGCGGACCGCGAGGAAGCCACCGGGCAACTGCGCGAACTGGTGGCCCGGCAGGCCGCCGGCGCAGTCACGGCCGGGGGCGACGGCATCGCCATCGGCCACAACGCCGACATCAAGGCCGACCGCGGGTCGGCGGCCGCCCTGCGCATGGGGGACGTGACCGTCGGAAACCCTCCGATGCCGGGTCCGGAGCAGAGCTGACCGCACCCGGCGCCGGCCAGGCCCCGCACATAACGGCGCAGACATCGCTCTACGCGCAGTCCGGAGCCCTGGTGGTCGGCCGCGCCGATTCGGTGACGCACCATGCCGCGCCGCGGGCGCCGCTCTCCTGGCCGCGGCCGCCGGTCGGCGTGCTCCCGCGGCAGGCGGACTGTTTCCTGCACCGCGATGCCGTCGATGCCTTGGATCGAGCGGTGGCCGGGGGTGGGACGCAGGTGCTGTCCGGGACCGGGGGGGTCGGCAAGACTCAGCTCGCCGCCCACCACGCCCGCGCCACCTGGCAGGCTAGGGCGGTGGATCTGCTGGTGTGGGTCACCGCGAGCAGCAGAGACGCGGTCCTGAGCGCCTACGCCGAGGCCGCTGTCACGGTGACCGACCCCGACGACCCTCAAAACGCCGGCCTTGACGACCCTGAGCGGGCCGCCGGCCGCTTCCTGGCCTGGGCCCAGGCCACCGGCCGGCGATGGCTGATCGTGCTCGACGACGTGAGTGACCCCGCGCACCTGAACGGCACGGACGGACCGGGTGACCTGTGGCCGCCCGCGCGCCCGAACGGCCGCACGGTGGTCACCACCCGCCGCCGCGACGCCGCCCTGCCCGGCCACCTCATCGACGTCGGCCTGTTCACCCAGGGCGAGGCCGTCGGCTACCTGAGGGCCAAACTCTCCGCCCAAGGCCGCCACGACGACCCCGGCCAGGTCGAGGAGCTCGCCCGCGACCTGGGCCGTCTGCCGCTGGCCCTGGCCCAGGCGGTCACCTATCTCCTCGACCTCCACCTGGACTGCGCCACCTACCGCGTACGGCTGGCCGACCGCGCCCGCACGCTGCCCGACCTGGTCCCTGAGGACAGCGGCCTGCCCGACGCCCACCGCGCCACGCTGGCCGCCACCTGGTCCCTGTCCATCGAACACGCCGACAAGCTCCGCCCGACGGGCCTGGCCCGCCCCATGCTCCACCTAGCGGCCTTGCTCGACCCCAACGGCATCCCTGCCACCGTCCTCACCTCTCCTCCAGTCCTCGCCTACCTCACCGAACACCGCACCCCCGACGGTGGCTCCGATCCCGACGTATCTCCGCGCACGGTCGGGGTGGACGATGCGGCCGACGCGCTGCGCTGCCTCCACCGGCTCAGCCTGGTCGACCACACCCTTAACACCCCTCACCGGGAGGTGCGCGTCCACAACCTCGTCCAACGGGCCACCCGCGAAGCCCTCAGCCCCGCCGCACGCGACATGGCAGCCCGTACCTGCGCCGACGCCCTGTATGAGGCCTGGCCCGAGGTCGAACGCGACACTGCCCTCGGCCAGGTTCTGCGCGCCAACACCGCCGCCCTGACTGCCCACGCCGCAGACGCCCTGTGGCAGCCCGACGGCCACCCGGTTCTCTTCCACACCGGAAACAGCCTCGGCAACACCGGACTCGTCACCGCCGCCCGCGCCCATTTCCAGGACCTGCACACCATCGCCCGCCAGAAAATGGGCCTCGACCACCCCGACACCCTGACCGCCCGGCACAACCTTGCCCACTGGCGGGGGGAGGCGGGGGATCCGGCCGGGGCCGCCACCGCCGCCGCCGAACTGCTGGCGGACTCCCTGCGGGTGCTGGGCCCCGACCACCCCGACACCCTGACCGCCCGGCACAACCTCGCCTACTGGAGGGGTGGGGGGGAGGCAGGGGATGTGGCCGGGTCCGCCGCTGCGTTCGCCGAACTGCTGGCCGACCGGCTGCGGGTGCTGGGCCCCGACCACCCCGACACCCTGACCACCCGGGCCGACCTCACCTTCTGGCGGGGGCGGGCGGGGGATCCGGCCGGGGCCGCCACCGCCACCGCCGAACTGTTGGTCGACTCCCTGCGGGTGCTGGGCCCCGACCACCCCGACACCCTGACCACCCGGCACAACCTCGCCTACTGGAGGGGTGGGGCGGGGGATCCGGCCGGGGCCGCCACCGCGTTCGCCGAACTGCTGGCCGACTTCCTACGGGTGCTGGGCCCCGACCACCCCGACACCCTGCTCGCCCGGCACAACCTCGCCCACTGGCGAGGGGAGGCGGGGGATGCGGCCGGGGCCGCCACCGCGTTCGCCGAACTGCTGGCCGACTCCCTGCGGGTGCTGGGCCCCGACCACCCCGCCACCCTGACCACCCGGTACTACCTCGCCCACTGGCAGGGGCAGGCTGATGGTACGAGCGGTGGTGTCAGATAACGATGGCACCCTCAAGTGATCAACGCACCACCCACGGATGATCATGTGATCGTGGAGGCACAGGTGCGTGACTACGGCTTTTCGCCAGCTCAGCAGGACGAGATATGGAGACGCTGGCGTGAGGGGCAGTCGTTCAGCTTGATCGGGCGGGCGCTCGGGGCGCCGATGCAGAGCGCCCGCCGCTTCCTGTACCAGAGCGGCGGCGTCCGCCTCACCCCGCAGATGCGGTCAGAGCGGCATTTGAGCGGCAGCGAGCGCGAGGAGATTCCCGCGGTGTCGCTGCGGGGGAATCGGCCCGGCAGCTGGCCAAGCGGCAGCCTTGACGACGAGGACTTCGTCATCCAGACGGCAACCACCCGCCCCACCAAACTCGGCCAGCCCTTCACCCGCTGGTCACTGCGCAAACTCGTCGCCTACCTGCGCAAAATCCACGGCCGGGCGATCCGCATTGGCCGAGAGGCGTTAGGCGGCCTGCTCGCCCGCCGCGGTGTCACCTTTCAGCGCACCAAGACATGGAAGGAATCCCCGGACCCCCAGCGCGAGGCGAAGCTGGACCGCTTCCCGGACCGGGTCTTCGCCTTCGACGAGTTCGGCCCTCTCGGGATCCGACCCACCGGCGGCAACTGCTGGGCCGCGCAGACCAGGCCCGGCCGGGTGCCGGCCACCTACCACCGCACCCACGGAGTGCGGTACTTCCACGGCTGCTACTCGGTCGGCGACGACACCCTGTGGGGCGTCAACCACCGCAAGAAGGGTGCCGCGAACTCGCTGGCCGCGCTGAAGTCGATCCGCGCCGCCCGGCCCGACGGCGCACCGATCTACGTGATCCTGGACAACCTGTCCGCCCACAAGGGCTCCGACATCCGCCGCTGGGCCAGGAAACACAAGGTTGAACTGTGCTTCACCCCGACCTACGCCTCCTGGGCCAACCCGATCGAAGCCCACTTCGGACCACTGCGGCAGTTCACCATCGCCAACTCCCACCACCCCAACCACACCGTGCAGATACGGGCATTGCGCGCCTACCTCCGGTGGCGAAACGCCAACGCCCGCCACCGTGACGTCCTGACCGCCGAACGCAAGGAACGCGCCCGCATCCGCAGCGAGAAGGGCATCCGCTGGGGCGGACGCCCCCTCGCCACCGCAGCCTGACACCGCCCAACGGCCAGTGACTCAGAAGCCTCGGAAGAAGCCGTCCTCGTCGACGGCGCCGACGAACTCCTCGAAGTCCATGTTCGCGCCCGAGAGGTTGTTCTCAATGCTCCACAGCTGGGCTGCCACAACGCGGACCCCACGCCCACGCTCACCCTGCAGGTCAAGCACGAGGAGCGGCCGCTCAGACGAGGCGAGGGCTACAGAGTCCGCTAAGACAAGAAGCGGATGCTGGTACTCCGCGGGGATCAGGTCGAGGGCCTGGTCAGATGTCAAACCCTCGTACCTCCGGTCATCCACGACTGCGACATTGGCCAGGAAACCGTCCTTGCTGGGCGAGAACAGCAACGCCCGCAGAGCGCCCCACGCACCGTCTGCCGAGAAGTCGGTGCGCACAACGAGGGCTTCCAAAGTGCAGGGGAGCTGAGTCATGCGCGGACAGTACTGCCAACCCGGTGGACCAATCCGGTCACAGCACTAGCGTGCGGTCATGGAAGACACCCCGATGGTCCGCCATGACCGGGGCCGGTTCTCGATGGTCTTCGCGTTGGTCAGGATCGCGGTGGTCCACGGCTGTTTGATGCTGATGCCGCAGATCCAGTCGCCCTCGGGCAGGGGCGCGATGCTCATGCGGCTCGCCCCCACACCGCTGTGCTCGGGCGCCCGGAGCGGCGGCCGTTGATCGACGGCACCGTGACGTGCTGCGCGGCCGCGAGGAGCGCACGGCCGGAGTGCTTGCCGTCGTACAGAGCTGCGTTTCTTCCGCCAGTTAGAGTTGCTACTGCCCTTGGTCGGGCGGGGCTGACCTGCTGACATGTCTGGCATCGAGACAACAGCACTGTTGCAGGCGCATCACCCCGTTGCGCTGATTCCGCTGCGAGGATGTGCTTCATGGTCAGCGTCGAAGAGTGGATCCAGGCCCGGAGAGGCTTGCGATTGGGACAGAGGCTTTGGGGGACGGTAACCGCGGTCCCGAATCCGGGTGCGACGGGGATCTTCATTGACATCGGCCTTCCGGTTGGAGGGTTCGTCGACGTGCTGCTGCTTCCGGCCGCCGCGGAGCGCTGGCCAACGGTAGGGACCGTGGCGGAGTTCGAGGTCTGGTGGGCCGACGCGCGGCCGCAGGTGCGACTCAAGCCCGTAGAGCGCCAGTTCTTGCGCGAGGACTTCGACGAGTGGCTGGCCCAGTGGCGGCCGGCCTGGCCTGAGAACGTACCCGTGGACCAGGCGTGGGTTGAAGCGGACGTGGCGACTCGGCGGGATGCCGGCGAGGTCGAGGAAACGCTGCGTGCGGCCGGATGGAAGCCGGGGCGACGCGTCCCGATTCAGCAGTGGCGCGAGATGCTGGAGGCAACTGGGCTGGTCCGGATGCATGAGGCCGCCGAACGATTCTTGACTGAGTTCGGAGGCTTGGACGTACAGATCAGCGGGCCAGGCATCACCTGCGCCAGGACGCCCTTCACCTTCGATCCCGAACTCACGGTGGGCGAGGAGGATCGATTCGCAGACTGGAGCTCGACGGTTGGGCAGGACATCTTCCCCATCGGTGAGCTCGACGAGGGCCGGTTTTTCCTCGGTATCGACGAGACCAGCGAGATCTACCTGATCGGGACCTGGGTAGCGACGTTCGGCCCGGTCCGGGAAGCGCTGGAGAAGCTCGTCCTGGGCATATCCCCACGGCGCATCGGTTGAGGTAAGTCACCGTCGCATATCGCGCAACAGCAGTGTTGCTCTGAACCAGGGGTTTCCGCTGCTTGTCAGGGCATGTGCCGCGGCGCCGGAACCCCGAAATGCCTCGTCCGCCCAGCACGTGATGTCGGCCGCCGCAAGGGCGTCGACGATGCCGTGCTCGCGGGCCGCGCGGACATCGTGGACGGCGCCGGGCAGGGCCGGCGAGGCCCACAGCAGCCGGCCGAAGGGATCCGTGAGAACCTGCAGGTTCATCCCGTGCTTCTTGTGTTTCCCGGAGCAGAAGGGCCGGTCCGCGGCGATGCGGTCGATCGGCAGGAGTGTGCCGTCGAAGATCACGAACGCCTTCGTCGACGCGACCCGGATCGCTTCGGCCAGGGTGGGCGCGAGAGCTGCCAGGAGTTCGACAGCCTCCGTGGCATACCGGTAGGCGGTCGTGGTCCCGATACCGAATCCGGCCGCGAGCTGGGCATACGTGTGTCCCATCCGCAGCTGGGCGAGAGCGAGCAGGGCCTGGCGGCCGGGGTTCAAACGCCTCCAGCGGGAGCCGATCGCGCGACGGTGCTGCCGCAGACGGGCGGACAGGAAGCGCAGGGCAGAGCTGGACACGTCGACGCCCGACGGGTAGACAAGCATGCGAAGCCTCTGGTGAAGACGGTTCTCTTGGTCGAAAACCCATCTACCAGGGGCTTCACCACGTCGTCAGCCCAAATGGCTTGCTGCTGCTGAAAGTTGGAAGGGGCTCACTGGTTCCTGCGGTTGAACAGGGTCCTCAGCCAGCCGCCTTGAGGGCGCTGCAACGGAAGCAGGCGCGACTGCTCGGCGCTTCGTTTGCCCTCCAGAGCGAGGACTTGTCCTTCGAGGTCCCCAACATCCTGAAAGAGAGCGGCGGCCCTCTCGTACGCATCGGCCGCCTCCGCCAGCCTGCCCGCCTCCTGCAGCACGAACCCTTGGTTGCCCAAGGTCCGTGCCTCGCCATGCCGGTCGCCGGTCTTCCGGTGCAGGGCCGCCGCCTGCGCGTGCGCGTCTACGGCCTCCTGCGCCCGGCCCGTCGCCTGGAGCGCGACCCCGAGATCATGCAGGGCCATCGCCTGGAGGGACGGCTCCCCGGTCTCCAGGAAGATCGTCTCCGCTTCCGTATGCGCGTCGACCGCGTCCTGGGGCCGCCCGCTGGCCACCAGGGCGCAGCCAAGACCATTGCGAGACTTACCCTGCATGTGCCGGTCGCCCGTACGGCGGTGGATGGCGATTGCCTGCGCATGCGCTTCCAGCGCCTCTTCAAAACGGCCGGTCTGTACGAGGACGTATCCCAAGTTCGTGAGCGCCATCCCCTCGCCCCGCAGATGGCCGTCCCTCCGGTGGATTGCCGCCGCCTCCTTGTCGGCGTCGATCGCCTCATCGAACCGGCCGAGCCCCGCCAGGGCGATCCCGAGATTGCTCAACGCCCTGGCCTCCACGTGGCGGTCCTTAAGGGTGCGGTGGATCTCAAGGGCCGCCTGTCCCGCTTCAACCGCCTCGGAGCAACGGCCGACTTCCCCCAACGCACCGGCGAGGTTGAGCCGTGCCTTTCCTTCGCTCGCCAGATCCCCGAGCTGATGGTGGATCTCCACCGTCCGCTCGGTGACGTCGATCGCCTCATCGAGCCGGCCCATCTCGCTCAGGACGACACCCAGATTCCCCAACGCGCCACCCTCGGCGCGCAGATCGCCCCGCTCGCGGCTGATAGCCGCCGAACTCCGGCTCAGCGTGCTCCAGTCCTCCAGGTGCCGCCGTTCTTGCAGAAGTCCGCAGACAGCGAATGTCAGAGCGGTTCCGATGTCGTGACGGAGTCCGACTTGCGCAGTGGCGGCGGACACCAGATTCGCGCGCTCCGCAGCGCTCGTGGCCTGGTGTCGGCGTACTGGTCGGTGTGCCCATACAAATACGGATGAACGTGCCCAGGCTGGTGGGCTGCGGTAGGCGCAGAAGTGGTTTAGTGCGACCCTGCTTGCGTGAGCCGCGATAGTGATTACTGGCAGGGCTGGATAGCGCCGTTGCTAACTTTTCTTGCTGCTGACGCTTCGGATCAGCTGGACTGGGCCAGCGAGCACCAGGTGAAGACCGCCGCCGTTGCCGAGGAGTTCGAGTTCAGCCTCCATCTGGCCAGGGGAATGGCGGACCGGGGAACCTTCGAACCGGAAGCTCTGCAGGACCTCAAGGCCATCGGTCGGCTCGTTGGCGAGACGGACGGATGTGGTCACGTCGACCGGTGGGCCGACACTCTGGCTGCCAATGCCACCTGGGGCGAGGTGCGGACTCTGGCTCGCCGGATCCTCGTAGCCCGGCTGGGCGAATGGCGTCAGCCACTGCCACGCCGCGTGCTGCCTCAACACGTCTACGACTGAGCACGTTCACCTGTACGCCGACACCTGGGCCGGAACACAGAGTGAGCCTATGAGTTGGGGAGATTGTGACGTCTGCCCTGGCTCTTACGGCTCTCTCGCATCGTATCTGCACTGGCATCTCTCGGCGTCGACTCGGTGTGCTTGTCGCGGAGTTGGCGTCGCCATGGATGGCGCGGGAGGACTCGAGGCTGCGGGAACGCCGAGGTCACGAGCGTCTGCGGGCCGAAGGTGGCGGGCCGGACCATCAGCTGGTCTTCACCGATCGGGTGATCGCGACCCTGGTGATCCTGCGGTTCCAGCTCCCGCACGGGGTTCTGTCCCTCTTCTACGGGGTCCACCGCTCCACCGTCACCCGGGCCGTCCGTGAGATCCGCCCGCTGCTGGCGGCGCGTGGTTTCGCGGTGCCCGGCGAGGCCGGGGTGCGCCTGCACACGCTGGCCGATGTCTTTGCCTACGCCGCCGCGCGGGGCGTTGAATTGCGGCTGGACGGCACCGAGGTGCGGGTGCGGCGTCCGCGAGTGGGCAGGCCGGGACGGCGCGCGTTCATCTCCGGCAAGATGCCGCAGAACACCAAGAAGGCCACGGTCATCACCGACGAACGGGGCCGCACCCTGTTCGTCGGCGCCATCCGCCCCGGTCGCATGCACGATCAGACGGCGGCCAAGAGTGAGGGCATCGAAGACCTCTTCGAGCAGTACCCGCAGGTCAAGGCCAAGATTGATGCCGGACACCGGGGCCTGGCCAAGCGGTTTCCCGAACAGGTCCAGGCCCCGCCGAAGAAGCCCGGCAAGGACGTGTCGCCCGAGGAGATCGTGGCGTGGGAGGCGGCGCGCTTCGCGAACCGCTTGCGTGGCTGGAGGGGGAGCATCGGGGCGAGGTGGTCGATGATCCGGTCCGCCGCCGACTTCGAGATCCCGAACAGCGGGGCGAGCTGCCGCATTGTCAGGTTCGTCCGCCAGTAGGTCGCGACCAGCAGGGCCCGGTCCTCCAACGGCAGGCTCCACCGCCGGCCCCTGCGGACCGCGTCCGCACCTTGACGCCGCAGAACCGTCACCAGCTTCCCGAACAGCCGCGGGCTCAGCCGGGTGAAGGGGGTTATCCAGGACGGTTCGGACGCCGTGATCACTCAAGATCATCACATCGCGGCCCCGGTGCACTTCAAGCCGGTCACTACAATCTGAGCTTCCCCGTCAGCCGCCGTCCGGCGCGACGCTCAGGTCTTGTCGGGCGTGGCGTCCGACTGCAAGGAGGAATGCTCGTCGCGGTCCTCCGGGATGAAGGCGTCGCGGCGGGCGAGGGTTACCGACAGGGGCAGGCCCAGCCGCTCGGCCGCATCTCGACGGGCACGCACCTGTGCTCGGGTCCGGGGACGGAACGAGGGGAGCCGCGAGCACCCACAGCCCGGGCGGTGATCGTAGGTCAACCCCTCTGTGAGTACGGTGGCAACGACGGACCATGCCTTCGTGTCGCGTCGCCGGGGCGCGGCGAAGTCGTAGCCGGCGAAGACCAGCTGCTCACGACAGCCAGGACAGATGCGCTTCCGGATCGGCCACGTGCTGCCCTTGAAGGAGAGCCGGCACGCGACGCACACGTAGTGCCGGAAGGCGCCGTTGAACGCGTGATAGCACATGACTCAAGAGGCTATGCGTCGCCCACGGCCGAGCCCAAGCGGATTCGTGATGCCTGATCTGGCCCGTCAGCCGCTGTAGCGCACGAGGGGTGAGGATGAACGAATAGCGGGACAGTCCTTACGAGCTCGTGCACGGTAAGCGGTGAGGCGTCGAGGATGGCGGTAGGGCTCGGTGTTCACGTCTGCCGTGCCGACATCAGGTCCGCGGTCTGCTGGTGTGAGAGCAGGCTGGCGATGGCCTGGACGGTGTCGCTGATGTGTTCGCGGCGGCCGAGGTGGCGGGCCAGGGCCCGCCAGTTCTTCAGGTGGGCGATGCCGTGCTCGACTCGGATGCGTCGCGAGGAGTGCGCCTTGCGCTGTCTCTCGTACATCTCCTCGTACCAGTCCGGAACGTTCTTCTTGAACTTGCGGTGCGGTGGTGTCACCACCCGTCCGCCGGTCTGCGCGCCCAGGCCCTGGTAGCCGGCATCGGCGAGGATCTCCACCGCGGGCCCGTCGGCCAGGAGCCCGACCAACCCCAACTGACGGGCCTGGGTGATGTCCGCGCAGCTGCCGGGCCTGGTCGGGCTGCAGAACAGCACGCGGCCGTCCTCGTCCGTGACCACCATGGCTTTGACGGCGTTCTGCTTGCTCTTGCCGGAGATGAACTTTTCCCGGTCCTTGCGCCCGGCGGCCGGCCGACGGATCCGGATCTCGGTGCCGTCGATGATCCCGGTCTTCCCGCTGGCGCCGAGATGGTCGACGACCTCGGCCAAGGTCCGCAACCGCACTCCGGGACTGACGGTGCAGCCGCGCTCGGCCAGCAGGGGCCGCACCTCACCGACGGCGCGGGTGACGGTGGAGCGGTCCACCCCGAACCAGCAGGCCAGCACGTCGTGGGTGACCCCGTGTCGGAGGTGCACGAGGGCGGCCAGGAGCCGGTCGACGAAGACCAGCCGGTGCTTCGCGCCGGCACCGATCGCCCGCTTCCGCGGCCTGGACGCAAGCCTGGCCTGGTGCCGTTCATGCCACAACGGGCCGAGCTCAGCCACGAGTTCAGCGATCACGTCGGCCGACAGGCCCGTGATCCTCCGGTCGCTGATGATCGCTGCACGAGACGCGTTCCCCACCACACGACCATGATCAACGATCAGGAGCTCGACGCCTCACCGCTTACCGTGCACGAGCTCGTTAGGCGGGGCTGCCCAGGTAGACGGTCTCCGGAGTGATCCAGAAAAGACTCGCCATAGCACCCAGCGAGTGCCACTCGGTCAGGAACGCGCAACCGCCCGGGGTGGCGATGGCGCCGCTCGGGAGCAGGCGGCAGCAGCTGGGCCACCCTTTCCCACAGGGGATCAGGAACAAGATTCGGCAAGTATCCAGGACATCCTGCCGACCAAGATCGTCGAGCACGGCCCCCGACAGCTCAACCCATTGAAACGATCAGTTAGATCGATTGTGGCGGGATGTTGACTGGCCGACCGTGCGGCGAATCCTGAATGGATTGGGGTCCTGACTGAGACGAGGTGCGGCCTCCTGCAGGGAGGAGTGGGCCAGGGCCGGCCGCGGGCACGCGCAGTTACAGAACGGTGACATGGAGCGGACGGGTCCGCCTTGCAAGATCATTAGATTGTTTATTGCAGCCGTCCCCACGCCCCGTTTCTCAGGGAGTTCAGTGCAGGCGGCATGCGGCTCTCCCACCTGCCTGACCCTGACCTGGAGTCGTCATGCGTCGTTCGTTCCTTCGCGCCACCATCACCGCGGCCGCCCTCGGCGCTGCGGTCCTCGCCCCCACGGCTGCCGCCTTCGCCGCCGGCGACGTCCCCGCAGCCGCTCCCGCCGCCAGCGTGGGTGAACCGGTCGGCACCGAGACACTGCTCGACGGCCTGACCGGCAAGATCTACAAGACTGCCGAGCACACCTACACCGCAGAGATCCACAAGAACGGCTCGTTGCTGGGTGTGCTGCACGTGACCAGCGCATCCGACACCGTGGTGCGCGACTACCGAACCTTCGGAAACGTCCAGGTCGTCCTGGCCTCCGACGCCACTCTGACCTCGCACTACAGTGAGCCCGGCGATCCGATGGGTGAACTGGTGGGGACGCACCCGCTGCGCGGCGGTCTCACCGCCCGCGTCTTCAAGATGAACCCGGGACTGTTCAACGCGACCATCCACGGCAAGGGCGGGAACACCGTCCTCGGCACACTCAAGGCGGGCACGAGCCCGGGTGCCGACGCGTCGGACACCAAGGTCTTCGGCGGTGTGCGCGTCACTTTGCACTCCGACGGCGAAGTCACGAGCGAGTCGGCCGACGGCAGCAAGGGCACCCTCCTGCGCACGGAGACGTTGCCCGACGGCTCGCTCCTCAAGGTGTACCGGCTCCAGTCCGGGCACCACCGGGCCGAGAACATCGTCGACGGGCGTGCCGTCTGCGTCCTGGACGCCTCGGACCACTCCGCCGCCTGCCGGCGCGGCGGCCTCTACCTCGTGCTCACCCCTGACGGTCAGACCTACCACTGGACCGGTAACAGCACTTGGGGCGCCAGGCTCGGCAGGTACGAACTGCCGAACGGCAAGCTGGTGGAACTGGTGCGCGAGAATGGCGTCTACGGGCTGAAGGCCTACCGGGGCGGTCTGTCGATCGGCACCATCCGGGCCGAGAACAACCGCTCGGCGGTCGGTCAGGACGACGGCACCCTCATCGTCCTGAACCCCGACGGCTCCTTCAGCAACCACCTCCTGGGCGGCGCAAAGCAGGGCCCCGCGGTCTTCGTCGACGACGAGGACGGCGCCGAGCCGCAGACCGGCGCCACCGCTGCGGCTACCACCCGGACCACGACAGCCCAGACCACCGTCGTACCTAAGGGCGCTGTGGCTGCGGGCGCGGAGTTGTCGGCCGACAGCGCAGACACGGTGCTCGTTGCCTCGGCGGCCGGCGCCGCGGCGATCGCGGCAGCCGGCATCGCCTTCACCGTCGTCGCCCGCCGCCGCACCCACTGACACCCGCCGGACGCCTGGCCGGCGACGCGCCGTCGGCCAGGCGTCCGGCGAGGCGCACCGCCTGCCCCGGGCGGGCCCGCCCGTTCGCCCACGCTCCTCGCACTCCTTGGAAGGCCATGTCCTCTCACCGTGCCGCCGCCGTGCTGTTCACCCTCCTCACCGGAGCCGTGGCGCTCGGCTGCGGCAGCGGCAACGAGCCAAGGCCGTCCAGTGCGCCGGCCGACGTCCGCCCCACGACCGCCGCGACGGCGTCGTCGGCGGCCGACCCGCGGCCCATGGCCGCGTCCAGACCCGTGCGCGTGCGGATCCCCTCCGCGGGCGTCGACGCCCAGCCCGTGATGGCGCTGGGGCTGGCCGCCGACGGCACGATCGAGGTGCCCTCGGTCGCCCAGGCGGACCGCATCGGCTGGTACGACAAGAGCGTAACGCCCGGGGAGACCGGCCCCGCCATCCTCGTCGGTCACTTCGACACCGCCAAGGGGCCGGCCGTCATGAAGAACGTCTCACGGGTCGAGGCCGGCGACACCATCAGCGTCTCCCGGGCCGACGGCACCACCGCGGACTTCCGGGTGCGCAAGATCGAGCAGGTGAGCAAGAAGACCTTCCCCACCGAGAAGGTCTACGGGAACACCGTGCGTCCTGAGCTGCGCCTGATCACCTGCGGCGGCGACCTCACGGAAGGCCACCGGCCCGACAACATCATCCTGTACGCCGACCTGCTCGCGTAAGAGGGCGTTAATAGGAGAACCGGCAGGCCAAGCACGCGAAGTGGCGCTTGTAGGTAGCCGCATACCGACACATCCCTGAAGCGTAGCGAGAGCGATCTGTCCCTCGCCATCGAGTTGCAGTGGCATTCTGACCACCGCATTAAGGAGTTTGATCGCTGCTCGGCACTGCTGGGGAGCCGCCCAGTCGTCGTCCCGGGGCACCGACGCAGCCACTCTGATCGTCCCCAGCCTCGCCAACTCGCTTCCAGCAGTGCTTGACCAGCGGAAACTCCTGTCCCCTTCGGATCGAAGAACTGCTGGAGAAGCACCTCTTTCGAAGGTCCTAACGTCCATGCCGGGGATCGGAGTCAGGACCGGAGCCCGCATCCTCATCGACGTCGGCAACGGCGGTTCGTACCCGACCGCCGCCCACGTCGCCGCCTACGCCGGCCTCGCCCCGCAACCTGCGGTTCCGGCTCCTCGATCCGCGGCGAACAACCATCCCGCCGCGGAAACAAACAGCTCCAACGGGCCTTCTTCCTCTCCGCGGTCGCCGCCCTGGGCGACCCGACATCGCGCACCTACTACGACAGGAAGATCAGCCAGGGGAAGCACCACACCCACGCCCTCCCCTGCCGCGCGAGACGACGAGCCGACGTGCTCTTCGCGATGCTCCGCGACGGCACCTTCCACGACCCACAGCCCCCCACCAGCTTGAGGAAACCCATAGGGGCCCCCGCAGCGCGCCCATATATAACAGGTAGAGGCTTCTGGCATGAAAAGTCCAGCACCTGTGTAGTGGGACCTGGATGGGCTTCATCAGTCCTGCTCGGGATGCATGCGGCCGCGATTTGACCATGCGTCATTGCGAACGGTCTTCCACGCCTTTAATATTGAGCCCGTTCGACTGAGCAATGCGCGTCAGTTGTTCCGATTGGCCAGTAGGTTAAACTCTGGAAGAGGTGCGACAAATGCGTGGACTGGTTAAAGGGATCGGCGTCACTGCCGCGGCCGCAGGTGCAATGATCTTCGCATCCGGGCCGGCTTCCGCCGACGTGATCTGGCAGCCCTGGGTTGCTCCGAGTGACTATGTATGTTTCAAATCCAAGACGCATGACAAGTCTGACTACGTCGCATTTCAGACCTGCATTGTCCACGGGGCAGGCAGAAACCTGCAGGCCGTGCTAATAGTTTCGAATACCTCGGATAAAAAAATTACGATCTATGGCCAAGTATTCGCTGGCTGGGACTCCAGCGGAGATTATAGCTACTGCAGGCTTTCCGACCTCTCCCCGGGGGCCAGAACCTCATGCTTCGGAGCCACCTCGACCGGAAATCTTGGGGCGAATACCGCCTACAGTTACCTCTACATGAACGGCCAGACGAGCGATGATGCCACTCAGAGCAACACCGTCACCTACTACCTTCAATGAGTGATCGGCAATACGCATGATTCAAATGATCTGTAACGTATGGAGAGCATTGCGCGACTGGTCCGGCGTCAGGTGGCGGCGCGTATCAGCCTCTGTGAGCTGACCTGACGGATCCACCGACACTGGTGGCATAGCGCTTACGTAGGTAAGTGCTGTATGGATGTGAGAGCGTGACGCACTTGAGAACGGTCGTGGCAGTGCTGTCACCGCGAAGTTGAATCACACCGCGCCTGCTCGGTGAACACTGTAAATGCCTCCTGGTCCGTGTATATGGTCAGGGTTCATTCGCTTGCTCGGGGCTCGATTGCTACCCGCCGTTCCCTGCGGTTCCCGTTTGATCAGGCATGGCTGAGCATGATCGGACAACTTCAGCTGCAGCCAACCGGAAGGGCACGCCTTTCCGGCGCACATCTTTCGGCTATTCAACTCCACAAATATGACACGTGAGTGGCGTATCCCGAACCGACCGAAGCCCGGAGAGGGATCTCGCTGAGTTGCGTTCTTGCTGGTCATCACGACCGGTGGGCTCGTACGGTGGTTCGTCGTTGCTCGTGATTGGCCACTGCCGGGCGGCCTCGGACGGCCTCCGGCATGATCACATGAACAGCGTCAACTGACGGATGTGGCCCGCCACTGCGCGGTGACGCACCCCTCCTCCATACCCCACCACCCTTGGCAACCCCATGCTTGGGCAGCCTTTACACCTTGTCGAGATCGCCGGTGGACGGAACGTCCAGGGCGACCATGCCGAACCGTTCGATGCCCTCGCCATCGACACCGAGTTCACGGAACGCGCTGATCACGCTCTGCCGTGCGGCAGCTCCCGAGCCGCTGTTACGGAACATGATGAGGCGGATCGTGCAGTTCGTCATGGTGCACAGGATGCACAGGCCTGCCACATCGGCCGCAGGTGGGTGACCGATGAGGGTCGCTTTCGATACAGGTTTGTCAGTGCGTCAGCCGACGAGATCTGGCCAGGACGGCGGGCGCGCCGACCGATCAGGCGCGCGCGTGTATCGCTGCGCTCCCACCGGTCTCAACCACGCTACGGGTGTCGTCGAGAAGGGCAAGCCGCACCGGCGCCGGGGCGTACGGAGAACCCGGTGTTGCCTCGTCCAGGTCTCAGTCCTGGGGAGTTGTTTGAGCTTCGGCGACGGGTTGGCGACTGAAGAGGAGTCGAAGTGCAGCAGTGACATCACTAGTCTCATCGCGAGGAGCTGGGAGCTGTTCGTGTCCGTCCAAGCGTGGTTTTTAGTCAACTTCCAAGCCACTCATGAGAACCCCTTACTCCTGAAGATTCGTTCACATAAGGTCTCGAGAGATCGTTTGCGGTGCTCGAGTCGGTGATTGGGGAGATCAAGTATGAAGTTTGTCTCTAAGGGAGTTGCGGTAGCTGCTGCAGCCATCAGCATGGGTTTGCTCGCAGCGGGCCCGGCGTCTGCGGCAGCGGCGGAGTCCAACTGGCGTGGAGCTCCTGGCGGCACTTGGGCTTGCAGTGCCGCAAAGACCCATGCGGCATCTGACTACATCAGTTTCAAGAGCTGCTTCATCTTCAATGACAGCCGGACGTATGTGCAGTCCATGCTTGTTGTCGACAACACGTCAGGTAACAAGGTGAAGATCGAGGGACTTGTCACCACGAACTTCGGCGGAGACGTCCACTGCGGTCTGTCGGACTTCAACTCTGGTCTTCGCACGGTGTGTCTGGGGCCGACCAAACCCGTGTCTTCCTCAGGAAGTATGACGTCGAAGCTGATAATGAACGGCTACGTGGACTACAACTGAGTATGGCTTCGCGGATTGGTAACGGGCGGTCTCTCCCGTCGTCACCCACTGATAGTGGCGCGCCTCACACCCGGCATGACGATGGAAGAACTCGGTACGGGCATCTGTACGCCAGCCGCCCGGCGGGGGCTGCGCACAGGCGTCGACGTGGCGCGGATTCGTAAATGGCAGCGCGGCGTCAGACCCAACGAGGAATCCCAGACCTACATCGCCGAAGCTCTCGGCTGGCCTGCGGACATCGTTTGCGCCGATGACTGGCCGAACTGGCTGCCACTCACCACCGACGGCATCCTCCCCCTCGGCCCCCACAGCTCCGTGTCCGCCCTGAGAGACCCCTGCGAACAGCGGTGGAACGCCGCACCTTCATGACGATCTCCGGCGCATCCCTAACCGCGCTGGCCGCGACCTGGGCCACAGCCCCCACCGCCGCCCTCACACGAACCCGCGACGGCGAGCCGGTCGGCGAGGAATTCATCGCCCTCATGGAAAGCACCACGCAGGGCCTCGCCAGCCCCCCGCCCAAGAACGCCACGAAGACCTGGAAGGAGTCCCCGGACCCGGCCTTTGATGCCAAGCTGGAGCGAATCGAGTACGCGGTCAACGAGCGTCCTGACCGCACGTTCGCCTTCGACGAGTTCGGGCCGCTGGGCATCCGCACCACCGCCGGCTCCTGCTGGGCCGAACAGAGCCGCCCCGACCGGCTGCCTGCCACCTACCGGCGCACACACGGCATCACCTACTTCCACGGTCGCTGCTGTGTCGGCGATAACAAGCTGTGGGGTGTCAACCGGCGCCGCAAGGGCATCGACCACACCTGGGCCGCCCTGCGGTCTATCCGAGCAGCCGGCCCGGACGGCGACCCGATCTACGTGATCCTGGACAATCTCTCCGCCCACCTGAACTGGAAGATCCGCAGGTGGGCGGCCAGGAACAAGGTCGAGCTGTGTTTCACGCCCACCTACGCGTCCTGGGCCAACCCCATCGAGGCTCACTTGGGGCCGCTGCGGCAGATCACGCTCGCCAACTCCCACCATCCGAACCACACCGTCCAGACCTGGACCATGCACGCCTACCTGCGCTGGCGCAACCAGAACGCCCGCACTCCGACGTCCTGGCCACCCAACGCCGCGAACGCGCACGCGTCCGCAGCGAACGAGGTCCTCGCTGGGGCGGCAGGCCACTGCCGGCCGCAGCCTGACCCCCCTCAACCCGGCGAAGTCACAGCATTAGTCGTCGAACTCGAAGCCCGAAGCCTCCGCACGGGCAATGATGTCGCGGACTGCCTCGGGGCTCGTGATGACGGATTCGACGGCCGTCTTGAGTCGTGCGAGGTCGCCCGAACTGCCGACCGCGCAGAACATGCCAGCCTCGCTGTCGAAATCGACGTGCGCGGCAATATCCGGCCAGGCAAACCGCACGAAACTCTCCCAGAAGTACCCGTTCGGCTCGTGCCCGGCGGCAACTATTGCGGCATCGGCAGCCAGGCCGCCGGCATCCAACGTCAGCGAGTGCTCGCCATCGAAGTCATGGAGGTGGATGGTCACGGCGCGATCGTCTCACCCCAGCACACGAACCGTTCGTCCGGTCCCTCACAACCCTCGAACCGAGCCAGTGAACCTTCTCGGTCACAGCACTGGGCGGAGGTGGCCTTGGCCGTCGCCGACGCGCTACGGCGGGAGGCGTTCCAGGAGGCACTGGTCGCGACGTATGTGTGGGGCAAGGGCAAGCGCGGCGCTCCCGGCGGCAGCGGCCCGGCCACCCTGCACAAACTCCTGGCCTTCGACGGCCTCGACACGGCGCTGGCCACCGCACTGCGCGAGCACGGTGCACCATAGGCGTACGCCGCACTCCACCGGCAAGTTCCCGGGCTCGGGCCGGCCTTCTTCACCAAGTTCCTCTACTTCACCGGCCTCGCGCTGCCGCCCGCCCACGGCCGCACCGGCGGACGCCTGAGGTGGATGGCCGCCGCGGTCGGCCGCGAGAGCGGCCACGATGCGGACGGCTCGGTCGCCGCCTGGGTCTGGTCGGACAGCAACTGGTCGCCCCACCGCTGGCGCATCACGGTGCGGTGCATCTGGGTGGCGTCGCGCAGGTCACGGTGGACGGCTCGCCCCACGCGCCGGGGAGCCACGGCGCTCTCGGCTCCGTCCCCCGGCTCCGGCAATCCGCCACGAGGCGGGGCGCTGCGTGATCTACCGGATCGCGGTTGCCTGGGACCACACTGCTTGCCACTGGTCGCCGTCGTTCTCATAGGTGTCGGTGTGCCAATAGCTCGCGCGGGGGACTCGATGGTGCCCGAAGATCACCTCCAGCGTGGCCTGGTAGCGGATGACGGCGGCGTCCCCGAGGACGCGGACGTCGATGGGGCCGGGTTCCCATTCCACGTAGTCGATGTCTCGGGTCGCGATCGCCTGGAGATATGCGTCTTTGGACAGCACATGGCCGACGGGGGTGACGAGCTGGAAGTCCGGTGCGTGTAGTTCAGAAGCGGCACCGATGTCGCCCGCGACGAGCGCGCGGAGTCTTGCCCGTTCGACCTCGCGGATCTGCTCGGCGATCGCACCGCCGACCGGGACGGCTGCTGTCTGTTCCATGAATTTCACTCCTGACGGGTTGAGAGGCTGGGCAGGGGGCGCGGAACACCCCGATGGCCAGGTCGGCTCGGGAAGCACCTCTGCGGCTTAATTGGACGGACTGGCAACTTCCGTCCAATTGGACTTGTAGACGCTGAGAGTACATGGCGTCAGGATGTCGGCATGGCGGACGACCGAACAGAACACATCCTCGATGCCGCACTGACCGCTTTCTGTCAGTACGGCTACGGCAAGACCACCATGCAGGACATCGCCCGCGCCGCCGGGATGTCCCGGGCTGCTCTGTACCTGCATTTCCCCAGCAAGGAAGATCTCTTCCGGGCAGGGTCCCGCCGGGCGCACTCCCGGGCGCTCGTTGAGGTGGACACGGCTCTCGCCGAGCAGGGCGACGTGCTGTCCCGAGTCGATGCCGCGATGGCCGCCTACTTCGGAGGACTCCTGGCGCAGATCTCGTCGAGCGTGCACGGGGGGGAAGTCCTCGACGCGAGTCTCGATGTCGCCGGGGACGTCGTCAGGGAGGCCCATGCGGCTCTGGTCGCCCGGCTCGCCTCCGCGCTCCAGGCCGCCGCGGCAGCGGGCGAAGTGCAGTTCTCGACCTCCGACGCGACCGCCGAGGACATCGCGCTTCTCCTCCTCGCGGTCGCGGACGGGCTGAAGAAGACCACCACAGACCCGCGGTTGCGGCAGGAGCGGAAGGCGTTGTTCCTCCGACTGGTGCACGCGGGAATCGCACCCCCGCGCCACCCGCTCTCAGAAGACAACGCCCCGCGCTGACGTCACGCACTGCCCGCGCCCCTCCCCGACGCCCCAGGAGCTCACCATGGCGACCGAGTGTGACTCAACCCTCTCCGCCGGGTGGTCGAGATGTCGTGAGGACGACGACGGGCCTCTACCCGAAAACTCCTCGACCGTGCGGGGGCTGGCAGAAATACAAGCCTTCGAGACGAGCGGGGCGGGCGGTCACCCGGACAGGTGGCCGCCCGCGCGTTGTCACAGGCTGAGGTGGAACCGCATGGTCGTGCCGTCGTCGCCGGTGTGCATGCGCACCAGGTCGGCCACGTAGTGGACCAGCATCAGGCCCCGGCCGCCGCGGGCGGCGGCCGGCCAGCCGGCCCGCATCGCGGACCTCACACACCAGCTGCCCCCGCTCGGCCCAGACGGCGAGTGTCCCGCGGCCTCCGCCGTGGACCACGCTGTTGGTCGTCAGCTCCGCGACCGCCAGCTCCACATCCATCAAACGCTCCCCGGCCATGCCCAGCCGCATGGCCTACGAGCGCGAACCGGGTGCTCGGGGCCGGCCCCACCGCGCCCGGGGCAGTGACCGCGGCTGTGACCGACGCGGTGACACCGCCGGCTGTGACATGCCCCCCGTAGCGTCCGCCGACCCGACTCAGGCCCAGCTCTCACTCAAGACCGCTCAGCGAGTGCAGTTGCGCGAACTCGTCAGCGAGTATGCCCATCACGACGAGATCATGGTGCTGGCCGGCGAAGAACACGTGATCGCGCAGGCGCCCCTCCTCGGTGAAGCCGAGCCGGTGGTGCAGTGCCAGCGATGGCTCGTTGTGCGCGAAGATCCGCGCTTCGCACTTGTGGTAGCGCCGCTCGGCGAACATGAACCGCAGCAGCATCACCACAGCCTCTGCCGCGTAGCCCTTGCGCCGGTGCCCGGCGCCCATAGTGATTCCGTACTCGAACCATCCCGCACGTGGATCTGCGTGGTGCGATCCGACAGCCCCGACGATCTGCCCCGTGTCCACGGCTTCGATGGCCAACCCGAAGCAGTCGCCGTCGGATTTCGCGACGGCCTGGTCCTTCGCCCAGGCGCGGAACCCCTCGGCAGACCGGGGCGGGTGCAGCAGGTCTCCCAAGCACTCCTCGTCGACGGCGAAGCCCATGAACGCCGTCCAGTCGTCGGGCTCGATACCGCGCAGGCGTACCCGCTCACCAGTCCAGAACGAAGTCATCCCCTATTCGATCATGTCGCATGCGCGAGGCACAGGCCCTCCAGACCCCTGCCTGGACGCCAGGTCATACCGGTGGAGCCAGATCAACTAGGTACGTCAGTGCTGCGGACTTCTACTACGGGGAGATGGAGATGCGCCGCCACGCCGACGACATCCCCCGCAGTGAACGGGGACTGCTGACCGCATACTGGGCGCTGCCCGGCTACGGCCTGCGCGCCTCCCGGGCCCTGGCCTGGCTCCGCGCCGCCATGCTCCTCACCATCGTCCTGCTGATGGCCTTCGGCCTCGCCCAGGACACCCCGAAGCAGACCGCGACCGGCACCGTCCCAGCCGGCGGGGGCAAGGTCACCTTCGAGATCGACAAAAACGATCCCCACAACCCCACCGGCAACAAGTTCACCGGCAAGCGCTTCGAGATGGCCCCGAACGTCACCCTCAACTCAGTGGTATTCCGCGCCTCCGGACAAGACCTGACCACCACCGGCACCTACACCGAGATGACCTCCCGCCTCACCGAACCCATCCTGCTGGGCCTGGCCCTCCTCGCCGTCCGCAACCGCGTCAAACGCTGACAGCCCTGCCCCGTGGCCGAGCCTTGTGAACGGTTCGACCGAACCGTTTCCGGCGTCCTTCTCTATGGGTGAGCACGCGCAGCGCAGGCTCGCCCGCGCTATAGCCTCGGCCTGTGACCAACAGCGGCAGCCGAACGGATGGATCCGGCCGCCTCCCGAGACGGTGAACAACCGCTGTCGAGACTCGGGTTCTGGCTCACTTTCCGTGGAGTGGTTACGGAGAGTCAAATCTTCGGTGCCATGCGATGCCTGTCGGGATGGACACGAAGCTGGGGTGAGGTGAGTTCCAGGGCCCGGTTGTCGCGTCCGGCGCTCATGTGGTTGAGCCAGCGTTCGTACCAGTCGAGGAAGTCGGTGGCGGAGGAGACATTGGGGCCCCAGAACCCGTCGCTGTTGCCGATGAGGACGCGGCCGGTGAGGGGTCCGGTCACCGCGATGACGCATACGTCGGTGCAGCCCATTTCGATGACGTGGAGGAAGAGGTCGCGCCCGTGACCCCTGGGTTCTGCGTCGTCGAATCCGCGAGGTTTCCCCGGTTCCTCACGCGGGTTCATGACCAGCAGGGAACACCGCTCCAGCGGCATGAGGCCGTAAAACGGCGCCGCGCCTGAACCGCCGATGTGCGTGAGGAACTGCCGGTAGGCGTCGGGCAGGGCGATGTCGTGCTCGGCCTCGAACGCAGCGACGCGTGCTTCTGCCAGCTTCGGACCGAGGCGGAACTTGTGTTGCTCTTCTCCGAAGGAGTGGCTACGCAGTGGTTGGAACGGAATCGCGGCCAGCTTGCGACGCAGGCGGGGTATGCGGGGATCCATCGTGCATCTTCTCTCGTCCCCGTCACCCTATGGGTGGCTGTGGTCAGCTGGCCAGAAGAACTCTCTTCCTCAGGAGAGCGAAGCCGGCCCGGCCGAACATCTGGCGTTTGAGCATCTTGATCCGGTTGACGTGTCCTTCGACGAGGAGTTCCAAGGCCGCGTGAGCCCGGCAATGACGGCATCACGGTCACGCGGACGCCTCCGGCCTGGACTGGCGACGGCCGCGCTCAGGTCGTCGAGGGGCAGCTCCTGGTGGTCGTCAGCGACTGGCTGTAGCTCGAGTGGCGTGTTTCGCGGGCAGGCAGGCCTGGCCCGGAGGGCCTGGATGGTCTGGTTCGCCTCGTCCACGGCAAGGTAGCGGTCAGCAGCCATGCGACCCGCTCGGCGAAGCGCGGCTCTGGCACGGGGATCTCAACGCCGGGGTGGCGGGTGTAGTGCCGGGTGACGGTGTCGGCGACGTAGTTGGTCAGAGCGTCGATGCGGTGGCGCCTTCGCGGACGGGTGCCGGGACCGGCGTAGAGCCGGTGGAGGGTGTGCAGGACGGTGGGGAGGCTGGCGTCGAAGCTGATCGTCTGCGGGGGGCAGGTGCCGACGACGGTGAGGGTGTCGGTGTCGGTGGCTGTTGTGACCCGGTGTGCCTGCTGTCGGTAGAAGTCGGCGGCGTGCTGTTCGCCGCTGGACTGGTGGTAGAGGGAGAGGGAGTAGCAGGCGGGGGCGTGGTTGTCGCCGGCGGCGTACTGCCACCAGAAGCGGGCGCCTTCTGGGATGCCGGCGATGTGGAGTGCGCAGCCGAGGAGCCAGGCGGAGTGCAGGTCGGGCATCTGGTCGGTGAGGAAGGTGAGGGACTCCTCGGTGACGGTGGTGATGGCGGTTTCGCACAGGGTGGTCAGGTGGCGGGCGGCGGCCTGCTGGTGGGGGTTGGGGCTGGGGGACGGTTGGGGGGTAGGGAGGTCGGCGGGGTAGGGGGTGTCTTCGTAGGGGACGGTGTCGTCGGGGACGTCGGGCTGGGGGTGGAGGCGGGCGCGGGCGAGGAGGTGGTCGATGGCAGTCATGGCGGGCGGGGTCACTCCGGGGTCGGGGTGGTGAGGAGGGCTTCGACGGTGGCGCGGGCGTGGTGGTCGACGGCGTGGGTGAGGGCGGGGGCGATGCCGAGGACGTGGGCGATGGCGTGGTGCGGTATGCCGCACAGGTAGTGCAGGACGGCGACGTCCATCTGGTCTTCGGGCAGGCGGGTGATGGCGTCGAACAGGTCGATGAGTTCGGTGAGGACGACGAGGTGGCCGGGGGCCGCGGGATGGTTGTGGACCTCGCGGGTGGAGAAGACGGTGGCGCGCAGGTCGGGGCGGCCGTCGTGGTGGCGGGGGGCTCGGAGCATGACGCGGGAGCGCAGCAGGCGCCAGGCGTAGCGGTGGAGGTTGTCGCTGGTGGTGGCGTGTTCCCAGCAGATCCAGAGGATGTCGAAGGCCTCGGAGACGACCCAGCGGGCTCGTTGGTCGGTGAGGAGGAAGGCGCGGGCGTAGTCGGTGTAGACGCCCCGCATGTCGTCGGTGAACGCCTGGTAGGGCAGGGGCGGCTCCTCTCCGTCGTGGGCGACCTGCTCTATGCAGCGCCTGATCCAGTCGTCGCCCTTGCCGGCTTCCCGTGCGGCCGCGGCCCACAGGCGGCGCAGCGGCCGGGTGGGCAGTCCCAGGGCGCGGGTGACGCTGAACGTGATCTCCCAGGGCGGGTAGTAGCCGTTGCCGCGCAGGAGTTCGCTGATACGGGTCTTGGAGTAGCCGGAGCGGTCGACGAGGTCGTCGAGGGTCAGGCGGCTGGCGAACAGGGCGGTGCGCACGGGCTCGAGCCAGGCGCAGTGTGAGGGGCCTGCGTCCGAGGAGATCGGAGCCGGCGGCCGACCGCGCTTGACTGTGGTGTGCAGGGGCGGAGGCTGGTGGGCCGGCCCGGGGAGGGGCATCATCGCGCGCCCTCCTGGTTATCCGTTGCGGCAGGATGGGCCTCGGCTGGGTGGGCGGGGCGGTCGGGCGCTGTGAGTGCCTGGACGATCTGCTGGACGAGCAGGCCCAGGGAGGGCAGCAGGACCGCAGCGGCGGCCGCGTGCCCCAGCACGATCATGATCGTGCTCCACGTGAGGACCGCCGCCAAAACGGCAGCGGTCACCACCTTCTTACTCGACATTGCACTCGGTTTCTAAGAGGGATAGCGGCAACGGCCCTTCCTGGCAGCGGTGCTGAAGCGCTGTCAGGAAGGACCGCCAGCATGACCCCACTTCAGCCGACCACGCCACGTGATCATGGAGTTACGGAACAATGGGCGGCTACGCCACACCGCGCTACCTCCCGCCACCCCGGCGGCGCGAGCGGAACTCCTGAAGGTTCAGCACTTTGGGGCGGATACGTCGCTTCTGACCACCAGCGGTGACATGTCCGTCATCATGGAAGGCGAAGGCGCCACTCGACGCCGCACCCGGTGCGGCCCCCTGTGCTGAAGACCCAAGAGGGGGCCGCACAACCATCACGATGATCTTCACCCTTCATGCACATCTAACACACTCGTTGATCACATTCGGTATGCTCCGGGGCTCTGCTCGCACCACTGAGGGGGGAATCCTCATGCGTATCAGCCACGCGCTGGCCGTCGTCGCCGCGGCCGTCTCCGTCGCCGCCGTCACCGCCGGCCCGGCCCAGGCCGCCGAATACTCGTCCGCACTGAAGGTCAAGGGCGTCCAGTACGACGCCCCCGGCTCCGACTCCAACCGGTGCTCCGGCGGCAACACCAAGAACGAGTACCTGACCATCAAGAACTACTCGCGCACCGCGAAGGTCAACCTCAAGGGCTACGTCGTCAAGGACGCCACCGGCAACAAGTACACCTTCACCGCCAACCACACCCTCGAGCCCGGCGACTACATCAAGCTCCGCGGCGGCAAGGGCACCAACTCCGACGCCGGCAACGTCGTCTACCGCCAGAACTGCAACTTCATCTGGAACAACGACAAGGACACCATCTACCTCCTCAAGCCCGGCGGCGCCAAGGCCGACGTCCACTCCTACACCAAGCGCGCCAACGACGCCGACGGCAACGGCTACATCAACTACCACGGCTGACAGCCGACGGTTCCACAAACGCGTGTGCCCTCCCCCGGAACAACCGGGAGGAGGGCATACGCGTGCTACCGCGGCTCCTGCGCATGAGCGGCGAGTGGTGTCCGGAAGGCGCGAGCGGTGGCACCGGCCGGGCCGCGGCGTCGACGACAAGGCCCGGCCCGCCCCCGTGCACCTCACTGACCGGGTCCGGGTACGGCGCGACATCGGCTCCGGCCGGGAGCATGCAAGCCGGGCCGCCGCCCGGCCGGGTTCCGGGGCGGGCCGCAGGCGGTGGCTCGTACTGGATCGGGCTGGACATGTTGCGGAGCGGCCGCGTTGTCGCCGACCACCCTCCGTCCGGGCAGCGCAGTCGCGTCGGACGCGGGCGGACACGAGCCAACCGCGGCTGCCTTGAAACGGGGAGATCGTCCATAACGGTGAGGCAGGTCCATTGCTCGTCCGTGCGCTCGAACTGGCGGTGTCCGGCGTGCGGTTCGTTGCCCAGCCTCAGCCGGCCAGTCGCAAGACAGGTGCGGCTGGTGTCTGTGGACAGTCATGATCGTTAGACCGCACATGATGACGCGCACTTCGGCACGTAAGGCTGTCCTGACGGTGACGCTGCTGGGAGTCGGCACGGTTGCATCCCCGGCCTGGGCGGGAGGCGTCGGCGACTTTCTGTCGCCGGCCTTCGGTACAAGCTGCACTAACCACCACGTCATCCGTGCGGACGGAGTGACCACCCACGGGACCGGTGCCGGCAACGGCAACCTCGCCGGGCTGCCAATCGGAAGTCCAGCCAACCAATGCGGCGGCGCCGACCTGCCCACCGAGCAGGAACTGGAAGCTGCTCTTAACTCAGCCCTCCGCGACTTCCTCAGGCCCCCTACCAGTGGCCGGGCGGTTGACGGGTTGCTTCCCTCCTTGGGGTGAAGCTGCCTTCGGGCAGCTCGACACCTCATGCAATGGGTAAAAAAGTAGGCACGACGCAAAGAGGGGAGGTGCGTGATCATGGCGGGAATCCTGAGTAGCTTGGTCGGCGTTCTTTCTGGGCTCCTCTGACGGCATGTTCTGCGCAAGCCGCGACTAGCCGATGTCAGAAGGTGAATGAGCTGACCGGGTCTGGAGCGTGGCTCCGGTCTCGGCGGGATCGCATCAACTACGGCCTGCCCGCCGGTGCCACCCCACTCCGGGTGGAGAGTCTTGACCTTCGTCTTGGTGGAGACGGCGTCGGCTCGGAGGCGGGGCGGCTGCGTCGGCCGCCGATGGCGTGGACGACGGACACGGCGCTCGTCGCCCGGTTCCTGGAGCGTGCTGGTTCCGGCAACGTCCGTCACGCTGACGCCGGCCGTCCCGATCCCACTCGCCATCAGGTAGCCCCGGTTCCCGCTCAGACGGCGATACGTGGGCAACCGCCACTTTACGGTGACGACCTGACATCGACTTCGACTGACTTTGGCCCCTGGAGGCGTGATGAGAGACCTGGCTCCTGGCATCTGCCGCCAGCGGGCGATCATCGAAGGCATCGCGCCGGCCAAGCTCACCGATGCCAAGATCCGCGAGTACCTGAGCCAACTGGCACAGGTACTCGACATGGTGGCACTCACCGAACCTGTGACGCACCGCTCACCGAAATACGGGGAAGCTGCGTGGGTCCACTGGGAGACATCCGGCGCGCACTTCTACGCCTGGGACGAGCCGGTGCCGTTCTTCAGCGTGGACATCTACACCTGTAAGCCATTCGAGCTCAGCGACGCGGTGAACTACACCCGTGACTACTTCGCCTGCCGACACGGAAACCTTGTCTTCAAAAGTGTCTGAAGCTGGCGGCCGGTGCCCGGTCTTGGCTGACGTTCTCTGAGAAGTCTTCAGTGCCTCCCTACTCCCCCCGACAAGCTTCAGACCCGACCGGCCTCGAGCTGGTGATCATCGTCAAAGCGCATGACCGGACCAACCGGACCATCAATGACTACCCGGCCATCGCCGCTCAGTGGCACCCGGACCTGAACGCCGACCTGGGCCTGGCGCAGATCGGTCCCGGCTCTCACAAGGTTGTGTTCTGGCGGTGCGACGACGGTCACGTCTGGCAGGCCCAGGTCCATTTCCGTGTCGCCGGGACCCGCTGCCCGCACTGCGCCGGGTACGTACCCTATGGCCGGACCACGCTCAGCGAGCACTCGCCCTGCTTGGTAGCAGAGTGGCGGCTTGCGCCAGGGCCGGCCGCGATGCACCGGCCAGGCGTTTGGCCGACATGCCCGAACTGTTCGCGCTGGTGGTCCCCGACACGGCACCGGCCGACGTGGCGGAACTACTGGTCAACTCCCGCGTAGGGCTGGGATGGCGCTGTTCCCGGGGCCACCGCTGGGAGGTGAAGGTGAGCCACCGGACCGTCGCTGGGTCGGGCTGCCCGGCCTGCGCCCGGAGGAAGCGGGCTCCCGCTCTTCCCGAGCCGCGGCCGGGCCTGGCGGCGCAGTGCTCTGGCAGCGGTGACGGCGGGTCTCCCACTGGACGGTGACGGTGGTCTCGTCGTCGATGGTGAGGCGGGCGGCTTCTGCAGGGCCGGACCGGTCTTGTTCTTCGCGTGGACGCCGGCCATCGCCCACTCGCGGGCTTCCTCGTTCGACAGGTTGAGCACCTGCGTCTCCTGGGCGAGGCCGCGGGTGACGACTTGGACGCGGCCGTGGTGGTCGCTCGGCATCGGGATGGGGCTGACCTCGGGCAGGAGCATGCGCCAGGCTTGAGGGTGTAGCGGACCGGGATCCGGGTGGGAAAGTTCTCGCGCATCTCCGGGCCGCCGATGCCACGTGCGGTGGCGGACTGCGCGACCAGGAGCACGTGAAGGCGGATTTGGTGGCCCATGAACAGCATCTCGGCGAGCGCGTCGACGGCCGGGGTCGTCTTCGGGTCGCCGGACTCGCGGATCTTCGCCCAGTACCGCTTGAGCTGCGCCATGGTCGCGTTGACCTCTTCGAGGAGGATCACCAGCCTCGGGCCGACGCGCCAGGGTTCGCGTTCGAGGACGTCGTCGGCCAGCTGCTCCGCGAGGACGAGTCGGCGCCGGCTTCCTGGGCGAGCCAGATCAGCGCGTCGTGGATCTCGGCGATGTCCCGGCACAGGTCACCGGTATGGCCCATCAGTTCGGGCGGCCCCGCCTGCGCGGCTCAGACGATAAGAGCATCCCGGCATATCAGGCCGGGACCTCCGTCAAGGAAGGGAGACGTCATGCGCCGACTCAGCACCGTCCTGTTGGGAGCCGCCGCACTCGTCGGCATTCTCGCCATGCCCGCCCAGGCAGCCCATGCCACCGCAGCACCTACTGCATCCGCAGCTGCTCCCACCGACATCCTGCCCCCCGGGTTCACGCTGCCCACCATCACCATCCCCAACATCAAGCTGCCCGAGATCCCCGGTGTCAAGCTGCCCGAGATCCCCGGTGTCGAGCTGCCCGTATTTTCCGACTGATCGAGGCGCGGTCATCTAGCGCCGTGTGAAGCTCGGCGCTGAGGCCAACGCAAGCCACGTCCGGCATCGGGGCCGCCTCCTAGGTGCGACGGCCCCGATGCCGCCGGGCTTTGACGGACGCGCACGTACGCATCGCTTTCTGGCCTGAGCCCCGATGCGGGCGCGTACCGCGGCCTCGATGCGTTGGGCGAGGTCAGCACGGGCCGGCGAATCTGGTCCTTCACGTAGCGTTTCGCGGTCCGCCGCCGGAGACATTGAGCGTGTCGGCAACAGATGCACCTGGTGTGCTAGCCACAGACGAGGCGCCGGCTGGCCAGGCTCCGCGCTGAGGACGTGGTAGACCGCATCACCCTGCCACAGGCAGGACGCACCCGCGTGTGGATTACACCAGAGCTGCGCGGCCGACGACCGCCGAAGACGGCTTCGAACCGCGCAGCGGTGCGGCTGCGAATCGAGCAAGCACGCGCCGACGAATGACTTCGTCAAGGGGCAGACTCTTTGGAGCATGCGCTGGAAGACCGCAGCCAATTTCTCAATAGCGCCTTCGCCGGCCGGCTCTCTATCTCCCGCCAGTAACCTCGACGGCCGCAGCTGCACCATTTCTTGACGTCCCAGAGATCGCGGTCAAATGCTCTTGGAGACGATGTTCTCTTAGTCACGGGTGTAGTCCACCGCGTCGCTGAGCTCAAAGGGCTTGCAGGTATAGATGTCCACGATGAAGAACGGCACCGGCTCGTCCCAGGCGTAAAGGTGTGCGCCTGATGTCTCCCAGTGGACCCACGCCGCTTCCCCGTATCTCGGTGAGCGGTGCGTCACCGGCTCCGTGAGCGCCACCATGTCGAGTACCTGAGCCAGCTGGCTCAGGTACTCGCGGATCGCGACATCGGCGGGCCGAAGCGTCAGCCGGGCGGCGAGGCGGTGCCGTGGTGCGCCTGGGCCGCGCGCAGGTACTCGGCCACGCGTGCCAGCGCTCGTGTGTCATCGGTAGACCTCGGGGCGAGGAACTGGGGGTAGATGAGTTCTGGTGCCAAAACCGCACCGTCGCCGAGCTCTTCGTACAGTTCCTCGACGCGCCTGCGTACCCACTGCTCCACGGGGGTGCAGTCGAGCCAGAACGGCAGGTTCATGCCCTGCTCTCCCAGAGTGTCCACAGTGTGCTCGATCGTGTCGCTGATGGCTTCTTGGGGAGTCAGTACCTGGATAGGACGCCGTTCGGGGGTGAAAGGAGCGAGGTCCGGGTCCGGGTCCCGGTCCGAGGCGCAAAGCAGGGCGGCGGCGAGGTGACGGGCGATGACGGGGGAGCAGTGGAAGCCGTCGCGGTAGGTACCGGTGGCGAAGACCAGGCCCGGAAGGGAGCAGGGGCCAAGGAGCGGAAAGCAGTCCAGCGGGATGGGACGGGCGCCCGACATCAGCCGCTGGATGCGGCCGAAGGCCAGGTCGTGGTCGAACTGTTCGCACACGCCGCGCATCAGGGAGTGGGTGGAGCCGAGCTCGGGGCCGGTGATCGGCGTGGTGGTGATCAGGTTGGTGGCGCCGATGTAGTACTGCCCGGTCTGGGGCAAGGGCACCAGGTGCATGCCGCAGGTGGCGGCGCGGTTGGGGGTGCGCAGCACATGCCGGGTGCCGGGCAGGCTGGTGGTGGTACGGGTGACCAGCAGGGACACTCCGGTGCCGTGCAGCAGCGGCGGTACGGCTCCTGGTGGCAGAACGGTGTCGGCCAGGCGGCTGCTGGCCGCGCCCGCGGCCAGGACGACCGTGCCAGCCGGCAGCACGCTGCCGTCCTCCAGGCGCGCCCCGGTGACCGAGGAGGCCCCGGTCACCAGATCGCGGACTGTACCGGGCACCAGGTGCACGCCCATCTGCCGTGCGGCTGCCTCCAGGGCGGTGAGGGCGGTACGGGCGTCGACGCAGCCCTCCCGCTCCAGGTGCAGGACCTGCAGCGGGCGGGCGTCACAGCGGGGCGACAGGCCCTCGACCGTGCCTGGGTCCACCAGCGCGTGCGGTTCGCCGTGTGCCGCGGCGGCGTCCCGCATGGCGCGGAAGTTATCCCCGGCGACGAGCCCGGACCGCCCGCCGTAGAGGACGAAGGTGCCCTCGACGTGGGAGTCGCGCAACGCCTTGCCCGCGCTCCCTGCGGTGTCGACGAGCATGTCCAGCCAGTTCGGCCAGGCGTCCAGCGCCCGGCGGGCCAAGGCGAACCGGGCCCGCGCGGCGGGATGCCGCGCGGTATAGCGGGTGACCTCACCGAAGCAGTTCAGCATCGCCCCGGCCGCGGGTGTGGCCGCCATCGGACGCTGTGGGGGTCCCACCACCGTCACTCGGGTCTCGGGTGCCTGCCGTACCACCTCCACCGCCACGGACAGCCCCAAGGCGCCGTTTCCGATCACCAGCACATCCGCGCTGCCCATCGCATCCACCTCGCTCTTTCGCTGCCTGAACTCGCCGTACGGTGGGCACGGCGGCGCCACTGTCTGGCATGGCGGAACTCTGTGCGCACTTCGCTGCCGAAGCCGTCCCCAGTCTGGCCACCGTTCGCCCAGCGTGCAGACTCAGCGGGGCGAACGAGTACCCGACGGCAGGTTCCGCACCTACGAGGAGCAGGCACAGCGCCACCGGGCTGTGTAGCGAACTGCACTCGGTCGGTCGGTTTCTTCAGCGGTGTCCGGCGGTGCTGACGCTATGCGGCGGGCCCGTCGTGCCGTGGCCCTGTACAGAGCACACTGGGCGTTCAGGAAGATGCTCGATCGGGTCGCCGACGAAAACCTGCCCGTTCGGATCGAGCTGGGTGTCCGGTCGCGTACGGGACACTCGTGGCATAGACAGGACGGTATGAATGACGCAGCATCGATGCCTTCGCCCGAGGCACGGTCCAGCGGCGGATCGTCCGAGCGCGGTCGTGACCGGATCGTCGCGGCATCGGAAGAGGGAGCATGGGCGGGGGCGGTCCACGGCGGTGTCGCGCTGGCAGAGGACGTGCAGGGCGAAGCGGTAGCGCCGGTGTCCTCGGCCGCCGACATCAAGCGGCTGGCCCGGGCCTTCCGGGCGTCGAAAGTGCTGCTGACCGCCGTGGAACTCGGCCTCTTCACGGTGCTCGCCGCCCAGCCGCTCGATGCCGACCGGCTGCGGGACCGTCTCGGGCTGCATCCACGGGCCGCCCGGGACTTCTTCGACGTGCTGGTGGCCCTGGGGCTGCTGCGGTACCAGGACGGGACGTACGCCAATACGGCGTTGTCTGCCCAGGTACTGGACCGAGCGGAGCCGGGTTACATCGGCGCCGCTTTCGAACGGCACGGCGGTCGGACCTATGACTACTGGGGCGGGTTGACCCATGCGCTGCTCACCGGGCAGCCGCAGAGCGAGGCCCGGACAGACGATGACCTGTACTCGGCCCTCTACAACGACGCCGAGGAACTGCGGGCCTTCCAGAAGGCCATGACCGCGCGGTCCGCGCCCGCCGCCTCCGTGCTGGCCGAGCGGTTCTCCTGGCAGGACCACCGGGTGGTGGTGGACATCGGTGCCTCGGAAGGGGACCTGCTGATACGGGTCTTGCGCAGGCATCCCCATCTAACGGGGATCGGCCTGGACCTGCCTGCTGTGCGGCCCGTGTTCGACGAGTACGTGACCGCGCAGGGGCTGGCGGACCGACTGTCCTTCACCGGCGCCGACTTCTTCACGGCCCCGTTCCCGGCGGGAGACGTCGTGGTGCTGGCGCACATTCTGCACAACTGGGACCTGCCCACCCGGCGGATGCTGTTGCGCAAGGCATATGAGGCGCTGCCCCCCGCGGGTCAGGTGGTGATCGTCGAAATGCTCATCGACGAGAACCGCCGCAGTGCGCCCGCGCTGCTGCGGAGTCTGAACATGCTCATCCAGACGTCCGGGGGTGGTGCCTTCACCGCCGCCGAGGCCGGGGACTGGCTGGCCGAGGCGGGCTTCCGGCAGGTGCGGGTGGCACCCCTGTCAGGCGCCGAGAGCATGCTCGTAGCGGAGAAGTAGACACAGGGAGGATTGAACGGAGGATTGAACGCATGGGAACACAAGACACCGTGTAACCTCCAGCGTTGAAATTCGCTTCGAACTAGGCACTGTTTCTCGGATCTCCTGACGTGAGTGGGGTGTTGGGGTCAGGCTTGTCGTATGGGCCGTGGGGATCTGACGAACGCGGAGTGGGACC
>NZ_JBIAHY010000013.1:112942-199112 GCF_042870975.1 Streptomyces sp. NPDC006259 | reverse complement strand
TGGGTGGGGGGGCCCCGGGGGGGGGGGTTGGGGGGGGGGGGGGGTGGGGGTGTGGGGGGGGGGGGGGGGGGGGGGTGGGGGGGGGGGGGGGGGGGGGGGGGCGGGGGGGGGGGGGGGGCCCCCCCCCGCCCCGGCGCACCCCCCCCCCCCCCCCCCGACTCGGTTGGTCGAGACGGGCCGTCGCGGGGCTGTGCCCCGGACCCCGTGCTTTCCCGCCCGCCCGCCCGACTCGGTTGGTTGAGAGGGGCCGTCGCGGGGCTGTGCCCCGGGCCCCGTCCTTTCCCACCCGCCCGCCCGACTCGGTCGGTCGAGACCGGCCGTCGCGGGGCTCCCGCCCCGGACCCCGGCGGGGACTTCGTCCCCTGCACCCCTCTCGGGGCTTCGCCCCGCACCCCAGCCCCCCCCAGGGCCCCACCCCCTCAGAGCGGAGCCCCCACACCACCCCCCGCCCCCTGCTCCACCCACCCATCCCATCCACCCAGGAGCAACCCACCCATGACCCGTCATCTCTTCACCTCCGAATCCGTCACCGAGGGGCATCCCGACAAGATCGCCGATCGGATCAGTGATGCCGTCCTCGACGCTCATCTCGCGCAGGATCCGTACGCGCGGGTCGCCGTGGAGACCCTGATCACCACGGGGCAGGTGCATCTCGCGGGGGAGGTTTCCTCCACGGCCTGTTTCGATGTGGCCTCGCTCGTGCGGCGGGAGATCCTGGACATCGGGTACGACCACTCCGTCAAGGGGTTCGACGGGGCCACCTGTGGTGTCTCCGTGTCCCTGGGGCAGCAGTCGCCGGACATCGCGCGGGGTGTGGACGCCGACGACGCCGTCGGCGATCCGCTGGACGCGCAGGGGGCCGGGGACCAGGGGCTGATGTTCGGGTACGCCTGCCGGGACACCCCGGAGCTGATGCCGCTGCCGGTGTCGCTCGCGCACCGGCTCGCGCGGCGGCTGACGGCCGTGCGCAAGGACGGCACCGTCCCCTATCTGCGGCCCGACGGGAAGACGCAGGTCACCGTCGAGTACCAGGGGAGCCGGCCGGTCCGGCTGGACACGGTCGTCGTGTCCGCGCAGCACGCCGCCGACGTCGACCTGGACACCTTCCTCGCCCCGGACGTCCGGATGCACGTCATCGAGCCCGAGTTGGCGGCCCTGCGCGAGAGCGGCGTCGACCTCGTCACCGATGACTTCCGGGTCCTGATCAACCCGACCGGCCGGTTCGAGATCGGCGGTCCGACCGGGGACGCCGGCCTGACCGGGCGGAAGATCATCGTCGACACCTACGGGGGGATGGCCCGGCACGGTGGCGGTGCCTTCTCCGGCAAGGACCCGTCGAAGGTGGACCGTTCGGCGGCGTACGCGATGCGCTGGGTCGCGAAGAACGTCGTCGCCTCCGGCCTCGCCGACCGCTGCGAACTCCAGGTCGCCTACGCGATCGGCAAGGCCGAGCCGGTCGGCCTGTTCGTCGAGACGTTCGGCACCGCCCGGGTGGCCGTCGACCGCATCAAGGACGCCGTCACCGAGGTCTTCGACCTGCGTCCGGCGGCCATCATCCGCGACCTCGACCTGCTGCGCCCGATCTACGCGCAGACCGCCGCCTACGGCCACTTCGGGCGCGAGCTGCCCGACTTCACGTGGGAGCGCACCGACCGCGCCGACAAGCTCCGCGCGGCCGCGGGCCTGGGCTGAGAGGGGAGCCGGCCGTGTACACCGACCCGCCCGCGCTGCCGTTGCCCGGGGGGCTTCCCGCGCCCCGCTTCGAGGTCGTCTCCGGCGATCCCGACATGACCGAACTCGCCGCCCTGACCCTCGTGCTGTACGCCTTCACCCAGTCCCGTCCCGAGTCGACGGAGGCCACCCGTTCGGTGGCCGAGTGGTGGCGTCGGCGTCCGGGCGAGTACGGGACCGCGGGTTCCTGGCGGGACCGCGGATGACGGCTTCCCCCCGCTGTCACACGGTGAGCCCGCCGCCGTCCGGATACGTCCCGGAAGGCGGCGGGCTCCCCGCATGGGGCCGGGCCGCGTCACGGCAGGAGGCCGTAGGCCGCGCCCAGGCCGACCACGACCGTCGCCGCCAGGGCGTGGCAGGTGTAGGTGACCCGTCCGGCCACCGGCCACCAGCCCCGGCGCCAGGCCACCACCGTGCAGATCAGGAGCAGCGCGGTGGCGGCTGCCGCGGCGGCGACCAGGTGGGGGATCAGGGTCAGCAGCGGCGAGTCGCCCACCAGGACGGTCCGGTTGAGGGCGTTGCCGTCGCCGGTGAGCCGGACGAAGCACACCGTGGCCGTGGCGAGGATGGCGCCGGTGAGCCAGGCCAGCGTCCAGGCGAGCCGGCCACCGGGCGCCTTGGCCTTGCGGCGTCGTACGTACGCCACCAGCGGGAGGAGCAGGAGGGCCGCGCCGAGGACCGCGAGGCCGGCCAGCAGGGCCTGCTGGTGCAGGGCCGGCGACTGGTACCAGGGCAGCTTCTCGAAGACCTGCGTCGGGTCGGAGGCCAGGGCCAGCCGGTCGTCGCGGAAGGCGATCCGGTCCTGTCCGGCGCGCTCCTGGAAGACGCCCGGTGCGACCTGCACCCAGTGCTGCTCGCCGACGCGCGGGTCGCGGGCCAGCCCGGTCGTGGTCAGGGAGCCGTCCTCGCCGGCGGTGACGTGCACGGAGGTGGTGAGGGCCGCGACCCGGGTCAGGTCGGAGGTGCTGGTGCGGGTGGTGCGGTAGTAGCCGGAGTAGGGCGAGGAGGCCGCCTCGCCCTGCTGGGTGAGCCGGGCGGTGGCGCCGGCCGAGGGCCTGCCCGCGGGCTCGCCCCGGTCGGCCGTGGCGGAGGGGGTGGCAGCGGCGCCCTTGCCGCCGTCACCGAGCCGGTCGGCCACCCGGTTGACCAGTTCCTGGCCGGCGTAGGAGGCGCTGCCGTCGACGCCGTCACCGTTGTAGACGACGTACACGCCGACCCCGGAGGCGGGGAGCAGCGCCAGGTTGCCGTGGAAGCCGGGCAGGTCGCCGTCCTTCACCCACATGCGCTCTCCGGCCCGCAGGCGCTCCTCCAGCAGGTAGCCGATGCCGGGCAGCCGGGGGTCGTTGGCGAACTGGCGGTGCAGCATGGCGCGGGTGGAGGCGCGGGTGAGGACGGGGCCGCCGTCGTCGAGCAGGGCGCTCATCAGGCGGCCCATGTCGGCGGCGGTGGTGACGGCGCCGGCGCCGGTCGGCGTCCAGGCGCCGTACTGGCCGTCCTCGGCGCGCTGCCGGCCGCCGTCGGGCCGGTAGCCGAGGGCGAGGGCGTCGGTGGTGCGGGCGTCGGGCCGCGCGAAGGTGGTGCGGGTCATGCCGAGAGGGCTGAGGACGGCTCGGTCGACGTAGGTGGCGAAGGGGGTCCCGGTGACCCGTTCGACCAGGTAACCGGCGAGTGCGACACCGTAGTTGTCGTAGCTCGCCACCTCGCCGGGCGGCCGTACCCGCTTCGGCTGGTGCTTGTCGAGGCTCTCGCCGAGGGCGCCGGCCGGCTCGGGGGAGGTGCCGCCGCGGCCGAGGATGCTGGTGTCGAACCCGGCGGTGTGCGTGAGGAGATGACGTACCGTCACCGGGTGACCCGGGTAGCTGTCCTTGATCTTGAAGGCGGTCAGGTACCGGTTGACGTCGGCGTCCAGGTTCAGCTTGCCCTTCTCCACCTGCTGGAGCACGGCGACCGCCGTGAACAGCTTGGCCTCGGAGGCCATGAAGTAGCCGGTGCGCCGCGGGTCGCTGCGCACCTTGCGCTCCACGTCGGCCAGGCCGTATCCCTTGGTCAGCGTCTGCCCGTCGCGATCCACGACGACGACGGAGGCGCCGGGGATGCGGTAGTCGGCCAGCTGCCTGGGCACCAGGTCGTCCAGCAGCGCGGACAGGCTCCCGCCCTGCCGTGCCGACGCCGTACCGGCGCCGGCGCCGGGGCCCGAACGGCCGTCCGCGGCGGCCGGGTTCACCACGCACAGGACGGCGGTCGCCACGACCGCCACCAGGATGAGGATTCGCTCTCGGCTCGTCATGCCTTCCATTCCACCCGCCGCCGCCGTCGCGCCCCATGGCCCTGTGTGGTGTCCGGGGGGTACCCAGGTACACCCCCAGAGAGGGGACAATGGTCCCGTGATCGGCGGCACGTGGCGCACCAGGATGTAACACGTACGGCGGCAACGAGCCGCCAGATCTCAGGAGTTGTGGCATGAACATCGCCAAGGACGCGCGTACCGCAGTCGCCGGGCTTCCGCTGGCCGGACTGGCCGTCGTCGAGGTCTTCTTCTTCTCCCTGCTGGTCACGGCGGTCTCCCTGCTCGGGGCGGGCATCGGCCTCTTCCTCATCCCGGCGGCCGCGGTCGCCGCCCGAGGCACGGTCAACGTCACCCGTCGGCTGGCCGGCGCCCGCCTGGAGGGCGGCATTCCCGAGCCCTACCTGCCGGAGCCGCCCCGCGAGGGCGGTCTCAAGAGCTGGTGGGCCCGCACCCAGTGGATCCTCACCGACCCGGCGACCTGGCGGGACCTGGCCTGGATGCTGGTCAACCCGGTCGTGGGGATCGCCCTGGTCCTGCTGCCGCTGACCCTGATCGCGTTCGGCGTCTTCGGTCTGCTCATGCCCATGCTGTGGGAGGACATCAGCGGCAACGGCGGCAACAACTGGTACTGGTTCGTCAAGGTGACCGACAGCCGGAGCGCGCTGTACGCCCTCGGCCTGGGCATCCCGACCCTGCTGATCGGCCTGGTCTCGGCGCCCGCCCTGATGCGTGCCCACGCCCAGCTCGCCCGCACCCTCCTCGCCCCCACCGAGACCTCCCGCAAGGTCCTGCACCTCACCCGCACCCGCTCCGAGGTCGTCAGCAGCTCCGCCGCGGAACTGCGCCGCATCGAGCGTGACCTGCACGACGGCGCCCAGGCCCGCATCGTCGCCCTCGGCATGAACCTCGGCGTCGCCGAGCAGCTCCTCGCCAAGGACCCGGAGGCGGTCCGCGCGATCCTCGCCGACACCCGCAAGGCCTCCGCCAGCGCCCTGACCGAGCTGCGCGACCTGATCCGCGGCATCCACCCGCCGGTCCTGGCCGACCGCGGTCTCGCCGACGCCGTCCGCGCCCTCGCCCTGGACAGCCCGCTCGACGTCTCCGTCACCGCCGACCTGCCCGGCCGCGCCGACGCCCCCGTCGAGTCCGCCCTCTACTTCGCCGTCTCCGAGACCCTCACCAACGCCGCCAAGCACGCCTCCCCGACCCACGTCGCCGTCGACCTCTGGTACGCCGACGGCCGGATCCGCGCCCAGGTCAGCGACGACGGCCAGGGCGGAGCCGACCCCTCGCGCGGCACCGGCCTGCGCGGCATCGAGCGCCGCCTCGCCGCCTTCGACGGAGTGCTGGCGGTCCACAGCCCGGTGGGCGGACCCACCACCCTGACCCTGGAGATCCCTTGCGCGTTGTCCTAGCCGAAGACCTCTTCCTCCTGCGTGACGGCCTGGTGAGGCTGCTGGAGGCGTACGACTTCGAGATCGTGGCCGCCGTCGACAACGGGCCCAGCCTCTTACGGGCCCTCGTCGACGAGCGGCCCGACGTCGCGGTCGTCGACGTACGCCTCCCGCCCAGCTTCACCGACGAGGGCCTCCAGGCCGCCCTCCAGGCCCGCAGGCAGGTCCCGGGCCTGCCGGTGCTGGTCCTCTCCCAGTACGTCGAGCAGCTCTACGCGCGTGAGCTGCTCGCCGACGGCAGCGGAGGCATCGGCTACCTCCTCAAGGACCGTGTCTTCGACCCCGACCAGTTCGTGGAGTCCGTCCGCCGGGTCGCCGCCGGCGGCACCGCGATGGACCCCGACGTCGTCGCCAAGTTGTTCGCCAAGGACAGCAACGGCCCCACCGGCTCCCTCGCCCGCCTCACCCCGCGCGAGCGGGAGGTCCTGGCGCTGATGGCCGAGGGCCGCTCCAACGCCTCGATCGCCGGGGCCCTCGTGATCACCGAGCGGTCCGTCATCAAGCACACCTCGAACATCTTCGCCAAACTCGACCTGCCGGTCTCCGACGACGCCAACCGGCGGGTCCTGGCGGTTCTGGCGTTTTTGAAGTGAGCCCGTGCGAGGCCCGTGCGGGTGTTTCTGAAGTGAGCCCGGCGCGAGGCCCGCGCGGGCGTTTCTGAGGTGAGCCCGGCGCGATGCCCGCGCGAGCGCCTTGCGGCCGGTCGTCAGCGAGAGGGAAAGCGCAGGTGCGGGTGGGCAGCCAGGTCGATGCCGTAGCGGGCGTACACCGCGGTGGTGTTCTGGCTCGTCAGCGCCGCGCGGTCCAGGCCGAGGCGCTCGGCCGTCGCCCATACCGCCTCCGCGTCGTCGCCCTCGATCTCCAGGTACGGCGGAATCAGCGGCCAGGAGTCGATCTCCAGCCGGACTCCGTCCAGCAGCCATGAGGAGCGCCGGTTCTCCTGGTACGCCTTCGCGGTGAAGCCCAGGCTGCCGAGGAGGGCGTCGGCGGTGTCGAAGTCGCCCACGGTCGTCTCGGTCTCCCGCGTGCCGTCCACGGCGTCGGAGGTGATCTCCTTGACGCACAGGGTCACCTCGCTGCCGGTGTCGCGCAGCCGGATCCAGCGGTGGGGATCGCCGGGTGCGATGTCGTACACGTACCGGCGCATCACGCGGTCCGCCACGTGAGTTCCTCCGGCGGCGGCGATGCGCCGCGCCATCTCGGCCGGGTCGATGTCCAGAGCCTTGGTCTCGTACTCGGTCTGTGCCGTCATGCCTCTGCCTCCGCCTCTGTGTTCGGTCCAGCGCGCGCAGCCCGTCGTCGATGACGATGACGATGACGATGACGACGATGACGACGACGGCCGCCGGGCCCGCGGCCGCTCCGGTCGTCCTCAAGTTACCGTCGTGTCGGGCGACTTGCGCAGCGCCCGACCTGTCGGTAGCACCGCCGCCGTCACCGCGACCAGTGCGCAGGCCCCCGTCGTCCACCCGAGCGGCGCCCAGGGCACGACCACCGTCACCGGCGCCGACAGCAGGCCCAGCGCGCCCGCCATGCCGGCCAGATCGACGACCGTCACCGCCAGCCCCAGTACCGCGCCCACCGCCACCACGGTCAGCGCCTCGGCGGCGGCCCACCGCAGGACCTGCCCGCCGGTCGCCCCGGCCAGCCGCAGCGCCGCCAGGTCCCGGCCGCGCTCGGCGGCGCCCATGACGAGGGTGTTGGCGAGGGCGATGCCGGTGTAGAGGAGCGCGATGCCCAGGACGAGCAGCGTGCCGAGCCGGGTCGTACGCCCGGTGGCGGGGTGACTCGCCCCCACCCACTCCTGCCTGGACCAGACCCGTACCCCGTCGACCGCCCGCAGCCCGGACGCGACCGCCGCCGGATCGGCCCCCGCGCGCACCCGCACGTCGACCCGGTCGAGGTCCGCCCCGCCCGCGTTCGCGGCGGTGACGTAGGCACCGTTGTCGCCGGTCCCGGTGGCCAGCACGGCGGCGACGCGCAGCGTCCTCGGTGTCCCGTCCCCGAGCCACACCCGCACCGACCGCCCCACCCGGTGCTCGGCCCACTCCTGGTTCACGATGATCGACCCGTCGTCCAGGTCCGCCGCCCGGCCGGCCACGACCGGCAGCCGTACGGTCCCCGCGAGCGCCTCCGGTGCCACCGCCCGCGCCGGCGAACGGACCAGCGCCACCCCGTCCTCCAAGGCGTACACGGCGGTCGCGGCGGACGGGTACGCCACCGCGCCCGGCACCCGCCGCAGCTCCTCCAGCGCGCCCTCGGCGACGTCCGTCACCACGAAGTCGGCCGCCGTCCGCTGCCGCACCTCCGCCGCCCCGGCCTCGTCCAGTGTGGCCGTCGCGCCGAGCAGGGAGCCCGCGAGCGCCACCGTCACCAGCACCGGCGCCGCGACGGCCGCGGTGCGCCGGACCCCGGCGACGGCGTGCGCCCGCACCAGCAGACCCGTCGTGCCCGGCAGCCGGGGCACCAACGGCCGTACGAGAAGGGGCGCGAGGAGCGCCGTCGCCGTGATCAGCAGCATCGGCCGCACGATGTACGTCTTGCGGTGCAGCAGCTCGCCCGGATCGGTGACCAGGGCGTACGCGAGGGTCGCGGCGGCCGTGAGGAGGAGGGCCGCCCCGCACACCAGGCGCCCCCACGGCGGCGTCCGCCCGTCCACCGCCGCCTCGCGCAGCGCGCGCGTGGGCGCGGTCCGCCCGGCCCGCCAGGACGCGACGCCCGCACCGGCCAGGGCCATCCCGGCCTGCCCGTCCTCGTCCTCAGCCAGTACGTCCAGCGCGCCTACGCCGCCGAGCTCCTCGACTCCGGCGACGGCACCGGAGTCGGCTACCTCCTCAAGGACCGCGTCGGCCAGGTCGAGCAGTTCGTCGACGCGCTCACCGAGGTCGCCTCGGGCGGCACGGTCGTCGACCCGGAGGTCGTACGCCAGTTGCTGCGCCGCCGCCGCGACCCGCTGGCCCGGCTCACCCCGCGCGAACGGGAGGTCCTGGCGCTGGTCGCGGAGGGCAGGTCCAACGGCGCGATAGCGCGGGCCCTGGTCGTCTCCGAGGCGGCCGTCGGCAAGCACATCGGCGGCATCCTCACCAAGCTGGACCTGCCCCCGGCGGACGACACCCACCGCAGGGTGCTGGCGGTCCTGGCCTACCTCAGGAGTTGAGGGGCTTGGCGAAGCAGAGGCTGGCCTCGTGGCAGCGGTAGTAGCCGAACCTGGTGCACGGCTCGTAGCCGCTGGAGGTGTACAGCGCGATGGCCTCCGGCTGCTCGGTGCCGGTCTCCAGCACCATGCGGATCCGGCCGGCCGCGCGGGCGTCCTCCTCCAGGAGGGCGAGCATCCGCCGGGCCAGCCCGCGCCCCCGCGCCTCCTTGACCACGAACATCCGCTTGAGTTCGGCGTCCCCGTCCTGGTTGCCCTCGCCGTTCTCGTCCTGGCTGCGCCAACCGCCGGTGGCGACCGGCCGGTCCAGCTCGTCATAGGCGATGAGGTACACGCCGCGCGGCGGATCGAAGTCCGCGGGCGCCAGTACGGTGGCGTCACCGCCGTCGCCGTAGCGCTCGTGGTACTCGGCCTGGACCTCGTCGTTCAGCTTGACGGCGTCGGGGTGGTCGAAGGGGACCCGGCGTATATTCATGCGGCTCACGGTACATCCATGCATCGGTAGGCGTCGGTGGAAAATCTGGACCCGGTCCAGTGTGCCGGTATCGTGCCCGGGTGCTGACCGTGACCAGTGTGAACGTGAATGGGCTGCGGGCCGCCGCGAAGAAGGGCTTCGTGGAGTGGCTCGCCGACACCTCCGCCGATGTGCTGTGCCTCCAGGAGGTGCGCGCCGAACCCCACCAACTCCCGGAGACGGTCCGCGCGCCCGAGGGCTGGCACGTCACCCACGCCCCCGCCGCCGCCAAGGGCCGCGCCGGCGTCTCCCTCTACACCCGCCGCGAACCGGACGCCGTCCGCATCGGCTTCGGGTCCACCGAGTTCGACACCAGCGGCCGCTACGTCGAGGCCGACCTGCCGGGTGTGACGGTCGCCTCCCTCTACCTCCCGTCCGGCGAGGTCGGCACCGACCGCCAGGACGAGAAGGTCCGCTTCATGGGCGAGTTCGCGGCCTACCTCAAGGGCCTGCGCGAACGCGCCGCCGCCGACGGCCGTGAGGTCCTGGTCTGCGGCGACTGGAACATCGCCCACCAGCAGGCCGACCTGAGGAACTGGCGCTCCAACACCAGGAACTCCGGTTTCCTCCCCGAGGAACGCGACTGGCTGACCCAGGTCCTCGCCCCCGAGGCGGGCGGCTACGTCGACGTCGTGCGGGGGCTGCACCCGGACGTGGAGGGCCCGTACACGTGGTGGTCGTACCGGGGGCGGGCGTTCGACAACGACTCGGGGTGGAGGATCGACCTGGCGGTGGCCACCCCCGGGCTCGCGGCGCGGGCCGTGAAGGCGGTCGTGGAACGGGCTGCCAGCCACGGGGAGCGATGGTCGGACCACGCGCCCGTCACGGTGACGTTCGCGATGTGACGAACGCGACGTGACGGACGCCGTTCGCGATGTCACGACGGGCGTGCGGGCGCGGGCGCCGAAGGCGCGCGGGCCCGGGACGGTGACGCTCCGGGCGCCGCGATCCGTCACCGCGGTCACCGCGGTCACCGCGGTCACCGCGGTCGCTTCGGTCACTGTCGTCGTTGTCGTCGCTGCCGTCGTCGTCCCGCTCTCGTGGCCGGCGTCCTACGGGTGCTTCCGCAACCGCCGGTCCAGCGCCAGGGAGAGTTCCGCCTCCACCACGCTGCGCGCCAGCGGGCGCAGGCGGGGCAGGGCCTCCTCGCCCGCGTGACGGAGGATCACGGCGGTGAAGAGTTCGGCGAGGGCGTCGGCGTGGTCGCGGACGCGGGCGCCCGCGGTGAGGACCTCGGCCAGCGGGATCCCCTCGCGGACCAGGGCGGCGGAGACGTCCAGCAGGCGGCGGCTGATGTGGACGATCTCGTCGCCGTCGGTGCCCAGGTAGCCGAGGTCGAGGGCGGCGGCGAGGTTGTCCGGGGTGACCTGGCCCTCGAAGCGGGCGGCGAGTTCCTCCGGGGTGAGGCGGACCGGCTCCTCCTCGGTGGGGCCGCCGACGCCGAGCAGGTCGGCGACGTCGCGGCCGTGGTCGAGGGCGTCGGCGAGTTCGGCGATGCCGGTCAGGGTGTGGCCGCGTTCCAGCAGCGCCGCGATCGTGCGCAGGCGGGCCAGGTGGTGGTCGTCGTACCAGGCGATACGGCCCTGGCGCCGGGGCGGCGCGAGCAGTTTGCGTTCGCGGTAGAAGCGCAGGGTGCGCACCGTGATGCCGGCCTCCCTGGCCAGCTCCTCCGTCCGGTACTCCCGCTTGTCGGTCACCCGGGAAGCCTATGTCGTACCGACGGTAACTTTCCCTCCCCCGGCCCCTACCCATCAGTACGGGGCTGCTCTACGCTCCGATTGCGCCAGTGTTCACTGGCAGGGTCGCGGAAGCGCGGAGTCATGACATGGGTGTCGCAGTGTCGCGAGGCGAGGAGGCGTCGGGATGACGGAACACGAGCATGTGCGGGTGGCGGTGATCGGGTCCGGGTTCGGCGGCCTGGGGGCCGCGGTCCGGCTGCGCCGGGAGGGGATCACCGACTTCGTCGTCCTGGAGCGGGCGAGCGGCGTCGGCGGCACCTGGCGGGACAACAGCTACCCGGGGTGCGCCTGTGACGTGCCGTCCCACCTGTACTCCTTCTCCTTCGCGCCCAACCCCGACTGGCCGCGCGCCTTCTCCGGACAGGAGCACATCCGCGCCTATCTGGAGCACGTCGCGGACGTCCACCGGCTGCGCCCGCACATCCGCTTCGACTCCGAGGTCGAACGGATGACCTGGAACCCGGAGCGGCTGCGCTGGGACATCGAGACGGCCGGGGGCTCGCTCTCGGCCGATGTCGTCGTCTCCGCGACCGGGCCGCTGTCCGACCCGAAGATCCCCGAGATTCCCGGTCTGGACTCCTTCCCCGGCAAGGTCTTCCACTCCGCGCGCTGGGACCACGACTACGACCTCACCGGCAAGCGCGTCGCGATGGTCGGCACGGGCGCCTCGGCCATCCAGATCGTGCCCGCCATCCAGCCCGAGGTCGGCCGCCTCACCCTCTTCCAGCGCACCCCGCCGTGGGTGATGCCCCGCATGGACCGGGCCATCAGCGGGGCCGAGCGCTGGCTGCACAGGCGGCTGCCCATCACCGCACAGGCCCGCCGCGGACTCCTGTGGGGCATCCGCGAACTCCAGGTGCAGGCCTTCACCAAGCGCCCGAACGAACTCGGCTTCGTCGAGCGGCTCGCCAAGAAGAACATGGCCCGCGCCGTGAAGGACCCGGCCCTGCGCGCCAAACTCACCCCGGACTACCGCATCGGCTGCAAGCGGATCCTGCTGTCCAGCGAGTACTACCCGGCGCTCACCCGCCCGAACGTGGACGTGGTGGCGAGCGGCCTGCGGGAGATCCGCGGGAACACCCTGGTCGCCGCCGACGGCAGCGAGGCGGAGGCCGACGCGATCGTCTTCGGCACCGGCTTCCGCGTCACGGACATGCCGATCGCCGAGCGGGTCGTCGGCGCCGACGGGCGGACCCTCGCGGAGAGCTGGAAGGACGGCATGGAGTCCCTCCGCGGCGCCTCCGCGGCCGGATTCCCCAACTGGATGACGATCATCGGCCCCAACACCGGCCTCGGGAACTCCTCCATGATCCTCATGATCGAGTCCCAGCTGAACTACCTGGCCGACTACCTCCGTCAGCTGGACGCCCTCGGCGGCCGGGCGGCCCTGGACGCTCGCCCGAGCGCCGTGCACGCCTGGAACCGGCGCGTGCAGGACCGTATGAGGCGCACGGTGTGGAACACCGGCGGCTGCACCAGCTGGTACCTGGACGCCGGCGGCCGCAACACCACCATCTGGCCGGGCACCACGAGCGAGTTCCGCCGCGCGACCCGGCGGGTGGACCTCGCCGAGTACGAGGTCCTGCGCGCCCCGGACGCCCAGGAGAGCGCGGACCGCACCGAGCTGCCGGAGGTGACCGCGTGACGACCACCGTCGCCCTCGGCCCGTACGTCCCGCCCACGCCCGCCCGCGTCCTGACCGCCCGCTCCGCCGACGGCACCGAACTGCACGTCGAGGTGCACGGCCCGGACTCCGCCCCGACGGTCGTCCTCGCGCACGGCTGGACCTGCTCGACCGCGTTCTGGGCGGCGCAGATCCGCGCCCTGTCCACCGACCACCGGGTCATCGCCTACGACCAGCGCGGTCACGGCCGTACCCCGGCCAGCCCCGCGTGCAGCGTCGACATGCTCGCCGACGACCTGGAGGCCGTGCTCACCGCGACCCTCGCGCCGGGCGAGCGGGCCGTGATCGCCGGGCACTCCATGGGCGGCATGACCATCATGGCCGCGTCCGCCCGTCCCGTGTTCCGCGCCCACGCGGCGGCCGTCCTGCTGTGCAGCACGGGCAGTTCGCGGCTGGTCGCCGAGTCCACCGTCGTACCGATCCGGCCCGGCCGGCTGCGCACCTGGCTGACCGGGCACATCCTCGGCTCGCGCGCGCCCCTCGGCCCGGTCACGCCGCTCGCCCGCCGGATCCTCAAGTACGCCACGATGGGCGCCGGTTCGGCCCCGCACATGGTGGAGGTGTGCGCCCGGATCGTGCACGCCTGCCCGCGCCGGGTCCGGCACGCCTGGTCGAACGTCCTCGACCTGCTCGATCTCGACCACGCGGTACGGGAGTTGCGGGTGCCGACGGCGGTGATCGTGGGCTCGGCGGACCGGATGACGCCGCCCGTGCACGCCCGCCGGCTCGCCGAGGCGCTGCCGGTCTGCGTCGGCCTCACGGAGCTGCCCGGCCTCGGCCACATGATCCCGGTGGAGGCGCCCGAGCCGGTCACCGGCGCGATCCGGGACCTCGTCACCACCCACATAGCCAAGAAGGAGGGCGCATGACCAAGGTGAGCCTCGAAGGACAGGTCGCGGTCGTCACCGGCGCCGCGCGGGGCGTCGGTGAACTCCTCGCGCGCAAGCTCTCCGCGCGCGGGGCGAGCGTGGCGCTGGTCGGCCTGGAGCCGGACGCGCTCAAGCGGGTCGCGGAACGGCTGCACGGCGACGCCGACCACTGGTATGCCGACGTCACCGACCACGTGGCCATGGCCCGCGTCGCCCAGGAGGTGAAGGAGCGCTTCGGCAAGGTGGACCTCGTGGTCGCCAACGCGGGTGTCGCCACCGGCGGTCCGTTCGTCGACTCCGACCCGGACGCCTGGCGCCGGGTCATCGAGGTCAACCTCATCGGCTCGGCCGTCACCGCCCGCGCCTTCCTGCCGGCGCTGACGGAGAGCCGCGGCTACCTCCTCCAGATCGCCTCCCTCGCGGCGATCACCCCGGCCCCGATGATGACGGCGTACTGCGCGTCCAAGTCGGGCGTGGAGGCGTACGCGCACTGCCTGCGCGCCGAGGTCGGCCACAAGGGCGTCCGGGTGGGCGTCGGTTACCTCTCCTGGACCGACACCGACATGGTGCGCGGCGCCGACCAGGAGGACGTGATGCGGGAGTTGCGGCAGCGGCTGCCCTGGCCGTCCAACAAGACGTACCCGCTGGGCCCGGCCGTGGACCGGATCGTCGCGGGGATCGAGCGGCGCTCCTCGCACGTGTACGGACAGTGGTGGCTGCGGGGGATGCAGGGGATCCGCGGACACCTGCCGGGGCTCATCGGAACGGTCGGGCAACGGGAGATGAAGCGGTTCGAGCCCCGGCTGCGGGGCATGCGGACGGGCCTGGTCGGGGCGGGGGGCGCGGCCGACGAACAGGCGCGCGCTACGCAGCGTAGTTGATCGAAATGCGCGGAATGTTCTGCCGTGTGAATCTGGTCGAGGCCCGACCAAGGGCCATCCCCCTCACCCTCATTCGGGAGTGAACCCACATGGGTATGAAGGACAAGTTCCAGGACCAGGCCGAGCAGTGGCAGGACAAGGCCAAGCAGAAGATGGACGAGACGAGGGAACAGGCCAAGGAGCGCGGCCGGCAGCGTGGTGAGCGTGAGCGCGAGCAGGACCCGCAGCGCACGGTCCGGGACGAGGAGGACCGCTACGACGCGGACTTCGACCCCGAGGCGATGCGGTAACGCTGGCCGCTGGGCTTGAGCGCAGAGGGGTGCCCCCCGTTTCCGGGGGGCACCCCGCGCTCGTTGTGCAAGCGGGGGCGCGTTGTCGGGTGCGGGTGAGTGGGGGCTGGGTGCGCGGTTCCCCGCGCCCCTGTGTGGGCGGGGGTGTGTTGTCTTGTGGGGGTGAGTGGTGGCTGGGTGCGCGGTTCCCCGCGCCCCTGTGTGGGTGGGGGGAGTGGGTGGCTGGTCGCGCAGTTCGCCGCGCCTCTGAGTGGGCGGCGGTGCAGCTCCTCAAGGGGCGCGGGGAACTGCGCGACCAGCCCCCACCGGCCCGCGGTGAGTCACAACCCGTCCCCCCGCGGAGCGAACCGCGGAGCGAGTCGCGGACGGGACCGGTCGGGCACGTCGGCGAGGCTCGGCGGGGACGCCGGCGGCTCCGCCTCCAGCAGGGCCAGCGCCAGCGACACCGCGTCGTCGAGCTGCGCGTGCCGCCCCTCCGCCCAGTCCAGCGGGGTCCGCAGCACCTCCAGGTCGGGGGCGACCCCGTGGTTCTCCACGGACCACCCGTAGCCGTCGAACCAGGCCGCGTTCATCGGCACGGTGATGACCGACCCGTCGCCGAGCCGGTGCCGTCCGGTCATGCCGACGACCCCGCCCCAGGTCCGCTGCCCCACCACCGGCCCGAGTCCCAGCAGCTTGAACGCGGCCGTGATCATGTCGCCGTCGGAGGAGGTCGCCTCGTCGGCGAGGGCGACCACGGGGCCGCGGGGCGCGTTGGAGGCGTACGACACGGGCTGGGCGTCGCGGGTGAGGTCCCAGCCGAGGATGGTGCGGGTCAGCTTCTCCACCACGAGTTCGCTGATGTGCCCGCCCGCGTTGCCGCGGACGTCCACGATCAGCGCGGGCCGGGACACCTCCATCCGCAGGTCGCGGTTGAACTGGGCCCAGCCGGAGCCGCCCATGTCGGGGATGTGCAGATAGCCGCACCGTCCGCCGCTCAACTCCCGCACCACTTCGCGCCGTTTGGCCACCCAGTCCTGGTAGCGCAGCGGCCGTTCGTCCAGGAGGGGGACGACGGCGACCCGCCGGGCCCGCCCGGACCCGCCCTCGGCGGGGGTGAACGTCAGCTCCACCGTCGTACCGCCCGCTCCCGCCAGCAGCGGGTAGGGACCGGTGACCGGGTCCACCGGGCGGCCGTCGACATGGGTGAGCACCGCGCCCTCGCGGATGCCGGTCCCGGCCAGCGGTGAGCGCGCCTTGGAGTCGGAGGAGTCGCCGGGCAGGATCCGCTTGACGGTCCAACGGCCGTCCCGGCACACCAGGTTCGCGCCCAGGAGGCCCTGCCGGCGCTGGTAGTGGGGCGGGCCCTCGTTGCGGCGGGCGGCGGTGACGTAGGCGTGGGAGGTGCCGAGTTCGCCGAGCACCTCCCGCAGCAGGTCCGCGAACTCGTCGGGGGAGGCGACCCGTTCGACCAGGGGCCGGTACTGGTCGAGGACCGCGTCCCAGTCGATGCCGCACATCCCCGGATCCCAGAAGTGGGCGCGGATGAGCCGGCCCGCCTCCGCGTAGGCCTGCCGCCACTCGGCGCCCGGGTCGGCCTCGTGCAGGATGCGGCGCAGGTCGATCCAGACCGTGGAGTCGGCATCCCCGGACTCGGTGGCGGGCACCGCGCGCAGCTCGCCCTCGTCGACGACGACCAGCCGGCTGCCGTCCCCGCTGACCGCGAACCAGTCGAGGTGCTCGACGAGTTCGGACTTCTTCGCCCTGCCGAGGTTGAAGTACTCCAGCGTCGGCCGCCCGCTCATGTCGTCCGGGTTGGCGAAGGTCTCGCCGAGCGCCCCGGAGATCGGCCAGCGCAGCCAGACCAGGCCGCCGCCCGCGACCGGGAACAGCGCCGAGTACTTGGAGGCGGGCACCGGGAACGGCGTCACCCGGCTCGCCAGCCCCTCGACCTCGACGGTGACCGTGCCGTCGCCGCCCTCGTCCTCCACCGGGTCGAGCCCGCCGGCGGCCGGCCGTCCCTCGGGGGTGAGGGCGAAGGGCGACGGGGTCGCGGAGTTCAGCGGCACCAGGTACGGGCGGCAGCCGAGGGGGAAGGAGAGGTCGCCGGTGTGGACGTCGTAGACCGGGTCGAAGCCGCGCCAGGAGAGGAAGGCGAGATAGCGGCCGTCGCGGGTGAAGACCGGGTTCTCGTCCTCGAAGCGCCCGTTCGTGACGTCGACGATCGGCCCGTCGCCCTGGTCGGGGCCGGGGATCCGGGCCATCCTGATCTGCCGCAGCGACCGCCCGATCCCCGGATGCGACCAGGTCAGCCAGGCGCCGTCCGGCGAGAACGCGAGATCGCGCACAGGCCCGTTGACCGACCGGACCAGCTCGACGACCTCACCGCCGGGGCCGCCGGGGCCGCTGGAGCCGCCGGGGCCGCCGGGGCCGCTGGAGCCGCCCTCGCCGTCGGAGCCGCCCTCACTGGCGGAGCCGTCGGAGTTGCTGGAGCTGCTGGAACCGCCCGAGCTGCCGGAGCCGCCCGAGCTGCCGGAGCCGTCCGAACCGCTCGAACCGCCCGATTCCCCAGGGTCCTCCGCCTCGGCCGGTCCGTCCGCCTCCGCCTCCTCCGCGGCCGGCCCGTCTTCCTCCCCCGCCTCCACTGCCTCCGCCGCGTCCGCCACCCCGTCGGACACCGTGACGAGCAGGAGGCGGCCGTCGTGGGAGGCGATCGCCAGCCGTTCTCCCGCCGGGTCGGACACCATCTCCAGGACCCGGCCCAGGCCGCCGGAGGCCAGGCGGCGCGGGGCGCGGTCGCCGCTCGCGCGCGGCAGGTAGGCGATCTCGACGGCGTCCTCGCCCTCCGCGTCCGTCACATAGGCGACCTGCCCGCCCGAGCCGAGCATCTCCGGGAGCCGGACCCGTACCCCGGGTGTGTCGGTGATCGTCCGGGCGGGCCCGTCGCGGTGGGTGAGCCAGTACAGGCTGCCGCGCACGACGACGGCGCTCGCCCGCCCCGTCTCGTCGACCGAGACGCCGTCCACGTGCTGCGCGGCCGGGATCTGGTACGGCCGCCGCCCCGTCCGCGGCCCGCTCAGCCGTACGTCGATCCGGCGGGGCCGGGAGTCCGGGGACAGGTCGTCGACGATCCACAGGTCCCCGGCGCACTGGTACACCACGCGGCTGCCGTCGCTGGCGGCGTTGCGGGCGTAGAAGGCGTCGTGGTCGGTGTGCCGGCGCAGGTCGGAGCCGTCGTGGGCGCAGGAGTAGAGGTTGCCGACGCCTTCGTGGTCGGAGAGGAAGGCGACCCGGCCGCCGACGAGCATGGGGGCGGCGAGGTGGCCCGCGAGGTCGGCGAGCAGCCGTTGTCCGTGCAGCCAGAGCCGGCCCGTGGCGCCGCCCCGGTACCGCTTCCAGGCGGCCGGTTCGTGCGGCGGGGTGCCGGTGAGCAGAAGGGTGCGGCGTTCGCCGTCGAGGTCGGCGCTCTGGAGGTCGGCGACCGGGCCCCAGGGCAGTTTGCGGCCGGGGGAGCCGTCGGGGGAGACCTTGTAGGCCCAGGTGAAGTAGGAGAAGGGTTCGCCGTGGGAGGCGACGGCGAGGATGTCGCCGTCGGGGGTCCAGCCGCAGACGCGGGTGTCGGGGCTGCCCCAGTACGTCAGCCGCCGTCCGGGACCGCCGTCCACGGGGATCAGGTGGATCTCCGGCACGAGGCTGCGCCAGCTGGTGCAGGCGATCCGGCCGCCGTCGGGCGAGAAGCGGGGATGGCCGGTCTTGGTGCGGTCGGCGGTGAGCCGCCAGGCGCGGCCGGGTCCGTCGAGCGGGGCCAGCCAGAGGTCGTCCTCGGCCACGAAGCACAACTGGTCACCGCTGAGGTGGGGCAGGCGCAGGTAGGTCACGTTTCCATGCTTTTCCGGCGCAAGGGGCCGGGCAACTTATGTGGTGGTGACAGACGTGAGCCAGGGCACGTACGAAACGGTTTCGTTTCGCATGTTCTCGGGGTATCTTCAACGTGTACGGGACGAGTCCGTGCCGGAGTCGGAAGGTGAGCCGCATGACTGAGATCGCAACGGCGCGTCGCAGTCGCATCACACCCGAGCGCGAGGCCGAGCTGTACGGGGCCGTGCTCGACCTGCTCCGCGAGGTCGGTTACGACGCCCTGACCATGGACGCCGTCGCCGCCCGCACCCGTTCCAGCAAAGCCACGCTCTACCGCCAGTGGGGCGGCAAGGCGGACCTGGTGGCCAAGGCGGTGCGGCACGGCAAGCCGGGCCCCGCCGCAGGCTCGGTCGACACCGGATCGCTCGCGGGCGACCTGCACGCGCTCACGCTGCGTTCGGACGACTGCCAGATGGAGCAGGACTCCGCGCTGATGCGGGCTCTGGCCATGGCGACCCACGCCGACCCGGACCTCCTCACGGCGTTCCGGGAGCATCTGGTCGAGCCGGAGATGGCGGAGTTCCGCCTGGTCCTCCAGCGCGCCATCGACCGTGGGGAACTCCGTGCGGACAACCCCGCGATCGGTTACCTGCCGCACATGATGATCGGGGCGTTCGCGGCCCGCAACATGCTCGACGACCAGCCGCCGACCCAGGCCTTCCTCATCTCGTACATCGACGCCGTGGTCCTCCCCGCCCTCGGCGTCCCCACCACCCCCTGACCGTCCCCGCGGTCCGCCCTTCCTGACGTCACCGCTCTCGTCGTCGGGCCGATCACCCCTGCCTCCCCGCCGGGTTGGTCAACCCTGCCCCTGGGGCCTGTGCCGGAACCCCGGCACCCCCGCACCACGACCTGACCGGGAGTACGCCTCCGTGGCCACGTTCCTCTACACACTCGGCCGGTTCGCCTTCCGGCGCCGGCACTTCGTCGCCCTGATATGGGTCGCCCTGCTGACGCTCGCGGGCGTCGGCGCGGCCTCCGCGCCCACCCCGGGCACCACCTCCTTCTCCATGCCGGGAACCGAGGCGCAGAAGGCCTTCGACCTGCTGGAACAGCGGTTCCCCGGCGCCAGCGCCGACGGCGGTACCGGACGCATCGTCTTCAAGGCGCCCGAGGGCGAGAAGATGACGGACGCCGGCAACCGGGCGACCGTCGCGAAGACCGTCAAGGAACTGAGCGACGGCTCCGAGGTCGTCTCGGTCACCGACCCGTTCACCACGGACGCCGTCAGCGAGGACGGCACGGTCGCCTACACGTCGGTGAAGTACGACACCCCCGGCATGGAACTCGCCGACGCGACCAGGGACGCCCTGGAAGCGGCCGGCGACGACGCACGGGCCACCGGACTGACCGTCGACATCGGCGGTGACGCCCTCCAGGCCGGGGCCGAGCCGGGAGCGGCCGGTGAGATCGTCGGCCTCGCCATCGCCGCCGTCGTCCTCGTCATCACCCTGGGCTCGCTGGTCGCGGCCGGACTCCCGCTGCTGACCGCGGTCATCGGCGTCGGCATCGGCGTCTCCACCATCACCGCCCTCGCCAAGGCGCTCGACCTCGGCGACACCACCTCCACCCTCGCGCTGATGATCGGCCTCGCCGTCGGCATCGACTACGCGCTGTTCATCGTCTCCCGCTACCGCGGCGAACTCGCCGACGGCCGGGACCGTGAGGAGGCGGCGGGCCGTGCCGCCGGCACCGCCGGATCGGCCGTGGTCTTCGCCGGCCTCACCGTCGTGATCGCCCTGGCGGGCCTCGCGGTCGTCAACGTGCCGATGCTCACCAAGATGGGCCTCGCCGCGGCCGGCACGGTCGTCGTGGCCGTCCTCATCGCCCTCACCATGATCCCGGCGCTGCTCGGCTTCGCGGGCCGGAGGATCCGTCCGGCGGGCGAGAAGCGCCGGCCGCGCGGCGCCCGCGAGGCCGCGCGGACGGACGGTCCCCAGGACTCCCCGAAGGAGTCCGAGAAGCCTCGGACGCCGGCGAAGCCCGGCCTCGGCACCCGCTGGGCGAGCTTCGTCATCCGCCGCCCGGCCGCCGTCCTGCTGCTCGGCGTGGTCGGTCTCGGGGCGATCGCCGTCCCGGCGACCGGCCTGGAACTGGGCCTGCCCGACGACGGCTCGCAGCCGACGTCCACCACCCAGCGCCGGGCGTACGACCTGCTGTCGGACGGCTTCGGTCCCGGCTTCAACGGCCCCCTGATGATCGTCGTCGACGCCCGGCAGAGCGACGACCCGAAGGCGGCGGTCTCCACCGTCACCGCCGGGATCAAGGGCCTCGAGGACGTCGTGACGGTCACTCCGGCCGCCTTCAACAAGGCCGGCGACACCGCGACGATCACCGTGATACCGAACTCCAAGCCGTCCTCGGCGCAGACCGAGGACCTGGTGCACGCCATCCGTGCCGAGGGCACCGGCATCAAGGCCGACACCGGCGCGGAGGTCCTGGTCACCGGCACCACCGCGATGAACATCGACTTCTCGCAGAAGCTCAACGAGGCGCTGATCCCCTACCTGGGCCTGGTGGTGGGCCTGGCCTTCCTCCTCCTCATCGTCGTCTTCCGCTCCGTCCTGGTCCCGCTGAAGGCGGCCCTCGGCTTCCTGCTCAGCGTGCTCGCCGCGCTCGGCGCCGTCGTCGCGGTCTTCCAGTGGGGCTGGCTCGGCGGCCTGCTCGGCGTCGAGGAGCCCGGCCCCATCATGTCGATGATGCCGATCTTCATGGTCGGCGTGGTCTTCGGTCTCGCGATGGACTACGAGGTGTTCCTCGTGACCCGGATACGGGAGGCTCACGTCCACGGCGAGACGCCGGCCCAGGCCATCGTCACCGGGTTCCGGCACAGCTCACGGGTCGTGGCCGCCGCCGCGGTCATCATGATGGCCGTCTTCGGCGGCTTCATCACCGCCGGCGAGCAGATGATCAAGATGATTGGCTTCGGACTGGCGATCGCCGTCTTCTTCGACGCGTTCGTGGTCCGCATGGCGATCGTCCCGGCCGTCCTGGCCCTGCTCGGCGAGAAGGCCTGGTGGCTGCCGAAGTGGCTGGACCGGGCGCTGCCCGACGTGGACGTCGAGGGCGAGGGCCTCAGGGCCCTCGACTCCCGGAACGCCGACCCCGACGCGGACAACGACCGGGAACTGGTCCGCACATGACGCCGCGCTGAGCGGGCGCGGTGAAGGGACGGCCGGTGAGGGCTCCGTGGGGACGGGGCGTCCTCACCGGCCTTCTCGTGTCCGGCCTTCTCGCGTGCGGCCTTCTCGTGTCCGGCCTTCTCGCGTGCGGCCTTCTCGTGTCCGGCCTTCTCGTGTCCGGCCTTCTCGTATCGGGCCCTCTCGCGTGCGGCCCTCTCGTGTCCGGGCGTCGGGGCCAATCCGTTCGCCCGGCCTGCGCGCGCACCGCTACCGTGCCGTGCATGACGACGACAGCCGCCACTGACGCCGACGAGCCCGGGAACGCCGCCGAGCCCGGGAACCCCACGGCCTCCGGAAGCCCCACGGCCGCCGGGAACCCCACGGCCTCCGAGAACTCCACCACCTCCGTGACCGCCACGACCTCCGCGGCCCACCCCCGTTTCGCCGCGGCCCTGGACGCCCTCGGCCTGGCCGAGCTGCACCCCCGCGTCCGCCGCTTCCCCGACGCGGTCCGTACCGCCGCCGAGGCCGCCGCCGCGATCGGGTGCGATCCGAGCCGGATCTGCAAGTCGCTGATCTTCGCGGCGGACGGGGTGCCGGTGCTGGTGCTGATGGACGGGGCGTCCCGTGTCGACGTCGAGCTGGTGCGGAAGCACCTCGGGGCCCACAAGGTGACGCGGGCCGCCGCCGACGTCGTACGGGAGACGACCGGGTACGCCATCGGGGGCGTGCCACCGTTCGGGCACCGTACCCGCACCCGGGTCCTCGCCGACCGGAACCTGCTGGCGCATGACGTGGTGTGGGCGGCGGCCGGAACCCCGCACACCGTGTTCCCCATGACGCCCGAGGCGCTCGTCGAACACGCCGGCGCCGACATCGTGGACGTGCGCGAGCGCACCGCGTGACGCCACTGGTCACCGCGGCCGTGCTGCTCGCGGCGGTCACGCACGCCAGCTGGAACGCGATCGCCCACCGGATCACCGACAAGCTCACCGGCTTCACCCTGATCTCGGGCGGCGGGCTGCTCATCGGCCTCGCGGCGGCGCCGTTCGTGGCGTTCCCCGCGGCGGCCGCATGGCCGTACCTGCTGGTCTCGGCCGTGATCCACATCGCCTACTACGCGCTGCTGATGCGGTCGTTCCAGCTCGGGGACTTCGGGCAGGCGTACCCGATCGCGCGCGGCTCGGCGCCCCTCGTCGTCACCGTCCTGGCCGCCGCCTTCGCGCACGAGGTGCCCGACGGCTGGGCCGCGGCCGGGATCGCCGTGTCCTGCGCGGGGCTCACCGGCGTGGCCCTGTGGGGCCTGCGCGGACGGCGCCCCGACTGGGCGGCGATCGGCGCGGCGCTGGCGACCGGCCTGACCATCGCCGCGTACACGGTCGTCGACGGCCTCGGCGTCCGCGCGTCCGGCTCGTCCCTCGGCTACACAGCCTGGCTGATGGCGGTCCAGGGCACGGTCCTGCCCCTGTACGCCGCCACCCGCCGACGCGGCGCGGCCCTGGCCGCCCTCCGCCCCCACGCCGCCCTCGGCCTCCTGGGCGCGGCGCTCTCGGTCACCGCCTACACCCTCGTCCTGTGGGCCCAGACCCGGGCCGAACTGGCCCCGATCTCCGCCCTGCGCGAGTCGTCGATCATCGTCGGCGCGGCGATCGGCGCGATCTTCTTCAAGGAACGTTTCGGCGCCCCGCGCGTCGCCGCCGCGGCCCTGCTCATGGTGGGTATCGGCCTGATGCTGCACACGGGGTGAGGACGACGAGAGAGTACGCCTGCGTCGCGGCCCGCCGACGACGTCGTCCGGTGGCGGCTCAGCGGCGTCACCGCCGACGGTGAGCACCGAACCCCACCGCGCTCCGGCCGATTGGGTGCGGCCGGGCGCGTCGAGGAGCACCCTGGAAGCAGACGTTCCGGAGGTGATCGTCATGACGCACACCACAGTGGGTTGGCATGTCGAGCTGCAGTTCCAGGAGGACGATCAGCAGACCCGGGCGGTCGCGCTGGTCAGATTGCCCGACGGGAGCGAGATCCGGGCGCACGGGCACGCCAGCCGCCACCGGGTCGACCCCAACCAGCCACGGGTCGGCGAGGAGATCGCCGGCGCCCGTGCCCTGAACGAGATCGCCATGCAACTGCTGACCAAGGCTCACAGGGAGATCGACGACGCGTCGGGGAGGACCTCGCACCCGATCCACGTGTGAGCGAGTGGACGGGTGAGCGGGGGGAGGGGAATCCCTTCCGCGCGGTCAGCCGGCGGTCGTGGCCGTCCGTACGGCACGGACCAACGCCTGCGCGCGGGGATCCGCCGTCACGCTGGAGCGGAAGCCGTTGGTGACGTAGCCGAAGGCGATGCCCGACTCCGGGTCGGCGAAGCCGAGGGGGCCGCCGCGGCCGGGGTGGCCGAAGGAGGCGGGGGACAGCAGCGGCGAGGCGGCGCCGTGCAGCATGTGGCCGAGGCCGAAGCGGGTGTTCACGACGAGCACCCGGTCCGCCCCGGCCGACCGCTCCTCGCGCGCGATCCGCACCGTCTCCGGGGCGAAGAGGCGGCGGCCGCCGTCGGGCTCGCCGATCAGCGACGCGTAGAAGCGGGCCAGTCCGTCGGCCGTGGCGATGCCGTTGGAGGCGGGCAGGGCCGCCGCCCGGTACGCGGGGTCGTTCTCGTCGGGCAGCGGGGTGATCGCGGCGAAGGCGCGGCGGGTGAGCGAGTCGGGGTCGGCGTACGCGTCGGCGACCGCGCGCTTGGGCCGCGTGCGCAGCGCACCCGGCTGCGCGGGCGCCTCGGTCTGCCCCACGCGTCCCACGCGCGCCCGCTCGCGCTCCGGCAGGCCGAGCCACAGGTCGGCTCCGGCCGGTCCGGCGATCTCCTCGGCGATCCAGGCGCCGATCGGCCGCCCGGTGACCCGTCGTACCAGCTCGCCGATCAGCCAGCCGTAGGTCTGCGCGTGGTAGCCGTGGTCCGTGCCCGGCCGCCACACCGGTGCCTGCCCGGCGACCGCCGCGGCGCCGAGATCGGGGTCGGCGGCCTCGGCGGGCGTCAGCGGCCGGTCCAGCACGGGCACGCCCGCGCGGTGCGCGAGCAGGTCCCGCACGAGCGTCCGGTCCTTGCCGGCCGCCTTGAACTCCGGCCAGTACGCCCCCACCGGCGCGTCCAGGTCCAGCTCTCCGCGCTGCCACAGCATCAGCGGTACGGCGGCGGCGACGCCCTTCGTCGCGGAGCGCACGATCTGCGCGGTGCCCGGTTCCCAGGGCGCCCCGCCGTCGACGTCCCGGCTGCCGCCCCACAGGTCGACGACCTTTCGCCCGTCCCGGTAGACGGCGACGGCCGCTCCCCGCTCCCCGAGCGCCTCGAAGTTGCGGGCGAACGCCTCCCGGACCGGCTCGAAGCCGGCGGCCACCGTGCCGTGCACATCCACGTGCGTACATCCTCTCGGCTCACCTACGACCGTGGGAGAACGCCCCCGCGGCGGCGACGATTCCTGGGGCGGGCCCACCCGGCGGGATCGTTACGTCGATGTAGTCGCGGCTGGAGCGCGTGGCGTGCGCGTACCGCCACACCCGGCGCACCCGGCGCCCCCGGTGCGCCCCGTGCACCGACTTCGGCGAATCCCCTGAGGGGGCACGCGCGTAGGCGTCACGCGCCCATGGTCACGGAGCGCGGGTCGAAGCCGAACGGCAGCTCCAGGCGGTGCGCGCGCATCAGGGCGTCGTCGGCGAGCAGGTCGGCCGTGCGCCCGTCCGCCGCGATCACGCCCTCGCTGAGGATCATGGAGCGCGGGCACAGCTCCAGGGCGTACGGCAGGTCGTGGGTGACCATGAGGACGGTGACGTCGAGGGAGCGCAGGATGTCGGCGAGTTCGCGGCGCGAGGCGGGATCGAGGTTGGAGGAGGGCTCGTCCAGGACGAGGATCTCCGGCTCCATCGCCAGCACCGTCGCGACGGCGACCCGGCGGCGCTGCCCGAAGGACAGGTGGTGCGGCGGCCGCTCCTTGAACCCGGCCATGCCGACCTGCTCGAGCGCCCGGTCCACGCGCTCCTCCAGCTCCGCGCCCCGCAGCCCGGCCGCCGCGGGGCCGAACGCCACGTCCTCCCGCACGGTCGGCATGAACAGCTGGTCGTCGGGGTCCTGGAAGACGATGCCGACCCTGCGCCGGATCTCCGCCATGTGGCGCTTGCCGACGGGCAGCCCGGCGACCGTCACCGTGCCGGCGCCGCCGGTCAGGATGCCGTTGAGGTGCAGCACGAGGGTGGTCTTGCCGGCGCCGTTCGGCCCGAGCAGCGCCACCCGCTCCCCGCGCCCGATCGAGAAGTCCACGCCGAACAGCGCCTGGTGGCCGTCGGGGTAGGCGAAGGCGAGGCCCGAGACCTCGAGGGAAGCAGTCACAGGGCCCATCCCAACACGCAGACGACGAGGGCGGCGAACGGCAGGGTCAGCGCGTGCGACCACTGCGCGCGCGAGGCGGTCACCTCGTCGATCACCGGCATGGAACCGGCGTAACCCCGGCTGACCATGGCCAGGTGCACGCGCTCCCCGCGTTCGTAGGAGCGGATGAACAGGGCGCCCGCGGACTTGGCGAGGACGCCCCAGTGCTTGACGCCGCTCGCCTCGAACCCGCGGGACTCCCGCGCGATCCTCATGCGCCGCATCTCGTCGGCGATGACGTCGCCGTAGCGGATCATGAAGGAGGCGATCTGGACGAGCAGCGGCGGCAGCCTGAGGCGCTGGAGGCCGAGGAGGAGTTCGCGCAGTTCGGTGGTGGAGGCGAGCAGGACGGAGGCGGCGACGCCGAGGGTGCCCTTGGCGAGCACGTTCCAGGCGCCCCACAGTCCGTTGACGCTGAGGGACAGTCCGAGGACGTCCACCCGCTCGCCCTCGGCGACGAACGGCATCAGCACGGCGAAGGCGACGAACGGCACCTCGATCAGCAGCCGCTTCAGCAGGAAACCGGCCGGCACGCGCGCGTGGAAGGCGACGGCGCCGAGCAGGAGGGCGTACAGGCCGAACGCCCACATCGCCTCCCGCGGGGTCGAGACCACGACCACGACGAAGGCGAACGAGGCGGCGAGTTTGGTGTGCGGGGGCAGGGCGTGCACGGGCGAGTGCCCGTGCCGGTAGAGCCTGTGCGCGTGCCCGGCGCCCATGTCAGACGTTCTCGACGGCCGTCGGCGACGGGTCGGCGTCGCGGCGGCGGCGCACCGCCCAGAACACGGTGCTGCCCGCGACGACGGTCACGCCGACGCCGATGACGCCCGCGAGTCCGCCGGACAGCCGGGCGTCGGTGACGTCCTTGACGCCGTAGTCGGCGAGCGGGGAGTCGGAGACGGCGTGCTCCTCGGCCTTCTGGTCGATGCCCTTGTCCGCGGCGACCTTCTCCAGGCCGTCCGGGTTCGAGGAGGCGTAGAAGCTGACGAAACCGGCCAGGACGAGGGAGGTGACCAGGCCGGTCACCCACAGCGTGCGGCGCGAGGTGCGCGCCGCGACGGGCGCCGGCGGCGCAGCCTGTCCGGCGGCGGGCACGTCGACGAGTTCACCGTGCACCCGCAGCTGGAGCCTCTGCCGCAACCCCTGCGCCCCGTACACGAGATCCGGCCGTACGGCGATGACGGCGCCGACCGTCAGCGCGGTGATCGCGGCCTCGCCGACGCCGATCAGCACGTGCACGCCGACCATCGCGGTGGCCACCTTGCCGATGGCCACGTCGGTGGTGCCGCCGATCGCGTACATCAGCGTGAAGGCGAGGGCCGCCGCCGGGACCGACAGCAGCGCGGCGACGAAGGAGGCGGCGGTGAGGGAGCGGCGGGTGCGCGGCAGCACCTTCAGCAGCCCGCGGAAGACGGCGTAGGCCACCACCGTGGTCACGACCGCCATGTCGGTGATGTTCACGCCGAGCGCGGTCAGGCCGCCGTCGGCGAAGAGGATGCCCTGCATCAGCAGGACCACGGACACGCACAGGACCCCGGTGAAGGGGCCCACGAGTATCGCCGCCAGCGCGCCGCCGAGTAGGTGGCCGCTTGTTCCGGCCGCGACGGGGAAGTTGAGCATCTGTACGGCGAAGATGAAGGCGGCCACCAGACCGGCCAGTGGCGCCGTGCGTTCGTCGAGTTCGCGGCGTGCCCCGCGCAGGCTCACGGCGATGGCGGCCGCGGCGACGACTCCGGTCACGGCGGAGGTCGGGGCGTTGATGAATCCGTCGGGTACGTGCACCGTTCGATGATAGTGGCTTAATGCGAATGGCTTGCAACAGCGAGTCGGTCGGTGCGCGAACCCGCGCGCGGCCCGGAGGGAGAGGCCCGTGTATCGCACAGGTGAGATACGCCCGTCCGGGAGGGCGGGACCCGGAAAATATGCGACATTGGTAAGGCAGTGGACGCACAGATTCCGCACAGGTCACGCAGCGTGAGAGGGCGGTCGATGTCTGTAGTCGAGCAGTACGCGCGAGCCCACATCGTCACGGACGCGGATCTGGTCGAGGAGGAACAGACCGCCGTGCCCGTCGTCCTGCGCTACGACCCCGAGGACGACCCGCGCACCGTCCGGGTCGGGCTCCCCGGCACCCACGAGTGGACCATCGCCCGCGCCCTCCTCGAACAGGGCCTGCGCGCCCCGGCCGGCAGCGGAGAGGTCCGCGTGTGGCCCTGCGGACGGGTCCAGGCCATCGTCGAGTTCCACTCCTCGCAGGGCGTCTCGGTCGTGCAGTTCGAGTCCAAGACCCTCCTGCGCTTCCTGCGCAGCACCTACACGGCCACGGCCCAGCCCGTCCCCAACTGACCTGCCGGCTTCCGGCCTTCAGCGTTGCCGCGGGTTCCCGGCCTCCGGCGTTGCCGCCGGCTTCCGGACTTCAGCGTTGCCGTCGGCTTCCGGACTTCAGCGTTGCCGTCGGTTCCCGGCCTCCGGCAGCGCCGCAGGTCGTCCGCCTTCGACGGCGCCGTCAGCCCCCGGCCTTCAGCAGCGCCGCCACGATCGGGCCCGCCGACTCGCTGCCGTGGCCGCCCTGCTGGACCACACCCGCCGCCGCCAGGTCACCGCGGTAGGCGGTGAACCAGCCGTTGGGCTGCTTCTGCCCGTCGACCTCGGCGGAGCCCGTCTTGGCGCCGTAGTCCGGGCCGAGCCCGGCCATCGGCTCGGCGGCCGTGCCGTACGCGGCCGTGTAGTTCATCAGCTCCCGCAGCTGCGACAGGGTGTCCGAGGACATCGTGCGCGAGGCCTTCGCCAGGGCGCGGCCGTCGACGGACGGGGCGACCAGGTACGGCTGGTGGAAGCTGCCCGACTTCACCGTGGCCGCGACCGACGCCATGTTCAGCGGGTTCATCCGCACCCCGCCCTGACCGATCAGCTCCGCCGCCTTCTGGGCGGCCGACTGGACCGGCACCGCGCCGTCGAAGGTCGGCACGCCGATCGCCCAGTTGTTCAGCGAGAGGCCGAAGACCTGCTGGGCCTGCCTGGTCAGGCTGTCGTCGTCGAGCTTGCCCGCCTGGCTGATGAAGGCCGTGTTGCAGGAGCGCGCGAAGCTCGCCTTGAACGTGCCGCCCTTGATCTCGAACTTGTCGTCGTTCTGGAACTTCCAGCCGCCGTAGGTGAAGTACTTCGGGCACGGATGCGCCTTGTCCGCCGACGCCAGGTTCTTCTCGATGAGCAGCGAGGAGGTGATGACCTTCATGGTGGAGCCGGGCGCCAGCGAACCCTGGAACGCCGTGTTGAAGTGGGGGTTGCTGTTGGCGACCGCGAGGATCTCGCCCGTGGAGGCGCGGGTCACCACGACCGACGCCCGCGCGGCGCCGGCGACCTGCTTCTCCGCGGCGGCCTGCAGGGACGGGCTCAAGGTCGTCCTGACGGTGCCGGGCGTGCCCTCGCTCAGCTCCAGCAGCGTCTTGTCGGAGGACTTCTTCGCCTTCGACGCCTTGCCGCGCACCACCCGCAGCTCGACCCCCGCCGTGCCGCCGGCCTTCTTGCCGTACTTCTCGCGCAGTCCGTCCAGGACGGTGCCCAGCGAGGGGTACTTCTTCGCGGTCAGCTCACCGCCGTCGCGGTCGAGCGCCTTGACCGGCGGATCGCCGGCCTCGCCGGTCACCAGGGTGTCCCCGTCGGCCAGCTCGGGGTGCACCACCGACGCGTGCCAGTCGACGAGCGGCTTGCCGTCCTCGGCCCGCCGCACGACGGTCAGCGCGCTGTCGTACGCCACCGGCTTGCTGGTTCTGCCGAAGCCGACCGTGCCCTTCACGGCGAAGGGGACCTTGTCCCCCGCGCGCGTGCCGGCCGTGAGCGTGGCGCCGGTGATGCGGGCGTCCTTGGTGTAGCCGGTGAGCAGGGCGGTGGCGGCGGCCGGGTCGTCGGTGACCGCGGCGGCGTCGGCGACCTTGCCCTGTTGCCAGGCCGTCAGGAAGGCCCGGGCCGCCGTGGTGACCTCGGTGGCGGACAGGGGGCCGGTCCTGACCGCCGGCTTCTTCGCCGTGGCCGAACCGTCGTCCGCCGCCGCGCCGCCGCCGCCGTACAGCGCGTAGCCGCCGAGGCCCGCGCCGGCGACGACGACGGCGACCATGGCGCCGACCACGGCCGGCCGCTTGCTCCGTCGCTCGGCGACGCGCCTTCTCTTGCCCACTGCCCGCGATCCTCCGTGTTCTACGGGGGGCCGCCCCGCCCCACTGTGTCCGCTGGGTGAGTCGCCCCCACCGACCGCGGGAGTCGTCCTCACCGACACCAACGACGGCGCCCAGCCTAGAGTCCCCGCCGGTGGGGTGACGTCACCTGTGGCGTCAGCCACGTCCCACGGGTCGCGTTCAGGCGCCCGACCGCAGGACGGCCGCCACGATCGGGCCGGCCGCGTCGATGCCGTGACCGCCGTCCTGGACCATGGCCGCGGCGGCCACATCGCCCCGGTAGCCGGTGAACCAGCTGTCGGACCGCGCGTTCCCGTCGACCTCCGCGGAGCCGGTCTTCGCGCCGATCCGGCCGCTCAGGCCGGACATCACACCGGCGGCGGTGCCGCTGGTCGCGGTGCGGTTCATCATGGCGCGGAGCTGCTCCACCGTGCTCGCCGGCAGCCCGCGCGCGTGGGCGAGTTCCCGGTCGTCCAGGCTTCGCGGCACGATGACCGGCTGCCGGAAGGCGCCCGTCGTCGCGGTCGCCGTCACCGACGCCATGGTCAGCGGGTTCATCTGGACCTGGCCCTGGCCGATCAGGGCGGCCGCGGTGTCCGGGCCGCCGGAGGCGGGGACGGAACCGTCGAAGGAGGGGATGCCGGTCTGCCAGTCGAGGCCGATCCCGAACCGGTCCTTCGCCTCGTCGGTCAGCGAGTCGACCTTCACCTCGTCCGCGTACTTCACGAAGGCCGTGTTGCAGGAGCGCGCGAAGCTCTCGGAGAGGGTCGCGTCCTCGTCCGGGGGCATCTTCTCGATGTTGTGGAAGGTCTGGCTCTGCCAGGTCGCTTCGGACGGGCAGGGGGCGGGGCCGCTCGCTTCGGTGATGCCGTTGTCGATCAGGGTGGCGGCGCTGACGATCTTCATGGTGGAGCCGGGCGCCACTTCCCCGAGGAAGGCCGCGTTCCAGCCGTCGTTGCGGTTGTTCGCGACGGCCAGCACCTCACCGCTGCTCGGCTGGACGGCCACCACCGACGACTCGCCGTACTTCAGGACCGCCCTTTCGGCGGCCGCCTGCGCGCTCGCCCGCAGCGTGGTGGGCAGCCGGCCCGCCCTGCCCTCGGACAGAGTCAGCAGCGGGGTGTCGGCGGAGTCGGGGGCCGCGTGGTGGATCACCAGTTCGACGCCGGCCGTGCCGCCCGCCCTGTCGCCGTACTTGGCGCGCAGTTCGTCCAGGATCGGCCCGAGCGAGGGGTACCGCTGCTTCGTCAGGACCTTGCCGTCGCGGTCCACGGCCTCGATCGGCGGTGTCGTCGACTCGCCCGTGACGAGCGTGTCGTCCATGTGCGTGAGTCCGGGATGGACGACCGACGGCTGCCAGTCCACCAACGCCCTGCCGGTGGTCAACCCGCGCACCACGGTCAGCCGGCTGCGGTAGGCGAGCGGCTCGGACTTCCCCTCGTAGGACACCGTGGCCTTCACCGAGAACGGCACGGTGGCCCCGGCCGGCGCACCCGGCGTGATCCTCACACCGGTGATGTGCGCGGCCCGGCCGTACGAGGTGAGCAGCGGCTCCGCCTTCCCGGCGTTGTTGGTGAGGGCCGCCGCGCTCGCCCCCCGCCCCTTCTCCCAGGCCGCGAAGAACGCGGCGCTGGTGTCCTTCACCTCGGCGGCGCTGGGCGGCCCGGTCTTCACGGGCGCGGGCCCGGTCGATCCCGGTGCGCCGCCGCCGGTCAGCGCGTGCACGATGTTGAAGGCGCCGTACCCGGCGCCGCCCACCATGACGACGAACACCGATCCGACGATCGCCGCCTTGGCCCCCTTGCGCATGGTCACCCTCCCCGTCGACCTCTTCCCGAACTTCTGAACACGTTCAGAAAGTCCCCCTCAGGCTCACAGTAAGCGGAAGAGGGGCCTACGGGGCAGAAGTTGCCGGAATCGTTAGACCCAGGTGTCCAACCACATACGTGAACGCCAGTCGTCGATCGGGATGGCGGTCCCCGTGTACAGGGGCCAGAAATAGATGAAGTTCCAGGCGATCAGCAGCACCAGGACGCCCGCGCCCGTCGCGCCCACCACGCGCCGGGTGTCGCTCGACCCCGGCCGGCCGACCAGCGCCCCGACCATCATCGCCACCGCCAGACACAGGAACGGCAGGAAGACGACGGCGTAGAAGAGGAAGATCGTGCGCTCCTGGTACAGGAACCACGGCAGGTAGCCGGCCGCGATGCCGCACGCGATCGCGCCCGCCCGCCAGTCGCGGCGGAAGAACCAGCGCCACAGCACGAACAGCACCGCGAAGCAGGCCGCCCACCACAGCATCGGCGTGCCGATCGCCAGGACCTCCCGCGCGCACTTCTCCCCCGCGTCCAGCGGACAGCCGTCCGTGCCGGGCGCCGGGGACTCGTAGAAGTACGACACCGGACGGCCCAGGACCAGCCAGCTCCACGGGTTGGACTGGTAGGTGTGCGGCGAGGTCAGGTGGGTGTGGAACTCGTACACCTCGTGCTCGTAGTGCCACAGGCTGCGCAGCCAGTCCGGGAACAGCCAGGTCCAGCTGCCGCCCTTGCCGTCGGTGGCCGCCCAGTTGCGGTAGTAGCCGCCCGAGCCGGTGTCCGAGGAGAGGATCCAGCCCGTCCACGACACCAGGTAGGTGACCAGCGCGACCGGCACGGTGGCCAGGAACGCCAGGCCCGTGTCCCGCTTCAGCACCACCCGGTAGGGGTGCCGCGCACCGGCCACCCGGCGCGCGGCGACGTCCCACACCACCGTCATCAGGCAGAACGCGACCATGATGTACAGGCCGTTCCACTTCGTGCCGATCGCCAGCCCCAGCGTCACGCCCGCCGCCCAGCGCCACGGGCGCAGGCCCAGCCGCGTCGTCTCGGCGATGCGCGCGTCCGGGCGGTACCGGCCGTCCGCGTCCGGAGGCAGCGCTGCGGCCAGCCTCGCGCGCGCCTTGTCCCGGTCGACGAGCAGGCAGCCGAACGTCGCCAGCACGAAGAACATCAGCACCCCGTCGAGCAGCGCGGTGCGGCTCATCACGAAGTGCAGTCCGTCCACCGCCATCAGCGCGCCCGCCAGACAGCCGAGGAACGTGGAGCGGAAGAGGCGGCGCCCGATCCGGCACAGCAGGAAGACCGACAGGGTCCCCAGCAGCGCCGTCATGAACCGCCAGCCGAACGGAGTGAACCCGAAGACCAGCTCGCCCAGCCCGATGACGAACTTGCCGACCGGCGGATGCACCACGTACGCCGCGTCCGTGGGGATCGTGACATGGCCGCCGCTGTTGAGGATGAGGTCGTTGGCGTTCTTGTCCCAGTTGACCTCGAAGCCGCGGTGGACGAGCGCCCAGGCGTCCTTGGCGTAGTACGTCTCGTCGAATATCACCTTCCTCGGGCTGCCCAGGTTCCAGAACCGCAGCACGCCCGCCACCAGCGTGACCAGCAGCGGACCCAGCCAGCCCGACCAGCGGGTGATCCGGTCCGCGAGCCCGGCGGGCACGCCGAGCGCCTGCCAGAGCCGGGGACCGGGTTCGGCGAACGGCGGCACCAGCCGCTCACGGACGTCACCGCCCGGCTCCGCCGCATGGCCGAACCGGCGCAGCCGCGACGGCCACCCCGGCCGCCGGTCCTGCGGTGCCTGGGCCTGCCGGTAGTCCGTGGAGTCCGTGGAGGACGCGGTACTGGTCACCGCGCCATCGTAGGGAACAGGGCTGTGGGAGTCCCGTGTCCGCTCCCCTGCGAGGATGGAAACGTGACAGTCGCACCCGGAACCCTGGTCCTTGCCGGCACCCCCATCGGGGACATCGCGGACGCCCCGCCCCGGCTCGCGGAGGAGTTGGCCGGCGCCGACGTCATCGCCGCCGAGGACACCCGCCGGCTGCGCCGGCTCACGCAGGCGCTCGGCGTGACGCCCAAGGGGCGTGTCGTCTCCTACTTCGAGGGCAACGAGTCCGCCCGCACCCCCGAGCTGGTCGAGCACCTGCTCGGCGGCGCCCGCGTGCTCCTCGTCACCGACGCCGGGATGCCGTCCGTCTCCGACCCCGGCTACCGGCTGGTCGCCGCGGCCGTGGAGAAGGACATCCGGGTCACCGCCGTACCCGGCCCGTCCGCGGTCCTCACCGCGCTGGCGCTGTCCGGCCTGCCCGTCGACCGCTTCTGCTTCGAGGGCTTCCTGCCGCGCAAGGCGGGGGAGCGGCTGTCCCGGCTGCGGGAGGTCGCCGAGGAGCGCCGCACCCTCGTGTACTTCGAGGCCCCGCACCGGCTGGACGACACCCTCGCCGCGATGGCCGAGGTGTTCGGCACCGACCGGCGGGCCGCCGTCTGCCGCGAACTGACCAAGACGTACGAGGAGGTCCGGCGCGGCCCGCTGGGGGAGCTGGCCGAGTGGGCCGCGGAGGGCGTGCGCGGTGAGATCACCGTCGTCGTCACCGGGGCGCCCGAGCGCGACCCCGGCGAACTGGACGCGACCGAACTGGTCCGGCGGGTGCGGGTGCGCGAGGAGGCCGGCGAGCGCCGCAAGGAGGCGATCGCGGCGGTGGCGACGGAGACCGGGGTGCCCAAACGGCAGGTCTTCGACGCGGTCGTCGCGGCGAAGAACGCCGCGGGCTGAGAGGCGCTCCCGGCCGCCTGCCGGGAGCTATTCCCACCAGGCGGTAAAGAAGTGTCGTCGACGGCAAAGCCCACGAGTCGCCTCGCGTCCCGCTTCGGCAAGGAACGCCCAAATCGGGTCCAACACTCGACAGGTCGGCTGCGCGCGCCCCGGCGGAGCGGTCCACTGGACGCCAGGGACGGTGCGTCCCTGGCGTCCAGTGGACCAGAGGAGCCGGCATGAGCGAGATCAGCGAGATCGCGGGGCAGATCGCGGGACCGGACACCGGGCGGACCGGCCCGCGCGGTGCGGGGATACCCGTCGTGCGGGAGTCGTACTCCTTCGCCTGCATGCGCTGCGGGCACGCCTGGGAACAGGCGTACGAGATCGAGCACCACAGGGACGGGGAGGGGCACGAGTTCGTCCGGTACGTGGCGGACGGACGGCTCGTGCCGTCACCGCTGAGCCGGCCCGCCTGCCAGAACTGCGACGGGCATCTCGTACGCATCATGCGGGCCGGCCAGGTCTCCTCCGCGCTGAGCGCGGCCCGCCCCCGCCCGGCGCCCCCGGCCGGACCGGTGGAGGCGCCGGTGGCCGCGGCACGGCGCCCGACGGACGCGGCACTCCCGGACTCCCACGAGCAGCACCACTGGCACCTGTCCGACCTCCTGCACCCCTTCCAGCGCCGGGCCAGCTGAGCCCGAGGGGCCCACCGGCCCCCGACGTGGGGGCGTGTCCCTTCCGTAGGATCGGCGCATGCCTTCGAACGCCGACAAGAACGCGGCGCCGCCGCTCCCGGCCCCCCTGCGGATCCCGGTCGCCGACTCCCACACCCACCTCGACATGCAGTCCGGCACCGTCCGGGAGGGGCTCGCGAAAGCCGCGTCGGTCGGGGTGACGACGGTCGTCCAGGTCGGCTGCGACGTCGCCGGCTCCCGCTGGGCGGCCGAGACGGCGGCGGCGTACGACAGCGTCCACGCGGCGGTGGCCCTGCACCCCAACGAGGCCCCCCGCATCGTCCACGGCGACCCCGACGGCTGGTCCCGCAAGGGGGCGCGCGAGGCCGGAGGCGCCGGGGCGCTCGACGAGGCGCTCGCCGAGATCGACCGCCTCGCCGCGCTCCCCCAGGTCAAGGGCGTCGGCGAGACGGGGCTGGATTACTTCCGCACCGGCCCCGAGGGCAAGGACGCGCAGGAGCGTTCGTTCCGCGCCCACATCGAGATCGCCAAGCGGCACGGCAAGGCCCTCGTCATCCACGACCGCGACGCCCACGCGGACGTGCTGCGCGTGCTCGAGGAGGAGGGCGCCCCGGAGCGGACGGTCTTCCACTGCTACTCCGGCGACGCCGACATGGCGGAGACCTGCGCCCGCGCCGGGTACTTCATGTCCTTCGCCGGCAACGTCACCTTCAAGAACGCCCAGCACCTGCGCGACGCCCTCGCCGTCGCCCCGCTGGAGCTGGTCCTCGTCGAGACCGACGCGCCCTTCCTCACCCCGGCGCCCTACCGCGGACGACCCAACGCCCCCTATCTCGTCCCGGTCACGGTCCGCGCCATGGCGGCGGTACGCGGCATCGACGAGGACGACCTGGCGGGCGCCCTGGCCGCCAACACGGCCCGCGCCTTCGGCTACTGACCACGCGCCTTCGGCCGGCGACCGGCTCGGGCCTCGGTCACTGACCCGGTCCGCGCCTTCGGCCGGCGACCGGCTCGGGCCTCGGTCACTGACCCGGTCCGCGCCTTCGGCCGGCGACCGGCTCCGCGCCTCGGTCACTGACCAGCGCCCCCGGTCATCGACCCGCCCCGGACCTGTGTTCGGCATCCCACCCGAACACCACTCTCGGTAGCCGCGTCGCTTTGGAGAGTGACGGTCGCTCCGCTAGGTTCTGGGGGCCCGATCCGGACCCCTCCGGACCCCAGGACCCCTGGAGCGTGTCGGCGTGAGCAACGTGCACCACCTGTGGGACGCGCAGTACGCACACCACCCCGAGCCCCTCGCCCACGGCGCCGACGACACCTACGTCGACGTCCACAACGCGCAGACCCTGGCGTACGGGGTGCACGCGGCGCCCTGGCACCAGGACACGCCGCCCGGAGGGTACGAGGACACGTACCGGCCCGCCTACGAGGCGCCCCGGCCGCCCGTGCCGGCCGAGGCGGCCGAGGCGGCGCTGCCCCGCCAGGCGGACGGCCGGGCCGCACGCCGGCGCAGGACGCGCGAGTCCGAGCGCTCGGACTCCCCGATGCGCCGCCTGCTGCCGCTGCTGCCCCAGGCGCTGGTCGTCGCGTTCCTCGCGGGTGGCACGACCGCCTTCGTCGCCGAGGACAAGGCGGTCGAGCTGACCGTCGACGGCAAGCCGCGCACCCTGCACACCTTCGCCGACGACGTGGGCGAGCTGCTCGCGCAGGAGGGCGTGCCGGTGGGGCCGCACGACGTGGTGGCGCCCGCCCCCGGCACGGCCCTCGACAACGGCGACGAGATCGCCGTGCGCTACGGCCGGCCCGTCCGGCTCACGCTCGACGGCCGGCGGCGCGAGGTGTGGACGACGGCCCACACCGTGGAGGGGGCGCTCAGGGAGTTCGGGGTGCGGGCGGAGGGCGCGTACCTCTCCCTCTCGCGCTCCCAGCGCATCGGACGCGAGGGGCTGGCGCTCGACGTCCGTACCGAACGCGCCGTGACGGTCATGGCCGACGGCCGGGCCCGCACCGTCCGCACCAACGCGGCGACCGTGCGCGAGGCCGTCGAGGAGGCCGGCATCACGCTGCGCGGCCAGGACACCACGTCCGTCGCGCCCGGCAGCTTTCCGCGCGACGGCCAGACGATCACCGTCCTGCGGATCACCGGCGCGAAGGAGGTCCGGGAGGAGGCGATCCCGTTCCTGGTGCGGCGCACCGAGGACGCCACGCTGTTCCGGGGCACGGAGGTCGTGGCGCGGGCCGGTCAGCCGGGGCTGCTGCGGATCACGTACAGCCTGCGCACCGTCAACGGCGTCCGCCAGAGGCCGAGACGCGTCAGGACCGAGATCGTGCGTGAGCCACGCACGCAGGTCGTCAAGGTCGGTACGACGCCCCTGCCGACCTCGGTCCGGGGGGCCGATCACCTCGACTGGCAGGCGCTGGCGGCCTGCGAGTCCGGCGGCCGCCCGGACGCCGTGGACCCCTCGGGCACCTACGGCGGCCTCTACCAGTTCGACACCCACACCTGGCACCGCCTCGGCGGCACCGGCCGCCCCCAGGACGCCCCGGCCTCCGAACAGACCTTCCGGGCCAAGAAGCTCTACACCCGCCGGGGCACCACTCCGTGGCCCCACTGCGGCCCTCAGCTCCAGAACTGACACCACCACCGGGCGCCTGCGGCGACCTGGCCCGCCAGACCCGCGGCCATCGGCCCACGCGCCCAGCCTGCGGCCACCGGCACCGGCCACCGGACCACGTGCCCACGGCCCACGTGGCCCATCCTGCGGGCAACCTGCCCACGGTCCAGCCTGCGGGCAACCTGTCCCCGTGCCCTGCCTGCGGCCACCGGCCTGCGCGCCCAATCTGCGGGCACCGGCCACGTGCCCAGCCATCGGCCACGTGCCCAGCCAGCGGGCACCGGCCACCGATCCGACCTGCCCGGCCCGCGGCCACCGGCCCACCCGCCCACCCTCCGGGCACCGGTCACCGGCCCGCCCGCCCAGTCACCGGCCCAGTGCCCACGGCCCCCAGCCTGCGGGCCACCTGCCCATGTGCCCTGCCTGCGGCCACCGGCCTGCGCGCCGCCCATTCTGCGGGCACCGGCCACGTGCCTAGCCACCGGCCAACTGCCCGCCCGCCCAGCCTGCGGGCATCGGCCACCTGCCCAGCCCGCGGCCACCGGCCCACCTGCCCGGCCCGCGCCAATCCGGGCCGCGCGAGGTGGTGCGGGTGGGCGCGGGCGGCACCCCGTAAGCGCCGGGCCGCACGATCCTCCGTCCAGCGCCCGCACCGGGTGACCGCCCACCCACGCCCGGCGCACCGCCCACCCGCGCCCGGCGACCCGCCCCCGCCCGACTCGCCGCCGCTCCGCCCGACTCGCAGTCGCCCCCCCGCCCCACTCGCCGCCGCCCCCGCCCGGCTCACCCGGGACACCCCCGCCCCCACGCCCCCGTACCCTTGTCCCGTGACGAGCCCCACCCCCGACGCCCTCCTGGGCCCCGCCGACATCCGCGAACTCGCGGCAGCCCTCGGCGTGCGGCCCACCAAGCAGCGTGGCCAGAACTTCGTGATCGACGCGAACACGGTCCGCCGTATCGTCCGCACCGCGCAGGTGCGCCCCGAGGACGTGGTCGTGGAGGTGGGGCCGGGCCTCGGTTCCCTCACCCTCGCGCTGCTGGAGGTCGCCGACCGCGTCACGGCCGTGGAGATCGACGACGTGCTGGCGAGCGCCCTGCCCGCGACGATCACCGCCCGCATGCCGCTTCGCGCGGACCGCTTCGCGCTGGTGCACTCCGACGCCATGCACGTGACCGAGCTGCCGGGTCCCGCCCCCACCGCCCTGGTGGCGAACCTGCCGTACAACGTCGCCGTGCCCGTGCTGCTGCACATGCTCGGTACCTTCCCGAGCATCGAGCGCACCCTCGTGATGGTGCAGTCGGAGGTGGCCGACCGTCTCGCCGCCGCTCCCGGCTCGAAGGTGTACGGCGTGCCGTCCGTGAAGGCCAACTGGTACGCCGAGGTCAGGCGGGCGGGCGCGATCGGCCGCAATGTCTTCTGGCCCGCGCCCAACGTCGACAGCGGCCTCGTCTCCCTCGTCCGCAGGGCCGAGCCGGTCAGGACGACCGCTTCCCGGCGCGAGGTGTTCGCCGTCGTCGACGCGGCGTTCGCCCAGCGGCGCAAGACGCTGCGGGCGGCGCTCGCCGGGTGGGCCGGTTCCGCGGCGGCGGCCGAGGCCGCGCTGGTGGCCGCGGGTGTCTCCCCGCAGGCCCGCGGCGAGGCCCTGACGGTCGAGGAGTTCGCGCGGATCGCCGAGCACAGGCAGCCCGACCCGGAGCAGCCCGACCCCGTGCAGCTTGACCCGGAAGAGTCCGACCCCGTGCAGCCCGACCCCGTGCAGCAGGACTCCGGTCAGCGGGCTTTCGCACAGCGCGAGAAGGACTCCGAGTGAGCGTCACCGTCCGCGTGCCCGCCAAGGTCAACGTCCAGCTCGCGGTCGGCGCCGCCCGCCCCGACGGCTTCCACGACCTGGCGAACGTCTTCCTGGCGGTCGGCCTGTACGACGAGGTCACCGTCGCCCCGGCCCAGGAGCTGCGCGTGACCTGCGAGGGCCCGGACGCCGCCCACGTCCCCCTGGACCGCACCAACCTGGCCGCGCGCGCGGCGATCGCGCTCGCCGAGCGCCACGGCCGCAGCCCGGACGTGCATCTGCACATCGCCAAGGACATCCCCGTCGCGGGCGGCATGGCGGGCGGCAGCGCGGACGGCGCGGGCGCCCTCCTGGCCTGCGACACGCTCTGGGGCACCGGCGCGTCCCGCGAGGAACTCCTGGAAATCTGCGCCGAGTTGGGCAGCGACGTGCCGTTCAGCCTGGTCGGCGGTGCCGCCCTCGGTGTCGGGCGGGGCGAGCAGCTGACCGCGCTGGAGGTGGGCGGAACCTTCCACTGGGTGTTCGCGACGGCCGGGCGCGGCCTGTCGACCCCTGCCGTGTTCCGCGAGTTCGACCGCCTCGCCGAGGGCCGCGACCTCCCCGAACCGGTCGCCTCGCGCGCGCTCCTCGACGCCCTCGGCAAGGGCGACCCCGACGCGCTCGCGGCCGCCGTCTCCAACGACCTCCAGCCCGCCACCCTGTCGCTCTTCCCGGACCTCGCCCGCACCCTCGCGGCGGGGGAGGAGGCCGGCGCGCTCACCAGCCTCGTCTCGGGTTCGGGCCCCACCACCGCGTTCCTGGCGCGCGACCCCGACGCCGCGGAGAGGATCGCGCAGGCGCTGCGGGCCTCCGGCACCTGCGGGAGCGTGCGGACGGCGTCCGGGCCGGCTCCGGGAGCCACGGTCGTCACCGCGCTCTGAGCGCCTCCCGCCGAGTACGAAGCGGTTCCCCGCGGTGGGGAGCCGACCCGCGAGGGCGTCGGCCACCGACCCGCGCCCATTAGGCTGGGTGGCTGACCGATCCCCCTGTCAGGAGAAAAATGGCCGTCAACCTGGTCAATGTCGAGAACGTCAGCAAGGTGTACGGAACCCGTGCGCTGCTCGACGGTGTCTCGCTCGGCGTGTCCGAAGGGGACAGGATCGGTGTCGTGGGTCGCAACGGCGACGGCAAGACCACCCTGATCCGTATGCTCGCCAAGCTGGAGGAGGCGGACACCGGCCGGGTCACGCACTCCGGCGGGCTGCGCATGGCCGTGCTCACGCAGCACGACTCCCTGGACCCCGCCGCCACCGTCCGCCACGAGGTCATCCGCGACATGGCCGACCACGAGTGGGCCGGCAACTCCAAGATCCGCGACGTCCTGACGGGACTCTTCGGCGGGCTCGACCTGCCCGGCTTCCCGCAGGGCCTGGACACCGTCATCGGACCGCTGTCGGGCGGTGAGCGGCGCCGTATCGCGCTCGCCAAGCTGCTGATCGACGAGCAGGATCTGATCGTCCTGGACGAGCCGACCAACCACCTCGACGTCGAGGGCATCGCCTGGCTCGCCAAGCACCTGCGCGAGCGCCGCTCCGCGCTCGTCTGCGTCACCCACGACCGCTGGTTCCTGGACCAGGTGTGCACCCGCATGTGGGACGTGCAGCGCGGCGCCGTCCACGAGTACGAGGGCGGCTACTCCGACTACGTCTTCGCGCGCGCCGAGCGGGAGCGGATCGCCGCGACCGAGGAGGTCAAGCGGCAGAACCTGGTCCGCAAGGAGCTGGCCTGGCTGCGGCGCGGGGCGCCCGCGCGGACGTCCAAGCCGCGCTTCCGGGTCGAGGCCGCCAACGAGCTGATCGCGGACGTGCCGCCGCCGCGGGACAGCGGCGAGCTGATGAAGTTCGCGTCGTCGCGCCTCGGCAAAACCGTCTTCGACCTGGAGGACGTGACCGTCCAGGCCGGCCCCAAGGTGCTGCTCGAACACGTCACCTGGCAGCTCGGCCCCGGCGACCGCATCGGCCTCGTCGGCGTCAACGGCGCCGGCAAGACGTCCCTGCTGCGCGCCATGGCCGACGCCGCCCGCACCGAGGGCGAGGCCCAGCCGGCCGCCGGCAAGGTCGTCGTGGGCCGCACCGTCAAGCTCGCCTACCTCTCCCAGGAGGTCGCCGAACTCGACCCGAGCCTGCGCGTCCTGGAGGCCGTCCAGCAGGTGCGCGAGCGCGTCGACCTCGGCAAGGGCCGCGAGATGACCGCCGGGCAGCTGTGCGAGACGTTCGGCTTCGGCAAGGAGAAGCAGTGGACGCCGGTCGGCGACCTGTCCGGCGGTGAGCGCCGCCGCCTCCAGATCCTGCGGCTGCTGATGGACGAGCCCAACGTCCTCTTCCTCGACGAGCCCACCAACGACCTCGACATCGAGACCCTCACCCAGCTGGAGGACCTCCTCGACGGCTGGCCCGGCTCGATGATCGTCATCTCCCACGACCGCTTCTTCGTCGAGCGGACCACGGACCGCGTCTTCGCCCTCCTCGGCGACTCCGCCCTGCGCATGCTGCCGCGCGGCATCGACGAGTACCTGGAGCGCCGCCTGCGCATGGAGGAGGCCGCGGCCGCCGCGGTGCCCGCCGCGCAGAAGGCGGTGCCGGAGCGGAGCGCCGCCGACCAGCGCGCCGCGAAGAAGGAACTCCAGAAGATCGAGCGTCAGTTGGACCGCGTCTCCGACAAGGAGGCCAAGCTGCACGCGCAGATCGCCGACAACGCCACCGACTTCGGGAAGGTCGCCGAACTCGACACCGAGCTGCGCCGGTTGGCCGGGGAGCGCGAGGAACTCGAGATGCGCTGGCTGGAGCTGGCCGAGGACGCGTGAACCGGTCGGGGGTGAACCGGCCGGAGTTGACCGGTCGGGGTGAACCGGCCGGAGTTGACCGGTCGGGGTGAACCGGCCGAAGTTGACCGGCCGGGGTGAACCGGCCGGGGTGAACCGGCCGGGGTGAACCGGCCCGGAGTGAACCGGTGGGTGCGTGCCGGTGGTTGCCCACCTGTATCGGCGCGCACCCACCGGTGTGAACCCGCAGACGTGACCGAAACGCGCGGGTAGCGGGATGCGGGCGACTCCGCGGGCGCGGGGCACGCAACCGTGAACACGCCCCGGCGCGCGGTGACGGCGCACGCGCCGCGTGAAGGGGGCGTGAAGGCGCGTAACGGCGGCATCACGGCCCGGTCCTCCCTTGGGAACAGGGGTGGACGCGGGCCCCGTCGCTGTCGGTCCCGGGTGATAGAAAGAGCCGTCCGACAACTTTCTGAGCATGAATCCGGGTCCGTCACGAGCCTCAGGGCGTGGCTAAAAATCAGTGAGCGAGGGGGAGACGCTGATGACTCAGCCGCCCAACCAACAGCCGCCGCAGGGTGGTTTCGGAGCACCGCAGGACCAGCCGCCGCAGGGTGGTGGCTTCGGCGCGCCGCAGATGCCGGCCCAGCCGCCGCAGGGCCCGCCCGGCCAGCCGCCGCAGGCTCCGCACCCGGGTTACGGCTACCCGCAGCAGCCTCCGCAGCAGCAACAGCCCCCGCAGCCGGGGCCGTACGCCCAGCCGGGCGGCCCCTACGGCGCACCGGGCGCACCGGGCCCGTACGGGCAGCCGCAGCAGCCGGGACCGTACGGCCAGCCGGTCGGTCCCTACGGGCAGCAGCCCGGCTACGGCTACCCGCCGCCCCAGTTCCCCGGTGCTCCCGGCACCCCGCAGCCCGGTTCCCGCAACCCGTTCAAGGGAAAGCCGGCGCTGGTCGTCGGGGCCGCGGTGGCGGCGCTGCTGGTGATCGGCGGGACGGTGTTCGCGGTCACCGGCGATGACGGCGGCGGCGGGGAGAAGAAGCCGGTCGCCGGACCGAGCGACGACGGCAAGCCGTCGGCGAGCGACAGCCCCGTCAACCCCGGTGACGGCAGCGGCGACGGCGGCGAGGACCCCGAGGACTTCAACGCCGACCGCAAGAGCGGCGAGGCCAAGGTGCTCTGGTACAAGGAGGCGCCCGACGCCCCCGCCTCCGGCGCCGAGGCCCCCGGCATGTGGGTCACCTCCAAGACCGCGGTGAAGGCCGCGTACAAGGAGGTCGTCGGGTACGGCGTCGGTGACGGCAAGCCCGCCTGGGACACCATCGCCCTGCCGCAGAAGGTCTGCGCGGTCACCCCGCAGAAGACGGCGACCGACAAGATCGTCGTGGCGTACATGAACGGCGCGAGCGACCGCGCCAAGTGCAACCAGCTCCAGCAGATCGACCTCAACACCGGGGCCAAGGGCTGGACGGGCACGGTCGCCGACGGCGCGCTGTTCGACAGCGCCATCACCGTCGAACTGTCCGTCACGGGCAACACGCTGATGGTGGGCCGTTCGCAGTCGGGCACCGCGTACGACGTGAACACCGGCAAGAAGCTGTGGGAGAAGAAGAAGTACGGCGACGCCTGCTTCCCGAGCGCCTTCGCGGGCGGCGCGAAGCTGATCTCCGTGGCCTCCTGCGACGCGACCGACGCCAACGAGCACGACGAGGTGCAGGAGCTGGACCCGGCGACCGGCAAGGTCAAGTGGACCCAGAAGTTCGACAAGGGCTGGACCGTGGCGCGCGCGTACTCCATGGACCCGCTCGTCATCTACAGCACCAACAAGGACAAGAACGCCTGGAACATCTCGACGCTCAAGCCGGACGGCACGTTCCGTTCGCAGGTCGGCGTCGACGAGGACTTCGCCCCCGAGTGCGGCTGGGCGATCCTCCAGCGCAACCTCACCGGCTGCGAGGGCACGGCCGCCGACGCCAACACCCTCTACCTGCCCACCGAGGCGACCACCGGCGCCAACGAGATCGTCGCGCTCGACCTCGCCACCGGCAAGGAGAAGTGGCGCGTGAAGTCCCCGGCGGACGAGTCGATGCTGCCGGTGACCGTCGAGGGCGGCAACCTCGTCGCCTACGTGGAGCCGTCGTACGACACGGCCGGCCGGGTCGTGTCGATCCCGACCGCCGGTTCCACGCACACGCCGTCGACGCTGCTCCAGATGCCGGAGAGCACGATCGACCTCGAGGACAGCTTCTTCTCCCGCGACCTCGCCTGGGCGGACGGCCGCTTCTACATCTCCACCACCCGGCTCGCGGGCAACGACGACGCGAAGGAGAAGCTGATGCTCGCCTACGGCAAGTGAGGCGAGTGACTCCGGCCGGAGCGCGCGGCGCCGTCGCCGCCGCCCGGCCCTCCCGCGTCCCACCGGTCCCGCAACCCCGGTCCCGTCCTCCCCAGCGTTCTCCCGAGGTACCCACACCATGACCCAGCCGCCGCCTCCGCCGCCGAACCAGCCGCCCCGGGGCACCCCCGAGGACCAGCCCCCGCAGCAGCAGGGCGCCTTCGGCGCGCCCCAGGACCAGCAACCTGGCGACCAGCGACCCCAGGACACGCCGCCCCAGGACGGCCCTCCGTCGCAGGACACCGCCGGTGCTCCCGAGGAGCCGCAGGACGCCCCGCCGCAGGCCGGTTCCGGCACGCCGGCTCCCCAGCCGCCCGCCGCGGCACCGCAGCCCCCGCCCCCCGCCGCGCCCGCGGCCCCGCCGGCGGGACCCCAGCTCAGCAAGGCCCCGCAGGCCGGTTACGGCTATCCGGGCCAGCCCCCTCAGGCCCCCGCGGGTCCGCCGCAGCCTGCCCCGCAGGCCGGTTACGGCTATCCGGGCCAGCCCCCGCAGACCCCCGCGGGTCCGCCGCAGCCTCCGGCGCAAGCGCCCGGTTACGGCTATCCGCAGGCGGCCCAGCCCGGCCAGCCGCCCCAGCCGCCGACCGGCCCCGGTTACGGCTATCCCGGTCACCAGGCCGGGCCCGGCGCGCCGAACCCGTACGCCCAGCAGGCCCCCGCCCCGGCCCCCTACGCCCCGCAGCCACCGGCGCCGCACGGCGGGCAGCCGGGGTACGGCTACCCGGGGCAGCCCGGTCAGCCGACCACACCCGGCTACCCGGCTCCGCAGGGCTATCCGGCTCCGCAGGGTTACCCGACCACGCCCGGCTACCCGGGCCACCCCGGTCAGCCCACCATGCCGATGCCGTCGCAGCCCACCGGCGGCGGCCGCAGACGCAACGCCCAGGTCGCGATCATCGTCTCGGCCGTCGTCGCGATCGCGCTGATCGTCGGCGGTGGCGTCTGGTACGCGAACTCCGGTGACGACGGCAAGAAGGACGACACCGCGAGCAGCGGCGGCACGACCGGCGGAGGCGGCGACGAGAAGGGCGGCACCGGCGGCACGACGTCGTCCGGCGGCACGGAGAAGGTGCCCGGCGACCCGGCCTCCAAGCTCCTCTTCCAGATCCCGTCGCCCGCGGTCGCCAAGGACGACAGCGTCGTCGTGAGCGGCTCCTGGCTGACCGAGAAGGCGTACGTGAAGTCGGGCGTCGCCGAGATCGTCGGCTACGACCCCGACAAGGGCACGAAGCTCTGGACGATCAAGCTGCCCGGCCCGGTGTGCACGGCCAGCCGGAAGATGACGGCGGACGGCAGGACGGCGGTGGTGTTCCAGCCGAAGATGCCCGCCAAGGACTCCTCGGCCGGTTGCAGCGAGGTCGCCGCGATCGACCTCAACGCGGGCAAGCAGCTGTGGCGCAAGACCGTCCCGTCCGGCGACTCCCCGATCACCTTCGACAACGTCACCGTCAGCGCGAACACCGTCGCGCTGGGCGCCACCGAGGGCGGCTCCGCCTTCGACATCACCACCGGCAAGCTGCTGTGGTCCCCGAAGGCGGCCGACACCTGCTACGACGCCGGATACGGCGGCGGCGCGAAGCTGGTCGCGGTGCGCAAGTGCGGTTCCTACGACGCGCGCCAGCTGCACATCCAGACCATCGACCCGGCCTCCGGGAAGGTGCTCTCCGAGTACAAGATGGCGACCGGCATCGAGTACGCGAGCGTCGTGTCGACGGACCCGCTGGTCGTGGCCGCCGACGTCGGCGACAGCGCCCAGGACGGCAGCGGCATCTCCGACTTCTTCTCCCTCGACAACAAGACCGGCAAGCTGCTGACCCGGATCTCCGCGCCGGGCGAGCAGTTCGCGGCCCGCTGCGACGGCATCACCGAGTTGGAGAAGTGCAGCGGGATCGCGGTCGGCCCGAACCGGCTGTACCTCCCGACGGAGGAGCACGACGGCACCGGTGAGTACAGCCGGACCAACGAGATCGTCGCCTTCGACCTGACCACCGGCAAGCAGACCGGCCAGCGGGCCGACGCCGGCGACGGCTACACGCTGGTGCCGCTGCGCACGGACGGCGAGAACGTCATCGCGTACAAGCGCCCGCCCTACGACGAGGGCGGACAGGTCGTCAGCGTCGACGGCGGCACGTTCAAGCAGACCAAGCTGCTGGCGAACCCGTCGACGGAGTCGGTCCGGGACGCGGAGAGCAGCCTGCTCCCCGAGTACTCCGAGATCATCTACGCGCAGGGGCACCTGTACATGTCCGCGGTGTACGCCTCCGGCTCCAGCTCACGCGACAAGGAGTACCTGGCGCTGGCGTTCGGCACCGGCGGCTGACCGTCGCGCCACCGCCTCGACGGCCCCGTCCCCGTTCAGCTGTTCCGGGGGCGGGGCCGTCGCACGTACCGCTCGTCACCTCCGCGTGCGGGGAATTCGGCGATCCGGGGCACTTCTCGCCGGTAGGGGGAGCGCGACGTCGAACAAGCGTGTAGCTTCCGGGGGCATGAAGGACGGGGTGCCGGGGGGCACCCTTTGTCCGTCTGCGCGTGTGCCGTTGTCTGGCTTTGCCTGTTTGTCCGTGTGGGCATCCATGGGGGGACTGGGGGGTTGCTCGTTGGGAGTGCGGCTGATGGTGGTCGACGACCACCGACTGCTCGCCGAGGCGTTGGCCTCGGCGCTGAAACTGCGGGGGCACCGGGTGCTCGCCGCGGCGGCGCCCGCCGCCGGCGCGGCGGAACTCGTCATCACCCGGGCACCCGAGGTGTGCCTGCTGGGCACGGCCACCCCCGCCGAACCGGGCATCTTCGACCCGGTCGTCCGCATCAAGCGGGAGCGGCCCCAGGTGGCCGTCCTGGTCCTCGGCCCGGTACCGAACCCACGCGGCATCGCGGCGGCCTTCGCCGCGGGCGCCTGCGGCTACGTACGCCATGACGAGCGCATCGAGGGGGTGGAGCGGGCGATCATGAAGGCGAGGTCCGGCGAGGCGGCGGTGGCCCCCCAACTCCTTCAGGGCGCCTTCAGCGAGCTGCTCAACCCCGCGGCCCAGCCGGACGACGAGGGTCAGCGCCTCCTCCGGCTCCTGACCCCCCGCGAGGTGGAGGTCCTGGTCCGCGTGGCCGACGGCGAGGACACCCGCCTGATCGCCGCCGGCATGGGCATCGCCCCCTCCACCGCCCGCACCCACGTCCAACGGGTCCTGATGAAACTGGGCGTCGGCTCCCGCCTGGAGGCGGCGGCGCTGGCAGCGAGGACGGGCCTGCTGGACCGGGCGGGACCACTGACGCGGGAACTTCGGACCGAGGACCCGGCACCGGAGTCCTGACCTTCCCACCGTCCCCCGGGCCAGATCACTGGGCGCCGGCGCGTATGCCTCTCAGGAGCTGGGCGAGAGCGGCGGGCGTGGTGGTGAGGGTGGTGGCGGGGGTGTCGCTCTCGCGGAGGTGGATGCGGGTGGGGGAGGACGCCAGCTCTAGGCAGTCGTTGCCCTCGCCGCCGCCGGAGAAGGACGACTTCTGCCAGTGCAGGGCAGCAACGGGAGTCTGGAGACTGGGCGGTGTCATTCGGTGGCCTTGGGACGGGCGGTGCCCACGTGGGTGATCCATGCGGCGCGGTCTCCTCGCTTCGGGCTCATGCGGGCGCGTCCGGGGCAGGCGTCGGCACCGGGCCGAGGTCGCCCTCGGGCTCACGGGTCAGCGCCGCGTGCAGTTCCGGGTCCGCGTGGATCTCCGCGGTGTGCCGCCACTGTGTGAGCAGCAACGCTATGGGCGTGAGGTTCCCGAGTGAGGCTGCCCCGCGAGCGGTCTCGGCCAGCTCGGCGAGCATCGTCCGTACGTCCTCGTCGGGCAGGAACACCGACCACGGCAGGGCCTCGGGCAGCAGCGTGCGCAGAGTCGCCGGGTTGTCGGTGCGGATCAGTCCGGCGAGCAGCCGCGCGGTGAAGTCCACCACGCTGGCGTCCCGCTCCAGCTGGTCGGCACGCATCAGGGCCAGGTCCCCCGCGTCCCGCCGACGCAGCCGCAGCGCACGGACGGCGTCGAGCCGCCGCGCGGTGGCCGCCGGGTGATGCAGCAGCTCGCTGAAGGGCACGTCCTCGTACGGAGCCGTCGTCATGACATCCACAGTACCTTGGATGTCACAGAACGGCGGCTCGTATGCCCTTCAGGAGCTGGGCGAGGGCGGCGGGGGTGGTGGTGAGGGTGGTGGTGGGGGTGTCGCTCTCGCGGAGGTGGATGCGGGTGGGGGAGGCGGCGAGTTCTACGCAGGTGTCTCCTTCGCCTCCTCCGGAGAATGTGGACCTTTGCCAGTGCAGGGCGTCGTCCATTGCGTGTCTCACAGTTCCTTCGTCAGGCGGTGGATGAAGTCCCTCGACGCAACTGGGTCGAGCGACGCATCTTCCACTCTATGAAGGAGTGTTCGGAGCTTTTGCAGCTGCGCCACGGCGTCGATGAAGACCACGCCGGTGGGAGCGTCCCGAAGGCCTGTGTCCAACTGGGCTACCGGGCCGTCGGCGTACACCATTGATGCTCCGGCACCGGCGAAGCCGTCCTGATCGACGGGGATGACGCGTACCGCAACATGTCTTTGCTCGATCTGGTCCAGGATTGATCGAAGTTGCCGGAGCGAGGTCCGCCGGTCTGCCACCCGCACGCGCAGGGCGAACTCATGGACGATCGTTTCGTACGGCGTCGGGTGGTCCCCCTCGATGACCGACCGTCGTCTCATGCGGTGTTCGACCCGGGGCGCCAGCTCGCTCTCGGGCAGTTCAGGGCGCATGTAACTGAAGACGGCCCGCGCATAGTCGGGGGTCTGGAGTAGGCCCGGAACATAGGTGATGACCACCTCGCGCAGGAATGTCGCATGGTGCTCAGCCTCGGCCACATCGAGGTTCACCTGGGGCAGAACCCCTCGGTAGTCGTCCCACCAGCCGCGTGTCCGGTCGGTCGCCATCGCCACAAGGGCATCGATCAACTTCTCGTCCGTGCAGTCACAGTGAGCCGCCAGCCTTCGCAGACGTTCCTCGCTGATCGCGGAACTCCCGGCCTCGATCTGGCTCATGTGGGCCGAACTCGAGCCGAGTAGCGCGGCCACCTCCTTGGCCGTCCTGCCTGCGGCCTCCCGCACTTTGCGCAGTTCGGAACCCAGGCGAACCTGGCGGGCCGTGGGTTGGTTCCGCATGGTCATCCGAGTAACTGCCTCTCCGGGACTTCTCGTTCGGAGTCAGATTACGTGAGTCAGTTGCAAGGGTAGGAATTTCTACCCTACCGTCGGTCATGCGACGTTCACCCTGCGGAAGCGCACCGCACCGTCCTGCCATGGCGGTCGCGGCAATGCCACCGCGCCTTCACTCACCCGCCCCCCACCTGGAGCTGACGCATGCCCGAATCCACTTCCGGCGCCTGGGAGTACTCCCTCTCCCTGCCCAACGACCTCAGAGCCGTCCCGATCTGCCGTCGCACCCTGCGTCTGATCCTGACCATGTACGGGCTCATCCACCTCGTGGACACCGCGGAGCTGATCGCCTCCGAGCTGGTCTCCAACGCCGTACTGCACACCAAGGGTCCGGCGGCCCTGCGGATCAGCTGGGCCGACGGCGTCCTGCGGATCGGCGCGTGGGACGCGAACCCGGCACCTCCCGACCCGCCGGACGACCTGGCGGACCTCGCCAACGCCGAGAACGGGCGCGGCACCGCCCTGGTCCGGGCCTGCGCCGACGTGTGGGGCTGGCACCCGCTGTCCCGGTTCGGGCACCGGGGCAAGTACGTGTGGTGCGACCTGGCGGCGGCATAGCTCGTTGATCACATCGCACAGGAAGGAGAGCCGATGGTCGGCTCGTCCCACGAGGCCACGCACCGGATCTTCCAGGCCGACTCCTGCCTGGCGGAACCGGCGATGCAGTCCTTCTGGCGGCACACACTCGCGGAGCAGGTGCGCGAGGACGGGCGGGAAGAAGGCAGAGTAGAGGCGCTGCCGAGATGACCCTGAACCGCCTCTGCCGGCGAGGCATCGAAGTGGCCGACCACGTTCGCGAGCGCGTGGGATCCTGCACCGACCTCGACCGGCTCACCACCTCGTCCCAGCGCGCCGTTCATGCCACCGCCGCCGACGACCTCTTCGCCGGCGAGTAGACAGGACGGGCACCGCCTCGTCCCCGCACACGCGCCGGGCCGGACCCCGCCACCCACGCGGACCCCGGCCCCGTACGCGAGACGACCCCTCAGTCCCGGCGCTCCGCCGTCTCCGGCGGCAGTGGGGGCGGGACCGTCGGCCTCAGCTTCAGCCAGACCAGGAAGAAGATGCCGAGGGCCAGCATGCCCAGGCCCGTCCACAGGTTGATGTTGACGCCCTGGGCCTTGTCGATCTCCGCGTCACCGTCGGTGAGGCCCGCGATCGCGACGATGACGCCGTACACGACGAACAGGCCGCCGATGATGCGGCGCAGGTCGAAGATGCGGGCGGCGGTCGCCGACTTCTCCTCCAGCTCGGAGACCTCGCGCTGGACGTCGGCCTCGGAGTAGCCGGCCTTGCGCAGCCGCTCGGCCGCTTCCGCCCGCTCGGACGGTTCGAATTGCTCGGACATGGTCTTTCCATCCTCCCGCGGTCGGGCCTAGAACGAGATCGAGAACGGGATGTAGCAGGCGGCGGCGAGGATGATCGCGCCCCAGCCCAGCAGCGCCGGCCGGCGGTACCAGGCGTCGTCGCCGGCGGCGGGCGGCTCGGCCATGCCGGGCGAGACCGTGCCGTAGACGAGGCCCTGGAGTTCCTTGGCCGGCTTGGGGGCGGTGAAGAGGGAGACCACCACCATCACCACCGCGCCCGCGACGAAGCCCGCGATCGCGGAGACGAAGTTGGCGCCCTGGTCGGTCGGGATGCCGATGATGTCCTGCTTGTAGAGGACGAAGTAGTTGACCATCGCGGCCGTGGTGCCCGCGAGGAGACCCCAGAAGCCGGACTTCCTCGACGCGCGCTTCCAGAACATGCCGACGATGAAGACGACGAACATCGGCACGTTGAAGAAGGAGAACAGGGTCTGGAGGTAGCTCATGATGTTGGAGAACGACGAGGCGAGGAACGCCGTGCCGACCGACGCCGCGACACCGATCGCCGTGATGAGCCGGCCGAAGCGGACGTAGTAGGCGTCCTCGCGGCCCCTCACCACGTACTTCGCCCAGATGTCGTTGGTGAACACCGTGTTGAAGGACGACACGTTCGCCGCCATGCCCGCCATGAACGCGGCCAGCAGACCGGTCACGGCGATGCCCAGGACGCCGTTGGGCAGCAGCTGCTCCATCAGGTACGGGATCGAGTCGTTGTACTGGAGGTCGGAGCCCGCGGTGCCGATCTTGGGGACCAGGACCGCCGCCACCAGGCCCGGGATCATCACCAGGAAGACGATGAAGATCTTCGGGAAGGCGGCGATCAGCGGGGTCCGCTGGGCCGCCGACAGGTTCTTCGCGGACAGGGCGCGCTGCACCTCGGCGAAGTTCGTCGTCCAGTAGCCGAAGGAGAGGACGAAGCCGAGGCCGAGGACGATCGTCAGCCAGTTCGCGCCCAGCGGGTTGTCGCTGCCGATGCCGGTGCCACCCCAGGCCGAGACGAAGTCGTCACCGTGGGACTTCGTCAGCGAGTCCGTGAGGCTGTCCCAGCCGCCGACCTTCTTCAGGCCGAGCACCGTCAGCGGGATCAGGGCCGCGAGGATCACGAAGAACTGGAGCACCTCGTTGTAGATCGCCGACGACAGGCCGCCCAGCGTGATGTACGCCAGCACGAAGAAGCCCGCGACGACGATCGCCAGCCACTGCGGCCAGCCCAGCAGCGCCTCGACGACGATGGCGAGGGCGTACAGGTTCACGCCGGAGATCAGGATGGCGGCGAAGGCGAACAGGGCCGAGCTGAGCAGATGGGCGCCCTTGTCGAAGCGCAGCAGCAGGAACTCGGGGACCGAGCGGACCTTGGAGCCGTAGTAGAAGGGCATCATGACCAGGCCGAGGAAGACCATGGCCGGGATGGCGCCGATCCAGTACCAGTGGACGGTGTACGCGCCGTACTGCGCGCTGTTGGCGGCCATGCCGAGGATCTCCGTGGCCGCCAGGTTCGCCGAGATGAAGGCGAGGCCGGTGATCCAGGCGGGCAGGGAGCGGCCGGAGAGGAAGAAGTCGAGACTGGTCTTCACCGAGCGGCGCGCGGCGAAGCCGATGCCCAGGACGACCACGAAGTAGATCGCCATGATCGTGTAGTCGAGCCAGTTGGTCGGAAGGCGTAGCTCAGCCGCGAGATACGTGGGGGTTCGCATGCACTGCTCACTTCGCTTGGTGGACTTTGTTTGGTTGTGGTGGTGACTCTCGTGGGGGATTGTGGTTTGATGTGTTTAGTTCTGTTGGAACTGACTCGCTGTGTTGGTGTACGGATGGAGAGCCGCGGTGAAGAAGACCTCGACCCGCTTGGCCGACGGTCGTGAGCTGATCTACTACGACCTGCGGGACGACACGGTGCGCGACGCGGTGGACCGGCGCCCCCTGGAGCCCACGGTCACCACTTCGGAGGTACGAAGGGACCCGCTCCTCGGCGATTCGGTCGCGATCGCCTCGCACCGCCAGGGGCGCACCTACCACCCGCCGGCCGACGAGTGCCCCCTGTGCCCCTCGCAGGGCGACCGGCTGAGCGAGATCCCGGACTCCTCGTACGACGCCGTCGTCTTCGAGAACCGCTTCCCCTCGCTGGCCGGTGACGCCGGGCGCTGCGAGGTGGTCTGCTTCACCTCCGACCACAACGCCTCCTTCGCCGACCTCACCGAGGAGCAGGCGCGACTGGTCCTGGACGCGTGGACGGACCGGACGTCCGAGCTGTCGCATCTGCCCTCCGTGGAACAGGTGTTCTGCTTCGAGAACCGCGGTGCCGAGATCGGCGTGACTCTGGGTCACCCGCACGGGCAGATCTACGCCTACCCGTTCACCACGCCCCGCACCGCCCTGATGCTGCGCCAGGTGGCCGCCCACAAGGAGGCCACCGGCGGCGAAAACCTCTTCGACGCCGTCCTGGAGCGTGAATTCGCCGGTGACCGGGTCGTCCTGGAGGGTGAACACTGGGTCGCCTTCGTGCCGTACGCCGCGCACTGGCCGTACGAGGTGCACCTCTACCCCAAGCGCCGGGTGCCCGACCTGCTCGGCCTCGACGAGGAGGCGCGCACAGAGTTCCCCCAGGTCTATCTGGAACTCTTGAGGCGCTTCGACCGGATCTTCGGGGAGGACCAGCCCCTTACGCCGTACATCTCGGGCTGGCACCAGGCGCCGTTCGGCGCGCTGGAGGAGTTCGAGGGCGTCAACCGCGACGACTTCGCGCTGCACCTCGAGCTTTTCACCATCCGCCGTACGTCCGGCAAGCTGAAGTTCCTCGCGGGTTCCGAGTCCGGCATGAACGTGTTCATCAACGACGTGCCGCCGGAGCACGCGGCGAAGCGACTGCGAGAGGTAGCGAGTTGATGAGCGGCAAGTACTTGGTCACGGGCGGCGCGGGATACGTCGGCAGCGTGGTCGCCCAGCACCTGCTGGAAGCCGGACACGAGGTCGTCGTCCTCGACAACCTGTCCACCGGCTTCCGCGAGGGCGTCCCCGCGGGCGCCACGTTCGTCGAGGGCGACATCCGCGACGCCGGGAAGTGGCTCGACGACTCCTTCGACGCCGTGCTCCACTTCGCCGCGTTCTCGCAGGTCGGCGAGTCCGTCGTGAAGCCCGAGAAGTACTGGGAGAACAACGTCGGCGGCACCATGGCCCTGCTCGGCGCCATGCGCGAGGCCGGCGTGCGCAAGCTCGTCTTCTCCTCCACCGCCGCCACCTACGGCGAGCCGGTCAGCACCCCCATCACCGAGACCGACCCGACCGCGCCGACCTCCCCCTACGGCGCGTCCAAGCTCGCCGTCGACCACATGATCACCGGCGAGGCCACCGCCCACGGCCTCGGCGCGGTGTCGCTGCGCTACTTCAACGTGGCCGGCGCCTACGGGGCACAGGGCGAGCGCCACGACCCCGAGTCGCACCTCATCCCCCTCGTCCTCCAGGTCGCGCAGGGCCGCCGCGAGGCGATCTCCGTCTTCGGCGACGACTACCCGACCCCGGACGGCACCTGCATCCGCGACTACATCCACGTCGCCGACCTGGCCGAGGCCCACCTCCTCGCCGTGGCGGCCGCCACCCCCGGCGAGCACCTCATCTGCAACCTCGGCAACGGCAACGGCTTCTCCGTCCGCGAGGTCATCGAGACCGTCCGCGAGGTCACCGGCCACCCGATCCCCGAGGTCACGGCCCCCCGCCGGGGCGGCGACCCCGCGGTCCTGGTCGCCTCGGCGGCCACCGCCCGCGAGCGCCTCGGCTGGAACCCGTCCCGCGCGGACCTCGCGGGTATCGTCGCCGACGCGTGGGAGTTCACGCAGAAGATCGCAGAGGAGCGGTAAGTGGGGGCAGAACAGCAGGTCAGGACCGGCTTCGCCGAGCTGTACGGGGCCGAGCCCGAGGGCGTCTGGGCGGCGCCCGGCCGCGTCAACCTCATCGGTGAGCACACCGACTACAACGACGGCTTCGTGATGCCCTTCGCGCTGCCGCACACGGCGACCGCCGCGGTCTCCCGCCGCACCGACGGCGTCCTGCGCCTGCACTCGGCGGACATCGAGGACGGCGTCGCCGAGCTGCGACTGGACGACCTCACCCCCGAGTCCGACCGCTCCTGGACGGCGTACCCGGCCGGCGTGGTCTGGGCGCTCCGCGAGGCCGGACACCCGGTCACCGGCGCCGACATCCACCTCACCTCGACGGTCCCGTCGGGCGCGGGCCTGTCCTCGTCGGCGGCCCTGGAGGTCGTCGTCGCGCTCGCCCTCAACGACCTCTTCGAGCTGGGCCTCCAGCGCTGGCAGCTCGCCCGCCTGTGCCAGCGCGCCGAGAACGTCTACGTCGGCGCCCCCACCGGGATCATGGACCAGACGGCGTCCGCCTGCTGCGAGGCCGGCCACGCCCTGTTCCTCGACACCCGCGACCTCGCGCAGAAGCAGATCCCCTTCGACCTCGCCGCCGAAGGCATGCGCCTGCTCGTCGTCGACACCCAGGTCAAGCACGCCCACAGCGACGGCGAGTACGGCAAGCGCCGGGCCGGCTGCGAGAAGGGCGCCGCCCTGCTGGGCATCGACGCCCTGCGCGACATCCCCTACGCCGAGCTGGACGCGGCGCTGGACCGGCTCGGCGACGAGGAGGAGGTCCGCCGGCTCGTCCGCCACGTCGTGACCGAGGACCAGCGGGTGGAGACCGTGGTGTCCCTGCTGGAGTCCGGCGAGACCCGCGCCATCGGCCCCGTCCTGGTCGAGGGCCACGCCTCGCTCCGCGACGACTTCCGCATCTCCTGCCCCGAACTGGACCTCGTCGTCGACACCGCCCTCGCCACCGGCGCCCTCGGCGCCCGCATGACCGGCGGCGGTTTCGGCGGTTCGGCGATCGTCCTCGCGGAGGCCGCCGACGTCGACACCATCACCAAGGCGGTCGAGGAGGCCTTCGCGGCGGCGGGCTTCACCGCCCCCCGGGTCTTCGAGGCGGTCCCGTCGGCAGGCGCCCGCCGACTCGGCTGAACCGTCAGGACACCGCCGTCGGCCCCGCACACCCGTGCGGGGCCGACGGCTTTCGAGGGGAGCGACCGGACCCGGTACGGCCCCGAGGCCGTCACCCCAGCCGCTTCGTCAGCGTGTACTCCGTGACGCCCGGCGGATAGTCCTCGATCACGCACACCACGTCGTAGCCCCGCCGGCGGTAGAAGTGCGGCGCCTGGAAGTCCCACGTCTCCACGCGGGAGCGCCGGCAGCCGCGTTCGTCGTGGGCCAGCCGCTCCGCCTCCGTGAGCAGGCGGGTGCCCAGGCCGGTGCCGCGGTGACGTTCGTCGACCCAGAGGTAGGTGACGTGCAGCCAGGTCGTCCAGGTGTGGCCGACCAGGCCGCCGGCCAGCGCGCCGGTGTCGTCCGACGCCCACACGTGCAGCGGCGCCTCGCGTTCGGCGGGCGTACCGCGCAGCGCGCGCAGGACGGGCGAGGCCGCCGTGTTGGTGTCACGCAGCCGGGACCGGAGCAGATCGCGTCGGGATCTGTCGACTTCTGCCTCAAGACGGAACATGCGGCACACCATAAACGCGCGGGACGGCCAGTTCTGCGATTCGCCTTCCGCTCTCCCCGCGCAGCCCTACGCTGGTCGACAGCACCGGTGGGGGCCGGTGCTGATCAGGGGGCGAGACAGTCGGGTACGACGCCCGCGGTGGGGGTAGCACTCTCTGCACGGCGGCGGCCGTGCGGTCGGACACCCCCTCCGGGCGTCGTGCCCGCGCCGGTCGTCGTTCTCCGGGCCTGGGGTATCCCCGGCTCCGTGAAGGAGCCTGGGGAAGGGGGTTTCGTGGTGCGTATCCGAGTTCTGGTCGTCGACGATCACCGTATCTTCGCCGAGTCGCTCGCCGCCGCCCTGGCGGCCGAGCCCGACGTCGACGTCTCCGCGGCCGGCAGCGGTCCGGCGGCCCTGCGCAGCCTGGAGCGCGCCGCCGCCGAGGGACGCCGCTACGACGTCCTGCTCGTCGACGCCGACCTGGGCGCGAACCTGCCCGGCGTACGGCCGGCCGTGCCCGTGCGGGAGGTGGGCGAGGACGGGCTCGTCGACGGGCTCTCCCTCGTCGCCGGCGTCCGCGGCACCCAGCCCCACGTCCGGATCGTCGTCCTCGCCGAGAAGGACGACCCGCGCCGCGCGGCCCTCGCCCTCCAGGCCGGGGCGTCCGGCTGGGTGGCGAAGGACTGCTCGCTGTCGCGGCTGCTGACCGTCGTCCGCGGGGTGCTGCGGGAGGAGACGCATCTGCCTCCCGCCCTGCTCACGGGCGTGCTCAAGGAGCTGACCGCCGCGCGCAAGCACCGCACCGAGAGCGAGCGCCTCGTGGAGTCCCTCACCCCGAGGGAGCGCGAGGTGCTGCGCTGCATGGTCGCCGGGCTGGGGCGCAAGGCGGTCGCCGACCGGCTGTTCCTGTCCCCGCACACCGTCCGCACCCACATGCAGAACGTCCTCGGCAAGCTGGGCGTGCACTCCACGCTCGCCGCGGTCGCGCTCGCCCGCCGGGCGGGTGTCGGACCGGCGGACCTAACCGGGGATGTTGTCGAACGGGGCGGTCAGCTGGCGTAGCAGCGCCGCCAGCTCCGCCCGCTGGGCGTGGGACAGCTCGGCGAGGATCGCCCGCTCCTGTTCGAGCAGACCGGCGAGAGCCTGGTCGGCGCGGTCCTTGCCGCCGTCCGTCAGCCGGACCAGCACACCGCGCCGGTCGCTCGGATCGGGCAGCCGCTCCACCAGGCCCTTCTTCGCCAGCCGGTCGATACGGTTCGTCATCGTGCCCGACGTGACCAGGGTCTGCGTCAGCAACTGCCCCGGCGAGAGCTGGTACGGCGGCCCGGCGCGCCTGAGCGCGGTCAGCACGTCGAACTCCCACGGCTCCAGCTGGTGCTCGGAGAACGCCAGGCGGCGTGCGCGGTCCAGGTGCCGGGCCAGCCTGCTCACCCGGCTCAGTACTTCCAGCGGCTCCACGTCGAGGTCCGGGCGCTCCCGGCGCCACGCTGCGACCAGCCGATCGACCTCGTCCTCCATGACGATCAGTGTAGTGGTTGTGTCGACGTGAAGTCTCTTGACATCAAGTCTCTTGACGTCAAGGTAAATCGGCTGGGACGGTGGACCCACCGAACACGCCCAGGACATCGCCCGAGGAGGCCGCCCCATGACCAATCCCACCTGGGACCCCGCCCAGTACCTGCGCCACGCCGGCCACCGCGCCCGCCCCTTCACCGACCTCCTCGCCCGCGTCCCCCACCTCCCCGGCGAACCACCCCGCATCGCCGACCTCGGCTGCGGCCCCGGCAACGTCACCACCGTCCTCACCGGCCGCTGGCCCACCGCCCACGTCACCGGCTACGACAACTCCGCCCAGATGCTCGCCGAGGCCCGCGCGCACGCCGGCCCGCACCTCGACTTCACCCACGCCGACCTCACCACCTGGACGCCCACCGAGACCTACGACCTCATCGTCTCCAACGCCGCCCTCCACTGGGTCCCCGGCCACCTCGACGCCTTCCCCGCCTGGCTGGCCGGCCTCGCCCCCGGCGGCACCCTCGCCTTCCAGGTCCCCCACACCCTCGACGCACCCCTGCACGCCCTCATGCGCGAACTCGCCGACACCCCCCGCTGGAGGAACCGCCTCGCCGGCATCCTCCGCCCCGAGGACTCCGTCCACACCCCCGCCACCTACCTCGACCACCTCGCCCGCCTCGGCTGCGACACCGACGTCTGGACGACGACGTACCACCACGTCCTCACGGGTGAGGACCCCGTCCTGGACTGGGCCAAGGGCACCGGCCTGCGCCCCGTCCTCACCGCCCTCGCCGACGACCCCGAGACCCGCACCGCCTTCGTCACCCAATACCGCGACCTGCTCCGCCAGGCCTACCCGCCCCGCCCCTACGGCACGGTCCTCCCGTTCCGCCGCCTGTTCACGGTGGCCCGCAAGGGCAGGTGAGACCCCCACACCGTCCGGCCCGGGCGGGGGAGCGGACCCGGTCCGTTGTTTGGGCCGCCCGTAACGGGTCACCCGGTCCTCCAGGAAACCGGCAACCTGACTGGGAGTGAGACACCGTGGCAGGCGAGCAGAAGTCCAAGGCGAAGACCGAGCAGGTCAAGGGCAAGGTCAAGGAAGCGGCCGGGCGGACCGTGGGCAACGAGCGGCTCGAGGCCGAAGGACGCGCCGAGCAGGCCAAGGGCGACGCCCGCCAGTCCAAGGAGAAGGCCAAGGACGTCTTCAAGCACTGAGCCGAGACGTCGTCGAGCACCGACTCGAACAGACATGCCGAGGGCCCCCGCCACGCGAACCGCAGCGGGGGCCCTCGGCATGTGTACGGCACCGGCAGGTGTACGGCAGCACGCGCGCGCGACGGCAGCACGCGCGCGCGACGGCAGCACGCGCGCGTACGTCAGCTCTTGCGGCGGCCTATCAGATGCGGCCTGGCCTCCAGACCGTCCAGACCGTGCCACGCCAGATTCACCAGATGCGCCGCCACCTCCGCCTTCTTCGGCCGCCGCACGTCCAGCCACCACTGACCGGTCAGCGCCACCATCCCCACCAGCGCCTGCGCGTACAACGGCGCCAGCTTCGGATCGAAACCGCGGCTCTTGAACTCACGACCCAGGATGTCCTCCACCTGCGTGGCGATGTCCGAGATGAGCGAGGCGAACGAACCCGTCGACTGCGGAATCGGCGAGTCCCGCACCAGGATGCGGAAACCGTCCGTGTACTCCTCGATGTAGTCCAGCAGCGCGAACGCCGCCTGCTCGCACAGCTCCCGCGGATGACCCGCCGTGAGAGAACTCGTCACCATGTCCAGCAGACGACGCATCTCACGGTCCACCACCACCGCGTACAGCCCCTCCTTGCCACCGAAGTGCTCGTACACCACCGGCTTGGACACCCCGGCCTTCGCCGCGATCTCCTCCACCGACGTGCCCTCGAACCCCTTCGCCGCGAACAGGGTGCGACCGATCTCCAGCAACTGCTGGCGACGCTCCGCACCGGTCATCCGGGTGCGACGCACTCGCCGCGGCTTGTCATTGCTCGGGGTACTGCTGGAGTCGGTCGCCACGGCGTCCATCATGCCGCGTCGGCGGTCACCTTCCGGCGCCGGGAGCCGTCCCCGTCCGTGTTCCGACGCGAATCGATACGCGAGCGTGACGGCCACCGCACGTCATACGCCCACCCCAGCATCTCGAACCAGCGGATGAACCGCGCCGAGGAGTCCACCTGCCCGCGCATCACACCGTGCCGCGCCGACGTCGGATCGGCGTGATGCAGGTTGTGCCACGACTCCCCGCAGGACAGCACCGCCAGCCACCACACGTTGCCGGACCGGTCACGCGACTTGAACGGCCGCTTGCCCACCGCGTGACAGATCGAGTTGATCGACCAGGTCACGTGGTGCAGCAACGCCACCCGCACCAGCGAACCCCAGAAGAACCCGGTGAACGCCCCCCACCACGACATCGTCACCAGCCCGCCGATCAACGCCGGCAACGCCAACGACAACAGCGTCCACAGCACGAACTGCCGCGAGATCGCCCGCAACGCCGGATCCCTGATCAGATCCGGGGCGTACTTCTCCTGCGGAGTCTGCTCCTCGTCGAACATCCAGGCGATGTGAGCCCACCACAGACCCTTCATCAACGCCGGCAGCGTCTCACCGAAACGCCACGGCGAATGCGGGTCGCCCTCCGCGTCGGAGAACTTGTGATGCTTACGGTGATCCGCCACCCAGCGGACCAGCGGCCCCTCCACCGCCATCGACCCCATGATCGCCAACGCGATCCGCAGAGGCCGCTTCGCCTTGAAGGAACCATGGGTGAAGTACCGGTGGAAACCGATGGTGATGCCGTGACACCCGAGGTAGTAGAAGAAGACCAACAGACCCAGGTCCAGCCAGCTCACCCCCCAGCCCCATGCCAGCGGCACCGCCGCCAACAAGGCCACGAACGGCACGATGATGAACAGAAGCAACGAGATCTGCTCGATCGAACGCTTCTGCTCACCACCCAGAGTGGCGGAGGGTGTCGAGGAGTCGTCCGGCGCCGGTGAAGGGTCTTCGATCACATCGGAGCTTGAGGTCATGCGCGTCCCCTGTGGGGTCGTGGGTCGAGAGAGATGCCAGGTCCGCGAGACCGCACCACACTTCCTACGGTCCCGTAACCTACGGCGTCGTAAGTATGGCAGTGCGGCACCCGGCAGCAAGAGCCCGCGAGTCCGCGCGTCCGCATCGACACCTATCCTTGGAAACGGTCGGACAGCGCGGTCCGCTCTGTTTTTCTTCCCGGAAGTCAGATCCGTACGCGGCCCCGCCGCGGGGCCTGACACCCGAGTTCCCTCCCGGACGAGCTTCAACACTGCAAGGAGCCGCACCTGTGAGCAGTGCCGACGACCAGACGACAAGCAGCCCCGAACTGCGCGCCGACATCCGCCGACTGGGTGACCTCCTCGGCGAGACCCTCGTCCGGCAGGAAGGCCCGCACCTCCTCGACCTCGTCGAGAAGGTCCGCCGCCTCACCCGCGAGGACGGCGAGGCAGCCGCCGACCTGCTGCGGGGCACCGAACTCGAGACCGCGGCCAAGCTGGTCCGCGCCTTCTCCACCTACTTCCACCTCGCGAACGTCACCGAGCAGGTCCACCGCGGCCGCGAACTGCGCGCCAAGCGCGCCGCCGAAGGCGGCCTCCTCGCCCGCACCGCCGACCGCCTCAAGGACGCCGACCCCGACCACATCCGCGAAACGGTCCGCAACCTCAACGTTCGCCCCGTCTTCACGGCCCACCCCACCGAAGCCGCACGCCGGTCCGTCCTCAACAAGCTCCGCCGCATCGCCGCACTCCTGGAAACCCCCGTCATCGAGGCCGACCGCCGCCGCCACGACACCCGGCTCGCCGAGAACATCGACCTCGTCTGGCAGACCGACGAACTCCGCGTCGTCCGCCCCGAACCCGCCGACGAGGCCCGCAACGCCATCTACTACCTCGACGAACTCCACGCCGGAGCCGTCGGCGACGTCCTCGAGGACCTCACCGCCGAACTCGAACGCGTCGGCGTCACCGTCCCCGCCGACACCCGCCCCCTCACCTTCGGCACCTGGATCGGCGGCGACCGCGACGGCAACCCCAACGTCACCCCCCAGGTCACCTGGGACGTCCTGATCCTCCAGCACGAACACGGCATCAACGACGCCCTCGAGACGATCGACGAACTCCGCGGCTTCCTCTCCAACTCCATCCGCTACACCGGAGCCACCGAGGAACTCCTCACCTCCCTCAGGACCGACCTGGAACGCCTCCCCGAGATCAGCCCCCGCTACAAGCGCCTCAACGCCGAGGAGCCCTACCGGCTCAAGGCCACCTGCATCCGGCAGAAGCTCGAGAACACCAAGCAGCGCCTCGCCAAGGGCACCCCCCACCAGCCCGGCCGCGACTACCTCGGCACCAGCGAACTCATCAGCGACCTCACCCTCATCCAGACCTCGCTGCGCGAACACCGCGGCGGCCTCTTCGCCGACGGCCGCATGAACCGCACCATCCGCACCCTGGCCGCCTTCGGCCTCCAGCTCGCCACCATGGACGTCCGCGAACACGCCGACGCCCACCACCACGCCCTCGGCCAGCTGTTCGACCGCCTCGGCGAAGAATCCTGGCGCTACTCCGACATGCCCCGCGAGTACCGCACCAAGCTCCTCGCCAAGGAACTCCGCTCCCGCCGCCCCCTCGCAGGCACCCCGGCCCCCGTCGACGCCGCCGGCGAGAAGACCCTCGGCGTCTTCCTCACCGTCAAGCGCGCCCTCGAAGTCTTCGGACCCGAGGTCATCGAGTCCTACATCATCTCCATGTGCCAGGGCGCCGACGACGTCTTCGCCGCAGCCGTCCTCGCCCGCGAAGCCGGCCTCATCGACCTGCACGCCGGCTGGGCCAAGATCGGCATCGTCCCCCTCCTGGAAACCACCGACGAACTCAAGGCCGCCGACACCATCCTGGAGGACATGCTCTCCGACCCGTCCTACCGCCGCCTGGTGGCACTGCGCGGAGACGTCCAGGAAGTCATGCTCGGCTACTCCGACTCCTCCAAGTTCGGCGGCATCACCACCAGCCAGTGGGAGATCCACCGCGCCCAGCGCCGCCTGCGCGACGTCGCCCACCGCTACGGCGTCCGCCTGCGCCTCTTCCACGGCCGCGGCGGCACCGTCGGCCGCGGCGGCGGCCCCTCCCACGACGCGATCCTCGCCCAGCCCTGGGGCACCCTCGAAGGCGAGATCAAGGTCACCGAACAGGGCGAGGTCATCTCCGACAAGTACCTCATCCCCTCACTGGCCCGCGAGAACCTGGAACTCACCGTCGCCGCCACCCTCCAGGCCTCCGCCCTGCACACCTCACCCCGCCAGTCCGACGAGGCACTCGCCCGCTGGGACGCCGCCATGGACGTCGTCAGCGACGCCGCCCACGCCGCCTACCGCCGACTCGTCGAAGACCCCGACCTCCCCGCCTACTTCTTCGCCTCCACCCCCGTCGACCAGCTCGCCGACCTCCACCTCGGCTCCCGCCCCTCCCGGCGCCCCGACTCCGGCGCCGGCCTCGACGGACTCCGCGCCATCCCGTGGGTCTTCGGCTGGACCCAGTCCCGCCAGATCGTCCCCGGCTGGTACGGCGTCGGCTCCGGACTCAAGGCCCTGCGCGAAGCCGGCCTCGACACCGTCCTCGACGAGATGCACGGCCAGTGGCACTTCTTCCGCAACTTCATCTCCAACGTCGAGATGACCCTCGCCAAGACCGACCTGCGGATCGCCCAGCACTACGTCGACACCCTCGTCCCCGACGACCTGCGCCACGTCTTCGACACCATCAAGACCGAACACGCCCTCACCGTCGCCGAAGTCCTCAAGATCACCGGCGAACGGGAACTGCTGGACGCCACCCCCGTCCTCAAGCAGACCTTCACCATCCGCGACGCCTACCTGGACCCCATCTCCTACCTCCAGGTCACCCTCCTCAAGCGCCAGCGCGACGCCGCGGCCGCCGGCCAGGAACCCGACCCCCTCCTCGCCCGCGCCCTCCTCCTCACCGTCAACGGCGTAGCGGCCGGCCTGCGCAACACCGGCTGACCCGCACACCACACGAAGGGCGCCCCCGACCACCGGGGGCGCCCTTCGCACGTCCTGCACCCTCACCTACACCGCCAGGAACGCCGCCGTCAGCAACGCCGTCCCCGACCCCGCCAACACCCACCCCCACCGCACCCGCCCCAACCCACCCGCGACCACCACCGACGCCAACAACAACGCACCACCCATCGGCACCCACGCGTACAACACCCCCGCAGGACCCGACCGCACGACCTCGTCACCACCCGGCTTGATCACCACCGTGTACGTCCGCCCCTCACGCACCGCCACCGACCTCTCGATGACCACCCGCGCACGGCCCCGCGACCCCGACGACAACGGCGCGTACGGCCCCGAACACCTGTCCTCACCACAGCGCACCACCTCCATCGTCCCCCGCTCACGCCCCTTCGTCAGCATCACATGCTGCGCCGACCCCCAGGAACCCCACACCCCCGCCACCACAAGCAGCCACACCACCAGCCACACCCCCGCCAACCGCACCCACCGCAGAACGACCACCGAACCCCGACGGACAGAGCCCCGACGAACGGGACGCCGATGAGAGGTGACAGCGACGGAGGCAGGCATGGCCGGGATCATTGGCCATACCCGAACCACCGTCAACCTCGGCCGGCGACAAGTCACCAGTTGTCCGCACCAAACCGCCACCCACCCCGCGCACACACGAGCCGTACGACCCACACCTCACACCCACGCGCCCTACGACCCACACCCCGCACGCACGCGCCCTACGACCCACACCCCGCGCGCAGCGCCCTACGACCCACACTCAGGAGTTGTACGACCCCTGAGCCCGCTCCAACCCCTCCAGCACCAGACACTCCACCGCATCCGCCGCACGGTCCACGAAGTAACCCAACTCCTTGCGCTCGGCCGAGGAGAAATCCTTCAACACGAAGTCCGCCACCTGCATCCGCCCCGGCGGCCGCCCGATCCCGAACCGCACCCGGTGATACCCCGCGCCCATGACCTTCGTCATCGACTTCAGACCGTTGTGCCCGTTGTCCCCACCACCCAGCTTCAACCGCAGCACGCCGTAGTCGATGTCCAACTCGTCATGCACCGCGACGACGTTCTCCACCGGCACCTTGTAGAAGTCCCGCAACCCGGCCACCGGCCCACCCGACACATTCATGAACGACATCGGCTTCGCCAGCACCACCCGCCGGCCCCCCGCACCCGGCACACCCAGCCGCCCCTCCACCACCTGCGCCTGCGCCTTGCCCGCCCGCTTGAACCTCCCCCCGATCCGCTCGGCCAGCAGATCCGCCACCATGAAACCCACGTTGTGCCGGTTCATGGCGTACTCCGGACCGGGATTACCCAGCCCCACGATCAGCCAGGGCGCATTGGCGTCGGTCGTCACGTCCATGTCTCCTTGATACGCGCAGACCGCCGCCCCCCGAAGGGAGCGGCGGCCGACGGAACGAGATCCGGGAAAATCAGGCCTCGGTGGCCTCGGCCTCGGCGTCCGCCGAAGCCTCCTCCGCCTGAGCGGCCAGGACCTGAAGGACAACCGCGTCCTCGTCGATCACCAGCGTGGTGCCCTCGGGCAGCGGAATGTCCTTCGCGAGGATGGCCGCACCGGCCTCCAGACCCTCGATCGACACCGTGACCGACTCGGGGATGTGCGTGGCCTCGGCCTCGACCGTCAGCGTGCTCAGCACGTGCTCGAGCAGGTAGGCACCCGGAGCCAGCTCACCCTCGGTGTGCACGTACACCTCGACGCTGACCTTCTCACCACTGCGAACCAGCAGCAGGTCGACATGGTCCAGGAAACCCTTGATCGCGTCCCGCTGCACAGCCTTCGGGATCGCCAGGTGGGTCTTGCCGTCGATGTCCAGGCTCAGCAGAACGTTCGGCGTACGCAGCGCCAGCTGAAGCTCGTGACCCGGCAGCGTGATGTGCACCGGCTCGGCACCGTGACCGTAGACCACGGCGGGAACCTTGCTGTCACGACGGATACGGCGGGCAGCGCCCTTGCCGAACTCGGTACGGGACTCGGCGGCGAGCTTGACCTCGGCCATGTTCACTCCTCGTAGAACTGGGGAAAGGTGGTCACCCGGCCAAACCATCGGCCTGCTACGAAGAGCGCGTCGATAACGGACCACCGCACACACACGTGTACGGCCTCCCTCGCCGAGCAACCCTGGCAGTTTACGCAGCGGGAAGGCCGTACACGAAATCGATCTAGACGAAGACCGTCACTGCTCGTCGAAGAGGCTCGTCACCGAACCGTCCTCGAACACCTCACGCACCGCGTTCGCGATCGTCGGCGCGATCGACAACACCGTGATCTTGTCCACCTCCAGCTCACCCGGCGTCGGCAGGGTGTTCGTGAAGATGAACTCGCTGACCTTCGAGTTCTTCAGACGATCCGCCGCCGGACCCGACAGCACACCGTGCGTCGCCGTCACGATGACATCCTCCGCACCGTGCGCGAACAGCGCGTCCGCGGCGGCACAGATCGTGCCACCCGTGTCGATCATGTCGTCGACCAGCACACACACCCGGCCCTCGACCTCACCCACGACCTCGTGGACCGTCACCTGGTTCGCCACGTCCTTGTCACGCCGCTTGTGCACGATCGCCAGCGGCGCGCCCAACCGGTCGCACCAGCGGTCCGCCACCCGCACCCGACCGGCATCCGGCGAGACCACGGTCAGCTTGTTGCGGTCCACCTTGCTGCCCACATAGTCGGCCAGCAGCGGCAGCGCGAACAAATGGTCCACCGGACCGTCGAAGAAGCCCTGAATCTGATCCGTGTGCAGATCCACGGTCAGAATCCGGTGCGCACCGGCCGTCTTCATCATGTCGGCGATCAGACGGGCCGAGATCGGCTCACGCCCGCGGTGCTTCTTGTCCTGCCGGGCATAGCCGTAGAACGGCACGATCACGGTGATCGAACGAGCCGACGCGCGCTTCAACGCGTCGATCATGATCAACTGCTCCATGATCCACTTGTTGATCGGAGCCGTGTGGCTCTGGATCAAAAAGCAGTCCGCACCTCGCGCCGACTCCTGATAACGCACATAGATCTCACCATTGGCGAAATCGAAGGCCTTCGTCGGGACAACCCCGACACCCAGCTGGTGGGCGACCTCCTCGGCAAGCTCGGGGTGGGCGCGGCCGGAGAAGAACATCATCTTCTTCTCGCCGGTCGTCTTGATCCCGGTCACAGCACTGTCTCCTCAGAGGTGTCTCAGCCGACTGTCCCAAGACCTCGCCACTGGGCGCGACGGGGCCGTCTCAGCTGGTGGGGGTGCGGGTGTGCACCTACCACGGTACGCCGTACACGACGCACTCACTTCCGGTCAGCCCTCACCCTCACCCTGCCGGACAGCCGCCTCCGCAGCCTTCGCCGCCGCACTCCCCGGACGCTTACGAGCCACCCAACCCTCGATATTCCGCTGCTGACCACGGGCCACGGCCAACGAACCCGGCGGCACATCCTTCGTGATCACCGACCCCGCAGCGGTGTACGCACCATCCCCGACCGTGACAGGAGCCACAAACATGTTGTCCGAACCCGTCTTGCAATGCGACCCGACAGTCGTGTGGTGCTTCTCCTGACCGTCATAGTTCACAAACACACTGGCCGCACCGATGTTCGAATAGTCACCGATCGTCGCATCACCCACATACGACAGATGCGGCACCTTCGTCCCCTCACCCACCACCGCGTTCTTCGTCTCCACAAACGTACCGATCTTCGCCGCACCCCCCAGACGCGTACCCGGACGCAAGTACGCGAACGGCCCCACCGACGCACCCGCACCGATCCACGAGCCATACGACACCGTGTTGTCCACCCGCGCCCCCGCACCCACCTCCGTATCCGTCAGCCGGCAATTCGGACCCACCACCGCACCCTCACCCACACGCGTACCACCCAACAACTGCGTACCCGGAAGAACCACCGCGTCCTGCCCGAACGTCACCGACACATCCACCCACGTCGACGCCGGATCCACCACCGTCACACCACCCAACATCGCCGCCGTCAACAACCGGTCGTTCAAAATCCGACCCGCCTCACTCAACTGCACACGATTGTTGATCCCCGCGATCTCACGATGATCCCCCGCCACCGACGCACCCACCCGATGACCCGCCCCACGCAAAATCCCCAAGACATCCGTCAGGTACTCCTCACCCTGACTGTTGTCCGTCCGCACCTGCTTCAACGCCTCCGCCAACAACTGCCCGTCGAACGCGAACACCCCCGAATTGATCTCACGGATCGCCCGCACCGCCTCCGACGCGTCCTTGTGCTCGACGATCCCCGTCACCACACCCGAAACACCGTCCCGCACGATCCGCCCATACCCCGTCGCATCCGGCACCTCCGCCGTCAACACGGTCACCGCATTCCCATCCGCCTCATGCGCCGCCACCAGCTGCGCCAGAGTCGCCCCCGTGAGAAGCGGAGTGTCACCGCAGACGACCACCACCGTCCCGTCCACACCCCCACCCAACCGCTCCAACCCCACCCGCACGGCATGACCGGTGCCGTTCTGCTCCTCCTGCACGGCGGTGCGCACGGCGGCATCGACCTCGGCGAGGTGCGCGGTGACCTTCTCGCGCGCGTGCCCGACCACGACGACCAGGTTCTCCGGGTCCAGCTCGCGGGCGGCGGCCAGCACATGACCCACGAGGCTGCGGCCGCAGATCTCGTGGAGGACCTTGGGTATGGCCGACTTCATGCGGGTGCCCTCACCCGCTGCGAGTACGACGACGGCTGCCGGGCGAATGGCGCTCACGGAGTTGCCCTTCGGCTGTGGAGAGGTGGGACATCCGAAGGATACCGGGGCGTTTCCCGGCGGACATGAGAGCGGGCCCTGACAGTGCTGTCAGGGCCCGGTCCAGCAGCTCCGCCGGCTGGATTCGAACCAGCGTCTCAAGGCTCCAAAGGCCTGCGGGATGCCGCTACCCCACGGCGGATTGCTACCTCAAACCCTACCGGAGGAGGGGAGGAGCATGATCCCGCCCTACGGAGTCCACCATCCCGGACCACCAGCCTTCGATGCGACGGTACAAGTCGGCCCCCTTCAGGACTCTGACAGCCAGGCAGCCCCTGTAGGAGTCGCCGACGTTCTTCCGGACCGTCTTGGGGTTGTGCTTCTTCAGGGTCGTCTTGTAGAAGGAGGAGCGGTCGGCCTGGACGAGGTCCGCCCAGTACTGCTCGGCACCCGGGACATCGGCCGTCTCGTGGATCATCACGGTGAACCGAAGGCGCTCACGGGCTACGCCGAGCAGCTCCAGCCAGGCCAGGTACAACTCGATGACTCCGGTGTCACTGTTGACGAAGATGACGCTCTCACGTCGGTCGTAGGTCTTGTCCTTGGTGCCTTCGGCCCAGTACAGGGCCACCCCCGCCATGAACAGCTCGCGGTCGGTCATCGAACCGATCTCCCGTGCCGCAGCCGCCTTCGTTTCCGTCCGCTCGGCGTCGCGGATCGCACCCTCATGCTCCCAGCGCTTCCGTGCCGCCACCCTTGCCCGCTCGCTGGGATTCCCTCGCTCGGGCTTCGGCAGATCCCGCACCCACAGGGAGATCGAACTCTTGGAGCAGCCCAGTTCCACCTGGATCTGGTCGTAGGTCCAGCCCTGCCGCCGCAGCTCGCGTGCCCTGTCCCTGAGGTCGTCCTTCGCGTTCGGGCGCTTGGTCCACTCGGGAGGCGGCTCGCCCTCCAGGAGCCGGTTGAGGATGTCGTTGTTGTCGACGCGCAGCCGGTCACGGATCTGCCGTCGGCTGAGTCCCGCCCGTCGCAGGGCGAGCGCTCGTTCGCGTAGTCCCTCGAAGTCCGTGTACGTGCCGGATGAAAGTGCCATGCGCATACCGTCCAGCCGGAATGTGGGGTTCCGGGATCGAACAGGCGCTGTTCAGCAGTTCGAGGGATACCGGGGGGTTTCGGTGTTGTTCGGTTGTGGGGTGTGGTGGGGAGCGGTCGGTGAAACTCGCCGGAAAACGGGGGGCGGGCGCCCGTAGGGTGGAGGTATGACCACGACGGGGGAAGAGCGTGCCTTGGCTCGGGGAGGGCCTTGGTGGTGGGTGAGGCGCCGCAGTGCGGTGTTCGACTGGAGTCTTGCGGTGCTGTCCGCGGTGGAGTGTGCGGGGGAGGGGTATCCCTTCGCGCGGGACGCGGGGATTCCGGCGGTGGCGGGGGTGGTCTTCGGGTTGCTCGCGGGTTCGGTGCTGTTGGTGCGGCGGCGGTGGCCGATCGCGGTGGTGTTGGTGTCGATCGCCATCACGCCGGCGCAGATGGGCTTTCTGATGGGGATCGTGGGGTTGTACACGCTTGCCGCGTCGGAGTTGCCGCGGCGGATCACGGCGTCGTTGGCGGGAATGCAGTTGGTGGGGACGTTGATCGTGACGTTCGTGCGGGTGCGGCAGGGGATGGATCAGGGGCGTCTGACGATCGGGGACTGGTTCATTCCGTTCGCGGCGATCACGACGTCGTTGGGGTTGACGGCGCCGCCGGTGTTGTTGGGGCTGTATGTGGGGGCGCGGCGGCGGTTGATGGAGAGTTTGCGGGAGCGGGCGGACAGTCTTGAGCGGGAGTTGCAGTTGTTGGCGGAGCGGGCTGAGGAGCGGGCGGAGTGGGCGCGGGGGGAGGAGCGGACGCGGATTGCGCGGGAGATGCATGACGTGGTGGCGCATCGGGTGAGTTTGATGGTGGTGCATGCGGCGGCGTTGCAGGCGGTGGCGCGCAAGGATCCGGAGAAGGCGGTGCGTAATGCGGCTTTGGTGGGGGATATGGGGCGGCAGGCGTTGACGGAGTTGCGGGAGATGTTGGGGGTGTTGCGTAGTGGTGATGGTGTGGGGGGGCGGGGGGTGCCGTTGGTGGCGGTGGGGGTGGCGGCGGTTGCTGTTTCGGGGGTGGGGGAGGAGGGGGAGGGGCCGTGTTTGGAGGAGTTGGAGGAGTTGGTGGGGCAGTCGGCGGCTGCGGGGATGGTGGTGGTTCTGTCGGTGGAGGGGGAGGTGCGGGGGTATGCGCGGGAGATCGAGCAGACGGCGTATCGGGTGGTGCAGGAGGCGTTGACGAACGTGCACAAGCATGCGGCGGGTGCGAAGACGTATGTGCGGTTGGCGCATCGGGTGGCGGAGATTGCGATGCAGGTGGAGAACGAGGCGCCGCCGGAGGTGGGGTCGGCGTCGTCGGCGCGGTTGCCGTCGGGGGGTAATGGGTTGGTGGGGATGCGGGAGCGGGTGGTGGCGTTGGGTGGGGTGTTTGTGTCGGGGCCGACGGAGTCGGGGGGTTTTCGGGTGTCGGCGGTGATTCCGGCGGTGTAGGGGGTGGGGGTTGGTGTGGGGTGTCAGGTTGCGGTGAGTCGGGTGGGTGTGTGGCCGGCGATGAGGGCGGTGAGGGCTTGGTCGATGGTGGGGCCGAGGTACCAGTCGCCGGTGTGGTCGAGGGCGTAGACGCGGCCTTGGGTGTCGATGGCGAGGAGGGAGTGGTTGTCGGTTTCGGTGCCGAGGGGGCTGACGTCGGTGTCGAGGGCGCGGCTGAGGTCGGTGAGGGTGCGGGTGTGGTGGAGGCCGTGGAGGGGGTCGAGGTGGAGGGTGGCGGGGGCGATTTGGCGGCCGGGTCCGGTGGGGGTGATGTGGAGGTTGCCGAATTCGGCCCAGGCTTCTACGGCGGCGGGGAATACGGCGTGTCGGTGGCCGGTGGGTGAGGTGTGTTCGCGGAGGGTGTCGGCCCAGATCTCGGCTTGTTTGATGTCCCAGCGTCCGGGTTGCCAGCCGGCGGCGCGGAGGGCGGCGTCGGTGGGTACGGGGAAGCGGGTGGTGGTGCGGTCGGGGTGCATCTGCCCTTCGTTCGTGGGTCATGGGTGGGTGTGGTGTGGTGCACGGCTTGGTGGTGTGGGTGGTGCCGGTGGTGCCGACGGCGTGGGGTAACGGTGGTGCCGGTGGGGTGTGGGGTCAGTTGTCGTCGGTGGTGGGGTCGACGATGCGGACTCCGAAGTGGGCGCTGAGGGCGGTGCAGGCGCGGCAGGGGGTGGCGAAGCTGCCGTGGAGGGGGTCGCCGTCTTCGCGGATGCGGCGGGTGGTGAGTTTGGCCTGTTTGAGGGCTTTGCGGGCTTCGCCGTTGGTCATGGGTCTGCGGGTGGCGCGTTTGCTGCGGGTGGCGTCGGCGGTGGCGATGTGGCGGGAGATGAGGAGTGTTTCGGCGCAGCGGCCGGTGTAGCGGTCGCGTCGGTCGCTGGGGAGGGTGTCGAGGAAGTCCTGGACGAGCGGGTGGAGGGTGGGGGGTTGGTCGCTGCGGGCGGCGGTGCCGGTGAGGGTGGTGCCGCGGACGGAGAGGGCGGCGGCGATGGTGGGGAGGATGCCGTCGCGGCGGTGGCGGAGGGTGGGTGTGTGGGGGGTTTCGTCGGTGCTCCAGTCGATGCGGGGGTCGCCCGAGCGGTGGGTGTGTGCTCCTGTTTGTGTGGCGTTCATGATCGTTGTTCCCCTCCCGTGCATCCCCCCGGAGATCTCAGGGTGCCAAATGGCGTGCCGTGTGGGAAAGCTGGGGCGGTTCGACACGCCCGGGTTTGGGCTGGCTGTCACGGCGGGGTGACGGCAGGTCACGGAAGTGGAGGGCCGGTGACCGGTGTCGTCGTACGGCATAGGGTGTCGGCACCGCCTGGCGCGTGGTTGACGCGCGTGGGGGGTCGTTGGAGAGAGTTGGATACGGGGTGTGGTGGTCGGGTCCGGGTGCGGATTCGGTCGCTGGGGTCCGTTCAGAGTGCCGCAGGGGGCAACCGCCATGACGACAGGTCGGCTCGGGCAGCAGGCCGTGCCGCCGAACGCGGCTTATGCCGGGCAGGTCGTGCATTTTCCGGATCCGGTCCGGGCGGCACGTCACCCGAGGGGGGTACGGGTGGATGAGCGTGGCTACCCGGATTTCTCGGCTTATGCGCGGGCGGCTGCGGAGATCGCGGAGCCGCCGGAGGGTTTCGGCGTCGATGAGTTGCGGTTGACGGATTACGTGTCGGCGAATGCGGCGTTGTCGGCGTCGGGGCATGAGCTGTGGGACACGGTGGACAGCGTGGCGACGCCGCATGGGTGGACGTGGCATCACGTGGTGGGTTCGCGGCGGCTGGAGTTGGTGCCGGTCGAGGTGAAGGCGTTGTTGCGGCATCACGGCGGGATCGCGACGGCGGTGGTGGATCAGGGGAAGCGGGGGACGCGGCCGTTGCAGGAGACGCGTCCGGCGCATTTCGGGTTGCCGAAGTCGGGTGTGGCGGTGTCGGAGCAGCAGGTGCAGGGGGTCGAGGAGGATCTCGGGTATCGGTTGCCGGGTGCGTATCGGTTGTTCTTGAAGGCCGCGGGTGGGTGTGCTCCGGTGGGGGCGGCGTTGGACGCGGAATTGGGGTTGTTGGTGGATCAGCCGTTCTTCACGGTGCGGGAGGAGGCGGCGGTCAATGATCTGGTGTATGTGAACAAGTGTCTGCGTGATCATCTGACCAAGGATTATCTGGGGGTCGGGTTCGTGCAGGGGGGTCTGCTGGCCGTGAAGGTGAAGGGTGACCGGGTCGGTTCGGTGTGGTTCTGCGCGTATGACGATGTGCGGGATGTGGATCCGGGGTGGTCGCCGGCGGAGCGGGTGGAGCGGTTGTTGCTGCCGTGTGGTGAGGATTTCGATGTGTTCCTGTCGCGGTTGGCGGGGCGGCCTCCGGAGTTGGAGACGGTGGCGAATCTGATGGTGGACGGTGGTTTCGCGCGGGTTGTTCCCGCTGCCGCCGGTTCTTCTGTTTCGTCCGCGGGTGTGGGGGAGTGATCCGGTGATGGTGACGTTGGCGCAGGCGCAGGAGCGCGGTGAAGAGTGGATCAACGGGGATGTTCCGGCGTATCAGCATCGTGAGGTGCGGGTGCGGGAGTTCGGGCTGGGGTTCGTGGTGTGGGCCGAGGATCGTGCGGAGGGGCCGCGTTCGGACGGGGGCGGGCAGCGGTTGGTGCTGGCTCGGGACAGTGGTGAGGTCACGTTGTGGCCGGCGTTGCCGGTGGGTGAGGTGGTGCGGCGGTACGAGGAGGAGTACGGCCGTGTGGAGGGTGAGCCGGTGCCGGCGGCGGCGCGGGTGGATCTGAATCAGACGTCGTTCCTGTTGTCGCCGCCGGAGTGGTTGCAGGAGGCGGCGGATCGGTTGGGGGTCGGGGAGGGGGCTGGTTCGTCGTCCGCCTCTTCTGCGTCTTCTTCGTCTTCTTCGTCTCCTTCCGCTCTCTCCTCTCCTTCGTCTTCTTCGTCTTCTGGGGTTGCTGCCTCTTCGGTGGGTTCGGTGGGTTCGGCGGGGGAGTCGGGTGATCCGTCGCTGCCGCGTACGCAGGCGGGGGTGCCAGCGCCGGCCGCCGCGCCTGTCGGGGCGACGCCCTGGACGGGCACGGACACCAATGGTGATGGCGGTGACGACCGTTCGGTGTCGTTGCCGGCGACGGTGTTCGCGCCGCCGTTGAGCGGTGCGGACGACGATGTGCCGCCGCCGCCCTCGTCCGTGTCGGACGCCAAGACGGCGTTGATGTCGGGCGGTAGCGGGCTTCCGCCCACGTCGGTCGCGCCGGCGCTGCGGGACGCGGGCGATCAGGGGGTGCCGGGCGGTGGTGCGCCGTCTGTGTCCGCGTCTGTGCCACCGTCCGCTCCGGCGCCGGCTGCGGGGCCGGTTTCGGGTGGGCCGCTTCCGGGTGGGCCGGGGACGCCGCCTCCGCCGGCCGGGCCGCGGGGGACGCCTCCGCCGGGTGTGCCGTCCTACGGCGGTGCCCAGGCGCCCGGTGCTCCGTGGCCGCCGGCCGGTTCGCAGGCCCCGGAGGCTTCGGAGGCTTCGGAGGCGTCGGGTGGTGCGGGAGCTTCGGCCCGGCCGCTCGCCCCGAACGCCGGGGACATCGCCGATGCCGCGACCAGCAAGGCGGCTCCGCCGCCGCGTCGTCGTGCCGGTGGGGCGCCGCCGCCTCCGCCGAGCGCGCCGGGGGCGCCGGGGGCGCCGGGCGTGCGGCCGGGCGCGACGCCTCCGCCGCCGGCGGGTCCGGGTGCGCCGGGCGCCTCGGCGGGTGGATATGTGCCTACGCAGTTGGTGTCGGCCCTGGGTCCGGAGGGACTGGCCGGACCGGGTGCGCCTGGAGCGCCGGGTGGTCCGGGTGGTCCGAACCCGCCGGGTCCGCCCGCTCCGCCGAACTCGCCCGGCGGTACGCCTCCGGGTGGGGTGCACCACGCCGCGACGATGTTCGCCGACCCGAGCCAGATGGGGCCGGGCGCGCTGCAGCCTCCGGGGGCTCCCCGGCCGCCGGGTGCTCCGGGTGCTCCGGGTTCGCCTGGAGTACCGGGAGTGCCTCCTGCGCCGGCGGGGCACGGGTCGGCCGGTGGGGCTCAGGGTGCCGCGCACCGGGCCGCCACGATGCTGTCGGGGCCGGGCGGTCCCGGCGCGCCTCAGCCGCCGCACGCGCCCGGCGCCCCCGGTGTGCCGGGCGCCCCCGGGACGGCTCAGCGCGCTCCGGGAACGGCTCCGGGCGCCCCGCGGCCTCCGATGCCTCCGGGCGCCGTGCCCATGCCGGGTGGGATGCCGCCGGGTGCGATGCCGCCGCCGGGGATGCCCGTGCCGGGGCAGCCTCCGGCGTACGGCTACCCCCAGCAGGGGCAGCCGACCGTCGGGCCGGGTTACCAGGCAGTGCTGCGCTATCGGGCGCACGACGGGTCGGAGCAGCAGCTGATCCGGCGTTCGGCGCCGGGCACCCCGCATCCGGAGTGGCAGATCTTCCATGAGCTGCGGGCGTTGAACGTGCCGCCGGACCAGGTGCTGGAGCTGCACACGGAACTGGAGTCGTGCGAGCTGCCGGGGGCGTACTGCGCGCGGATGATCCGTGAGCAGTGGCCGCAGGCGCGGATCACGAGCATCGCGCCGTACGGCACGGACCACGCGAGCCGGCAGCAGGGGATGCGGCAACTGCTGGCTCACCAGGGTGAGTTGCATCAGGTGGCCGACGGTCCCGCGCGTCCGGCGCCGGTGCGGGCGCCGTTGCCGGCGGTGCAGTCCGTGCCGCCGGTCCCGCCGGAGGCCATCGCGCAGGAGATGGGCGCGGCGTTCGGGCCGGGGGTGTTCCGGTTCGAGCAGGCGGCCGTGAGCCGGCAGGGTGTGCCGCCGGTCGTGGCGCACACGCTGGTGGTGGCGGGTCTGCCGATGGATCTGGGTCCGTTCTTCTGGGCGCAGGCCCAGCCGGGGCGGCCGGTGCCGACGCTGGCGGAGCTGGCGGCGGAGCGGGGGGTGCGGCCGGCGGCGGACGCGGGCTCGTACCTCGTCATGGGCAGTGACTTCGGCAGGGCGATCTGTGTGCAGTACGGGACGGCGCACATCGTCGCCGTGCCGGTGGAGGCGGGGCCGGGCGGGGCGCCCGTGCCGCCGCAGTTCGTGAACAGCGGGCTGCCGGAGTTCGCGCGCTGCCTGGCGCTGCTGGGGCGGATGTGGCGGCTGCGGTTCGGTCTCAACCAGGAGCAGGCGGGCCGCTGGACCGTGGACTTCCAGGCGCAGTTGGCGGCGCTGGATCCGGCGGCGCTCGGTTCGCCGGAGAGCTGGTGGTCGGTGCTGCTGGAGGAGATGTGGGACGGGCTGCTGTGAGGCGTGCGTCGCGCTGACGCGTGTGTTGCGCTGAGGCGTGTGTTGCGCTGAGGCGTGCGGGGAGGGCCGGGCCCGGTCGTGCGACCGGGGTCCGGCCCTTTCGCATGGCCCGGCCCGTTCGCGCGCCCGGCCCTTTCGCACGGTCTGGCCCGCTCGCAGGGCCGGCCCCTTCGTACGGCCCGGCCCGGTCGCACGGCGCTTCCCGCTCGCCTTCCCGTTCGCACGTCTGGTCGACCGTGACCTGTGCGCGGAGTGTCGGGTTACGACTACTTACACCTGATACATCAGGATATGCGCGAAATCACCTATTCCGCGTCCGTCTGGTGGAGAGGGGTTCCAGGTGATCGGCGCTTCGACGGCAGCACCCGGGTTCACGACCGTTCGCGGGCGCGCCTACCGGCCCGAACAGGTCGACGCGTACACGGCGGCGCTCTCGGCCGACCGGGACGCGGCCTGGGAGCGGGCCGCCCGGCTGACCGTGCTCGCCAAGGACATGGAGGCCGAGGCCGTACGGCTGCGGGAGGCCGTCGGCCGGCTGGTGCCCCAGACCTACGAAGCTCTCGGGGAGGGTGCGCGGCGTGTCTTCCAGCTCGCGCGGGAGGAGGCGGCAGCCGTGCGGGAACGCGCCCGGCGTGCGGCGCGCGAGCAGGTCGAGCAGGCCGAGGCGCACGCCCGGGAGGTGCGCGCGGCGGCGCGCGAGCGGGCCGACGAGCTGCGCGCGGAGGCCGAGGAACGCGCCCGGCAGAAGCTGCTCGCGGCACGCGCCGCGGCCGACGAGATCCGCGTCGGCACCCGGCGGGAGGTGAAGGAGAACCGGGGCGAGGCGCTCGCCGCCCTGCGGGAGATGCGCCGGCGCACCGCCGCTCTGCTCGCCGACCGGGAGAAGGACCTGGCCGAGCGGTGGGCCGCCGTCGAGCGGGACGAGGCCGACCGCGCCGCCGCGCTCGACGCGCGGCACGCGCGGCTGGTGGCGGGCGCCCAGGCGGCCTTGTCCGAGGCCGAGCAGGCCTTCGCCGACGCCGAGGAAGCCGCCCGCCGACGCCAGGAGGAGGCACACGCGCGTGCCGCCGAGATCCTCGCCGAGGCACGCGCGCGTGCGGAGCACATCGCCCACGAGACGGAAGGGGTGCTGCGTGAGCACGGCGAGCGGTGGGACGACGTCCAGGCGCACATCGACTGCGTCCGCGACAGCCTGAGCACGCTCACGGGGCGCCCGGTGGATTAGGGCACTGAGCCCCCTGAGCATCGCTCAGCACCCTGCGTCCCGCGGTGTCCACGCGGCCCACGCGTCCTCCGGTGCCCAGGGGCGCGCCCCTCCGGCCCGGTCCCCTCGCGGACCGCGCGCCGCGCCCGCAGGATCCGGCCCTCCCCGGCCTCGCGCCGTCGCCGTCGTCGTCACCGTTCGGTGCCGGTGCCGGTGCCGGTGCCGTGCGGCGGGAAGCCGGGCGTCGGATCGGTCGTCCGGTGTGCGGGGTGGGCGTCCGGGGTCGGGGCGGGATCAGTCGCTGCGCTCGCCGTGCTCGCCTGGTTCGCCGAGTACGGGGAAGCGGCGTGGGGCCACCAACAGCAGCACCAGGAAGGCGAGTGCGGCGGCGCCGGCCGCGCCCAGGTACACGGCGTGCACGGCGTCCGCGACCGCGTGCCGCGTCGCCTCGGCGGCCGCGGCGCCCGCGTCCAGGTCGCGGGCGAAGGAGTCCAGGTCGCCGGCGCCGCCCAGCCGGGCGGCCAGTACCGCGTTGGCGACCGCCCCGAAGACGGCCGCGCCGATCGTCTGCCCGCTCTGGCGGCAGAAGAGGACGGACGCGGTGGTGGTGCCGCGCTCCGACCAGCCGACCGTGGACTGCACGCCGACGATCAGCGGCAGCTGGAACAGGCCGAGGGCCGCGCCGAGCAGCAGCATCAGCGAGGTCGGCTGCCAGGCGGCCCCCGGATACGGCAGGAACGGGAAGGCGAGCAGGACCAGCGTCGCCGCTCCGATGCCGAGCAGGGCCGTGTCGCGGAAGCCGATGCGCCGGTACACGTGCTGACTGAGGGCGGCCGACAGCGGCCAGCTGAGCGTCCACACCGACAGCACGAACCCGGCCGTCACCGGGTCCAGGTCCAGCACCGCCTGGGCGTACGTCGGCAGGAACACCGTGGGAGCCACCATCAGCAGGCCCAGCGCGCCCAGCGCGAGGTTGACCGCGGCGATCGTACGGCGGCGCCACACCCAGCCGGGGATGATCGGCTCGGCGGCCCGGCGCTCGATGACCACGACCGAGCCGGCCAGGGCGAGGCCCGCGGTGAACAGGGCGAGCGACGGCGCCGACAGCCACGGCCAGGCCACTCCGCCCTGCACCAACGCGGTCAGCAGCACCCCGCCGGTCGCGAACACCGCCAGCGCGCCCGCCCAGTCGACACGCGCACGTGCCTCCGACTCCCTTCGCGGCTCGTGCAGATGACGCACGATCAGCCACAGCGCCACCGTCCCGACGGGCAGGTTGACGAGGAAGATCCACCGCCAGTCGGCGTACGCCGCCAGCAGCCCCCCCAGAGCCGGTCCCGCGATCGCGGACACCGCCCACACCGTGGACAGCTTGGACTGGATCTTCGGGCGTTCCTTCAGCGGGTAGAGGTCGGCGGCGAGGGTCTGCACCGTGCCCTGCAACGCGCCGCCGCCGAGACCCTGCACGACGCGGAACGCGATCAGCGCACCCATGCTCCAGGCGAGCGCGCACAGCAGCGAGCCGAGCAGGAAGAGGACGGCTCCGGCCACCAGCACGGGTTTGCGGCCGAAGGTGTCGGAGAGCTTGCCGTAGACGGGCAGGGTGACCGTGACGGCGAGGAGATAGCCGGAGAACAGCCAGGAGAAGACGGAGAACCCGCCGAGGTCGCCGACGATCTGCGGTACGGCCGTGGAGACGATGGTGGAGTCGAGCGCGGCCAGTGCCATGGAGAGCATCAGCGCGGCGACGACCGCTCCCCGCTTCCCGGTGTCCGTGCCCTGTCCCGTGGCTGGCCGTGTCGCGGGTCTGGTGTCGCCCACCCGATGCCCCTCCCCTGCTGTCCCGTGTCCCTTGCATCTATCCGCGCGGGACAGCTTCCCACTTGACCCTGACGCGACGGGAGGGTGGAGCCTGACCGGGCCGGAGGGTGGAGCCTGACCCTGAGGACACTCCACCCCCCGGTGGACAGCCCCTAGGGGTATCTCCGTACTACGGCTCGGGGAGGGTTCGTACCGCCGGAGGACGAGAAGGCCCCGGGTGGCTCCTTAACCTGGCTTTACGTCGCTGAGGCGGGCAACCCCACCGGCAGGAGGTGGGGTTAACCCCCCTCGAAGAGGGGCCCGAGCACCAGCGCGCCGCACCTGTCGGGCCGACAGACTCTTCGACGTGGCACCGAAGACCTGACACCGACGGCTCGGCACCGACGGCGCAGCACCGAAGACGTGACACCGACGGCGTAGCACCGACGGCGTACCACCGAAGACGTACCACCGAGAACCTGACACCGCACCGACGCACCGACGCGACGGCGCACCGACGCGCCGAGCACCGACGCCGCACGACTCGCGCGTCCCACCGGCTTTCGACTGAGGAGATCTACCGTGACTTCGGCTGTAACCATTCCCAGGCACGGGGGCACTGGAGGGCGTACGGCCGTTGCCGCTCGGGCGCGGCAGGTCGTCAAGGCGTACGGGTCCGGGGAGACCCGCGTCGTCGCCCTCGACCACGTCGACGTGGACATCGCCCGTGGCCGCTTCACCGCGATCATGGGCCCCTCGGGATCCGGCAAATCCACCCTGATGCACTGCCTCGCCGGCCTGGACACCGTGACGTCCGGGCAGATCCATCTGGACGAGACCGAGATCACCGGGCTCAAGGACAAGAAGCTGACGCAACTGCGCCGGGACCGGATCGGGTTCATCTTCCAGGCCTTCAACCTGCTGCCGACGCTCAACGCGATCGAGAACATCACGCTGCCCATGGACATCGCCGGCCGCAAGCCCGACAAGGCCTGGCTGAACCAGGTCGTCGAGACGGTCGGGCTGTCCGACCGGCTCAAGCACCGGCCCACCCAGCTCTCCGGCGGCCAGCAGCAGCGCGTCGCCGTGGCCCGCGCGCTGGCCGCCCGCCCCGAGATCATCTTCGGCGACGAGCCGACCGGAAACCTCGACTCGCGGGCCGGCGCCGAGGTGCTGGGCTTCCTGCGCCGCTCCGTGGACGAACTCGGGCAGACCATCGTCATGGTCACCCACGACCCGGTGGCCGCCTCCTACGCCGACCGCGTCCTGTACCTCGCGGACGGCCGCATCGTCGACGAGATGCAGCAGCCGACCGCCGAGCAGGTCCTGGACCGCATGAAGGACTTCGACGCGCGGGGGCGTACGTCATGACCGTGATGAAGACCTCGATGCGGAACTTCTTCGCACACAAGGGACGCATGGCGCTGTCGGCCGTGGCCGTCCTGCTGTCGGTGGCCTTCGTCTGCGGGACGCTGGTGTTCACCGACACCATGACCACCACCTTCGACAAGCTGTTCCAGGCCACGTCGGCGGACGTGACGGTCAGCGCCGAGGGCGCCTCCGACACCGGGGAGACCACCTCCCGCACCGGCAAGCCGCCGGTCATGCCGGCCTCCGTGCTCGACAAGGTGCGCGCGGCCGACGGCGTCCTGAAGGCCGAGGGGACGGTCTTCTCGACCTCGGCGACCGTCGTGGACGACGACCTCGACAAGCTCTCGCCCACCAGCGGCGCGCCGACCATCGTCGGCAGCTGGAACACCAACGACGCCCGCAGCATGGAGATCACCTCCGGTGCGGCGCCCAAGGGGCCCGACCAGGTCATGGTCGACGCGGACACCGCCGACAAGCACCACCTGCGGCTCGGCGACGAGATCGGTGTGATCACCGTCGTCGGCACGCACCACGCGCGGGTGTCCGGCATCGCCGCCTTCACCGTCACCAACCCCGGCGCGGCGATCTTCTACCTGGACACCAGAACCGCCCAGCAGACCCTGATCGGCCGGACCGGCGTCTACACCAACGTCAACGTCATGGCCGCCCAGGGCGTCACCGACGACGTGCTGAAGAAGAACGTGACCGCCGGACTCGGCGGCACCTTCAAGGTCCAGACGTCCAAGGAGGTCGCGGCCGCCAACCAGAAGAACGTCAACGGCTTCCTGAACGTCATGAAGTACGCGCTGCTCGGCTTCGCCGGGATCGCCTTCCTGGTTGGCATCTTCCTGATCGTCAACACCTTCTCGATGCTGGTCGCCCAGCGCACCCGCGAGATCGGCCTGATGCGCGCCCTCGGCTACTCGCGCAAGCAGATCAACCGATCGGTGCTCGTCGAGGCCCTGCTGCTCGGCGGGGTGGGCTCCGTCCTCGGCGTCGGCGCGGGGATCGGCGTGGCCGTCGGCCTGATGAAACTCATGGGCCTCATGGGCATGCACCTGTCCAGCAGTGACCTGACCGTCGTCTGGACGACTCCGGCACTCGGCCTGCTCCTGGGCGTGGTCGTCACCGTCCTGGCGGCCTACCTGCCGGCCCGGCGCGCCGGCCGGATCTCCCCGATGGCCGCGCTGCGCGAGGCGGGCGCCCCGGCCAACGTCAGGGCGGGTGTCGTACGCGCCGTGTCCGGCCTGGTGCTGACGGTCGCCGGCGGCTGGAGCCTGTACGTCGCCGGCACCTCGGACACGGCCAAGGCCGGCTCGGCGTGGCTGGGCCTGGGCGTGGTGCTGACCCTGATCGGCCTCGTGGTCGTCGTCCCGCTGATCGCCGGCGGTCTGGTCCGTGTCCTCGGCGCCGTCCTGCTGCGGATGTTCGGCCCGGTCGGCCGGATGGCCGAGCGCAACGCGCTGCGCAACCCGCGCCGCACCGGGGCCACCGGCGCCGCGCTGATGATCGGGCTGGCCCTGGTCGCCTGCCTGTCCGTCGTCGGCTCCTCCATGGTGGCGTCCGCCACCGACCAGCTGGACAAGACCGTCGGTACGGACTTCATCATCCAGGGCGACAACGAGAGCGTGCTCGTCACCCCGCAGGCCCTGAAGGCCGTGAAGGACACGCCGGGCCTGGCCCGCGTCACCGAGTACCGGATCCTGGACGCCTCCCTCACCACCCCGGACGGTCAGGTCTCCAAGGACGAGACGATCAACGCGGCCGACCCGACGTACGCCAAGGACCTGCGTACCGAGACCGTCGCCGGCAACCTCGCCGACGCCTACCGGCCCGACTCGATGTCCGTGAACGAGGACTTCGCCGAGGGGCACGGGATCAAGCTCGGCTCCACGGTCGCCGTCGACTTCAAGGACGGTACGACGGCCCGGCTGACGGTCCGCGCCATCACCAGCGACGACGTCGTCATCGACAAGGGCTCCATGTACGCCTCCATCGCCACGGTGACCAGGTACGTGCCCGCCGACCGGATGCCGCTCGACCTGATGCTGTTCGCCACCGCGAAGGACGGGCAGCAGGACGCCGCCTACAAGGCGCTCAAGTCGGCCCTGCACGGCATGCCCGAGTACACCGTGCGCGACCAGACCGACTACAAGCAGGCGCTGAAGGACCAGATCGGCCAGCTGCTCAACATGATCTACGGCCTGCTCGCCCTGGCGATCATCGTGGCGGTCCTCGGCGTCGTCAACACGCTCGCCCTCTCGGTGGTCGAGCGGACCCGGGAGATCGGCCTCATGCGGGCCATCGGCCTGTCCCGCCGCCAGCTGCGCCGCATGATCCGCCTGGAGTCCGTGGTGATCGCGGTCTTCGGCGCCCTGCTCGGCCTCGGCCTGGGCATGGGCTGGGGCGCCACCGCCCAGCGGCTCCTCGCGCTGGAGGGCCTGAACGTCCTCGACATCCCGTGGCCGACGATCATCGGTGTCTTCATCGCCTCGGCCTTCGTCGGTCTGTTCGCGGCCCTGGTGCCGGCGTTCAGGGCGGCGCGGATGAACGTGCTGAACGCCATCGCGACGGAGTGACCGGACTGGCCCGGAGTGGCCCGGACACCGGCTGGAGTGGCCCGGAGTGGCCCGGACCGGCTGGAGTGGCCGGGCCGACCGGACCCGACCGGACTGAGGGACTGAGGGACTGAGGGATTGAAGGACTGAGGATCCGGACGAGTGGTTGCGGAGCGAACGAACGGTCGGCGGGGCACGGAGAAGACCTCCGTGCCCCGCCGACCGTTCGTCGCACCCGCTCCGCCCCGGTCAGCCGGCGGCGCGCACCGCCTGGTAGTACTTCTTGGCGGTCTTGAGACAGGCCTTCTTCAGGTTCTTGCGCTGGGTGGGCGTGTACGGGTCGGCCCAGGGGCGGTAACCACAGGCGGTGTTCAGGTCCCTCAGGAGGGCCTTGTCGATGCGCAGCTTGTGGTCCCGCTTGAAGGCGGGCTTGCCCACGAGCGCCTTGTAGTTGCGGTAGCCGAAGTCGTGGCGGTAGCAGCCCCACCTGAAGTCGTAGCCACCGGGAAGCCTGTCCGGCGAGGAGTTGCAGTAGTTGGTGCTCCAGTCGAACCGGTACTTCTCGATCGCCTGCTTGTGACCGCGGTGCTGGGCGAGCGCTTCGGTCCACCTCAGCGACGAGGCGTTCGAATCCCCGGTGAGGCTCTTCATCTTGGAGAGCTTCTGCGCCTTGGTCACGGCGGCGGCGACCGACGGGGAGGAATCCCCGGCGGGGGCCGCGGAATCCGCCATTGCGGGCGTGGCCGCGGTGGCGAGAAGGACGCCGGAAATGGCTATTCCGGGCAGTGCGGTACGCAACTTGCTCATGGATGTTTTCCTTTCCTCACTGGTTGGCGGCAACCATGGCATGCCGACGCAACGCGATCAATTGACATCCTGCCGGGTGGTGCTCGGAGAAAATCGGAACAGAATGTTCCGTGCGCTCTGACCTCGGCTTATGGGTGAGGTGTGGGGGCGTATACCAGTCTCGCTATATGTCACGGAGGAGGTGCTCGGAGCGGCGCCCGGCGGAGTCGGTGGGGTCAAGCTCAGATGTTGCTCAAGTGCAAGTAGGGGCAGGGTGGTTGGGTTAACATCCGGGGGATGTCCGTTCCGAGGTTCGTCGGTACTGAGCGATCCGGGAGTGAAGGTGCAGCGTCATCAACGGGGGATGGCCTGGGCGCATGTCGAGTGCACGGGAATTCATGAGGAAAGGCTGGAGGAAACCCTGGGTCGAGCTGTGCGGGAATGGCGGGGAAGGACCGGAATGACGCAGGTTCAGCTAGCGGAACTCTCCGGTCTGACGCAGGCGGCGATTTCCCGGCTGGAACACGGAAAATGCATGCCGACGTTCGCCCTGCTGGAACGGATCGCCCGGGCCTTCGATTCGGCCCTGCTCGTGTCGATGGAACCAGGCCGCGGAGTGACCGTCACGTTCGCCGGCGGCGGTGACGGGGCCTGACGGGGCCTGACGGGGCCTGCCACCCGACGCCGCCCGGCATCACCCAGCCCGTCCGGGGCGCCCACTGCGGGGGAGGGGGCGCCCCGGACGGGGGAGTCCGAGGACGGGGCGCGGTGCGCCGGCAAGGGGTCCGGGCGCGGTGGCCGGCGGAGGCCGGGATGCGGTGGCCGCCAGGGACCGGGATGCGATGGCCGGTAGGGGCCCGGGCGCGGTCCCCGGGACGGCACGGGAAGGGGTGACGGGGTCGAGGAGCCGGGACCCTGCCGCCCCGCCACCTCGCGTCCTCGCGCCCTACGTCCTTGCGTGGCGCGTCCTACCGCTTCCTCGCGCACCGCTTCCTCGCGCACCGCTTCCTCGCGCACCGCTTCCTCGCGCACCGCTTCCTCGCGCACCGCTTCCTCGCGCACCGCT
>NZ_JBIAHY010000013.1:0-112844 GCF_042870975.1 Streptomyces sp. NPDC006259 | reverse complement strand
CACCGCTTCCTCGCGCACCGCTTCCTCGCGCACCGCTTCCTCGCGCACCGCTTCCTCGCGCACCGCTTCCTCGCGCACCGCTTCCTCGCGCACCGCTTCCTCGCGCACCGCGTCGTCCCACCGCGCTCGCGCCCCGCGCCCCCACGCCTCGCGGCGCCCCCGCGTTGTCCACAGCCCCAGGCGGACCGCTCCGCCCCGTCGTACCCTGGACACCCCCGGCCCGTGACACGCGTCGGGCCCTTCGCGTTGGCCACCCAGACCCATCGAGACCCCGCCGCCCACCTACCGCGGCCCACCCGCCCCAGCGGCCGGCCGCACCGCACACCCGCACACCCACCCCGACCATCACCCACCTCGGACCCCCGGACGGAAAACCCCCTCCATGAGCCTGCACGGTCTGCTCGACGCCGTAGTCAAGGACCCCGCCCTCGCGGAAGCGATCCCCGCGGCCGCCGACGGCAACCGCATGCACATCGACCTCGTCGGCCCCCCGGCAGCCCGCCCCTTCGCGATCGCCGCACTGGCCAGGGAGACCACCCGCACGGTCCTCGCGGTCACGGCGACCGGCCGGGAGGCGGAGGACCTCGCCGCCGCCCTGCGCTCGCTGCTGCCCCCGGACGGCGTCGTGGAGTACCCCTCCTGGGAGACCCTCCCGCACGAGCGCCTCAGCCCCCGCAGCGACACCGTCGGCCGCCGCCTCGCCGTCCTGCGCCGCCTGACCCACCCCCGCGCCGACGACCCCGAGACCGGGCCGGTCTCCGTCGTCGTGGCGCCGGTCCGCTCGGTGCTCCAGCCGCAGGTCAAGGGTCTCGGCGACCTGGAGCCGGTGGCCCTGAGGGGCGGCCAGACCGCCGACCTGAACGAGATCGTGGAAGCCCTCGCCGCCGCCGCGTACGCGCGCGTGGAGCTGGTCGAGAAGCGGGGCGAGTTCGCCGTGCGCGGCGGCATCCTGGACGTCTTCCCGCCCACCGAGGAACACCCTCTGCGCGTCGAGTTCTGGGGCGACGACGTCGAGGAGATCCGCTACTTCAAGGTCGCCGACCAGCGCTCCCTCGAAGTCGCCGAACACGGCCTGTGGGCGCCCCCCTGCCGCGAACTCCTCCTCACCGACGACGTCCGCGCACGCGCGCGTGCGCTCGCCGAACTCCACCCCGAGCTGGGCGAGCTGCTCGGCAGGATCGCGGAGGGCATCGCCGTCGAGGGCATGGAGTCCCTCGCGCCGGTCCTCGTCGACGACATGGAGCTGCTGCTCGACGTGCTGCCCAAGGGGTCGATGGCCGTCGTCTGCGACCCGGAGCGGGTGCGCACCCGCGCGGCGGACCTGGTGGCGACCAGCCAGGAGTTCCTCCAGGCGTCCTGGGCGGCGACCGCGGGCGGCGGCGAGGCCCCCATCGACGTCGGCGCGGCCTCCCTGTGGTCCATCGCCGACGTGCGCAACCGCGCGCGCGAGCTGGACATGATGTGGTGGTCCGTCTCCCCCTTCGCCGCCGACCTGGAGCCCGAGGCGGACACCCTCAAGCTCGGCATGCACGCCCCGGAGGCGTACCGCGGCGACACCGCGAAGGCCCTCGCCGACACCAAGGGCTGGCTGGCCGAGGGCCGACGCGTGGTCTTCGTGACCGAGGGCCACGGCACGGCCGCCCGCACCGTCGAGGTGCTCGGCGGCGAGGGTGTCCCGGCCCGCCTGGACACCGACCTGACCGAGCTGACCCGCTCGCTGGTGCACGTCTCCTGCGGCTCGATCGACCACGGCTTCATCGACCCGGCGCTCGACCTCGCCGTACTGACGGAGACCGACCTGACCGGCCAGAAGGCGGCCGGCAAGGACGGCGCCCGGATGCCCGCGCGCCGCAGGAAGACCATCGACCCGCTCACCCTGGAGGCGGGCGACTACATCGTCCACGAGCAGCACGGCGTGGGCCGCTACATCGAGATGGCGCAGCGCACGGTCCAGGGCGCCACACGCGAGTACCTGGTCGTGGAGTACGCCCCCGCCAAGCGCGGCCAGCCCGGTGACCGTCTCTACATCCCCACCGACCAGCTGGAGCAGATCACCAAGTACGTCGGCGGCGAGGCACCCACCCTGCACCGGCTGGGCGGCGCCGACTGGACGAAGACCAAGGCGCGCGCGAAGAAGGCCGTCAAGGAGATCGCCGCCGACCTGATCAGGCTGTACAGCGCCCGCATGGCCGCCCCCGGGCACGCCTTCGGCGCGGACACCCCCTGGCAGCGCGAGCTGGAGGACGCCTTCCCGTACGTGGAGACGCCCGACCAGCTCACCACCATCGCCGAGGTCAAGGACGACATGGAGAAGACGGTCCCGATGGACCGCCTGATCTGCGGCGACGTCGGCTACGGCAAGACGGAGATCGCCGTCCGCGCCGCCTTCAAGGCCGTCCAGGACGGCAAGCAGGTCGCCGTCCTGGTCCCCACCACGCTGCTGGTGCAGCAGCACTTCGGCACCTTCAGCGAGCGGTACGCGCAGTTCCCGGTGAAGGTGAAGGCGCTGTCGCGCTTCCAGTCCGACACGGAGGCCAAGGCGGTTCTCGAGGGGCTTCGGGAGGGCTCCGTGGACGTCGTCATCGGCACCCACCGCCTGTTCTCCTCCGAGACCAGGTTCAAGGACCTGGGCCTGGTCATCGTCGACGAGGAGCAGCGCTTCGGCGTCGAGCACAAGGAGCAGCTGAAGAAGCTGCGGGCCAACGTCGACGTCCTGACGATGTCGGCCACGCCCATCCCGCGCACCCTGGAGATGGCGGTCACGGGCATCCGCGAGATGTCGACGATCACCACGCCCCCGGAGGAGCGCCACCCGGTGCTCACCTTCGTCGGCCCGTACGAGGAGAGGCAGATCGGTGCCGCCGTCCGCCGCGAACTGCTCCGCGAGGGCCAGGTGTTCTACATCCACAACCGGGTGGAGTCGATCGACCGGGCCGCGGCGAGGCTGCGCGAGATCGTGCCCGAGGCGCGGATCGCCACCGCGCACGGCCAGATGTCGGAGGCCGCGCTGGAGCAGGTCGTCGTCGACTTCTGGGAGAAGCGGTTCGACGTGCTGGTGTCGACGACGATCGTCGAGTCCGGCATCGACATCTCCAACGCCAACACCCTGATCGTCGAACGCGGCGACAACTTCGGTCTCTCCCAGCTCCACCAGCTGCGCGGCCGGGTGGGCCGGGGCCGCGAACGCGGTTACGCCTACTTCCTGTACCCGCCGGAGAAGCCGCTCACGGAGACCGCCCACGAGCGGCTGGCGACCATCGCCCAGCACACGGAGATGGGCGCGGGCATGTACGTGGCGATGAAGGACCTGGAGATCCGCGGCGCCGGAAACCTGCTCGGCGGCGAACAGTCCGGGCACATCGCGGGCGTCGGCTTCGACCTGTACGTCCGCATGGTCGGCGAGGCGGTCGCGGACTACCGGCGCCAACTGGAGTCCGGCGAGATCGAGGAGGAGGCACCCCTCGAGGTCAAGATCGAGCTGCCCGTCGACGCGCACGTCCCGCACGACTACGCGCCCGGCGAGCGGCTGCGCCTCCAGGCCTACCGGTCCATCGCCTCGGCCAACTCGGAGGAGGACGTCAAGGCGGTCCGCGAGGAACTCGTCGACCGGTACGGCAAGTTGCCCGAGCCGGTGGAGAACCTGCTGCTGGTGGCCGGGCTGCGGATGCTCGCGCGCTCGTGCGGCGTGGGGGAGATCGTGCTCCAGGGCAACAACATCCGGTTCGCGCCGGTGGAGCTGCGGGAGTCGCAGGAGCTGCGGCTCAAGCGGGTGTATCCGGGGTCGGTCATCAAGCCGGCCGCGCACCAGCTCCTCGTACCCCGGCCGAAGCCCGCGAAGATGGGCGGCAAGCCGGTGGTCGGGCGCGAACTGCTGGGCTGGGTGGGCGAGTTCCTGGTGACGGTACTGGGGTAGGAGGAGGCGGTCGTTCGCGGGCCACCGGTCGGATCCGTCCGCCGGCGGCCCGCCGCGCTCAGGCCGGGGGCATCAGCATCATCGGCAGGGCGCGGAGTACGGCCTCCGGGTCCTCGCCGTCCAGGAGGCCGTCGAGGTTGTGGCCGAGCAGGAGCGTGGCGAAGCCGTGGGCGAGGGACCAGACGGCGATACGGGCCAGCCGCGCGTCCGGGCCGTCCCCGGCGGGCGCGCCGGTGGTGACGGCGTCGGTGGTGACGGCGTCGGTGGTGACGGCGCCGGTCAGGGCGGCGGCGGACAGGGCGCGGGCCGTGGTCAGCTCCAGGTCGTCGGCGCGCAGCAGCTCGGGCGAGAACATCACCTGGAAGTGCGCCGGGTGTTCGCGCGCGAAGCGGACGTAGCGCGCGCCCGCGTCCCGCAGATCCGTCGCCTCCGTGAGTTCCGCGGCCAACAGCGCGTGCCCTTCCGCGGCGATCGCCGTGAGCAGACCGGTGCGGTCGCGGAAGTGGTGGGCCGGGGCCGCGTGCGAGACACCGGCGCGGCGGGCCAGGTCGCGCAGGCTCAGCCCGGCGGGGCCGTCGGTCGCGATGACGTCGAGGGCGGCGACCAGGACGGCGCGCCGCAGGTCGCCGTGGTGGTAGGGGCGGTCGTTCATGGACAGCAGCGTACGCGGCATCTAGGCATTGACAAGTTGCCTGGGTGCGGGCAATCTAGTCAGTGTCAAGTTGTGGTCGATGTCCGAACGCGACGAGGGGGAGGCGGCATGTCCGGCAATCATGAGCGTCGAGCAGTCGAACAGGCCGGGCCGGGCGAGCGGGGCGAACAGGTCGCGCCGGCTCAGGCGCGCAGGCTCTGGCATCTGCTGGAACCGCTGCACGCGGTGCTGTACTACGCGCCGGAGGCCTTCGAGGAGGCCCGCGCGCTCGGCTATCCGACCGAGGAGCGCTGGGGGAGCTACTTCCCGTTCCGCGCCGCTCCGTTGGGCCCGGTGAGCACCGAGGCGGTGGTCTCCGCCTTCTACAGCTTCCAGCCCGGCATGGTCGCCCGGTACGTCGAGGACGCCTGGAAGGTCGCCGGCCCCGAAGCCGTCCTGGCGGCGAGACGCAGAGGCGTCGACCGGCAGTACCGCACGCTGTTCGGTGACCTGGTGGACAGTCCCGAGCTGGCCGAGGCCGCCGCTCTCGCCCGCCGCGCGGCCGAGGCGGCAGGCACGGCGGGGCGCCCGCTCGCCGCGGCCAACGCCGCTCTGGAGTGGCCGTGCGAGCCCCACCTCCAGCTCTGGCAGGCGGCGACCGTCCTGCGCGAGCACCGTGGTGACGGCCACCTTGCCGCTCTGCTCCTCGCCGGCCTCGACCCGGCCGAATCGCTGGTGTCCTTCGCCGCGATAGGCGCCGCGCCCGGCGAGCGCTTCGCGAGCCGCGGCTGGACCCGAGAGGAGTGGGCGGCGGCGAGTGAGCGGCTGACGGCCAGAGGCCTGCTCGAGGCGGACGGCACGGCGACGGAGGCGGGCCGTGATCTGCGGCGTCGCGTCGAACGGGACACCGACCGGATGGCCCTCGGTCCCTGGCAGACCCTCGGCCCGGAGTCGACGGAACGCCTGGCCGTGCTGCTCGGCGACTACTGGGTCGCGGTGCTGGGATCCGGTCTGCTGCCCTCGGAGAACACCCTCGGCATCGGGAAGGTGTGAGAGCGGCGTTGCAAGCCGGCGTGGCAGGGAGCCTGGCCGGCGGAGACCAGCCCCAGTTCCGCGGCCGTCCACGGGCGACGGTGAAGCCGCCCGCAGCGGATCGCTCCACGCGGACGGCTTCGGGTGCCGGGTGCCGGTCGATCTCGGCGGCTCGGGGTCCATGAGGCTTCGGGCCCGTAAAGCTCGGGGTCCGTGAGCCCTCGGGTCCATGAGGCCTCGGACCGGGCTGCGGCCGGCCGGCGGCCGGTCCCGGTCGCGTCCGCGGTCTAGGGCTAGGGCTAGGGCTAGGGCTAGGGCTGTTCGGGCCGTTCCTCGTCCAGGCCCGCCCGCCGGTGCAGCTGCTGCTGCCCGGAGTCGACCTGGGACTCGTACTGGCCGCCCGTCCTCTCGTTCGCCTTCCGCTCCGCGGCGTCGGACATCTTCCTGGCCTTGTCCTGTGCCGTCTTGTTGCTCTTGAACCTGTCGAGGATGCCCATCCGAGGCTCCTTCCGGAGGTGACTCTCCACCGACGATATTCCCGACAAGTGCGGTATGCCCACTTGAGTCGGTCGTGGTCTGGACCTCCCGACCGCTCGCCCAGCACCGCTCGCTACCGTGTGTGCCAGTGCCCGTCAGGGGAAAACGCCCTGTGCGGGGTGGCGTCGGGCAGGCAGGGGAGGGGCGCGTGAAGCGTCTGAGGGGCGGGGCGGCGGTCGCCGCCGTACTGATGTGCGCCGTGACGGTGGCCGGATGCGAGGAGGAGATCACCGGCTCGGACCCCGGTGGTGCGGGAGCGACGGCGGGCGGTGGAGCGGGGAGCGGCGGAGCGGCCCTCGCGGCGGCCGAGGCGCTGACCGTGAAGGGGCGGGCGCCCAAAACCGGCTACGACCGGGAGAAGTTCGGCTCCGCCTGGGCCGACACCGACTCCAACGACTGCGGAACCCGCGACGACATCCTCAAACGCGACCTGGACGAGGTCCGGTTCTCCGACGGCACCTGCAAGGTGTCCTACGGCGTGCTGGAGTCGGACCCCTACTCCGGCAAGGACGTGACCTACCGGCGCGGCAGCAGCCAGGTCGACATCGACCATGTCGTCGCCCTGTCCGACGCCTGGCAGAAGGGCGCCAAGTACTGGGACGCGAGCAAGCGCATAGCCCTCGCCAACGACCCCCTCAACCTGCTGGCCGTGGACGCGAGCACCAACCGTTCCAAGGGGGACGGCGACACGGCGACCTGGCTGCCGCCCAACAAGGCCTACCGGTGCCCGTACGTGGCGGCGCAGGTCGCGGTGAAGAAGAAGTACGAACTGTGGGTCACCGCCGCCGAGCAGGCCGCCATGAAGAAGGTCCTCTCCGGCTGCCCCGGCCAGAAACTCCCCGCGGGCGGCAACCCGACGAAGGCGCCGGAACGTTTCCACGCGAACTGAGCACGCCGCCCGCCCGCTCGGCGACCGCCCGCGGCCGCACGAGAACCCGCACCCCCGCGGCCTGTGACCCGCACCCCCGCGGCCTGTGCGCCGCCTGCCGTGCCCGCTGCGGGGGGCTACCGGCCGTATGGGTACCCCTGCTGGTAGTGCCCCTGCTGTCCCGGCGCGCCGTAGACCATCGCCGGCATGGCCGGGACCCGCTTGTCGAACATGGCCCACAGCAGCATGCAGGCCGCCGTCACCAGCGTCACCATGATGGCGAGACCCATGTACCCGTCCCCGTCCGGGCTGTCGTCCGTCGCCATCCAGGGGATGGTCACGCACTCGTACAGCGCGAACGCGCCGAAGGCGGCCCAGTCCGCGGAACGCCCGCGGCGGATCGCCACGTAGAGGAACGGCACCCACGCCAGCAGGCCGAACGAGAACCACGCCAGGGCCACCCAGGCGATCCGCTGGAGCCACCCCGCCTCGAGCCGTCCGTCCGCACCCGTCATCACTGCCGTCATGTCGCCCCCTAGTAGCCAGGGAGCAAGATTAGGGCACGGCCGGGCCCGCCCGGACCTCCCTGTCTTTACCGTGACATGAGCGAATCTTGCCCCGGAGAGAGACCCCTGTTTTCCGACCACGGACGAGCCGCGGGGTACGGTGCGTTCGATTCAGGGGGCTCTACACGCACACGCACGCCGTACGCCGGGACCGGACCGTACGCGCGCGGACGAACGATGGGGTGGGGATGGCCGAGCACCGGCAGTCCAGAAAACGCAGATACCTCACCTGGGGAGTGGCCGGCGCCGCCGTCCTCGCCGGGGCCGGGATCGCCGCGCAGAACTCGATGGCGGCCACCACCTGGCCCGCCCAGAAGACCTACACCGGCCGGGCCTTCGACACCTGCACCGCGCCCTCGCTGTCCGCGATGAAGGCCTGGAGGAGCGACGGCTTCTACGGCGCCGCCGCCGTGTACGTCGGCGGCAGGAACCGCGGCTGCGCCCAGCCCAACCTCACCGCGTCCTGGGTGAAGTCGGTCAACGCGGCCGGCTGGAAACTCATCCCCCTCTACGTCGGCGCCCAGCCGCCCTGCCAGACCGGCACCAGCCCCGAGAAGATCAGCGCCGCCACGGCCGCCTCCCTCGGCGCCACCGACGCCGCGGACGCCGTCGCCAAGGCCGCCGCGCTCGGCATGAAGGCGGGCAGCCCCATCTACCTCGACATGGAGCCGTACGCCATCACGAACAAGGCGTGCAACGACGCCGTGCTGACGTACGTCCGCTCCTTCACCAAGACCCTGCGCGCGAAGACCTACCGGGCCGGCTACTACGGCTTCAGCAGCTCCAGCGCCAAGGCCGTCGCCACCGCGACCGACAAGACGGACCTGCCGGGCAACCTCTGGTACGCGCTGTGGGACAAGCAGAACACCACCACCGCGGACTGGCCGTGGGGCGCGACCCAGTACACCGGCCACAGCCGTGGCCACCAGTACCTGGTCAACAGCAAGGAGACCCGCGGCGGTTACACGATCACCGTGGACCGCGACGCGTGGGACGCCCCGGTCGCCCTCGTGGGCTGACCCCGCACGGGTGCGGGCGCGGCGGTGCCCGAAGTCCTGGTGAATCGTTGGTCCAATGGGTTGGCCCCAGCCCCGCCACTGCCTACCATCGATCACCGCAAGACCTTGTGCACCGCCGCACAATCTCCTCGGGAGGCTTCCTTGCACCGCCGTCGTCGCACCGCGCTCCTGCTGTCCGCCGCGATCGTCGCGGCGGGCCCCCTCCTCACGGCCTGCGGCAACGAGGCCCACCCCGGAGCGGCGGCCGTCGTCGGCGGCCGGCGGATCACCGTCTCGCAACTGGAGGACCGGGTGAACGAGGTGCGCGAGGCACAGCGCGCCGCCGTCCCCGACGACGCCCAGTACGCCCAGGCCGTCGCCCGCACCGGCACCCTCACCCGCGACACGCTGCACGGCATGGTCCTCGACCGGGTGCTGCACCGCGCCGCCGAGGACGCGGGCATCACGGTCAGCCGCAAGGAGGTCCAGGAGATGCGGGCCGGCCTGGAACAGCAGGCGGGCGGCGCGAAGGGCCTGGAGACCACCTGGCTCCAGCAGTACGGCATCCCGCCGCAGCGCCTCGACGAGAACCTCCGCCTCCAGCTGGAGGCCCAGAAACTCGCCACGCGGCTCGGCACCGACACCAGCCGGCCCGAGTTCTGGAACGCCCTGTCGAAGGCGTCCCGGGAACTCGACGTCGACCTCAACCCGCGGTACGGCGACTGGGACGCGAAGAAGGTCAGCCGCGTCGACGCCAGAACACCGTGGGTGCGCGACGTGACGGCCGCGTCCCAGGCCCCGCAGACCGCCTGACGGCACGCCGGTCCCCCCGCCGGCCCGCGGAGACGGCCCCGGGGGCGCCGACGGGGTGGGTTACGTTCGGACGGTGAACGCAACGAGTCCCGAAGGCACCCCCACCCCCGGCCGTGTCGTCCTGCTCACCACCAGCCACCGGGTCGCCCCCGGCCTGCTGTCCTGGCCCGCCTGGCAGGCCCTGCGCGAAGCGGACCGCGTCCTGTGCGCGGACGGCGCCCATCCGCAGCTGCCGTACCTGCGCGAGGCCGGCATAGAGGTGGCGGAGACCGCCCCCACCGCCGAGGACCTCCTCGCGGCCTGCGCCGGCGGCCGCACGGTCGTCGTGGTGGCGACCGGCGAGGGCGAACCCGCCCTGACGGACGGCCTGGCCCGCCTCGCCGGCTCCGGCCGCGTGACCATGCCCGACCTGGAGCTGCTCCCCGCCTCCTACGACCTCCCCGGCGCCCGCCTCCTCGACCTCGTCCAGGTCATGGACCGCATCCGCGCCGAGTGCCCGTGGTCCTCCCGGCAGACCCACAAGGGCCTCGCCAAGTACGGCCTCGAGGAGGCGTACGAACTCGTCGAGGCCATCGAGGACGGCGACCGCGACGCACTGTGCGAGGAACTGGGCGACGTCCTGCTCCAGGTCGTCTTCCACGCCCGCATCGCCGAGGAGGACGAGGAGGCCCCGTTCTCCGTCGACGACGTGGCGGGCACGATCGTCACCAAGCTCGTCCACCGCCACCCGCACGTCTTCGGCGACGCCACCGCGACCACCCCCGAGGAGGTCAAGGAGCACTGGCTGCGCACCAAGGCGGCCGAGAAGCGCCGCGAGTCGGTCACCGACGGCGTCCCCCTCCACCAGCCCGGCCTCGCCCTGGCCGCGAAGCTCGCGTCCAGAGCCCGCTCGGCACACCTGGACGTACCGCTCCCGGCGGCGCAGGGCATCGGCTACGAACTGCTCGCCCTGGCGGCCCGCGCGGAGTCGGAGGGCATCGACCCGGAGGCGGCCCTGCGGGCGGCGGCCCGCGCCTACCGGGACGCGATCCGGGCGGCCGAGGGCGTGGGCGAGTAGGCGGGCAGCGGCCCGTCGACGACACCTGCGGGTGGGCGTGGAGCCCTGGTGGGCGGCGCCTGGCGGAGGGGCGTGGAGTCCTGGTGGGAGGTGCCCGTTCGGTGAGGCGGCCGGGGGCCGCTCGGCGACGCCGTCGGCTGGAGCACCGACAGGTCCCCTCGCATGGCCGGGCGGCGGGACGGCCGCGACCGGGGCGCGTGCCGGGGCCGTAAAGGCCACCGGTCCCGGCGGCCGGGGCGTGCGTGGCTCGGCCGGCATCCCGCGAACCGGAAGTTGGGGCCCGCGTGGGCAGGGGTCTGCTGTGCCGGAACGCCCGCGACCAGGTAGCGGGACGCCCGCGACCGGGACACACACCGGGGCCGTAGGGCCACCGGTCCCGGCGCCCGGGGCGTGCGTGGCTCGGCCGCCGGGACCGGCGAACCGAGAGTCGGGGGGCGGGGTGGTGCCCGCGTCGGGTGGGCGTGCCGTGCCGGGGCGCCCGTCGCCAGGCCGCGCGAGGGCCCCGTCCCGATCCCGGCTACCGTCGAGGCGTGACCCACCAGCCCGCACCCGAACCGTCCGCGCCGGCCCTGTTCACCTGGGAGTTCGCCACCGACCCCTACCCCGCCTACGCCTGGCTCCGCGAGCACGCGCCCGTGCACCGCACCCGGCTGCCCAGCGGTGTGGAGGCCTGGCTGGTCACCCGGTACGCCGATGCCCGGCAGGCCCTCGCCGACCAGCGGCTCAGCAAGAACCCGGCGCATCACGACGAGCCGGCGCACGCCAAGGGCAAGACCGGGATCCCCGGTGAGCGCAAGGCCGAGCTGATGACCCATCTGCTGAACATCGATCCGCCGGACCACACCCGGCTGCGACGCCTCGTCAGCAAGGCGTTCACGCCCCGCCGGGTCGCCGAGTTCGCGCCCCGCGTCCAGGAGCTGACGGACGAACTCATCGGCCGGTTCGCGGAGAAGGGGACCGCCGACCTGATCCACGACTTCGCCTTCCCGCTCCCCATCTACGCCATCTGCGACCTGCTCGGCGTCCCCCGCGAGGACCAGGACGACTTCCGTGACTGGGCGGGCATGATGATCCGGCACGGCGGCGGCCCGCGCGGCGGTGTCGCACGGTCGGTGAAGAAGATGCGCGGCTACCTGCTGGAGCTGATCCATCGCAAGCGCGCGGAGCTGCCGGAGGACCCGGTCCCCGGCGAGGACCTCATCTCGGCTCTGATCCGCGCCTCCGACCACGGCGAGCACCTCACCGAGAACGAGGCCGCCGCCATGGCCTTCATCCTCCTGTTCGCGGGTTTCGAGACGACCGTGAACCTGATCGGCAACGGCGTCTACGCCCTCCTGACCCACCCCGAGCAGCGGGCCCGCCTCCAGGAGGCCCTGTCCGCGGGCGAGAGCGACCTCCTGGCGACCGGGGTGGAGGAACTCCTGCGCTACGACGGCCCCGTGGAACTCGCCACCTGGCGGTTCGCCACCGAGCCCCTCACGGTCGGCGGGCAGGACATCGCCCCCGGCGACCCCGTCCTCGTCGTGCTGGCGGCCGCCGACCGGGACCCGGAGCGGTTCACCGACCCGGACGTCCTCGACCTCTCCCGCCGCGACAACCAGCACCTGGGCTACGGCCACGGCATCCACTACTGCCTGGGAGCCCCCCTCGCCCGCCTGGAGGGACAGACGGCCCTGGCCACCCTCCTCACCCGGCTGCCCGATCTGCGGCTCGCCGCGGACCCGGCTGACTTGAGGTGGCGCGGCGGCCTCATCATGCGCGGACTGCGCACCCTGCCCGTGGAGTTCGCCCCCGCGGCCCCCGGTGGACCCGCCGCAGCCGTCCGCTGACCGTCCGTCATGTGCCCGAGGCACGGAGCAAAGGTGACCGTTCCTCAACTCTGTGATCTTCACGTGATCTGCGCGGCACTAACTTGTGACAACTGATCGTCTGCCGATACGTTCACCTGTCAGCGCGGCGCCCCGTTTCATGCGCCGCGCAGGCACTGCTGTCTCGAGAAAGGCCCTCGCATGCTCTCCGGGAACGGTCGTCACCGGCGCCCCCGTCAGGCTCCGGCCCTCCTCGTCGCGGCCGGCGTGACCGGCTCCGCGATCGCCATCCCGCTGCTGGGCGCCACCGGCGCGAGCGCGGCCGACGGCACGGTGTGGGACACGGTGGCGGAGTGCGAGACCGGCGGTTCCTGGAGTGCCGACCAGGGCAACGGCGAGTACGGCGGCCTGGCGCTGAGCCAGGAGGACTGGGAGGCGCACGGCGGCCTCGACTTCGCCGAGCGCCCCGACCTCGCCAGCCGCAACCAGCAGATATCCGTCGCCCAGAAGGTCCTCGCCGCTCAGGGCGTCGGCGCCTGGGGCACCTGCGGACTGACGTCCGGGCTCAGCAAGGAGAACGGCGCGGGCAGCGTGGACACCGGTGTGGCGGACCCCTCGTCCGACTCCCCCGTGACGTCCGGATTGTCCGACCTGTCCAAGGGGTCGTCCGGCTCCTCGGCCTCCAACTCCTCGGGGGCGTCCGCCTCTCCGTCGGCCGAATCCTCCACGGATGCCGCGGATGCGGCGGATGCCACGGACAAGGCGTCTCCGTCCGCTTCGTCCCCTTCCTCCGGTACGCCGGACGGGGCCTCGAAGTCCGGCGAGCCCGCCGGTGCGGACACCTCGCGAACGGGCGACAGCCCGTCCACGGCAACCCCAGAAGTGGACGACTCGGACAAGTCGGTCCAGGAGGCGGGCTCTTGGAGCCTCGTCGACACGGGTTCCCTCACCTCCGGCCGTCATCGCGGCACCACCGCCGACGAGGCCGCGGACGGCACCACCACCGCCTCCTCGGGCCGCCACGCCGCGGGCACCTATGTCGTCCGCGAGGGCGACTCCCTCGTCTCCATCGCCGATTCCCTTGGCCTCGACGGCGGATGGCGCGCGCTCTACGACGAGAACAAGGACGCCATCGGCTCCGACCCGAACAACATCTCCGCCGGTCAGACGCTCGACACAGCGGCGGAATAGGGCGGAAAAACGGGAAAAACAACGGGAGTTCGCGTCACACTTCGCGGCGAATGTCCGCTTTGGTGAAAGTGTGGGATGAGTCTCAGAAGGCGTGATCCTCTTTGAAATTCCGCCGGGCGCGTGTCTACGGTCGGGACCGCTCGGCAATCCGGGCCCCGGCCGCCGCAACGCCGAATCCTGCCAGTGGCGGCCCGGGAACAGTCGTCGCGCAAGCGCCGTAGGCAGGAGCGGGGGACCCAAGGTAAGTGCCGTACCGGGGCAGTCGACCGGAACGGCTTGGGGTGAAGTCACCTCCCGGGGAGCAGTGCTCCCGGGGAACGGTGGCCGGGCAACTCACACGGCCCGAACCCGACAGCTCACCTCGCAGGCGTCGGTGAGGGGATCCACCATGCTGTTTTCCGGTAAGGGCAAGCACCGCCGTCCGTCCAAGGCCACCCGCGTCGCCGCGCTCGCCGGTGTCACCGGCGTCGCCATAGCCGCCCCGCTCATGGCGGCCGGCAACGCCTCCGCCGCCACCGTCTCCGAGTGGGACGCGGTCGCCCAGTGCGAGTCCGGCGGCAACTGGTCCATCAACACGGGCAACGGCTACTACGGCGGTCTGCAGTTCTCCGCCTCCACCTGGGCCGCGTACGGCGGCACGCAGTACGCCGCGCAGGCCAACCAGGCCTCCAAGTCCCAGCAGATCCAGATCGCCGAGAAGGTCCTCGCGGGCCAGGGCAAGGGTGCCTGGCCGGTCTGCGGCGTGGGTCTGTCCGGCGCCTCCTCCAACGGCGGCTCGTCCTCCAACGGCTCGTCCGCCGGCAGCTCCTCGTCCAGCGGCAGCTCCTCGTCCGGCGGCTCCTCGGAGACCACCACCCGCTCCACCGAGCAGCAGGGCGCCTCCCGCTCCGCCGAGCGTCCGGCCGCCAAGTCGCAGAAGACGGTCACCACCCCGACCGGCAAGAAGGTCAAGAAGGGTGACGGCGAGTACAAGGTCGTCAAGGGTGACACCCTCAGCTCCATCGCCGAGGCGCACGGCGTCAAGGGTGGCTGGGCCAAGCTGTTCGACCTGAACAAGGACATCGTCCAGGACGCCGACCTCATCTACCCCGGTCAGCAGCTGCACCTGAAGTGACATCAGGCCCCCGGCCGGACCACGGCCCCCTCACCGCCGAGGCCGCCGTGCCGAAGCCCTCGTGAGGGGCCCCGTCCCCACGGTCTCCCCGCCCCGGTGCGTTCTCCCCCGTACGCACCGGGGCGGGGTTTTTCCTTCCCTCGGCCGCTTCCGCCGGCCACCCCCCTTTGTTCCGGACGGAAACAATGGGTACGGTCTCCCTGTCCACGGGACGGTCGGTCGGCCGACCGACGCCCCGAGGCGGTTAGGCTCTAGTCGCAAGGCTCAGCAAGGGCTCATCACGGCCCTCTCGTGCCCCGCACAACCAGCGTCACATCCCAAGAAGGAGATGCTCGTGCCGTCCATCGACGTCGTCGTAGCCCGGGAAATCCTCGACTCGCGAGGCAACCCCACCGTCGAGGTCGAGGTCGGCCTCGACGACGGCAGCACGGGTCGTGCCGCCGTCCCGTCCGGCGCCTCCACCGGTGCCTTCGAGGCCATCGAGCTGCGCGACGGTGACCCCAACCGCTACCACGGCAAGGGTGTCGAGAAGGCCGTCCTCGCGGTCATCGAGCAGATCGGCCCGGAACTCGTCGGCTACGACGCCACCGAGCAGCGCCTGATCGACCAGGCGATGTTCGACCTGGACGCCACCGACAACAAGGGCTCGCTCGGCGCCAACGCCATCCTCGGCGTCTCCCTCGCCGTCGCGCACGCCGCCTCCGAGGCCAGCGACCTGCCGCTGTTCCGCTACCTGGGCGGCCCGAACGCGCACCTGCTGCCCGTCCCGATGATGAACATCCTGAACGGCGGCTCGCACGCCGACTCCAACGTGGACATCCAGGAGTTCATGATCGCCCCGATCGGTGCGGAGTCCTTCTCCGAGGCCCTGCGCTGGGGCGCCGAGGTCTACCACACGCTCAAGAAGGTGCTGAAGACCAAGGGTCTGTCCACCGGCCTGGGCGACGAGGGCGGCTTCGCCCCGAACCTGGAGTCCAACCGCGCCGCGCTCGACCTCATCATCGAGGCCATCAAGCAGGCCGGTTACGTCCCCGGCGAGCAGATCGCGCTCGCGCTCGACGTCGCCGCGTCCGAGTTCTACAAGGACGGCACGTACGAGTTCGAGGGCAAGTCCCGCTCGGCCGCCGAGATGACCGAGTACTACGAGGAGCTGGTCTCCGCGTACCCGCTCGTCTCCATCGAGGACCCGCTGTACGAGGACGACTGGGCCGGCTGGAAGGTCATCACCGACAAGCTGGGCGACAAGGTCCAGATCGTCGGCGACGACCTCTTCGTCACCAACCCCGAGCGCCTGGCCCGCGGCATCGAGGAGGGCTCCGCCAACGCCCTGCTCGTCAAGGTCAACCAGATCGGTTCGCTGACCGAGACCCTGGACGCCGTCGAGATGGCCCAGCGCAACGGCTTCAAGTGCATGATGTCCCACCGCTCCGGCGAGACCGAGGACGTCACCATCGCCGACCTCGCCGTCGCGGTGAACTGCGGCCAGATCAAGACCGGCGCCCCGGCCCGCTCGGACCGCGTCGCCAAGTACAACCAGCTGCTGCGCATCGAGGAGATCCTCGACGACGCCGCGGTGTACGCCGGCCGCAGCGCGTTCCCCCGCTTCAAGGGCTGAGCCCCGACACGGCCGAGCCTCGCAGGGCTGGGCCGAACAGCCGAACAGGGTGGAGCGGGCTCGGCTGAGCCGTAAGGGCCCATCCTGAGCCAGTCGTACGTACGTCCCCGTACCGGTCCCGTACCGTGTCCGGGGACGTACGCACGTGTGAGACGGGAGGCGGGGACGACATGGCCGTGAAGGACCGGGACCGTTTCTCCACCGCGACCAGGATCAAACTGCTCGGCGAGCAGACCGCGGCCCGGGTCTACCGGTCCCAGACCAAGCGGCAGGCCCGCCGCTCCCGCCTCACCGGCCGCGCGGCCCTCCTCGCGCTCGTCCTGTGCACCCTGATCGTGGCCCTGGCCTACCCCATGCGGCAGTACGTCTCCCAGCGCGCCGAGATGGCCGACGTCCAGCGCGAGCGGGAGCAGGCCCGCGAGCGGGTGGAAGAACTGCGCGACCTCAAGGCACGCTGGCAGGACGACGCCTACGCCGAACAGCAGATCCGGCTCCGGCTGCACTACGTGATGCCGGGCGAGACGGGCTTCATCGTCATCGACCCCGACGCAGCCGAACAGTCCCGCGCCGACCAGGGAGCCGCCGACGGCCCCTGGTACTCGAACGTCTGGGACGCCGTCGACAAGGCCGACGCCGCCGGCGACCGCTGAACGGCGACCGCTGAACCCGCGACCGATGAACTGACAGAGAGACTCTCGTACAGGCATGGAAACCCCCCCGCCGACCACTCCCCGCACCGAGCCCACCGACGCCGACGTCGAGGCCTTCAAGCAGCAGCTCGGGCGCCCGCCGCGCGGACTGCGCGCGATCGCCCACCGCTGCCCGTGCGGCCAGCCGGACGTGGTGGAGACGGCTCCCCGCCTCCCCGACGGCACCCCCTTCCCGACGCTGTACTACCTGACGTGCCCGAAGGCCAACTCGGCGATCGGCACGCTGGAGGCGAACGGCGTGATGAAGGAGATGACGGAACGGCTCCAGACCGATCAGGAGCTGGCGGCGGCGTACCGCGCGGCGCACGAGGACTATGTGCGGCGCCGGGACGAGATCGAGGAGCTGAGGAACTTCCCCAGCGCGGGAGGAATGCCGGACCGGGTGAAGTGCCTGCACGTGCTGGTCGCCCACTCCCTGGCCGCCGGGCCGGGCGTGAACCCGCTCGGTGACGAGGCTCTGGCCATGCTGCCGCAGTGGTGGGCCAAGGGGACCTGCGTGACGCTCGCCCAGCCGCCGTCCGGTGCGGGCCGCGAGGTCCACACCTCGCAGGACGGGGCGGGCCACTTCGCCTTCGAACCGGTCGAGGGAGACGCCTGATGACGCGCGTCGCCGCCGTCGACTGCGGTACGAACTCCATCCGTCTGCTCGTCGCCGACGCCGACCCCGGGACGGGCGAACTGGCCGAGCTGGACCGGCGTATGACGATCGTGCGGCTCGGACAGGGGGTCGACCGGACCGGGCGGCTCGCGCCCGAGGCGCTGGAGCGGACCTTCGCGGCCTGCCGGGAGTACGCGGCGGTCGTCAAGGAGCACGGCGCCGAGCGGCTGCGCTTCGTGGCCACCTCCGCCTCGCGCGACGCGGAGAACCGGGACGCGTTCGTGCGCGGGGTGCTGGACATCCTGGGCGTCGAGCCCGAGGTGATCTCCGGCGACCAGGAGGCGGAGTTCTCCTTCGCCGGCGCCACCAGGGAACTGACGGGCCGTGACGACCTGGCGAAGCCCTACCTCGTCGTGGACATCGGCGGCGGCTCGACCGAGTTCGTCGTCGGGGACGACCGGGTGCGCGCGGCACGCTCGGTGGACGTCGGCTGCGTGCGCATGACGGAACGGCACCTGGTCGTGGACGGGACGGTCACCGACCCGCCCACGGCGGAGCAGGTCGCCGCCATGCGCGCCGACGTCGAGGCGGCGCTGGACCTCGCGCAGCGCGCGGTCCCGCTGCGCGAGGCGCGCACGCTGGTGGGCCTGGCCGGCTCGGTCACGACGGTCTCGGCGATCGCGCAGGAGCTGTCGGCGTACGACTCGCGGGCCATCCACCACTCCCGCGTCTCCCGGGAACGGGTCCGCGAGATCACCGAGTGGCTGCTGGGCTCCACCCACGCCGAGCGTGCGGCGGTCCCGTCGATGCATCCGGGCCGGGTCGACGTCATCGCCGCGGGCGCGCTGGTGCTGCTGTCGATCATGGAGCGGATCGGCGCGGAGGAGGTCGTGGTGAGCGAGCACGACATCCTCGACGGCATCGCCTGGTCCGTCGCGTAGCCGCTCCGTCCTCCCGGCCGAGGGGTCTCCGCTGAGCAGGTGGGACACCGTTTGAGCGTGATCGAGGGGCTCGGTCCGGCCGGGACACGCCCCTCGGTCGCACCCCTCCGGAAAACTTCGTGAAGTTCTTCACAAGAGAAACGGCCCTGCCGGAGGACGAAGAGGGGCCGGTTGACCCTTCCGGGGTCCCGGAGGGTGGGTGAACATGTTCAAAAGCAGAGGACGCGGACACGGCGCGAGAGGTGCACGAGGTCTGTTTCCGAGCCCTCACTCGGCACCTCGAAGCCTGGAGAGGCAGCTCACGCGGCATTGACAACGGCACCGGAGGCCCACGGGTTCCCCTCGCGCACCATGACGTGGATCACGTGAGCGGCGGAGGATAGCACACACGCCGAGGAAGCTTGTGAAGGGGCGCACGAGCGACCCCCCTCAACCGGGTGGATACTCGATGGCATGAGCACCACGGAGCGTCCCAGGATCCTCGTAGTAGGCGGTGGGTACGTAGGCCTGTACGCAGCTCGGCGTATCCAGAAGAAGATGCGCTACGGCGAGGCGACCGTCACGGTCGTCGACCCCCGGTCGTACATGACCTACCAGCCCTTCCTTCCCGAAACCGCCGCCGGCAACATCTCCCCGCGCCACGTCGTCGTCCCGCTGCGACGCGTGCTGCCCAAGGCGGAGGTCCTCACCGGCCGGGTCACCACCATCGACCAGGACCGCAAGGTCGCCACGATCGCCCCGCTGGTCGGCGAGGCGTACGAGCTGCCCTTCGACTACCTGGTCATCGCCCTCGGCGCGGTCTCCCGCACCTTCCCGATCCCCGGCCTCGCCGAGCAGGGCATCGGCATGAAGGGCATCGAGGAGGCCATCGGCCTGCGCAACCACGTCCTCGAGCAGCTCGACAAGGCCGACTCCACCACCGACGAGGAGATCCGCCGCAAGGCGCTCACCTTCGTCTTCGTCGGCGGCGGCTTCGCCGGTGCGGAGACCATCGGTGAGGTCGAGGACCTGGCCCGCGACGCGGCCAAGTACTACAAGAACGTGTCCCGCGAGGACATGCGCTTCATCCTCGTCGACGCCGCCGACAGGATCCTCCCCGAGGTCGGCCCCAAGCTGGGCGCCTACGGCAAGGAGCACCTGGAGAGCCGCGGCGTGGAGATCTACCTCTCCACCTCGATGGACTCCTGCGTCGACGGCCACGTGGTGCTGAAGAACGGACTCGAGGTCGACTCCAGCACGATCGTCTGGACGGCCGGCGTCAAGCCGAACCCGGTCCTCTCCCGCTACGGCCTCCCGCTGGGCCCCCGTGGTCACGTCGACACGGCCGCCACGCTCCAGGTCCAGGGCACCGACTACATCTGGGCCGCCGGCGACAACGCCCAGGTCCCCGACGTCGCCGCCCGCAAGGCCGGCGTCGAGAACGCCTGGTGCCCGCCGAACGCGCAGCACGCGCTCCGTCAGGCCAAGGTCCTCGGCGACAACGTGATCTCCGGTATGCGGGGCTTCCCGCAGAAGGAGTACTCGCACTCCAACAAGGGTGCGGTGGCGGGCCTCGGCCTCCACAAGGGCGTCGCGATGATCGTCATGGGCAAGATGAAGATCAAGCTCAAGGGCCGTCTCGCCTGGTACATGCACCGCGGCTACCACGGCCTGGCGATGCCGACGTGGAACCGCAAGATCCGCGTCTTCGCCGACTGGACGCTCGGCATGTTCCTCAAGCGCGAGGTCGTCGCCCTCGGCGCGCTGGAGTCCCCCCGCGAGGAGTTCTACGAGGCCGCGAAGCCGGCCCCGGTAGCGGCGAAGCCGACAGCGGAGAAGACCGAGAAGCCCGAGTCGGAGAAGGCCAAGGCCTCCTGACCTCCGGCCACTGAACACCCCGGAAGGGGCCGCTCGCCATCCGTGGTGCGAGCGGCCCCTTCCGGCACGCCGGACCACCCCAAACCCCCAAGCAACCCAGGGCGAAGCCCGCGGCAAGGTCCGGGGTCCGGGGCGAAGCCCCGCGGCGGCGGCTGGCAGCTCACCGAGTCGGGCGGGCGGGTGGGCGAAATCCGGGGTCCGGGGCGAAGCCCCGCGGCGGCGACTGGCAGCCCACCGAGTCGGGCGGGCGGGTGGGCGAATCCGGGGTCCGGGGCAAAGCCCCGCGGCGGAACCGAACCCACCCGGATGGTTTGCCCAGCCATAACCCCCGGAGGGGACTGCGGTGAGGCCCCGCAGGTGTTTACGTGGTGCAAGGACATCCGGGATCACCGTCACGGAGGTGTGCACCATGGCAGACGCCGCGCCGCGGCTCCATGCCCTCGTCCAACAGCTGCTGGGAGCCCCGTTCCCGCTGCGCATCCGAGCCTGGGACGGCTCCCAGGCCGGCCCACCCGACGCTCCGGCCCTGGTCGTACGCCACCGCCGGGCCATCCGCCGGCTCCTCTTCAAGCCCGGCGAACTGGGTCTGGCCCGCGCCTGGGTGGCCGGGGACCTGGACGTCGAGGGCGACCTGTACACGGCCCTCGGCCTGCTCTCCGGCCACATCTGGGACCGCGGCGAGGACGCCCGTACCCTCGCCGGGGCCTTGCGCGACCCCGACGTCCGGGCCGCGGTCCGCGGACTGCTGAGACTCGCCGGCCCTCCGCTGCCGCCCGCCCCGCCGCCCGAGGAGGTCCGCCGCACCACCCACCTCCACACCCGCCGCACCGACCGGCGGGCGATCAGCCACCACTACGACGTCGGCAACGACTTCTACGAGATCGTCCTCGGTCCGTCCATGGTGTACTCCTGCGCCTACTGGCCGGATCCGGGCGCCGGCCTCGAGGAGGCCCAGCACGACAAGCTCGAACTGGTCTGCCGCAAGCTCGCGCTGGCACCGGGTCAGCGCCTGCTGGACGTCGGCTGCGGCTGGGGTTCGATGGCGATCCACGCGGCCCGCGAGCACGGCGTCGGCGTCGTCGGCATCACCCTCTCCCAGGAGCAGGCGGCGTACGCCCGGAAGCGCGTCGCCGACGCCGGCCTCACCGACCGGGTCGAGATCCGCGTCCAGGACTACCGGGACGTCACCGACGGGCCGTACGACGCGATCTCCTCCATCGGCATGGCCGAGCACGTCGGCGCCGACACGTACCTGGAGTACGCCGGTGTCCTGCACGCCCTCCTCAAGCCGGGCGGACGGCTGCTCAACCATCAGATCGCCCGCCGCCCCCGGCGCGAGGAGAGCAGCTACGAGATCGACGAGTTCATCGACGCCTACGTCTTCCCGGACGGCGAACTCGCCCCCCTGGGCTCCACCGTCACCCAGCTGGAGCGCGCCGGCTTCGAGGTCCGTGACGTGGAGTCGATCCGCGAGCACTACGCCCTCACCCTGCGCCACTGGGTGGCCAGGCTGGAGGCCGACTGGCACCGTGCGGTGCGGCTGACCGGTGCGGGCCGGGCCCGTGTCTGGCGTCTCTACATGGCGGCCTCCGTGCTCGCCTTCGAGCGCCACCGCATCGGCGTCAACCAGGTCCTGGCCGTCCGCACCCCGCCCTCCGGCAGCTCCGGGCTCCCCCTGCGCTCCCGCACCTGGAACTGACCGCTCCGGGCAGGCATGGGAAGGGGCCCCGTCGGCGCGTCCGACGGGGCCCCGAACCACCTTCCCCTACTCGGACTTGATGGCCGTCAGCACGTTGAGCCGGGCCGCCCGCCGCGCCGGCCAGAGCGCCGCGAGCACGCCGACCGCGCCGGCCAGCGCCAGGAACAGGGCCATCCGGCCCCAGGGCAGGACGAGTTCGTACGTCGCCATCGACCTGCCGAGCAGCTCACCGGCGGCCCAGCCGAAGAACACGCCGAGCCCGATGCCGAGCACTCCGCCGAACAGCGCGATGACGAGCGACTCCAGTCGGACCATCCGTTTCACCGACCGCCGGTCCAGCCCGATGGCCCGCAGCATGCCGATCTCCTGCGAGCGCTCGAACACCGACATCGCCAGCGTGTTGATGACTCCGAGCACCGCCACGATCACGGCCATCGCGAGCAGGCCGTAGAGCATGTTCAGCACGAGCGTGAACATCTGCGCGATCTCGTCGGAGAGGTCCTGCTTGCTCTGCACCACGATGGCCGGGTTGACGCCGAGGGCCTTCTCCAGCCTGTCCTTCGTCGCGTCCGAGGCGCCGCCGGACGTCTTGACCATGATCTGCATGTCGGTCGGTTCGTCCTGGTGCGGGGCGAGGGCCGTGTTGTCCAGGATGATGCCCTGGATCATCTCGTTGCCCTGGTAGACCCCGGCGACGGTCAGCCGCTGCTTCTCGCCGTCCTCGTACGACACCGTGAAGTCCGAGCCGGCCTTCCAGCCGTGTGACGTGGCGGTGTCGTCGTCCACGACGACCTTGGCGCCGCCGACCTCGAAGGAGCCGTCGTCGAGCGTGAGATCGGTCAGCCGGCCGATGGCGGAGCCGGTGACGCCGGTGACGTACTCGGTGCGGCCGTCGATGCGGGTGGGGGCGTTGCGCAGCGGGCTGGTCACGGCCACCCCGTCGGTCGCCTTCAGCTTCTTCTCGACGTCGGGGGAGAGGCCGTTGCCGTTCGCCATCGACACGACGTAGTCGGCCTTGATCGCCTCCGCCGCCATCTTGTCGATCGACTTCTGCAGGCTGCCCGCCATCACCGTCATACCGGTGATCAGGGTCAGGCCGACCATCAGCGCGGAGGCCGTGGCGGCCGTCCGGCGCGGGTTGCGCACCGAGTTCTGCCGGGCCAGCTTGCCGGACACCCCGAAGATCCGCAGGACCGGCGAGGCGGCCGCGATCAGCGGCCGGGACAACAGCGGGGTCAGCACGAAGACGCCGACGACGAGCAGGACCGCGCCGAGCCCCATGGGGGCCTGGCCGTCGGAGCCGCTCATGGTGGTGGCCGCGATGACCACCGCGACGCCGGCCGCCGAGAACAGGGCGCCGATGGTGTTGCGCAGCACCAGCGACTTGGCGGACGCCGTGGCGTGCACGCTGCTCATCGCGGCGACCGGCGGGATCTTCGCGGCCCGGCGGCCGGGCAGCCAGGCCGCCAGCATGGTGATGACGACGCCGACGGCGAGGGCGGTCGCGACCGTGCCGGGCGAGACGACCAGCGGACCGTCGGGGACGGTCGCCCCCAGGGTGCCCATCAGCGAGCGCAGTCCGGCGCCGATGCCGACGCCCGCGACGAGCCCGGTCACACCCGCGACCGTACCGACGACGAACGCCTCGATCAGCACCGACCGGGTCACCTGCCGGCGGGAGGCGCCGACCGCGCGCAGCAGTGCCAGTTCCTTGGTGCGCTGGGCGACCAGCATGGTGAAGGTGTTGGCGATGATGAAGGTGCCGACGAACAGCGCGATGCCGGCGAAGACCAGCAGGCCCTGCTTCAGACCGCTCATCGAGGCGGAGATCATCTCCGCCTGGTCGTCGGCGAGCTGCTCGCCGGTGGTGGTCTCGACCAAATCCTTCGGCAGCGCCTTGTCGAGGGCGGCCTTCAGCGCGGTCTGCGAGGTGCCGGCGGCGGCCTTGACGTCGATCTCGTCGTACGTGCCGCTCTTGCCGAACAGCCGCTGGGCGGTGGCCGTGTCGAACAGGGTGAGGCTGCCGCCCGCGGCGACGTTGCCGTCGTCGGTGGTGAAGACGCCGGTGATCCTCGGGGTGAGGACGGGGCCGTCCACGGAGAGGCGCACGGTGTCGCCGACCTCGTAGCCGGCCCGCCGGGCGGTCTCGGAGTCGAGGGCTATCTGGTCGGGGCCGCGCGGGGCGGTGCCCTCCGTCAGCGCGTACCGGGGGTCCTTGTCGCCCCAGTAGTTGCCGCCCTGCGACTGGAAGCCGCCGCCGACGAGCTTGCCGTCCTTGTCGGCGATCGCGGTGAAGCCGCCGACGACGCCGATGGCGGACGCGGCGCCGGGAACCCTGGCGCTCTCGTCGAGCAGGGCCTGGGTCAGCTCGGGCGTCTTGCCGATGCGGTCGCCCTCGTCCTCGCCGGACTCGGCCGTGACGGCGACGTCGACCTGGCCGAATCCCTTGGCGGAACTCTTCTGGAAGGCGTCGGAGATGGTGTTGGTGAAGACCAGGGTCCCCGACACGAAGGCCACGCCGAGCATCACGGCGAGCACGGTCATCAGGAGCCGGGCCTTGTGCGCGAGGACGTTGCGCAGGGCGGTACGGAACATGGGTTCTCTTCTTCTCGGTGCTGCCGGTGCTGCCGGTGCTGCCGGTGGTGTCGGGCGTGCCGGTGCTGCGGTGCTGCCGGTGGTGTCGGGCGTGCCGGTGCTGCCGGTCCTGCCGGTGCGGTCGGTCCCGTGGGTCCCGTGGGTCCCGTGGGTCCTGACCGGGATCAGCTGGTGCGGCCCTTGGCGTCGAACTGCTTCATGCGGTCGAGGACCGACTCGGCGGTGGGGCCGTACACCTCGTCGACGATCCGGCCGTCCGCGAGGAACACCACGCGGTCCGCGTACGCCGCGGCCACCGGGTCGTGGGTCACCATGACGACCGTCTGGCCCAGCTCGCGCACGGAGTTGCGGAGGAAGCCGAGCACTTCGGCGCCCGAACGCGAGTCGAGGTTTCCGGTCGGTTCGTCGCCGAAGACGATGTCCGGCCGGGAGGCCAGGGCGCGCGCCACGGCGACGCGCTGCTGCTGGCCGCCGGAGAGCTGCGAGGGGCGGTGGCGCAGCCGGTCGGCGAGCCCCACCATCCGGATGACGTTGTCCAGCCACTCCTTGTCCGGCTTGCGGCCGGCGATGTCCATGGGGAGGGTGATGTTCTCCAGGGCGTTCAGGGTGGGCAGCAGGTTGAACGCCTGGAAGATGAACCCGATCTTGTCCCGGCGCAACTTGGTGAGCTGCTTGTCCTTCAGGGAGCCCAGCTCGGTGTCGCCGATGCGCACGGAGCCGGAGGAGAAGGTGTCCAGCCCGGCCACGCAGTGCATCAGCGTGGACTTGCCGGAGCCGGAGGGGCCCATGATCGCGGTGAACTCGGCCTGCCGGAAGTCGACGGAGACCCGGTCCAGGGCGACCACCTGGGTCTCGCCCTGTCCGTAGGTCTTGGACAGATCCGTGGCACGTGCGGCCACGGCGGTGGTCCGGTCGGCGAGGGGCGTGGTGGTCACGGAAGGGCTCCTGTCGGACGACGGCGTTGTTCGTTTCGGGACTGACTCCATCGTCCCGGCCGTCCGGCGCCGTGTAGTCAGCCGCTGTTCCGGTTCCGGGGGCAGACTTCGGAGGGACCACGGGCCGCCTCGTCATACCAGGGGATGACACACACCCCTGAGGGAGCGTTCGTCGAGAACGGGTGGAGCACCCTTGTTTGGACGGTGAAATCCCGTCATTCCGTCCGCATGGGCGGACGCCGCACATGAGGCTGTTGGCATGTGCGGATGGCCTGTTCCAGGGCTGATGACCCCTCAGAACTCAATAAAATAAGACAACATCGGTCCGCCCAGCCCCTGTTGATCCGACGCCTCCCGATAGGGTCGAGCTTCGTCGCGGAGCCGATGGCCTGCCCGGATGGTGGAATGCAGACACGGCGAGCTTAAACCTCGCTGCCCCTCGCGGGCGTACCGGTTCAAGTCCGGTTCCGGGCACTTCGATGCTCACGGCGCCTGACTGGTGAATGACCGGTCGGCGCCGTCGCTCATGGGTGTCGCCGACGCACCGCCGAAGCACCGCCGGCGCCCGACGCCTCCGGCTCGCCGTCGTGGCGTACGTCGGGTGGGGAAGCCGGAGCGGCGCGAGGAGGTGCGCGTGAGGACGCGGTCCGCCTCTCTGTGGAGGTCCAGGCGCGGCGGTTCGGACGGTGTCCGCCCCTCGATGCCCGGCCGCGCGAAGGCCTGCGGCTGCGGCCGGTCCTGTCGGCTCGCGGCCACGTGGCGGTGGCGGCCGGCCGGTGACGCCAGCTGTGCTCGGTCGTCCGTTGAGGACCTCGTCGTGCCCGTCGGCAAGTCGCCGTCGGCCTCGCGAACGAGCGGCTGGAGCGGCTCGGCCCCGGCGCGGTGGGGCCGGTGTTCCCGCCCCGAACGGAGTGGGGAACGCATCCCGGCAAGTCATGATCGAGGCGCGGAACCGGCAGTCCGGCGCCGGCTCAACCCGGCTCCCGCGCGGGCGATGTGAGCGACCGTCACCTGAGCCCAGTAAGGTCGCTGTCCGCCCTCCGGTCAGGGCCCGGGTGGCGCAACTGGCAGACGCAGCCGCCTTAAACGCGGAGCAGTGTGGGTTCGAATCCCGCCCCGGGCACCGAGCCCGCCTCTAGGAGGCGGGCTGTCCTGTTTGTGGCGTCCTCCGCGACGGGCGTGTCATCGAGATCCCGCCTGGCAGACGGGGCGGCGCCCGGAACGACGACGAGGACTCCGGCGGAGCCGCAGCCTGAACGGCCGCGCCGGAGCCGCCAGTGTCGGCCGGCTGGATGATCTGTTCCAAGGGGTCGGTGATCGTGGGCGATCAGTGAGCGCGGGACGGTTTGTCCGGTGGCGTCTTTGTGCCGGATCGCGGCGGTCGGCGCGAGGATGCTTTGCGTGACGCGGCTATGACCCCTCCGGGAGTGGGCCCTCGGTACCGTTCGAGGCCGAGCTCTCCAACGATCTTGGACACCCTCGTTCTCGCACCACCGGGAGGAACCAGTGTCATACCCGCGACCGCTCACCCCCGAGGAGAAACTCGCCGACGCGAAGAAGCGCTTGAGCCTCCCGCGTATCGTCGTGATCTGCGGCTCCACCCGTTTCATGGCCGAGATGACCGAGGCCGATCTGCGGGAGACCGAAGCCGGAAGGATTGTCGTCAAGCCGGGTTGCGACGTGAAGTCGCCGCACGACCTCTGGTCCGATCCTGTCGAGGCCGAGGCGCTGAAGAGTCGACTCGACGATCTGCACCGAGCGAAGGTCCGGCTCGCTGATGAGGTGCTCGTGGTCGGCGACTACATCGGAGACAGCACCCGAGCCGAAATCGCCTACGCCCGGTCGCTGGGCAAGCCCGTGCGGTTCACGCACCCCGAAGTCGACCCCGACGCCTGACCGCCCACCCCCACACCCTCCGCAGTCACCCCTTCGAATGGATCGAGGGGGTCCCCAGCCATCGCGCGTAGCACCACCGGCGGCGACCGCCCCGCAGCACCGGATGCGGGGCTTCTTCATGCCACCCGCGCGAGATCGCCCTGAGTGGCCTCCGCCCACGGGGCCACGAGGGGCGAACGGAGTGACGGGTCGGGTTCGAGGTCCGGTTCCGGGCACCTCGCGCCTCACGACGGCCCGCCGTCCGTCGAACTGGCGTCGCGCCCCCGTCCCCTCCCGCCCGACCCGTTGACACCCGGGGAACACGCGCGCAGACTCACGTCCGGCGACAGTGAAGAAATTTTCACTCTGCGAACAAGTGTCCCTGACACCCGTGACCCAACGACCCCGTGGCGATGACGCCCGTCTGAAGGGAACGTCCGATGCGCACCACCGTCGGCATCATCGGCGCCGGCCCCGCCGGCCTCCTCCTCGCGCGGCTGCTGCACGAGGCCGGCATCGACTCCGTCGTCCTGGAGAGCCGTGACCGGGCCTACGTCGAACACCGCCAGCGCGCCGGGATCCTGGAGCAGGGCACGGTGGACGTCCTGCGCGCCGCCGGGGCCGGGGAACGCCTGGACCGCGAGGGGCTGCGCCACGACGGGATCGAGCTGCGGTACGACCGCAGGCGCCATCGCGTCGACTTCCCCGCCCTGACGGGCGGGCGGTCGGTCACCGTCTACGCCCAGACCGAGGTGTGCAAGGACCTCATCGCCCTGCGGCTGAAGGAGGGCGGCCCCCTGCTGTTCGAGGCGGAGGCGCTCGCCGTCGGAGGCGCGGACACCGACCGCCCCCGCGTGCGGTTCCGGCGCGACGGCCGTGAGGACGTCCTGGAATGCGACTACGTCGTCGGCTGCGACGGCTTCTGGGGGGTCTCCCGTACGGCGATACCCGCCGAACTGACGCGTGTCTTCGAGCGCACGTACCCCTTCGGCTGGCTCGGCGTCCTCGCCGACGTGCCGCCCTCGCACGACGAACTGGTCTACGCCCGCCACGACCGAGGCTTCGCCCTGCTGTCCATGCGCTCCCCGTCCGTGTCCCGGCTCTACCTCCAGGTGCCCGAGGGGACGGACGCCGAGGCCTGGGGCGACGACGAGATCTGGGCCGAGCTGGAGCGCCGCTTCGAGACGGACGACGACTGGACGCTGGAGCGCGGACCGATCACCCAGAAGTCGGTCACCCCCATGCGCTCCTACGTCCACGAGCCCATGCGGCACGGCCGCCTCTTCCTCGCCGGCGACGCGGCCCACATCGTGCCGCCCACCGGCGCCAAGGGCCTGAACCTGGCCGTCGGCGACGTCGTCACCTTCGCCCGTGCCCTCGTCCACCAGCGGCGGACGGGATCGGCGGAGCTGCTGGAGGCCTACTCGGCGACCTGCCTGCGCCGCGTCTGGCAGGCCGAGCGGTTCTCCCACGACATGACGACCCTCCTGCACCGCGCCCCCGACGCCACCCCCTTCGAGGAACGCCTCCAGCTCGCCCGCCTGGAACGGATCGCCTCCTCACGGGCCGCCGAGACCGACCTTGCGGAGGCCTACACCGGGTTCCCGTTCGGGTGACCGTCGTCGGCGGATCCCGGCGGATCCCGGCGGATCCCGGCGGATCCCGGCGGACGTAGGACCGATGTAGGGGCGGCGTCAGCGGGTGGTCACCGACCGGTTCCGGACGGGTACCGGGTTGGTCATGAATGAGACCCCCCACCTCCGGGAATCAGAGATCGACATAGCGTGTTGCGCACCATGACAAGGGAAAGATCCTCCCCAAGCACTAGGGTCAATCCTTTGCCTACCTATTACTCTTGAGCCAAGGCCGCGCTGTGCGGCCATGGAGGAGTGCAATGAGGAGCAGAAACCCGGTCTTCTCGCGACGGGGGTTCAGCCGCGACAACGGCTACGCGGGCTTCAACGCCGCGCCGCAGGCCGGGGGTCCCGCTGTCGGCACGCAGCAGGGCAACCCGTACGCGCAGGGCGGCGCGTCCGCCCAGCCGACCGGCAACCCCTACGCGCAGAACCCCTACGCCCAGCAGGACGGCCAGTACGGCGCACCGCAGGCCCCGGTCACCACCGGTGGCGTCATGACCATGGACGACGTCGTCGCGCGCACCGCGACCACGCTCGGCACCGTGGTCGTCACCGCGGTCCTGTCCTGGCTGCTGCTGCCCGTCGACGAGGCGAACCTCAACAAGTCCTACGCCATCGGCGTCGGGGCCGGCCTGATCGCGATGGTGCTGGCGCTCGTCCAGTCCTTCAAGCGCCGCCCGATGCCCGCGCTGATCCTGTCGTACGCCGCCCTCGAGGGCGTCTTCCTCGGCGTGATCTCCAGCGCGGTGTCCACGTACATCGCGGACGGAGTCGTCGCCCAGGCCGTGCTCGGCACGATGGCGGTCTTCGCCGGCGTGCTCGTGGCGTACAAGGCGGGCTGGATCCGCGTCAACCGCCGCTTCTACGGCTTCGTGATGGCGGCCGCGCTCGGCTTCGTCCTGCTGATGGCGGTGAACCTGCTGTTCAGCGTCTTCGGCGGCGGTGACGGCCTCGGCTTCCGGAGCGGCGGCCTCGGCATCGTCTTCGGTGTCATCGGCATCATCCTCGGTGCCTGCTTCCTCGCCCTGGACTTCAAGCAGGTCGAGGACGGCATCGCCTACGGCGCCCCGCGCGAGGAGGCCTGGCTCGCCGCCTTCGGCCTCACGCTGACCCTGGTGTGGATCTACATGGAGTTCCTGCGACTCCTGTCCATCCTCAACAGCAGCGACTAGCGCGAGCGCCTCGGCGCCGACGCGCCGACGCCACGAAGGGCCCCGGGTCACCCCGGGGCCCTTCGGCGTGTACGGGTCCGGTGCGGTGTCGTGCGGGCGCGCTACAGGAGTTTGCGCGCGGCCCTCCTCAGGTCGTACTCGTGGACGATCGCCTTCGCGTGGCCGTACGCGAGGTTGTGCTCGTGGCGGAGCCAGCTCACCTTCTCCTCGAAGCGGAAGAGGGAGGGGCCCTCGTCGACGGTGCGGAGCCAGTCGGCGACTTCACGACCGGTGCAGTGGGGGATGCGGGCGAGCATGTTGCGGTGGGTCTCCTCGGAGAGGACGTGGGACATCGGCGCCTCCGGACGCAAAGGGGATGTAAGCCGGTCCTTCAGGTCACCGTGCCTGAGCGTTCGCCCGTTGGCAACAGTCCCGGTACGGCGCGTACGCTCGCGGCGTGGTGGATACGAAGCGTCTGACGCAGGCTGTGGATCACTTCGCCGACCGGCTGCGGGCGGCGCCGCAGAGTCGGCTCCAGCGGGGCGCCGCGGCGGAGGCGCTGGGCCTGGCCAGGGAGTTCGCGCGGCGCGCTCAGCTCGCGGAGGCGCCCGGCGCGGTGCCCCGGGAGATGCCCGACGCCGGGATGTTCGCCGCCGCCGACCAGATCACCGTGGCCGTGCACGATTTGGCCCTCGTCCTCACGGACGAGGGCCAGGTCGACGAGGCCGTGCGGTTGGTGGGGGAGGCGCGGAAGCGGGCCGGGGTCTGACGGGATCCGCGCGCGGCGTCTCAGAGGCTCGCTATGACCCGGTCCGCCAGGATGTAGACGCTCTCCTCGCCGCAGGCGAAGGTCAGGGTGTAGGCGCCCGAGATGCCCGAACCGCCCAGCAGGTACGGCGTCTCGCCGGCCGCGAGGGCCCGCGCGAGGCGGTCCGCGGTCTCCCGGTGGCCCGGGGTCATGCACAGGGTGGTGCCGTCGGCGAAGACGTAGACGTCGAGCGTGCCGAGCGGGCCGGGTCGCACATCGGTCAGCTCGACGCGGGCGGCGGCGAGTTCCTCCAGCGCGGACACCGTGCGCTCGTGGTCGTTCACGATCGGTGACTGGACCGGTACGAAGTCCGGGTGGGAGGGGTGACGGCGGCGGGCCGCGGCCAGTTCGGGGGAGTCGCCGGCGAACTCGTCGGCGTCCGCGGGCGGCTCGGTCACCGGCTCCAGGCCCACGAAGTCGGCCTGCCGGGGCAGGAACAGCTCGCCGTCCGGAAGACCCAGCAGCGAGGGCGCGTCGGTGACGTCACGGGCCTCCTGCGCGGCCCAGAAGGCACGCGCCTCGGCCAGCTCCCGCTCCCGCTCCTCGGCGAGGGCCTCGGCCACCGCCGCGCGTATCTCATCCGTGTCGGCCGTGGCGCGGGCCGCCGGAACGAAGCCGCGCGTCCCGGCGGCGGTCTCGGCGAGCTGCGTGTGCAGCGCCGCGACCTGACGGCGCAGCTGTAGCACGGTGCGCAGGACGGCGACCCCCACGGCGCCCGTGGCGGCCGTGGTGACCAGCAAGGCGATCGGCATGGCGCTCACTGACGTACTCCCGGTTCAAGTCGACCCCCGACTTCCTACATCAGCTTGAAGGGCGGACTATCCAGCTGTCAGTGCGTAACGTCACGAAACGGGCAGGAGATTTGATCCTGCCTCACGTGCCGAAACGGCTCTGAGCTGCGTGAATCCCTCCGGAGAGGGAGATAGGTCACATCCTGAGGGAGATTCGATCACAAAACGGCCCGGAATCCAGGTGTTTCCCAGACTCCGGGCCGACGGCTCACGTTGGGTGCTAAGGCGGTTACCGAGAGGTCACCGACAGGCCTCCCGTACGGCTCAGCTGAGGCGCTCGACGACCATCGCCATGCCCTGGCCGCCGCCGACGCACATCGTCTCCAGACCGAACTGCTTGTCGTGGAACTGGAGGGAGTTGATGAGCGTGCCGGTGATGCGGGCGCCGGTCATGCCGAAGGGGTGGCCCACGGCGATCGCGCCGCCGTTGACGTTCAGCTTCTCCAGCGGGATGCCGAGGTCGCGGTAGGAGGGGATCACCTGGGCGGCGAACGCCTCGTTGATCTCGACCAGGTCGATGTCGTCGACGGTGAGGCCGGCCCGGCGCAGGGCCTGCTTGCTCGCCTCCACCGGGCCGAGGCCCATGATCTCGGGGGAGAGGCCGGAGACACCGGTGGACACGATGCGGGCGAGCGGGGTGAGACCCAGTTCGCGGGCCTTCGTGTCGCTCATGATCACGAGCGCGGCGGCGCCGTCGTTGAGGGGGCAGCAGTTGGCGGCGGTGACCATGCCGTCGGGGCGGAAGACCGGCTTCAGGCCGGCCACGCCCTCCATCGTCACGCCCGCCCGCGGGCCGTCGTCCTTGCTGACCACCGTGCCGTCGGGGGTGGTGACCGGAGTGATCTCCCGCTCCCAGAAGCCGTTCTTGACGGCTTCCTCGGCGAGGTTCTGCGAGCGGACGCCGAACTCGTCCATGTCCTGGCGGGTGACGCCCTTGAGGCGGGCCAGGTTCTCGGCGGTCTGACCCATCGAGATGTAGGCGTCCGGGACGACGCCGTCCTCCCGCGGGTCGTGCCAGGTGGCGCCCGCCTGCTCGGCGACGGCCGCGGTGCGCGCCTCCGCCTCGGCGAAGAACGGGTTGTGCGTGTCGGGCAGGCTGTCGGAGTTGCCCTTCACGAACCGGGAGACGGTCTCGACGCCGGCCGAGATGAAGACGTCGCCCTCACCGGCCTTGATGGCGTGCAGCGCCATGCGGCTCGTCTGCAGCGACGAGGAACAGTAGCGGGTGACCGTGCAGCCGGGCAGGTGGTCCATGCCCATCTGGACGGCGACGATGCGGCCGAGGTTGTTGCCCTGCTCGCCGCCGGGGAGGCCGCAGCCGAGCATCAGGTCGTCGATGTCCCTCGGGTCCAGCTCGGGGACCTTCGCGAGGGCGGCCTGGATGATGGTGGCGGTCAGGTCGTCCGGGCGCAGGTCCTTGAGGGAGCCCTTGAACGCGCGGCCGATGGGGGAGCGGGCGGTCGAGACGATGACGGCTTCGGGCATCACGGCTCCATTGGCTTACGGGGTGGTTTCCTGCGGGGCTGGTCTGGAAGTTACCCGTACGTATGGCCCAGGTCACTGGTGTCGTGGTGTGACCCTGGCCGCAGTTTTCTAAGCGCTTGCTTTTTTCGCCTCGCGGCCTCTTTCCCAATCCGAACCCGGAAGACGCCGCCCACGGACCCCCGCGCGCTCGAACTCCCGGGGAGGGGGCGCCCGCCCCCGCGCGCTCGAAGTCCCCCGGAAGGGGGCACCCGCCCCCGCGCGCTCGAAGTCCTCCAGAAGGGGGCACCCGCCTCCGCACGCGCTCGACCTCCCCCGGAAGGGGCTTCCGTGCGCGTCCCGCCGCGTCCCGTGGCCGGTGCGCATGGCCCGGGGCGGGGGCCGCGCGCCCCGGGCGGCTACTGCGGGATCCGTTCCGGCTCCGTGACGCGCCGGCGGCGGCGCCTCTTGAGGAGGGCCCAGGGTCCCCGCGGCCCCGTCGGCATCGCCGCGGTGACCTCGGTGCCCGCCTCCTCCGCCGCCTCCGCCGCCGCCCGGGCGACCGGGAGGAAGCCCTCGCGGCGGGAGACGTCGGGGCGCTCCTCGTCCGCCGGCCACAGGCCCAGCGCGGCGCAGACCGTCGGCAGGACCGCCATCGCCGCCGTGGCGTAGCCCTCCGCCGAGGGGTGGTAGTGGTCGGGGCCGAACAGCTCGCCGGGGTTGGCCTCGAACTCGGGGCCCAGCAGGTCGCCCAGCGACACCGTGCGGCCGCCCTGCTCGACGACGCCGATGGTCTGCGCGGCCGCCAGCTGGCGGGAGGCCCGTCTGGCCAGCCACCGCAGGGGCTGCCCGACCGGCTCGATCGTGCCCAGGTCGGGGCAGGTGCCGACGACCACCTCCGCGCCGGCCGTGCGCAGCCGCCGTACCGCCGCCGCAAGGTGACGTACCGAGCGGGTCGGGGGCATGCGGTGGGTGACGTCGTTCGCGCCGATCATGATCACGCAGACGTCGGGCACGGCGGCGGAGTCGCCGAGGGCGAGCGCGACCTGGCGGTCGAGGTCGTCGGACCGGGCGCCGGGCAGCGCCACGTTGCGCAGGTCCACCGGTCGCTCGGCGACCGCCGCGAGCCCCGAGGCCAGCAGTGCGCCCGGCGTCTGCCCGGACCGGTGCACGCCCTGGCCCGCCGCCGTGGAATCACCCAGCAGCGTCAGGCGCAGGGGCTCCACGCCGGGCCCGGGGGTGTCGTAGGCGCGGCCGTAGCGGCCGTCCGCCTGGGGGACGTGCGGGTGGGCGCCGTTGCCGACCTGGCGCCGGGCCAGCCGCATCTCCGCCAGTACCAGTCCGACGGCCGCCGCTCCGGCCAGTCCGATGCCGCCGCCGCCGTAGGCCGCCCCGGCCGCGATGCGTCGGGCCACTCTCGCCCTGGACATGCTCGTCATGCTCCGCCGCCACCTCCTCGTGTCCGTACACCCACTCCTTGCCCCGTACGCACCGTCGGCCAATCTCCACGGGGAGTGAACGTCCCGGCCGGGGTCGTAGGCTGGCGTGACCACTACGACCACTGTTTTTTGCAAGCAACCGGAGACAACGGTGCAATTCCACGACTCGATGATCAGCCTCGTCGGCAACACCCCGCTGGTGAAGCTCAACAGCGTGACCACGGGCATCCGGGCGACCGTCCTGGCCAAGGTGGAGTACTTCAACCCGGGCGGCTCCGTGAAGGACCGCATCGCCGTGCGGATGATCGAGGCCGCGGAGGAGAGCGGAGCGCTCAAGCCCGGGGGCACGATCGTCGAGCCGACCAGCGGAAACACCGGCGTCGGCCTCGCCATCGTGGCGCAGCAGAAGGGGTACAAGTGCATCTTCGTGTGCCCCGACAAGGTGAGCACCGACAAGATCAACGTGCTGCGGGCGTACGGCGCCGAGGTCGTCGTCTGCCCGACCGCCGTGGACCCCGAGCACCCGGACTCCTACTACAACGTCTCCGACCGGCTGGTCCGTGAGACGCCCGGCGCGTGGAAGCCCGACCAGTACTCCAACCCCCACAACCCGCTCTCCCACTACCACTCGACCGGCCCCGAGCTGTGGGAGCAGACGGAGGGGAAGATCACCCACTTCGTGACCGGCGTGGGTACCGGCGGCACCATCTCCGGCACCGGCCGATACCTCAAGGACGCCAGCGAGGGCCGCGTCCGGGTCGTCGGCGCCGACCCCGAGGGGTCCGTGTACTCGGGCGGCTCCGGACGGCCGTACCTCGTCGAGGGTGTCGGTGAGGACTTCTGGCCGACCGCCTACGACCGGACCGTCGCCGACGAGATCGTCGCCGTGTCCGACAAGGACTCCTTCCAGATGACCCGTCGGCTGGCGAAGGAGGAGGGCCTGCTCGTCGGCGGCTCCTGCGGCATGGCCGTCGTGGCCGCCCTGCGCGTCGCCGAGCGGCTCGGCCCGGACGACGTCGTCGTCGTGCTGCTGCCCGACAGCGGCCGCGGTTACCTGAGCAAGATCTTCAACGACGAGTGGATGGCCGACTACGGCTTCCTGGAGGACGAGGGCCCCAGCGCCCGCGTCGCCGACGTGCTCAGCGACAAGCAGCACGGCGCCATGCCGTCCCTCGTCCACATGCACCCCGAGGAGACCGTCGGCCAGGCCATCGAGGTCCTGCGCGAGTACGGCGTCTCGCAGATGCCGGTCGTCAAGCCCGGCGCCGGCCACCCGGACGTGATGGCGGCCGAGGTCGTCGGCTCCGTCGTCGAACGCGAGCTGCTGGACGCCCTGTTCAGCAAGCGGGCCTCGCTGGAGGACCCGCTGGAGAAGCACATGTCCGCCCCGCTGCCGCAGGTCGGCTCCGGTGAGCCGGTCGGCGACCTGATGTCGGTCCTGGGCACGGCGGACGCGGCGATCGTGCTCGTCGAGGGCAAGCCGACCGGGGTCGTCAGCCGACAGGACCTGCTGGCCTTCCTGGCCAAGGGCGGGAAGTAGCTTCCGGCGTCCGGGGGCGGAACACCGGGGAAACCTGCGGTGAACCGTCCCCGGCGACGGCGGACTTCCGTTTGCCTACCGAAAAGGTGGACTTCGGAGCGGACTTCGCGGAAGTGGTACCGGCGCGTCACGTCCACGCAGCACACGCTTAACACGCGTCCGGCATATTTGTGGATGTCGGCAGGGCGGGAGCGGCTCCCCGCCCCACCGGCACCAAAACGGCGTCACGGACCTCCGGAGCGGCTCCCGGACCTCCACCGACGCCATGGACGCGTAGGTCTGGCCTGACCCGGCCCGCGTCCCTCGCGGGGACCGCCGTCGTCCCGCCCCCCGTCAAGGGGGTGCGGCGGTCCCCGCGCATACCTCTTCCCCGCGCATACCCCTTCCTCGCGCCTCCCGATGCCCTCGGTCCGTCCCGGGCAGGTCTCAGGCGCGTTCCGCGGCCACCGCCGACGTCCAACTCCCCAGCAGCGCCAGCCGCTCCTCCGTCTCCGAACCCGGCTCGGGGGTGTACACGAGCAGGGTCTGCTCCGGATCGGCGGTGATCCCCAGCGTCTCGTACGGGAAGGTGAGCAGGCCGGCGACCGGGTGCTGGATCCGCTTCACGCCGTACGCGCACTCCGCGACCGGGTGATCCGCCCACAGGCGGCGGAAGTCCTCGCTCTTGAGGGAGAGTTCGCCGACCAGCGAGGTAAGTCCGTGGTCGTCGGCGTGGTGGCCGGCCTGCAACCGCAGATGCGCGACGCACTGCGCGGCGACCGCGTGCCACTCGGGGTAGTAGCCGCTCGCGGCCGGGTCGAGGAAGACCTGCCGGGCGATGTTGCGGTCCCGGGGAGCCGTCTCCTCGTACTGGAACACCGCGTCGGCGAGGGCGTTCCACGCCAGGACGTCCATGCGGTGGTTCAGGACGAAGGCGGGGGTGCGGTCCATGCCGTCGAGCAGGGCCTGGACACCCGGACGGACCCGCGGCGCGGGCGTGGCCGAGCGGCCCTGCTGCCTGCGGGGGCGGGCCACCGCGCGCAGATAGACGTGCTCGGTCTCGTCCAGCCGCAGGACGCGCGCGATCGCGTCCAGGACGGCGTCGCTGACGCTCGGACCCCGGCCCTGCTCCAGGCGGATGTAGTAGTCGACGCTCACTCCCGCCAGCTGCGCCACCTCCTCGCGGCGCAGGCCCGGGACGCGGCGCCGCCCGTACGAGGGCAGTCCCACCTCCTCCGGCCGGATGCGGGCGCGGCGCGAGCGCAGAAAATCTCCGAGATCCCCGTCCATGGGTTCGATCCTAGGTGAGGGGTCCGATCCCAACCTGGTTCTGCCAGACCCAGGAAAAGCGCATCCCTGGGTAACGGTGGGGCGGGCGGCCAGTGTGGTGCCTGCCGCCGGGGAAACGCCCCGGCCGAGCTGCCGAGGAGCACCACATGTCGTACAAGAACCTGGCCGGCCGCACCGCTGTCGTCACCGGTGCCGCCAGTGGCATCGGGGAGGCCACCGCCGTCCTGCTCGCCGCGCACGGCGCCCGGGTCGCGCTGGTCGCACGGCGCGGGGAGCGGCTGGACGCGCTCGCCGAGAAGATTCGCGCCGACGGGGGCGAGGCGCTCGCCGTGGTCGCCGACGTCACCGACCAGGCGTCGGTGGACGCGGCCGCCGCCCGCGTCCGGGACGCCTACGGCCGGGTCGGCCTGGTCGTCAACAACGCCGGGGTCATGCTGGCCCACCCCCTCGCCGACGGCCGGGACGACGAGTGGCAGCGGATGCTCGACACCAACGTCACCGGTGTCCTGCGGGTGATCCGCGCCTTCACCGCCGACCTGATCGACACCGCCGCCGAGGGCGGCACCGCCGACCTGGTCAACGTGTCGTCCGTCGCCGCGCACATGGTGTTCCCCGACTACGCGGTGTACGGCGCCACCAAGGCCGCCGTCACCTACCTCTCCCAGGCCCTGCGCACGGAGTTCGGCCCGCGGGACGTCCGGGTCACCAACATCGAGCCGGGACTCACCGATACGGAGCTGCTCTCGCACGTCGACGCCGAACTGGCCGGCGTGGTGCAGGACATGTTCGAGACCATCGGTGGCCTGTCGGCCCAGGAACTGGCCGACGTCGTCGCCTACGCCACCAGCCGGCCCCGGCACGTCAACCTGCGCCAGATCATGGTGCTGCCGACCCGGCAGGCGTGAACCGGCCGACGTGGCCGACGCGTTACCCGGCAGGCGGGGCTTGGCAGGCAGGGCTCAGGCGTTACTCGGCAGGCGTGAACCGGCAGGTCGGAGGCGGTGGGTCTGGTGGGCAGGTTCGGCGGCCCCCGTACGTGTGGTCCGGCAGGTCTGGCAGCTAGCAGGCCCCGAGGCGGTGGGCCCCGAGGCGGTGGGCCCCGAGGCGGTGGGCCCCGAGGCGGTGGGTCCGGGCCGGGCCTGGAGGTCTGGCAGCCCCGGTACCTGTGGCCCCGCAGGTCTGGCAGCCCCGGTACCTGTGGCCCCGCAGGTCTGGCAGCCCCGGTACCTGTGGCCCCGCAGGTCTGGCAGTCCCGGTACCTGTGGCCCGGCAGATGCAGGTCGGCCGGCCGGAGTCGGCGGTCCGGTGCGGTGTGGGCCGACCGGCCGGTGGTCCAGGCGGGCTGCGAGGTCCGGGCCGGGGTGGGTCAGGCCTCCCAGTCGCTGTTCGGGGCGGACCCGCCCCGGCGGCCGAACAGGCCGGGGTTGATGCGGGCGGCCTGGACGACGTTGATGCCCACGATGCCCACCCAGGACACGATCAGGCCCGGCAGGTGCGCCACGCCCGCGCCGATCGCGGACAGCGGGATCGCCAGCACCAGCGAGACGATCCCGAAGCCGAAGCGCTCGCCCCAGGAGTCGGTGGCCCCGGACGAGCGGCTCCCGCGGGCCGACACCATCTGCTGCTCCGCGAACTGCCGGCGCACCCGGCGCTCGACCGCGCCGTCGATGCGCTGGTCGACCTTCTCCAGGAACGAGTCCACCAGCGCGGACTCGTACTCGTCGCCCAGCTCCCTGCGGGCGTGCAGAGTGGCGTCGAGTTCCTTCTTCAGTTCCGTGTCCTGCGCGTCCATCGTGGTCTCCCGTCCCGTCATTGCCTCCACGGTAGGCAGCGGACGCGGCGGGGACACTGGGGTTAGCCCCCCAGTCGGTACGGGGGACGGCCGCTTGCCCGGCTGTATAACCTCATGCAGAGTTCTTGGTGTGTGAATGACCACCCGGCAGACGCGGCGGGTCGGCGGCGCGTACCGTCTCGTCGTCGGCTGTGAACCGGTCGCCGCCGTACGGGCGCCGCGCCGACGCGACCTGCGGCCCGAGCCGGGGCGTCCGGCGGCGTCGGCGGTCGGACCGGTCGAGGGACGTTCGGAGGGGGAGCGGGGCATGGGCGCGGACAGGCAAGCGGGTGCGGACGTGGGGCCGGGACCGGTCGGTGGGTCGGAACCGGGCGCCGGTGCGGGTTCCGGGCCAGGTGCGGGCGCGGGCGTCGGTGCGGGACCCGGCTCGGGTCCGGGTGCGGGGCCCGTGGCGGGCTTGGGGCCGGGTGCCGCCGACAGCCCCGCCAACCGGCTCCACACCCTGTTCGAGGGGCACCGGCTGACGCCCACCCAGCGGCGCATCGCGCACAGCATGGTGCGCCGCGCCGCCGACGTGCCCTTCCTGTCCAGCGTCGAGCTGGCCGAACTGGCCGGGGTCAGCCAGCCCTCCGTCACCCGCTTCGCGGTCGCCCTCGGCTTCGACGGCTACCCGGCCCTGCGCCGGCACCTGCGCGAGGTCGCGCCCGCCGAACAGAGCGTGGACTCGGCGTCGTACAACGAGTACCAGCAGGCCGTCGAGGCCGAGATCGAGAATCTCCGGCATCTCGCCGAGGTGCTCGCCGACCCGCGACCGGTGCGCAGGGCTGGGCGGCTGCTCGCGGCCTCCCGACCACTGCCCGTGCTCGGACTGCGGGCCGCCGCCTCCCAGGCGTACGGCTTCGCCTACTTCGCCGCGAAGGTCCACCCCGACGTCCGGCTGCTGCACGAGGGCGGCACGATGATCCACGACCGTGTCGACGCGGCCGTACGCGCGGGCGCCTCCGCGCTGCTGTGCTTCGCGCTCCCGCGTCACCCGCGCGAGGTCGTCGACACCCTGGCCTACGCCAAGGAGGCCGGGCTGACGGTGGTCACGGTCGCCGACTCCGCGTTCGCACCGGTCGCCAAGGTCTCCGACCTGCTGCTGCCGGCCGCCGTCGGCACCGGCCTCGCCTTCGACACCGCGTGCGCCCCGATGCTGCTGGGACGGGTGCTGTTGGAGGCGATGTGCGACGACCTGCCCGACGCGCAGGCCCGGCTGGAGGAGTTCGACGCCAGGGCGGCGCTGCGGGGCCTGTTCGTGGAGTGAGCCCGTCCGCCTTCCCGCACCCGCTCGAACCTTCTCGCGCTCTCGCGGTTCCTCGCGGTTCCTCGTGCCGTTCTCATTGTCGTCTCACGTTCGCTCGCTAATCTGCTCGATCAGAAAGGGACGTGGGACGGACGTGAGTCGTCCGGGCGACGAGGAGGCGGAACGTGGCACGCGGAGGTCAGGGACTGGCTCGGGTGGCCGTCGTCGTACGGGCCGGAGCCGCGCCGTTGTGGTGGTGCGGGGTGTTCGCGGCCGGTGTCGGCGTACTGCCGCCCGGGATCACGGGGCGGCGGATCGGGGTGTTGGCGGGGGCCGCGCTGTTCATCGTGGCGGCGGCCGTGGTGTTTCTGGCGCGGCGCAAGCGGTACACCGCACTCGCCCGCGCCGCGGTCCGCGCGAGCAAGCACGATGTGCTCCAGGACCGCGCGGTGACCGCGCGGGACTGGCGGCGGGGTCACCGCTGGTGGCTGCTGCTCGCCCTCGCCGCCGCGCTGGGCAGCGCGTTCGCCGTGCCCGCCGCGGCCGGCCTGCTGCTCGCCGGATGCGGCACGGGGCTGCGGCTCAAGGCCGCCTGGCTCGGCAAGCTGGAACGGACCGGGGAAGCGCTGCTCTGGGTGCGCGTCGACTGGCTCGCCGAGAACGGCGGCCGCCCGGTCGGCAAGGCGGTCAGGTCCTACCGCAGTACGGGCATCGCGGCGGGCGACGCGGCCCCGGGCGGAGCGCGCCGCCGCACCGCGGCACTCGTGTAGCTCGCGGTCCGGGGAGGACCCGGCGGATCAGACCTCCAGGTCCTCCTCGATCCTCTTCAGCTGGTGGCGGGCCATCGCCAGGTTGGCCCGCTTGGCGTCCAGCACCAGGTAGAGGAAGAGACCGTTGCCGCCACGCCCGCTGATCAGACGGATCAGGTGGTACTGGTCGGACAGCGTGATCAGGATGTCCTCGATCTGGGCCTTCAGCCCGAGGTGCTCCATGGTGCGCATCTTGGAGCGCACCACGTCGGTGTTGCCCGCGGCGGCGACGTTCAGGTCGAAGGTCTTGCCGCCGCCGAGCGTGCCCAGCGCCATGCCGCTGGTGTAGTCGACGAGCGCGACGCCTGTCGCGCCCTCGATGGAGGCGAGTGCTTCTTTGAGCGCGGTTTCGGTGTTGGCCATGTCTGGTCCTCGGTTCCCTTCAACTTTCGGTGGTGGTACGGGGTTCGGTGGTCGTGGGTCGGGCCGGGCGGACGCCCCTGGTCCGGACGGCGGCCGGGGCTGGCCTGGCCGGGGCCGGGGCCCGCGCCCGCTCGGCGGCGTCGACGATCTCGCCGACGAGGGCGCCGGACCGGCGGCTCTCCAGGTGCAGGCGGCCGACGTTGACGCGGTCCTGGGCGAGGACCGTCAGCACGGCGCTCCGCCCGGCCGCGTACGTCGCCACGTAGCCGTGGACGCCGCGCACCAGCAGTTCGCGGAACTCGCCCCGGCCGGTGGTGTCCGTCAGCCGCACGGCGACGGCCAGGGCGGTCGCGGTGAGCGCGGCCACACCCTCCGCCTCCACGCCGGGCGTGTCCTGGGCGAGGACGAGGCCGTCCACACCGGCCACGAGCGCCCCGGTCAGCTGGGGCACCCTGGCCCGCAGCCGCCGCAGTTCGGCGAGCATCTCGGGTTCCGCCGCCATCAGCCTGCTCCTCCCGGCGCGCGGTCGCTGCCGTTCAAAGGGCCTCCAGCGCATCCCTGAGCCTCTTCAGCAAGGTGATGTCGGGGTCGTTGACGGGCGGCAGGGCGAGGGCCTGCGGTGGTCGTGGGGCGGGTGGCGGGAACTGGGCCGTCAGCCGCCCGGCCGCCGCCAGCCGCCGGACGTCCACCAGCGTGGGGAACGCCGGCCGGCCCAGCTCCCCGGCGATGTCCGACGCCGTGCGCACACCGTCCACCAGCGCCAGCACCGCGCGCTGCCGGGCGGACGGCGGCGGCGCGGCGGCCGGGTCGGCCCGCAGCAGCGGCGCGCTGTCCGGCAGCGGATCGGGCCACAGCCGGTGCAGCAGCTCGCGGCGGCGCAGCGTCTCCCGCTCCACCGCGTCGACCGGGACCGGGCGCAGCGCGCCGAACCAGTGACCGGTGCCGTACCGGAAGCGGCCCGGTGTGCTGCTCGGCGCGAGCGCGAAGTACGCGGCGTCGTACAGCGCCCCCAGATGGCACACCTCCAGCGCGCCCCGCTCGATACGGCCGGCGTCGAGCAGCAGCCGGGCGGCGCCGCGCTCCTCGCCGGCCCGCTGCACCGCCTCCCACCAGACGCCGGGCTCCAGCGTGCCGTGGGTCAGGAGGAGCACGTCGAGGCCCGGGGCGAAGGGGCTCTCGGCGTGCACCACCCGGCCCTCGGCCAGGTAGAGCGCCCCGCGCTCGCGCTCCAGCACGCCGGTGGCCCGCTCGGCGGCGAGGCGGGTCAGCATCGGCGACACCGCGCCGCCCGCGCGCTCCCGGCCCGCCGTCCGGTCCCGCACCGGCAGCCGGGGCGGCGGAGTGGTCCCCACGACGGTCATCCCAGCACCAGCCGTCCGGCCATCTCGCCGAGCCGGATCCTGGCCAGTGCGAGGTTGCCGTCCGACCGGCCCAGCCAGACGTGCAGGAACACGCTGCTGTCGAAGGACGTGGGCACGAACCGCAGGACGTGGTAGCTGTCCCGGTTGCTGATGATCAGGTCCTCGACCGGCGGATCGGCGGCCGCCTCGCCCTCGCCCCGGTCGTCGGGCGCGAACGCCCGCTGCTCCGCCGTCAGCCGCGCGACCTCCGCCGCCTCGGCGGCCGCGGCCTCGTGGTCACCGCCCGGAAACTCCCCGACCGTGCCCAGGGCCAGCCCGCTGGTCCAGTCGACCAACGCGGCTCCCCGGGCTCCGGGCAGCCGCATGGCCTCCAGTAGACACTCGTCGATTCCGGGCACCGTTGGCTCCCCTCCTGCCTTGCCGTTCGGCTGAGTGAGGAAGAAGCTACGCACCGTGTGCGGGACGAGTGAGTCTTCTGGCATTTTCCGGCGGAACATGCGCGGCGGTGACTAAGGTGGGTCAACTGACCTCGTTTCCCCGCCAGTTCAACACCGTGCCGTCGGGCGCGCGTCCAGGGCGCGCAGGCGGTCAGAGGTGGTGCGGGCCGGGGGTCGCGCTCCTCGGATCCCTTGCGCGCGGCCTGCGGCGGTGGCCGGTCTCCGCCGGTCTCCGCCGTGTCGGTCTCCGCCTGGTCCCGGCCCTCGCGTCACCGGTCTCCGCCCTGCTTGACCCGCGCGGTGTCGGCCTCCGCCCTGCCTGGCGCTCGCCGTGCCGGCCTCCGCCTCACCGACCCCGCTTCGCGCGCTTCCGCCTGCGGACCTGCGCCTAGCCGACCCGCGCCCAACCGGCCTCCGCCTCACCGCGCCTCATCGGCTTCCGCCTCACCGCGCCCCCTCGCCGGCCTCCGCCACGCCGGCCCCGCTGCGAACCTCCCCCTTCTCGCTCCGCACCCACCACTCCCGCCGCGAGCACGCCACGTATTGACTAGTCATATTCAGCGGGCCAGGATGTGAATAACCACTGCAACAATCCGTCGGGATCGCCCACCTTCCAGGAGGCAGACCATGTCAGGACCCCGCCCCGTCCGAGCAGCGCGCGGCACGGAAATGAGCGCCCTGGGATGGCAGCAGGAGGCCGCCCTGCGGATGTTGCAGAACAACCTCGACCCCGAGGTGGCCGAGCACCCGGACAAGCTCGTCGTCTACGGCGGCACCGGCAAGGCCGCCCGTGACTGGCGCTCCTTCGACGCGATGGTGCGTACCCTGCGGACGCTGAAGCAGGACGAGACCATGCTCGTCCAGTCCGGCCGCCCGGTCGGCGTCATGCAGACCCACGAGTGGGCGCCGCGCGTGCTCATCGCCAACTCCAACCTCGTCGGCGACTGGGCGAACTGGGAGGAGTTCCGCCGACTGGAGCAGCTCGGGCTGACCATGTACGGCCAGATGACCGCCGGCTCCTGGATCTACATCGGCACCCAGGGCATCCTCCAGGGCACCTACGAGACCTTCGCCGCCGTCGCCGCGAAGAAGTTCGGCGGCAGTCTCGCCGGGACGATCACCCTCACCGCCGGCCTCGGCGGCATGGGCGGCGCCCAGCCGCTCGCCGTCACCATGAACGACGGCGTGGCGATCTGTATCGACTGCGACCCGCGCGCCATCGACCGCCGCATCGAGCACCGGTACCTGGACGTGAGGGCCGACAGCCTGGAGCACGCCCTCCAGCTGGCCGTGGAGGCCCGTGACCAGCGCAAGCCCCTCTCCATCGGCGTCCTCGGCAACGCCGCCGACCTGGTCCCGCGGCTCCTCGCGATGAGCGCGCCCATCGACATCGTCACCGACCAGACCTCGGCCCACGACCCGCTGGCCTACCTGCCCACCGGGGTCGCCTTCGAGGACATTGCCGACGCCGTCGCGAAGGACCCGGCCGGCTTCACCACCCGGGCCCGCGAGTCGATGGCCCGGCACGTCGAGGCGATGGTCGGCTTCCTCGACGCCGGTGCCGAGGTCTTCGACTACGGCAACTCCATCCGCGGCGAGGCCCAACTGGCCGGATACGACCGCGCGTTCGCCTTCCCCGGCTTCGTCCCCGCCTACATCCGCCCGTTGTTCTGCGAGGGCAAGGGCCCCTTCCGCTGGGCCGCCCTGTCCGGCGACCCCGCCGACATCGCCAAGACCGACAAGGCGATGCTCGACCTCTTCCCCCGGAACGAGTCCCTCGCCCGCTGGATCAAGCTGGCCGGTGAGCGCGTGCACTTCCAGGGACTGCCCGCCCGCATCTGCTGGCTCGGCTACGGCGAACGCGACAAGGCCGGCGAGCGGTTCAACGACATGGTCGCCAGCGGCGAGCTGGCCGCGCCGCTGGTCATCGGGCGGGACCACCTCGACTCCGGTTCCGTCGCCTCGCCCTACCGCGAGACGGAGGCCATGCTCGACGGCTCCGACGCGATCGCCGACTGGCCGCTGCTGAACGCGATGGTCAACGTGGCCTCGGGCGCCTCCTGGGTGTCGATCCACCACGGCGGCGGCGTCGGCATGGGACGCTCCCTCCACGCCGGCCAGGTGACCGTGGCCGACGGCACCGAGCTGGCCGGCGAGAAGGTCCGGCGCGTACTGACCAACGACCCCGCAATGGGCGTCATCCGGCACGTGGACGCCGGCTACGACATCGCGGAATCGGTCGCGGACGAGCGGGGCGTGCGGGTGCCGATGCGCGAGGGTGAGGGCACATGAAGGCCGCCGGCAACCGTCCGCCGGGAGCGGGTCCCGTGTCGCCGGACGCGGATCCGGCCGTGCCCACCCGTTCCACCGCGCGGAACGACGACCCGCGGCCCCAGCAGCCCGCGGCGCCGGACGGTCCGCGACCCGCACGGGCCGCGGCGCCGGACGGTCCGCGACCCGCACGGGCCGCAGCGCCGGACAGCCCACGACCCGCACGGGCCGCGGCGCCGGACGGCCCGCGGTCCGAGCCGGCCGTGGCCGGTGGCAGCGGCGGAAGCACGCCGACCGCCGCCGTCGGTGGTTCCTTCCACGAGATGTGGCGCGACCTTCGTCCCCTCGGCCGGAACGCCGACTCGGGCGGCTACCGCCGCTACGCCTGGACGGCCGCCGACGCCGACTGCCGGGCCTGGTTCAAGGAGCAGGCCGAGGCCCGCGGGCTCGCCCACGAGGTCGACCGCAACGGCAACCAGTGGGCCTGGCTCGGCGACCCCGCCGCCGGGGACGCCGTCGTCACCGGCTCGCACCTGGACTCCGTGCCCGACGGGGGCGCCTTCGACGGACCGCTCGGCGTCGTGTCGTCCTTCGCCGCCCTCGACGAACTGCGCCGCAGGGGAGCGCGCTTCGCCAAGCCCCTCGCCCTCGTCAACTTCGGCGACGAGGAGGGCGCCCGCTTCGGGCTCGCCTGTGTCGGCTCCCGGCTCACCGCCGGACACCTCACGGTCGAGCAGGCCCACCGGCTGACCGACGGCGACGGCATCACCCTCCCGCGGGCCATGGAGGCCGCCGGTCACGACCCCGACGCCATCGGCCCGGACCCGGAGCGGCTCGGCCGGATCGGCGCCTTCGTCGAACTCCACGTCGAGCAGGGCCGCGCCCTCGACCTCAGCGGCGACCCGGTGGGCATCGCCAGCGCCATCTGGCCGCACGGCCGCTGGCGGTTCGACTTCCGGGGCGAGGCCAACCACGCCGGCACCACCCGCCTGGTGGACCGCCGCGACCCGATGCTGCCGTACGCCGAGACCGTGCTCGCCGCCCGCCGTGAGGCACGGCTGGCCGGTGCCGTCGCCACCTTCGGCAAGATCTCGGTCGAGCCCAACGGCGTCAACGCGGTCCCCTCCCTGGTGCGCGGCTGGCTCGACTCCCGCGCCGCCGACCAGGGGAGCCTCGACCAGGTGGTCGGCGGCGTCGAGAAGGCGGCCCGCGAGTACGCGGCGGCGCACGGCGTCGACCTGGACGTCGTCCGCGAGTCCTTCACGCCCGTCGTCGAGTTCGACCACGCCCTGCGCGACGAACTCGCCCGCCTCCTGGGCCAGGACACCGGCCTCAGGGTCCCCGTCCTCGGCACGGGCGCCGGACACGACGCCGGGATCCTCTCCGGGAGCATCCCGACCGCCATGCTGTTCGTGCGCAACCCCACGGGCGTCTCGCACTCCCCGGCCGAATCCGCGGCCGAGGACGACTGCGTGGCCGGGGTGCTCGCACTCGCCGACGTACTGGAAGGGCTGGCCTGCACGTGACCCCCACGCAGCGGACGCGGACCTACTGGCTGGAGTACGCCTGGCTCGACACCCACGTCGAGCCGGGCGTCGCCCTCACCGTCTCGACAGGCGGCTCCGCCGCGGGCGCGGACGGCCGGATCACCGCCGTCCGCACGGGCGTCGGCACTCCGCCGCCCGGCGCCGAGATCCTGCGCGGGCTGACTCTCCCGGGCTTGGCGAACGCCCACTCGCACGCCTTCCACCGCGCCCTGCGCGGCACCGTCCAGGTCGGCTCCGGAACCTTCTGGACCTGGCGCGAGGTCATGTACGCGGTCGCCGACCGGCTGACCCCGGAGACCTATCACCAGCTGGCCCGCGCGGTGTACGCCGAGATGGCCCTGGCCGGCATCACGGCCGTCGGCGAGTTCCACTACGTGCACCACGGGCCCGGCGGCACCCCCTACGCCGACCCCAACGCGATGGGCGAGGCCCTGATCGAGGCCGCCGCCGAAGCCGGTGTCCGCATCACCCTCCTCGACACCGCCTACCTCTCCGCCGGCTTCGGACAACCCCCCAACGCCCACCAGCTCCGCTTCTCCGACGGCGACGCGGACGCCTGGGCCGAACGCTGTTCACTTCTCAAGGAACGGGATCACGCACGGATCGGGGCCGCGATCCACTCCGTACGGGCCGTGCCCGCCGGGCAGTTGGCGACCGTGGCCCGCTGGGCCGAGGAGCGCGGCGCGCCGCTGCACGTCCACCTGTCCGAGCAGACCGCCGAGAACGACGCCTGCCGCGAGGCCCACGGCCGCACCCCGACGCAGCTCCTCGCCGAGCACGGCGTCCTCGGGCGGCGCACCACCGGCGTCCACAACACCCACCTCACCGCCGAGGACATCACCCTCCTCGGCCGCTCCGGCACCGGCACGTGCATGTGCCCGACGACGGAACGGGACCTCGCCGACGGCATCGGCCCGGCCGTCGCCCTCCAACGCGCCGGCTCCCCGCTCTCCCTCGGCTCCGACAGCCACGCCGTGATCGACCTGTTCGAAGAGGCCCGCGCGATGGAGCTGAACGAGAGGCTGCGCACCCGCACCCGCGGCCACTGGACGGCCGCGGCCCTGCTGCGGGCCGCCTCCGCCGACGGTCACGCAGCCCTGGGCCGGGACGACGCGGGCACCCTGGAGACCGGCACGGCCGCCGACTTCACGACGATCGCCCTCGACTCGGTCAGGACAGCGGGCCCGCTGCCCAGGCTGGGCGCCGAGACGGCCGTATTCGCGGCGAGCGCGGCGGACGTACGGCATACGGTCGTCGCCGGGCGGCACGTCGTGCGGGACGGGGCGCACACGCTCGTACCGGATGTGCCGCAGGCCCTCGCACGGGCCGTCCGGGCCCTGCGCTCCTGACACCACCCACCGACGCCCCCACCGACGCCTCCGCCCACGCCGACGCCCACGAGGACACGATGAGCAGCACCGTCATCACCAACATCGCCACGCTCGTCACGAACGACCCCTCCCTCGGTGACGGATCCCCCCTCGGTCCGGTCCGGGACGCGGCCGTCGTCATCGACGGCGACCGCGTCGCGTGGACCGGTGAATCAAGCAAAGCACCCGCCACCGACAACCGGGTCGACGCCGGTGGCCGGGCGGTGCTCCCCGGCTTCGTCGACTCCCACTCCCACCTAATCTTCGCGGGCGACCGCACACAGGAGTTCAACGCCCGCATGTCCGGCCGGGCCTACAGCGCGGGCGGCATCCGTACGACGGTCGCGGCGACCCGCGCGGCCACGGACGCCGAGCTGGAGGCCAACCTCACCCGCTACCTCGCCGAGGCCCTCCGCCAGGGCACGACCACCTTCGAGACGAAGTCCGGCTACGGCCTGACGGTCGCCGACGAGGCCCGCGCCCTGCGCGTCGCCGCCGCCCACACCGACGAGGTCACCTACCTGGGCGCCCACATCGTCCCCCCGGACTTCGCCGACGACCCCGCCGGCTACGTCGCCCTCGTCACCGGCGAGATGCTCGACGCCTGTGCCCCGCACGCCCGCTGGATCGACGTCTTCTGCGAGAAGGGTGCCTTCGACGGCGAGCAGGCTCGCGCGATCCTCACCGCCGGCAGGGCCAGGGGCCTGCACCCCCGCATCCACGCCAACCAGCTCTCCCACGGCCCCGGCGTACAGCTGGCGGTCGAACTCGACGCGGCCAGCGCGGACCACTGCACCCACCTCACCGACGCCGACGTGGACGCCCTCGCCAACAGCGCGACGGTCGCCACGCTGCTGCCCGGCGCCGAGTTCTCCACCCGGGCGAAGTGGCCGGACGCCCGCCGCCTCCTCGACGCCGGTGTCACCGTCGCCCTCTCCACCGACTGCAACCCCGGCTCGTCGTTCACGTCGTCCGTGCCGTTCTGCGTCGCGCTCGCGGTGCGGGACATGGGGATGACCCCCGACGAGGCGGTCTGGTCGGCCACGGCGGGCGGCGCCGCGGCCCTGCGCCGCACGGACGTGGGCCGCCTGACGCCCGGCGCCTACGCCGACCTGACCCTCCTGGACGCCCCGAGCCACGTCCACCTGGCCTACCGCCCGGGCGTACCGCTCGTCTCGGGGGTCTGGCGACGGGGCGTACGGGTGGTCTGAGAGGGCTCGTCCAGGGAGGCCCGGCCGCGGTCCGCCACCGACCGCCCCCACGCCGTACCGACGAGGACGAGTAGCGCGCCCGCCAACCCCGGCCACCCCGGCCGGTCCCCGGCGAGCGCGATGCCCACGACCGCCGCCCACACCGGCTCGGTGCCCAGCAGCAGGCTGACCCGGGAGGGCGACGTACGGCGGACGGCCCACATCTGCACGAAGAACGCGAACAGGGTGCAGAAGACGGAGAGGTAGACCAGGCCCGCCCAGTCCCCGGCGCCGAAGCCGGCCGCGGCGGACCACGGCGACGCGCCCGTCCCCGGCATCGCCACCAGCACCGCGAACACGGCGACGGCACCACCCAGTTGGACGGTCGTCAGGGACAGCGCGTCCGCGCCCCGCACGGACTCCATGCGCGCCATGGCCAGCACGTGCACGGTACGGACGACCGCCGCCCCCAGCATCAGCAGATCGCCCCCGGACGGAGCGGTGAATCCGGCGCCCTGCGTCAGCAGCGCCACGCCCGCCACCGACACCCCCGCCGCCGCCAGGAACGCCCCAGGCAGCCGCACCCCGCGCACCCGGCTCTCCGCGAGCGGCGTGAAGACCATGGTCAGACTGATGATCAGCCCGGCGTTCGTGGCGGAGGTGTGCACCACCCCGTACGTCTCCAGCAGGAAGATCCCCGCCAGGATCAGCCCGAGCAGGCCCGCCCCCCGCAACTGCGCGCCGCTCAGCGACCGCAGCCGCCGCCACCCGACGACGACCAGCACGGGAAGCACCACGGCGAACCGCAGCACGAGCACGGCCAGCACGGTGTCCGTGGTGGTCACGCCCTTCGCGGCGAGGTAACTGGAGCCCCAGACCACGGCGACCAACAGGACGGGGAGATCGGCGAGCCGGCCGAGGCGGGTGACGGAAGCGGGCATCGGTGTCCTCACGGCAGTGGGCGGCCCCACTGCTGGCCAGAGGGTCGGCACAGGGTAAGGGAGGACACCGGGCCAGGTCAGCGCCTTGTCTCACGATGAGGACGACCGCCCGCGGGACGACACGCGATGAAACGGCCGCCCGCGGGACGACACGCGATGAGGACGGCCGTCGGCGCGGGTGGCGGGGCCGCCGAGGGGGCGGCCGTCCGCGCGGAAGGGGGGTGACGGAGCGGCCGTCCGCGCGGGAAGAGGGGCTGCGGAGGCGGCCGTCCGCGCGGCCGAGGCAGGACCGCGCCCGGGTGGCGGCATCCGGCCGCTCACCCGGGCGCCGACCGCACTGGTCTCCGGGCCTGCCCGGCGTCCGCCGGGGAGGCGCGCTCACTCCTCCAGCGTCAGGCCCTTGCGCAGCCGCACCAGCGTGCGCGACAGCAGCCGCGACACGTGCATCTGCGAGATGCCGAGTTCCTCGCCGATCTCCGACTGGGTCATCCCGACGACGAAGCGCAGCGAGAGGATCTTCCGGTCGCGGGGCGCCAGGTCGGCGATCAGCGGCTTCAACGACTCGACGTACTCGATTCCCTCGAGTCCGTGGTCCTCGTAGCCGATGCGGGCGGCCAGGGCGCCCTCCGCGTCGTCCTCCTCGGGCTGGGCGTCCAGCGAGGCGGCGGTGTACGCGTTCGAGGCGGCCATGCCCTCGACGACCTCCTCGTTGGAGATCCCGAGGCGCTCCGCCAGCTCGGCCACGGTGGGGGCGCGGTCGAGCTGCTGGGCCAGTTCGTCGCCGGCCTTGGCCAGGTCGAGCCGCAGCTCCTGGAGCCGGCGCGGGACGCGCACGGACCAGGACGTGTCCCGGAAGAAACGCTTGATCTCGCCCACGATGGTTGGCATCGCGAAGGTGGGGAACTCCACACCACGGCTGAGTTCGAACCGGTCGATCGCCTTGATCAGGCCGATCGTGCCCACCTGGATGATGTCCTCCATGGGCTCGCTGCGGGAGCGAAAGCGGGAGGCCGCGAATTTGACCAGCGCGAGGTTCAGTTCGACGAGGGTGTTGCGTACGTACGAGTACTCGTACGTGCCTTCCTCCAGCGACTCGAGCCGCTCGAAGAGCGTCTTGGACAGGGCCCGCGCGTCGACGGGTCCGACCTCGTCGTACGGGGGGATCTCCGGGAGGCCGGCGAGGGCGTCACGGGGACCGCCGCTCCGCTCGATGGGATTCAGGCGTTCCGGAGGGGGTGTCGACGTCGCCCTGTGGGTATGCGGAGCGTCGAGCCGGGATGACATGATGTCCTCCATCGTTCTCGGCATATGGCTGCCGAAGCCAGTGCGTGCACTACGGTGTGCGGCGCCTCCAAAGCCGGCCATGTCGGGTGTGTTCCTCTAGCCCTACCCGCTTTACTCGGCCGATCGCAAGTGCGGTTTGTTGGGTTATGTCTGTTTGTGGGTGATTGTTCGGCTGTTGGAGTGCGGATCGAAGGCGTAGTGTTCGAGGGCGTCAGCTAGCAGTCACGACCTCGGGAGAGACAGGGCATGGACCGCGGGACGGTCGGCAGCGCACAGTCTGGCCGGCTCATGGTGGAAGTGCGGCAAGAGGGCTCCAGTGCCGTCGTGACCCCGGCCGGTGAGCTTGATCACCACACGGCCGATCTGTTGCGTGAGCCACTGGAGGACTGCCTCGACAAGGGGCTGAGTCGACTTGTCGTGGACTGCTCACGACTGGAGTTCTGTGACTCCACGGGGCTCAACGTGCTGCTCGGCGCCCGCCTGAAGGCGGAGGCGGCCGGGGGCGGGGTGCATCTGGCGGGCATGCTGCCCGTGGTGGCCCGAGTCTTCGAGATCACCGGCGCGGACGCCGTCTTCACCGTGCACGACACGGTCGAGGCGGCCCTCGCGGACGGCGACGACTGACTCCGGGGCCCGCCCGTCGGCCCTTCCGGCGGCCGGACGCGACCGGTACTCCGGCGCGCCGCGGCCCGGCAGGGCGGACAGGGCGCTCACCTACGGGCGAACGAGGGGTGTTCCGCCGGATCCGCCGGGCAGGAGACATCTGGACATGTCGGTGGCACAGCACGAGGAGAGGGCGGGATGCGTAGACCGACCGTGCGACGGCCGCCGACCGTGTGGACCGGCTCCGGCGTCGCCGAGGTGCGGCGCACCCGTGGAATCCCCGATGGTGTGCACGATGAACGACATCACGAACTGAGCTGTGAATTGAACCCTGAACTGGGGAATCGGTGAGGTGAAGCGCTGATGAGCACCACCCGGCCTTACTCGCCGGGCGACCGCGGCCCGGAGCCCAGCGGCGCTTCCGGAGCGTCGGCGGGTCGTCAGGTCCGCAGACTGAGCTTCGACGGCGAGAGTGGGGTCGTACCCCTCGCCCGCGACTTCGCCCGTCAGGCGTTGCACGCGTGGGGCTGGCTGCCCGCCGCCGGCGCCGACCAGCGGGCCGCCGCCGAGGACGTGCTGCTCGTCGTCTCCGAACTGGTCACCAACGCCTGCCTGCACGCCGAGGGGGGCCCGGACCACCTCCAGCTCGGCTGCGACAACAAGGTGATCCGCGTCGAGGTCTCCGACCGCGGCACCGGCCAGCCGGCCCCCCGCAACCCCCACCGCGCCGGCCGCCCCGGCGGACACGGCATGTTCATCGTGGAGCGTCTCTGCCTCGACTGGGGAGTCGTGAGAACTCCGGGCGCCGACGGCAAGACGGTCTGGGCGGAGCTGGGCGCTCCGGCGTAAGCCGCCGCGTCCCGTTCCCGTGCGGAGCGGCGCTCCGTCCGCGTGTGGGCGGCGCCGCGACCCCCGCGGGCGGTGCCCCGTTCCCCGTGGGCGGTGCCGCGTCCCCCTGCGGGTGCCGCCCGCACCCGCGTCCTCGGCCCGGCACCGAGGCCGGACCGGACGGTGACCGCGCCGCCCGCCCACGGCTGCCGCACCCCCCGAGTGCTGCCGCACCGCTGACACGCCGCCCGTGACGCCCACGTGTCGTGGCCGTCCCGCGCCGCTGAGATGACGCCCGCACCCGCGTCCTCGGCCCGGCACCGAGGCCGGACCGGACGGTGACCGCGCCGCCCGCCCACGGCTGCCGCACCCCCCCGAGTGCTGCGGCACCGCCGGACACGCCGTGGCCGTCCCGCGCCGCTGAGGTGCCGCCCGTGACCGCCGACCCGCCGTGGCCGTCCCGCACCGGCGACGGCGCACAGCCGCCGACCCGCCGTGGCCGTCCCGCACCGGCGACGGCGCACAGCCGTCGACGCGCCGCGGCCGTCCCGCACAGCCGACGGCACACACCCGGCGGCCATCGCTGCCGTCCCGCCGACGCGGGCGCCCGGCGCCCGGCGCCCGGCGCCCGGCGCCGACGCCGACGCCGGCGCCGTGGCCGTCCACCCCGCCCCCACCTCGCCCCAGCCCCCACCCCTCCCCGCCCCCGCGTACGCCGGAACCGTCCCCTCCAGCCCCATCTCCACCCCCCGCACGCCGGAACCGTCCCCTCCAGCCCCATCCCCACCCCCCGCACGCCGGATCGTCACAACTCCGGCGTGCGCCTCCCCTTCCTTCCTCACGGTGCCGGGCGTACCTTGACGGCCCTATCTGATGCGCCGTCAGGAAGCGGTGCCTTCGACGACCTGTCAGGAATGAGGGGACCGTGTCCTACCGGAAGCCAACCGCCGTGCTCGCGACCGCCGCGGCCCTCGCCGGACCGGCGGTGTGGATGGCCGCCCCCGCGGCCAGTGCCCAGGTCGTCGACGTCGACTACGCCTGCAAGACGCCCATCGGCGACAAGAGCGCCGTCTCGCCCATCGACATCAAGGGCGTCGAGAGCGGCGGCACCTACAGGATCACCATGTCCTGGCAGAAGGGCGTCTCCTCCAGCCCCGTCGAACTCGGCAAGGGCGCGATGAAACCGAGCGCGACCATCAGGCTCGGCGGCGCCGACAACGGCACGCTGAACGTCACCGGCCCCGCCAACCAGGAGGCCGTCCCGGCCGACACCCCCATCAAGATCAGCGACCTGAGCGGCACCTACACCCCGAAGAGGACCGGCAAGGTCACCTTCACCGCCGGTGTCCTCACCATCAAGGCACTCGGTACGACCACCACCTGCACCCCCACCAAGAGCCCCCCGCCCTCGCTCACCCTCGACGTAACGGTCCAGGGCGGCGGCGGCACACAGCCCGGTGGCGGTACCCAGCCGGGTGGCGGCACGCAGGACGACAGCGGCTCCGGCGCCCTCCCGCAGACCGGCCCCGAGGACTCCGCGATCGCCCTCGCCACCCTCGGCGGCACGGTCCTGCTGGCCGGCGCGGCGGGCACCCTGTGGCTGACCCGGCGGGACCAGACGCGCTGACCTCACCTCCCGGGAGCCGCCGCCGATGCCGTACGCCACCGCCTGTGCCCTGCTGCTGACCCTGCCCGTCCTGCCGCTCCCGTCGGCCACCGCGCCCGCCGACGCCCTCTGGTCCGCCGCGCCCGCCGGCCGGGACCGGCCCTCCTTCTACGCGGAGGGCGCGCCCGGCACGGTGCTCCGGGACACCCTCGCCGTCACCAACCGGGGCACCCGGCCGCTCACCGTCCGGCTGCGCGCCACCGGACTGCCGATCACCCTGGCCGGGGCCGCCCTGCGCGTTCCCGCCCGGACCCGCGCCGAGGTGCCCTTCACCCTGACGGTTCCGGACGCGGCCCCCGGTGACCGCTCCGCCACGATCGTCGTACGCGCAGCGGACGGCGGGGAGGCGACGGTACGGCTGCTGCTGCGGGTCGGCGGTCCCCGGCTGGCCGCGCTGACCGTCGAACACGTGGCCGTGGGCGCGCGACGGATCACGTACGAGCTGGTCAACCGCGGTACGACCGTCCTCGTGCCGCGGCTCGCCGTGCGCGCGGACGGTGTCCTCGGCACCGTCCTGGACCGTGCCCCGCGCACCCTGCCCGTCCGCCTGGCGCCGGGCGGCCGCCTGCGGCTCGACGAGCCCTGGCCGAACCGACCGGTCCTGGACGCGGTGACCGTCCGGCTGACGGCGACCGCGTCCGGCGGGGCGCGGGCCACGGGCACGGCGTCGGTCCGGTTCGTGCCCTGGCGTACGGCGGCCGGTACGACGGCCGGCGCCCTCCTGCTCGCCGCGACCCCCGTGGCCGTACGCCGGCGAAGGCGCCGCACGACGGCCGAACGCCCGCTTCCGCAGGTGGGGCCGACGTGAGCGCCAGGGCGCGGATTCCGGTGCTGGCGGTCGTGCTGGCGCTGCTGGTGCTGCCCTGGGCGGGGCCCGCCCAGGCCGCCGGGACGCCCACCGTGAAGCTGTCCGCGTCGCAGGCGGGGACGGGCGGTTCCCTCACCGTCAGCGGCAGCGGATGGCGGCCCCGCGCCCTGCTGATGCTGCTGGTCTGCGGCCAGGCCGAACCGTCGAGGGGCGTCGTCGGCGGCACCAACTCCTGTGCCAACGCCGACGGCCGGGCCGTCACCACCGACGCCGACGGCCGCTTCAGCCGCGTGCTGCCGGTGGCCGAACCGCCGGTGCCGTGCCCCTGCGTCGTCCACGTGGCCACCGCGACCGGTGCGCGGGCGCAGGCCGACGCGGCGTTCCAGGTGGCCGGGCACGCGGTCGCACCGCTGCCCGCCGAGACGGTCGGCGGCCGCCTGTCGGTCCTCAGCGACACCGTGCTGGAGGGCTCCGACGGGGTGCTCACCTGGTTCGGCGCGCCCCCCACCCGCACGCTGGTCCTCACCGTCGGCAACGTCGGGACCGCGCCCGTGAAGGACCCGGTCTTCCGTGTCGGCACCGCCCACGGCGTGTTCGCCCCCCAGTGGGACGAACGCCGGTGGCGCGGCACGGTCGCCCCCGGCGAGAAGGCCCGCGTCGAACTTCCCGTGGAACTCGCCGACGGCGCCCACGGCGACTACACCGTCTCCCTCGAGTACGGCGGCAAGGTCCTCGCCGAGCAGCCGTGGGGCGTGGACCGCCCCTGGGGCGTGCTCCTGTTCTGGCTCCTGCTCTGCCTGGTGGTGCCGGCGGCGGTGTTCCGCGTCGGCATGGCGGTGGTGGACCGCGTCCGGCCGCGACCGGCCGACGGCCGGCGCGGTATGCGCGCGGGCCGTCGGGGTACGGCCCCCGCACGCCGGCACCGGGAGCCGCGTCCGTCCGCCCGCCTGCCCTGGCGCAGGCCCGTCCCCGACGAGGCGCCCGCACCGGCCTCGCCCCCGGCCCCGACCCTGCCGTGGTTCACCCCGGACTCCGGTCCGGGCCCGGCGGGCCGGCTCTCCGCACCGCACGGCGACCAGCCGAGGAGTCCCGCGACTCCGACGGATCCGACGACTCCCGGCAGGAAGGGAATGACGTGAGCGAGCGCGAGAGAGCCGTACCCCCAGGGCGCAGGAGAGCGGCGGCGGGCGCCGTCGCCGTACTGGCGGCCGGGTCCGCCGTCCTCCTCGGCCCGGCCGCCCCGCAGGCGCGGGCCGCGGAGGTGTCCTACGCCACCCGCTGCGTCCCGCCCGCGGGCGTGGGCCTGCCCGAGGTGAACGGCACCACCAAGGTCGAGATCACCGCGCCGGCCGCGGCGAAGGTCGGCGACACCGTCGACATCGTCTGGAAGTTCACCGAGGCCGCCTCGAAGAACCCCGACATCATCGATCTGCCCGCCAACTCCGTCCAGCCGTCCGGCACGCTCAAGGCGGCCGGCGCGCAGACCGCGGACATCGCGATGCGGGGGCCGCGGGAGAACCCGGCCATCCCCAAGGGCGGCGCGATGGTCCTGTCCGCGATGAAGGCGACCCTGAAGCTGACGGCGGCGGGGCAGGTGACGCTGACCCCGGACGCCTACGTCGTCAACGCCATGTCGACGGACACCAAGTGCGCCCCGACGGAACCGGTGCGGCCGGCCGCGAGCATCACGGTGACGGCCGGGAACTCCTCCAGCGGCTCGCCGGACCCCTCGCAGTCCCCGCCCCCCTCGTCGTCTCCGCCACCGTCCTCGACGCCGCCGGCCAGTCCGTCCGCCTCACCGCCGCCGTCCCCGTCGTCCTCCGGCGGCGGGCGGACCGACTTCACCGGCAAGGTCGTCGACGTGCCCTACACCTGCGCCTCGCCCATCGGTGAGAAGAAGGCCACCTCGCCGGTGCAGATCAACGCGAGGAAGAACGGCGGCGGCTACGACCTCACCGTGCAGTTCAAGAAGTCGGTGATGGACAGCCCGATCGACATCCCCGCCGACTCGGTGAAGCCGTCGATGCGGATCGTCCTCGGCGGCGCGGACCACGGCTCGGTGCGGGTGACCGGCCCGACGAACAAGGAGGCCGTCAGGTCGGGCACGCCGATCCAGATCCCCGACCTGACGGGCAGCTACAAGCCGGGCGCGACCGGCACCTCCACCCTGGCGCCGGGAGTCCTCACCATCGAGGCCCTCGGTACGACCACCACCTGCACCCCCGACAGATCGACGGTCTCCCTCACCCTGGACACCGCCGAACAGGCGAGCGGCGCCTCGGGCGGCGGCAACGGCTCGTCCTCGTCCTCGTCCGGCGGCGGTACGTCGACCGGCGGCGGCCTCGCCGAGACGGGCGCCGGCGACCACGCCGCCCTCAAGGCGCTCGGCCTCCTCGCGGGCACGGCGGTGCTGCTGGGCGCCGCGGTGTTCACGTGTCTGCCGGGGCGCCGACGGACCCGCTGATCGCGCGGAGGGCCGCCGCGACCGGAGTCGCGGCGGCCCTCGGGAAGCCGTGGGGGAGGGGACGTCAGCGGACGTCGCCCATGAGTTCCTTGACGCGCTTGCGGTACATCCACACCGCGACGCCGGCGACCACCGCGAGGGTGGCCTCCATGGCGACGATGCCCGTCCTGTTCAGGTCGACGCCGGCGATGGAGAGCAGACCGGTCGTGGCGTCGCCGGCGGTGACGGCCAGGAACCAGACGCCCATCATCTGCGAGGCGTACTTCGCGGGCGCCATCTTCGTGGTGACCGACAGGCCGACCGGGGAGAGCAGCAGCTCACCGACGGTCTGCACGAAGTAGATCGCCACCAGCCACATCGCGGCCGCCTTGTGACCGCCGTCGGCGATCGACAGCGGGGCGAGGAAGAGGAAGAAGGACGCGCCGACCAGGACCAGACCCGAGGCGAACTTCACGATCGTGCTCGGCTCCTTGCCGCGCTTGTTCAGCGCGAGCCAGAACCAGGCGAAGACCGGCGCCAGCGCCATGATCAGGACCGGGTTGACCGACTGGTACCAGGAGACCGGGAACTCCCAGCCGAGGACGGTGTTGTCGGCGGAGGAGTCGGCGAAGATCGACAGGGTCGAGCCGCCCTGGTCGTAGATCATCCAGAACACGGCCGCGGCCACGAAGAACCAGATGTACGCGGACATCTTCGACTGCTCGGGGCGGTCGAGTTCCCTGTCCCGCTTGATGTTGACCAGCACCATCACCGGGATGATCACGCCGAGCAGGGTAAGCGGGACCAGGATCCAGTTGAGCGTGTAGTGGCCGGAGAATCCGACGACGGCGTACGCCACGACGGCGATGCCGGGCCAGATCGCGGCCTTGCGCAGGGTGCTGGTCTTCTCCTCGGGCGACAGCGGCTTGGGCACGACGCTGGAGCGGTCGGCCAGGTGGCGGCTGCCCAGCAGGAACTGGACCAGGCCCAGCGCCATGCCGAGCGCGGCCAGCGCGAAGCCGAAGTGCCAGTTCACGTTCTCGCCGATGGTGCCGATGATCAGCGGCGCGGCGAAGGCACCGAGGTTGATGCCCATGTAGAAGACGGTGAAGCCGCCGTCGCGGCGCGGGTCGTCCGGGCCGTCGTAGAGGTGGCCGACCATCGTGGAGATGTTGGCCTTGAGCAGCCCGGAGCCGATCGCGACCAGGCCGAGACCGGCGTAGAAGGTCCCGGAGGACGGCAGGGCCAGGGTGAGGTGACCGAGCATGATCACCGCACCGGCCACGGCGACGGTCTTGCGCGGACCCCAGACCCGGTCGCCGAACCAGCCGCCGGGCATGGCGAGCAGGTACACCAGCGACACGTACACGGAGTAGATCGCGGTCGCGGTGCCGGCGTTCAGGTGCAGGCCGCCCGGTGCGACGAGGTACAGCGGGAGGAGAGCCCTCATGCCGTAGTAGGAGAACCTCTCCCACATCTCGGTCATGAAGAGAGTGGCCAGTCCGCGGGGGTGGCCGAAGAAGGTCTTCCCGGTTCCGGGGGTACCCGGGCGTACCGGGTCCTTCGTCAGGCTGGACGCCATGGTCGTTCCTTGCTGGTCGGGACGCGCGGTGGAGCGTGTGCGCCCGGTTGGGGCGGCCGGCACCGGCTTGATCGGCCCGTCCACCCACGCCCACGGGGGAGCCGCTCCGGGTCACGGAACGGCGGACGGCGACCACCGGGATCCACGCCCCGCGAGTGGGGGCCCGGCCACAGGTCATTCCTTTGCAAGGCCGGCGGAGAGCCGGCCCGCACACAAAAGAGACCCTCAGCGTCAAGTCGAGCGCCAAAGGTCCCCGCGGTGCTACAGGCGTGCTTTCACCATACGGCAGGACAGAACCGGATATGGAAGGACTTGAGGCACACATCACAGGCCCCGGAGGAACCGCGGCACGGTTTCCAAGGTCCATACCAGGATGTCATCCCGCGAGCCCAGGTCCGTACCAAGATCGCCGAGGCTGTCGCGGGCGGCTTGTCCGGCTTGTCCGCGAGTAAGAGGCCCGGTCGGGCATCACACCACTCGCCCTGCCCCACGCGGACTACCATCGCCTTCATGACCCGTGTACTGCTCGCCGAGGACGATGCGTCCATCTCGGAGCCGCTGGCCCGCGCACTGCGCAGGGAAGGGTACGAGGTCGAGGTGCGTGAGGACGGACCCACCGCGCTCGACGCCGGCATGCAGGGCGGCATCGACCTGGTCGTGCTGGACCTCGGGCTCCCCGGCATGGACGGCCTGGAAGTGGCCCGCCGGCTGCGCGCCGACGGTCACGCCATCCCCATCCTGATCCTCACCGCGCGCGCCGACGAGGTCGACACCGTCGTCGGACTGGACGCGGGCGCCGACGACTACGTCACCAAGCCGTTCCGGCTCGCCGAACTCCTCGCGCGGGTCCGGGCCCTGCTGCGGCGCGGCTCCGCCGAACCCCAGCAGCCGCCCGCCACGCACGGCGTCCGCATCGACGTCGAGTCGCACCGCGCCTGGATGGGCGAGGAGGAGCTCCAGCTCACGGCCAAGGAGTTCGACCTGCTGCGGGTCCTCGTGCGCGACGCCGGCCGGGTCGTCACCCGCGACCAGCTGATGCGCGAGGTCTGGGACACCACCTGGTGGTCCTCGACCAAGACCCTGGACATGCACATCTCGTGGCTGAGGAAGAAGCTGGGCGACGACGCGGCGAACCCGCGCTACATCGCCACGGTGCGGGGCGTGGGCTTCCGCTTCGAGAAGAGCTAGCCGGCGAAGGGTCGGCCGGCGAGGAGTCGGCCGACCAAGGTCCGCCCGGCGAAGGTCCGGCCGACCGGCGAAGGTCCGCCCGGTGAAGGTCCGGCCGGCGGGCGACGGCCCACCGCTTCACGTAAGTCACCTGCCCGGAGGGCCCTGTGCGTCGCCGTCTGATCCAGTCCACGCTGGCCGTCGTGCTCGTCGTCATCGCCGTGTTCGGGGTGTCCCTCGTCATCGTCGAGACACGCACCATCAGCAACAGCGCGCAGGAACGCGTGGAGCTGGAGGCGGCCCGGCTCGCCAGCATCGTGGACAGCAGGCTCATCGGCGCCGGGACCGTCGACGCGCAGGTGCTGCGGGACCAGCTCACCAAGGAGCGGTACGCGGTCATCCGGATGCCGGGGAAGCCGGCCATCGCCGTGGGCAGCCGGCCCTCCGGCGATGTCATCCGCGGCGAGGCGACGGGCGAGGAGGGCGAGAGCGTCGTCGTCGAGGAGCCCCGCTCCTCCGTGACCCGCGAGGTCGGCCGCACGCTCCTCATCATCGGCCTGGTGGCGCTGCTCGCCGTGATCGCCGCGGTCCTGCTGGCCATCCGCCAGGCCAACCGGCTCTCCGCCCCGCTCACCGACCTCGCGGAGACCGCCGAACGCCTCGGCTCCGGCGACCCCCGCCCCCGCCACAAGCGGTACGGCGTCCCCGAGCTGGACCGGGTCGCCGATGTGCTGGACTCCTCCGCCGAGCGCATCGCCCGCATGCTCACGGCGGAACGCCGGCTCGCGGCCGACGCCTCCCACCAGCTGCGCACCCCGCTCACCGCCCTGTCCATGCGCCTGGAGGAGATCACCCTCACCGACGACCCGGACACGGTGAAGGAGGAGGCCACGATCGCCCTGACGCAGGTGGAACGCCTCACCGACGTCGTGCAGCGCCTGCTGACGAACTCCCGCGACCCCCGCACCGGCTCCGCCGTCACCTTCGACCTCGACGAGGTGATCCAGCAGCAGCTCGCCGAGTGGCGCCCGGCCTACCGCGGCGTCGGCCGCGCGATCGTCAGCTCCGGCAAGCGGCACCTCCAGGCGGTGGGCACGCCGGGCGCGGTCGCGCAGGTGCTGGCGGCCCTGATCGAGAACTCGCTCATGCACGGCGGCGGCACGGTCGCCCTGCGCACCCGCGTCACCGGCAACCAGGCCGTCATCGAGGTCACCGACGAGGGCCCCGGCGTCCCCGCGGACCTCGGCGCCCGCATCTTCGAGCGCACGATCAGCGGCCGCAACTCCACGGGCATCGGCCTCGCGGTGGCCCGGGACCTCGCCGAGGCCGACGGCGGCCGTCTGGAGATGCTCCAGACCAAGCCCCCGGTCTTCGGCCTGTTCCTGTCGACGACGGCCCCGGAGAAGAAAGCACCTCCGGAGGCGGAACCCACGGTGAGATGACCCACCGGCCCGTCCGGCGGTCGAGGGGCGGCGATTGAGGACCGGGGGCGGTCGCGGACCAGGCGCCGTTCAGCCGGGCGGCGACCCGGCGGGGGCGGGGAACGCCCCTCAGCCGACCCGCTGCTTGGGCGCGGTCCCGGCCGGCCGGGACTCTCCCAGGACCGCCCCCCGCAGGGGAATCGCCTTGAACACCCACGTCCGGTACGACCAGAACCGGAACAAGGTGGCGACCCCGATCCCGATGAACTTGAACACGTTGCTCTGCAACGGACTGTCCCACCCGAACCCGTACGTCGCCAGGAACAGCAACCCGTTCTCGATGACCAGTCCCACCGCGCTGAACAGCAGGAACAGCGTCATCTCCTTGGTGCGCCCACCCTTGTCCCGGTCCCGGTAGGTGAAGTACCGGAACCCGACGTAGTTGAAGGCGATGGCGACGACCGTGGCGACGACACTCGCGCGCACCACCGGGAGGTCGGTGACGTGCCGCACGAAGTTGAACACACCGAGGTTGACCAGCAGCCCGGCCCCGCCCACTGCGCCGAACTTGGCCAGCTCACGGGTGAGTCTGCGCAGCCGTCCTTCCCCCGAGGAACCATGTGCCATGGTCGTACAGGCCCCCGTCCGGGTGTCGGTTTCGTCAACCCAGCCATGCTAACCACCCTTCTCGGGGGTTTTCCTGTGCTGCCGGCTTCCCGGTGCGGATCGGGACGGCGAGAAGCGGCGGAACCGCCGGTACGAGGCCGGTGGGGACCGGGACGGAGGCTCGGATTCAGCCGGGCGACGTGGCCGATACCCTAGGGGCGTGACGTTCCCGGTAGTCGGCATGGTCGGCGGGGGTCAGCTCGCTCGTATGACACACGAGGCGGGCATCCCGTTGGGCATCAGGTTCAAGCTCCTCAGTGACACTCCCCAGGATTCCGCGGCCCAGGTGGTGAGCGATGTCGTCGTCGGCGACTATCGCGACCTGGACACGCTGCGCGAGTTCGCGCGGGGCTGTGACGTGATCACCTTCGATCACGAACACGTCCCCACCGAGCACCTCAGGGCTCTGGAGGCGGACGGCATCCCCGTCCGTCCGGGCCCCGACGCGCTCGTGCACGCCCAGGACAAGGGCGTGATGCGCGCGAAACTGCACGCGATCGGCGTCCCCTGCCCACGGCACCGCATCGTGGCCGACGCGGCGGACGTCGCCGCCTTCGCCGCGGAGGGCGAGGGGTTCCCCGTCGTCCTCAAGACGGTCCGCGGCGGCTACGACGGCAAGGGCGTCTGGGTCGTCGGCAGCGAGGCGGAGGCCGCCGAGCCCTTCCGCGCGGGCGTGCCCGTCCTCGCGGAGGAGAAGGTCGACTACGTCCGCGAGCTGGCCGCCAACGTCGTACGCTCCCCGCACGGCCAGGCCGTCGCCTACCCCGTGGTCGAGTCCCAGCAGGTCAACGGCGTCTGCGACACGGTGATCGCCCCCGCGCCCGGACTCGACCGGCACCTGGCCCTCAAGGCCGAGGAGATGGCCCTCAGCATCGCCAAGGAACTGGACGTCGTCGGCCACCTCGCCGTGGAGCTGTTCGAGACCCGGGACGGCCGCATCCTCGTCAACGAGCTGGCGATGCGCCCCCACAACTCGGGCCACTGGTCCATGGACGGCGCGATCACGTCGCAGTTCGCCAACCACGTCCGCGCGGTCCTCGACCTCCCCCTCGGCGACCCGCGCCCGCGCGCCCGCTGGACGGTCATGGTCAACGTCCTCGGCGGCGACTACCCGGACATGTACTCCGCGTACCTGCACTGCATGGCCCGCGACCCCCAGCTGAAGATCCACATGTACGGCAAGGACGTGAAGCCCGGCCGCAAGGTCGGCCACGTGAACACCTACGGCGACGACCTCGACGACGTGCTGGAACGCGCCCGTCACGCTGCCGGCTACCTGAGAGGCACGATCACCGAATGAGCCCTGTTGTAGGCATCGTCATGGGGTCGGACTCCGACTGGCCCGTCATGGAGGCCGCCGCCCAGGCCCTCGACGAGTTCGAGATCGCGTACGAGGTCGACGTCGTCTCCGCGCACCGCATGCCGCGCGAGATGATCGCCTACGGAGAGCAGGCAGCGGACCGCGGACTCAAGGTGATCGTCGCGGGCGCGGGCGGCGCCGCCCATCTGCCCGGCATGCTGGCCTCCGTCACCCCGCTGCCCGTCATCGGCGTGCCCGTGCCGCTGAAGTACCTCGACGGCCTGGACAGCCTGCTGTCCATCGTGCAGATGCCGGCCGGCGTCCCGGTGGCGACGGTCTCGGTCGGCGGCGCCCGCAACGCCGGTCTGCTGGCCGCCCGCATCCTCGCCGCCCACGACGAGGACCTCCTCACCCGGATCCGCGAGTTCCAGCAAGACCTCAACGACCAGGCCACCGAGAAGGGCAAGCGGCTGCGCGCCAAGGCCGAGGGCTCCGGCGGCGGATTCGGCTTCGGGAAGTGACGCCGATGACCTTGCTGGAGCAGGCCCGGGAACTGCTCGGCGCCTACCCGGTCGCCGACGGCCACAACGACCTCCCCTGGGCGCTGCGCGAGCAGGTCCGCTACGACCTCGACGCCCGCGACATCGCCACCGACCAGAGCGCCCACCTGCACACCGACCTCGCCCGGCTGCGCGCCGGCGGCGTCGGCGCGCAGTTCTGGTCGGTGTACGTCCGCTCCGACCAGCCGGACGCGGTCCCGGCCACCCTGGAGCAGATCGACTGCGTACGGCAGCTGATCGAGCGCCACCCCGAGACGCTCATGGCCGCGCTGACCGCCGCCGACATGGAGGCGGCGCGCGCCCAGGGCCGTATCGCCTCGCTCATGGGCGCGGAGGGCGGCCACTCCATAGCCAACTCGCTGGGCACCCTGCGCGGCCTGTACGCGCTCGGCGTGCGCTACCTGACCCTCACCCACAACGACAACGTGGACTGGGCGGACTCCGCGACCGACGTGCCGAGGGCCGGCGGGCTGACGGCGTTCGGCCGCGAGGTCGTGCGGGAGATGAACCGCGAGGGCATGCTGGTCGACCTCTCGCACGTGGCGGCGACGACGATGCGCGACGCGCTGGACGTCTCCGCCGCCCCGGTGATCTTCTCCCACTCCTCCTCCCGCGCCGTCTGCGACCACCCGCGCAACATCCCGGACGACGTGCTGGAGCGGCTCCCCGCCAACGGCGGCATCGCCATGGTGACGTTCGTGCCGAAGTTCGTGCTCCAGGCGGCGGTCGACTGGACGGCAGCGGCCGACGAGAACATGCGGGCCCACGGCTTCCACCACCTGGCCGCCACCGCCGAGGCGATGAAGGTGCACCGCGCCTTCGAGGAGGCGAACCCGCGTCCGGTCGCGACCGTGGCGACGGTCGCCGACCACCTCGACCACATGCGCGAGGTCGCCGGCATCGACCACCTCGGCATCGGCGGCGACTACGACGGCACCGCGTTCACCCCCGAGGGCCTCGACGACGTCTCCGGCTACCCGCGACTCCTCGCGGAACTCCTCCGCCGGGGCTGGTCCGGGCCCGACCTCGCCAAGCTCACCTGGCGCAACGCGGTCCGGGTCCTGGGCGCCGCCGAGGACGTCTCCCGCGACCTGCGGGCCACCCGAGCCCCGTCCAACGCGACGATCGGCTCGCTCGACGGCTGAGTCAGGGCTCGCCGGCCGCGCCACGACCGGCGCGGCCGGTCACCGCCCCGACCGCCGGCCGCGACGCGTCGACCCGGTGATCGCCGGCCTCCGTTCCCCGCACGTACCCCGAACGCACCTTCCACCAGGAAGCGGCCCGCCCGCCGTGCGACGGTGACCGTACTGCTGATCGACGTACGGAGACCGCCATGGCCGACCTCCAGCACGAACTGCACACCACGCCGGAGGTCGGCGAGCTGCCGGACCCGTTCGCTCCCTTCGGGGACCCCCCCGACGCCGGGACCACCGCGCTGTCCGACCCGGACGCCGAACCCCTCGACCGCGCCCGCGCCCTCCTCGCCACCCACCCCGTCGTCGACGGGCACAACGCCCTGCCCCGCGCCCTGCGCCGGCTGCCCTTCTACGACCTCCAGCTGGGCGAGAGCGCCGTCGGCACCGACCTGCCCCGACTGCGCGAGGGCCATGTCGGCGCCCTGTTCTGGTCACTGCACCCGCCCACGGCACTCGCCACCGGCCGGGCCGTCACCGCCACCCTGGAACAGCTCGACCTCGTCCGGTCCGTGATCCGCGCCCACCCCGAGGGCCTGCGCCCCGCGCTCGGCGCCGGCCAGGTCATCGACGCCCGCAACTGCGGCCGCGTCGCCGTCGTCCTCGGACCGGCCCCGGCCACCGCCCTCGGCGACTCCCTCGGCATCCTGCGCGTCCTGCACTCCCTCGGCGTACGCCTCCTCACCCTCGCCGGCACCTCCTGGGCCAGCGAGGCGGGGCTCAGCCGGTTCGGTGAGGAGGTCGTGCGCGAGATGAACCGGCTCGGCGTGCTCGCCGACCTCTCCGGGGCCTCCGACGCCACGATCCTGCGGACCCTCACCCTCTCCAGGACCCCGGCCCTGTGCACCCGCTCCGCCGCCCGCGCCCTGCGGCCCCACCCCGACAACCTGCCCGACGAACTCCTCGCGGCCCTCGGCGCGGCGGGCGGCCTGTGCATGGTGCCGCTGGCCGCCGAACAGACCGGCCCGACCCTCAGGGACGTCGCCGACCACCTCGACCACGTCCGTGAGATCGCCGGACCCGGCTGCGTCGGCCTGTCCGGCACCCACGACTCCGGCGCCGCCCATCCGCAGGACCTCGCCGACGCCGCCGGCTATCCGCACCTCATCGCCGAACTCCTGCGCCGAGGCTGGCCGGACACCGACATCACCCAGTTGACCTGGGGGAACGTCCAACGCGTCCTGCGCAGCGCGGACTTCACCGCCCAGACGGCACAGCAGCGCCGAGAGCCGTCGACGGCGACGATCACGGAACTCGACGCCTGAACGGCTACGCCGAGGCGATCCGGCACAGGCAGAACGGGTGCCCCGCCGGATCGGCGTACACCTGGAAGTCCTTCTTCTCCCGGTCCTCCAGGTCCAGCGGCCGCGCGCCCAGCTCCAGCACGCGCGCGTGAGCCGCGTCGACCTCCTCCCAGGTGGCACCGGCGTCGAAGTCGAGGTGGAACTGCTGCGCGTTGCGGTCGGCCCGCGGCCACTCGGGCGGGGTCAGCCCCTCCGCCCGCTGGAAGGCCAGCCGGGGACCGCCGGGCACCTGGAGGACGTACCAGTCCTCGGCGCCCTCCTCGGCCTCGGGAGTACCGCCCACGACAGCGGCGTAGAACTCGGCGAGGGCGCGCGGGTCGGGGCAGTCGAGCACGACGGAACGCAGTCGGACGGCGGGTGCCATGGGCAACTCCTCGGTCGGTGTGCGACGGACACGTGGGCGACCGAGTGCCCGGACGGGCCGCCGCCGTAACCCACAGCGGGTTCACACGTCACGCGGCGCCCTGGTGCGGCAGAATGCGGGTGACGCCGGTTCGGCCGACTGAGCCTCGGCCGAACCGGCGTCACCCGTGTCCGGCCCCGCCCCGGGCGGCCTCCCCGAACCCGGCCTTCTCAGGCGGTCGGGCGTCCCATCGCGCGGTACGTCCAGCCCGCCTTGCGCCACAGCACCGGGTCGAGCGCGTTGCGCCCGTCCAGGATCAGCCGCGCGGTCGCGACCTCGCCGAGCGCCGCCGGGTCCAGCTCCCGGAACTCCCGCCACTCCGTCAGGTGCAGGACCACGTCGGCGCCCCGGACGGCCTGGAGCGCCGAGTCGGCGTAGCCGAGCGTCGGGAAGACCCGGCGGGCGTTGTCCATGCCCTTGGGGTCGTAGACGGTCACCTGGCCGCCCTGGAGGTGGATCTGCCCGGCGACGTTCAGCGCCGGCGAGTCCCGCACGTCGTCCGAGTCCGGCTTGAAGGTCGCGCCGAGCACGGCGACCCGCTTGCCGAGGAACGGACCCCCGCCCAGCGACTGCCGGGCCAGTTCCACCATCTGCCCGCGCTGACGCATGTTGATCGAGTCGATCTCCCGCAGGAACGTCAGCGCCTGGTCCGCGCCCAGCTCACCCGCGCGCGCCATGAACGCCCGGATGTCCTTGGGCAGACAGCCGCCGCCGAAGCCGATCCCGGCCCGCAGGAACTTCTTGCCGATCCGGTCGTCGTACCCGATGGCCTCCGCCAGCTTGGCCACGTCGCCGCCGGCGGCCTCGCAGACCTCCGCCATCGCGTTGATGAAGGAGATCTTCGTGGCGAGGAAGGAGTTCGCCGAGGTCTTCACCAGTTCGGCCGTCGGGAAGTCGGTGACGACGAACGGCGAGCCCTCCCCGACCGGCCCGGCGTACACCTGCCGCAGCGTCCGCTCGGCCCGCTCGCTGCGCACCCCGACCACGATCCGGTCCGGGTGCAGGGTGTCCTGCACGGCGAACCCCTCACGCAGGAACTCCGGGTTCCACGCCAGCTCGGCGTCCTCGCCGGCCGGCGCCAGCTCCGCGATCGTGCGGGCCAGCCGGTCCGCGGAGCCCACCGGCACCGTCGACTTGCCCACCACCAGCGCGGGCCGCTCCAGATGCGGGGCGAGCGAGGCGATCGCCGACTCGACGTACGACATGTCGCAGGCGTACTCGCCGTGCTTCTGCGGGGTGTTGACACACACGAAGTGGACGTCGCCGAACGCGCCGACCTCCGCCCAGTCCTGGGTGAAGCGCAGCCGACCGCTGGAACCCTCGAACCCGGCGACGTGGCGCCGCAGCAGTTCCTCCAGGCCCGGCTCGTACATCGGGGTCTCGCCCCGCTCCAGCATCTCGATCTTCTCGCGCACGATGTCGAGCGCCAGTACCTCGAAGCCCAGCTCGGCCATGGCCGCGGCGTGCGTGGCACCGAGATAACCGGTGCCGATCACGGTGATCTTGAGGGCCATGCGTGCTCCTGGGTGGGCGGGGCGGGACCGGATGCGCGCAACGAGCATAGTCGGGGCGTACCCGGGCCCCTCACCGGGCAGTTCACCGGTGTGGCCGCCCCTGTCGCCAAGCTCACGTATCACTCGCGTGGGCAGGCCTCTAAAATTTGAGTTACTTAACGGTAATTAGCGAGAGCACACCCAGCGTTCTTGGAGCGTGAGAGACCTTGGCCGGATCGGCTGACTTCGACCTGTACCGCCCGTCCGAGGAGCACGACATGCTCCGGGACGCCATCCGCTCGCTGGCCGAGGCGAAGATCGCGCCGTACGCCGCAGCGGTCGACGAGGAGGCCCGTTTCCCCCAGGAGGCCCTCGACGCGCTGGTCGCCAGCGACCTGCACGCGGTGCACGTCCCCGAGGAGTACGGCGGCACCGGTGCCGACGCGCTCGCCACGGTCATCGTCATCGAGGAGGTGGCCCGCGCCTGCGTGTCCTCCTCCCTGATCCCGGCCGTCAACAAGCTCGGCTCGCTCCCGGTGATCCTGTCCGGCTCCCAGGACCTGAAGAAGAAGTACCTGTCGCCGCTGGCCAAGGGCGACGCGATGTTCTCCTACTGCCTCTCCGAGCCCGACGCCGGCTCCGACGCGGCCGGCATGAAGACCCGCGCCGTGCGCGACGGCGACCACTGGATCCTCAACGGCGTGAAGCGCTGGATCACCAACGCGGGCGTCTCCGAGTACTACACGGTGATGGCCGTCACCGACCCGGCCAAGCGCTCCAAGGGCATCTCGGCGTTCGTCGTGGAGAAGTCCGACCCGGGCGTCTCCTTCGGGGCTCCGGAGAAGAAGCTCGGCATCAAGGGCTCCCCGACCCGCGAGGTCTACTTCGACAACGTCCGCATCCCCGCCGACCGCATGATCGGCGAGGAGGGCACCGGCTTCGCCACCGCGATGAAGACGCTGGACCACACCCGCATCACCATCGCCGCCCAGGCCCTCGGTGTCGCCCAGGGCGCCTTCGACTACGCCAAGGGCTACGTCACCGAGCGCAAGCAGTTCGGCAAGGCGATCGCCGACTTCCAGGGCATCCAGTTCATGCTCGCCGACATGGCCATGAAGATCGAGGCCGCCCGCCAGCTGACCTACGCCGCCGCCGCCAAGTCCCAGCGCGGCGACAGCGACCTCACCTTCCAGGGCGCGGCGGCCAAGTGCTTCGCCTCCGACGTCGCCATGGAGGTCACCACGGACGCCGTCCAGCTCCTCGGCGGCTACGGCTACACCCGCGACTACCCGGTCGAGCGGATGATGCGCGATGCCAAGATCACCCAGATCTACGAGGGCACGAACCAGGTGCAGCGGATCGTGATGGCAAGGAACCTTCCCTAGCAGGGTTTTTGCAGGTCAGGGGGGCGAGGGTCCGCATGGGCATCCTGGGCTTTCCGTCCGTCGCGGCCTGATCAGGGCCGTTCCTGGGCGTCATGCTGAGGGAATCCTGGGCGGACGCCGGGCTGGAAACGGCCACTGACCTGCACAGACAACGCAGCCCCCGGCGTGATGCCGGGGGCTGTTGTCGTATGCGGATCAGGCAACCTCTGATGCCTCCGTAGGGTCGTCGGCGCCGGGCGATGGCGGCCCGGCAGCGCTGCTCGGCCCCTTCGGAGATGTAGTGGAGTGCACCCCCAGTACGTCCGTACTGCTGTGGCCCATCCAGTCGGCCACGTCGTTCTCGGGGACTCCGGCGTACAGCAGCCGCGACCGGTAGTGGTGCGGAGTGAGTGAGCCTTAGTTGCTTCGACTACGGAGCAGGGCACGTCAGTTCAGGCCTCAAGCGATTCGGGGAACACGTCACCACCGCCAGCGACAGGTACGAGGGCCGTTCGAGGTAGAACCCGAGTGACACATCAGTCCCCGAACCCAACTGCTCAGCAGCGGAGTTGATCAGGGCGGCCAGACGGGTGGTGTCACGGTCCCTCTCCGAGGCGAACCGGGGCGCGCACTCCGCCAACCGCTCTCCGAGCCAGGCCGCCCCTTCCTTCGCCTCATCCCACGTGCCACGAACCAACGAACGCGGCTTGACCAGCCAATACGCAGTTTCCAGCGGAGGGAGATCAACGGTTGGGAACTCCGCCGCCACTTCCCGGTAGCGCTGGATGAGTTCCGGATTGCTTCCGGCCGGGGGCGGCTCGGGATGTGGGGGCCGCCGTAGCGCTTCCTGGTCGAAACGCTGTTTCGGACCGGTCCACAGATAGCCGTGATGGTGCACCAGCGTTCCCGTTCAATCCTCTTGAGGGGCGAAGGGCCAGCCGGCCCCGACCCGATGGAGGGATGGGCCGGGACCGGCTGGAGAGGGGTGGGTCAGACGGACAGACCGAACCGCGCCGGGTCGATCCCGGCCGCGTCCAGCTCCTCCGTGGTGAACCTCAGCGGCTCGGCGCCCGGCCGCTTGCTGTCACCCAGAGCCCATGCGTCGTCGCCGATGCGGGCCAGGGTCACGCACCCTTCGGTGCAGGGGCCGCCGCACGCCTTCACGAACGAGGCCCCGTCGGTGTCGAGCGCGTACAGGTCGGTTCCGTTCAGCATCACTGCGCCTTCCTGCTCAACTGATCGCGGCCATGGCTGACCGCCGCCGCCCATGTCGGGCGGGAGTTCATGGAGGAGAGGGAGAGACTTCAGCGCCTGGAACCCTGGCCGCGTTCCGTGCAGCGCCGGCACTCGCATGGCGGCCAAGCGCTGGTGAGCAACGGCGGAAGATCGTCCGTCGTGGCCACGGCCTGCTCCGGCCCCCAGGTCTGCCCTGAGTCGCGAGAGACCCGCATGGTCATCAGAGGGCGGTCGGCGAAGAGCCCTGAGCCTGTTCCCTTGTTCATGACGCGTGCGCCACGGCGTGGTGCCGGCGCATCCGTACGTTGGCGTCGGATACGGCGCTGTAATCGAACCTGGAGCGGGCGTTCTCGCGTGCTACCGATAGGGACAGGCAGTCAGCGCAGCCGGGTTCGGGCGACTGCTCGCGAGGTGGCTCCGACAGGCACGTCCGTGCTGTCGTGTGGGTTCCAGGATCGGAATTTCTCTCTTCGCTCTCCATGGCGCCATCTTCGACGGGCCACGGATGCGGCTCTAGCCTGTTTCCTGTTCCCGCAAAAAGTCGTCGCGGATACCTTCGACCAGGCCCCGCATGCGGTCACCCGACAATGCCACTCGTTCGAATCCCTCGAACTTTTCGACGTAGAGACCGACGTCCCTCGGGTCCGTTACGGCTACCTCGGCGTGGACGGTCTCGACCGTGACCATTCGATCGTCGCGGATGACGAATGCATGATTCGCAATGTCGCGCTGCTGAATCCGCAACGGGACTATGCGGATGTCCACATGAGGCAGGCGGGAAAGGGAAACGATTCGGTCGAGCTGTGCCGCCATCATCTGTGGCGGGACAATGCGCCACCGCAGGACAGGCTCCGTGATGATGAACCGCAGCGACTTGGCGTTGTCGTACAGGACCGCTTGCCGTTCAAGCCTGCCATTGATTGTCCGGGAGAGAGAGTCCTCGCTCAGATCGTGCCGTTGGAGCACGGCACGGATGTACTCCGGCGTCTGGAGCAAGCCCGGCACCAGGGCCGGTTGGAACAGCCGGAGCGTGGACATCTGGGCTTCAAGGGCCTTGGCGGCCTGCTGGCCCTTGTGGACTCCGATGCGCTTCAACAGGCGCCATGCCGTTGCCTCCGTTGCCGATGCCCGCGCAGCCTCGGTGTACTCCGCCTTGGCCTCATCAGAGACACCGATGGCGGTCAGGATGCGCTCCACGTCCGTCGCGCTGGCCGCGAGCCTCGCGTTCTCGATCTTGGACAGCTTGGACGGAGACATGAGGGCGCTGCGGGCCACCGCTTTGGCCTCCTTGCCGGAAGCTACTCGCAGGGCCCGCAGCGCGGCCCCAAGCTGTGCTCTGTTCACGCTCCGTACTTGTCCCACCATCGCGTGAACGGTTCCGCGTGGGTGAGTGCCGCGTCACGGTGCCCGTTGAACTCCGCCGTTCGTTCCGATGGCAGAACGTCCGAGCCCAGGTACTTTCCGGCGCCGTCGTAGTTCATCAAGGCCACGGACTCGGAGTCGAAGAGCCAGAAGTCAGGTACGCCCTGTAGGGGGTTCGGCCTGTCGGTGACGTCCAGGATGAAGAACTCCTCACCCCCGGACATGTTCTTCCGGTACCCCCATCCGAGTTCGAACCTGAGATAGTCCGTGAGCGGCCGGCGCAGAATGTGAACCCGGCAGACTCGTTTCCCTTTTCCGGTGTGTGAGCGGAGTTGTTCGACCCAGCCAGCGTTGTAGTCGTCCGGCTGCGGCTCCCCGGCCAGGAACGCGCGATAGGCGTCGACGTTCCCCGACTTGCTGTAGTCGTCGAGGGTTTCGAGCCGGAACGCCTCACGCTGGAACGTGTCGAAGAGGTCGCCAAGGGTCCTAGATGAGGTCGTCACGGATGGCCTTCTGGATCAGTTCGATCGGGATCTCGACCAGGGTTTCGTGAGCGGGAATCCGAAGCCCGTGGTCGGTCGGAGTCTCCCCCTGAACCAAGAGCGTGCCGCGATCCGTCGCGTAGATCGTCGGGCAGTCCTTGATGTCGCACGTGCTGACCAGCTTGGTGACCTTCATGGTCTGGGTTCCCCTCTCCCGTGCTGCCAGTACCCCGCATCTGGGTCGATGCTCCCGAGGTCAGGGCGAGCGGGTCAAGCGATCACGGTTGACGGAACGGGAAACCGCGTAACCTCCCGGAGCCTGCCCCGGCGCCCCCGCGCCGTACGACGGTCGCCCCCGCCCGATTCCTCGGGCGGGGGCGACCGTCGTACGCGGGCCGTCCTAGCGGAACAGCGGCTCCAGCGCCTTCTCCAGATCGGCCGCCGCGCGGAAGTGCACGGCCGTCATGCCGAGGGCGGTGGCCGCCTCCACGTTCTCCAGGGTGTCGTCGACGAACAGGCAGCGGTCGGGGCGTACGCCCGCCCGTGCCGCGCCCAGTTCGAGGATGCGGCGGTCGGGCTTGGTGATGCCGACCCGGGCGCTGCTGACGACGTGGTCGGCCAGCTCCGTCAGGCCCATGGCCTCCAGGTCGCGCTCCAGACCGAGCGTGGCGTTGGTGACGAGGACCAGCGGCACCCGGACGCGGGCCCGGCGCAGCAGTTCCAGCACGGTCCCGTCGGCCCGGAAGGGCGACTCCAGCAGGGCGGTGCCCAGCGCCCAGCCCGTCTCCTCGTCCACGAGCCCGGTCAGCCCGCTCGCGACGGACGCCACCCACTCCTGCTCGGTGATCCGGCCCAGCAGCAGCGGCCGGTCGACCTCGGGGGAGAACGCCACCTTCCTGGTGGTGCCCTCCGCGATCCCCGCGAGCCGCTCCAGCGACTCCAGGTGGGTGGAGTCGAAGGTGCGGATCACATTGTCGACGTCACACAGGACGGCGTCGTAGGGCCGTGCGGCGGCGGGCCGGTCAGCCACCCGACACCGTGACCTTCTCGTCGTTCTTCAACTCGCTCACCAGCTGCTTCACCTTCGCCTTGTCCCAGACGAGGTTGCCGCCGCTGGAGCCGGAGATGGGCATGTTCATCGACTTGCCGTCGCCGCCGTTGACGCCCTTCATCGCGAAGAACATCGACCCCAGGTCGTACAGGCCCATGTCCTTGTCGACGATGAGGGTGTCCAGACCGGCGCTCATGGTCGGGTACAGCTTGAAGGGGTTGAGGACCGTGCCCGGCGTGGCCACCTGGCCTGCGAGGGCCGCGAGGAACTTCTGCTGGTTCTTCGTGCGGTCCAGGTCGGAACCGGCGAGCGCGTACCGGGTGCGGACGAAGGCGAGGGACTCCTCGCCGTTCAGGGTCTGCTTGCCCTTCTTGAAGTCCGCCCCGGACTTGGTGTCCTTGATGTCCTGCGGGATGTCGATCTCGACGCCGCCGACCGCGTCCACGATGTTCGCGAAGCCGGCGAAGCCGATCTCCACGTAGTGGTCGATGCGCAGCCCGGTGTTGAACTCCACCGTGCGGACGAGCAGCTCCGGGCCGTCCATCGCGTACGCCGCGTTCAGCTTGGTGTGCCGGCCCCTGCCCTCGTAGCGCTTGCCGGACTCCGAGCCCACGAACGAGGGGATCTCCACGTCCGAGTCGCGGGGCAGCGAGATGAGCGTGTCGCCGTTGGAGCCGGTGTGCAGGATCATCATCGAGTCCGTGCGCTTGCCCTCGGCGGAGCCGGTGTGCAGCTCCTTCTTCTCCTCGGCGGACATGCCCTCGCGGCTGTCGGAGCCGACGATGAGGTAGTTGGTGCCCTCGCCGCCCTCCGGCCGGTCGATGACCTTCGACAGGTCGACCTCGCGCTGCAGCTTGGAGTCGGCCCAGAAGTACGTTCCGACGGTCGTCACGACCAGGACGGTCACGACGCTGATCGCCGTCCACTTGATGCGGCGCCGCCAGTTCGGCGCGGGGCGCGCGGCCCGGCCGTCGTGGCCGCCCGGCCCGTCGGATCCGCCGCCGCCGTAGACCTGGCCTGTGCTGTACCCGCTGTCGTAGCCGGTGTTGCGGGCGTTGGTGTAGTCACCGCCGTCGCCGTAACCCTGGCCGTCGACGTACGACGGCTGCGGCGGGACGCCGGCGCCCTGCGGCGGGGCGGCCGGACCGCGGCGGACCTGTCGCATCACGCGCGCGCCCTCGGGCTGTGCGCTCGCGCCGCCGTTTCCGTACCCGGAGCCGCGGTTGTTGTCGGACCATCCCTCGGGCCAGTCATTCATGCGCCCAGTGTGCAGGGCGGCGCCGTGTCGCATACAGGGGCGTCGGAGAATCAGGGCTCCGCTGTTGCCAACCTGACACAAAGTCCCGGCTTGTCCGCCTCGGCATAAGGTGGAGGACATGACAGACCAGGTCACCACAGTGGACTCGGACACCTCGGACATCCCGGGTAAGCCCACCTCCGCGTCCCGCACCACGCTCAGCCACATCATGAGCCACAACGACACCAACCTGCTGGGCACGGTGCACGGTGGCGTGATCATGAAGCTCGTCGACGACGCGGCGGGCGCGGTGGCCGGACGGCACTCCGGCGGCCCCGCCGTCACCGCGTCCATGGACGAGATGGCGTTCCTGGAGCCGGTCCGCGTCGGTGACCTCGTCCATGTCAAGGCCCAGGTCAACTGGACCGGCCGGACCTCCATGGAGGTCGGCGTCCGGGTCCTGGCCGAACGCTGGAACGAGTCCGCTCCCCCCACCCAGGTCGGCTCGGCCTACCTCGTCTTCGCCGCCGTCGACGCCGACGGCAAGCCCCGCCGCGTCCCCCCGGTCCTCCCCGAGACCGACCGCGACCGCCGCCGCTACCAGGAAGCCCAGATCCGCCGCACCCACCGCCTGTCCCGCCGCCGCGCCATCATGGAACTGCGGGAGCGACGCGCGGCGGAGGGCTTCGACGACTGAGGCGGCGCCGCCGCCCCGGTCTCAGGAGCAGCCCACCTCGTCGCCCCGGACCACCGCGGACTCGCCCTGCTCCGGGTCGTCCGCCCGGACCCTGCGGACCTGGTGGGCCTCCGCGCCGGCGGTGACCCTCAGCGTGGGACCGAGGCCCGGGACGGGGCGCAGTTCGCTGCCGGGGAGGGCGGCGGCCAGGGACTGCGCGGAGCGGTCCCAGCGGGGGTCGTGGGAGATGACCGTGCGGCGCACCGAGGTGGAGCGCGCGGTGGTCGGCCGCCCGGTGGTGCGGAAGCCGGTGGCCCGCAGCGCCGCGTCGACCCGCTTGGCCAGGCCGGAGGCGCGCGTGCCGTTCTCCACCTGCACGCTGATCTGCTGCGGGGCCACCTCCACGCGGACGGCCGTGGCGCGGGCCCGCGGCGTCGTGGCCAGGGGCCTGTCGTCGCGCAGGGCCTTGAAGAGGTGCTCGGAGCGGACGGGGTCCCACTTCACGGTCGAGCCGACGCCCTCGACGGCGTAGCCCAGCCGCCCGATGGGGACGGTCGCGAACTCCGAGGAGGAGGGGGAGAAGGTGCGCATCGCCCGCCCGAGGTCCAGCAGTTCCTCCGTGCCGAAGCCGCGGTCGGCCCGCACCGAGCCCAGCACCGCCCGTGCCACGTCGCGGAACCTCAGCGGGTTGAGCAGGATCCCGGAGGAGGTCGCCCGGTCCACCAGCCCCGCCAGGAACCGCTGCTGCCGTTTCATGCGGCCGAGGTCGGAGGAGGCGTCGGCGTGCCGGGAGCGGACGTACTGGAGGGCCTCGCCGCCCCGCAGGGTGTGGTCGCCGGGGGCGAGGTCGAGGCCGGTGTAGGAGTCCGTCAGCCGCTGGTCCGTGCAGATCTTCACACCGCCCAGGACGTCGACGGTCTTCATGAAACTGGTGAAGTCGACCTCCAGGTAGTGGTCGATCTTCACGTGGGTCATGTTCTCGACGGTCCGCACGGTCAGCTGGGGGCCGCCCTCCGCGTACGCCGCGTTGATCTTGATGGGGTGGCCGCGGTGCTTCTCGCCGGTGGTCCGGTCGGTGTGCGGGGGCGTCTCGGCGTAGGAGTCGCGCGGCAGGCTGACCACGCTCGCCCGCTCCCGGTCCTCCGAGATGTGCACGATCATCAGCGTGTCGGTGCAGTGGCAGGGCGCGCCGCCGAGCCGGTAGCGCTGCCGCTCGTCCTCGGTGATCCGGTCGCGGCCGTCGGTGCCGACCATCAGCACGTTCATGCCGTGACCGGCTCGCGGGCGGTTCTTCATGTCCTTGAAGGGGTCGACGCGGGCGATCCCGGAGTCGAGGCTGGCGACCAGGGAGTGGCCGATCCCGGCGGATGCCAGCACGACGACCGACAGCGTCATGGTCGCCCGCATGGCCCAGCGGGGACGTTTCTTCGGCGCGGAGCCGGCCAGCCGGCGCTGCGGGCGGCGCGGCGGCCGGGAGGCGGGGGACCGGGGCGGAGTGGGGGACAAGCGGGTCACCTCCGGGCGACGGCCGTACGAGGCGTACGAGGGGAGCCGTGAGCACCGTAGGCCGATACGATCTGCCGCCCGCCGCAGGGCACCCGGCGGCGCGCACCCGTGTCCCCCGTTCGCGGTAACGTGATGCCCCTATGAACGCGAAGTCCGACGTGCAGCTCCCCGCCGTGTCCGTGATCATGCCCGTCCTCAACGAGGAGCGGCATCTGCGCGGAGCCGTCCAAGCGATCCTCGCCCAGGAGTACGCCGGCGAGATGGAGGTCGTGATCGCCCTCGGTCCGTCCACGGACCGCACGGACGAGATCGCCGCCGAACTCGTGGCCGAGACCGGGTCCCGCCAGAACAAGCGCGTGCACACCGTCCCGAACCCGACGGGCCGTACCCCCGCCGCGCTGAACGCCGCGATCAAGGCCTCGCGCCATCCGGTCGTCGTCCGCGTCGACGGGCACGGGATGCTCTCGCCGAACTACATCGCCACCGCCGTACGGCTCCTGGAGGAGACCGGCGCGCAGAACGTCGGCGGCATCATGCACGCCGAGGGCGAGAACGACTGGGAGCACGCGGTCGCCGCGGCGATGACCTCGAAGATCGGGGTCGGCAACGCCGCCTTCCACACCGGGGGAGTGGCCGGCCCGGCCGAGACCGTCTACCTCGGGGTGTTCCGGCGCGAGGCGCTGGAGCGACAGGGCGGCTACAACGAGGAGTTCGTCCGGGCCCAGGACTGGGAGCTGAACTTCCGCATCCGTGAGGCCGGCGGCCTGATCTGGTTCTCACCGGAGCTGAAGGTGTCGTACCGCCCGCGGCCCACCGTCAGGGCGCTCGCCAAGCAGTACAAGGACTACGGCCGCTGGCGGCACGTCGTCGCCCGCTACCACGAGGGCTCCATCAACCTGCGCTACCTCGCCCCGCCGGCCGCGGTCTGCGCGATCGCCGCCGGGACCGTGGTCGGCGCGGTCCTCACCCCGCTCGGCTTCCTGGTCCCGGGCGGCTACCTCGCGGCGATCGTCCTCGGCTCGCTGCCGGCCGGCCGGGGACTGCCGCTGAAGGCCCGCCTGCGGATCCCCGTGGCCCTCGCCACCATGCACATGTCGTGGGGCTTCGGCTTCCTGACCAGCCCGAAGTCGCTGGCGAGGAAGGTCATCGCCTCCCGCCGGCCGGCCGTGCTCAGCTCGCACTGAGCACCGCGCGGCGGCGGAAGGGCCCGGTCTACCAGGTGTAGTCCGGGTCCACGTGCATGCACTGGCTGGTGTCGGCGGCGTTCATCGTCTCCGCCGAGGTGGGCGTCCTGTCGTCCTGCACCGGCGCCTTGTACGCCGTGCCCGAGCGCCAGTCGGCGCCCACGAAGAGGGTGACCCCGGAGACCTCGGTGGACTGCTTCACCTGGCCCGTCGGGATGCCGAGGACCTTCGCCACCCGCAGGGCGTCGGCCTGGAGATCGGCGCTCGGGTAGCGGATCACCGTCGTCTTCTCGGAGTCCGCCGGGGAGGTGTCCGCCTTGGCGTCGGTGAAGCCCTTGCCGACCAGCAGCTCCGTCACCGCGGTGGCCCGTCCGCGGGCCGCGCCCAACGCGTCGGTGTACGTGCCGTTGTGGACCTGTACGGCGATCTCGGCGTCCGCGGCGGCCGCGTCCGTGATGGTCGGGGACGGGCTCGCGGTGGCCTTCGCGGCGTCCTTGCCGTCCAGGGCGATGTCCTCGCGCACCAGCCGGAACAGCTTCGCGGCGTCCCCGGTGGGCACCACCCGGCCGGTCTGGACGGTGTCGTACCGGTTGGGCATCGTCGTCATGGTGATGCGCTCGGTGGGCACCTTCTGGAGTTCGGTCGCCAGGTCGTACATCTTCTTGATGGTGTTCAGACCGTCGTCGACGGTGATGGCCCGCGTGGCCGCCTCGGCGAGCCTGCGCAGCCCGTTGGGGTTGGTCAGCTTCGCCTCCGAACGCAGCTGACGGACCATCGAGTTCATGTACATGTGCTGAGCCTTGGCGCGCGCCAGGTCGGTGTCGTCCTCGAAGCCGTAGCGGGTGCGCAGCCATTGCAGGGCCTGCTTGCCCTTGATGTCGTGGGTGCCCTCCGCCAGCTTCAGGCCCGAGCCCTTGCCCGTGCCGGTGTGCGAGTAGACGTTGGCGTCCACGCACACCGGGACGCCCCCGATGGCGTCCGCCATCGAGACCACACCGGCGAAGTCGATCATCATGAAGTGGTCGATGTGGATGTCGGTGAGCTTCTCCCAGGTGGCCACCGTGCAGCCCGGACCGCCGCGGCCCAGCGAGGAGTTGGTGATCTCCCGGGTGAGCGCCCGGTACACCTCGCCGGTGTCGGGGTCCGTGCACCTGGGGATGGGGAGCAGGGTGTCGCGCGGCATGCTCACCACCGACATGTTGCTGCGGTCCGCGGAGACGTGCAGCAGCATCTGGACGTCGGCGAGCGGGGTGCCGTTGAAGGTGTCCCTGGCCCCGCCGAGTTTCTGGTTCTCCGCGGTGTCCCGGGCGTCCGAACCGATCAGCAGGATGTTCAGCGCCTTCTGCCCGGCCTCGTTGGTCCTGGTCTCGGCCGCCCGGTCCTTCGCGTCGCCCAGGTTCAGCCGGTCGCTCCTGATGTTCGCGTTGAGGTGCTCGTAGTAGAGGTATCCGGCCCCCGCGCCGCCGAGTATCACCAGCGAGAGCACGGTCGCCGACCAGCGCAGCACGCGCCGTCTGCGCCGTCTGCGGTCGATGCCGCGGCCGGCTCTGCGCCCGCCCTCATCGGCTTCGCCGCCCGCTTCCTCCCCGGTCGTCGTCGTGTCGTCCGCCGCCGTGGACGTGCTGTCCCCGGCTCCGGGATCCGTCCCCCGTACAGTGCTCCGCCCCACTGGCCCTGCCCCTCCCCGCCGTGCGCCTGACATGACACGGGCCCGTCCCGCGTCAAGTCAGACGCTTGACGGGCCCGCAGGGTTACCTACTTGGCGCACTCGACCTTGTCCGCCGTGGACTTGTCGACCGTGTCCGGCACGGTCGTCGGGGCCGTGAGCGAGACGCCCGCGCCTTCGAAGTCCTTGCCCAGTGTCAGGGTCATCGTCGGCAGACCCTGGGCGTTGGTGACGCTCTCGCCGGGCTTCAGCGCGGTCCCGGGCAGCCCCATGACGGCGGCGAGCTTGCGTGCCTGGGCGGCCTGTTCCGGCGCGTATTCGAGCGTCGTCCTGCTGAGTACCTTGGGCGCGTTGCCCGCGTTCTCGGACTTCGTCACCCCCGCATCATTCTGCAGCCAGCTGAGAGTGGCCTGTGCGCTGCCGGACTCGGCGCCGCCGTTCATGATCCGCACCCGCACCTCGGAGGCCGCGGACCGGGTGCCCTTGAGGCGGGCCGCGGCGGCCGCGGCGGCCGCGTCCTTCGATGCCTTCGCCTGCTCCTTCACCTCGGTGAAGGACACGTCGTCCTGGATCATCCGGAAGACGGTGGGCGCCGTCCCCTTGTTGAGGACGACGGTGGCCTTGACCTTCTCGGCCGGGTTGTCGACGACGGGCACCGTGGTGAACGTCAGGTTCTTGGTGTTGAGCTTGCCCAGCTCCAGGCCGAGGTCCTTGAGCTTGGTGATGCTGTCCAGCTGGGAGTCGACGGTGAGGGCCTTCGTGCCCGCCTCCGCCAGCTTGATCATCTTGGTGGGGCTGGTGAGCGTGTCGTTCGACTTCAGCTTGCGCATCAGCGAGCCGAGGAACTGCTGCTGGATCGCGATGCGGCTGAGGTCGCCGCCGAAGCCCACCGAGTGCCGGGTGCGCAGGAACGCCAGCGCCTGCTCGCCCTGGATGGTGTGCGTGCCCTCCGACAGCTTCAGATGCGAGTCCGGGTCGTCGATGTCCTTGGCCAGACACACCTCGACCCCGTCGACCGCGGTCGTCAGCGTCTTGACCGCGTTGAAGTCGGCCACCATGAAGTTGTCCGGGGTGATGCCGGTCAGCTCCGTCACCGTGCGCATGGTGCAGCTGGGCGTACGGCCGTCCTGGCCGAGACTCGTGTTGAAGCGGACGCCCACCGTCCCCTTGATGATCTCGCTGCTGCCGTCCTCCTGCTCGGTCGGGCAGTCGGGAACGTCCACGATCAGGTCGCGCGGGATGCTCAGCGCGGTCGCGTTCGTCCGGTCCTTGGAGACGTGCAGCAGGATCGTCGTGTCGGCGTGGCCCGCGCTGCCGGAGTCGCCGTAGCCCTCGTTGCCCGCGCCGGTGCGCTTGTCGGTGCCGATCAGCAGGATGTTGATCGCCTTGTCCTTGCTGAAACCGCCGGTGCTCGCGCCGTCGTCGGAGACGGAGGTGATGTTGTCGTTGAGGTGCTCGAGATAGAGGTAGGCCCCACCGGCGGTGCCGACCAGGACGAAGGCCATGACCCCGCCGGTCCACAGCAGGGCCTTCTTCGTCCTCGACTTCTTCTTCACCGGCCGACGCCCGCGCCTGCCCGGCGACGGCTCCTCCGGCACGCCCCGCCGACGGCGCGGCCCCGGCACCTCCGGAGCGTCCCGCTCCGGAGCCGTCGTACGGCTGCCCGCGGCGGACTCCGGCTCGGCCGCCCTGCGCCTGCCCGGGGCGGGTTCGGTATCAGCCGTCCCGCGCCTGCCCGCGGCGGACTCGGGCTCCGTCCCGGCGGCCGCCGCACGGGCGGATCGGCTGCGGGGTCCGGGGACCGCCGACTGCGGTGCGGAAGGGGTCAGTCGCAGTTCGTATTCGCCGGTGTCCGGATTGAGCACCCACTGGTCTGCGGGGTCGATGTTGTCCGCCCGCCCACGGCCTTGCGCGTCCACGGTTGTCCGAATCCTCCGTCGGGGCCACGCGGCGCCTTTCCCCCTCCAAGGCGCTCGGGTCTCGGTCACGCAGTGCTCGGCCCCAGAAAGGTCCTCAGGCCGGATGCACCGGATCGCTCACACTATCCGCCAAGTTCGGCGCGAAGCGACGACGGTGACAAACTCCACGTCCCTACAACCGGGCAATACGGTCTATTTTCTTGAACTGGAGTTCGCCGTGACCGGCCCCCTTGGCAAGCGCTTTACCCGTCACCGCGGACACGGCTCACGTGCAGGTGTGATCGCCCGCCGTGTTCCCCCGGAAAGTCGGCACCGAGGGGCTCGGCGACGCGTACCGATCGTGATCGGGCGACTCCGCAGAGGTGGGTTTCCCGGGGTCCTTGCCGGTGACGGAGACGGGCGCGTCCGTCCTCAACCGTTCGAACAGCCTCTCCGCAGCGGGCTCCACCAGTTGGTCGCGATTGGAGTTGTAGACATACGACTCCCGCGGAACGGTCAGAAACCGCACCTGTTCGGTGGGAATGTCACGCAGGCCGCGCACGAGTTCGTAGAGGCCGCGCAGGCTCGCCAGATCCGGATCGGTGGTGAGCGAGGACGTGGCCGCGTCCAGCACCGGATACAGCTTCACCGGATTCAGCAGGACGTCATTGCTCTGCGCCTTGTTGACGAGCGCGCCGAGGAACCGTTGCTGCCGGTCCATCCGGTCGGTGTCGCTGCCGTCGCCGAGGGTCTTGCGGGCACGGACGTAGCCGAGGGCCTGTTCGCCGTCGAGCGTCACCCGCCCCGCGGGCAGCCGCAGCTTGGCCGCCTCGTCGCGGATGGGCTCCTTGAGGCACACCTCGACCCCGTCGAGAGCGTCGACCATCTCCTTGAAGCCGTGGAAGTCGACGACCACGTGATGGTCGATCCGGATGTCCGTCAGCTTCTCCACGGTCCGGATCGTGCAGGCCGAACCGCCCGTCTGGAAAGAGTAGTTGAACATCGCGAACATCGGCGCCGACCGGGAACCGTCCGGCCGCCGGCAGGCCGGCACGTCCACCATGAGGTCGCGGGGTATCGACACCGCCGTCGCACCGCGCCGCCCGGCGGACAGATGCAACAGGATCGTCGTGTCCGACCGCTCGGTCCCCGAATCCCGCCCGTACTCGCCGTTGCCGTCCCCCGCGCGCGAGTCCGAACCGATCAACAGCACGTTCTGCGCGTCCTTCACCAGCGCGGTCGGCCGCTCCCTCGCGTACCGCGCCAGCTCCGCCGCGGCCGCCTCGTCCGCGGTGATGTTCCCGTCGAGCCGCGCGTACACCACCCACCCGGCCACCCCGGCGCCCACCACCAGCAGCCCCACCACCCCCGACCCGACCCCCACCCACCGCCGCCGACGCCGCCGCACCAGCCCCACCCCGAGAGCGGAGGCCCCCGCCCCCGGCCCGGAAGGCTCGCCGGCCCCCGGCCCGGGAGGCTCGGTGACCCCCTCGCTCCCACTCACGCCGGCACCCACCCCTCCCACTCACCGGACCTCACCGGACGAAAACGCCGTGCAGTCCCTACGACGATGCCGCGAGCGGGGGCGCGGCGCGGGCGGGGAGGGGCCGGACGGGTGACGGGGCGATGGGTGATGGGTGATTGGGCGACGGGTGAGGGGCGTCTGCCGGGGCGCCGGTCACCGGTTCGACCGGCAGAGCCGGGAGCGGCTGTAGGCGGGTGCCGGGGTGAGGGTGGGCGCGCAGGGGAACGGCCGGGTCGGGAAAGGGCGTGCTGGGGGTGACGGGCATCGGCCGGGCGCCGGCCCGCCGCGCTGGGGTGACCGTCCGCCGTCGCGCTGCCCTTGCCGAGCCCCTTCGCGGCGGGATGGCCGGTGGCTGAGGGAGCGGCCTGGGGACGGCCTCGCGGCGGCGGGACGCCGTTGCCGCCGCAGCCGCCGGTCGACCTGGGGCGAGCTGTCGGTCCGGCTGCGGCGGGACCGTGGCGGTCGGCCTGGCTGGGACCCCAGCCGCCGGTTCCGGCTGCGGCCGGGCCGTGGCCGTCGAGCGAGCCGGACGCCGCTGCCCCCGCGGCCGTCGCTGAGGTGAGTCTGCCGGTCGAGCCGTGCGCGCAGGCCGGGCCGGTCCCCGCTCCGCCACGTCGGTCGACGGGGCCGCGGCTACCAGGCCGTCGTCGTCACCCGTTCGCTGTCGATGCGCCGGGTGAGGGTCTCCTCCGACGCCTGATCCAGGTTCCGGCACAGGACGACGGAGCCGCCGGTGGCCAGAGGGGCGTACAGGCCGGCGCTGAGGCCCTCCCAGGTGTCGTACGGAAGGCCCGACAGGAGGCGGGAGCCGGGGCCCGTGAGGCCGAGGACGGGCGCGTCGGCGCGGGCGCGCTCCACCAGTTCCGCGCTCGTGTACTCCGCGCCGGCCACGATCAGCGCGGGCGCCTCGGGGTCGACCGGCGCGTACGGCGCGAAACGGTCGCCGTGGGTCGGGACGTCCACCGCGTAGTCGGCGTATCCGTCCGGCGGCGCCGGGACGAACCGCCGGCCGAGCGGGGCGAGCGACAGCGCGTACCGCTCGCCCCGGCACGCCAGCCCCGCCTCGAACCGGCCGGGCCCGGCCACCACGAAGTCCGCGCGGGCCGGATCACCGGCCACGTCCGCGACGACCCCGACCGACGAACAGGCCACCAGCCACACCGCCGCCTGCCAGTGCGCGGGCAGCAGCAGCGCGACGCGGTCCCCGGGCTCGGCGGACAGCCCGTCCTGGAGGAGGTTCGCGGTCTTGGCCACCCAATTGGCGAAGGTGGCCACGGACAATTCGACCCGTTCGCCCGTGGCGTCGTCGTAGAAGGTCACCAGGGGGCGCGCGGGATCCGCGGCGAGCGCGGAACGCAGCAGGTCGGCAGGGGTGCGGTCAGTGGCGTTCACCCGCGTCAGCGTACGCGCCACCCCTCGGCGAACACCCGTCACCGGGCCACCGGTTCGGCCGAACGCCCTTCGACGCCCCGTCAAGTCACCGATGGACAGAAATGTATGACTATGTCCAGGATCGGTGGCATGCGTGGACTGCTTGCTTCCTCGATCGGCGTCACCTGTGCGGCCGCACTAGCCCTCCCGCTGACGCCCCCCGCCTCCGCGGTGACGGCGCGTCCGGCGCCGGCCGTGCAGGCGGCGCCCGCCGCGGCCCGGCCCGCCGGCCCCGCCGCCCCGCTCGCCGGCAGCACCCAGTCGCTGCCCCTGACCCCCCTCGCCCGCGACCGGGCCCCCGGCGGCACCGGAGCGGAACAGGGCCTGCCCCGCCGGGACGTACGGTCCTTCTCCCTCCTCGGCGTCGTCTGGGACGACCCGGACGCCGAGCTGCACGGCCGCGTCCAGGTCCGTACCCGTGCCGCCGGCACCGGCACCTGGTCCGACTGGCAGGACGTCGAGACGCACAACGCCGACCACGGCGCCGACCCCGACACCCCCGAACGGGCCTCGGGTCACGTCCGCGGTGCCACCGCCCCCCTGTGGGTGGGGGAGTCCGACGGCGTCGAGGTCCGCGTCAGTCCCCAAGCCCAGCGGCGTACGGAGGACACCGCCGGCGGCGCCCGCACCATGTCCTCGCTCCTCGGGCTCCCCTCCGGGATGCGCCTGGAACTCGTCGATCCGGGCACCGAACCGGCCCGCGCCCCCGCGGGCCCTCCCGGCAGCCGGGCCGCGACCGCCCAGGCCCCGGCCGGCCCCCGGGCCGACGCCCCGGACGCGGCGGTGGACGCGGAGGCGGGCATGGCGGCGGAACTGGCCGAAGGCACGGCCGAGGACACGGCCGCCGGTACCGCCTCCGCCACGACGGCCGAGTCGATCGCCGCCTCCGCCGCCAACACCGGCCTCGCCCCCCTGGGCGCCACCGAGATTCCCGCCCTCGACCGCGCGGGCACCGAACGCGAACTCCTCACCCTCCGCTCGGGGGAACTGACGGCGGCTCAGCGCGCCAAGCCGTACATCGGCCCCCGTCCCGGCATCGTGACCCGCCGCGGCTGGGGTGCCGACGAGAACCTGCGGGAGAAGGGCTTCGTGTACACCAAGAAGGTCAAGGCGGCCTTCGTGCACCACACGGCCTCGGGCAACAAGTACACGTGCTCGCAGGTGCCGTCCCTCATCCGCGGTATCTACCGCTACCACGTCAGGAGCATGGGCTGGCGGGACATCGGCTACAACTTCCTCGTCGACAAGTGCGGCACCATCTACGAGGGCCGCGCGGGGGGTGTGGCGAAGGCCGTCCTCGGCGCCCACACCCTCGGGTTCAACAGCAACAGCATGGGGATCGCCGTCCTGGGCACGTTCACCACCGCCAAGCCGCCCGCCGCCGCGGTCAAGGGCATCGCCCGCCTGACGGCATGGAAGCTGGGTCTGTTCGGCGCCAATCCGAACGGAAAGACCTACCTGACGTCCGGCGGTGGCAATCTCTACCAGAAGGGCAAAAGCGTACGGCTGCACGTGATCTCCGGACACCGCGACGGCTTCGCCACGGAATGCCCGGGCCGGCAGCTCTACGGCAAGCTCGGCTCGGCCCGTTCGACCGCGGCCGGCTACCAGGGCCGCTGACGTCAGGACGCCGTCGGGGGGACCCCGGGTGCGACACCGCACGGCCATCGGAATCGCCACACCACGGTCTGCATACACTGGCCGGCCGAAAGACAGTTCGGCCGGTCCCGGCAGGAAGCAGAGACGAAGGTGACAGAAGCGATCCTCCTGGTCGGCGGCAAGGGCACCCGGCTGCGCCCGCTCACGGTGCACACGCCCAAGCCCATGGTCAGGGCGGCGGGGGTGCCGTTCCTCACGCACCAGCTGGCGCGGGCGAGAGCGGCGGGCGTGGACCACATCGTCCTCGCGACGAGCTATCTGGCGGAGGTCTTCGAACCGTACTTCGGCGACGGTTCCTCGCTGGGCCTGCACATCGAGTACGTCACGGAGGACGAGCCCCTCGGCACCGGCGGCGCCATCCGCAACGTGGCGTCCCGGCTCCACTCGGGCCCCGACGACCCGGTGCTGATCTTCAACGGCGACATCCTCACCGGCCTGGACATCGAACGCCTGGTGGCCACCCACGAGGCGACGGCGGCGGACGTCTCCCTGCACCTCACGAAGGTGACGGACCCGAGGGCGTACGGCCTGGTCCCCACCGACGACACGGGCAGGGTCCTGGCCTTCCTGGAGAAACCCCAGACCCCCGAGGAGATCGTCACCGACCAGATCAACGCGGGCGCGTACGTCTTCCGCCGCTCGGTCATCGACACCATCCCGGCCGGCCGGCCGGTCTCGGTGGAACGCGAGACGTTCCCCGACCTCCTCTCCGCCGGAGCCCACCTCCAGGGGATGGTCGACTCGACGTACTGGCTGGACCTGGGCACCCCGGCGGCGTTCGTCCGAGGCTCGGCGGACCTGGTCCTCGGCCGTGCCCCGTCCCCCGCGGTCCCCGGCCGCTGCGGCGACCGGCTGATCCTCCCGACGGCCACGGTCGCGCCCGACGCGAAGCTGACCGGCGGCACGGTGGTCGGCGAGGGCGCGTTCGTCGCGGAGGGCGCGCGCGTCTTCGGCTCGACGATCCTCCCCGGCGCGGTCATCGAACCCGACGCCGTCATCACCGACTCCCTCATCGGCACCCGAGCCCGTGTGGGCGAACGCTCGGTCCTCACCGGCACGGTCATCGGCGACGGCGCGGTGATCGGCGCCGACAACGAACTCCGCGACGGAGCGAGGGTGTGGTGCGACGCGAGAATCCCGGCGGCCGCCCTGAGGTTCTCCTCGGACCGGTGACGGCCGGACGGGAGGCGCCGCCCGTGCCGCCCCCGCCCGTCCGGTGGCTGCGACGGCCGCCGAGTGGCGGGACCTGAGGACGAGGCCCGTTCAGGGCCGGAAGGTGGGTCCGGGGCGGTGGCCTCGGGCGGTGGCCTCGGGCGGTGGCCACTCAGGGTTCAGGAGGAGGCGGAGCGGGACGGAGGGGGACGGGACAGGGGCGGGAGGGACGGAGCGGAAGGGGCGGGAGGGACGGGAAGGGGCGGCTGGGGCGAGACCTTCGACGTCACCCACCCTCCCCGGGACACCCTCAAAGCCCTCGAATGTCCCCCACCGACATCCGGGGAGCCCGCCGCGCCGGCGTCCTCCCGCTCAGCAGGATCAGCCGTGCGGCCCGATGCCGCTGCCCCGCGTAGGGCTCCAGCAACGCCAGCATGGCCGCGTCGTCCGCGGACCGGTCCCCCGCCAACGCCCACCCCACGATCCCCGGCAGATGCAGGTCCCCCACGGTCACCGCGTCCGCCGCCCCGTGGCTGCGCTGCACCACCTCCGCGGACGTCCAGGGCCCGACCCCCGGCACCACCTCCAGCCGGGCCTGCGCCTCCGCCGGAGGCATCCGCACCGCCTCCTCCAACCGCGCGGCGACCCGCACGGCCCGCAGAATCGTCGAAGCCCGCTTGTTGTCGACCCCCGCCCGATGCCACTCCCAGGACGGAATCAGCGCCCAGGTCCGGGCCGCCGGCATCACCCACAGCCGCCCACCCGCCGCGGGCCCCGGCGCCGGCTCCCCGAACTTGCGCACGAGCAGCCGCCACGCCCGGTACGCCTCGTCGGTGGTGACCTTCTGCTCCAGGACCGAGGGGATCAACGACTCCAGCACCAGCCCGGTCCGCAGCAGACGCAGCCCCGGCCGCCGATGCCGGGTCACGGCCAGGAGCCGGCGCCGAGGCACGAAGGCGTCGGGATCGTCGCAGGCCCCGAGCAGCTCGGGCAGCCGCTCCAGCAGCCATTCGGCACCCGGCCCCCAGGCCTCCCCCCGTACGGCACCCTCGCCGGGCAGCACGTGGACCCGCAGGGTGCCCGGCCCGCCGGGCGTCAGACTGGCCCGCCAGAACGACCCGTCGGGCATCGCCCGGAACGTCGGATCGGCGGGCCCGCGCCGAAGCGGCCCCAGCACCAGCCCGAGATCCAGCGGCCCCTCCGGCACCCAGGTCCGCACCCGCCCGCCGGCGGACGCCTGCCGAGGCACAGCGGAGGGCACGGCGACCTGCCCGCCGCGCACGGTCGTACGCGAGGTGTGAGGGTCGAATCGTCCTGCCACGAATGAGGTCCTAGCTGGATGGGTTGCGGGGTCTGCGATCCGGAATCCGGAATCTGGGGTGTGGGCTTCGGGCTCTGGGCTCTGCGGCTGCGGGTCTAGCTCCGGGCTCCGGCTGCGGGTCTAGCTCCGGGCTCCGGGCTCCGGGCTCCATAAGCATGCCGGACGAACCGGAAGACGCCCCCAGCCTCTCACCGCACCTCCAGGAACCCCTCCACCTCCCGCCCGCTCCGGGCCTTCGGCTCCTCCGCGGGGTGCCCGACCGCCACCGCCCCCATCGGGTCCCAGTCCCCGGGCAGCTCCAGCACCTCCCGCACCACGTCCCGGCAGAACATGGTCGACGACACCCACGCCGATCCCAGTCGCTCCCCGGCCAGCGCGACGAGGAAGTTCTGCACTCCGGCCCCGGTCGCCACGACGAACATCTCCCGCTCGGCCGCGTCCCGCCGCGCGTCGCCGTAGGTGTGCGAGCCGTCCATCACCAGGCACGGCACGACCAGGTAGGGCGCGTTGCGCAGGACGTCCCCGCGCCGCACCCGCTTGGCGATCGACTCCTCGGACTTCCCGTCCCGCCGCAGATCCCCGATCCACGCGTCCCGCATGGCGTCCAGCAGCCGGACCCTGGACTCGGCCGACTCCAGCAGGACGAACCGCCAGGGTGTCGTGTGATGCGGGGCCGGCGCCGTGACCGCCGCGGCCACCGCCCGTCGTACCGCGCCGGGATCGACCGGCTCGTCGGTGAAGGCCCGTACGGTCCGGCGCTGGGTCACCGCCAGCCGTACCGCCTCCGACGTCCCGAGCCGGAACATGTCGTCGCGCGCGCCGCGCACCATCGCACGGGCGCCCTCCCCGTCGCCGTCGGCCACGACATGGGCCAGACCCCGCACCACGGCCACGGGCAGCCCCGCGGCCTTGCCCTTCACCAGGTCGCCCGCGGCGGCCAGCTCGTCCGCCGTGGCCACGACGGTGGCGCTGAGCGGATTTCCGTACGCGTCCGTGCCGCCCCGCAGATCGTCCAGCACGCGGACGCCCGCGGCACCGATGGCCACGTCGGTGAGCCCCGCGCGCCAGGGGCGCCCGAAGGTGTCGGTGACGAGGACCCCGACCTCCACGCCGAGCGCGTCGCGCAGCCCGTCGCGGATCGCGCGCGCGGAGGCGTCCGGGTCCTCGGGCAGCAGCAGCACGGTCCCGGCAGGGGTGTTCGAGGCGTCGACACCGGCCGCGGCCATGATCAGGCCCTGCCGGTTCTCGACGATGCGCAGCGCCCCGCGCCGGGCGACGACCCGCACGGTCTCCGCGTCGATGGCGGCCTCCCGGTCGTCCGCCCGGACGACGCGGCCCTCCGCCTTGGACACGATCTTCGAGGTCACCAGCAGGACGTCGCCGTCGGCGAGCCCCGGCTCGGCGACGGCGATCAGCTTGGCGAGGTCGTCACCGGCCCGCACCTCGGGCAGCCCGCCCACGGCCCAGACCCGGTAGCCGGTCTCCGCGCTCACGCGTCCCGCACCTCCTCGGCCAGCGCCAGCGCCTGCCGGGCCATCCGCGCGCTCGCGTCGACGTCGGTCATCATCAGCGGGACGGCCCGGCAGCGGATGCCGGCGGCCTCGACCCGCTCCACGGAACCGGCGTCGACGGTGTCCACGAGCCAGCCGTCCAGCAGCCCGGATCCGTAGTGCTCGGCGACCGCCGCGGCCGTCGACTCGACGCCCACCGCCGCGAGCACCTTGTCGGCCATCCCGCGCACGGGCGCGTCCCCGACGATGGGGGAGAGGCCGACGACCGGGACCCCGGCCTCCGCGATCGCCTCGCGGATGCCGGGTACGGCGAGGATCGTGCCGATGGAGACGACCGGGTTCGACGGGGGGAAGAGGACGACGTCCGCCTCGGCGATCGCCTCGAGCACGCCGGGCGCGGGCTTGGCCTGCTCGGCGCCGACGGGCACGATCGCCTCGGCCGGCACGGAGGCCCGCAGGCGCACCCAGTACTCCTGGAAGTGGACGGCCTTGCGCTCGCCGTCGACCTCGACGGCGACATGCGTCTCGACGCGGTCGTCGCTCATCGGGATCAGCCGGACGCCCGGCTTCCACCGGTCGCACAGGGCCTCGGTGACCGCGCTGAGCGGATACCCGGCGCCGATCATCTGCGTCCGCACGATGTGCGTCGCGAAGTCCCGGTCACCCAGCCCGAACCACTCGGGCCCCACGCCGTACGCCGCCAGCTCCTCCTTGAGACGGAACGACTCGTCGGCCCGCCCCCAGCCCTGCTCCTCGTCGATGCCCCCGCCGAGCGTGTACATCACCGTGTCGAGGTCCGGGCAGACCTTCAGCCCGAAGAGGTGGATGTCGTCCCCGGTGTTGCCGATGACCGTGATGTCCGCGTCCGGCGCGGCCCGCTTCAGACCGCGCAGGAACCGGGCACCACCGATGCCGCCTGCCAGAACCACAATGCGCATGCGCCAAGTCTTGCAGGCGGGTACGACAAGCGGTCACCCAGTCACCGCACACCACCCGCACCCCCCGCCCGCGGCATGCGGCACACCGCACACGGCCCCCGGCCCGCCGACGCGTCACGCCGCACACACGGCCCCCGGCCCGCCGACGCGTCACGCCGTGACGGCGCGTCCCTCGCAGTGCGGGGCCTCGTGCATCGGCATCTCGGTCAGGCCGGGGAAGTACACGTGCAGGCTCACGGCCGGCTCCAGCGTGTCGTTGACGACCTCGTGGACGTACCCCGGAGCGAACACCCTCTGCCGCTCACGGCTCCGCTCCGACGGGGTGCCCCCCGCCGGGGCCGCCGTCAACGCGCGCGTGCCGTGCTCGGTGCGCTCGGTCAGCGTGCCCTCCAGGACGGTCAGCACGCCCGAGGAGGAGCCGTGGTCGTGCAGTCCGCTGCCCTGTCCGGGCACCCAGGACAGCAGCCACACCTCGTAGCCGGGGCCGGTGCGGAGCCGGTGGTACCAGCGGCTGGTCGCGTCGTAGCGGACGAGGTGCTCCCACTGGGAGCGGTCGGCGGCGAGGGAACGGGCCAGGCCGGCGAACTCCGCCACGGTCGCCGGGTGCTCACGGGGAGCCTGGAGGAGGTGCGGGACTTCGAGGATGTCGCCGGCGATCTGGAGGTCGCTGTCGCTGTTCATGGATGCGGTGGTTCCTCGGCGAAGAAGAGGTGGGGGGCTGGGTGTCACGTGCCGTCCGCCCGGATCGCGGGCGGGAGGGGCGCCCTGGTGCGGGCGTGGAACAGGCAGCCGAGTCGCGGTCGGACTCAGGAGCAGCCGGAGCGAGGGGGAAGGCTCAACAGCTGGAACAGCAACAACAGCTACAGCGAGCGCGGGCAGCACCGTGGGACCCGGCGGTGCGGGTCGAGGTGACGGCCAAGTTCGCGAGCATGCCCACAAGGACAGCGGGTTACACCTGCGGTGTCAACTCGGCAGCCGCCCTGCGAGACGGGTTCACCTCATCAGGTTCATCTGTGAGGCGAAAGGTTTGTCCATGCCCCCACCGGGACACATGGCGCACAAGCCGGGCGCGTGGACCCGTTGCGACCCCGTGATCCTCAGGTGATCCGGTTCGCTTCCGGGCGCGTGTCGGAACGGGATCGCTCCCCTGGGCGTCTTTTCCCGCACAGGCGCTGTGCGGGACGGGGGTCCTCGGGGGCCTCTTCTGCTTGTCAAGGTTTATGGCGATTTGAACACTTAACGCATGGCCTTGGTTCCGCAGAGTGAATAAGAGGCCCAATAGCAGATCTCAGCTTGACTCGCCCGGAGCAGCACACTTGTAATTTCACTCGTGTCGTTCAGCCGCCATCGGTAACGGCCACGTCACGGGGACGCGAATGACAGAGCGAGGGGCGCACATGACCGAGCTGGTGCAGCAACTGCTGGTCGACGTCGACGACGCGGACGAGGAACTCGGCTGGCAGGAGCGCGCACTGTGCGCCCAGACCGACCCCGAGTCCTTCTTTCCCGAGAAGGGCGGTTCCACCCGCGAGGCCAAGAAGGTCTGCCTCGCCTGCGAGGTCCGCTCCGAATGCCTCGAGTACGCCCTCGCCAACGACGAGAGATTCGGGATCTGGGGCGGCCTCTCCGAGCGGGAACGCCGCCGGCTCAAGAAGGCGGCCGTCTGAGCACGGCCGGGCCCGAGGCCGCGAACGGCCCGTCGCCGGTGGGTTGTCCACAGGCGGCGGGCCGCCGTCGTGCCCAGCCGATAGTGTGGGCGCTCGTCCGAGACACCCCGCCGCCCCTACGCGGCGCAGGCGTCCACCGCAGTCCACCGAACCGGGGCCCGTACCTCGATGTCCGTGCACAGCCAAACGGCAGGTCACCGCGACGCTGCCACTCCTGAGTTCCCGCGCCACGTGGTGACCGCGGTCCTCGTCTCCCACGACGGCGCCCGCTGGCTGCCCGACGCGCTCGCCGGGCTGCTCGGCCAGGACCGTCCCGTCCAGGCCGTCGTGGCCGCCGACACCGGCAGCGCGGACGACTCGGCCCAGCTGGTCACCGACGCCCTCGGCGCCGACCGCGTCCTGCACCTCGCCCGGCGCACCGGATTCGGCCAGGCCGTCGAGGAGGCCAACCGCAGCGCCCCGGTCCTCACCCCCGAGGAACTGCCGTACCTGAAGCGCCCCAGCGGCTGGGACCCCGTCACGCGCACCTGGCGCGACGACGCCTACGACCTGCCCGACCTTCCGCACGGCGAACCCGTCCAGTGGCTGTGGCTGCTGCACGACGACTGCGCGCCCGAACCCGACGCCCTGGCAGAACTGCTGCGCGTCGCGGAGAACGAACTCGAACTGGGCCGGGACGACGTCGCCGTCGTCGGCCCCAAGCTCCGCGGCTGGTACGACCGCCGCCAGCTCCTCGAGGTCGGCGTCACCATCGCCCACTCCGGCCGCCGCTGGACCGGCCTGGACCGCCGCGAACAGGACCAGGGCCAGCACGACCACGTGCGCCCGGTGCTGGCCGTGTCGACCGCCGGCATGCTGATCCGCCGCGACGTCTTCGAGGAACTCGGCGGCTTCGACCGCCGCCTCCCCCTCATGCGTGACGACATCGACCTGTGCTGGCGCGCGCACGCCGCCGGCCACCGCGTCCTCGTCGCCCCCGACGCCGTCGTCCGGCACGCCGAGGCCGCCTCCCGCGAGCGGCGCGCCGTCGACTGCGCGGGCCGCACCACGGCCTCCCCCCACAAGGTGGACAAGGCCGGCGCCGTCTACACCCTCCTCGTCAACAGCCGTACGGCCCTGCTGCCCTGGATCCTGGTCCGCCTGGTCCTCGGCACCCTCCTGCGGACCGTCGCCAACCTCGTCGGCAAGGTCCCCGGACAGGCCCTCGACGAGATCCGCGGCCTGCTCGGCACCCTGCTGCGGCCCGAGCGGATCATCGCCGGGCGACGCCTGCGCGGCAGCTCCCAGGCCGACAAGGAGGAGCTGCGCCCGCTGTTCCCGCCGCCCGGCGCGACCGTGCGGGCCACCGTCGAGCAGGTCGCGGGCGACCTGTTCGGCGCCACCGACACCGAGACCACGACCGGAGCCGGCCGGCACGGCGGAGCCGTCGAATCGGGACCCGGCGGCGACGACGCCGACTTCCTCGAGGTCGAGCAGTTCGTCCGCCTCAAGCGCATCGCCCGCAAACCGGGCCCGGTGCTCTTCCTGGTGCTGCTGCTGGTCTCCCTGGTCGCCTGCCGTGACCTCGTGGGCGCCGGCGCCCTCGCCGGAGGGGCCATGCTGCCCGCCCCGGCCGACGCCTCAGAACTGTGGTCGCGCTACCTGGACGCCTGGCACCCGGTCGGCGCGGGCGGCACCGCGTCCGCTCCGCCCTACCTCGCCGTCGTCGCCCTGTTCGCCTCCCTGCTGTTCGGCTCGACCGGCCTCGCCGTCACGGTGCTGCTGGTCTGCTCCGTGCCGCTGGCGGGCCTCGCCGCCTACTTCGCCTCCCGCCCGCTCATCGGGTCGAGCCTCCTGCGCGCGTGGGGCGCCGTCGTCTACGCCTTCCTGCCCGCCGCCACCGGCGCTCTCGCCGGCGGCCGCATCGGCACCGCCGTCCTGGCCGTGCTGCTGCCGCTCATCGCCCGCGCGGGCATCGCCGCGAGCGGCCTCGCCACCTCCTCCGGCGCGCGCGGCAGCTGGCGCGCCACCTGGGCGTACGCCCTGCTGCTCACGCTCACCACCGCGTTCACGCCGATCATCTGGCCCATCGCGCTGATCCTCGGCCTCGCCGTCCTCGCCGTGCGCCGCACCGACATCCCCGCCCGCGGCCTGCGTCTCCTCGTCCAGCTCGGCACCCCCCTGCTGATCCTCGCGCCCTGGTCGCTGTCGCTGCTCCCGCTGGGCTTCTTCACCGAGGCCGGCCTGGAGTACGGGCCCTCGGCGGCCACCGCCACCGACCTGCTCGGCATCAGCCCCGGCGGCCCCGGCACGGTCAGCGGACTGATGCTCATCGGCGTCGTCCTGGCCGCCCTGGCCGCCCTGCTGCGCACGGAGCGTCAGTCCGGCATCTGGACGGCCTGGGCGGTCGCCCTGGTCGGACTCGTCTTCGCGGTCCTGTCCAACACCTCCACCTGGGCCGGCCCCGCCACCCTCGTCTACGGCATCGCCCTGCTCGCCGCCGCCCTCATGGGCGCCGACGGCGCACGCACGCGCGTCGCCGAGCAGAGCTTCGGCTGGCGCCAGCCGGTCGCCGCCCTCATCGCCTTCGCCTCGGCCGCCGGCCCGCTGCTCGTCGCCGCGGGCTGGATGCTCGGCGGCGCCGACGGCCCTCTGGAACGCCGCGACCCGGTGCAGGTACCCGCGTTCGTCGCCGAGGAGAGCAACACCCGCGACCAGGCCCGCACCCTCGTCCTCGACAGCGACTCCGCCGCCCACGTCCGCTACGTGCTGGTCCGCGGCTCCGGCGCCCGCATGGGCGACGCCGAACTCGCCGCGGCCGACGGGCGCAACGGCACGCTCGGCAAGGTCGTCGCCAACCTCGTCGCCGGCTCGGGCGCCGACCAGGCCGACCAGCTCGGCAAGTTCGCCGTGCGCTACGTCCTCGTCCACAAGGGCGCGCCCCGCGAGGTCACCCGCGTCCTGGACGCCACGCCGGGCCTGTCCCGGCTCAGCCAGCAGGACGGCAGCGCCCTGTGGCGGGTGGACCAGGAGGTCTCCCGCGCGGCGATCGTCACCGCGTCCGGCAAGGGCACCCCGACGCCGGTCGCCGCGGGCCCCGTCGACATCCACACCACGATCGCCGGGGGCGCCGCCGGCCGGATCCTGCGCCTGGCCGACGCCGCCGCCGAGGGCTGGACCGCCACCCTCGACGGCGAGCCGCTCACCCGGACCACCGTCGACGGCTGGGCCCAGGGCTTCGAACTCCCCGCCTCGGGCGGCCGACTCGACGTCACCTACGACGACCCGTTCGGCCACACCGCCTGGCTGTGGGCGCAGGGCTTCCTCGCCCTCGTCCTGGTCGTCCTCGCCCTGCCCGGCCGCCGCCGCGACGTCGACGACGACCTTCCCGAGGAGCAGCCGATCCCCGCCCAGGCCGTCGAGGGCGAGGGCCGCCGCGCCCGTCGCCTGCGCGCCCAGGCCGAGTCCGAGGACCCCGGCCAGGACGAGGACGTCACGTCCCCCGCGCCCGAGGAGATCCCGGCCGCGGTACCGCAGCAGCAGTCCTACGCCGACTGGGAGGCACCGGCCCAGCCGCCCGCCCCGTACGACGCCTACGGCGACCAGCAGTACCAGGACGCCCCCCAGCAGTACCCGGCCGACACCTACGACCCGACCGCCTACGACCCCTACCGGGCGGGCCAGTACGACCCGTACGCCTACGAGGCCCGACCCGAGGCCACCGCCGCGTACGACCAGACGTACCAGCAGGGCTACGACCCGTCGGCGTACGAGCAGGGCGGCTACGACCCCGCCTACGACCCGGCGCGGCACCCCCACGGCACCGGCAGCGAGCGCCCCGACGGGAGCCAGCAGTGAACCGCACCACCCTGTCCCTGATCGCCGGCACGGTCGCCCTGGCCGCCGTCACCGGTTTCGCCACGCTCAGCGAGCCCGACGCGTCCGGCACGGACACCGCCGAGGCGGCCGCCGTCCTGCCCGTGGAGCGCACCGGCCTGCTCTGCCCGGCGCCCAGCGCCTCGGACCTCGCCGAGACGACGTACACCTCGTTCACGCCCGTCACCAAGGGCGCCGGGAGCGACGGCTCGGCCGAACTCCGGTCGGCGGCCCGCGATTCGACGGGTCCGGCCGCCGGCGAGGACGACGAGAAGACCACCGAGGACGACAAGAGCGCGGACGAGACGGACACCGACAAGAAGACCGACGACAAGAAGACCGACGGCAAGACGGCCGACGGCAAGACGTCCGGCGACGAGAAGGCCGGCGACGAGAAGGCCGCGGCCAAGCCGGTCCTGACCCCCAAGGCGCCCGGCACACCGGTCAGCGCCGAGACCTCCGGCGCCGACGAGCCCGCGCTCGTGGGCACCGCCGAGGGCGGGTTCGCGCCCGGCTGGACGGTCCAGCAGACCACCCAGGTCACCGCCGGCAGCGGCCGCGGCCTGCTCGGCGTCACCTGCACCGCCCCGGACACCGAGTTCTGGTTCCCGGGCGTCAGCACGGCGGCCGACCGCACGGACTACGTCCATCTCACCAACCCCGACGACTCCGCGGCCGTCGCCGACATCGAGCTGTACGGCAAGGACGGCGCCGTGGCGACCACGGTCGGCGAGGGCCTGACGATCCCGGCCCACTCCAGCGAGCCGATCCTGCTCTCCACGCTCACCGGCGAGAAGCAGGACGACCTGACCGTGCATGTGAACGTCCGCAGCGGCCGCGTCGGCGCCGCCGTACAGGCCCTGGACGACAAGCTCGGCGGCGACTGGCTGGCCGCGTCCACCGATCCGGCGGGCACCCTGGTCGTCCCCGGCATTCCCAAGGACGCCACGGCGGTCCGCCTGGTCGCCTTCGCGCCGGGCGACGCCGACGCCGACCTCAAGGTCCGCCTCGCCTCCCCCACCGGCCTGATCACCCCCGCCGGCCAGGAGACGATGCACGTCAAGGGAGGCATGACCACCGCGGTCGACCTGGGCGACGTCACGCGCGGCGAGGCCGGCTCGCTCGTCCTGACGCCCACCGACGGGTCGGCGCCGGTCGTCGCGGCCGTCCGGGTCGTGCGCGGCAAGGGCGACAAGCAGGAGTCGGCGTTCATCCCCGCCACCGGCCCGGTCGGCACCCGCGCGTCCGTCGTGGGCAACGGAGCCAAGGACGCCACGCTCTCCCTGACCGCGCCCACGGGCACCGCCAAGGTCAAGGTGACCGCGTCGACGGGCACCGGGGGAGGCACGGCGGCCTCCAGGACCTACACGATCAGGCAGGGCACCACCCAGGACGTCCAACTCCCGGTCCCCGCGGGCCTGAAGGGCACCTGCGCGCTGACCGTGGAGAACCTCACCGCGGCCCCCGTGTACGCCTCCCGCACCCTGACGGCGACGGAGGGCGGCGTCCCCGGCTTCACCGTCCAGACGCTGCCGGACGACCGGGGCACGGTGGCGGTCCCGGAGGCGGACGAGGACCTGACGGTGGTGCAGAGGTAGGCGCCGGGAGAAGTGGGCGCCGGGAGAAGCAGGCGCCCGGAGAGGTCGGCGCCCGGAGACGTAGGCGCCGGGTGGACTCGGCACTGGTGGAGTTGGCCCCCGGACCCCCGGAGGGGCCCGCGGGCGTCCGCGCGCTCAGTCCTCCCCGTAGCGGGGATCCACCGTCTCCGGAGTGAGGCCCAGCAGCTCCGCCACCTGTTCGACGACGATCTCGTGCACCAGCGCGGCCCGTTCGTCCCGGCCCTTGGTGCGGATCTCGACGGGCCGCCGGTACACGACCACCCGCGCGCGGCGGCCGTCCTGGGCGGAGATCGTGCCGCCCAGCGGAACCGCCTCGTCGTTCCACGGTTCCCCGGCCCCGTCCAGCCGCGGCACCTCCAGCACCATGAAGTCGATGTCGGCGAGCTGCGGCCACCGCCGCTCCAGCCGGTCCACGGAGTCCTGCACCAGATCCGCGAACACTTCCGCGCGGCTCGCGGCCAGCGGTACCTGAGGGGGCGCGATCGGCCCGCGCATGCCCCGTCCGTGGCGATCACGACGACGAGGGCCGGGGGCTGCGGCACGAGGCGGTACGGGGCTGTCCATCACTACCGAAGCGTAGTCCCCGCCGCCACCGGCCGCCCCGCTCCACGCGGCAACCGCGCACCGTCCGGCCGTCCCGCTCCGCATGTCGCGGAATGACCGTTCCGGCCAAGGTCCGGCTCGATTCCGTATCTCTCCACGGCCGTTGAACTCATGGCAATTGATGGCGTTTGTCCGCACCGGTGACCGGACCTGAACGCCTTCCTCACCCTCAGGACTGGTGTTCGCGCAGGTCAGCGGGGTATGACTGGAGTGGTCTGTGGGGCGTTTCACAACCCGACACGGTGGAGTGACCTGGTGGAGAGTCGTCGCGGCCCGCTCAAGAGTGCGGTACCGTCCAACGTCGTGAGCCCTGTACGTCGCTGTTCGCGAACCGCCTGCGGCCGACCCGCCGTCGCGACGCTGACGTACGTCTATGCCGACTCGACCGCAGTCCTCGGCCCGCTCGCCACCTACGCCGAACCCCACTGCTACGACCTGTGCGCCGAGCACTCCGAGCGCCTCACCGCCCCGCGCGGCTGGGAAGTCGTCCGGCTCCTCGACGGTTCGGCTCCCGCCCGCCCCAGCGGCGACGACCTGGAAGCGCTTGCCAACGCGGTCCGCGAGGCAGCCCGCCCGCAGGGACGCGCGGCCGGCGCCGGCGGCGCGAGCCGCGGGGCGGACCCGATGGAGGTCGCCCGCCGCGGCCACCTGCGAGTACTGCGCTCACCGGACAACTGATCCGCCCGCTCCCCTCCGCGGCCCCGCCGAGCGCCCCCGCACGTGCCGTCGCCGGCGACCGGAACCGCCCGGATGATCCTGGCGAAGCGGCACTGACCTGAGGTTATGGCGCACGTCACCCCCGCGGGCCGGCCCGGCGCACCCAGGACGGCCCGTGAACGGCGCCGGGTAGTTTGTGGTGACCGACAGGACTTCCAGGAAGGTTTGGCCGTGGCTGCTGCTGATCTGTCGCAGATCGTGAAGGCGTACGACGTACGCGGGGTGGTCCCGGATCAGTGGGACGAGTCGCTGGCCGAACTGTTCGGGGCGGCCTTCGCCCGGGTGACCGACGCCGAGGCGATCGTCGTCGGCCACGACATGCGCCCCTCGTCCCCCGGCCTGTCCGGCGCCTTCGCCCGCGGCGCCGCCGCCCTCGGCGTGCACGTCACCGAGATCGGCCTGTGCTCCACGGACCAGCTGTACTACGCCTCGGGCGCGCTGAACCTGCCGGGCGCGATGTTCACCGCCTCGCACAACCCGGCGCGCTACAACGGCATCAAGTTGTGCCGTGCCGGCGCCGCCCCGGTCGGCCAGGACACCGGCCTGACGCAGATCCGCGAACTGGTGGAGACCTGGTCCGCGACGAGCGGCCCCGAACCGGCCGCCCGGCCCGGCACGATCACCCGGGCCGACACGTTGAACGACTACGCGGCCCACCTCCGCTCCCTCGTCGACATCACCTCCATCCGCAGCCTGAAGGTCGTCGTCGACGCGGGCAACGGCATGGGCGGACACACCGTCCCCACCGTCCTCGAAGGCCTGCCCCTGACCGTCGTCCCCCTGTACTTCGAACTGGACGGCACCTTCCCCAACCACGAGGCCAACCCCCTCGACCCCGCCAACCTCGTCGACCTCCAGAAGCGGGTCCGCGAGGAGAGTGCCGACCTCGGCCTCGCCTTCGACGGCGACGCGGACCGCTGCTTCGTGATCGACGAACAGGGCGACCCGGTCTCCCCGTCCGCGATCACCGCCCTCGTCGCCGCCCGCGAACTGGCGCGCCACGGCGGCGAGGGCACGGTCATCCACAACCTGATCACCTCCTGGACCGTCCCCGAGGTCGTGAGGGAGAACGGCGGCACCCCCGTCCGCACCCGCGTCGGCCACTCCTTCATCAAGGCGGAGATGGCCCGCACCGGGGCGATCTTCGGAGGCGAGCACTCCGCCCACTACTACTTCAAGGACTTCTGGAACGCCGACACCGGCATGCTGGCCGCCCTCCACGTCCTCGCGACCCTCGGCGGCCAGGACACCCCCCTCTCCGCCCTCGTCGCCCAGTACGACCGCTACGCCGGCTCCGGAGAGATCAACTCCACGGTCGACGACCAGAGCGCCCGCATCGCCGCGATCAGGACCATGTACGGCGCCCGCCCCGACACCACCCTCGACCAACTGGACGGCCTCACGGTCACCGCCCCCGACTGGTGGTTCAACGTCCGCCCCTCCAACACCGAACCCCTCCTCCGCCTCAACGCCGAGGCCCGCGACGAGGCGACGATGAGGAGGATCCGGGACGAGGTGCTGGCGGTCATCAGAGGCTGAGGCACGAGCCCGCCGAACGAACCCGTCGACGCCGGTCACCTCCAGCCGATACGACGACGGGGCCGAGGCCGGCCGGGTCGGCCGGGGGTCGGGGGCGGCCGGGAGCCGGAGCCGAGCGGGGGGAGGGCGAGGTCGGTCGGGGAGCCGGAGTCGAACGGGGGGCGAGGTCGGTTGGGGCCGGGGTCGGTCGGGGACCCGGAGTCGAACGGGGCGAGGCCGGTCGGGGTCGATGTCGGGCGGGGACCGGGTCAGTCGGGGAGCCGGAGGCGAACGGGGGGACGAGGTTGGTCGGGAACCCGGAGTCGAATGGCGACGAGGTCCGTCGGGAAGCCGGAGCGAGCGGGGACGACGTCGGCCGGGGTCCGGGTCGGCCGGGGAGCCGGAGCCGAGCGAGGGCGAGTCCCGCCGGGGACCGGGTCGGGCGGGAGCCGGGGTCGGTCGTGGATCGGCCCGATCAGAGTCCGGCCCGATCAGAGCCCGGCTCGATCAGAGCCCGGCTCGATCAGGGTCGAGACCGGTCGGGTCCGAGTCGACGGGGTCCGTATCGGTCGGGGTCCGGCCCGATCGGGGCCGAGATCGAGACCGGTCGGGTCCGGCCCGATCGGGGGCCAGGCCGATCGGGTCCAGTGCGCGGAACCTCTGCGGGGTCTCGAAGGGGCAGCGCCCCTTCAGGACGGGACGGGAAGGGGCGGCGGGGGCGACGAACCCCCCACCCGAACCACCCCCCACCCCACCCCCACCAGCGGTACCCTGACCAGGCACATCCACAGCCCCACCCACACGGAACACACCCGAACTCGCCCCGAAGGGACACCCCATGCCGCTCGAAGCCGGCCTCCTGGAGATCCTCGCCTGCCCCGCCTGCCACGCCCCCCTCAAGGAGCAGGACACCGAGCTGATCTGCACAGGCCAGGACTGCGGTCTGGCGTACCCGATCCGCGACGGCATCCCCGTCCTCCTCATCGACGAGGCCCGCCGCCCCGCGTAACGGCCGCCCAGCCCGCCGTACGGGCCGAAACGGCCGCAAGCGGGGCGAGCGCACGCGAGCGACCCGCACCGGCCGCGCGGCGCCCCCGCACACCGACGACCACAGGCGATCGGAGACCTGACGCCATGCTCGACGAATCGCTGCTCGACACGCCGGAGGCCCTGGCCGAGGCGGACCACCGCGCCCTTCTGCGCGGAGCGGCCGAGGCCGGCGCCCGCGTCCGCACCGCCGTGCGGCACGCCACCGAGGCAGGTGTGCAGCAGCTCGTACCCGACGGCCGCCCGCGCGCCATCCTCCTCGCGGGCCCCGGTGCCGCCGCCACCTGCGTCGCCGATCTCCTCGGCACCCTCGCCGGCGCCGCCTGCCCGGTCACCCGCCTCGCGCCCGCCGGCGTCGCCCCCGCCGCGGGCGCCCTCCGCTGGGAACTCCCCGGCTGGGCGGGCTCCGTGGACCTCCTCCTCATCACCACCCCCGACGGCACCGAGCCCGGCCTCTCGCTCCTCGCCGAGCAGGCGTACCGCCGCGGCTGCACCGTCGTCGCCGTGGCCCCCGCCGGCTCCCCGCTCGCCGAGGCGGCCGACGCGGCGCACGGCCTGTTCGTGCCGATGGCGACCGCCCCGTACGAACAGGACGAGCAACCTCCGGTCGCGGCCTCCGCCCCCGGTGTCCTGTGGGCGCTCCTCACCCCCCTCCTCGTGCTCCTGGACCGCATCACCCTGATCTCGGCCCCACCCGGGGAACTCGAGAAGGTCGCCGACCGCCTGGACCACATCGCCGAACGCTGCGGCCCGGCCGTCGCGACCTACAGCAACCCCGCGAAGACCCTGGCCACCGAACTCGCCGACTCCCTCCCCGTGATCTGGACGGAGGGCGTCTCGGCCGGCCCCGCGGGCCGCCGCTTCGCCGCCGCGCTCGCCGAACTCGCCGGCCGCCCCTCCCTCGTGGCCGAACTCCCCGAGGCCCTCGCCGCGCACAACGCCCTGCTCGCGGGTCCGCTCGCCGCAGGCGCCGACCCGGACGACTTCTTCCGCGACCGCGTCGAGGAAGCGCCGGCCCTGCACGCGCGCGTGGTGCTGCTGCGCGACCGTCCGATCGGCGGTCTCACCGCCGCCCCGGCCGCCCGCGAACTGGCCCTCAGCCACGACACACCAATCAGCGAGCTGGAACCGGAGGCCGGCGACGAACTCGTGACCCTCGCCGACCTCATCGCCATGACGGATTTCGCCGCCGTCTACCTGGCGCTCGCCTCGGGAGCCTGATCCGACGACGGCCGCCCGGCACCCGCAAGCGGGAACGGGCGGCCGCCCCGGACAGGCGGCCGGTAGCCGCCCACCCGGCGGCCGTCCAGCCGATCCCTCGACGAAGATCTGCCCGATCGCCGGCAACGGATCGTCGGCAACCGATCGCCGGCGCCCGATCGCCGGCAACCGACCGACGCCACCCGACCACCGCCACCCGACCGCCGACGTCGACAAGTCGACTGCGGACAGCCGACGCGCCGAGCGGCAAGCACCCGGCCAGTGGCAAGCACCCGGCCAGGGGCAAGCACCTGGCCAGTGGCAAGCACCCGGCCAGGGGCAAGCACCTAGCCAGGGGCAAGCACCCGGCCAGGGCCAAGCCCCCGACCAGCGCCAGCACGCGCGGCCGACAGCAGGCACACAGCCGCCGGCGGACCCAGGCCGATCCCGGGCAGAGGCAGCACCGGGCGGCGACAGCAACCAAGCCGCCGGCGGGCGGCAGAGCGCCCCGCCGCCCGCCGCCCGACCCCAGGACAGACAGAACAGGCAGGCAGACACCGCATGGACCGCCTCGACAACACCATCCGCCCCTACGCCTGGGGTTCCCCCACCGCGCTCCCGCACCTGCTCGGCGTCGAACCCACCGGCGAACCCCAGGCCGAGATGTGGATGGGCGCCCACCCCGGCGCCCCCTCCCGCACCGGGCGGGGCACCCTCAACGAGGTCATCGCGGCCGCCCCGGAACGGGAACTGGGCGAGAAGGCCGTCGCCAGGTTCGGCCCCCGCCTCCCGTTCCTCCTCAAGCTTCTCGCCGCCGGCGCCCCGCTCTCCCTCCAGGTCCACCCCGACCTCGCCCAGGCCAGGGACGGTTACGCCGACGAGGAACGCCGGGGTGTCCCGGCCGACGCCCCGCACCGCAACTACAAGGACGCCAACCACAAGCCCGAACTGATCTGCGCCCTCACCGAGTTCGACGGCCTGTGCGGCTTCCGGGACCCGGCCCGCGCCGCCGACCTCCTCGACGCCCTCGGCGTCGACTCCCTCAAGCCGTACGTCGACCTGCTGCACGCCCAGCCCGAGGAAGCCGCCCTGCGCGAGGTCCTGACGGCGATCCTCACCGCGGACCCCGACGAGATGGCCCACACGGTCGCGGCCGCGACAGCCGCCTGCGACCGCCTCGGCGGCGACCACGCCCCCTACGCCGGCCTCGCCCACCACTACCCCGGCGACCCCGGCGTCATCGCGGCGATGCTCCTCAACCACGTCCGCCTCCAGCCCGGCGAGGCCCTCTACCTCGGCGCCGGCATCCCGCACGCCTACCTCGACGGCCTCGGCGTCGAGATCATGGCCAACTCCGACAACGTCCTGCGCTGCGGCCTCACCCCCAAGCACGTCGACGTCCCCGAACTCCTGCGCGTCGTCCGCTTCGAGCCCGGCGACCCGGGCGTGCTGCGCCCCGAGGCCGCCCCCGACGGCGAGGAGGTCTACGAAACGCCCATCGACGAGTTCCGCCTCTCCCGCTACGTCCTCCCCGAGGGCGCCGCCCCGCACGACCTCACCCTGACGACCCCGCAGATCCTGCTCTGCACGGCCGGCACCGTCCGAGCGGGCGAGCACACCCTGACACCCGGTCAGTCCGTCTTCGTCCCCGCGGCCGAACCGGCCGAAGTGTCCGGAAGCGGCACCGTCTTCAGGGCCACCGTCATCGCCTGACGCATCCCACCCGCCCGTCCGGGCACACGCACCACGGGCCGGACTGCAACAATGGCCCACCGCAAAGGACGGGCAAAGCCGGCGACGGCGCGCAGCCCGACCGGTACCCGCACGAGGCGACCCCGAGGCGACCGCACACGCCACGGGGACGACCCCGAGAACGACCCGAGGACGAAGGGACAACGCGAACACATGAGCGCGTCAGGCGGCACCAGGGCGATCGTGGCGGCACTCGCCGCCAACCTCGCGATCGCGGCATCGAAGTTCGTGGCGTTCGCGTTCAGCGGCTCGTCGTCGATGCTCGCCGAAGGCGTGCACTCGCTCGCCGACTCCGGCAACCAGGCCCTCCTCCTCGTCGGAGGCAAGAAGGCCCAGCGCGAGGCCACCCCGCAACACCCCTTCGGCTACGGCCGCGAGCGCTACATCTACGCCTTCCTGGTCTCCATCGTCCTGTTCTCGGTCGGCGGCATGTTCGCCATCTACGAGGGCTACGAGAAGATCAAGCACCCCCACGAGATCGAACACTGGTACTGGCCGGTCGGCGTCCTCGTCTTCGCGATCATCGCCGAGTCCTTCTCCTTCCGGACGGCCATCAAGGAGTCCAACCCGCAGCGCGGCAACCTCTCCTGGACGGAGTTCGTACGCCGCGCCAAGGCCCCCGAACTCCCGGTCGTCCTCCTGGAGGACTTCGGCGCGCTCGTCGGCCTCGTCCTCGCCCTCGGCGGCGTCGGCATCGCTCTGGCCACCGGCGACGGCGTCTGGGACGGTGTCGGCACCGTCTGCATCGGCGTCCTGCTCGTCCTGATCGCCCTCGTCCTGGCCGTCGAGACCAAGTCCCTCCTCCTCGGCGAGTCGGCCGGCCCGGAGCAGACCCGCAAGATCGAGGCCGCCGTCGTCGACGGCACCACCGTCACCCGCATCATCCACATGCGCACCCTCCACCTCGGCCCCGAGGAACTCCTCGTCGCCGCGAAGATCGCCGTACGGCACGACGACACGGCCACCGAGGTCGCACGGGCCATCGACGCCGCCGAGTCCCGCATCCGCCACGCCGTCCCGATCGCCCGCGTCATCTACCTCGAGCCCGACATCTACAGCGAGACCGAGGCCACCAAGGGCCCCGACCCCGAGGCCGCCCCGGGCGGCCCGGCCCACCCCCCGGCCGCGCACTGACCCCCGGCCCACCCGACGGGGCCCGCCGAGAACCGGCGGGCCCCGCCGCCTTTTCCGGCCCCGGCCGCCATATCGGCGTGATCTGTTCGCCGATGGACTGGGGCCGTCCGCCGCCACCGGTGTAGCTTGGAACGGAGCCAGACGTCGCTGCTGATGGCGGTCGGGCGGTCCCACACCGGATCGTCCGAGGGAGAGAGGGCCTCCGACGGACTGCGCTGCGCGCACGCGGGCATGCCTGTGTCCCCTTTCGGGCACCCCTGTGTCCGCCGCCGCGCAGACCAGCCGTACCCCGACCTCTCCCAACCCGAGGAGCAGCTCCACATGACGACTGTCGACAACCGGCAGGACTTCAAGGTCGCCGATCTCTCCCTGGCCGAGTTCGGCCGCAAGGAGATCACCCTCGCCGAGCACGAGATGCCCGGCCTGATGTCGATCCGCAGGGAATACGCCGAGGCCCAGCCCCTCGCCGGCGCCCGCGTCACCGGCTCCCTGCACATGACCGTGCAGACCGCCGTCCTCATCGAGACCCTCGTCGCCCTCGGCGCCCGGGTCCGCTGGGCCTCCTGCAACATCTTCTCCACCCAGGACCACGCGGCCGCGGCCATCGCCGTCGGCCCCACCGGCACCCCGGACAACCCCCAGGGCGTCCCCGTCTTCGCCTGGAAGGGCGAGACGCTGGAGGAGTACTGGTGGTGCACCGAGCAGGCCCTCACCTGGCCGGACAGCCCCACCGGCGGCCCGAACATGATCCTCGACGACGGCGGTGACGCCACCCTCCTCGTCCACAAGGGCGTCGAGTACGAGAAGGACGGCAAGGTCCCCTCCGTCGACACCGCCGAGAACGACGAGCACCGCGTCGTCCTCGAACTCCTCAACCGCACCATCACCGACGGCTCGCAGAAGTGGACCCAGCTGGCGTCCGAGATCCGCGGCGTCACCGAGGAGACCACCACCGGCGTCCACCGCCTGTACGAGATGCAGCGCGACGGCATCCTCCTGTTCCCGGCGATCAACGTCAACGACGCCGTGACCAAGTCGAAGTTCGACAACAAGTACGGCTGCCGCCACTCCCTGATCGACGGCATCAACCGCGCCACCGACGTCCTCATCGGCGGCAAGACCGCGGTCGTCTTCGGCTACGGCGACGTCGGCAAGGGCTGCGCCGAGTCCCTGCGCGGCCAGGGAGCCCGCGTCATCATCACCGAGATCGACCCCATCTGCGCCCTCCAGGCGGCGATGGACGGCTACCAGGTCACGACCCTCGACGAGGTCGTCGACAAGGCCGACATCTTCATCACCACGACCGGCAACAAGGACATCATCATGGCCTCCGACATGGCCAAGATGAAGCACCAGGCCATCGTCGGCAACATCGGCCACTTCGACAACGAGATCGACATGGCCGGCCTCGCCAAGACCCCCGGCATCGTCAAGGACGAGATCAAGCCGCAGGTCCACACCTGGACCTACCCCGACGGCAAGAAGCTCATCGTCCTCTCCGAGGGCCGCCTGCTGAACCTGGGCAACGCCACCGGCCACCCGTCGTTCGTGATGTCCAACTCCTTCGCGGACCAGACCCTGGCCCAGATCGAGCTGTTCACCAAGCCCGACGAGTACCCCGTGGGCGTCTACGTGCTGCCCAAGCACCTCGACGAGAAGGTCGCCCGTCTCCACCTGGACGCGCTCGGCGTGAAGCTCACGACGCTCCGCCCCGAGCAGGCCTCCTACATCGGCGTCGACGTCGACGGCCCGTACAAGTCGGACCAGTACCGCTACTGAGCCCGGCCCGCCGCTGAGGAGCGCGTCCGTCACCGACGCACTCCTCAGCACCAGGTCCCTCCGAGACAGGCCCCCGCACCCCCGTGTCGGGGGCCTGCCCCGTCGGCCTCCGGCCGGACCGGCCGTCACCCGCACCAGGTCCGGCACGCCGAGATGACCGGACCAGCCCGTCACACCCCAGGACCCCCATGCCCCGCGGCCGCTACGCGCTCTCCGATCCGCACGATCACACCCTCCTCGCACACGAGCACTTCCAATGCGCCCCCGGCCCCTCCGGCTGGCGCTACGTCTCCCGGCTGACCACCCCCACCGGCGATCACCACGGCTCCGTCGACCTCACCCTCGACGCCCTCGGACGCCCCCTCCGCCTCGAACTCCACGCGAGCGACTGGCAGGTACGCGGCGCGGCCCTCGACGGCGTCACCTGGGTCCGCACCGACCCCACCGGCGTCCATGCCACAGAAGGCAACGTCCCCGCTCACGCCTTCACCGGCACATCCCCCGCCTTCCTGGTCGCCACCACCCGCCTCCTGCGCCTCACCCCCTCCACGACGGCGACCCGCGTACGCCTCGTCGCCTTCACCGACCCGGTGCTCGCCCCGCGCACCGTGGACCAGTCCTGGGCCTTGCTGGGAAGAGAAGCACACGCCACTGACAACGGACCGCTGACCGTGGACGAATACCAGGTCACAGCCCTGGACACCGGCGAACAGCACAGCGTGCACATCGCCGGGGACGTCGTCCTCGCCGCTCCTGGAATCGAGCTGGAAGACCTCGAATCGCCCCCGTCCACCTTCGACTGAACCCCACCCGTGAAGCCCACGACGGCTACGCCGGCGGTACGAACCCCGTGGCCGGCCGCTCACCCGACGGCCGCTCCACCGAAACCGCCGGGTACCCCGCCCCCGCCCCCGCTTTTGACTCCGGCGCCGCAGTCGGCGCGCGACCGGCCCCGTCACCCCGCTGCGCAGCCGGCGGACCCGTGACCGGCGCGACCGAAGGACCCGGCCAGACCGCACCCTGCCCCACCACCGCACCCCCTGCGAAGGCCCGCCGCGCCTCCCGGGCCTGCCGCTCCTGCACCACCGCGGCCAGGAACGCGACCGGCGCGACCTCCGGCGGCACCGCGGCCCCCGTACGTTCCGCGAGGTCACCCGCCAGACGCACCGCCATCGCCTGCCCCACCTGCGGATCCAGCTGGTTCATCCGCCCCAGGTACTGCCGGACGGCCAACCACAGCCCATCGGGCACCCCCGACAGATCGAGCCCGGAGAACCTCCCGGCCAGCCACGGCGGGGGAGACGGAACGAACCCCGCCCGCGCCGCGGGCACCCGCTCCCGCACCACCAGCGTCCCCGCGAACACGTCACCCAGCCGACGCCCCCGCGCCGACACCAGCGAGGCGACACATGCCACCACCCCGGCCGTCAGCAGAAGCTCCACCACCCCGAGCGCGCCCCGCACCAGCGCGTGGCGGAATCGGATCGGCCCGCCGTCATCCCGCACGACCCGAAGCCCGCACGCCGCCTTCCCGAGCGACCGCCCGTGGCTGAGCGTCTCCACCGCGACCGGACCGCCCACCAGCACCAGCAGGAACGCGGCGATCGACACCGCGACCTGTGCCGCCTCGTCCAACGACGCCGTCGCCACCAGCAACGCCACACCCACCACCACGTAGACCACCAGAGCCACGGTCAGATCCAGCAGCGTCGCCAGTGCCCTGCTGGGCAGCCGCGCGGGCTGAAGCTCCAACGCCACCGCCTCACCCGTCACCAGCTCGCTCACGCCCGTGCCCCTTCCCTGACCTGCCCCGACACGGCCAGTCTGCCAAGCTGGAGGCACATCGCGCCGCAGTACGACAAGCTGACCTCGACCGGTCCGCCGACGAACAGCCGAGGAGCAGGCACCCGATGGACCTGGACGTCTTCGTCTCCGCACACCGAGCCGAATGGGACCGCCTCGACGCCCTGCTGCGCCGCCGCGACCTCACCGGTACCGAGGCGGACGAACTCGTCACCCTCTACCAGCGCACCGCCACCCACCTGTCCGTCATCCGGTCCAGCGCACCCGACCCCCAGCTCACGGGCCGGCTCAGCCAGTTGGTGGCACGCGCGCGCAGTGCCGTGACGGGCACCCGCAGAGCCTCCTGGCGCGACGCCACCCGTTTCCTCACCCTCGGCTTCCCCGCCGCGGTCTACCGTTCGCGGCACTGGTGGGTTCCCACGGCCCTCGCCTCCACCGCGCTCGCGGCGCTCCTGGGGTGGTGGATCGGCACCCACCCGGAGGTCCGGTCCTCCATAGCGGCCCCGGACGAACTGCACGCGCTCACCCGCCCCGGCGGCCAGTACGAGACGTACTACTCCAGCCACCCCGCGACGTCCTTCGCCGCCCAGGTCTGGACGAACAACGCCCAGGCCGCCGCGATGTGCCTGGTGCTCGGCGTCTTCCTCGGCATCCCCGTCCTGTGGATCCTCTTCCAGAACATGCTCAACCTCGGCATCGGAACGGGCCTCATGTCCTCGGTGGGCCGCCTCGACACCTTCCTGGGGCTGGTCCTTCCCCACGGCCTGCTCGAACTGACCGCAGTCTTCGTCGCCGCCGGCACCGGTCTGCGTCTCGGCTGGACCGTTGTCGATCCCGGCCCCCGCACCCGTCGCACAGCCCTGGCCGAGGAGGGCCGCGCCGCCCTCGGCATGGCCATCGGCCTGGCCCTGATCCTCTTCGTCTCGGGCGCCATCGAAGGCTTCGTCACCCCCTCGGGCCTGCCCACCTGGACCCGCATCACGATCGGCATCGCAGCCGAGCTGACCTTCCTCGCCTACGTCTACGTCCTGGGCGGCAGGGCCGCCCGAGCCGGGGACACGGGCGACGTGGAAGCGGCAGAACGCAGCGCCACGGTGCCGACCGCCGCCTGATGTGCATGTACGGCAGGTGAACTGCTAGTCTCCTCTTCGCCCCACAGGACCTGTTGACACGGGTCGTGCGGGGAGGTAGATTCGAACAGTTGCCTGGACTGGACTTGAACCGGTCGGCGGCAGGGTTAGTATCTATAAAGCCTCTCGGAACTGGATTCCGCAGAAGCACCCCGATGAATCGGAAAAAGCGGCCGGTCAGACTGGCCCGGAACTTCTGATAAAGTCGGAACCGCCGGAAAGGAAACCGCGAAACAAAAGCGGGAACCTGGAAAGCACCGAGGAAATCGGAACCGGAAACGGTCT
>NZ_JBIAHY010000012.1:0-202445 GCF_042870975.1 Streptomyces sp. NPDC006259 | reverse complement strand
CCCGCGGAGCGGGTACCACATCGCTGCGCGATGTGCAAGCGAACCCCCGCGCTGCGCGCGGGGGTTGCGCTCCCGCTCCGCGGGAGCGCCTGCTGATCGCTGCGCGATCAGCCCACCGGCCCGGCTGCGCCGGGCCGGTGACGCTCCGTCCGCTGCGCTCCCGGAGCTGCGGGTCCTTCGGACCCGCGAGGTGGCCTCCGCTGCGCTCCAGCCACCAGGGGCGCGGTGCGCCCCACAGGGCCGGCCCCGCTGCGCGGGCCGGCCAACGGGCCTGCGGCCCGGGCAACAAGGAGGAGGTAGGGAGTCGGGGGTTCGCTTTACTCAGGCTTCAGGCCCTGCCGCCTTCTTCCCCTGCACACCACCCATTGTCCGACTGCGTTCCCTATGGCCAGCATCCCGGCGAAGGCGAGCGCTTCAGGCCACGTCTCGTCCATCAGAGTGCGCCACACCATCGCGCCCACCCCATAGACGACAAGCCACACAGCCACGACGGCCATCCACCGCACCCACCGCCGAGACCACCACCCTGCCAACCAGTCCCGCATGCCCAGCCAGCTCCCTCCAGGACAACCGTCAACGAGCACCGCACTGTGGCCCAAGTGGTTACACGGGGGGCTCCTCGTTCCTTGTCCGGACCGCGTCCTGATGGCGCCTCAGTCGGGTGAAACTCTGGACCGTAAGGGTCAGCCAAATGAGCGAGCAGGCTCCCGGGAACCACATTCTGAATCCCGCAGGTCCGTACTCGCCCCGCCACACCGTCAGTGCACACCAGACCAGCATGAGAACAGTCACCCCGAACTGCACCCACCGCGTCCTCCGTAAGGTTTCGGCCTGACTCTGGGGTAACGGATACGAACGATCTCCCATGCCCGTCGCCTACCCCCAGGCGGCGAACACATCCAACCGTCAGCTCATGCACCAGAGTTGAGGTGTCGCACCGCCTCTTCCCTCCAGTGGGGCGCAGGGTTCTCAAAGCGCCGAGGAAGAGTGTCAAGGTGCCTCGGTGGCTTGCGGTAAGAACAGACAGTCTGAAGGCTTTCAGTCACGCGAGAGGGACTGTTGGCGTCCCTGCTGCTTCATTTTTAGTGCGCGGATAGACTCTGGACTCATGGCACGCCGATCTGGAGCGCTCGGGGAGGTTATTGAGATCTAGCATGCGGCCTTGACGGTGCTCGGTGAGGCACAGCACGGAGCCGATCGCGTCAGTTCAACCCTAGCTCTTACGGCTCGTCTACGTGCAGGTTTACCGCTTTCCGCCGCCCCCAGTCGACCGGACGGCATCCATGAGAAGGAAGACGGACATGTCGGTCACTATCCGCGTTGATCAGCGTGAGGCAGCCCAGCGAGAAGCCATTGACGCGGTACTCCGTGCCCTCGAACTGCCTGCAAGATCGCTAGTGCCGGATCGGGGTCTGCGGACACAGGTGATCATGGCGACCGGGTCCGGGAAGACCCGGGTGGCGGTCCGTAGTGCGGAGGAGCTCCACGCGGGTCGTGTGCTGGTGCTCGTGCCCTCGCTGGACCTGCTCGCCCAAACCGAGATCGCGTGGCGCGAGGGAGGCCGCAGAGGCCCGATGATCGGGGTCTCGTCCCTGCGGGGTGAGGAGGTGTCCTTCCCCAACACCACGGACGTGGACGAGCTGGTGGAGTGGACGCGCGGCCTGGACAAGGTCACCGTGTACGCCACGTACGCCAGCCTCGGTCTGGGCACGCTGGAGCGGGCGCACGCCGCGGGTTTGCCGGCTTGGGACCTGATCATCGTGGACGAGGCCCACCGGGTTTCCGGCCGGATCGGGAAGCCGTGGGCGGTCGTCCACGACAACCAGAAGATCCCGTCCCTGCGTCGCCTGTACATGACGGCCACGCCCCGGCTGTGGCAGCTCGGGGACGAAGACGAGGCCGGCGCACCCGGCGAACTGGTCGCGAGCATGGAAGACGACCCCAACGGGCCGTTCGGCAGCAGGGCGTTCACTTTGACGCTCTCCGAGGCCATCGACCGGGGAATCTGTGCCCCCTACCAGGTCGTATGCGTGGACGTCACCGACACCGCCCTCCAGGCCGCACAGCTCCTCGGCGCCGAAGGCCGGTCGGCCGAAGTCCGCGGGGCGCGGCTCGCGGCTCTGCAGACCGCTCTGGTGAAGGCGTCCGCTGAGGAGGGGTTCCGCCGCACGCTGGTCTTCCACCACATGGTGAAGGAGGCCGAGGCGTTCGCGGCCGGCCTTCCCGACGTCGCCGCGCAGCTGCACGCATCCGACCCCGAGCTGTACCCGGACACGATCTGGGCGGACTGGCTGTGCGGGGACCACAAGCCGCTCCACCGGCGCCGCGTCCTGGACGAGTTCGCCGCCGGGATCGCCACGGACGGCACCGTCGTGGAGAAATGCTTCCTGTGCTCGGTGAAGGTCTTGGGCGAAGGGGTCGACACCAAAAAATGTGACTCCGTGTACTTCGCGGATGTACGCGGCTCCATGCCCGACCTCGTCCAGGCCGTCGGCCGCGCACTGCGCATGCAGCCCGGTGAAGGCAAAACGGCGTCGCTGGTCGTACCCGTCCTGCTCGGCCCCGGAGAGACAGCCGACAACATGCTCACCAGCCGGGCCTACGGCGGCCTGGCGAAACTGCTCGAGGCACTCCGCGCACACGACGCCCGCATCGTCGAGCAGCTCGCCGAGCGACAAGCACCAAGCCGTGTCAGAGGCGTTCAGAGCCGCAGCGGGGTAGAAGGTGAGGAAGCCGAGAGCGACCGAAGCGACCGACTCTCGGCGCCAGCCCGGCAACTGCTGAAGTTCTCCACACCGCGCGACCCCGCGCAGCTGGCGGCGTTCATCAACCTCCGTGTCCTCAACCCCGACCACCAGCACTGGCGACGCGGCGTGGAGGCCGCCGTCATCTACAACCGGCTGCACGGCGACCTGAAGGTGCCCTTCACGTACCGCGTGCCTGCTGTCGACGACCAGGAGGCGGAAGCCGAGGGGTGGCCGGCCTCGCTCGCCGGGTTCCCCCTGGGGCAGTGGACCGCTGACGCCAGGAGGTTCTATGCCCGCGGGGACATGGACGAGGATCGCGTCGCGCAGCTGGAGAAGTTGGGCATGATCTGGAGCCACTTCGATGTCGCGTGGGAGGAGGGCCTGTCCGCCGCGCGCGGGTGGGCGGCCGAACACGGCCACCTCCTGGCCCCGCTGGACGCCACCTACCAGGGCGCGAAGGTGGGCATCTTTCTGAAGAACGCGCGGGCCGCCGCCCGGAAGGCGCAGGAGATCGAGCAGCGGCGTGCGGAGGGGCTGCCGGTTCAGTCGTCGGCCGGGGCGCTGTCGGACGAGCGGCGCGAGCAGCTGGAGGAGATCGACGCGTCCTGGTGCCCGGCCTGGCCGGTGACGTGGCAGCGGTGCTTCCACCTGGTACGGATACACCTGGACGCCGGTGAGGCGCTGCCCACCGAGGCAGGCGAAGTCCTGCGCCAGGGCGAGGATCTCGGGCGGTGGGTGCAGTCGGTGCGGTACGGGTGGGACCAGCTCACGACCGTGCAGCAGTGGATGTGCGAACAGGTCCTCGGAATCGAGCCCGCCAACGAGAACGAGAAGCCACCGCCGCGCCGTACGCAGGCCGACAAGTGGGCCATGAACTACCAGGCCGCCAAGCAGTACTACGAACGCGAAGGACACCTCCAGGTCCCCAGGAAGTGGGTCGAACGGATCACCGGCGAGGACCAGGAGGAACGGGAGCACAAGCTGGGCGCCTGGATCGGGAACCAGCGGAGCAGGGCCGCGACGCTGACGCCGGAGCGGATCGAGCAGCTGTCCGCGATCGGGATGCGATGGGCATAACAGCGATAGCTCAGTGGAAGCGATGTCGGGCCTGTCAGTGCCGCCCAGGCTCAGAAGGGAGGTTCATCGCTGTACCCGCCGTTGGCTCCCCCTGAACCCCACCCCCCGGTTGTGGCGGGCGGCGGTGACGGCTGCGGAGCCGGCGCCCATCCCCCGGTCGGGGCGGACGGCGGTGACGCCTGCGGAGCCGGCGCTAGCTGAGGGTGGCCCGCCTCGTCATCAGGTTCAACGCCGTCAACGGCGTCGTTCCACAGATCGCGTAGGTACTCGCGAAGCGTGCGGGTGTCGCTTTCCTCGTCGTAGTCGTTGGAGTCGGAGAACCTTCTCCACGCCGGGTCCTGGTCCGCCATGCGGCAGAGAACCTCGTGTACCGCTTTGACCTTAGACCAGCTGCTGGTGGTCTCGCCTTTGAGCAGCCTCCGGACCGTCTCACGGCTCACAGTCACGGGGGCGGAATGGGATTGAGCAACAGCTGCCGCGATGCTGGCTGGCGAGGGACGCCCTGCCGCGCGGAAGTAGGTGTGCAGCTCGCCCACGAAGATCCTTCTGGACCCATGCGGAAGCTCATCCAAGCTCGGCATTCGCAACACCTGGGGCACGTCCAACTCCAGCTCATCAAAGCCCATTTGAACTCAAAGAGCCTACCTTAGCCCCGGCATGACACCCATTGAAAACAGCAAAGGGCAAGCGTCACCCCATAAGGACACGAAAATGCCCTGGAAGACGCGTCTCCTGCCTGGTTCACCCCGCGAAAACTCAGAAGAACTTTCTTGACCAAAGCACTGTTTTCGCTGGTCAGAGCGCCATTCAGGGTGCTTTTGTTGCTGTCAGTCACCCCACGGGACGCGTTGGTGTCTCAACAGGTGGACAAACGGCACTGCCGTCGCCGGAAACGGCGACGGCCCCCTGGTGGGCAGGGAGCCGTCTGCAGAAGACCGAACATCCCTGATGAAGGAGAAGCTCATGTCCAAGCCCGAGCGTACGACCAACAGCCCGGACCCGGAACCCCTCCCATCGACGACCCGGTGGGCCAAGCGTGCCCGGCGGCTCCGCAACGAGGCCGGCCTGCATCTGATCCGAGGGGCCGCAACCGCGGTCGGCGGCGCCGTCGTCGCGTACGGCGGCCTCTGGGTCCAGTCACGCTGACAGCGGACAGCGGGGACCGGGCAGGGTGATCCTTTCCGGCCCCGCTGTCGTCGGGTCAGCCGAAGTCGAGCGTCTCCTGCGCGAAGTCTGCCTGGGCCGGGGTGGGCAAGGGCGGCGGTGCGCCGTCCTTGCGGGCGGCCTTCCAGCGCTCGGCCAGCTCGTCCTTCCACCCCTTGGGCGGAGGCCACGAGACTCCCCAGGCGGCGAGCTGGTCACGCTTCCAGCCACCGGCGGGCGTGCGGGCGGCTTCAACTTCTTCAGGTGAGGGCAGTTGCGTCATGAAGGGTGAACGCTCCAGAAGTTGTCCCGCGACGGGGTGTTGGAAAACCGACAGGTCGGTTGTCTGGCTCAGAGGGAGCCACCCCTCGGGCATTTGGGAGTTCGCGAGCGAGGGAGCTTCAGCACCGACGGGGGCGTAATACATCTCAGCGGGCTCTTCCCAGACAGTCGACTTCAAGGCGACCTGCTCGCCAAAGACCTCCTGTCGTAGTTCCAGCAGACCAGCCTCATTCAGGGCTCGAATGTAGTTCAGGAGCTCGATCGTGCCGACCATGGCCCAGGCCACCAACGGCACGGCAGCGCGAAACCGGTCACGCAACCCGAAGGCATCACCTTCCTGGCGTCGCTCTGGATCGTGATGCACGACGTCCCCATATATCCACGCCATGGCCAGCCCGTGAGCATCAAGATCGCGGTCCTCGCCCGTGGCTGTATTGGAAACCATGATCCGGTATCCGGATTCTTCAAGTGTGGAAGGGTTTACCCGGGTCCGCCATTCAGTGCGCGCAGCCCGTATCCACTGCGCATCTCGTGGCGCTGCTCGGCAGATGTAGCCCAGGGCTCCCAGAGCCTTCATGTGGAAGCAGTCTTCCTGTTCCAGCAGGATCGGCCTGAGTCGCGCGGCCGCAGACTCAACCACTTCCTCGGCTGGAAGCTCATAGCGGATCCGGGCTTCGCCGTTGTGGAAGCGGACACTGATCTTCATACGCGTCAACTCCACGAGAGCATCCCAATCGGAAGCGAGCGAGTGCTCCTCTACTCGGCGGGCCCTCACCACGTAAGCCTCCAGCCAACGCTGGTGCTTCTCGTCAAGCGTCTCTCTCTGACCGCGTCCCACACTTCCCCCTCGTGTCAAAAAAATCCCCTCCAGCATGACGCGGCCTTCCCATACACATCCATCCAATTCGCCAGGATGAGCTGCGTACAGGAAGGGGCAAGCTCATCGAACGCCTCTCGGGCCTGACAGGTACTGCTGGACCTGGAGGCGCGCTATCTGCACTGGGTTTCCGCCGTCTTCGCCTTGGAAGATCCAGGTACGGGAGAGGAAATAGTCGGGACGGCGGACGGTGGTGAGCAACCTGCCATCTGGTTGAAGGCGGTGCTGGGTAAAGCCCTCCAGGGCTCCGTCTGAGAGGGGCGTGCGGGTCCACGGATTGTGCAGTACGTGGAAGCCCTCGCTGAAGGTCTCGTGGTCCTGCGGCCCGTATTCGCCGATCACGTAGCCGAAGGGCACGGGTACGGATGCGTTCGGGTCAGGGTCGAATTCGAGGCCAGCGCGGGCTATGGCCACGTCTTTCGGCCCGTAGCCGCGTTCGGTTCCCATGCGGGCGAACTTCGACACGGTGGCGCTGTTGGTGAAGATTACTGCGGCCAGGTGTTCGGCTTCGGGCTGGGCGAACAAGCCGCTGGGGATGGTCTTGTGCTTGTGCCGGTGTTCTGTGACGACTTGGGAGTTCAGCACGAGCGAGCCGTGGGCGTCGCGGCTGGGGATGTCCCGGATCCCGTAGAGGTAGGTCGACAGGGTGCTGGTGGTGTGGATCAGGGCGCTGGGGCTATGGAAGGACTGCACGGCGATCACGAAGGGGGTGCCCTTGACGTGCGGCTTCTCCCAGTAGGCGTGGCCCTGTGCGTCGCGGTGTTCGAGCTTGCGGCGCAGGGCTTTGCCAATCTGCATGGTGAACTCCGCTTGGGCTTCCTCCATGTCGTCGGGGATGAGCCGACGTACTGCTGCGGTGATGTCTTCGTCGTCGTCTTTTTCGCCCTGGGGCGGGTTGGTGGTCGTCGCTTCGATGGCCACGGGGGTGTCGCCGGTCGTCAGGAAGTCCGGGGCGGGGCTGGTGCGGTCCAGTTCCTTGCCCTGCTCGCGCAGGGCGGCGAAGAGGGCAAGCTCGAAGACGCGAGCGGAGAAGCCCGCGGTCTGGAACTCGCGGACGAAGCTGTGGTCGACGTCGGGAAAGTCGGCGAACGTCTCGTCCATGAGGCGGCGTGCGGCGGTGTAGGCGTGGGCTTCGCTGAAGTCGCGAAACTCGCGGCTGACCTTCTCCGGCGTCATCTTCCGGGCAAGGTCGAACAGGCTTCGGGTCATGATCGGCCTCCAACGCGCCGGTCGGGCAGGGGTGGGAGTAGCGAACGCCGCCGGAATCGGCCGACTGGCAGCGCCGTTGGAGTGGCGGTGTGGGGCCTGACAAGCGGAGTCTGGCTGGAGCCTCGTGCGTCCTGAGGCACTACGGCAGGTCTTCTAGCCGGGCGAGCAGACCTGCGGCGGCAGTGACGGCCGCGATCGCGTCGGCGCGGGTCCAGGTGAAGTTCTCGGTTGTGCCCGCGTCGTCGTGCGGGGCGCCGCTGAAGAGGTTGAAGGCGCTCTGGATGAACACCGCCCAGCGCTCGCCCTGGTCCCGTTCCGCCGGCTTCTTCTTCGACGCCTCCATGTTGACCTTGTGGGTGTCGCAGGCCTCGCGTACGGGATCGAGGGCCGCTCGGGCGAGGGCGACGGCGTGCTCGTACCGTCCGTCGCGGATCGCGTTCTTCGCCTCCCGGATCCGTCGTGCACCAGTGGCCCGGGCCTCCACGGTCGTGATCGGGATGAGGACGTCGACGAATGCACCGGCATCGAGCTGGGTGAGGGCGTTGCTCCACGTCGCGTGCGGAATGCGGATGATCTCCTGGTCCTGGGCGACCGGCCAGTGCTTCGCTTCGGCCAGGCCGGTCAGGGCGAGGTGGGCGCGCAGGGACATGTCGGCGCCGGCGCGCAGCTTTTCCAGGCCGCGCAGCTGCCGGTCCGTCACGGTTGTCTCGAGCGTGAGGTCTCTCGTGTACGGCTTCAGCCCGACGGGTCCCTTCGGGGCGTGCAGGGGGCCGATGTAGCTGGCGGGGTTGGGCATGTCGTGTACCCAGAGGTCGCCGGAGACGAGGAAGGGCGTGTCCACGGTGTAGTTGCCGCGGCCGGTCACATCGAAGGTCAGGACGAGGCGGTGCACGTCCCAGCCCGGGGTGAAAGTCACGGTCTGCTGCGCCTGGACGCCGACGCTGTAGTCGTTCATGCCGAATTGGAAGTCAGCCATCGTTCCTCGCCTCGTTGAGCCCTTTGCCCGATGTTCGCAGGTCAACTGGCCCCAGTGTCAGCCATTTTCCCCGTCGACCGCATGAGAGCGAGGGACTACCTCTCTTTTATCGTCACCACGACGATAAAGGCGGTAGAGTTTTCCACGACGGGCGTCACAACGCGTTCCGAGCGTCGTCCGTGAAAGGAGCAGCTCCCGTGGAAACCGACGGCACAGCACCAGAAACCCCCGCGCAAGCGCCTCTCGTGGTAGCGCCCGGCCGCATCCTGGACGCCAAGACTGCGCTCGCCCTGAACGTCCATGCCAGCCCCGGGGTGTACGCGCTCCTACTCGGGTCCGGGATCTCCCTGACATCCGGCGTGAAGACCGGATGGGGCATCGTCGAAGACCTCGTCGGCCGCGTCGCCGCCATGCAGGACCCCAACAACGCTGATGCCGCCGCGAAGGCGGTCGCCGACCCGGTCGGCTGGTGGGCGCAGCACTACGACGGCGTCCTCGGGTACTCGGGGCTGCTGGGTGCTGTGGCACCTACGGCAGCCGCCCGCCAGCAGCAGCTCGCCCGGTACTTCCAGCCCCAGGAAGACGATGAGCCCGGCGCCAAGGGTCCTACCCCCGCCCACCACGCGATCGCCCAGCTGGTGAAGCGGGGAAGTGTCCGCGTCATCCTGACCACCAACTTCGACCGGCTCACCGAACGAGCTCTGGAAGAGGCGGGTATCTCGCCCCAGGTCATCAGCCGACCGAGCCAGATCGCGGAGATGATGCCGCTCCCCCACGCCCCGGTGACAGTGATCAAGCTCCACGGCGACTACGCCGCCCTGGACCAGCTCAACACGGTGGACGAGTTGGAGACCTACGAGCCGGAACAACAGGACTTGCTCAAACGAGTCCTGGACGAGTACGGGCTGATCATCTGCGGCTGGTCCGCGGACTGGGACACGGCGCTCGTCCGTGCCCTGGAAGGTGTACGTCCCCGCCGGTATCCGATGTTCTGGTCGTCCTTCGGCACGCTCGGAGAAGCGGCGAAGCACCTGACCACCCAGCACAACGCCGTCGTCATCAAGGGCATGGCGGCGGACGACCTCTTCACCGACCTCCAGCGGCGCATCGAGGCCCTGGACCTGATGGCGGCACCGCCCGTCACCCGCGACATTGCCGTCACCCGCCTCAAGCGGGCCCTGCCCGACCCAGTGCGCAGGATCGAGGTCTCTGACCTCGTCCACCAGACCGTCACCGACATCCTCGACAGAACAGCAGCAGCCGCGCGTCCCCTGAGCGGGCCCGTCTTCGAGGAGAGCGTGCGCGGCTACCGGGCCGACTGCGACGTCCTGCTCCACCTCCTGGCCCATGGAGTCTTCAACGACGACGGCACCCATGACGCCCTGTGGCTACGCGCCCTCGAACGGCTCACCCGCATCCGCAGCACGCTCCCGGGATCTTTCAATGACGTGCTGGAGGCGCTGCGGCACTACCCGGCGCTCTTGGCCACCTGGACCATGGGCGTCACCGCCGTCATCAGCCGTCGCGAAGAGTTCCTGGCGACCATCATGGCCCAGCCCACCTGGAGCACCCTGTCGGGCAGGACCCGTACGCAACCGCCGGCCGTCTACCTCAACCCCACGCGCGTCCTGGCAACCGACCTCAAATCCGTCATGCCCCCGCCGGAGGGGAAGCACTGGCTTTTCCCTCAGAGCAGGTTCCTGCGGCAGGAAACACGTGAACCACTGCAAGTCCTCGAACCCCACGACACGGCGTACCAGACCGCCTGCACGCGCTTCGAGTTCCTCGCCTCCATGATCGCCGTGGACGACGACACACAGCAGATGCGCTTCCCGTGGGTCGGCGAGTTCATGGACGACGTGCACTGGGAGTACGACACCAGCATGGCCAACACGATCAAGGCAGAACTGACACCCAACTGGCCGCTGCTCCAAGCGGGCGCGTTCGGTGGTGACATGGAACGTGCCCAAACGGCGTACGAGCGCCTCGTCGAATGGCGGGCGAAGAACCCCCAGCTCCGCTGGTAAAAAGCTTAGAGAGAGCACCACATCCCCCTTCAGAACCCGGTCGCGCGGCGTGACGGAGGTCAGGCCGCGCGGCTGTGCGGCCATGCCGCTCGGACCTTCTGCTGACGGTGTGGGGTACGTCAGCAGGCGGCCGATGCCTCGCGGTAAACGAAGGTCGGCGCTACGAGTCGAGCGGCTGCCTCAGGTCCAGGTAGCAGCGCAGCCGGACGCCGGGCTCGCCCGCGTCCCGCGTTGTCGACGTCGCGGTCGCCGTAGCCCACCGGTCGGCGAGCAGCTGCTGGAACGAGAGCACGGTGTCATCGTTGGCGGCCGCGACGTCGACGACGATCAGGCCCGGCTCACTCACGTGCGCCTCGTTGATGGGGTCCATGTACGGCACTACGCCCGAACCACCAGGGAGGGTTCCGCCCCTGCCGTGTCTTCACCCGACCGAGTGGCGGTCCCTCAGGGACTGTCGCCCTTCCAGTCCCAGCGGGCCGGGTCGCCGGGGCGCGGGTCGTACAGCGCCCGGCCCCCGGGGCCGAACTGCCCGAGCTCGGTGAGGAGTGAGACACCGTCGTCGATCTCCTCCGGCCTCCAGCCGGTGATGTCGAGCAGCAATCCGTCCAGCGGCCCGCCCACCAGTTCGGCGTAGCTCCGTCCCGGCTTCGGGCCCGGATGGTCGTGGTCGGTGCCGTAGATCCGGCCGCGCAGCAGCTGCTCATCGTCGCTGTCCATGCCCTCCAGCCTCGCAGCCGCCACCGACAACGAGGGCTTGCCCGGGCGGCCCTGGGCAAGCCCCGCGTTGCCGACCAGGGTCAGCTGCGCCAGCGTCCGAGCCAGCCGCCGGCCTTCGAGGCCTGCGCCTCCTCCTGGTGCTCCTGCTCCTGGCGCTCGCGTTCGGCCTGTTCCGCTTTCCACTCCGCTTCGAGCGCCCGGGCCTTGCAGTCGTCGCACAGGTGCGGGTGGCTGTCCCCGCGGTCCCATTCGACCGCAGTGCTGGCCTTCCACCGGTCGTCGGTGAAGGTGGTCCCGCAGTCGGCGCACACCGGGCGCTGGGCCTCGCGTTCGGCTGCTTCCTGCGCTTGGCGGCGCCGCGCGTCTTCGGCACGGCGGGCGAGGCCAGCGTCCCGGCGGGGGTTGCCGATCGCGTCGAAGAGGTTCTGGCGGTCCTCACGGCCGAAGCGCCAGAACACGGGCCCTGCGGGTCCGTGTTCGCGCAGCAGCTCCAAGGTGGTCGCCACGATCGGCATCTTCCCGTTGTAGATGCGGAAGCCGCCTTCGGCCCACTGGCCCTGCCAGTGTTCGCGGGTGAGGTCGGCGACCCGCTTCATCTGCGTCAGCGCGGACCGCTTGCCGACCTGGTGGAAGACGAGCAGGACCGGCGGGTGTGACGCGTCGCCCCACCGGGGATCAGGCGCACTCCAGCGGGTGCGCCACATCGGCTTCTCGTGGCCGTCGGTGTCCTTCGCCTTGCGGTGGAAGTGGCGCATGTACTTGTCGAACTTGGCCGCGATGACCGGGGCTTCCTCGGTGCAGTTGTCGGCCTCGATGAACAGCAGCGGCAGCCCGGCCTCCGGGGCGGTGAGGACGATGTCGGCCCACGCAGACCCCACGCCGGGGTTCTTCCAGGTGCCTGTCGCCGGGAGGGCGACCTCGGTGGCGTAGGAGGTGATGGCGCCGATCCCGTCGGGCGCGTCAACGGCGGCCCGGGCGGCGGCGATGGCTTCGGCCGGCTCGCCGGCCACCAGGTCCAGGTCGGGCTTCGGACGGATCATCGCGAGGACGGTCTCGTTGACCGTCATCGCGTGCGAGGCACCCGAGCGGCCCGCGCTCTTGGGCATGCCGCCCATCTCCTCCGGCCCTCGGTCCAACTCGATCCCGGCGGCGGCCAGCCCGTCCTTGGTGAGCAGGCGCACCTCCTCTCCCCCTCGGGTACGGCCGCCGTCGACGGACAGACCGTGCCTGCGCAGATCGTTGAGCGCACCGCGATGGGAGGCGGTGCGCGCCTCCTTCCGCAGGGCCGCCGTCTCCTTCGTGGTGTGCCGGTACGTCAGGTGCGGGGAGGACAGCCGCTGGATCTGATCCGCCGTCGCGGCCTTAAGCACCCCGAGCGCGCGCAGCACATCGCCGCGCAGGCCTGTCGACGATCCCGCCTCGTTCGCCTTGCGCTTGCCCGCCATCAACCCCGCCCTCCTGTCGTCCGCGTCCGGCCACCGGCCGGGCGCCGGCCCCGCCCGGCCGCCAAGGGCACCAGGGGCGCCCTGAACCCGATGATCGCCTCCACCACTGACACCCCACCCCCACCTATTTCCCAGGGCTTGGTCAGTGAGAGGAGGAGAGAAGAGGGTTGTGACGATGTGCCGAAGCACCGGAAAGCCGTGGTGTGCAGGGCAAATGCGGTCGGTGCCGGTGCCGGGCACGGAAGTGGGTACGGCAGTGGGATCGCAAGCGCCGGCGGCAGGAGGTTACGGCGGCCTGCCCGGCCGACCAGCCCTCCAGGCGCTGGGCGTACGGCGCGCCGGTTGGCGGTGCGGTCAGGGTACGGCGGGTGCCGGTGGTCGGTCATCATCCCGGGTCTCTCCCTTGTGCGTTGGCGTCCTCCACCGGCCTGGTGACACCCGGTGGCGCGCCCGTGAGAGCAGAGCCGCCCCGATGGCTCGGTGGCCGCTGCATGCCCCCCTCCTGCGGGCGCGTGCCGCCATCGTGAACAACCGCCCCTTGTCCTCGACCTGTTCATAGCCGGTAGCGAGGTCGGTCTAGGAGAAACGCCACCCCTTGGCGGCCCGCGCCGAATCGGACAAGGGGTACGTGGTCGGCCCGACCATGACTCGACAAGGGGTCATGGTCGGACCGACCGGACTCGACAAGGGGGTCCTCTTCAACCCATGCGGCACCAGTTCGCCCCGGTTTGGCGATAGGGAAGAAATCTCCGGACTTTATCCACAGGGGCGCGGCCTGAGCATCAGGTCAGTCGCCGTGATCGGCACGGCGGCAGCCTGTTGAGGAGATCCGCATGCCGCACCTGGAGCAGCCCCGCACGCCGCTGACCCCCGACGAGGTGGAGCTCGCCTTCGAATACCTCCTGGCGATTCAGGACCACAGCGAGCACGCCCTTGCCACTGTCATTGACCGGACGAAAGCCGTTCCGGCACCGACCGTCCTCCTGCTGCGGCTGGCTGAGGAGATCATCCTCCCCATCACGGACCTGGCGCCCGATGCCGATCCGTGCGCGGACTCCTTCGCCCTGGACGAGGTCGGGGGCGTCCTGCTGGCCGCACTGGAGGAGTGGACGCGTGAGTGCGTCCCCAGCTCGATCTGGGGCATCGCCAACACCATCATCCGGTTCACCGAGAACGTCCTCCGGCAGGAAGGCGAGGACACCGTCGACACCCTGAAGACGATGCGCATCGAGCACCTGGAGCGGGCCCGCGCGGCGTAGCCCCTGCGCGGTGCGCACCATTGGCGCGCCGCCGTGCGCACCGAGCGGCGGTCGGTGCGCACCACCACCGTGTAGTGCGCACCGCCATCCGATCCGGTGCGCATCGAACGCACCGGTAACCGCACCACCGTGCGGGTGGATGCGCACCTGGTGCGGTGGTGCGCATCCACTCGGTGCGCACCGAGTCCATCCGTGCGCGTCCACTCGGTGGGCGGTGCGCACCGGTGCGGCCGGCAGTGCGGGAGTGGTGCGCACCGGGTTGGGTCGATGCGGTGGAGTGGGCCGGTTGAGGGCGGCGCGTTTCTCCTTGACCTGAGTGGAGGTCACGGAGAAACGCGGCGGGCGCGCACCGGGTGGATGCACAGCATCGCCCCCGTCGATATCGCTCACTCCCACACGATCCGTCGTCCACTGACTCCCGCCAACCTGAAAATCCCTGGTCAGCAGGGCTGGTGTGACCGTGTCCCGGGGTACTCGTGCTGATCGTGGGCGGAAGTCTTCGTCGTAGATCGTCTGTCAGCGGTTGATCTCGAGGTTCGTCAGGACGAGCAGAGCGCGCAGGAGCTGGGTGGCGTGGGCGGGGTCGGTGCGGAGCTTGGTGAGGATCCGCCAGTTCTTGAGGTGGGCGAAGCCATGCTCGACCGGTGCGCGTCCGACGGCGAGTACGCGGTTGGCTTCCTTCTGGCCGGCGGTGAGCCGGTGGGTGCGGCTGGAGTGGTAGCCGGTGACGATCAGGGGGTCGAGTACGTCGTTGTCCAGGCCGCGGAAGCCGAGGTCTGCCAGCGCTCCGAGACCGGCGGCGCGTAGGTGGGCCAGGATGTGGGCGTGGCGGGCCGCGGTGTTGTCGTGGGTGCGGCCGGGACGGGCGGCGGAGATCCAGACCAGGCGGCCCTTCTCGTCGGTGAGGGCGAGGAAGTGCAGACCGTGATGGCGGTGCTTGCCGGAGTAGTTCTTGCGGTCGTCCTTCCCGGTGCGGCGCTGGGTATGGACCAGGGTGCCGTCAATCAGGACGACCTCCCCACCCTGACGGGCGATCTTCTTCAGCGCGCGGTCCGGGCGAGGGGCCTGCGCGGCGAGGAGAGCGATCACCTCGTCGCGCCAGCGACGGACAGTGGACTCGGAGACGTTGTTGCCGCCGGCCATGTCGGCCAGGCGCTGGTCGTGGCGCAGTACGGCCAGGACGATCACCGCGATCTTCCCGGGCGGCAGGATCCGCCACCTGGACCCGATCGCCTTCAGGTGACGCCGCAGCAGGTCGGCGAGGTGGTTGACGGTGCGCGTGGACAGCGACAGACGGCACTGATAGACAAGCGGGAAGGTGCTCTCGGTGTGCTCTTTGGTTGTGGTCACACATTTCCAACAGCCGCCGGGGGCGCCCCGGTTACGGCCGCTCAGCACCGCCCGCGGGGCAGCGGCTTCCATGGTCACAGCCGGATGGTGAATCGTCCGTCGGGCTGTTTCCGCAGCCAGCCGCGGTGGGCCAGCCTGATCAGTTTTCCGCGCAACGGTTCCAGCTTGCTCTTCACGCCGACGTCCACCCCCAGCACCTCGCCGACCTGCCGAGCCTTGACCGGGTCGGCGGCCTGCCGCACGACGGAGAGAATGCGCTGGTAGTCCGGCGGAAGCATGGTCTCCTCCACATTCGCCGCCCGGTGCGGGATGACCATCACCGCCCGGCCGCCCACTTGCCCAGGGATCGGCGCGAACGCGGCCCGTTCCTCGGCGAGCTGCTCGCTCATCCGTTCCAGGACCTTTTCAGCGACGGCGAGCTCGTCGCGCTCGGCCCGGACCTCTATCAGCTGCTTGGCCAGCTGTTCTTCGAGCTCATCCAGTTCCGCACGCCGCGTGGTGATCCGTTCCAGCAACTCGGGATCCAGCATGCACCGGATCGTAGAGGGTCATCCGGCCCCAGCAGGTGGGAATCGGTTGTACGGGGATGCCGGGCGTCTGGATCAGCGGGGTGGGAAGAAAGCCAGAGAAAGGTCCCACTGGTCAGCCGCGTGAAGCAGCGCTGCGGCGTCCAACTCGACTTCCACGACGTACTGGTAGATGTCGGCCCTGTCCTCACCCTGATGCCACGGAGGTGCCGCCTCCAGGGACAGATGAACGCGAATCACCGAGGCCCCACCTGCGATTCGGTTGGCGAGGCTGAAATCCAAGACCGGCTCGATGAACGACAGGTCCGGCGACAGCTCACCTTCGACATCAGGTTCGGTGACATCCACCGTCCCTGCGGCCACCGCGCGCAGCCACGCGGACACCTGGCGGGCCTCATCGGTGAGCAGACACGGATCGGCGAAGGACCAGTTTCCCTCAGGAGTCGTCACCGTGCCGTCAATGACCAGCCAGTTGTCGTCGTACGAGTCGCCCCCAACGGTGGCGAACTGATAACGCACTGGGTGGAGGTCGACACTGCTGGAGAGATCGTTCAAAAGCACGGTGTCAGGATGGCATGCACCGGCCAGCAGGACGAACTGCGTTTCCCAGCCCAGACGCACGGGCCGGAGCGCTGCCCCGGGCTCCGTTTCGGAGACAATCCCCGACCTCTGGCAGACGATCTTCTCGATGGGCTCCCGCCCACGAGTAGCGTGAGCACCACGAAAGCCAGTCACACCAGCCCTGCTGACCAGGGATTTTCAGGTTGGCGGGAGCTCACTCAGTGGACGGTGCCTGACACCGTCACCACAGCCAGGCGTTGGAGTGCCGCACTCGGGACAGGGCGCGGGCGTCGCGCCGCGCGGCGGCGTTGCCGATCCGGTTCTGCCGGGAGCGGGGCCGGCGCGAGTTCCTCGCGGCAAGGCGGCGCTTGGCGGCTTCCTGGAGCCGCTTTCGCTGCTTGCGCAGTTCTGCCTTCTTCGCGGCCTTCGACTTCGGCTTCCGGGGCCGCTTCCAGATCGGCTGCCATCCCAGGGACTCGTCAGGGTCGGGCCCCCTGGTCCTCGGTGAGCGCGGCGGCCATCTGCTCGCGTGCGGCACGGGCACGGGCGAGGGCTTCGTCGGGGTTGGGGCGTTCTTCCGGGGTGTTCAGGTGACTCCTCCTGTGGTTCGGCCCGGCGTGTGCTGGGTGCCGGGTTGCTGGGTGTGCGGCTGCGGGGCCGTCGCCGGGGCGGGCTGCGGGCGGGGGCCGTGGGCGGCTTCGCGCGCCCGCCGGCTGTCCTGGAGCGTGGCGATCACCTGCGCGGCGGCGGCTTCCAAGGTCTGGCGCGTCTGTTCCACCGTGTCGACGCCGGTCTCCTGCTCCGGGACACGGCCGTCCTTCCGGCCGTCGCGGAAGGGCCGCGGATGCGACGGCCTCGAGGCGGTGGGCACCGCGACGGTGTACGGGCGGGGGCGTGAGCCCCGGCGATCCGCTCGGCGCGCGGCGCGGACCCGGGCGGCCAGGGCGCCGACGGCGAGGCGGGCCCGCTCGTACGGTGCCGCCGTGCGGCTGCGGGTCAGCGGGCGCAGCACGGCCTGGTCCTCGGTGTCGCTCGGGTACAGGGCGCGTAGGTCGGCGGTCATCTTCAGGCCGCGCCCGACGGGGCGGCTGTAGTCGTCGACGACCGCCTGCACGATCTGTTCGTCCAGGCCGGGCTGGTGAGGCCGGCCGCGTAGGGCGTAGGCGAGGTGGCAGCGCGCTTCGGCAAGGAGGTGGTGGCGTTTGAAGGCGCCGCGCATCACGTACACCACGGCGACGGTGTCGACGGCGGCCAGGACGACGTCGACCACCGGCCGCACCCGCGCCCACGCTGCCGCGGCCGCCGCTCGCGCGCGCTGTGCGAGCCGGTAGACGGTGCAGGCGCCGAACGCCCATATCGCTGAGGCGCGCCATCGCTCGCGCAGCTCGGTCAGCGACAGCAGCTCCGTCCGCTTCGGCGGACGCGTCTGGTCGGCGGCCTGGCAGCCCAGTGCGTAGGCGGCCTGCTCCCCCGGCGCGTGCCCGTGCTTCTCTTCGTATTTGGTCGTGAGGACGGACAACGTGTCCTCGATCTGCTGGCGGCGGGTGGACTGCCAGCCGATGAGCCGCTGGTCGATCCCGGCGATCTCCATGACCGGCCGACGGCCGGGCGTCACCTCGCGCGGCTCCCACGCCCACCCGAGCCGGGCGGACACCTCCTCCATGAAGTACAGGGTGTAGAGGGTGTCAGCGGCGACGATATTGGCCATCAGCGAGTCCGCCGACAGGTTGCCCCACGTCCCCTTGTCGTCCGGCCGCCGGGCACGGATCGACACCACCGCGTGATCGTGGAGCAGCGGCTTCGACTCGGCAGCTCTCGACTCGTAGTGCCGGAACACCGCGACGATCAGCCCATCCCTGATCGGCTTGCGGATCTTGCCGCCGCTCCTCCAGCGGGTCTCCGCGACCGAATCCTCAATCCACGCCAGCGTCTTGTCCCGGGCGATGTCCTGGCACAGCTCCAGCACCACGCGGGTCTCGTCATCCCCGAGCGCCCACTCGATGTGTGCCGTTGACGGCGCCCGGAACACCAGGTCCATGGCCAGCCAGGGGATGCGCTCCTTGGCCTTCTCGGTCTTCGGCGACTTGTTGTGCTCGATGGGCCTGCCCAGCACGGTCGCCCGCCGCGCCTTCGCCGGATCGTCGCCCGCCTCCAGGCGCTCGCGCTCGATCCGGTCGGCATCCGGGTGCCGGCCTTCCCCCAGGAGCAGTTCGGTCTGCCGCTCGGTCACCACGTCGCCTGCCGCCAGGCCGAGCGCGGCCAGGCCCCGGCCCTTCCACACGCCGGGCGGGACACCGGCTTCGTCCTGGGCGGCGCGCAGCGACGTGCCTGCGGGGCGGTGACCGTCTCCGACCATCACACTGCGGAACAGGTAGCGCACCCCGTACCCCGGGCGAACTGGCGACATGCTGATCATCGGCCCATGGAACCCTGGGCCTGACCTGCAAAGAAGCGCGATCCGGGGTCCGTCCCGCCGGACGGGAGGCCATCACCAGATCTTTACTGAAGCGCCCGTCAGGCGGGCCGTCCGGTCAGCCCGAGACGGTAAGCCACCGACGTGTGCACAGTCCGCCGCATGAAAACGAATCTTCTTCACGAAGACCCCTGCCCACTGTGCGGCCAGCCCCTCACGCTGCGCCCGCACGTCGTCGTCCGCTCGGCTGGCGTGCCATATCCCACACGGACCGACTACCTGCCCAACTGCACCCGCTGCACCAACGACCCGGTCATCGAGCAGAAGTGGAACGACCTGATGAACGACCGCGGCGGGAGCTGACGGCGGCCGTGCGAATACTGCGCACCGACAGCACCACCCGCTACGACATCCGACTCCAGCCGACTCCAACGCCATCCAACGCGCACCAGCGCACCACTCCCCCGACCGTCCACCACCGCTGAGCACACCACGTCACCGACGCCCTTCAACACGAACAGCCACCACCGCCCCCGGCCGACCGGCCGGGGGCTTCGTGCGTCCTGGAGGAGTTCGCCGTGCCCACGTACGAGGCCCTGCCTCGCTTCACCGCCGATCACGACCGCCTCACCCTCGAACAGCGCCGCGCCTTCCGCCAGGCCGTGAGCGCCTTCGTCGACGACCTCCGCGCCGGACGCCCGTTCCGTGCCGGCCTCCGCATCACGGGCGTACGGCGCACTCTGGCGTCTTCGAACTCACCTGGGACGGCAACGGCCGGGCGACGTGGCAGTACGGCCTGGAGATAGTCCGCGGCGAGCAGCACATCGTCTGGCGCCGGATCGGCACCCACAACATCCTCACCGGCCCCTGACCCGGATCTTCGGTCACTTCACGCGTGAAAGTGAGACGGTCTTACGGGCGACCGACGCCGGTTGGTTGGCTGACCGTTCCGATGACCAGGAGGGGCACGCCGTGGCAGCAGACGAGATCGTGGGCGAGTCGGAGCACTTGAAGTCTCTGATCATCAGCACCGCACAGGAGCTGTCGGAGGACAAGAACGCCCTGGGCAAGTCCCTCGCCGTGGTCCGGCGCACCAAGGGCTTCGTGAAGCTCGCCGACATGCTGGAGCAGTCCGCCGTGCGTCCGGCCAACCCGTCGTTCTACGGGGTGCGGAGCACGGAGTTCCAGGACTGAATCCGACGCCAGCGGCCCCCCCACCTTCCCGGTGGGGGGGGCCGCTGGCCTGTCTGGTGAGGTAGGTCAGCCTCGCAGATCTCAGGTCACTCCGACTTCGGGAGCCTGATCGCTACGGCCCTGTCGATCTGCTGGAGCAGCGGTACGGTCCAGCTCGCCGGTCAGCGCCCGGTACAGGCAGCTGACGCTGCAGGCCGGCGCCCATGCTCGCCCGACGCACTCCGGGTCCACGGGGCAGGGCAGCGGGACGGCGAAGCCGAAGTCGCCCTCGCCGTCGACGTCGCCGCGGAACGCCAGGGTGAGGTACTGCTGCCCGAGGCGGATCTCCGCGACGCGGTCCCGGCCGGTCACCAGGTCCGATCCCGGCCGCCACCGCCACAGCGGCAGGATCTGCGGGGCCAAAGCAGCGGCGGACCAGCAGCAGATCGCCCAGGCCCTCACACCTGGAGGGCCGCACAGTCCCCGAAGCCTTCCGCCCGGGGCCTGGCCGGGGCGGCGCGCCGCCCGTCTGTGCTCATGGACAACCCTTCGCTGTAGCGATCCGTGAGCGCAGCCCGGCCAACGGCCAGAGCCCAGCCACAGTCGGAGCGCATCAGGCGCTCCGATGAACAAGAAAGGTGCCTTCTCATGAGCGCTGTGAATCCGGTCGGCAACGCAGGCCACCACGCGGGCACCGATGCGGCCGCTCACCGGCCGCGCCGGCTGTCGACCGAAACGAAGGCCGCCTTCAAGACCACCGAGTTCTTCGCCTACATCGCCGCGGTCGTCGCGGTCCTGATCGCCTCCATGGTCGTGGGAGACGACGAAGGCCACGCCGACTACTTCCGCGCCGACAAGGCATGGCTCTACATCGTGGTCCTCACCGTCGGCTACATGATCAGCCGAGGCCTGGCCAAGTCCGGCAGCCGCGACCCCTACGACGAATCCCGCTGACACCAGCCGTAGTCCCGGCAGGCAGGAAACTCCGTGGAGATCCCCTTGGGGCGCCACGAGTATGTACGCATGCTGAGGGTCGAACGGGCGGTTTGCGAGGACTGGACTGCACTCAAGCAGCTTCGTTTGCGCGCTCTGGAAGCGGACGCCGACGCGTTCGGCTCCACCTTGGCCGACGAAAGGGCAAGACCTGAAGCTTTCTGGCTCCAGCGAATCTTGGTAAGCGCCTGGTTCCTGGCCTGGTCCGCAGAGCAGGCGGTGGGCGTCGCTGCGTTGGTGACCGCATCGGGCACGCTAACCGAAGAACGCCAGCTCGACGCAATGTGGGTAGCGTCGGCCTGGCGTGGGCGAGGCGTGGGAGAGGCACTGATCAGCGCTGCGATCGGTCATGCTTCGGCCCACGGTGCCACGTCAGTTTCGTTGACGGTGGCGGATGGCAATGAGCGAGCACGAGCCCTGTACCAGCGCATGGGGTTCCGCCCCACGGGGGAGCGTTCACCTCGCCCGCGTGATCCCCACCAGATGCGTGAGCGCTTCCGTCTGACCCTGCCGGACCCCGGGCCCGTTTGAGGCTTGGGGTCTCGTGCCGTCGGTGGAGTCCATGTGCGCAGCCGGAGTTCCGCTAGGACGGCGGCTGACCCCCGAGTGGAAAACGTAAGACGGGCAACGACGGCGCCAGCGGGACGGCGCTGGGAGCGGCAGGCGGTGGGCCTGCCGACGGACAGTCCGGCGGTACCCCGCGCGGAGTGCCGCGTGGGGTATCGGCGGCGGGTGACGTACGGTCCCTTTTGCCCGGCTCGACAGGACGGCCGCGGCCTGCGGCCCCGCGCTTCCTTCGCACGTTGCGCGGGACCGCACTCATCGTCCGCAGCTCTGCATCCACGTCCGCAGCCGCCGCGGCGATGCGGCGCTGGCTGGCATTCCCCGGCTGCCGGTTCTACGGGCTGTCGGCAGGCGGCGTGCGGCCTGCCGGCGGCGGAGCACCGTGCACGGCTCGAGGGCGGGGACGGCGGGAAATGCGCCGAGGCGGCTGGACATCCCCTACAACGACTATCTGCTCTCGGACGTGCCCGTCGTGGTCGTCACCAGCGTCGGCGGACGCCGGGTGGTGGTACCGGCCGGTGCCCCGGTGCCGGAGGACGCGCGGCGCGACCTCGAAATCCAGGCGGAGGCGCAGCGCATCAGCCGCTGTTACGCGAAGCAGAAGCGGTGGGACATTAAGTGGCGGGACGATCCGCCGGATGTGCTCGCCCAACGCACGCGTCGGCTCTGGGGGTTCACCGGCAGGGTTTCCGGGGCCACCGAGCGAGTCCTCGTCCGCGCACAGCAGGACGAGAGCGCCGTGCGGGCGCGTCTGCGCACCACGGCCGGCGGACCGTTCCGGGTGTCCCTGCTCGCAGACGTCCCTGAGCTGAGCATCGAGCAACTGGCCGCCGAGGGCGGCGTGTTGAGTGCTACAGACTTGGGTACCTCCGAGATCTGCGGCGTGCAGACACTCCTGGTCCGGGAGCGGGAACATCACGTCACCGGGGACGTAATGGCCCTCGACCCGGTGAGAACCGCCGACGGCACCCTGCTCCTCGTCCACCGGTCCGACGGCCTCACGGTCCTCGAACAGGGTCCGAACCGGCGCTTCCGGACCGTCGGCGAGATCAGCACCGGGCAGTTCTCCACCGTGGCCAGACTGGGGCTCCGGCTGATCGCCCGCCTGCCGCAGGGGCACTTGGTGAGCATGCCGCTGGGCGCGCTTTCCTCGCTCGGTCCGTGCTGGCGGCCGGTCGACAATGTCCAACTGCTGCCAGCCGCCGAGGAGGAGCCGACCGGGAGCCAGGTACGGGACGGGTACTTCGACTTCCTGTGTCAGCGCGGTCCGGCGGGGCGCGACAGGCGACGTACCGAGGGCGAGGGCCAGCGCGAGGGCAGGGGCGGGGCTGAGGCCAGGCGCGGCGCCGAGGGGCGGCGGGCACGCTTCCGGCCGGGCCTGCACCTGACTGAGTCGGACGCGGCCTCGGTGTTCCTGCGGCCGGACCCGAAGGCCGTCAGGGCCGAGGAAGCACGACCCTAGGGGGTGTCTGGGATTACGGGACAGCCCTCAGGGAGTGGAAATGGTTCAGGCCCTTCGCGCCCTGAACGCCGGAGCATCCCTGCTGATGGGCGGGACACGGCGGTTTCGCATCCACGCCAGCGGAACCGACGCCGCCGCCTGCCGGATCGGCATCGACCCGGCCGCAGGCCGAAGCGGCTTGGCGCGCTGCGTGGCCGCAGTGGTGTCCGCCCACAGGTTCGTCTCGACCGGACGGCTCATTCGCTGATCCTGACACGGGCTAACGGCCCAGCGGGTTACCGGGCGGTCAGGCCAGATGTGGTCTCACCATCGTTGGGCTCAGTCGTGTGGTCCCGCGCCGTGCAGGAGTGTGTCGATGACGAGTGTGGCCAGCGCGTCCGAATCCTGAGCGGCCGGGTCCTGGTTCGCGCCGGGCCTGTTGATGGCTTCGGACAGGAGGGCGTAGTACACCTGCCGCGTCCAGTCCAGGTCCGCGTCCGAGGCGAGGAGTCCCTCGTTCCGGGCTCGGGTCAGGAGTTCGACGGTGTAGGCGTCGATCTCTTTCCAGAGGGCGGCTGCGGCGCTGGTGTGGGGCGTGGCGTGGCTGAGAGTGAAGCGCCAAGTGCTCTTGATCCGCAGGACGTTCGCGGTCACCCGGTACAGGGCCACCAGCGCGGGAGCGGAGTCGGGCCGGGCCTCCCCGATCGCGTCGAGGAGCTGCTGCTTCGCGGAGACAGCGAGCGCCTCCAGGAGGGCCTGCCGGTTCGCGAACCGGCGGTGCACCGTGATCCTGGTCAGCCCCGCTGCTTCGGCGATCTGCTCCATGGAGGCGCCGGCGTCCTCGGCCAGTACGCGTTCCGCCGCCTCCAGAATCGCGCGGACACTGCGCTCGGCGTCTGCCCGCAGTGGTCGGCCCATGTCTGTCTCCTGCCTTGTTGTTCGACGCTTGTCTCCTTGTAGAGGATACGTGAACGATACCGGTTGTTTGTTAGTTGATTCAGTTCTGTTGCTAGTGAGGCTGTAGATGATACATTGATGCAACTTATAGGGTCGCGGCGCACGATCAGGCGTGCTTCAGCGTGACTGTCCCCCGGGGCAGGCGCCCCGACCGCAGCAAGACGAACACGTCGCCTGAACTGGGGAGTCCACACGGCAACCGCAACCCCCCGGTCCGCCCGAGTCCGTCCTGGCGTCCAGGCGTCCAGGCGAAGTGTCCGGAATGGCACCCGCGCACTTCAGCGCCCGACTAGACAGGCAACTCGAGAAGAGGACTGGAAGCCAGGGCGGCATCGGTGCGCGCAGCCCGCAAGACGTCCGCACTCGAAGCGCACAGCAGTACTCGACAGGGTCCACCCACGCCGGAGGATGCCTTCGGCCCAACGCCCCAAGGGAATTGGCATGTCCTCGACCACTCTACGCACCCTCATCCCCCGCCGCACCGCCGTGGCGGTGACCGGCATGTCGGTCATCGCGGCCGTCGTCGGCACCGTACCGAGCATGGCCAACTCCGTGAGCGACAGCTCGGGCGCCGCGCGTCACGCGGTCACCCGGACGCAGAGCGCCGAGAGCGCCAGCACTGCTCCCAACCTGCGCGTCAAGGCCGTCAACGGCGTCACCTACCAGTACCGCCGCTTCGGCCACTCCAGGCACGGCAGCGTGCCGCTGGTCTTCTTCCAGCACTTCCGCGGCACCCTCGACAACTGGGACCCGAAGCTCATCGACACCATCGCCGCCAAGCGCGAGGTCATCCTCGTGGACAACGTCGGCGTCGGCGGCTCCACCGGCACTACCCCCAGCACCATCCAGGAAATGAGCCTGGACGCCATTGACTTCATCGACGCCCTCAAGCTGCCCCACTACGACCTGCTCGGCTTCTCCCTCGGCGGCCAGATCGCCCAGGAGGTCGCCCTGCACCGCCGCTGACAGGTCCGCCGCGTCGTCCTTGCCGGCACCGGCCCCCAGGGCGGAGTGGACCAGCGTCAGTCCGACCCCAAGGTGCTGGGCAGCGTCCTGAAGGACAACCCCGGCCCCGCCGACTTCCTCTTCCTGTTCTTCAAGGGCACCGCATCCAGCCAGGCCGCGGGAACGGAGTTCCTGCAGCGCCTCGGGCAGCGCACCACCGACCCCGACGCTCCCGCCAGCCTCGCCACCCGCGACGCCCAGCTCACCGCGATGTCGGAGTGGGGCATCCCCGACAAGTCCAAGCTGGTCCGCCTGAACGCCCTCTTCCAGCCCGTTCTGGTCGCCGACGGCGACAGTGACATGCTGATGCCCCCCGAGAACTCCCGTCTGCTGGCCAAGTACCTCCCCAACGCCCAGTTGAGCATCTACCCGAACTCCGGCCATGGGTTCCTCTTCCAGTACGCCGTCAAGTTCGGCAACCAGGTGAATGCCTTCCTCGACCGCTGACGGCCCTTCCACCGCGAGACGGGTGCCGACACCTACACAAACGAACCGGCAGCCGTACCCCGCCGGAACGGAACCCGGCAGGGTGCGGCTGCACGACGGTGCACCGTGCTCAGGTCACCGCCACCGAACTGACGAGCCCTGCGAACTGGCTACCTGCGATACCGGCCCAGTGTCCGGTGGTGACGTCGACCCACTCGGACAGGGTGGTGCTTGCCCCCGCGGCCGGGTGGAGACCGGACAGATCCGGAAGACGCCGGGCACCGCTGCATGCCTCTCGCCGCACGCGTTTCAGCTTTCGCCTCAGGGGTGCGGCTACGCGTGATCGCGAGCGGCACACCCGCTCCCCGACCTGCGCACGACGAGGTGCTTCCTGGACGCCGACGGGCATCGAGATCGGCTCCGTTCAACCGCTTCACCCATGACAGGCCTGGCACGGCAAAGCTGTCGACGCCGACTCACCCAGAAAATCCGACAACACTCCGCCGACCGGCTACGGGCGCTTCCAGGAGCGCCTGCCGGTTCGCGAACCCCGGTGCGCCGTGATCCGCGTCAGCCCCGCCGCCTCCACGATCTGCTCCATCGAGGCGCCAAAGCCCTCTACACGGCACCCGCTCCGCTGCCACTGGAGTCGCGCAGTCCGCGCTCAGCGTCCGCGCGGCAACTATCCGTAATGGATACGCGGACGATACGAGTCGCCCATTAATTGATGCTCACCTGTTGCTCCTGCTTTAGAAGCTGATACATTAGTGAAACCGATTGAGGATCGCGACCAGCGCGATCCGACTGAGTCAGGAGTCCGCAATGACGACAACCCGACCGGTAGCCCTCGTGACGGGCGCGTCCTCCGGCATCGGCAAGGCAGCCGCTCTCGCGCTGGTCACAGCGGGCTACGAGGTGGTCGGGACCAGCCGAAACACCGCGCACGTCACCCCGCCCAAGGGTGTGACCTTCCTCGACCTCGACGTCACCAGCGACCAGTCGGTCGTCGCGGCGGTCGGAGAGGTCATCGACCGGTTCGGGCGGATCGACGTCCTGGTCAACAACGCCGGCATCGGCTCGGCGGGCGCCGCCGAGGAAAGCTCCGCCGCCCAGGCGCAGGGCCTCTTCGACATCAACGTCTTCGGTGTCATCCGCATGACCAACGCCGTCCTGCCGCACATGCGCGCAGCGGGCAGCGGACGCATCATCAACATCTCGTCCATCGTCGGGTTCATGCCGCAGCCCTACATGGCTGCCTACGCCGCCTCCAAGCACGCCATCGAGGGCTACTCGGAGTCCGTCGACCACGAGGTCCGCGAGTACGGCGTACGGGTCCTGCTCGTCGAACCGGCCTGGACCAACACCGCCTTCGACGCGGCCAGCGTGCGGCCCGACCAGCCCCTGCCGGTCTACGCCCACCGCCGCCAGGTCTTCGACGAGTACATGGCCGGCGCGGTCAAGGACGGTGACGACCCCGCCGTCGTCGCCAAGGCGATCGTCACCGCCGCCACCGACAGCAAGCCCAAGCTGCGCTACACCGCCGGCGCCATCACCGGACGCGTCCGCACCATGCGCCGCCTGGTCCCCGCCCGCATGTTCGACCAGCAACTGCGCAAGCTCAACCGACTGCCCGCCGCCTGACCTCCTTTCGAAGAAGCAGCGACAAGAAAGCGAAGCCCGCCATGAGCACCTATCTGGCAGACACGGCAGAGGACCTCACCGTCGAAGGACCCTCCGCCACGTTCACCTACCGACGCATCGGACCGCGGGGCGGCGTCCCGCTGGTCCTGCTCAACCGCTTCCTCGGCACCCTCGACTGGTGGGACCCCGAGCTGCTCGACCTCCTCGCCGCCGACCACGACGTGATCGTGTTCGACTACGTCGGCGCCGGCTACACCGACGGCATCCCGCACGACTCCGTCGAGGGCCTCGCCGACGGCACCGCCGAGTTCATCGAGGCCCTCGGCCTCGCACAGGTCGACCTGCTCGGCTGGACCCTGGGCGGCACCGTCGCCCAGCAGATCGCCCGCACCCGCCCCGCTCTGGTGCGCAGGCTCGTCGTGGTGGCCGCCTCGCCGGGCAGCGACCTGCCGGGCGCACCGCCCCGCAACGCGCAGGTGGGCGCCATCCTCGCCAAGGGCGAGGTCTCCCCGGACGACATGGTGTTCCTGTTCTTCCCCGACACCGACGCCGGGCGCGCCGCCGGGCAGGTCCACCTCGCGCGGGTGGCTACCCGGCTGGCCACCGGCCGCCCCGCCGTCTCCGAGGCCGCCCAGAAGGCCCAGGCGACCGCCATCGCCAAGAGCACAGCGGTCCCGTTCGAGCAGGTCAAGGCGGAGCTGGCGGCGCTCACCCAGCCCGTTCTGTACGTCCATGGCACGCAGGACGTCATGATCCCCGACTGGGCCGCGTACCTCTCCGTCCAGCACACGGGGACCGCGACCCTCGTTCTGTACGGCGACGCCGGGCATGCTCTGCCGTTCCAGCACACGCTCCCGTTCGCCACGCAGGTGAACACCTTCCTCGCCGCCTGAGCTCTCACAGGAATGCGGCCGGCACCTCAGGAGCCGGCATGCCTCCCCGACCGAGGAGATCCACCGTGCAGTTGCCCGAGGGCCCGGCGCGCCGGGAGGTCACGCCGCTGGAACTGTTCTTCGATCTGGTCTACGTCTTCGCGATCGGCCAGCTGTCGCATCAGCTGCTGGCCCACCCGACGTGGACCGGCGCGGCCCAGACGCTCGTGCTCTACGGCGCGGTCTACGCGGCGTGGGCGTACACCACGTGGGCGGTCGCCCTCGTCCCGGCCGAAAACCCACGGACCCGGCGGATGCTGACGGCGGTCATGTTCGCGGGGCTGTTCATGAACGCGGCGATCCCGCGGGCCTTCGACGACGCCGGGTGGGTCTTCGTCGGTGCCTTCCTGCTGATTCACATCGGCCGGTCGGTCTGGCTGCTCACCGTGGGTCTCGACCCGGTCAACCAGGAGCACTTCCGCCGCGTGCTGGTCTGGTTCGTCGCGGCCGCACCCGTGTGGCTGATCGGCGCGGCGGCCGACGGCGGCGCACGGCTGACGTGGTGGGCCGCGGCGACCCTGATCGAGCTGGTGGGCACCTGGACGGCGCATCCGCTGCCCGGCCGCAGGCTGGACTCCCGCGAGGTCACCTTCGCGGGCGGGCACCTGCTGGAACGCGGCCGCCTGTTCATGATCATCGCTTTCGGCGAGACGATCCTGACCACGGGAACCGCGCTCACCGGGGCACCGTACGAGCCGATGACCCTGCTGACCGCCGGCGTGGCGCTCACCGGCACGATCGCGTTGTTCTGGCTGTTCTTCAGCCGCTCCGAGCACATTGTGCGCCACTACGAGGAGACGGAAGACCCCATCCGGGCCGGGCGCAGCGGCGTCTACAGTCTCATGGTCTCCGTCGCCGGGATGATCGCCGCCGCGGCGGGCGACGAACGCCTCATCGCCCACCCGGCCCATCACGCGGGCATCACCACGAACCTGCTGCTGTTCGGCGGACCCGCCCTCTACATCGCCGCGCAGACCTGGCACGGGGCAACCCTGTTCGACGACCTGCCCCGGGCACGGCTGGTCGCACTGTCCGCCCTGGTCGTCGGATGCGCTGTCACACCGGCGGCCCCGGCGTATCTGGCGGCCTTCGTCGCCGCCGCGATCGTCGTCACCCTGGTCGCGTTCGAAGGGCGCAGTCCGACCGGAGACGCGGGGGCCAAGCCGGCATCACCGCGCCGCCCACGGTACTGACCCAACCGCCTGACCCATGGCGCCTGCGACTGATCCGCAACGCAGCACAGGTCAAATCAGGCCACCGGCGCGACGAACTGCCTTCCTCATCCACCGCGTCCACCAGTCCACCAATTCGCCGATCGACCGGAGTTTTTCATGACCCTCACCACCCACGCCCTCCTCGTCACCGGGGCCGAACGGTGTCCGGACCGCATGCTCACCGTCGAACTGCCCAGCTACGCCATCACCGTCCACGCCAGTGCCCGCCACGCCGATCGGCCCGGCCAGGGCGGTGCACCATGACCGAGGCCAGCGTATTGATCTGGGATGAGCAGGAGTTGATGCGGGTCGGACTGCGCATGGTGGTCGACAGCCAGGCGGACCTCACGGTCGTCGGCGAGGCCGGGGACGGTGAGGCGGGCCTGACGCAGGCACTCACACTGCGCCCGGACCTCGTCCTCATGGATGTGCGGCTGCCGCGCCTGGACGGCATCTCGGCCATCGCACAGCTGCACGCCGTCCTGCCGGGGACACGGGTACTGGTCATCACCGCGTGCGACCGCGACGAGTACGCCTACGCGGCGCTCCGCGCCGGAGCGAGCGGCTTCGTCGTCAAGGACGTGCCGGCCGCCGAGATGCTCGTCGCCATCCGCGGGGTGCTGCGCGGCGACGCGATGATCGCCCCGTCGGTGACACGACGGCTGATCGACCGGTATGTCACCGGCGCCGTCGCCCCACTCACCGACGCCCGCCTCGACGTACTGACCGACCGCGAGCGCGAGGTGCTGGGTCTGATCGCCCGCGGGCTGAACAACGTGGAGATCGCCGAGAAGTTGTTTCTCGGCGAAACCACGGTCAAGACCCACGTCGCGAGGATCCTCACCAAACTGCACATCCGCGACCGGGTGGAGGCCGTCGTCCTGGCCTACGAGAGTGGACTCGTTCGTCCTGGCGGATGACCCGGTCGGACTCTCAGGATGACTCCCGACGATACGGCCGATACCTAGCTTCAGGGCATGTCGATCATGGGCGAGTTTCTTCGCCACCCCCGGCTGACCGGCGCAGTCGCCCCCAGTTCTCCCGCACTCGCACAGGCCATGACCGCCGGCCTGGACCTGGACCGCGCCGACGTCGTGGTTGAGTTGGGCTCCGGCACCGGCGCGATCACCCAAGCGATCCTGCGGCAGCTGGCTCCGGCAGCGCGGCTGGTCGCGGTCGAGCTCAACCCGGTGTTCGCCCGCCGGCTCACGGAACGGTACTCCGACAGTGCCGTCGAGGTGCTCCACGGCTCCGCCGAGGACCTGACGAAGCTCGTCCCCTACCAGGTCGACGTCGTCGTCTCCGGTCTCCCGTGGACCGTCATGCCGCACGAGCGGCAGGGCCGGATCCTCGACGCGGTGACCGGCGTACTGAGTCCGAGTGGCCGGTTCAGCACCTTCGCTTACGTACACGCGGTATGGGCGCCCCCGGCCCGCCGCTTCACCGCCGAGCTGGCGGCGCGGTTCTCCACCTTGGAGCGCAGCCCGGTGGTATGGCCCAACATCCCTCCGGCGTACGTGCACCGCGCGGCCACGCCTTCCTCTTCCGGCATGGACCTCTCCTCCGCACGAACCTCTTCACATCAGCACAGGAATACGTGATCTCACCATGACGCAGCACAGCATGTTCTCCATCGAGACCGTGGCACCGAGGATCCGCAAGGTCACCTTCTCGAACCCGCCCGCGAACGTCGTCGGCGCGGACACCGTCACTCAACTAACCGACGTCGTCGATGAGTTGAGCCAGGACGAGAAGGTCCAGGTCGTCATCTTCGACAGCGGTACGCCCGGCTACTTCTACAACCACGCCGATTTGGGCCAGGTGCCAGAACTCCTCGCGCTGAACAGCGCCGACGGGACTCCCACGTGGGTCGACCTGGTCACGAGCCTGACCAGTGCGCCGTTCATCAGTATCGCCTCCATCCGTGGGCGCACCCGGGGCGGCGGGGACGAGATCACTCTGGCCTTCGACCTGCGCTACGCCAGCCGCGAGGAGGCGTTCTTCTGCCAGCCCGAGGTCGGGATCGGCATCGTCCCCGGCGGTGGCGGCAGCGACCGTCTGGCCCGGCTGCTGGGGCGGGACCGCGCACTCGAGGCGATCCTCACCAGCCAGGACTTCGACGCCGATACGGCCGAGCGGTACGGGTGGGTGACCCGGGCCGTCCCTGACGCCGAACTCGACGAGCTGGTGAGCGGTGTGGCGGCGCGCATCGCCTCGTTCGACAAGCAGTCCGTCCTGGCCGCCAAGACACAGATCAACCGGTCGAGCCTGCCGCCGGTGGCCGATCTGCGCGCGTCCTGGGCGGAGTTCGCGGAATCGGTCAACTGGCCGGGGTTCCAGGCCCGCGTGCCGCAGCTGGGGCAGGCCATCGCCGAGATCGGCCTCGACGAGATCGAGCGGAACCTGGGCCACTACGTCGGCCTCATGAACCAGCAGGCGTAGGAACCGTCCATTCACACGGCCTGGCGGATGACCCCGTCGGGCCCTTAGGACGACGTCCGACGACACCACCCCCACCTAGCTTCTGGACATGTCGATCATGCGTGAGTTCCTTCGCCGCGCCCGGCTTACGGCGCCGTCGCACCCTGTTCCCTCACATGGCGGGGCCGGGGGCGGCCGCAGCGCCGCCACGGACCTGCGAGCGGCCGCACGGCGCAGGGAAGCACTGACGCTGGTGGCGATGTGCCTGGGCGTGATGATGACGTTCCTGCTCGTCACCGCCACGATCTCGGCGCTGTCGGCGATCCGGGACGATCTGCACGTCGGCCCCGGTGCGCTGATCTGGATACCCAGCGCGTACACGCTGGTCGTGGCAGCCCTGGTGCTGTCGTCCGGCACCCTGGGCAATCTCCTGGGCCGCAAGCGGATGTTCTGCGTCGGCGTCGTCGTCATGATCGGCGGAGGTCTCTTGGCGGCGACCGCCGACACCACCGCCATGGTGATCGCCGCACAGGCGGTCTCCGGTGTCGGCGGCGCGCTCATCCTGCCCAACAGCCTGGCCGTGCTAGGCGCGGCCTTCACCGATCCGCAGCGTCGGACCGAGGTGATCACCGTGTGGGCCGCGTCGTCGGGCATCGGCCTGGCCGTCGGCCCGCTGCTCGCCGGTGGTCTGCTGGACCGTTTCAGCTGGCACGCGGTGTTCGTGTCCAACCCCGTCCTGGGGGTGATCACGCTGCTGGTCGCCATCCCGTTCGCCGCGGAGTCCCTGGCCCCCGACGGCCGCCTCGACGTGGCCGGCGCAGTGCTGGGCACCATCGCGATCGCCAGTCTCGTCTACGCCCTCATCCAGGGCGGCCAGGACGGCTACACCGCCGGTCCGGTCATCGCCGCCTGGACCGTGGCCGCGGCCGGCGCGGTGGCGTTCATCGCCGTCGAGCTTCGTGTGGCGGAGCCGATGCTCGACGTGCGGCTGTTCGCCTCACGCTCCTTCAGCGCCGTGATGGTCATCGCCGCGGTGGCACTCTTCGGGTTCACCGGCGTGGCCGTCCTCGTCGTGATGTTCTACAACAACGTCCAGCACCTGAACGCGCTGGACACCAGCCGGCGGATGCTGCCGCTGTTCGGCGTCTATGTCGTCTCCGCCTACCTCACAGGCCGGGTGATCCGCCGTACCGGCTTCAAGGCACCCCTGACGGTCGGTCTGCTCCTCGCTGCTTTCGCCGTCTTCGGTCTGACGATGGTCGGCGCGGAGACCCCCTACAGCCGGGTCTGGCCGCTGTTCGCGCTGTTCGGTGCCGCGTCCGGCCTGGTCATCGCGCCCAGCACGGCCGCCGCGCTGGTCAGCGTCGCCCCGGAACGCGCGGGCATGGCCTCCGGCGCGGTCAACACCGCCCGGCAGGTCGGCGCGGTCATGGGCACCGCGCTGCTCGGCTCGCTCCTCGCCGGCCGCGTCACCGCCGACCTACCCCACCAACTCGCCGCGCACGGCATACCTCCTGTCTCCCGCGCGCCCATCGAGCAGGCCGTCGCCTCCGGCACGACCGGCACCACTCCACCGCCCGACGCGGTGCGCGCGGCGATCGCGGACGCCTTCACCTCCGGCGTGCACGCCGGCCTGGCTGTCACCGCAGCCGTCCTCCTCGCCGCCGCCGTGCTGGCCCTCACCTCCGTGCACAACCGCCCCCACCAGAACGGAACGCCCATGCCCACCCCCACGGCCTCATGAGCACGCAACCCACCCCCCGGCACCGCGCCTACACCTGGCAGGATCCCCACCCGACCATCGAGGCCGCCGAGCAACTGAGCGGCCTGGAGGTGATGCAGGGGATCGGCAAGGGAACGCTGCCGGCTCCTCCGGCCGCGAACACCATCGCCCTGGAACCTATCGAGGTCGAACCGGGCCGCACCGTGTTCGAACTGAGCCCCGCGGAATGGCACTACAACGCGCTCGGCACCGTCCACGGCGGCATCCTCGCGACCCTCGCCGACAACGCCCTGGGCGCCGCCGTCTACACCCGCATCCCCGCCGGAACCGGCTACACCACGCAAGGCCTCAACATCACCTTCCTTCGCCCGGTCACCGCCGACACCGGCCGCATCCGCTGCGAAGCCACCGCCATGAACGTCGGCCGGCGTACCGCCTACGCCACCGCCACCGTCACCGACCTCACCGGTCGGCTGCTCGCCCACGCCACCACAAGCTGCCAGATCTTCCCGGCGGGCGGCCGGCAGTCCGCGCGCACCAGTGACCACACCGCCCACAGAACCGGCCCGACCGCCTGACCCACGACCGGGTACGGCACACCGCCCCCGTCCATCACCTGCACGCACCACAGCACCAGGAGCATTCCCATGGACCTCTCCACCAGCACCGTCCTCGTCACCGGAGCCAACCGCGGCCTGGGCCGCGCACTCGCCGCCGAACTGCTCAGCCGCGGCGCCTCCGTCTACGCCGGTGCCCGCAACCCCGGCCAGGTCGACCTGCCCGGCGCCACGCCGATCGCCCTCGACATCACCGACCCCGACTCCGTCGCGGCCGCCGCCAAGGCCACCGGTGACGTGACGGTCCTGATCAACAATGCCGGCATAGGCACCGGCACCGACCTGCTCACCGGCGACCTCGACAACGCCCGCCTGGAGATGGATGTCCACTACTTCGGCACCCTCTCGGTGGTCCGGGGCTTCGCGCCGCAGATCGCGGCCAACGGCGGCGGCGCCATCCTGAACATCCTGTCCGCTCTGTCCTGGTTCAGCTTCCCGGAGACCGGCGCTTACTGCGCCGCCAAGTCCGCGGAGTGGTCGCTGACCAACACCCTGCGCGTGCAGCTCGCCGACCAGGGCATCAGGGTGGCCGGACTGCACGTCGGCGCCATGGACACCGACATGACCCGGGAGGTCACCGGGCCCAAGACCGACCCCGCGGACGTCGCCCGCCTCGCCGCCGACGGCCTCGCCGCAGGCGCCTACGAGATCCTCGCGGACGACGTCAGCCGCCAGGTACAAGGCGGGTTGGCCGGAGGCGTCGCCGCGCTGTACCCGCAGCTGCCCTGACCGACAGTCGTCCGGCACGCCGCATGAGTGAGACCACCGACCCCCCCTCCACCCCAACTGTCGCCGAACGAAGAGAGTGGCCATGTCCACCGAACTTCCCGAGTCATACGGCTCTCCCCCTGACGGGCCGGCGTCGGCGCCGTCCCGACGCACGTTCATCGCCACGACGACCGCCGTCGGCAGCGCCGTGATGGCGGGCGGCCTGGTCGCGGGAGCCTCCCCGTCCGGCGCCGAGGAGGCGTCCGCCGCCGAAGCTCCGCCCAGCGGTCGCGTCGCACTGACCGTGAACGGCAAGCGGCACATCGCCGTCATCGACAACCGGACCTCACTGCTGGACCTCCTGCGCGAGCACTTCGGCCTGCCCGGCACCAAGAAGGGCTGCAACGCAGGCGCCTGCGGCGCCTGCACGGTCCTGGTCGACGGACGGCGGGTCACCTCCTGTTTGACGCTGGCGGTACGCCTGGAGGGCGCCGAGGTCACCACCATCGAGGGCCTGGCCGACGGCGACGAACTCCACCCCTTGCAGCAGGCGTTCATCGAGCAGGACGCCTTCCAGTGTGGCTTCTGCACACCGGGTCAGATCATGTCCGGCGTCGGCTGCATCAAGGAGGGCCACACCGGCTCGCACGAGGAGATCCGCGAGTGGATGAGCGGCAACATCTGCCGCTGCGGCTGCTACGTGAAGATCGTGCGGGCTGTCGAGCAGACCGCAGGCGGGAGGTGAGCCATGTATCCCTTCTCCTTCACCAAGGTCTCCGACACCCGGGGCGCACTCGCGGCGGGCCGGCGCGGCGGCCGGTACATAGCCGGCGGCACCGCGCTGGTCGACCTGATGCGTGAGACCGTCGAACGCCCCGAGACGCTGGTCGACATCAGCGCGCTGCCGCTGCGCGAGGTCACGGTCACCGAACGCGGGGGACTGCGCATCGGCGCGCTGGTGCGGATGGCCGAGGCCGCAGCCCACCCCAAGGTGCGCACCACCTACCCGGTCATCTCGCAGGCGCTGGAGCTGAGCGCTTCGGCGCAGTTGCGGAACATGGCGACCATCGGCGGCAACATCATGCAGCGCACCCGGTGCACGTACTTCCGTGACGTGACCGCGGCCTGCAACAAGCGCGAACCGGGCTCCGGGTGCGCCGCACTCGAGGGCTTCAACCGCACCCACGCCATCCTCGGCACGTCCAACGACTGCGTGGCCACGCACCCCTCCGACGTCGCCGTGGCCTTCGCGGCACTGGACGCGACCGTCCACCTGCTGGGACCGGCCGGGGAGCGCAAGGTCGCCTTCGCGGACTTCCTCCTCCAGCCCCGCAGCACCCCCAACCGCGAACAGGCTCTACGCAAGGGGGAGCTGATTACGGCGGTGGAGATCCCGGCCCATCCGCGTCCGCTCAAGTCGGGCTACCTGAAGGTCCGCGACCGGCAGTCCTACGAGTTCGCCCTCACCTCCGCGGCCGTCGCCCTCCACATCCGCGGCGGGGTGATCCGCGAGGCGAAGGTCGCCGCCGGAGGCGTCGGCACGGTGCCGTGGAAGCTGCCCGCCGTGGAGCGGCACCTCATCGGCGAACGCCCCTCGAAAGCCCTGTGGACACAGGCCGCCGAACAGGCCGCCGACGGAGCCCGCCCCCTGGAGCACAACCGCTTCAAGACCGAACTCCTCAAACGCACCGTCGAACGCCAGCTGCGCATCGTAGGAGGCAGCGAATGAGCTCCCAGCCGCAGGCAGCCGTCGGCGCCCCGCTCTCCCGGGTGGACGGCCGGCTCAAGGTCACCGGCAAGGCACGGTACGCCGTGGATCACGACATCGACGGAGCCGTGCACGCGGTCGTTGTCGACAGCAGCATCGGCAAGGGCCGCATCACCGGCATCGACACCCGCGCCGCCCTCGCCCAGGCAGGCGTATTGAAGGTGATCAGCCACCTCAACGCTCCCAAGCTGCCCTACCAGCGCAACCCGCTGCCCACCGCACCGCCGGGCGAACGCCTGCACGTCTTCCAGGACGACAAGGTCCTCTTCCACGGCCAGCCGGTCGCCGTCGTGGTGGCCACCACCCTGGAGGCCGCCCAGCACGGCGCCAGTCTGGTCAAGGTGACCTACGACGCCACGCAGCCGTCGACCGACATGGCCGGCGCACGGCCCGGCGAGCCACAGAAATACGCACGGGGCGATACGGACAAGGCGCTGGACTCGGCCGCCGTGCGCATGGAGATGACGTACCACCTCGCCCGCAACAACCACAACGCCATGGAGCCGCACGCCACCACGGCCCGCTGGGACGGCGACCAGCTCACCGTGTGGGACAAGACCCAGTGGGTGTTCGGCACACAGATAGAACTTGCCACGGTGTTCGGTATGGCGCCGCCGTCGGTGCGCGTCATCTCGCCGTTCGTCGGCGGCGGCTTCGGCAGCGGGCTGCGGGCCTGGCCACACGTCACCATCGCGGCCCTCGCCGCCCGCGAGGTGAAGCGCCCCGTCAAACTCGCCCTGACCCGCAAACAGCTGTACTTCGGAACGGGCTACAGGCCCACGTACGAGTACAAGGTGCGCCTGGGCAGCGACCGGCGAGGCCACCTGACCGCGATGACGCATGACGTGCGCGCCGAGACATCGTCGTACGAGACGTTCATGGAGTCCGTCCTCGTCCCGGGACAGATGCTCTACAGCATGCCCAACGTCAGCCAGGAGTACCGGACGGTACCGCTGGACGTGCACACCCCGCTGTTCATGCGCGGCCCCGGCTACACCACCGCCTCCTACGCCATCGAATCGGCGATGGACGAACTCGCCCACAAGCTCGGCATCGACCCGATCGAGCTGCGGCTGCGCAACGAACCCGCCGAGGACGAGTCCAGCGGACTGCCGTTCTCCACCCGCAGGCTGCGCGAGTGCTACACCGTCGGCGCCCGCGAGTTCGGCTGGCACCGGCGCAACCCCGGCCCGCGCACCACCCGCGACGGCGACTGGCTGATCGGCACCGGCATGGCCACCGGTGTCTACGACACGGCCCGCAACGACGCGTCGGCGTCGGTCAGGCTGGACGCCGACGGCACCGCGCTGATCCAGTCCGCGGCCAGCGACATGGGTCCGGGCACCTACACCTCCCAGACCCAGGTCGCCGCCGACGCCCTCGGCCTGACGATGCGCAACGTGACGTTCCGCCTCGGCGACTCCCTCATGCCGCCGGCCCCGCCGCACGGCGGCTCCTGGACCATGGCCAGCGTCGGATCGGCCGTCCAGGACGGCTGCGACAAGCTGCGGCAGCAGGCGATCAAACTCGCCGTCGAGGACGAGAAATCGCCGCTCCACGGCGCCGACCCCGACACCGTCGTCGTGCGCGCCGGCCGACTGCACGTGAAGAACAACCCCGCCCGCGGCGAGACCTACCAGCAACTCTTGACCCGCAACAAACGCACCCACCTCGAAGCCATGGGCTCCTTCACCCGGCCCACGGGACCGGAACGGTTCTCCCTGTTCGCCTACGGCGCGGTCTTCGCCGAGGTCGCCGTCGACGCCCGGCTGGGACTGGTACGGGTGCGGCGGATGCTCGGCGTGTACGACGCGGGCCGCATCATCAGCCCCAAACTCGCCGACAGCCAGGCCTTGGGCGGCATGGTCGGCGGCATCGGCCAAGCCCTCCTCGAGCACACGGTCACCGACCACCGTGACGGCCGTATCGTCAACGCCAGCCTCGCCGACTACCTCGTCCCCGTGAACGCCGACATCCCCGACCTGCGGGCCATCTACCTCGACGGCGACGACCGCGAGGCCGACCCCATCGGCGTCAAGGGCCTGGGGGAGATCGTCCAGGTCGGCGTGGCACCCGCCATCGCCAACGCGGTCTTCCACGCCACCGGCCGCCGTATCCGCGAACTGCCCATCACCCCAGAGGCCCTGCTCTGAGCACCAGGGCGCCTCTTTGACCGTCCGGCGGCGGGTGAGCGGCCTGCCCGCCGGACACCAGGGCCGTCGCCGTGTCACCTGTCCCGCGCCGACACGGCGGCGGCCCGCCCAGAACCGTCCCCCACGGAGGCCCTCCATGCTGAACATCGCAGACACGCTGTACGCCTGGTGCCGCGAGGGCCGCCCCTTCGCCCTCGCCACCGTCATCCAGGTCAGCGGCAGCGCACCCCTGCCACCCGGCACCGCACTGGCCGTGGACACCGACGGCACGGCGGTCGGCAGCATCTCCGGCGGCTGCGTCGAAGGAGCCGTCTACGACCTGTGCCAACAGATGCTCCAGGACGGCGGCGGCCCCGCACGCGCCCGGTTCGGCTACTCCGACGACGACGCCTTCGCCGTCGGCCTGACCTGCGGCGGCGAGATCGACGTCCTGGTCCAGCGCGTGGAGCCGACAGAGCAGACCCACCTCACCACCGCCCTCGAACAAGTCGTACGGGGCAGACCCGCCGCCGTGGCCCAGGTCGTCGACGGCCCCGCCGACCTCCTCGGCCGCACCCTCAGCCTGGTCGGCGGCGGCAGCGCCTACGACGGCACTCTGAGCAGGGAGAACGTGGACCGAGCGGTTGTGGCACAGGCCCGCGCCCTCCTGCGAGCGGGACGTACCGGTCTCGCCGAGGTCGGCGGAGACGCCGACACCTGCCCCGAGCGCCTGTCGGTCCTCGTCCACACCCACGCCGCCCCGCCCCGGATGCTGATCTTCGGCGCGGTCGACTTCGCCGCCGCCCTCAGCCAGGCCGCGAGCTTCCTGGGCTACCGCGTCACCGTCTGCGATGCCCGCCCCGTCTTCGCCACCACCGCCCGCTTTCCGCACGCCGACGCAGTCGTCGTCGACTGGCCCCACCGCTACCTCGCTGCCACCGAGGTCGACGCCCGCACCGCCATCTGCGTCCTCACCCACGACGCCAAGTTCGACGTCCCCCTCCTCACGCTGGCGCTGAGCCTTCCCGTCGCCTACGTCGGCGCGATGGGCTCGCGCCGAACCCACGACGACCGCGACCGGCGGCTGCGCGAGGCAGGAGTCACGACGGAACAACTCACCCGTCTCAACTCCCCGATCGGACTCGACCTCGGCGCCCACACCCCCGAGGAGACAGCCATCTCCATCACCGCGGAGATCATCGCCCACAGCCATCGGGCCACCGGCCTGCCCCTGTCGCGCGGCACCGGACCCATCCACCGCCCCGGCTCTGCGGGTCCGGCTCCCTCACACGCACCTCGAACCGCTGCGTGACCGGCTGTCCAGATGTTCCGAACAAGAGAAGCAAGTCAGGGGCCCGCAGTGCCCGGGTGTCGCAGCCGGCTACTTCGACGGCCGGTCCCGCTGCGTGGCCCGGAAGGCGAGGGGAGTGTGGCCGGTGTGGCGCTGGAAGAACTTGCCGAAGTGGGTGGCACTGGTGAAGCCGAGGCGGGTGGCCACGGTGGCGGCGGGATCGGTGCCGTGAGCCAGGAGACGTTTGGCCTCCAGGAGAAGACGCCGGTCGAGGTAGTCCTTGGCGCTGATCCCGGCGGCGGTCTGGGTGGCGCGGGTGAGCGTACGGGGGGCATAGCCGAGTTCGCGGGCGTAGTCGTCGATACGGTGCGTGCGGGTGAACCCCTGCTCGACGGCATCGCGGAATCGCAGGAAGGGCTCGGGGGTGGCCTCCTCGGCCGGGCCCGACTGCCGCAGACGAGCCAGACGGAGCAACACGACATCCAGCAGGCGGTGCAGCAGGGCGGCGTGCACCGGCAGCGGGTGGCGGGCACGCTGGGAGAACTCCGCTGCCAGCTGCTCGGCCGAAGCCGCCAGAGCCTGAGCTTCGACCGCGTCCGGGCTGTACAGCGGCATGCCGAACGAGGTGCCGAGACCGGCCAGTTCAGCTGTGTCGGGGGCGACGAAATCGTCCTGGAAGAGCACCATCGTGGCCTCTGCCTGGTCGGGGTTCTGCCACTGATGGACCTGGCCGGGGCGAATCCACAGCCAGGAACCCGTCTGCAGGACGTACCCGGCGAAGTCGACCCGGTGACGCAGGGTGCCGGAGGTGACCAGCACCAGGGTGTGAAAGTCCTGCCGGTGCGGGGTGGCGATGTGCCAGGGCCAGTCGCGTGTACGGGCCCGGAAGTCGGCCAGGGGCATCACCTCCAGGCCCGCCGGAGTCCCCGCCGGAGGCTGGAAGACCACCTCCGGCAGCTCCGTCCCCCGCCGACCGGGCCGCCCCTCGGTGTGTCGCCTGTGGACCATCACGAGTCCGGAGCGTACCTCGCGAGATATCCGCTTGCACCCCAGTATGGAGTTGTTCTGAGGGCGATCGCTCCGCATCGCGCGGAAGCCGGCAGTGTCCGCTCCGGTGGATGTCCCTTCGGTCCCGGCCTCCACCGATCCGCCCCTCCCGCCTCATTCCCTCCCCCGATCTACGTCAGGAGCACAGCCATGCACGGCACCATCACGGTCATCGACAAGGGCCAGGTCCGCATCCACAGCTACACCGCGCCTGAGGACGGCCTGGACGTCAACACCCAGCTGATCGAGACGCCGTCACGGATCGTCGCCGTCGACGCCCAGTTCGTTGTGGCCTACGCCGACGAGGTCGTCGCCTACGCCAAGCAGCTCGGCAAGCCGCTCGACCGCCTGGTCGTCAGCCACGCGCACCCCGACCACTACCAGGGCGCGGCCCGCTTCGGCGTCCCCGTGCACGCCCTGCCGGAGACCATCGCGGAGATCGTCGCCGTGGGCGCCAAGACCGACCTGCCCACCGGCGCCCCGATCCCGCTCGCCGACATGACCCCGACCGTGGAGATCACCCCCGGCACCGAGATCATCGACGGCATCCCCTTCGTGTTCGAGAAGGTCACCGGCGGCGAGATCCACACCACCCTCGTGGTCAAGCTCCCCGAGCAGGGTGTCCTGGTCGCCCAGGACGTCGTCTACAACCACGCCCACCTGTGGTTCCTGGACAAGGACTTCGACGGCTGGCAGGCCAACATCGACCGCTTCGCCGCCGAGACCGAGTACGACACCATCCTGCCCGGCCACGGTGAACCGACCGACCCCGGCATCTGGGCCGAACTGACCGACTACGTCAACGCCGGCCGCGAACTGCTCGGCGACGACGGCGACGCCTACAAGAAGGCCATCACCGAGCGCTACCCCACCTACAAGGGCGCGGCACTCATCGACGTCACCAACGCCTACATGTTCGGCCCCAAGAACTGAATCCGCCCCCTCGTTCCACGAAAGACCGAGATCCCGAGAGAAGGAGCATCGTGACTTCCCGCATGTCTGCCCGTCACCTCCTCATCGCCACGCTCGCCGCGTCCTCCCTGTTGGGCGCCGCGACCGTACCCGCCGTCGCCTCGCCGTCCGTCAGCGCAGGTCACGCCTTCGGGTACGCCGATGACGGCGCCCGGCTCGACTACCAGAAGAACGTTGCCGTACGCGTCCTCAAGGGGGCGTTCGAGCGGGGCGACACCGCGGTCGTGGACAGGTTCGTGCGGGCCGACTACATCCAGCACAACCCCACCGCACCCAACGGCGCCGACACGTTGAAGAACCTGGCTGTCGCGATGCATCAGCGGTTCCCCGACGCGAAATACGATGTCAAGCGGGTCATCTCCGAGAACGACCTCGTCGTGGTGCACTCCAACCTCGTCCTGACGCCCGGAAGCCGGGGCTCGGCCGTGTTCGACATCTTCCGGTTCCAGGGCGGGAAGATCACCGAGCACTGGGACACCGGGCAGAACGTCCCGGACAGCAGTGTGAACGGCAACGACATGTTTGCCACGGTCAGTCGGCCACCGACCGGGCAACCCGGGCCGCGGTGGCTCACCGCCTCCAACAAGAAACTCGTCACCAAGGCGTTCGACCGGCTCATCGTCGACAAGGATCTGTCCGCGCTCGACACGTACTGGAGCACCGAGTACCACCAGCACAATCCCACCATCGCGGATGGCCTGGCCGGTGCGCGGGACGGCCTCGGGGCGTACTTCCGGGCGTTCCCGGAACTGGCCGTCTCTCGTAAGCGCGTCGTCGCCGAGGGGGACCTGGTCGCCGTCCACAGCCACTACGTGAACACGCCCGGAGAGCGCGGTCAGGCCGTCGTGGATCTGTTCCGGGTGCGGGGCGGGAAGATCGTCGAGCACTGGGACGTGCTGCAGGACGTCCCGGCCACCTCCGCCAACGACAACACCATGTTCTGAGTTCTGAGAGGGCGTTCAACAAGAACAGAACGACCTTGCTGCTCCAGTGGGTTCCTTGCCGGGCCTGGTCGGATGATCTCGCCCCCACCAGGCCCGGGATTACGGCCGCGGTGGAATGAGAATCCGCTGTGCGCGGTCTCGAGGCCCTTTCCCGAGCTGGTGAGATCGCGTCCGTAGCCTGTTCAGCCCGTCCATCCTGGGCTCGTTCGGTACGCGTTCGGGCCGCAAGGAGAGGCCGCACGTGGAACGGCACGCTCCTGCTCTACAGCCACTGATTCGGCGTCCCGCAGGCCGCGAACGCGCCGGACGAGCTACGTCACCGGCCTCGAGCGCGCCGGGCACTTCGGCCTCGGCTGCGACGCCTACGGAACCCACGAGTAGCTCGAGGCGTTCGGGCTCATCGACGTCGAACCCGCGATCTTGCGCTGCGACGGGGGTGCGCCCGGCGGCCAGGTCGGTGTCGAGTTGCTGGGGGACCTCCTCGAGTGTGCAGCCGCGCAGGGCTGCCAGCTCGGTCAGGCGTGCGTGTATGCGCCGGTCGTGTGCGCTGTTGGTGTCGTAGGCGGGCAGCGGAACGGCAGACGGCACAGGACGGGCAGCCGTAGGAGCAGCCGCCTCCGGCCGGGAGGAGGAGGGCACGGCCGGGCAGCGGCGGCTTGTCGGCCCTGCAGCGCCGCCTTGTGCGCGCGGGCCGCAGCCGCGGCCCGATCGGCTTCCTCAGCCAGGACGCGGACGCAAGTCGTGCACAGGGTGCCGCACAACGGCCGCTCGGAGTCGTCCGCGCGCACGGGCAGCACTCGGCCAGGCCATCTGCCGGCGCCTCGGCTGTGTCTGGAGGGCGTGGTGGTCGACGCGGCCGCCGTGCACGCGCACGCGCAGCGGCCAGGCCTCCCCCGCGGACGTCATGCCTGCCTGCCGGGGCGGATGTGGAGCAGCCGGTCCGCAGGATCACACTGAGGCGGGCGCGGGTTCTTCCAGGACGACCACGACCATCACGGGGAGGTCGGTGTCCTGCTGTATGACACCGGCGGTCAGGGTCCGTCCGTCGAGGATCCACTTGCGAGCCGCGATGAACTCGTCCTTGTCCTCATCCGTCAGGTCGGTCTCGGTGAGGTGACCGGCGAGTGGGGAGTTTTCGATCTCGGGGAGGAACGTGGCCAGTTCCTGCTCGCCTTGTTCGTAGACGGCGTCCACGTCGTCGAAGTAGCCGGACTCGTCGACGTCGCGGATCCAGACGGCGAATGAGGTACGGACGGCTCCGCTGCGGAACTTTTGGTTCCATCCCCGGATGCCGTCTTTGCGCCAGGACGTCTCCACGCCGTCGCGGGGCTTGCCGCCGGGCGTCCACTCCTGGGTCGCGAACTTTTCCGCCGCACCCTCGACGGTCAGCGGGACCAGGTCGCGGAGTTCTTCAAGCATTGCGGTCACTGCAGCCATGACCCGGTATTCAACAGTGGGCCCGCAACTACCGCGCAGCCCGCTCGGCAGGGTGCTTTCGGCCGTGGTGGGCACCATGGCTGGGTATGCCGCCTGTCCCAATGTGCCGTGCGGATCGAAAGGGCAGATGCCGGAAGGGGAGGCTGCGGTGCTGCCGGTCGTGGCAGCGGGGGCAGGTCTCGGCCCTCGCCGTCAGAGGGGCGAGGTGCGGATTTGGTCGGTGACCTGCCCGGCTTGGCGGACCGCGTTGCGCAGGTGGTTGGCGAAGGGGATGCGGATGTGGGTGGCGACGCCGACCACCCAGATCCGCTCGGGCGGCGCCGCGGGGCGGGGACGCAGTCTCAGGTCTGCTTCCAGGTTCTCCACCGGTGCGGTGCTGGGAGGAACGGGCGAAGGATTCAGGTACCAGGTGTTGTTGCCCGGCTCCCAAGCCAGGTGGGGCGGGTGGAAGCCGGTGGCGTTGATGACGTGGTCGAAGTGCTCCGGTGCGCGGCCCGGCCGCTGGACGCGCCAGCTGCCGCCGGTGAAGGAGGCGGTGGTGGGATAGGAGTCGGCCACGTGCAGCGCTCCGGCGTTGATGTGGGTGAGCAGCCGACGTGCGTTGATGAGGGTGGTGGCGGTCGCGTAGCGGCTGATGAACCAGCCGGAGCGTGTCATCAGGGCGTCGCGGTGTGCGGGTGGCAGGGCGGGGGCGAGGGCGATGACCGCTTCGATGAGGGGCGTGCAGATCTCGGCCCACCCGCAGGCTCCCCGCTCGGCCAGGGCGATTTCCTCCCGCAGCCGTTGGGCGGGGTCGGTGGCGGCGGAGGTCTGGTGGCGCAGAGGGCGCGGGTCGATGAGGCGGATCGCCTCGATGACGTGCCGGGTGATCTTGTCCGCCAGGTGGGGGTCGGCGGGATCGAGACGGGTGATGCGCTGTAGCGGCGGGTGCGGACGGGTGGGGGCCGTGAGGGCGGTGCGGACGGCGGGTAGCCGGCCGGAGGGGGAGGTGAGGGTGGTGTGGTGGCCGTCGCGGCACAGCAGCAGGGCGGCATCGATGGCGCTCTGATGGGTGCCCAGTACCAGAACGCGCGCCGGCCCGGTCAGGTGGCCGCGCAGCCGGGCGGTGGGATACGGACTGTCCAGGTAGGCGGGATGGTGCTGGTGCGGGGGGAAGGCGTCGGGGGTGCGGGGCCGGTGAACGCCGGGGCAGATGACGACGTGGGTGGCGGTGATCTCCTGACCGTCGTCCAGGTGGACGTGGTAGGCGTCGTGCTGTGCGGTGACGGTGCGGGCCGTGGCGCGCAGGTGCTGGACCTGGATGCCCCGGGTGGTGGCGCTTCGACGGGCCCGGGTGTAGCGCTGGTGGCTGTAGGCGGCCATCCACGCCCTGGGCACGCAGTCGTCGGGGCGGCCCTGCCAGCCGTGCTCGCGCAGGTGCTCGAAGAAGTCCGCGGGGTGGTGGGCCAGAAGGGAGTTGAGGTTGACCGCGCTGTTACACATCAGCAGCGGGTCACCGTCTCCGAAGGCCAGCCCCCAGCCGACCGGGTTGGGGTCCACCAGAGTCACCGACCGGATCCGGCCCGCGCGTGGGCGCGAGGGCGGTACGGGATGCGGCCGGGCGGCTGGGTCCACCAGGTGCAGGAAGACGCTGGTGCCCACAGCTCCGCAGCCGATCACGACCACGTCATGGCCCCCTCGGCGTTCGGCATCCGATGAGCCGGCGTGCCCGTCGGTCCCGGCGGCTTCGGATGCGGCGCTGTCAGCCACCGGCCGGTCCTTCTGGCGGGAGTGGCGGCTGGTCTGCTGCGGTTGGCGGCCTTTGGGGCGGGGCGTTCGGGTTCAGTCGTGCCCAGAGGGTGTCGGGGCGCAGCGGGAGGGTGGTGAAGCGGATGCCGGTGGCGTCGCGCAGGGCGTTGGCCAGGGCGGGGGCGATGGGGTTGAAGGCGGCTTCACTGCCGGGTTTGGCGCGGTGCACGTCACGGCCGCGCGGCTTGTCCCCCGCCTGCCACCGCACACCATCGCGTGGGTCGAGTACGGCCCGGACCGCCGCAAGATCCATACTCGTCTGCCTCCGCCGACCACCGAACGGGCCGCTACCCGCGCCCGCTGACTGTGCCAACGTCCGGCCTGCCACCCGCGTCACGCCTCGTCCGGGTGAAGACCGGGCACACTCGGCCTGACCGAGCACGACCGGTTCCGCACCCGTGGAGCAGCCGACGTCGCGCACCGGAGGGGGTGCCGATGAGTTCGGGTGTCGCTGCGGCCAGCGGCCGCGGCCCCGCTGTTGCGAACGCGTGCCTGTAACCAGCAGGACGCCAGGCCGGGTGCGCACCGGACTCGTGCGAGGGCATAGGGCCCGTCGAGTGCCAGTGACCTGCCGCCGCGGGAACCGTCCCTTCGGTGAACCGGACGGTCGCCCCGGCTCGGCAGCCACCGGGCGCCCGCGCGGGCATGCCGTACCGCTTGCCCCTGTCGTCGAGGCATTACCGGCCGCAGCTGGTGCCATACCGAGCAGGACAGCCCCTGCGACACGGTCACTGCTGCCTGTCGCGGGAGCCGTGACCGCGGTGGGCGACCGTCCGCTGTGTGGCTGCGACCTGGGCACCGACCAGTTCCATAGCCGGGTGTCTCCCGACGAGGTGTACCACCCTTGCGCCGCAGCGGCCATGAAAGCAGGACAGCTTCGGTCTCGCGTCACTTTGGTGTACGCCGGTGCGCGGTCCGCGGCGGAGCGTTCCTGTCGGCAGAGTGGAGGCGCGTACGGCGCTCCGGCGTGCGCCTACTCATTCGTGTGGACCTGTGCTTACGCGAATAATTCCTGCGGCATTAGCTGACCAGGAGGGTCATGAGGCGCCGCGTCCGAGCGATAGGAGGAAACTCAGCGTGTTATCTGTCCGCTGGTATCAGGACCTCCTCCCAGACCAGTATCGGCAGCTTCCTCTCCCACCCACCGCCCGTTCGGGGGTGCCGTGACTACACCGGCAACTGCCAGCCGTCAAAGCCGACACTCGCGAACCAGCAGGTATGCCACGGCGCGCTTGGAGGGTGAATCGACCTCGAGTGCACCCATGCATACCACGCGCAGGACCATGAGCCCTTTCCAGCGCATAGCAGCGCCATGTTGCCGCTGTGCGTCATCACCCTCTTCACCGCTCCATCCAGGAAGGCAAGTCATGGCGGCAAACCCCATCGAGGTCAACAAGAGCGACGCGCGCTACGACGCGTTGCGGCGCGGTTTCAACCAGCGCTGGATCGCGAACCCCGACTACGTCGTGGTGGCCACGTCCAAGGAGGACGTGGTCGCGGCACTCAGCAAGTTCCTCGGGAAGCCGAACAACGCCAAGCGTAGGATCACGGTACGCTCCGGCGGCCACTGCTACGAGAACTTCGTCTCCTCCCCCGACACCGGCGTCATCATCGACGTCAGCCAGATGAACCGTGCCTACTACGATGCGTCGATGGACGCGTACTGCGTCGAGGCCGGGGCGACGAACTGGCAGAGCACCACGCAGTTGTACCGGTCGTTCGGCAGGGCCCTGCCCGGCGGCTCGTGCTACTCGGTGGGCAGTGGCGGTCATATCTCCGGCGGCGGCTACGGTCTGCTGTCCAGGAAATTCGGCCTCACCGTGGACTACCTGTACGCCGTTGAGGTGGTCACCGTCGCCGACGGCAAGACCCCGAAGGTCACTGTCGCCCGCAAGGACTCCGACGACTCCGCCCTGCGTGATCTGTGGTGGGCACACACCGGCGGTGGAGGGGGCAACTTCGGTGTGATCACGCGGTACTGGTTCCGCGATCTACCCCAGCCACCCGCGCAGGTCCTGCTGAGGTCCGTCGCCTGGAAATGGAAGGACCTGCGCTCGCGACCGGATCTGTTCAAGTCCCTGGTCCGGCGTTACGGGCAGTTCTTCCAACACGAGCAGGAGAAGACAGGCCCAGACTTCATTCGCTCCTACGGGTACGACGACATGTTCACCCTGCTCAAACTCACCCACATGAGCAACAAGAAGGTCGGTCTGATCGTCCAGCTCGACGGCACCAGGTCGGACTCACCCGCGCGGCTGAAGGCGTTCCTCGACTTCATCACGGAAGAGTTCAGCACGGGCAGCCGGCCCCACGTGAGCGAGACGGTCCTGGACCGGCAGATGGGCGAGCACCCCGCGCAGCAGGAGTCGTTCATCCCGACACGTCTGCCCTGGCTCACCGCCACCCAGAGCCTCAACGACTCGGGTCCCAACCGCTGCGGCAAGTACAAGTCGGCCTACCACACCAAGGCCTTCACCGAGCAGCAGATCGACGCGATCCACCGCCACCTCACCAGCACCGGCTACAAGAACCCGGACGCTCTGCTGCAGGTCGATTCCTACGGCGGCGCGGTCAACAAGCACAAGGCCGGCGACACCGCCGTGCCCCAGCGGACCTCCGTCCTCAAACTGCAGTACCAGACCTACTGGAGCTGGGACAAGGACGCCGACAGCAACGGAGTGTACGACTACCAGGACGCCGAGAAGGACTCGGGTATCGCAGCCCCACACCTGCGCTGGATCCGCGACTTCTACCGGGACGTCTACCAGGCCACCGGCGGCGTGCCCTCCGTACCCGACCCCGCCCGGCCCGCCACCACGTCGTCCAACACGGACGGCTGCTACATCAACTACCCCGACATCGACCTCGACGACACCACCCTCAACACCTCCGGCCAACGCTCACATCAGCTCTACTACAAGGGCAACTACAGCCGCCTGCAACGGACCAAGCAGCAGTGGGACCCCCACAACGTCTTCCGCCACGCCCAGTCAGTCCGCCAACCCGAGAAGGGCACTGGCGGCATCGGCGCCAAGAGCGCCGACGGTGACGGGCCGAGCAAGCCAGATTTCCAGTGATCGGGTTGTGCTTGGCAGCCCACCCGCAGTCCACCCCACCGGGTGGACGCACTGCCCGACCTGACCATCGACGGCACTGAATTCGCCCACGTGCCCCTTAACATCTCCCTGTGTCAGCCTGCTGACGTCCGCACTCTTTGAGCCGCCCTATGGCAGCGTGTGCCGAAACAAGCGACAGAAACTGCGCATCCACTGCTGCGCGCTCAGATGAAGGAGAAGGAGAGTGTGACAGCGTTCAGGCGCCACAATCGGATAACTGCGGGCGAAGGAAGACGACTACCGCGAGGCGCGCGCTCAGCTCCTTTCTCGGAGAATCCGATAGGAAGGCCGTCACTCACGTTTCAGCACGTGCTGCGCATGAAGCATCGCCCTTGACCACTCGCGCGCATTCTGCTCGCTGCGGGCCGTCATTCACATCTCCGCTCCGGAAAGGGTTTCGCCTTGGACTCCGGTTCTGTCAGCCGTCGCGGCTTCCTGCAGACCTCTGCCGCCGGACTGACAGCGACAGCATGGCCGGTGACCGCTCTTCCCGCGGCTGCTGCCTATCCGCCCGGCAGGGAGGGTGTGCTGCGCTATCGGGAGATCACCGGCGGGTCAGTCACCGGTGACAGGCACGTCCTGATCATCGAAGCGCAGGGGGTGTTGTGGCGGGTGCCCCGCGAGGGCGGTCCTGCCATCCGGGTGACGGAGTGGGACCTGGAGGCCACCCGCCCGGTTCTGTCCCCCACCGGTGAGGCGGTGGCGTTGTGCGGCTACCGCGGCGGCGCCTTCCACCTGTGGACGATGCGTGCTGACGGCACCGGCCTGCGGCAGCTGACCACCGGGCCCTGGGATGACCGCGGTGTTGCCTGGTCGCCCGACGGCACCCGCCTGGCGTTCTCCTCCGAACGCGGCAACGACCCGGTGTCCGGCGGCTCCTTCGGCCTGTGCGTCCTCGACGTGGACAACCCCCGGCCGAGACGGCTGACCGACGGTGCCTTCGAGGACTACGATCCCACCTGGTGGCCGGACGGTCACTCGCTGGTGTGTGTCCGCGCCGCCCATAGACCGGGCGGCGGTACGGACGGCGGCCTGGCTCTGGTCCGCGTGCCGGCCAGCGGCGGCCGAGCGCAGGTGCTGCGCACGGTGACGTCCGGCCGGCTGCTCTGCCCGTCGGTTTCCCCCGCGGGCCGGGTCGCCTACCTGCATCTGACCGGCAGCAGCGACTCACCTTCTCTGCCGGCCGAACGCGCGACGCTGATGGTCGACGGGAAAGTCGTCACCGCCGGCGAGGACTTGGCGGCAGCTCCCCCCTGCTGGCTGGGTGAGGACAGGCTGCTGTACCTGGCCGACGGGCGCATCCGCATCCGCACGCTGAGTCAGCCCTCGTCCGTCGAGGAGGTCTCCTTCGACGCACGGATGCCCGTGCCGGCGCCCCGCCGGCGGCCCAAGCAACGCGACCTCGACCTGACCGAGCCTGCCCCGGCGCGCGGCGTCCACCTGCCCGTCCTCTCCCCCGACGGGCGCGAGGTAGCGTTCGTCGCCCTCAATGCGCTGTGGCTGATGTCCGTCGGTGGCACGCCTCGCAAACTCGTCCAGGCCGCGCCCGTACATCACGTGCAGATGCCCGCCTGGGCCCCGGACGGACGCTCCCTGCTGTACTGCACCGACCGGGACGGTCTGACGGCCGTACGCCGCCTGCACCTCGGTGACGGACGCGACGAGCCGGTCACGGACGGCGGGCGGCTGCATCCGGCGCTGTCCCCGGACGGCTCCCTTCTGGCGTGCCAGGACATCGCCGGCAATTTGCTGCTGCGTGACCTGACCACCGGTACCGAGCGGGTGTTGGCACACCCCCTTGCTGCTGACGGGCCGCCGGGGGCGCCCACCTGGTCACCCGACGGCCGGTACATCGCCTTCTGTGACCGCAACCGGCTCAACCGCCGCTTCCGCGAGGGCTACCACCTCATCCGGGTCCTCGACACCCGCACCGGTACAGACCGGCGCCATCTGCCCGCCCCGCACCAGTCACTGTCCGACCGGGCAGCCGCCGGCCCCGTCTGGTCCCCCGACGGCCGCCACATGGCGCTGGTCACCGAGTCCGCCCTATGGCTGCTGCCCGTCACCCCCGACGGCACCCCGGACGGGCCGCCCCGCCGGCTCACCGACGAACCAGCCGACCACCCCAGCTGGTCCCGCGACTCCAGCCGGCTGCTCTACCTCTCCAACGGACGCCTGCGCCTGCTGTCCCTTGACCACGTCCCCCATGCGCGACGCACCCGCACGCTGCCCACCTTGCTGACCGTGCGACGCCGGCCGGCCGAGAAAACGCCGCTGCGCATCCACGCCGGCCAGCTCTGGGACGCCACCGGCACCCGGCCCCGCCACGACGTCGACATCCTCATCGACGGCGGCCGCATCACCGCAGTCGAAGCTCACCGCGCCCGCCGCACGGGCCACCGCACCATCGACGCCTCCCAGCAGACCGTCATCCCCGGACTGATCGACCGCCACACCCACCCCTACAGCGCCACCTACGGTGCCCGCCACCACCTCACCGCCCTCGCCTACGGCATCACCACCACCGCCTGCCTGGGCGCACCCCTGTACGAAGCCGTCCGGCTGCGCGAATCCCTCGCCTCGGGTCACAGCACAGGACCTCGCCTGCTGGCCTGCGCGGAGCTGATCGACGGCTCCCGCACCGCCTACAGCAAGGGCCGCGCCCACCGCACCCGGGCCGGCCTGGATCGAACTCTGCAACGCGCCGGCGCCCTGGACGTCGACTTCGTCAAAACCTACGTCCGTGCCCCTGGCGAGTTCATGGCGCGAGCTGCCGAGGCCGCCCACCGCCTCGGAGTGCCCTGCGGCAGCCACCTGTGCGCGCCCGGCCGCGCCGCCGGACAGGACCTGACCACCCACCTGCAGGCCACCCAGCGCCTGCCCCACGGGCACGCCACCACTCCCCTCGGCCGCATCCACCAGGATCTCGTCCAGCAGTACGCCGACGGCACCTTCGCCCTGATCATCACCCCGTTCACGGCACAGGTCCTCCTCGCCGACGATCCCGCCCTGGCCGACGACCCGCGTGTACAGGCCCTCATGCCGCCCTGGGACGTCGCCGCCATCCGCGAGAACGCCGGCAATCCGCCCACCAAGAGCCAGCGACAGGCTCTGGCCACCGAAATCGGCAACTACCGTCTACTCGCCGACAAGGGGGCCGTCCTCTCCCTAGGCACCGACGCCCCCCTCGTCCCCGTCGGCCTCTCTCTGCACCTTGCCCTGCGCGCCCTGCACACCCACGGCTTCACCCCTGCCCAGGCCCTTGAGACCGCCACCACCGTCCCCACCCGGCTGTTCGGAGTCCATACCGACCTCGGCACCGTCGAGCCAGGCAAGATCGCCGACCTCACCGTCATCGACGGTGATCCTTTCACCGACTTCACCACCGTGATCAACACCACCCTGGTCCTGCGAGACGGCATCCCGCACCACCCGGCCGACCTCACTCGCGTCCACGCCCCGACGCCCCGAACTGCTCCATCCAACGCCGCCTGGCTCGACATCTCCCGAAACTTCCGGCGCAACGCCTGCTGCCAACCGGGCCCATGACCGCTCGCAGTACAGCGGTCCGGTGCGACGTTCGGCGCGGGCGACCTGGCGGCGGTAGGACCGTCGCCGTCGAGGTGGTCGAGCGCGTCGGTCAGTGTCTGTTCGTCCGCACACCCCACACCACCGCCGACGACCGGCATGGCTCTCCAAGCGGGTCAGCGTCTTCGGTTGATTGGGCGGCGCCATCTGGAAAATGCCCAGCGCTTACAGCAGTTCACTTGGCCAGCGCAGCGAAGCGGGCCACGGACAAGGAGCGGGCGTCGACGTTGTAGCAGCTAGGGAAGGCGTCACGCGTACTCACCGCGGCGGCGAAGCTGTGGTTCGAGGAGCTGGAGCTGGGCGAGACGCGCGGCACCGACGCTGTGTGGGGAGAGACAGAGACCGCTCCTCTTTACCGCTGAAGTTCGTCGCTGTCGCCCGCCACTTCCCGGCGACCGCCTCGGCGGCTGCTTCCTGAATGCTGTAGAGCGTGATCGGGTCGAGGGTGACGGTTTCGTGGGGGCGCAGGTCCACCGGATCGAAGCGGATGATGGTTCGGCCGTCTTCTTGCGTGATGTCTGGTGCGTGCAGGGATGGCAAGGAGAAGGCCGGCGACCGCAGGGCGGCCATACCCGCGATCATCCCGGCCCCGATGGGCATCGTTCCTGTCCCGTACTCCAGGCCAGGCGACTTCCTCATCGTCGTCCGCGACATGAGCCAGGACGGTGTCCGGAAGGCTCAGCACGACTTCGACCTTGGTGAGGTTCTCCTCGCCGGGGTTGGTGAGCTTGAGCGTCAGAGGTTCCACGAGGGCGCGGACCGCGTGGGCCAGGGACTCCTGCATGGCCTGGTCGAAGTCGTTGATGTACTGCTCCACCTCCTGTCGGAATGCCTCGGGGGAGCGTTAGTCGGAGCTTGCGTTGTACAGCGCCGCGAAAGAGTAGAGACCTGACGGTGCGCCCTGCTTCCTCGGGCGTGCGGTGTCGAGCTGCTTGATCAGGTCTTTGCGCAGAGAGTCCAGGATGTGGTTGCGCCTGTCGTCCAGGGGAGGCAGCAGGGCGACGGTACCGGTGACCGGGGTGACGTCGACGTTCACGCGCTTGGCTGCCCTGCGTGCCCGCTCGGTGAGGGCGTCGATCTCGGCTGCGCAAGCGGGCGTGGTCTTGCCGGCGTACCGGTGGAAGACCGTGCCGGGGTAGAAGTTCTGGTGCTCCTTGCGCAGGGGGTGGATGGGATCACCCCAGCGTGGAGGGAAGACATCGACGAGCATGACGTGCCGCGTTCCCTAACCGTTGTTGAAAGGGACGTAGGTGAACTGGTAGCGGTCGAAGTCGCCGATGTAACGCCCCAGCCAGGTGTCGACCTTCTCGATGTCGTGTGTGGCGACCCCGTGCAGCGCCTCTTCCTCAACCCCGACCAGGAGGTAGGCGTGACCTCCGGCCCACTGCGCTGCTACGTCGGGCATTCGGTTGGCGAACCCGAGGATCGCCTTCGAGACGGTGAAGGCTCCATCGGCCTTCGAGACGTCCACGGGACTTCCACTCCAGCCAGCGCGTTTCGTCCGCGCTGCCCGCGTCGAGGACGGCTTTGATCAGCGCTCGCTGTCTCTTCAGCCTGACTACCGGTTGGTCTGCGTCGAAGTTCAGAGTCATGGTCGTCCCGGGTTCCTTCGTCTTTACCCGCCTCTGGCGAGGCGGAACAGGATGTCCCAACCCTTGTGCGTGATGCGGGGGTCGTCGGCGGGGGCTGGAGGCCGGCCCAAGAGGTGCTCCTGGTTGAGTCTGGTGACCGCCTGGCAGGTCTTGGGGCCGTAGTAAGCGCTCTCGGCTACGAGCTTGTCGAGGTATCCGGCCCGCTTCAGGAGTTGCTGCAGCCCCTCGACCTCCGCGTGGACTCGGCCCGGTACAAGACGCCGCGGGAACGGCGGAACCATGAAACGCCTGCGGTCGGACTGGAGAGGAATGCTCAGGGCCTGCCCTTCGTAGATGGTGTGGGGAGCGCGGAGGTCGTTCGCGTCGATGATGTCGGCCTGGCGCACGCCGTAACGTTCTGCGATGTCATAGACAGTTTCGTCCGGTCTGGCGAGATACATCACTTCGGTGTACGTCGATGGTTGGTATGCGAAGCGTTGCCGCGGCCACCACGGCCACCAGGGCTCCGCAGACTTGGCCTGGACGCGTGCGGTGCGCAGGATGTCGGCGAAGCCTTTCATAAGGGAGGCGCGTTCCTCCAGGTACCGGGCGCAACCGATTTGCGAGCGTTCCTCCAGTGCGATTACGAGCTGCGCCTGCGGCGCCATACCCCAGTTGGCCACGACCGCTGTCAGTACCCTGTTGGACAGCGAGTTGGCCTCCGCCTTCTCCAGACTGTCCACCATCGTGGCCACGTGATGGACGGGGCGTCCAGCGACGCTGAGCAGTAGTTCCGACTTGTGAGGAAGGGATCGCTCCAATGCTAGAGCGAGCCGGGCGAGTTCACTGGGTGGGCGTGTCTGCCATAGTCCGGGCAGCTCGTCGGCACAAAGAAGCCGTGATCCTGCCTGATCCAAGTGGTGGAGCATTTCGGCCGCGTGACCTACGGGGCGATAGAGGCTGAGGCGGAAGATCCGATCTGCCGGTCCGTCCTGGCCGGCGGAGTCCAGCTTGGTCACCAGGTAAGCCGCCTGACTGGGCGAGCACGCTCGGGCCGCGTCGTCCAGCAGTGCTTCCATGGCCTTGTCGGCGATCAGTTCGGTGAGGTGCGACGTAATGGAGGCGAATTCCTCGACGGTCCGCTCTCGCGCTGTGTCCACGGCGGCCTCCAGCGCATGTCGATGCTGGCCGACCGCCAGCAAATGCGCGATGAACTGAGAGATGTCCTCGTCAGACCAGTGCCGCACCGCCAGGAGCCGGGCGGTGGCCGCGGCGTCGACCAACTGGTTCGCCTGCAAGGCTGCGACGAGCTCAGCGAGGTACTGAGGGCCGCGTTGGCTCATTCCGACTGCGAAGATCTGCCGTGCTTCGTCTTCGTACCCTTCCCGCACGAGGGCGGAGATCATCTCGGCGGCGTCGATCGCGCTACGTCTCTCTGCGACGACCTGGGAGAGGAGAGCCGCGGTGTCCGGCATGCCGTCCGCGCGCAGAGGCAGGAACAGGGCCGTGACATCGGAGGCTGCACGCCGCTCGGCGACAGACCGCGCCACCTCGGAGAGCACGTGGGCCAGCTCGCCGTGGGCCACCTCCTGCATCAGCTGGACGGCCTCCGTCACGTCTCTGGTCAGGGCGAACCCCGTGAGGAGCGCCCTCGCGTGTTCGGCGAGGCCCACATGACAAAGAGCCGTGGCCAACTGGACGGCTTGCTGCGTCGGCTGCAACCGTACGGAGAGCTGCAGCAGGCTGACGAGGCATTCTTCCGCGCACATCGCTTGCAACAGGTCCATCAGATGCGCCGTCTCCTCCACGGGCCGCGTCAGCAGCAGAGTCGGCAGTGCAGCCTCGACCGGGACACGATGGCCGGCCTCGAAGAGAGCAGCCAAGAACGGGGCTAGTTCGGAGACCGCTCGTACCTGCAGAGCCGTACGGACGAGATCGCCAGCGGTGGCCAAGCGTTTCTCGCTCAGTAGACCCACCCATGTCACCAGTTGGGCGACCGTCGCGGTGCGCGGCGTCGCTTCCAGCACATACAGCATGTCGTGCTCGGCGTTGGTCGGGGGCTCGGCAGGCACATAGGCGCTGTTGCGGATGAAGGGGGTGGCGCCCATGCCGTTGCGGTCCAGGTCCAGCGGTGTCGGCCGGCTCCGGGCCTTCAGTCGTCCCCGTACATGGCGGAAGATGACATTAAGATCAAGTAGTTCGCCCGCGCCTGGCACGCCCCCGCTCAAAGTCTTGATGAGTTCAGCAGTGAAGGCCGTGAAGGTCTCCCCGGGTGGAGAGAGGGCTACAGCGGTTTCTCTCGCCGCGGCCATGACATAAGTGCCGTCCACCTCCGCCAGGTCGATGACCGACTCGGACTGGACACCGAACGCCCGTGCGCCATAGCAGCAGTCCAGAACGACGATACGGCGGGCTGCTCCCGTCGACTCGATGGGGCGCCTGATCCAGTCGTAGGGGACGGCCGTGTCGTAGACGGAGGCGTTGTCGCTCTGAGGAAGGGCCAGGTGCAGATCCCCCTTGTCGTCAAGGAGACCGTGCCCCGCGTAGTAAATAAGAAGTGTGTCGGTCGCCTCGCGCGCAGCCTTCTGCACAGCCTTCGACACTTCAACGGTAGTGGCCGGGTCGACCAGGGCGGCGCAGTTCTCCGTTCGAAATGGCGCACCCGGCCCGCACAGCAACGTCCTCAGCGCGGGCACGTTGGCCTGCACGGCGGGCAGATCATCCAGGTGCAAGTAGCTACTGGCACCCACGAGCACGGCCCGAGAACGTTCAGGGCAGGGAAGGTGATTCACGGCTGGCCGCGTCTAGTCGAGCCCGAGCCGTTCGAGGAGGGCGCGTGCTTCCTCCAACGAGCCGGCGTTGATCTCGACGGCTGTTCCGTCGGGTCGACGGACCGTCAGGGTGGGCTGTCGCGGTCGCGTGGCGCGCCAGCTGACGAGGCTCAAAGCCAATGACGCGGCGTTGAAGGCCGAACCGAGCGCAACTGAGAGGACATCGATGACTGGCCCCTGCGCTCCCCGCACCGGCGAGTTCACTGCCCCTAACCGGGGGTCCGCGAGACGCCTTGTCTGCCGATCCGATTGAAGCCAACTGTGCAGCGATCTCAACTCGGCTTCCGTCTCACGGTCATTCGCACCATCAACGCTGACCTGAACCTGCACGATCCCTCCCCTTCCGCCCCGGCGCTCATGGTTCACAGACGTCGGTGTCGACGTCTGTGGTTCCCGACAGTCTGGGGCTTCGGCGTATTCACCTCCCTCTGGTCAAGAAGAAGTGCGGCGGCTCTGGACCTTGCCGACCATGGAGGCTCGGTCGTTCAGTGACTCACGCGGGCAGAACACGAGAGATCGCACCTCACGCAGTGGATCGAGCGGGGAGGCGCCCACCGGCCCGTGCCGCGCGGCGCCGTCGTGGAGATCGCGGTCGACGGGGAAGCCGAGCCGGTGCCGGCAAAGCTGGGCGTGTGGGTCTCGAACACAGGTCGAGGCGCGACAAACTCGGCCAGGAGCAGCTCGACGCGCTGCGGGAGCTAGGCGTGGAGTGAGCGTAGAACCCGGTTGTCGCGAGGGGTCAGCTGGCACTGCGCATGGACCCTCCCCCGCTTCACCGCCGACAGGCGCCGTCGCCACTGCCGGCCGGTGCGCCAAGCGCAGCTTCCGCGTCGTCTAGGGAGCACTGTTGGGGGCACGACGCTGCCGACCCCGATCCGAAGGCAGCCAGACACCAGTCCCTCCGGAAGACCACCGTACCGCGCACGTCGGACCGGGATCACCGGATCGGGGGAAGGTCCCCGAACTCCCGTGCCCTCCCACAGGGCGGAGGGGTTGAGGTTGTGGCATGGGCTCGATGCGGTGCGGGGAGGACCGGGGTGTCGACGGTGGCCGGGACGGCAGCGGCCGTTCAAGAACTCGATGGGGACCAGCGCGCAGCGCTCGACGCCTGCGTAGTCGCGGCGCTGGCCTTGAGTAGCAGTGAGGGCGAAACACAGGGGCGGATGCGGCTGCTGATGGAGTGCCATGGTCGCTACGTGCGATCGTTCGGGGTCCTTGAGCAGGCACCGTCGTACGAGGTGTTCGCCCGTCGGCTCCGCGGAAGCCGGGTGGCCGACCTTCTGCCAGGACGGCCGCAGGGATCAGTGCTCGGCAAGCTGTGGCTGCTCGATGACGACGGCATGCCCAGCTCGGTGCTGCACCGGCTCGCGGTGGAGGCCTCTGAGCACGGCCACCAAGCCCCGGGGATCGGCGCCGACATCCGCCATCTGCACAGCCTGCTGCGGGCGTTGGGGATGCTGCCGGTGAGTGCCGGGCTGTCGCGGATCTCCGGCGAGACCGTCCAGCACGCCATCTTCCGCGCGCTGGGGGCCGCCGGCTTCGAGGCGTACACCCGGGGTCGGGAGGCGATGGTCCGCACGCCCGTCCTGACACGGCGTGATTTGTCCCGGAACACCGCGTTGGTCGAGCTGGGCGCGTACACCGGTATCTCCCCAACGCGGCAGTTCGGCGGCCTGTGGGCAGCGTGTCCGATGTGCAGATGGACGATGCGGGCCACCTACCGCCCCAACGGCGTGGTGGATGTCGAGTGTGAAGACGAGCGCCACAGCCTGCTGGGCGCCCGGTACCGGGCCGAGCCGACTGCCGTGGAGGGCTGGCGCTTGGCCCCGTGCGGCGAGCTGCGCACCTTGCCGGCACTGCTGCCCGTGGAGGGCTACGTGGCGTTGCCTTACGCCCTGTGGCTGTGGGTGACGCTCCCGGGCCTGCTGGAGGTCGAGCTGCGCGACCGGCTGGTCGGCTTGGGCGCGGAGGTGCGGCTGTGGCCGTTCGGCGACGCCTATGACCTGCATGTCACTCGTCCCGGCCGCTCCGGGGCGTGGCGCGTCGACGTCAAAACCTGGGCCGACCCGTACGGGCTGGCCCAGAAGCTGCCCGAGGATCCCGAGGGGCCTGGCGAGCTGTGCTTCGTGGTGCCTGAGCACCTGCGGGGGTACCTGCCGCTGCTGCGCCGGGTGGTGCGGGGTAGCGGGGCGCGCGTGCTAACCGATGCCGACCTGGTGGCGGAGGTGGAGGGGGCGTGAGCAGGACGATTGCCGGGGCTCTGGCCTTGGCCGAGTATCTTCTTCCCGCCCGGTTCCGCGACGGGCGGCAGGTGGTGCGCGTCGCGGACGCCCATGTCCTGCTGAGCGGGCACGCGCCGCGTGTTGTAGCGGGCTGGGAGCAGTGGTCGGAGGCGGACAAGCAGCGCCTCGGCACGCTGTTGGGCACCCGCCATCGGGGGGAGGCGCTACTGCACCACGTCGAACGGACCGTCTACGACGTCTTCCACACCCCGGACGCGGACGGCCCGCTGCCCGCTCTCTATGCGCTCGGGTACAGCGAGCGGGGGCGGGCGCTTGAAGTGCTGCCGGCTCACGGGCAGGACCCTTCGGACGTCGCCGAACGCCTGCTCGCGCCAGCCAGGCGCCGGCGGCTGCTGCGGGTCGCGAGCGGATCGGGCTGGTCGGCGCCGACATCGCGTGGCCGGGTCCAGCTCGCTTTCCCCGACGAGCAGGGGGTGTACAGGCCGCCTCGAGTCGTGACCGCGCCGTCGGTGGATTTGGTGGTGCACGCCGATGAGCTCGGCTGGCAGAGTCGGGACACCGACCAGGACATGAAGGGCCCGGCCTTCCGCGAGAAGCAGATCGCACTGCTGCTGCGTGGGACCATCGGTGGCGGGCAGCGCCCCTTGGAACCCGTCGTCCTGCCGCCGGGCCGGATGCACCTGCTGAGTGCGCCCCCAGGCGTGGGCAAGAACGTCTTCGGCCGGGGGCTGGCGATCCAGCAGGCGGGCCTGGGCCGCACCACCGTGCTGGTGGTCAGCGACAACGGCGACGTCTACGGCGAGGCCGCCACCTTGCAGCAGGAGCTGCGGGCGGCGGGCGTCAAGGAGACGGCCACACCGTTCATCGCCCCCAACAGCCGCTACAACTTCGCGCTGCGCTCCGCCGCGAAGCTGGAGGGCACCGGCGTGCCGCTGGCGCAGGCCTCGGCGAACATCGCCTTCCTCGTCAACAACTCCGCCTACGGGTGCGCCGCGCAGGCGCATCTGGAGGGACGCGACGCCTTCGAGGGGGGCAGGGAGCCGTGCACGGTCACGGCGTCGGATGCTTTCGGCCAGCCGGAGCGGGCGCTGTGCCCCTATGTGTCGTCCTGCGGGAAGTTCTCCCACGTCGAGGCCGCGACGACGGCCAGGATCATCGTGACCACCCACGCCTGCTTCCAGTCAGGGATGATAAAGGTTCCGGTGGAGATCGACGGGGAAGTCCGCAACAGCATCAGCGTGCGGGAGTTCCTTCTGCGCCTGGCGTCCTATGTGGTCGTCGACGAGGTCGACGCCTACCAGTCGCGGGGGTTCGACGAGTGCGGCGTGCTGGAGCTCGCCTCCCGCTCCCGCCCAACCACGGTGCTGCGGCGCATTCGCGACAGCCTGCACCAGGCGCCGCCGCGGCTGGCGGTGGCCGTGCGCCGGCCTCTGACCCGGGCGGTGTTCCTGGCCGAGCAGCTGCTCGACCTGGTGGCCGGGGAGGAGGTCTGCACCGAGGTCGCCCAGGCGCAGGCCCTGGCCCGCGGGCAGGACCCGCGCCGGACGCGGCAGGTCCTGCAGGACCGCAAGCGCTGGTACCAGCCCCATCAGTGGGACCGGCATCTGCTGGAGAACCTGATCGGGGTGGATCCCGAGGTCGCGGCCACCGCCGAGCAGGCCGACTGCCTGCAGGCCCTGCTCCCACGCGTGGCCACCCGGCCGGGCGACCGCCCTTCCTGCGCCGTCCTGCCGGATCGGCTGCTGCCCGTCCCAGGCGTGCTGGAGCGGATGCTCACGATCGACGAGGGCGGGGAGTGGCAGCTGACCCCCCTCAAGGACGAACTGCGGGAGATCGTCTCCGCCGCGCTGCCCGCCTTCTGTGCTGCCGAGGGCGGAGCCGACGGAGCACCTGCCGAGTCCACGGTGCCGGCGCAGCGCGGGCTCGACCGGCCGGAGCCGGTGCGGGCGCTCACACGCACCGAGGTCACCGCGGGCGTCCTGCACGCGCTGATGATGAAAACGTGGCTGGCAGCCATCGTCCACACGATGTTCAGCCTGACGGACAGGGCCGGCGAACTCGCCGGGCACGGCATCGACGCGGCCTCCGAGCTCGCCGACGCGATCGGTCACCAGGGCGCCGGCACCGTCGTCCCGTTCGGCCCGCTGGGCCGCCAGCTGGGCGGGTTCCGCTTCGAGGGACTGGACGACCCCGGCAGTCACGCGAGTTTGAAGATGGAGGTGCTGCGCGCCGACCCCCACACCGAGACGCAGTTCCTCGGCAGCGTCGTCTCCCTCGCCCTGTGCGGCCGCCAGCGCACCGTCTTGGGCATGTCCGCCACCGGCTTCATGCCGGGCGCGGCGCGCACCCACCTGCTCGCCCGCCCCGACTGGGCCATGCCCGACACCCTCCCGGGCGGCCTGACCATCTTCAACAGCAGCCCCGTCGCCGACGGAAAGCTCTTGGCCGTCGGCAGCACCCCCTACCGCGAACGCGACCAGCGGGTCATCTCACTGGCCGCCGGTTACGCACCGGGCCTGGTGCGCGACCTGGACCGGCTTGCCGCAGAGGCGCGCACCCGGCATCGCGCGCGGGCCCTGATCACCGTCAACTCCTACCGGCAGGCCCGCCTGTTCGCCCAGACCCTGTACGACACCGCGCTCGCCCTCGGGCGGCGGCTACGGATCTACGTCGCCGTCGCGGACACCCCCGACCCCTCTCTGCCGCCGGTCTGCGACGCGATCGGCCAGCTCACCCGCGACCGTTTCGCAAAGCTGGCGGATCTCGACGGCGAGGTGCTCATCTCGCCGCTGCCGCGCACCGAGCGGGGCTTGAACGTGCTGACCGTGTTCGAGGGCGTCGCCGTGTCGGCCATCACCCTGATCGCCATGGGTGTGCGGCCGGTCATGCCGGCCGACGACCCGGCGGTGCTGGCTGCCAGCGTCGCCGCCCGGGCTTGGCGCGACACCGTGCCCGGCGACGACCCCGCCGCCGTCCTGGCCCGGGCCCGCGCGGCGGCCGACGCGCACCTACGCCTGAACCTCAACGCGCCCAAGCGCTTCTCCGCCCTGCCCCACGAGCTGAAGTACGAACTCGTCGCCACCCTCCTCGGGCAGAGCGTCCAGTTGGCAGGCCGCGGACGCCGCGGGCAGACCCACGTCGAGCTCCACTTCATCGACGGCGCCTTCCACGACCCCACCTGGGGATCCGACCTGCCCACCCTGATCCGCGGGCTGCTCGATCAGTCCCCGCAGGACGACCTCGCCCAGCTCGGCGCTTCTTACGGCCACACCATCGAGGAAATCGCCGAGTACGCCCACGCCCAGCACCTGCTCCCCGCGCTGCGCGCGGGCTTTGACGCCTACCTGGGAGAGTACGCATGAGCCGCCCGCTCGACAGCGTCGCCCGCAAGCAGGCCCGCCTGCTGCAGTTCCGCACCGCTCCCGCCGACCTGGGCGAGGTAATCGCCTACCGGCCCGACGCCCCCGTCATGGACCTGGCCATGGAGCTCTCGCGCGAGTACAAGCGCAACGTCAGCACCGGTCTGGACGTGCAACCGCCCTACCGGGCGCTGGAGTGTGTCCTGCGCGCGGCGGCGGGCACCTGGGCGCGCTGGCAGTGGAACGACGGCTGCTACGAACTCCTGTGCGCAGCGCCGATCAGCACCGAGGACCGGCGCGACGTGTTCCGCTACTGGACCGAAGCCGTGGTCCCCGGCCCCGACGGCCGACGCATCGGCGAACAGCTGGCCGAACTCCTCGCCCGGGCCGAGCCCCGCTCCGCCGTCCTGCCCCCGCCGCCGAGCGCCGGCAAGCGCTCGCGCGGCTGGTGGCCGGGCGAACTCGCCCGCTGGCGCCTGGCCGAGGAACTCGCCGCCCTCGAGTGGCCCCGCAACAACGGCGCCCCCGCCCGTTTCGCCCTGTGCACCGACGGCCGCCTGGCCGCGATCGGCCACGAACTGCCCGCCGAACCCGACCGCAAGGGCATCGTGCGCCACCTGCTGCCCCGTATCACCATCGGTACCGCCGCCAGCGGGCACTCCCGGCGCCACGCGCTGACCGTGAACGCCACCACCACCCTCCTCGCCACCTCCTGGAAGGGTGTCGCCACCGTCCTGCTGGCCAACCCCGACCAGCCGCTCGTCGTCTCCGCGGCCACCGACGGCCCGCCGTGGAAACGCCGCCTGAACGTCCCTGCGGTCGCCGCCAGCCGCCGCCTCGCCGCCCTGCCCCGCCTGAGCGCGAACGTGCCGCCCTTCCCCGAGCACCTCGCCGACAACGCCCTGGCCGACACCGCCCCGGGGCCGGTCTGGGCCGTCGCCCCGGCCAGCGTCCGCACCCCCGGCCTGGGCCGCGGACACGGCATGGAGTTCTTCCGCCGCGTCGAGGAGGCCATCGACACCCGGTGCGAGAAGTACAGCCACCGCAGCCCCGTGTTCATCGAGGTCCCCGGCATCAAGGTGCCGCCCACCGAGAGCGGCTCACGCGTCAGCGGACCGATCCCCCTCGAACGGATCCCCGCGGCCCTGGACGCCGCCGGCGTGGGCACCCTCCTCGTCCCCGTCCTGTGGAGCACCGACGAGGTCCGCGCCCGGGTGAAGGCCGCGATCGCCGCCCAGTGGGGCCCCCGCGCGGACTGGAAGGCCGTCGAAGGCGTCGCCGAACCCGCCGCCGGTGGGCGCATCAAGGTCGTCTTCCTGCACGACAAGGCCGGCGCCCTCGGCCACGGACCGCGCACCAGCGCGGAGCGCGAGCGGGACCTGGCGCAGATACTCGCCCCCCACACCCGCGAGGACACGCTCGTCGCGGCGATCTGCGAGACCGACTGGGACCCCGATCGCTGGTACCCGAGCGTCGAAGCCCGCGAGACGGCCGAGGCCGAGGACGGCAAGTGGCCCTCCAAGCAGGCTCTCGCGCGCCTCGCAGCGACCTCCCAGTACATCAAGCAGGCCCCGCCGCCGGTCCCCACCCACACCCGGGAGGGAAAGCCCTACAACGAGAAGTACCGCGCGAAGAAGGTCGCCTCCCGACAGAGCGGCCTCGACAGCTCGACCGCGAACGTGCTGCGCGAGATCCTCAGCGGCGTCGGCGCCACCGACCACCGCCTCGGTGCCGCGTTCGGCAAACTACCGCTCGAGAACTGGTGGCACATCGGCATCCACGTCCGCCGCCACGCCCAGCGCCGCACACCCGGCAAGCGCCGCGCCACCGAACCGGCACCAATCACCGCAACCCTCACCGCCATGCGCCCCACCGGCGGAAAGGACGCCCCCTGGCAGGTCAGGGCCTACAGCCCCCAGGCCGGGCAGTGGCAGCCCCACAGCCCGGCCACCACCGCGCTGCACGCCGCCGACCTCGCCTGGGACGTCAGCGGATACCGTGCCGCCGCGGACGAGACACTCCAGGCCCGCGCCGCCGCGGACATCGTCGAGCAGGCCCTCATCGCCACCCGCACCCAACTCCCCGCAGCAGCCCCCGCGGTGCTCTACATCGACGGCGGCGCCGCCGAGTACATCTGGGCGGGCCTGACCGACGAAACCCTGGGCCAGGACCCGCCGCCCGGCATGCCCCGGCTGGCGTCCTGGCTGCCCGGCCACAGCCTCCCCCGCGCCCAGCGACCCCTGGCCACCGTCCGCGTCATCAGCGACCTGGAACGCATCGGCCGCCCCACCGGGGCCCACATGCGCACCAGCGACGGCACCTGGCGCGCCACCGACACCACCAACAGCCTCTTCCAACTCGCCACCGACGACGGCACCCTCACCTACCCCGACCTCCTACTCGTCAACGTCCCCCGCACCTGGGCCGCCGGCCCCTCCGGCCGCTTTGGCAAGGACGAGACACGCTTCGAAAGCAGCAGCCAGAACAAGAACGGCTACGCCCACACCGCCACCCGGTTCACCGTCATCGCCCAGAGCCCCGACGCCGACTGCGGCCTCATCGGAGCCGCCGCCGCCGTCCTGACCAACCAGGGCATCACCTCTGACGTCCGCCAAAGCACCCCCACCCCCCTCCACCTCGCCCGCAGGATGGACTCCACCCACCCCTACTACCGCCGCACCGCGGAGAGCGCCGAGGACACCCCCGATGCCGCAGAAGACGGGAACACCGCGCAGGAGGAGACGACCAGCCTGTAATCAAGGCGCGCTCACCCCGACGAGGAGGCGCTTGAGGCGCCTTCCGTCATAGCGCTTGCCTCCTGCTGGGTGGCCTGCCTCTCGCGGCGCTTCGCTCGGGTGCCGTTGCCGGATTTGTCCTGCGCTTCCCAGTCCGGCTCTGGCCCCTGGCCCTTCGCCGGTACCTTCGTCACCTTCAGCCCAGCGGCCCGGCCGCGGGTGTGCTGCCCGGTGTCGCATGTCAACAGCCGCACCGGCCGGGCGGCGAGGGCCTGGATAGCCACCGATCGGTCAATGATCTCGTCGTCGGTGATGGGCAGACGCACATGGCCGGGCTGGTCCATGACGATCTCCACGTTCACTTCTCCGCGCCACGCGGCAGGTTCTCCACTGTTGTCTGCGTAGCGCAGGACGCCAAAGGTGGATCCGCTGAGGGTGCCGTCCAGGAGCCCGAGCGTGTGAGAAGCTCGCCACCTGGCCTGGTGCTTGCCAGCGTCCTTCAAGCTGTCGAGTTCGTCGACCACCGCGATGGGGAACAGCAGCCGGATGTGCTCGTTCGGCGGCAGTCCAAGCACCTGGTGCAGGTCGGCGTCGGCAAGCGCGACCGTGTTCTGGATGTAGAAGCTCGAGTCGGCGACCACGAACCACTCGATCCCGGTCCAACGGGCTATCTGCGCCTCCAGCGCCTTCTCGGCTGCCTCCAGGGCCTGGATACGTTCGGTGACCTCCAGGTCGACGAGGCCATTGACGAGGCCCTGCTGAGCAGTCCCGGCGAGCGTGCCGCAGCTGCCCAGAAGGGACTCGTAGCGGCGAGTGAAGACGAGGTGGCCGATGTCCTTGTCACTGACCTGGGAGCGCAGCAACTCTGCTGCCTCGGTGGCCCACTCCAGGTACTTCAGGAGACGGGAGAACGCGCTGCCGGCGGCAGGACCGCGCAGAGCCATAGCTTTGAAGCGGACATCGTTCAGGACCTTGCGGATGTTCCTGCGGTCGGCTCCCGGGCGGGGCGTGATGAGCATGCGCTGATCCTGCCAGTGAGGTCCGACAGCCCGCTGCCGCACCGGGCCGGGCTGTGCCTGACACTTCCCGCTGCTGGAGCGCCTGCTTCATAGGTGGTGCTCGTGCAGAACCCCGCTGGGCGACGCGGCCCCGCTCACCGGGATCTGTCCGGGCACGCACGGCCGCTGGGGACGGATCTGTGTCCTGGACGACGGCCACGAGGCCTCGATGGAGGAACCGAACCGCACTGGAGCCACAACAGCGAGGGCCAGCCGATCGCGTGGGCGGGCAGCGCGCCCGATGACTGGTGAGCAAGTGAAGAAAACCGCCACAGGTCGACCGCGGCGAGATGGTCGGTGCCGTCGGACCGGCTGGCTCTGGCGGTGCTGGTGCGGTGCCGGGTGGCCACCACTGAGTAAGAACTCCCCCACAGTCCCCGCCGAGAGTGCGAGTGTGAGCGCATGGACCTGGAAGAACTTCTCCGCGCCATGGATCGAACGGCGGCGAACCTGAGCAAGCTGGAGAGCGTGAGCGCGCAAGACCGTTCATCCCAGATGGCCCGCAGCGCGGTTCACATCCTGCATACGACGACCTTGCAATGGCCTGGGCGGACCTCCTTCCGGGCCGTCCGCCGATCGACGGTTGGACCATCACCGATCCCCTTCCGGACATCGCCGCCCTGGGGCAGTCCTTCATCGACTTCGTCGAAATCGGCGAGCTGCCTGACGCCGTACATGCCGCTGGTGAGAAGCCGGGCGCGGACATCGCCGCGTACCGATATCGCCTCGACCGCGCCCGCCGTCGCGCCGCCCGAGGCCGTCTAGAGCAACTTCTTTCCACGGTCGACGCTGCGCTTCCCGTCGCACTGAAAGGCGTGGCGCGAGACTCTCCTGCAGTCCTGCAGAACGACCAGACCGAGCAGATCGAGGCGGCAGTTGGGGAGATCGCAAGGCTCTTGGGTGACGCCGCCGAAGACACCGGGCGCTGGTGGGACCTCCATAGGCACATGCGGTTCAGTCAGGGACACGACTGGGATGACATTGTCGAGTTCGACTGGCCCGCCGTGCGCGCTGACATCACAGCCAAGGCTCTGGGCGACAGTGACCCGCTGCCCGTCCCGGATATTGATCTCGGACAAGCCGCCTCCGGCCATCTCACAGGCCCTGCCACCCTCGCACTGCCTGGGAGCGACTTGACGACGACGGGTTCGAGCGGCTCCTTTACGACCTTCTGCGCAGTATCCCCGAGCACGAGAACGTCCAGTGGCTGATGCAGACCCGCGCCCCCGACCGCGGCCGCGATCTCTCCTTGGACCGGGTCCTTCGAGACGGGTCCGGTGGTGTGCGTACCGAGCGCGTCATCGTCCAGGCCAAGCACTGGCGCAGCCGGTCAGTGAATGCTGCTGCGGTGGTCGAGACACTCACCGCAGGGAAGCTGTGGAGTCCACCTCTCGTACGCGGAATTGTGATCGCCACCAGCGGCCGGTTCACCGCTGACGCCGTGAGCTGGGCTGAGCGCCACAACGCTGAGGGCACAGCGCCTTACATCGACCTGTGGCCCGAAAGCCGCCTCGAAACCCTCCTCGCGCAACGGCCCCACATTGCCGCCGCCCACGGACTCAAGTAGCGGTGGCGGGGCCTGGACCGGAACCGCTGCCCTTGCGCACGTCCCCGCCTCACGGCTACCGGGAGCGGCGACGATCCCGGTCGAATAGCACGAGCAGGCGAGCCAAGCTCACCGCCTTCGGATGTCACTGGGTGCGAGGCTACTGAGATAGGGGTGGGAGTTTCCCTCGATCGATGCGGTCTTCCCAGGTGTCGAGTACGAACTCTGTCACGGTCACGGTGCTGTTCAGTGCCAGCCGGGCGTGGCGGGTCAGTGCTGGACTGGGGGCGGTTCGCCCGTGGCCGAGTCCGAGCTGGTTGCGCAGTTCGGCCAGGCCCTGCACCGTTGTGGTGAGTGTGCGCAGGATCTTGACCACCGTGGCGCTGGCCTTGGCGTGGTCGGCCACGGCGTCGGCGTTCAGGCCCAGCAGCGTCGTGACGCGCTTGAACAACGGTGGCAGGTCTTCTCCGGGCGGGAACTCGATGCCTTGACGTTCCAGGATGATCTTGCACAGGCTTCGACGAGCTCTTTGCATGAGGCGATCGCTGCGGCTGGGTCGCGTTCCAGGCCGGCCCTGATGCGTTCCTGATGTTCGTGGAGTACGCGGGGGTCGGTCAGGAGTGGTCGTGATTCGAACTTCCAGTCCGGGCGGGCGCCATGGAAAGTCGCGCGGGATCCGCCGGCGTAGACGGGCAGCCCGCTGATGTACTCGGCCGGGTAGAGCTCGAAGCCGTCGGCCGCGAGGAGGTCGTTGAGCTTCCCCGCCAGACGCTGGACCTCAGCCGGGTCGCGCCGCACCACGGGGTGAAGCATCTCGGCAAGGAATCTGAGCAGGGTTGCGGGGAGTCTCCGTTGAGGCCGAAGCGGTCGTCGGTGAATACCCACTCTGGTGGCCAGTCGTTATTGTTCAGGCAGTGTTGGGTGATGTCCTCCCTGGCTGTCAGGCGCCGGAAGCCATCGCCTTCGAGGGCATCCAGGTCGTACAGGCGCTCCAAGAACCTCACCTCGTCCAGAGCGCCCCACCACCAGACCTTCTCGACAACCAGAAGGTCGAGAAGGCGCTGGCGGGTGACCACGGTGAGCTGCTGCGGTGCCACGGAGCACTCCTTCCTGTTTGGGGCGCTGGTTCGCGCGAGCTCATGTCGAGGTCGTGAGTGTGCTGCCCGCGATTGGGGCCGTCGCGGAGGCTTTACGCCAGGGGGCGTCGGGGTCGGCGAGGGTGTCGAGCATCAGCTCGCACCAGGTGGCGGCCGTGCCGACGGCGAAGCGGGCATGCCGGGGGCCAAGTCCAGTGGGTGCGGCCAGCCGCCCGTGGCCGGTTCCGTACCGGTTGCGTAGTTCCGCGACGCCGATGGCAGCCGAGGTCAGGGCGCCCAGGATCCGCTTGATGCTGTCGGCGTTGTCCGGGGTGCTGGCGTTGCGTGCCGGCGGTACTGCCGCGGGGTGGAGGTGGAGCGCCTGTTGCGCCTGCTTGATCAGGGCGGGCAGGTCCTGGCGTTCGTCGACCGGAAGGTTCCGCTTGAGCAGTACGAGCTTGGCGGTAGCTTCGATCAGCTGCTTGGCCGCGCCGATGGCGTCGTCGGGGTAGTCGGCCCCGAACCTGCGGACCCGCTCCAGTTCAGCGTGGATGCCCGATGCCTCGGTCAGGCCTTCGACGTGGACGGTCAGGCGGGCGACGCGTGCCGTGTGAAGGCGCAGTTCGTCGTCCAGGCGGCAGCCGTCCCGTGCGAACGCCTCTCGCAGGTCTGCCACCGTTTCGGCAGGCAGTCCGTTTCCGTTGAACTTTCGGCTGTCACGGTCGAGGCGGCGCAGCATGGTCTCGAACACCCGCAGGGCCCGGGTCACGTGGTCTTCGTCGGTCCAGTCCACGGAGGCGGCATAGGAGTCGAAGAGTTGTTTGCGGACGCCGCCCTCGCCGGGAGTGGCGTCAGGGTTCCTTGCGAAGTGTTCGTTCTCCCAGTACTCGCCGATCGCCCCGGCCACCAGATCGCTCATCAGTGCCCGGACGGCGTTCCGGGCGGTCCGGGAAAGCAGTTCACGATCAGGGGTGGCCATATAGGCAGATTACGGGGCTGGCGTGCGGAACATCCTGGCATTTTCTCCCTTCCCCGGTGCCCGGCTGAAGGACAGTGAGCAGCCGGCCGGCCTCGGCCTTCGGCATCCACTGGTGGTTGTCAGAGGAGAGGTAGATCGAGGTCACTGTGCGGTCCCGCTTCCCGTGATGCAAGGCCCAGCACGGGCCGTAGCCCAAGCGGCTGAGCGCCAAGAGTACGGAGAGGGCCCGGCAGTCGAGCGTTCGTCTACTCCGGGCCAGGATCGCGTAGCGGGTTACGGTGCCCGCAGTCCCAGCACTTCACAGTCTCCGGGAGCTTCTCGAATCGCGTGCCGGAGACGAAGGAGCCGTCGATGCGGAAGCCTCCGCAGCCCTGGCACGGCATGGCCTGGAAAGGCTTGTCGCAGCGGAAACAGTCACCTTCCGCGCTGTTCTGGTCGAGGCGGGTAACTCGGGTGTCTGCACTGCCACATCGCACGCAGAACGCTTCCACAAGGGGTGCACACCAGTGCGGCCCATTCCGCAGCGCGGGCCATGCTCCACCTCAGCCGTAGGGGTCGGGTCGGGTCAGGAGGCACGGCGGAAGACGGCCGCTGGGCCGATCGCCCCGGCGCCGAACTTGTCGCGGATCCGGTCAGCGGCCTCTTCGGCCACCAGGCGGGCTTCGCGGGCGCGTCGAGGCTGATCTGTAGGGCAACCTGGTCGGCGGCGATGAGGTCCTCGCCCTTGAGGGCGATGACGGTCAGGCGGCCGCGCTGAAGTCCTGCTGCGTCCATCAGCTAGTAGGCCAGGACACGCAGGTCTTCGTCGTGTGCGGACGGCTCCTTCAGGCGGCGGGTCCTCTCCCAGCCGCCGTTGCCGACGAATTTCGAGGTCAGGGTGAGTGCGCGGGCGGCCTGGCCGCGCCGGCGCAGGAGCAGTCCGAGCTGGACGACCAGGCCGAGGAGGGCGGCGCGCACGGCGGCGCCGTCCAGAGCGTGCCGGTCGAAGGCGCATCGGACGGTTGCGGCAGCGGGCAGGGTGCGGGGGACGACGGAGCAGGAGTCCATGCCGCGGGCGCGGTCGGCAGCCAGGCGGCCGGCGCGGCCACCCAGGAGGCGTTGCACGGTGGCGGGGTCGCCGGCGGCGAGCAGGCCCACAGTGTGGATGCCGTAGTCGCGGAGGGCGTCGGCCTGGCGGGGGCCGATGCCGTGCAGGGCGTCGACCGGCAGCGGCGCCAGCCACTGGGCCGCCTGGCCGGGGTCGATGGCTACGACGCCACCAGGCGGCTGGATCTGGGCGGAGGCGGTGGCCGCGACCGTGATCGACGGCCCGACGCCGACGCGTACGTCGACGCAGGCGGGAGAGGGTGCGCACGCGCAGGATCTCGCCCAGACGACGGGCATCCGTGCCGTGATAGCGCAGAGCCCCCTTCAGCTCCACCAGAGCCGCCGGAAGCGGCACCGACCCCGAGCTGAGGGAACGGCTCACCGCACAAGTCCTCGACGGCGACACCGTGCTGGACGAGCTGGCCCGCCAGGCTCAGCACGGCACCGATGACGTCATGGCCCAGCTGCTCTCACAGGCCCGGAACGGAAACGCGCAGTGATCACGTGTTCCGTTACGTCAGCTCTCGGGCGCGGCCGCCGCTTCTGGGGGGGCTGGCCGCGCCCGGGAGTGCTACGCGCTGAGGGCTGGGGCGGACGCGGGGCGGACGATCCCGTCGTCAATGCGGGCTGTCTCTCCGGTCGCCAGGGCCTGCAGACTGACGACGAGGCGGCCCCTTCCGGACGGCCACGCCCGGTCGAGGAACTGCAGCGTGGGCATGACGCGCACTGTCGCCCGGGGGTCGCGGTACACCAGGCCTGTCACCGCCTCGCGGGTCATGGGTGCGGCGGCGAAGACGTGGGTGATCACCTTCCTGCGTCGTGTTTGCACACAGTCGATGGTGACGCGTCGCAGGATCCGCAGGTGGCCGCCGGGGTCGGCGAGCGTCCGATAGCCGGCTTCCTTCGGTGTCTGCCCGTCGTGGACGCAGCCGACGGGGAGCATCAGCATGCCGCGGAGGTCGATGACGGTGATGGAGTCGGCTCCCACCGGGACGAGCAGCGAGACGCCGATCACCGGCGGCCGCCAGTTCTCGTAGGGGGTGCGACGGCGGGGAGCGGGGGCCGTTGCGGTGGGCATCAGGCCGGGCCGTCCTGCACGGCCGCCACGATGTCGTCCAGGTGCCGGGGCTGGCTGGTGCTCGGAATGGGGGCGACGTGCGAGCCCCGGGAGAGGAGCCAGTGCAGCGGCGCGGAGGGCCCGTGGACCCGTGCCAGGGTGCCGGCGTCCAGCGGGCGGTAGGCCACGTACGGAATGTCGAGGTCGCGGCACAGCTCCAGGGCAGGGTCATCGCGGTCGGTGGTGTTCAGCACGTTCTGCACCGCGGCGACGGGCAGGTACTTGACCACGTACCGGATGTCCTCGGGCGTGACCTTCGACAGGCCGATGTGCCCGATCTTCCCCTCGTCCTGCAGAGCGTGGAGCACGGCGATCTGGTCGTCACGCGAGATCTCCGGGTCGATGCGGTGCAGGTAGCACAGCTCCAGCCGCTCCACCTTCAGGCGGCGGAGGCTCGCTTCGACGCAGGCCCGCAGGTAGAACGGATTGCCGAGCGGCTTCCACTGTCCGGCCGCGGGCCGGACCATGCCGACCTTCGTGGCGATCAGTACTTCGTCGGGGTAGGGGTAGAGCGCGTCGCGGACGAGTTGTTCGACAGTGTGGGGGCCGTACGCGTCGGCGGTGTCGATGTGGCTGATGCCGTGGGTGTGCACAGCCTGGCGCAGCACGCTCAGGGCCATGTCGCGGTCGTCCGGGTCGCCCCAGATGCCGGGGCCGGTCAGGCGCATGGTGCCGAAGCCGAGCCGGGAGACGGTCTTCCCGGCGATGGTGATGCTGCCGGCGGGCGGAGCGGGGATCATACGAGTTCCCCCTTCAGGCAGCGCTGGACGGCGACGTCGACGGCGTGGGCCTGGCTGTCGGGGTCACTGGTCACCCGCTGGTGAGGGACGACGTCGTTGGCCAGGAGACGGTGCACGCGGTCGTCGACGAGGCGCCGGAAGGCGGCGTTGTAGTCGTAACTGGTGTCGACCGGCACGGTCTCGTCGAGGACGGTCGCGAACAGCAGGTCGTACTTGGGGAGTTGCGTGGAGGCCAGGGTGTGCAGCCGTTCGCGCTCGAGCCGGGGCGGGGTCTCGGCCCGGAACGCCATCGCGGCCTCAAAGTAGGCGACGGCGTCGAGGGCGGCCCGGTCGATGAGGACAACTTCGGCCCCCTGAGCGGCGGCGTTGGTTTCGTCCAGGATGCCCTGCGCGATGATCCACTCGGTGGACAGAGCGGTGTGGTGCTGCATCTTGGGCAGGCCGGCCGCGGCGGCGCGCTTGCCGAGGCGACCGGTGCGCGCCACGGTGAGGCCGTGGCCGCGCAGCTCCATCTCTATGCGCTTCAGGAGCATCGTCTTGCCCGTGGAGTGGGTGCCGATCACCGCTATCCGCAGGGGCTTGGAGGAAGTCACCACAGGGTGGGGTCCTTTTCTGGTTCGGGGGCGCCGGGCAGGCCGGGCGGCACGGCCGCGGCGACCAGCTGGTCCCAGGTGTCGTAGCGGGAGGCCATGGCGATCAGCAGCTGTGCCGTGGCGAAGGCGTCGAAGGTGGCCCGGTGCCGAGCGCCGGGGGCTTCGCGCAGGTCGGGCTGTACGTGCTCGATGAGTTTGTCCAGGCTGTACTTGCCGAGGTCGGGGAAGGCGTCCTTGGCCAGTCGCAGGGTGTCCAGGACGCCGGCGGGCGCCCAGCCGGGCAGGTGCGCGCTGAGCACCCGGTAGTCGGTGTGCGCGTTGTGCGCGCAGATCCAGGCGCTGCCTACGAAGGCGCGTACCTGGTCCGCGACGTCGGCCCAGGCCGGTTCGTCGGCCAAGTCGGTGTTGGTGAGGCCGTGCACCCGGGTGGCGAAGGGGGTGACGGGGCGGTTCGGGCGGGTCAGCCACCAGCCCGCGGTGCTCTTGTCGGGGCGTCCGTCCCGGATGGGCAGCGCGGCGGTTTCCACGAGGTCGGGCGGGTTGGTGCCGTTGCCTTCGACGTCGACGACGAGCAACGCGGGCCAGGTGGCGAAGTTCATGCTGTCTTGGGTCCGTCCTCCGCCTCCCAGCCGATGGGGGCCCGGCCGTGCTGGCGGTAGTGGTGGGGCTTGCTCCGGTCGTGGCACTGGTAGCCGAAGCCGTGCTGCAGGTAGTAGCGGGGCGGCTCGTCCAGTCCCTCCACGACGATGGCACGGTCGTTGACCTCAACGTCGCCGGTCGCCCCCAGGGCGCGCGCCTCGTGCGTGACGGCGTCCAGGGGCGGCCTCACCCACGCCTTCTTGCACAGGGCGATCTGCTTGGGCGGGCAGATGTCGCACAACTCGCGGACGCCGTAGTGGCCGTTGTAGTCGGGCTCTCCCCAGGCGTAGGCCACGCCGCAGCTCGTCTTGCGGAACAGGGATCCCCACTCGGCTCCGCCGACGGCCTGGTCCAGGTCGAAGGCGTCCAGGATGCGCTGCTCCGCCTGCTCCGGCATGATCTTGCGCCGGGCCGTGTCCTCGTACGGCGTCGGCATGCCGTGGCTCTCGTAGTACGCCTTGATCTCGTCGCGGAAGAACAGGCCCGTGAAGACGGTGGCGTGCGCGTGCAGGGACAGTTCGCGGGCCCGCTCGATGTGGTCGTCGGAGTCGTTGAGGCCCGGCACGATCGGCCGCCAGTACAGAACGGTGCGGTAGTTCTCGGCATGCTCGTGCAGCATGCGCAGGCTGTCGGCGGCGTACGTGGAGTTGACCGGCTCGATCTCGGGGTGGTCGATGCCGGAGTGGGTGACGAGGACCGTCAGGCGCAGGTGCTTGAAGGAGTTGAGGACGGCGCAGTCCTCCCCGCTCGCCCGCCATCGGGTGATGACGAGGACGTGGTTGGTCAGGCCCTGCTCGTCGAGCAGCCGCAGCACCTCGAAGGTGTGGGGCTTAACCACGGGCAGCATCGGGTCGGTGGCCCGGTTGAAGACCTGGATGGGCGTCTTGTGCGGCCGGAAGTACGGGTGGCCGACGAGCAAGGCGACGGCGGCTCCGTCGCTCATCAGTGCCCTCGGCGTCTTCATCTCGAAGTTGTCGAACAGGTGCCGAACGCAGTAGCCGCAGTCCAGCGGGCAGCCGACGACGTGGTTCAGCGACAGGCCCGATTTGCGGTATTCGATTACGTCGGCGAGGCCGGGGTTGAGTCCGCTGATCTGCTCGGCGTTCAGGAGGGGCAGCGAGCGGCGGCGCGGTATCGAGGGGGCAGTCACGAGGGACCTCCGGGGCGGGGAACGGTCAGCGGTGGGTGCGCGCGGGTTGGAGGGGCACGCTGGGCGACGGGGCGGTGAGTAGGACGCGGCGGCGGGCGCCGTACCAAGCGCCGAAGTCGCGGCGGGCCGCGTCCGCATCGTCGGAAGTGTGCACCAGGTTGTGCACGAGGCGCTTTTGGTCGAGCGCCGCCTGCAGGCTGTCGGCGCCGAGGTCGCCGCGGATAGTGCCGGCGGCGGCGTGGGTGGGGTCGAAGTGCCCGATGAGCTGACGCAGGCGACCGTGGATGCCCGGCTCGCCGTACGCGAGGGCGATCGTGACCTGCTTTCCTGCATACGCGTCGTCTAGGCACGCGGGGATGTCCCGGTCAGGGAACCAGTCGGCATCCACCAGCAGGTCCCAGTAGTGCACGTGGGCCTGCCACGGCTGCACGGTGACGTCGATCCGGTTGGCGATCGTGGCGCCGGCGGCCGCGATCCGATCTAGCACCGCATCGACGAGGCCTCGCTCAACGGCGTCGGGCTTGCACAGGACGACCGAGCAGCGGTCGAAGTCGCTGATGTGCAGGCGGCGGCCCGGCCCGTACCAGGTTCCGTACTCGCGGCGGGCCCCTGCGGGGTCGTCGGAGGTGTGCACCAGGTTGTGCACGACACGGTTCTCCGCACGGGCGACGGCGAGGCTGTCGTCGCCCAGGTCGCCGCGGATCGTCCCCGGCACGGCGCGGGTTGGGTCGGTGTGGCCGATGAGCTGCCGCAGCCGGGCGTGGATGCCGGGTTCACCGTGCGCTAGAGCCAGCGTGACGGGCTTGCCCGCGTAGGCAGCGTCGATGTAAGCGGGCAGGTCGCGCGCATCGCGGCGCCCGGTGTCGGCGAGCATGTCCCGGTAGGCGACATGGGCCTGCCACGGCTGAGCGATGACGTCCATGCGGTCGGTGACGGTGAAGCCTGCGGACGAGACGATCTCCATAATGCGCGAGGCCAAGCCACGCGCCACGGCGTCCGGCTTGCACAGGATGACGGCCCACCGGTCAAAGTCGACACCGTCCACCACAGCGCCGCTCATCGGCTTACCCGCGCTCACAGCGCGCCGCCGTCGACCGCCGCAGCGCAGGCCGGCCACTTGCGGACCATCAGCCAGCGAAGGCCAGGGTCCAAGGCGTGCAGGAGCGCCGAGTCGACGGCCGCGACCTGGTCGTGCTGGATCTGCCGGTACAGCTCGAACAGCATCACGACCTGCTGCCAGTACGGATGCAGGCCGAGACGGTTCTGGATGTGCAGGGCGGTGTAGCGCAGCTCGTTAGTCCGCAACGCCTCCTCGTGGACCAGCAGGCTTTCAAGCGTCGCCGCGGTGGTGTCCCTGGGCATCGTCGGGAAGGCGAAGGTGACCGCCGGGCCGGCGGCAGCCTCCTCCAGCACACGGCGGACCCGGTCCGCGTTGTGGTTGTTGACGTGGGCGGAGCCGATGGTGTGGGTGTAGGTGCCCAGACGCAAGCCGAGTTGGATGGCCGCGTACTCCTGGATCATTGTGAAGGAGAACACGTCGGACAGCAGGCCGCAGTCGAGATCGTTCGCCCGCATGTTGCAGATCACGTGCAGGTGGCCGTCGCGCGGCAGCAGGTGCAGGCCGGCCAGGCAGGCGACGTCCGGGTTGGCGCGGTCGGCGATCTCGGACGCGGAGAACACGGGCAGGTAGCCGCGCTTGCTGTCCTCCTCGTTCAGCAGCAGCTCACTGACGAGGTCGAAGGGGGACTGACCTTCCTCGCTGGGGTGGAACAGGGTGTAGCCGTACGCGGATCCGCCGAGGTGGACGCCGTCCGCACTGGCAGCACGCATGGACGGCGCGTAATAGCCGATCATCTCCAGGTCGCGGCGCCCGGCGAGGAGCCAGAGCGCTTCAGCGAACTGGAAGACCGGGTTGGTTTTCCGCTGAGCCAGGTACGGCAGCCGCTGCCGGGGGTCGGACAGGCGGAAGCTGACGCCGAGGACCTCGCGGGCCGCGTTGCCGCGCGCGTCGATCCGGTGCTCCCATTCCTTCGTAGCGAGCTGCAGTAAGGCGACGTACGCGCCTTCCACGCTGGGATAGGTCGGTGCAGTGAGCAAGAAACCCTCCTGATCGGGGGACTGGTGCGGTGGATGGTTGGAGCGCCGACGGTCCGGGCTAGGGGGAGGCACCGGACCGCCGGCCGTCTAGGCCGTGAGCGCCAGGAGCTCGTCCAGGTTCACGGGCGTGCAGCCGTACAGGGAGACCACGTCGAGGTGGGCCACCGTCCACAGCAGCTTGAGAGCCGTGTACGGCAGGAACGTCAGTCCCCCGCGCATGGTGGACGGGAGAGGCGCGAGGGTGACCGGGTCGTGCACCATGCCGGCGATGCCCCACGGCTCCGGGCGTTCCACGCGGGCGGCGACCGCGCCTTCCCGCAGGTGCGGACACTCCCGCAAGGCCTCCGCAGCGCAGTCCTCATGGACCGGCGGAGAGGCAGTCTGCTCACCTTGGGCGATGGGCCTGCCTTCTCGCTCGGCAAGGAGGTAGAGGTGAGTCCCGTCCGCGCGGCCGTATGTTGTGGCTCCGCAGATCCGGCAGAGCTGACGATCCATGGCCTGGCTCTGGCGCTGGGTGTTGACCCCGGCGAGGATCGGTGTGCCTGCCCCGCGCACGGCTCCCATCCGCAGCCACAAGATGCCCGCGTGACGGTCGTACAGGCGGTGCTCGTCCAGGTAGGCGATGCCGCCGCCCAGGTTGAGCGGGCGCCTCTCGGGCCGGGGCTGTTCTCGTATCTCACCGGTCCAAGGCGCGATGTACGGCACCCGCATGCCCTTCCAGGTGAACCGGGCCGGAACGGCGCTCATGTGCTCACGCCCGCAGGAACGGGCCGGTGCGGGGTGACGATGCTGCCGTCCGGCAGGACCTCACCGGTGTCGTCGAAACGAACGACACCGTTGCACAAAAGCGCCCACCCCTGTTCGTCGTGACGAGCCACGATGGCGGCGGCATCACGATCTGCCGCGTGCGCGGTGGGACAGGGCCGTTTGTGCCGACACATGACGGTCTTCCTTCCGGACTTGCGAGACGGGGTTGGGGCCCTCTTCGGCCGTCCTACGGAGCTGCGGGGGAACAGCCGGAGACAGCCGAAGAGGGGGCGTGGGAGCGGCTAGGAGCGGGCCGCGTAAGGCCGTAGAAGGCCAGACGCTCGTCATCGTCCGACCACCTGGCCGGCGGGCGTTCGCCCCATTCGACGGCGTACGAGTTGTGAGGAGCGCCGCGCCACGTGATGCGCAGGTCGGGGAACCCTCCGACGGGGGCCAGGACGTCTCGGACGGCGAGCGCGATGGCAAGGTTGTCAACGCCGAACCATCCGCCGCGCCTGGTGCGGCCCGCAGGCACGGCGAGGAGCGGTATGCGGAACACGCGGATGGCGATGCTGCCCAGCAACAGTTCGGCGTCGACGCGGGCTCGGAAGTACTCGAAGTCGTAGGCCTCGGACGGCGGCATCACGTCGACCGTGGCGAGCTGCGTCAGGGACGTCACGTCGCCGACTCCTCGGCGAGCAGGATCTCCAGCAGTTCCTGCGCCGTGAAAGCGAGGCGCCGCAGGTGTGCGAGCGGCGACACTCCGACGCCGGGGCCCTCCTGGCGTAGATCCCGCGCTCGCGCAACGAGGCGAACGCGTTCCTCCAGGTCGCCCGCCTGGCGTTCCAGGACCCGGTCAACCAGGACCATGAGGTTGCCCCGGAAGCGATCGGTGAGCTCGTCGATTCGTTCATCGCTAGGAGCGGGGCCTCCACCGAGCACCGCGTCGATGTCATCGAACGCGGCGTCCACCGGCAGGCCCGCCCGGAGGCGCTCCAGGAGGTGTTCCATCTCTTCGCGCCGGTGGGGCGGCGTCCAGTCCTTGATACCCCGCACCTTGACGCCTGTGCGGTCAGGCACACGGATCGGGAACGGCGGCACGCTCGCACTGGGGCTCATCGGGCGCCCTCCTTCGGGCGATCGTGGGGGAGAAGTCATCGAACGGACGCGGACGTGAGCGAGTTCTGCTGCGCATGCACGATGAAACTGAAGTGGTCGCAGAGCCAGCGCAAGGTCTGTTCGTACGGCTCATCGGCAGCCGACACTGCGGATCGGCCGTCGGTCACCACGCCCTGCGCGAAGCCTCCGCGGAGCTGGCGCAACACCTTCGGCCACTCCGCGCGTGTCCACGGCTGCGTGTCTGTGGTGGCGTCGACGTAGCGGCCGACCACGTGCCACCCGCGGTCGTATGCGTATGCCTCCGCAGCGGCGAGGGCGCAGGCCGGCTCATCCACCACTGTGTTGGCGTACAGGAGGACCTTGTAGGGAGCCTCCGGGAGCGCGATATCCGTGTCGAGCGGCAGAGCTGGACGAGACGAGCCTGCTGGTTGGCTGGTATCTGTGGCGGTTCGGCGAAGTCCCACCAGGAGTCATCGAGGTGACTGCCTGTGGGGGCTGGCCAGTGGGGGGAGGGGATGCGGTCCAGGAAGGCGGTGATCTGCTCGGCGAGAGTCTGGGTAGGGGTGGTCATTGCGCTGCCCCCCTGTCTTCAGCTCGCTGATGGAGGCGAAGAGCTCTGTGCGGCGACTGCGCTGCAGGGGCCGACCGTGGAGGTGCGGGGCCACTCGGAACCCGGGGGCTGCAGCCGCATCGTCGAGTGCGAGACGTCGGAGACGGTCGCTGGCCGTACGGCGCGGGCCGGTCACCTCCGCCGCGGGAGCCGAGTCGGCCACCCGGCGCGGGTAGAGGATCGCGCCGATCTCCTCGTAGAAGGCTTCCATCTGCTCGGCCGTGAGGACGAGCGCCACATCTTCGACTCGCTGCGTTCCGCGCATCAGGCTGAGCGGGACGGCGATGCGGCCGGCCTGGGTGTGGTGAAGCGGAGTGCCCTCCGCGCGTTCTACCCGCAGGGCGGGTAAGGACGCGGCGGAGGCCCTCTTCGCGCGGTGACACTTCGTCATAACTCAACAACGTAGGGCCATTTACCGGGTTCGACCTTGACTCCAATTCAGGGCTGATTGGGGTTCAGGGTCGGAGTGGCCTATTCAGGGTCAGGCCGCGATGCCCATGTGGGTGGCCACTTTGCGTAGGTCGTCGCGGAACAGCGGACGCTCCCGCTTTAGCAGGTCGGTCACCGCCTCCCTGACCAGCGGTGAGAAGACGATCTCCTCGGGCGACTGTTCCATCAGCTTGGTCAGCACGTGCACGGTGGCGTAGTCGTCGCGCTGGATGCGGTTGCAGTTCATGACCTCGATCAGATACCGCGTACGACGCTCCAGCGGCAGCTCGGGGTTGATCTCCACCGTGTCCGCCAACCGCAGAGCCTCGCTCGCGTTGCCCTCCTCGGCGGTCAAGTGGACTTCGTGCATCGCCACGTTCGTGGGACCGAAGCAGGTGTGCCAGTCGTTGCGGTCCGATCCGACACGCTCGGCCGCGGACTTCGCCCCTCGGTAGAGATCCCAGGCGACAGGCCCCTTCGTGGCGCGCACCGCGGCGACCGCTGCCTGTAGGTGCAGCGCCCCGTACGCGGACCAGTGTGCCGCGTGCGAGTCGTCTTTCGGGGCGCAGTTGGCGATCGTTGCCCGTGCGAGCTCGACGCTGTCGTGGACTTCGCCGGCGGAGGTGAGGACGCAGGACAGGTTCCAGGCGGCGGCCGCGATGAGTGCGGGGTCGCCAGAGTTGTCGGCGAGCGACAAGCCCCGGTCGGCGGCGATGCGGGCGAGGGTCGGTTCCCCAACGCGGCGAAGCCAGATCTGATGGAGCCCGTACAGGCTGACGAGTTGGCGCAGCGCCACGTGCTCGGCGGGGCCGGATGCGTCGCGCAGGGCCGCATGCCCCTGGCGGAGGAGTAGGGGGAGGCGGGCGCCCACGTCCTGGTAGCGGCCCTTGGACTGGGTTTCGTACACCTTCCACGCGTCGTCGACGTCTTTCTTGAAGTCGTCGACGGAGACCGAATCGACAGCGGCGGGCAGCAGGGACGAGGGCAGCGACAGCGCGCTGCGAATCTCGGGGACGTGCTCGTGCTCCGTGTCAAGGCCGGTCCCGACCCCGGACAGGAAGCCACCCGTCAGGTCTTCGAGGGAGCAGCGCAGGACTCTTGCCAGATCGAAGAGCAGGGACAGCTTGTCGATCGGGATCTGCTCGTGCTCTACCTTGTAGACCCAGTTCTCCGTGCGACCGATCAGCTCACCCAGACCCTTTTGGGCCAGTCCGCGCCGCTCACGGTAGTACTTGACCCGTTGGCCGATAGTGAACAAATCCCGTGCACTTAACATGATTTGGCCTGTTCTCCGCAGGGGTGGGGGCGCTCGGAACCAGCGTAGGCCGGATGGCCGTCCAGAGGGGTGATACTGGATGTCTCTCCCTCTGCGGGAGAGCCCTCAAAGGTCTCTTGCTGAAATCGGCGGGGACCGCACTTACGACGCGCGTCTCGCAAGGAGCCTCTCTTGTCCCCCTCCTACCGCGGCCTGATCCTCGATTTCGGCGGAGTCCTCACCACGCGTATGCGGTTGAACGGCCAGGCCTTCGAGCGGTCCGAGGGTCTGGAGCCGGGCGCCTACTTCCACGCTCTCAACGAGAATCCCGAGGGCGTGGCTGTGTACTCGAAGTTGGAAGTCGGCGAGGCCACCCAAGAGGACTGGAACCGGGTGATCGGCGGCATCCTCGGTATCGACCCCACCGACCTGATGCGCCGGGCGCTGGCCAACCTCCACCCGGAGCCGGCCATCGTGGCGGCCGCGGACCGCGCTCGCGCTGCCGGGATCAAGGTGGCGATGCTCTCCAATAGCTTCGGCTTGGAGCCCTACAACCCGTACGAGGCGTTGGGGATGTGGGAGGACGCGTTCGACGCGGTGATCCTCTCCGAGCGGGAGGGCGTCCGGAAACCGTCGGCGTTCATCTATCAGCGGGCGCTCGACGCGCTGGGGCTGGAGGGGCCGGAGTGCGTGTTCGTGGACGACCACGCCGAGAACCTGCCGCCGGCCGAAGCCCTCGGCATCCGGACCATCCACCACACGACAGACCCCAAGGGGACGGCCGCGCAGCTTGACGCGCTGCTGGAGCGCGCGGCGGCCGCCTGATCTACGGCAGTCGCAGGGAGCGCAGCCGCTCGGCGATGGTGAAGGAGTCGATGCGCAGGGCGGTGATGTCGGCGATCAGCTCACGCCAGGCCTCGAACTTCGTGTTCACGCGCTCCCCGTGCATCCCCAGGTACGCCACGGCCACGCCGAAGCCGTACAGCTCGTTGCGGGCTGGCAGGGGGCGCAGGACGACGCACTCCTCCAGCATCACGGCCGCGCGCCAGAAGGCATCGGGGTGGTGCTGGTCGTGGCGGGGCGGGTCGACCTTGTGCCGGGTGGCCAGGCCGACGAAGACGGAGTAGTCGTTGACCGCGAGGTCGTCCAGCAGCTCAGCCTGGCGTTCCAGGAACCACCGGTAGTCGACGTAGTACTCGGCAGGCACAGGTCAGGCCGCCCGCGGGGCGGTGCGGGACGGGCCTGAGGCGCCGTATTCGGCGTCGAACGCGGCGACCGTCTCCGGGTCGCTGGTGACCTGCCGGAAGATCTGCGCGCCTTCGGCCAGCGCGTGCTTGCGCCGCTTCTCCTCGGCTACCTGCGCGAGGTATGAAGCGCCTCGGCCGCGACGCCGCCGAACTCATCGCGCTCGCCGACCACCTGACCGCCCATGGCCTGGTCCTGGAGATGCTCGCCGGACCGCTGCCCGGAATGTACGATCCCAGCGGACCGGGCCGTCTACTGTTCGCATTCTTCGCGGCGATGGCGGAGACCGAACGGGAGAACATCCGCGAATCGACCCTCGAAGGACTCGACGCGGCGGCCCGCAAGGGCAAGCACGGTGGCCGGCCGCCCGTCATCACCGAGGACATGCTGCACACCGTGCTGCGGCGCCGTGCGAACGGCGAGTCCGTCGAGCAGATCCAGCCCGACCTGATCATCCCGACCGGCAAGCGCAAGGGCCAGCCCCCCAGCGTCGCGAGCATCTACCGCGCGCTCGCCGAGCGCGAGAAGCAGGAGGCGTACCCCGAGGCCGTCGAGGCGGCGCACGCCGACTTCGCCGACCTGCAGGACGTCGACGACTTCCCTCGCCCCGTCCTTGAGCATCACCGGAGGAATCCTCATGGTCAGATCGGCTATCACCCTGCAGCTCCTTAGTTCTGTCTCCCGTAAGCGCGGAAAGGCCCGTCGGCACCGCCCTCCGACCAGAGGTCAGGCGTCGCCTTTGCTGGTGAATCGGATGGCGGCATCCAGACCCGGGTGCTGCCTTCCGTGCGAGTTCGCGGGCATCGTCCAGATCCGCGGGTGTCCGCCACGATGATCTCACGTAGGCGGATTGCAGAGTCGCGTTGACGACTGGGTGCTCAGCAACCACCGCCTCATATATGCGGCAATCGCCTCGGTCGGGAGGCCGCCGTTGACGTCGGACTGGACGGCGATGCCGGGCCGTACCTCAGCGAGGACGGCGTGGGCGGTACCGCTGTCGCAACCGCGCTCCCGGTGGCATGCGGCGCCCGGCCTGCCTCATGCCGGGCAGGGTGGACGCCGGCCTTCACCGCACGCATATCCTCCGGCGTCTGCCAGCAGTCCGAACAGACGGAGGTTGCTGCCCGGTGAGGCCAAGGCAGCGCTGCCCTCCGGACCTTCCGTGTACGCCTGCGCCTTCATCGTCTAGTGGTGGAAGGTGATGCGGAAGACCGCGGCCCGAACGGAGACCACCTGTGCCCAGAGGCATCACCATCGGCGCGACCCCCTACCCGACCAAAGAAGCTGTCCGGAACGTCTGCCGCAGCATCGTCCAGCGATACGGCATCAGCGGTGACGTCACCGACCCCGACGACGACGCGTTCCTCCGTCACCTTCTCGAACGCCACCCCGAATACGACCTCAAGCGGGGCGACGGCATCGCCCACTTCCGCGTCATCGCCCACACCAATCCCGGACACAAAAGCGTCGGACTCGCCCTGGTGCGGCTCGACGGCGAAGTGGCCGACTTCTCTTGGAACGCCTGCCTGACCCCCCTCAGCCACCGCACCCAAGTGCTTGCCGCACTGCGGCACGCGATAGCCGACCAGGTGACCGCCTCACGAAACGCGGTGCTCGACTCCGGCAAGCCGCTCGTCTGCTCCGTTACCGGGGTGCCGATCCCGTCCGCCACCGAACTGCACATCGACCATGCTGTCCCGACGTTCCTCGACCTGGCCGAGGAGTTCGTCACTGGCAACGGTGGCGTGGATGCCTTCCAGATTTTGCCCGACTCGGGTGCCGGCATCAGCTACATCGAGCTGGAGGACAAGGCGCTTGAAAGGCGCTGGCAGTACCACCATCAGGAGCGTGCGGTGCTGCGGCCGGTGCTGAAGCGGGTGAACATGTCGGATCTGCGACGCGCGAATGGGCCTGGCACTTCGGCTCCGTGAACGGCCGTGTCGGAGTGGTCGGAAGTGGGTGGGAGCTGGAGCAGTCTCTGGTGCATGTGCTGCCCCTGAACTGAAGTGAAGCCGGGAAGATCCAGGCCTGCGCATATGGCGGCCGACGGCCGTGAAACCACACGAACCCCTTGTCAGCTGTCCGAAACGGGGGTGGTCAGGGGTTACTGATCGGCCATCCATTCGGCGATTCGCAGAGGCGTATGGAATTAGGTGACAGCGTGTCAGTGGGCTCCGCCATGCTCATCCGTGCGCGGCCGGGCCAGGGCCGGACTGAGGCGACCCCGTGACTGGGTGGGAAGGGACGTGTGGTGTGACTTTGAGGGCGACGGCTGAGCAGGAATCTGCCCGGGAGGCGTTTGCCGCGGGCCAGGACTTGGCGTTGGTGGCCGGCGCCGGTACAGGGAAGACGTCGACACTGGTGATGATGGGGTCGGCCACGCGCAGCCGGGGCTTGTACGTGGCCTTCAACAAACCGATCGCAGAGGAGGCCAAGGGCCGGTTCGGAAGGAATGTGGAGTGCCGTACGTCGCACTCGCTGGCCCACCGGGCGGTAGGTCGCCGGTTCCAGGACCGGCTTGATGCCTCACGCCACATGCCTTTGAAGCGTACGGCGCAGTTGCTGGGGTTGGACCGCGACCTGGCGGTGGGCAAGAGACGGCTGCGGGCGACGACCCAGGCCCGGCTCGTGATGGAGATGGTCCGCCGCTTCTGCTACAGCACGGATGAACAGGTGGCGGCCCGGCACCTCGGGCCGGTGAACGGGCTCGATGATCAAGGTGCGCAGTATCTGGCGCAAGTGCTGCTGAAGAGGGCTCAGTGGGCGTGGGAAGACATTTGTTCACCCGAAGGGAAGTTGCCGTTCCAGCACGACCACTACCTCAAAATGTGGGCGCTCACGCGACCGCGTCTGCCGGCGGACTTCGTGCTCCTGGACGAGGCGCAGGACACCAACCCGGTCCTGGAGGAGATCTTCCTGGCCCAGGATGCGCAGCGGGTGTGTGTCGGGGACCCGGCGCAGCAGATCTATGAGTGGCGCCATGCCAAGGACATCATGAGCAGTTTTCCGGGGCAGCGGCTGGAGCTGACGCAGTCGTTCAGGTTCGGGCCAGCGATCGCACAGGTGGCGAACCGGTGGTTGCGGGCGGCGTCATCGACGATGCAGCTGACCGGACGCGCCGACGGGACTTCGAGTCTGGGACGGGTGGAGATCCCCGATGCCGTGTTGTGCCGGGGGAACGCCGACGCGCTCGCTGAAGTACTGCGCTTCCTTGAGCAGGGGGTGCCTGTCGCGCTGGTCGGCGGCGGTAAACCGCTGCTGAAGATCGCTGAGGCGGCCATCGATCTGCAGGCCGGCCGGCGGACCTCGCACCAGGAGCTGTTCCTGTTCTCCTCCTGGGGTGAGGTGCAGGAGTACGCCGAGCAGGACTCCGCCGCAGCTGAGCTGAAGGCGATCGTGGAACTGGTCGACACCTATGGGCCGCAGCAGATCATCGCGGCCGTCCAGCGCATGGTCGACGAGGACCAGGCGCGGGTGGTGGTGTCCACTGTGCACAAGGCCAAGGGCCGTGAATGGGGGCGGGTGCGGATCGGGGACGGGTTCACGCCACCGGCCGACGGACCCGGGCCACGTGGAGTGCAGCCAGCCGAGGCGCGCCTGATCTACGTGGCGGTGACGCGAGCTCGCGAGGTACTGGACACGACTGGGATTCAGTGGGCTGAAGCCCAGATCCGGGATGTCTCGCGTGCCTCACTGACGAGGACGCCGGAAGGTGTGCCGCTGGCAGTGCTGCCGCTGACGGGGCAACTCCAGTACCCGCGCTCGCCGATGTCCGTGTTCCTGAGCCGGCATCTGCCGCGTACCGAGCAGGTCGTCCGCTCGTACCTGCAGCAGTCGCGGAGCTTCCCGCCCGCGGTGCAGCCTATGGACGAGCGGCGCCCCGACTACGCAGCGCTCGGGCACACCATCGACTACCGCCTCCGGCTCAGCCTGGGGCACGGCCCCGGAGACGCGGTCGCCACGGGAGTTCGTCTTCTCGGCAGCCCCCTCACGCTCGAGGGCGCTCCCACCGCTGAAGTGCGTGCCGCCCTGCACACGGCCGGCACCCAACTGCTTGCCCGCCTTCAGGACCACCTGGAAGGCGGGCTGCATCTGGGCGAGGAGGAGCTGACCCGGCTGTGTCACGTGGCAGGCTTCTATGAAGCCGTCTACCGAAATGGCGTCTTCTCCAGGCGCCGGAACCTGCTCGCACAGGCCGACGCACGCACCACCCTGAATCATCTGACCGCAGCAGTACCGGCCTACGTGCTGGAAGACATCGCCGAACAGACGGAACTCGCCGAACAACCTTTCGCACCGTTCAGGCAATTGCCGGCAGAACAACGAGTGTGCGGGCCGGTGTTCGCCGGCAGCGCGGACCTGGGCGGGGCCGACGCGGACTTCATCGTCGGAGGACTACTGGTCGACTGCAAGGCCACCATCCGTCCCCACACCATCCACCGCTCCGCCGTACAGCAACTCGCCGGATATCTGCTGCTCGACTACGACAACACGTACGGCATCGACCGGGTCGGCCTCTACCTCTCCCGCCAGGGTGCCCTGATCACGTGGACCGTACCCGAGTTCCTCGCAGCCCTGGACGCTCGCGTCCCACTGCCCCAACTGCGGGCCCTTCTGCGCAATCACCTCCGCCAGGCGAAGCACTCACCGCCAGCAACCGGACCAGGGTCACTACCAACCGCCTCCGTGGGCCCTTACTGACCCGTGAACGAGCCAGACTGCGGGACTGCGGCAGGCGAGTGGATGCAGACAGTAAAAGCACGATTACGTTACAGAATCAGGAGAGGATGAAACGCGCCAAGGTGGGGTGGAACACTTGCGCCTTAATCGCTGATCGGGGGATTCCATGACGTTTCCCAGCCCGCCGCCTGCGCCACCTCAGGGTGCGCCGCGTGTCAAGAAGTCACCTGAGCACTGGACAGCGGTTGCCGCCCTCATCACCGCCGTGACCGGTGTCGTCACCTTCCTCGTCGGCTTCATCGGCCTGCCGGCCGCTGGCGTGAACTCCCCCACCGCAGGCACCGCGACCGTCACGACGACCGTGACAACAACACCCACGGTCACCCGTGGCAGCTCCGTACCTACCCCTAACGCCGATGCGTCTCCCTCAACATCCAGGCCCCCATCCGAGTACTGGTCCGGTCCGTTGCTTGTGACGAGCGGCTTTGGCTTCGACCTCGACCTCGTGCCGCCCGAGCAAACCACGGGCACCATGGCTGCGGATTTTTCACTGAGCGTGACGGAGGACGGCAAGGCCGCATTTACGTACTACACCATGGCTGTAGTACCTGAGGGGCAGAACCCAAGCCCTGAGCAATGCGCCCTTCTGGCAAAGACACAAGGGCTGGGCGACTCCAGCGTCCCAGTCGGCCGCAGCTCATGCTTGATCACAGGGGAAGGACGGCCCGCGCTCGTCAGCGTAACCGCAGTCACCAGCGGGACGGTAAGCCTGAACGCCCGCGTCTGGAACACGCCCCAATAGCACCAGATGCACCCCCACGTTGGGCGGCCTTCCGTCGTAGTGGCGGAGGCTCGACTACCGCCGACTGGGGGTCAGTTCTCAGTGAGTCACAGCGGCAGCGTTATGCCGAGTTCCTGCATCGCTGTCGACGGGGGGCCGCCTTCGGAGCGTTCGGTCTTATAGCCCTTGACTCGTGGTTGCAGGGTGCGGGGGTCCACGGCTTCGGCGGGCGCGCTTCTTGCGTAGAGGCCTTCGGGCTGGCTGTCGCGGTCATGGGGCAGGAGCCAGAAGACACGACGACGGAAGGTGCCAGAAGCTCGGGAGGGTTTGGCGGTGGGACCCAGGAGGGCGTAGCCGACCATGCGGCCGTCCCGGTGGTAGGCGGGCTTGCCCTTGCGGGTGGGCAGCCTGTCCAGACTCTGGCGGACGTAGTCGAGGTCGTCGACGGGCTCCAGCCACAGGATGTCGGCTTCGTGGCTGATCTCGTCCTCGGTGATTAGGGAGCTCATGTGCGTTCCCTCTCCTGGTCGGTGAGCAGTCCGATGCCGGGGTAGTGCTTGCGCTGGTTTGACAGGATCATCTGCTTGGGCGAGGCCAGCCCCACGAGTTCCCGCGTACGGGCGGCGAACGCCCGTGAAGACATGGCCGGTGCGCCTTCATTCTGGCACCAGGTGCGGTACACGGCGTAGAGGGCGGTCTGTTCGGCGCGCAGGTCGGGGCCGAGGGTGCAGCACTCTTCGTAGAAGCGGCCGGTGTGGTCTTCGGTTTCGGCGTAGGCACTGGTGGCGATGCGGACGCGTTCGGGGCCGGTGAGGTCGCGGTCCCCGGCGAGGTAGCGGCGGGCACCGTCTACGAGCCAGGCAAGGATTCCGGGGCCTTCCTCGGTCACGAGGATGTCGGCCAGGTTGTCAATTTTGCGGTGGTCGGGGACGACGCGTTCGAAGGGGATTAGACGCATGCGGCGCCAGAACGCAAAGCCGCCGGTGCCGACTTCGGGGCGGTGGTTGCCCAGCAGCCAGAGTTTGTGAGTGGGGTTGAAACCGAAGAAGTCCTGGCGCATGCGGCGGGCTTTGATGCGGTCGCCACCGGTGAGCAGCTTGACGCGACCCTCGTCGAACTTGTCGCCGGGCTTGACCTCGGAGCAGACGATGACACGCCGGCCGTGGAGTTCGGCGAGATCGGTGGGGTGGCCTTCGTAGGGGCGGGCCATGAGGAAGCCGGGCGGGGCGGCGTCCGCGTAGTCACCGAGGAGCTTCATCAGGACATCGAGGAGGACGGATTTGCCGTTCTTGCCGGAGCCGAAGAGGAAGGGCAGGACCTGGCCGCCGACGTCGCCGGTGACGGAGTAGCCCAGCAGCAGCTGCAGGTAGGTGATCATCTGTTGGTCTTCGGGGTCGGCGCCGAAGGTGTCAGTCAGGAAGCGCTGCCAGCGCGGGGTGGGCAAGGGCTGCGGTCCGACGGTGGTGGAGCGGGAGTGAAAGTCCTTGTTCGGGTCGGGGGTTTTGACCAGTCCGGTGCGCAGGTCGACGATGCCGTCTGGGGTGCATAGCGCGTAGGGGTCGGCGTCCAGGAGGGCGGCGTTAAGGACCATGCCGGGGGCTGACTTGGCCTGGGCGAGCATGGCGTTGATGCCGGTGGTGGACAGGGCGCGGCGGCGGTGGGATTGCAGGGCCTGGGTGGTGAACAGTCCGCGGGGGTCGTGGGCGGCGATGGCTTCGGCGAGGTCGCCGGCCGCCCATAGGACGGTGTCGTCCTCGTCGATCTGCCAGCGGGTGGTGTCCCACCGGTACCAGCCGATGCCGGGCACGTGGCGGTAGTCGTTGGCGTACAGCTTGACGAACAGTTTGGCGTTGCCGCGGTCGGTGAGGGTGTCGGGCAGTAGTCCGGCGGGAGTTGCCTCGCCGGCGGCTGCGCGGGAGGCGTCCGCCTGCGCGGGCAGGGCGACGGTGGTGGACGGGGTGGGTCCTGGCTGGGCGCGGATCTGGGCGGCGACGGCTTCGGCGTCGAACTCGAAGAGGGTCTCGGTCTCGTGGCCGGGTGAGGTCATCGCGGGCCCCTTCGCAGGTGGAGGGGGTTTCGGCGGCCGGCGGTCAGACCACTGTTGATGATCTGCGCTGCGCGGCGCTCCTGTCCGGGGCGCGCCGCGGTCGCGGCGTCGGTGAGGGCGTGCTCGGCTTCTTGCTCGGTGAGGCGCCCGGCGGCGACGAGTCCGCCGAGGGTGTAGGCGGCACGGTTGAGGGCGTCGGAGAAGCCAGCGCCTTCACTGACCTGACCGCAGGCCTCGACGGGGGCCAGGACGGATGCCAGCATGCGCTCAGTGCTGTGTTGGCCGCCGCCTGCTGCCAGCACGGCCTGTAGGGCACGGGGCGGGACCGGCCGGGGGGCGGGGATGCTGGGGGCGGGAAGGTGGCCGGTGCGCTCGAGTTCCTGGGCCAGCCAGATGGGCAGGGCTGCCGGCTCGCGGACACTGTCGAGCGGGGTGTAGGTGCCGTTGCGGGTGGTAGTGCCTGGGGCGATGATGTAGCCGCCGTGCGCGCGGACATCGACCTGCCAGGCCAGCGCGGTTCCTTGACTGGAGCCGGCCGAGCAGCGCCAGCGACGGTTGTCCTCCGCTCGGTACCAGACGTGCAGGCCGCCCGAAGGGGTACGGACCCTCAGCGTGGTGTCGTCTTCGGCAGGGCTGCTCTGGCCGCGCAGGGCGGCCAGGACGGCAAGGGTGTGGAATCCGTTGGCCAGGCCGGTCAGATCAACGTGGTCACCGATCGGGATGCCGGGCAGGATCCGGTCCCGGGTGGGCGGCTGTGTGGAGTGGGCGTCGATGTCGATGACGACCAGGCCGGCCGGGCCGCAGGCAATTCCAACCCCGAACTCCGGGTGGGCGCCCCACCACGCCGAGATGCGGCGCTGGTCGAGAGTGGCGGCGTAGAAGCCGTGGCACCAGCGGCCTGCCGACAGACACGGGCACTCGGCGGGCCGGTGGGGCGTCGTTCTGCATCGGGTGCAGTTGGCGGCCGGCGTCTTGCGGCCTGCAGCAAGGGGGTGCACGGGCCAGCCGCGGCGTGCGCACCAGCTGGCGGTGGCCAAGGAGGCAGCGACTGAAGGCTCAGGGGCGCTCTGCCATGAGTCGCTGTCAGAAAAGCGCAGCTCAGTAGGCATTCACACCCCCTATCAGCGACCGAAGCGACTCAACGACGGACACAGCGTAGCGAACGTGGCCCGAGAGGTCTTGCAGCACAGGCAAACGAACACAGATGCCGTGTCGATGACGCGACCGGCTGGGCTAAGCAGCGACTCAACGCAACGGCCAGCGACTGAGACCCATTCGGTCGCTGCCTGAACGATCTAAGAAAACAGCAGGTGACAAGCCATCACACACCCAAAACAGCGACTGAAGCGACTGAAGCTTCCTATATATGACACACACGCACACACAAGAACGGACTCATATACCCCACATCTGAGTCGCTTCAGTCGCTGCCGCCCCCCCACCACTGGCCTGACCTGCATGTTCACTCGGACCAAGAGCAGCGACCGGAGAGACGCTGGGTAGCTGAGCTTCAGTCGCTGCCTCTGTAAGCCCCACAGCGACCGAAGCGACTGAAGCGACCCAACGACTGACATCAAGCACACAACCACGGCTGGAGGGTCACGGTGCAGTCCGGAGGTCCTGGTCGTGCTGGACGCCGGATACGACGCCCAGCGCATCGCCCATCTGCTGGGTGACCTGCCCGTCGAGATCCTCGGCCGACTCCGTTTCGACCGGGTGGTGCGGCGTCCGGCACCCTCCCGCAAGGAGTTCAGCCTGGCCAACCCAAAGGGAGGCCGGCCGCCCAAGCACGGCGGCGAGTTCGTCTTCGGCGCCTCCGCAACCTGGGGCGCCGAGCAGGCCGTGACGGCCACGGACACCCGCCTCTATGGGAAGGCGACCGCGCGAGCGTGGGATCGGCTGCACCCGCGGCTGACCCGCCCGGGCTGCATGGTTCGATCACGACGGGCCGCTGCCCATCAGTCTCCGGCCGGGGTGAGGAAGCCGGCGACCGCCCTGCCCGAGGCCTGCGGGAGCGTCGTGCTGCGCACGACGTAGCGCAGGCGCCCGTCGGTGTCGTACCGGCCCAGTAGCAGCGTGCGCGGAGCCGCCGGAGAGCCGGTGAACGCCCCAACGATGGCGTCTTCGGTGCGCCGGGCCTTGTACTTCCTCCAAGCCCTCACGGTTGGACTGCCCCAGGTTGAACGAATGTGTCCGTGAGGCGTGGGACGATCTTGTGACGAACCGGTCAGGGGCGATCAGTCCCCAGGAGCTCCGTCTACAGGATGGTGTGTGACAGGCCGACAGTTCACTGGATCAGGTCTGTGTGTGGATGTTCGGGGGAGGCCGGACAGACGTAGATCTGCATGTTGTCCGTGCTGCCTACTTCTACCCTCGTCGGCTGCGAGGGGTACCGGCCCGGGCGGCGAGCGCCAGCGAGGGCGGTAGCCTGCTCTTCCTGCGGCGCCCAGCTGCGACCTTCACCGCCGTTCCACTCTCGGGAAGCAATCGTCAGCAGCGGGACCATCCGCACCTCGCACACAGCGCAGTACCTGGAGTTCGGGTCGGTGCGGCCCCAAGGGGGCCAGCCACCGACCTTCCAGCCGGGTGCGTTGCCCAGGTGAATAGAATAGAAGTCGCGCGGATACTGCGCGTAGGAGCTGTCCACGTCGGCACCGGCTGCCTGCCACCTGTTCCAGTCCTCCAGCATCCGCTGCAGCTCCGGGCTCAGATCCAGGCTATTGGGGTACTCGGTGATCGCTTCTGGCGCCAGCACGCACGGCTCTGGCACGTAACCCGGATAGTCCGCCTCGTACGGTTCCGGTGGTGTGGCGAGGATGTCGCCGACCTCCGCGGCCGACCGCCAGAACAGTGCGGTCGACGGCTTGTAGTCCGGTTCGTGTTCGTACGGGCACCAGAGAACCTGAAGCAGATCGGCCTGCCCGGGCGGCCGCAACAGGGGTATGACACGCAGGAACAGCTGAGCCACGGGCAACAGCGGGACCGGGCATTCAGCGGGCCAAGGACGGCTGGCGTCGAGCCGTTCAGCGAGTCGTGCGGCAGCGCGTTCCTTGAGCGCTTCCTCTTCGAGCGTGTAAGCGGGAGGCCGGTCATCAGGGCGCCACCGGGACTGCAAGCGTCTCTGGAGCCGCACTTCGGTCAGTGACTCACGGAATCCAGTGTCCACGTGCAGATGCACGTCCTCGCAGTGCGGCCATGGCTCCCCTGCCGGCCACAGCAATGGCCCGCCGACCGAGCTGTCCCTGACCGAAGGCGACCCCGGACGTGGATGCAACCGGATGGCAGGTCGCGCCAACGGGGCCAACTCGGGGAAGATCTCGGTCACCTGGACGGGCCGCGGCGGAGTAGTACGTACGAAAACCATGCCGGTGATCCTGCCACCAGCCACCGACAGTGCCCTGCCGCCTCAGCCCGCGTCACTGCTCAACCGGCCACAACGCCCACCAACCCCGGCCACTGACAACAAGCCTGCCTCTGTGGCAACTATCGTGCTTCGGCTCAACGAATAAGGTTTATAGCAGGCTCTGAATTCTGGGTGTCAGGACTCAAAATCTATCGACCGCGCGTGCGCGAAATCCGCTCGGAGGCCGTCGGCGCGGGTGCCTCACTCCGTGAAATACGACTCGTTGATGGCCTCCACGATCGGATGCAGGTCTTCCTCTGTCGCACCGGCCTCCTGGAGCTGGAGGATCTGCGCTGCGCTCCGCCCGCTTGAGGTCGTCCAGGACCCTGTTGCGGCGCGGGCCAGCGGCTGCTGACCGGGGCGGGAGCGCGGCCGGTGCGGTCCGGTCCGCGGTCTCGTCGTCGGGCTGCTCACGACATTGGAGCAGCCGAGTGTGTGCACCGACGGCCGTCTGAAGGGAGACGTACTACCTGCCCTTGGCCAGCTTGCCCCGACCGAGGTTTCCATTCTCCGCCGGCCAGCGGCGGCGAAAATACCGTCGGCTCAGGCCGTGGACCGCAGCGCAGTCGACTGCGGAATGATCGGATCGCCCTCTTGGGCCGCACTTCTTGCTGGCCCGGCACAGGAGGCGGCGGCCTCTGTGGCAGCAGCACTGGACGGCGGCGCTAGGGCAGGGCTCATGTACGTGAGGTCAATGAGCACCGATCTCAGGATCGGTGCTCATTGACCTCACGTACATGAGTTTTGGTTCTCCGAGCAGTTCAGGTCGCGCGGCGCAGGGGACGACGACGTCCTCGCCCGTGCTTTTCGCGCTCAGCCGGTAGTAGCTGATGTGTGCGAGGCGCTCGGATTCCTCGAGCCATCCGGCTTCCACGACCTGGCGTCGGGTGCGGGAGAAGACGGTCGGAGACATGCCGACGAGCTTGGCGAGGTTGGCGCCGAGGCCTTGGGTCATCAGAGAGCCTCGGTTCCCGTGTCATGCAGGATCAGACCTCGCTCCCCTATAGCTATGGACCTCTGTGTGATTGAGAGGTCGTTTTCGCCCGTTGTTTCATCCCGATATAGGTGCATGGTGGCTTCCTTCGGGTGCGCCAGGAAATGGTGTTCTCACCGGTAAGACGGCGGTCCATGAGGTCGGTCATGGCGATATGGATCACGGCTTCGGAGCGGGTGGGCAGGGTTTCATAGTCACGGGCCATCGATTGTGCTGGCCGCGGCACCTGTGCCGACTGTGCCGGCCGCCTCCCGCAGTGCGTCCACCAGGCCGCGCAGCGCGGGCTGCTCCGGTGCGGTGCGGCGGGCCGCGGCGGAGATGACGCGCACCGGCTCGGGATTGCGGACCTCGCGCACGACCACGCCTGGGTGCGGGGTACGCAGCCCCAACCGAGGCATCAGACCGATGCCGAGGCCGGCCGCCACGAAGCCCTGCGCGGTCGCGTAGTCCTCGGTCTGGATTACGAAGTCGGGACTGAAGCCCGCCGCCGCACAGGAGTCGAGCACCGGTTCGAGACAGGGTCCTGGCGGCTCGCTGCCCACCCACTGTTCGCCGGCGAGCTCGTTCAGGTTGATCACCTGCCGCTCGGCGAGCGGGTGGTCGGCGGGCAGTACGGCGGCATACGGGTCGTCCAGGAGATGGACGAGACGGATGGAGCCGTCGCCGGTCCTGTCCCGGGCCTGTACGACCACGGCCAGGTCGGCCCGCCCCTTGACCACCTCGTGGAACGGGTCCTCGGCGTCGGCGAGTTCGAGGTCGATCCGTACGCCGGGGTGTTCGAGCCGGAGCCGGGCCAGCGCGGGCGCGACCAGCGTGGACCCCGCCGTGGCGAAGTAGCGGACCGAGAGGCGGCCGGTCCGCCCGGCCCGCAGATCGGCCAGGGCCGTCTCCGCCTGGGAGACGGCCGCGCTGATCAGACCCGCGTGCTCGGTGAGCAGCAGACCCGCAGCGGTGGGCCTGACCCCCCGGCCGACCCGCTCCAGGAGCGCCGTACCCGCCTGTTTCTCCAGAGCCGCCACCTGCTGGCTGACGGCGGAAGGGGTGTAACCGAGATGGGCTGCGGCAGCCGTCACCGTGCCGCTGGTGACCACTGCGCGCAGGACCTGGAGGCGCCTCACATCAAGCATGCAGTGCAGCTTAACAAAAGGTGTAGAACCATTTGCTTGTCCTCAAAGCTTGGCTGGGGCACCTTCATAACAGGAATGCCGGACCAAGCCAGCCACGGACTAGACACAGATACGGAGACACCATCGTGAACAGTGGCAGCACGCAGAGTCTGAGAGGTGCGGCGCGAGTGGCCGTGCTCGCGCTGCTGTGGGGATCGACCTTCTTGTGGATCGAACTGGCGCTACGGGGGTTGTCCCCGCTCCAGGTCACACTCGCCCGCTGTGTGCTGGGTGCAGTCGTGCTCACCGGCGCGCTGTACGCCACCGGGCGGCGCCTGCCGACCGGCCGCACGGTCTGGCGGCACATCGCCGTCGCCGCCTTCTTCTGCAACGCCCTGCCGTTCGCCCTTTTCAGCATCGGCCAGCAGACCGTCGACTCGGGCCTGGCTGGCGTACTGAACGCGACGACCCCGTTCTTCTCCCTCGCCCTCGGGCTCGCCCTGGGCACCGAGCGCGGTCTGCGCCCGGTCCGGCTGGCCGGGCTGCTGCTCGGCTTCGGCGGGGTCGTGGTCATCTTCGCGCCCTGGGAGCGGTCGGGCTCGCTCGGCTGGGGCGCCCTCGCGATCCTCGGCGCCGCGGCCAGCTACGCCGTCGCCTTCGTCTACATGGGCCGCAACCTGGTCGGCCGGGGCATCCCGACCCTCTCCCTCTCCGCCGCCCAGCTGGTCGCGGCGACCGGGCTGACCGCCATGGCCGTGCCGGTCGGCGGCCTGGACGCGATCCACCTCAGCACGACGGCCCTGGTCGCGGTCCTGGTCCTCGGGGTCTTCAGCACCGGCGTCACCTTCCACCTCACCTACCGGATCATCGCGGCCGAGGGAGCCACCCAGGCCGCCGTGGTCGGCTACCTGCTGCCCGTGGTCTCCGTGGCGCTCGGCGCGGTCTTCCTGGGTGAGAGCGTCGGCCTCCGGGTCGCGGCCGGCATGGTCGTCGTCCTCGTCGGCGTCGGCCTGACCCGCCGCAAGGGCGCCCTGAAGCCGGCGCCGGCCGTTGAGGAGCCCGGATCCGCATCCCTAGGCTCCAATCCATGCGCACAGTGTTCGTGTTCCCCGCAGGTGAGCGAGCTGAGACCATCGCCGCACTTGATCGACACCTGAACCAGCAGCGCCATCCCTGGAGCCTGGACGGCAACCTCTACATCGACATCGACGATGAGCAGAACGGCTGCCTCTTCTCTGACTGGGAGCCCGACGACGTGACGGTCCTCGACGGGGCCGTCGGATTTCATCCCACCTGGGCGGTGCAGATTGACGGCACCGCAGAGGTTCACCAGCTGGTCGCGCTGCTACTCGAGCATGGAGGCGTGGCGATCGACGACTCCTCCGCCCACCCCTGGACCGTGCCGGAAATCCAGTCCGGAGCAGTGATCGACGGCGTGCGCTTCTTCGACTTCCGCGCCTACCACGAACTCAACCGGGAGCCGAAACGCTCCTGACCCAACGCGCACCCTCGTGCCGAACCGGTAGTTCGGAGAAGGGCCGCTATGCGGTAGCTGCAACACCCGCGAGGGCAAGGCCACGCCGCACTACTTCCTCCAGCTCGAAGGCGGCGCGCTGCACCTCCTGGAGTGCCGCGGCTGCCTCGAGCAACGGACCCTGCCGCGCCGGTTCCACCTGGACGTGGTCCGCGCGCTGGAGCAGACCGAGCGGCACGGGCACTGCCGCAGGCAGCCGTACGCCCGCGAGGTGGAGCACACGCACGGTGTGCACCGGTTCCAGCTGGAGTGCAGCGGCTGGCACGCGGTCAGCAACTGGACGAAGGACGTCACGGCGTCCGAGGTGGCCGCGCTCGTGCGGGCCTTCGTCGCCGCGTCCCTCGCCGCGCAGGAAGGCCGGCCTTCTCCCGGCACGGCCACGAGCGCGGGGTGACCGCCGCGCGGCGCTGTCGTTGAGCACGGCATGGCGTGCATGAACATCCACCCCCCGCGGATACGCGAGTGAGCCCGGACCACCTCGGTCCGGTGTGACTGAGAGCTTCAGTTGGCGAGTGTGCCGTACGCCGTCCAGATCAGGGTTGCTGGTCAGCACGCCGTGTGGGTGGGTGCCCCGGGCACGCGAGGTGATCCGCCGGATCGTCGATCTCGGCGGCCAGGCCACCTACGCCTCGGTGCAGCAGCACCTCGCCGGCGGTGGAGCGACGCCTCGGCCCGGCCAACTCCAGCAGTGCCTGGTCGATGGTATAGATGCGGGTCCGCTCGTCCCGCTGGAGGAGTTTCGCCTTCGCACCGACGCCGACGACCGCGCCCAGGTGCTGCGCGCCGACATCCGCACGGCGGGCGTAACGTACGCCGAACTCACCCTAGAACTCGCGCTCGCCTTCCACCACGCCGTCCTTGAGGCCCACGACGAATCCTGGAGCAGCAGCTGGCCGACGCCGACCATGTCTCCCGGCGATCCAGCGTCCGCGATGACGTCCTGGGCGATGCGCTGCTGGACCGGACACAGCGCATCGCCGACCTGGAGACGCGGCTCAACCAGCTGGAAGCCGACCGCATTGCGGAACAGAAGCGGGCAACGGGATCCGAACACTCCGCCCGCGGATACGCGGCCGGCGCCGTCGACTACATGGCCGTACACGAAGAAGGTACGCGGCCGGGCTTGCTTGCCCCGACACCGGCCGTGGTCTCGGCCTGTCTGCCGGACGGTCTGGCAGGAGGCAGCGGCCATTTCACCCTCTGCACGGCCGAGGCACATCAGTCCACCGAGTACGCCTTCTCGCCCACCATGAGGGGCGCGTCGGTGGGGCCCTTGATGTAGGGGCCGCGCCAGATCAGGCGGTGCTCCTGTGCGCTGGGGTACCACTGTCGGACCTTGTGCATCCGGACCGTCCATCGGTGGTGGTAGACCCGGCTCGTCTCGCCGTCCTCCACCGAACGCTGTGCGGGCACCTGGTTGGCGAGGCGGATGACCCGGACATCGGGGTCCGCCGGCTGTGCCCCAGGCCGGCTCCGGGGGGGGGGGGGGGGGGCTGTCCTCGCCGAGTTCCCGCGGGGCGCCCGAGGACTGTGACGCCCTGGTCGGCGAGCCGCCAGAAAGCGAACGCGTAGCGGGCGGAAAAGTCGTCGAAGGCGTCCTTGATCCGTCCGCCATCCCACTGCCCTTCCTCCGGCGGCAGTGTTCGGTACTGGGCGACCTTGTTCAGGATGGTATTGAGCCTGCGGTGCTCTTCGGAAATCTTGGTGTGCCGCTCGCTGCTCCCGGCGGAGAGGGCGTCGCCCCGGTTCTCCACGACGACCGGTTCCGGCAATACCAGTAGCCCCGTCGGCATGGGATGTCCCTGTCCTTGTCGAGGGTGCTGACGTCAGCGGGCTCCAGTGGCCCAGCGGCGGCTGCAGATGCCCGCGAGCAGCCCGACACCATCACCCTTGACGTCAACGGCGCGGGACCATCCCCGGAGGTGCGCGGAGCAGAAGCTGCCCTCGGTGGTGGAGCTGTCGGCGGAGGGACCATCCCCGCGGGTGCGGGAAGCAGGAACGCCCGGCGAGACAGCTCGCGCATCGCCCGGGGACCATCCCCGCGGGTGCGGGGAGCAGCACATTCCCCCCACCGGAGCGGACCGGGAGGTGGGACCATCCTCGCGGGTGCGGGGAGCAGAGCTTCATCTGGACCGTGCGCGGGCCGGTGTAGGGACCATCCCCGCGGGTGCGGGGAGCAGGAATCACGTCCGGCTCGCGCGGCGGATGGGCAGGGACCATCCCCGCGGGTGCGGGGAGCAGAGCACCTCGGACTTGTGCGCGCTGTGCTGGCTGGGACCATCCCCGCGGGTGCGGGGAGCAGCGCGGTGCGCCGGTCGGCGGCCACCCATCCGCAGGACCATCCCCGCGGGTGCGGGGAGCAGTTGAGCGCGCCGAGTTCCTGGCCGAGGCACTCGGGACCATCCCCGCGGGTGCGGGGAGCAGCCGGACGGAACCCTGTCCTGGGCTGATGGCGGGGGACCATCCCCGCGGGTGCGGGGAGCAGTCGGTGTCTCGTGCGGCAACACGCTCGTTCTCGGGACCATCCCCGCGGGTGCGGGGAGCAGCTGGCACCGTGTCAGTGCCCGCGGCTACCGTCGGGACCATCCCCGCGGGTGCGGGGAGCAGGCTGGGGTACCCGGTGCGCCGGAAGATCCGGCGGGACCATCCCCGCGGGTGCGGGGAGCAGATCATCCCGCCCAGGCCCTGGCGGTTCACGTCGGGACCATCCCCGCGGGTGCGGGGAGCAGGCGGCGGACAGATATCGAGCCTGCACCTGGCCGGGACCATCCCCGCGGGTGCGGGGAGCAGAGGAAGATCATGGCGTTGGATCCCGGCACCCCGGGACCATCCCCGCGGGTGCGGGGAGCAGGTGGGCGGAAGTCGGTGATCTGTTCGGACGCAGGGACCATCCCCGCGGGTGCGGGGAGCAGACAGGAACGGCAAGGGAGACCGCCAGCCCGGCGGGACCATCCCCGCGGGTGCGGGGAGCAGGAAATCTTCGGCGTCGCCGGCCGCGGCAGCGCGGGACCATCCCCGCGGGTGCGGGGAGCAGTGGGTGCGGGGGACCGTGGGGGTGTGGCCATGGGGACCATCCCCGCGGGTGCGGGGAGCAGGGGGCCCTCAGCGGAGAGCAGCCGCATGTGGAGGGACCATCCCCGTGGGTGCGGGGAGCAGACCAGGCCGCCCAGGGAGGTTGCTTTGGGGTGGGGACCATCCCCGCGGGTGCGGGGAGCAGAGGGCTTCGGCCGGTTCGCGCACGCCTTCCCGGGGACCATCCCCGCGGGTGCGGGGTGCGGGGTGCGGGGTGCGGGGTGCGGGGTGCGGGGTGCGGGATGCGGGGAGCAGGGGTGCGGGGAGCAGCAGTCCATCGGTTCGTCGGGACCATCCCCGCGGGTGCGGGGAGCAGGGCCGAAGGGCTCTCAGATCCTCGCATGGACCGGGACCATCCCCGCGGGTGCGGGGAGCAGACTGCGCCACCAGGGGTTTTACGTCAGGCCGTGCAGGTTTTGGAGTACTTTCGTTGAAACCGGCATTGCTCCCAAATTGCCTTTGTTGCTCATCGGTCTCTTCCGAAGCGTCGGCGTTTCGCAGCCTTGCTCCATCCGGAGGGGGCGGGTGCGGTGAGGCTGGTGTCCGTGGATGGTTTCGGGACGGGACGGTGGATCAGGGTGACGCCTTCATGGTCGATGGGACGCCATGCGTGATCGTGAGTGCGGAAGGTGAAGCCCTGTTCGTTGTTGGTGGTGTGGGCCAGCAGGGCGCGTCCCTGGTTGGCATATTGACGGACTTCGTCCCAGAGGGCGTCGCGGATCCGCGCTGACGGGTTGCCGATGAATACGCCTGCCGATATTTCCAGCAGCCAGCGTGTCAGGAAGCCCCGCAGTCCCGGAGGGCAGTTGGTGAGGACGATGACGGTCACCAGCTCACCCGCTCATAGCCGTGCCTGTCGGCATCGTGGTTGAGGCCGGAAGGAACTTCGCGGCCGCCGTCGCTCTGGAGCGTTACCACGTCCTGATCACTGCCAGAGTCGAAGGAGTCGTCTCCTTCTCGCAGGAGCAGACGCTTGATGTCGTCGACGCAGCGGTGGAGCAGGCCGGTGTCATTGATGCGGTCCCGCAGGGCGCGGCGTGTCCGGGCGCCGACGTCTTCCTCGTCCTGAGCCGCAATGTCGAATGCCAGCGGGATGCCGATCTCGGTCTTGTAGAGGTCGGCTATGTCGAGCACGAAGGAGAGTTCGTGGCCGAGTGCACGAAGCCGAGTGCCGGACTGCACCCCAATGAGGCGACGACGGCGTGGGCTATTCCGTACATGCACTGGGCGGCTGCGGTGATGGCCTGGTTGACCGGGTCGCCACTGGTGAAGTCGCCGGGAACGTACTGGCGGCCGTGCCACGGGATGCCGGTACGGGCGGCTTGTGCCCGGTAGCAGGCTTTGACGCGGCGTCCTTCTCGGCCCAGGAGTTCGTGACGGTTCAGGCCGGCAGGGTCCTCGTCGGGAAATCGCATCCGGTACATCGCCCGGGCCACGGCGAGCCGGCTGCGCGTGTTGGCCCATTGCCGGGCCTGCGCTTCCATGAGCGCGGAGGAGCGGCTGAGCGCGCGGCCTGCGGCGTAGAAGCGCACGCCGTGTTCACCGACCCAGCACACGACCGCACCGGTCTCTGCCAGGACGCTCATTGCCTGGTGGGTGACGCGTGTACCGGGGCCGAGAAGGAGGGTGCCGATGGTCGCGGAGGGGATGTGGGTGGTGCCCTCCGCGTCCTGTGCCGTGATGGCGTTGGCGTCCCGGTGGACGGTGCACCGTTCCAGGTAGATGAAGCTGATGCGCTCGGAGGTGCGGGTGAGCTGCCGTGGGGTCAGAGCTGTGCGCTGGGAGACCGTGCTCACGGCGCCTGCTGCGGGGTAGGGGCGAGGGGTGCGAGGGTGATGAGGCCGCAGCCGTAGGCCTTCGCGCGGCCGATGCCGTGGCTGAGGGTACGGCGCAGGGCGTCGGGGTCGGTGACTTCGAGCCGGCCGTCGAAGGTCACGGTGACCAGGGTGACCGGCTTGCCCCGCCGGTTGCTGCCTTCGCTGCGGGACTTGTCGAAGGCGAGGTTGTGCTGTTGGCCGACGGACAGTTCGTAGCGGTCGCCGTGATGCTCGTGTTTGCCCTGATGAGTGGTACCGCTCGGCAGCAGACGCTGGTCCTCGGGCTTTTCCAGGATGCGGAAGCCGCAGGTGTCCTGGCGTTGCAGCAGCCACCCCATCTGGTGGACCGGCGTGAGGTGAGCGGTGATCTTGCGGGGTTCGCTGTCGTTGCGGCGGATCGTGTGCACGGGGTTGGCGGTCAGTCTGAAAGCCCAGCGGTCGCCTGCGGCCAACCTGTCCAGGAGGGGACCGTAGGGCTTGGTCTGCCAGCCGGGCGCCTGCGGGCTGGCCACGGCCGGCCAGCCGGCCTGCTCGACCAGGTGGGTCAGGTCAGGGCGGTCGGGGCTGACGACGTAGAGCAGCACCTCGGCACGTGCCTGGTGGTCCAAGCGCCACAGTACCCGCGGTCCGTCCGGGCTCGGTGTGTCGCTGGGCAACAAGCCGGGGAACGAAGACATGACCGCCGCGTGCATGGCCTGCGGCGACGACAACAGGCGGCGGGCACCGGGCCGCGCGGTGTTGACGCGGAAGCGGGAGAGGAACATCAGCTGCTCTCATCCTCCAGAGCATCGAAGGGATCGTGCCGCACCGCACTCGCCGCCGCAGCCCGCGGCTGAGGGACGGGCACCGTGGTGGTGACGACGGTGCGCAGGGCGTGGCGGCGGTGCGCGGCGGCGAAGCTGAGCGGCTGGTCGCGCAGGGAGTCGGCGGCACTGCGCTCGTCGGCTGCCGCCTCACGCAGCACGCTCAGCCCTTCCGGGCGCTGGTCGCGCAGCCTTCTGCGATACCAGGCGGATGCCTGCCAGGGCACGTTCTCCAGCACGGTTTCCAGCCGGGCGTTCTGGTGGAGGCCCAGCTCGAGGGGTGCGGCCGGCGGACAGGAACGCCGGCCCAGAAACGGCGGATACACCGGTGTCCGCACTGCGGCGTCCAGGCCGGCGAGCAGCTCGTGGTCGCCCTCGAGCGCGGCGACGAAGACGGCGTCCGCGAGGTAGAACCGCTCCGACAGCGGCATCGACTTGCCGGTGACGCCATGGTGGGCGGTCTGGAAGTCCCGTATCCGTGTGCCGGGCTGGTCGATCCGGACACCGAACCGCAGGGCGGCCAGCGGCACCAGGCGCGCGTCGTCGCCGCGCTGGATGCCGGCGGCGCCGGCAAGAAGTCCGATGACACCGCTCTTGGTGGGTGCGGACTCGGTGGTGCGGCGGGTGAAGCGGGACGAGGCACCCCAGGACTGCATGGGTCCGGCCAGGCGCAGGACGAGCACACTGCTCATGCCGGCTTGTCCAGCCGTTCGGTGACCGCCTGGCCGACGGCGGTAACGAGGTCGCCCAGGGCGCCGACTTCGGTGCCGACGCCTGCGAGCTTGAGGGTGTTGGGGCCGACCCGCAGTACCCAGGTGAGGGTGGAGTCCGCGTCGCCGTAGGCGCGTTCGATGTCGGGAATGTAGGCGGCGAGCCGGTCGCAGGCTTCGCGGACGTGGCCGCCCTGGTCTCCTCGGATGGGGTCCTCGAAGGCGGCGATGAAGCTGATCGGCCGGGTGGTGCGCAGCTTGACGACGACGGCGTCGGGCAGGGTGTGGTGCCCGAACGTGTTGATCTTCCCGGTGGGCAACGAGGCGACGAAGCTGTGCACGAACGCCTCAACGGCGCGGCGCACCGGCTCGGTGCGCGGCTCGTCCTCACGCAGGCCCTGGCCCAGATTGCCGGCAAGCTGATGCACGCCCAGGGCGGCGTACCGGTACAGGGTGGCCGAGTTGAAGTCGACGGTGCCGATCATGCTGGAGCCGGTCTCCTCGTCGGTGTTCTGGTCATCGACAGCGGTGTAGTAGTCCGACTCGATCTCCACCCGGTGCACGCTGATGGCGTGCGCGACCTGCACCGCCGCGTCTACGTTGTAGTCGGCGGCGTCAGCGACCATCCGGCCGAACAGAGCAATATCGACGGAATGCCGGCTGTCCGCGATCTCCTTGACCTGCTCCTTGTTCTTCTTCTCCTTCAAGAACGCCGCCATGTCGGCGGCGCCCTCAACGGCGAGGCGTGCCAGGCCGTCGAGCTGACGGGCACTGAGGAAGACCAGGTACTTCGCCTCCGGCGCCGCCACACCACCTGATTCCTTCGCCGCGTCGGCCTTGCGTTTGGGCACCTCGGTCTTCAGCCCGGCCGCCTTCACCATCTCGTCGGCAACCGCGAGCGCCGCCTCCTCGCCAAGAGACGGCTCAAGGGCGGTGATCCGTTCGGCGAGGACCTTCACGACCTTCTTGGTCCGCACACCCAGCTCGCTGGGCTCCAGGAGATGTTCGTCGCCGAAGTAGGTGCGCGTCGCCCGCTTCCATGCCTGGCTGGAGACCCGGGCCCGCGGTACACCCCCGTACAGGGCCGTTTTCGGTGCGCCTGTGTCGTCGCGGTTGATATTGCTGGGCGGGACGGTCTGCAGAGCGTGCACGTCCAGGAAGATGCGGGTCACGAGGCGTCCTTGTCACTGTCGGGAGTGCGGGCACGATCATCGGCACTGTCTCTGCTGTTGCCGGGCTGCGCGGCCGGCGGCTGCCAGGAGTGGAAGGAGCGGCCCCACTCCCGGCGGACCAGGTCGCCTCCGCCGGGCGCCTGCCACGCGTAGAGCTGCCCGGCGAGCAGCCCGTAGTCGAGCGGAACGTCCTGGCGGCGCAGCAACACGATCAGGTCGCGCAGCCGCTGGGACAGGCTCGTCAGGTCAGGCGCGGTGCCGGCGCGCACCAGCCGTTTCCGTACCGGTTCATCGATGTCGCTCGCCGGCATCAGACGCCGCACGGCCGCACCCAGCCCTGCCGGCCGCTGCGGGGAGTGCGGACGGTGCATGCGGACACCGCGGGATTGCTGATGCAGTGCCCACAGGGTGAGGGCGGTGTGCAGCGCATTCTCCGCACGCACCAACTCCGCCTCCGCCAGCGGCCGGACTTCATCGAGGCGGGCGTGCAGGGAACCGGTGTCGACCAGCGTCCACAGGTCCGGAAGCGCCCCAGGCTCGCGGCCGGCACCGCGGCGCAGCCGGGCGAGTACGGCAACATCGCGGGGACGGTCCTTGAGGTACCCCTCCTGCCACCCGGTGATCTGCGCCGTAGCAAGATCGCCGACTCTCGAGCGGACAGTCGGCGGGGCGGAGACAGTGGTCATGCGGGCACCTCCGAGTCGGTCACAGAGGAATCTGCCGGGACGGGGCCGGCCGCCAGGTCCCGGCCGGCCGACGCATCCGGCCTGTCCGAAGGGAGCGGGCCGGTTCCGCCGGCAGAGCCGTCGCCGGGTTGCCCACCCATACCGTGGGGATCACCGAGCGCTTTGGACAGCCGCACACGGAACCACCGCTCGGCCAGGCCGGCATTCAGCCACTGCGCGCCCTTCTTGCCGGCAACGGTCCGCCCCTGCCACGCAGCATCACCGGCCTGCGAGACGAGGCGGTCACCGATCCGGCTGACGATCCGGTGCACCCGCTGCTGCCAGGCACGGCGTTCCTCGAACGGGTCGCCGGCATCCGCAAGGGCGGCCAGCCATGTCCGGTAGGGGTTCTCCAGCTCGGCGAAACCCAGGTCACGGGCTGCCGACCGCCGCCCGTCCCCCTCTGCGCCGGCCGCACGAGCCAGGTCAGTGGCAAGATCACCCAGTGCCCGCACGGCAAGGTCGGCATCCTCAGCCGCCCCGATCGCCTGCCGGGCACAGACGCGGTCCTGCCGGTGCAGCAGCACCACCGGCATCGCGACATGGTCGTCGACGACCTCATCGATCACCGACTGCTGCGTGCCATACCGGGCGCCGACGACCCGCGCCCTGATGAGAAAGCCCCGCGGCAGCTCACCCTCGGTGACCAGGCGGGCCACCCACTCCAGCACACCGGGCCGCAGATACGGGGCAGCCTCCCCGCCCGCCATGCCCTCGGCACGGTCAGCGATGAGCGAGGCGACCCCCCGCCAGGCGGACCGTGCCGGGTCATGCTCCCGGGGTAGATAGACCGGCGACTGACGCAGCTTCTTCTCCTGCGTTAGGCTGCGCCGCCACGCGGTCATCGGCTCGCGCCGGTGCATGTTCCGGGAGGCGAGCGGGTCACCGTAGCCCAGGACGACACCGGTGACGCCCTCCCCGTCGTGGTGGAGTCGCAGCCGACGCGTCTGCCACGTGTACAAATCCCGCACCCCCGTGGGGGTGCGCTCGCGGCCGCCAGGAGGACTCGGCTCACGCCGCCAGGCCGGCCGGTCACTCGAAGTCCACTCCAGGGCGTCGGTGTCGGCGGCCACCAAATTCAGCAGCAGCGTCTCCCGCAGCGTGTCACCCTCGGCGATCACTCCGCCCAGGGCCCCGGCCCAGCCGGTGCCCAGTGGATACACCTTGCCGCCCTTTACCCGGTCATCACCGACCGCACCGGACTTGATCCCGGAGGTGTCATAGGCGTGGGCATGCACGACCCAGCGGGCCGCCTCGGCGAAGCTGAGCCGCTCCACAGTGGGCATACGAGCAGTGAAGAAAGGCTCCCCGTTGGGCACATCGGCCACGATCCGGGCCAGAGAGAACACCTCGTCCTTCGCCGTTCGCAGCCCCGCCGTCTGGAAGAACGGCGTGACGGAGTGCAGCAGATCGAACCGCTCACGGTGGGCATCCAAATACGCGCCGACACCGGCGAAGCAGTCGGAATCCGCCCACAGCTCGCCCCACCGGTCGATGTCCTTAGGACCGTCCAGCATGTCGTGGGCGATGGCCAGGAGCAGCCGCACCAGGGCGAACTCCTGTGTGGGCAGATCCCCCACAACCCGCCGCACCTCGCCGGCCTGGGCAAATACCTGACGCAGCGACAACTCCGCCTCCGTACCGTCCAGCCTGAGTACTCCGATCCATGGTCGGCTCGTCAGGTCAAAGGACAGGGCTTCGGTGCTCATCGGCGGTTCGGTCACGCATCATCTCCAACCTTGACAAGGTGCAAACAGGGCAGCTCGTTGCGGTCGTGCCGCCCGACCTCACTCACGTATGTGCGGTTCGCTAGCACCACCAACAGGCCTGCGACCATGGATGTTTGACACTGCTCGATGACTGCCTCCACAGTATCGGCCTAAGCGAGCAACGATTCAAGGGGAGTTGAAAACGTCAGTGTTCGTGTGGATGCGGTGGGTCATCGTGATCGTCGGAGTCGTCGGTACCTTTTGGCTAGCTCTCTTACTGGGCCAGTGGCTGCCCTTCGGGGACCCTGACGACGATGCAGTGAGATGGGGGGTCGCAACGGCGCTGGCCAGTACAATTTCTGCGGTGGCCGGACGGCCCATGGTGCGATGGGCGGAGAGCAAGCCCGGTCCGGCGGGGAACGCGTGAGCCTCATGGTTTTGCATCAGCTGGCCGTCTAAACTTGCGTACCGGGTTGGCGTAGCCCCGCCTGGGCCCGATGGCACCCACGTCGCTCCCCATCCGCATGGGGTTGGTCCCGATTCCAGGGGCGTACCGCATTGCTCCCCGCGTCAGCAGGGATAACGGAACGTGGGATGCCATCGACTCAGTCACGGGTCACCTCCAGGCCGTCGGCGTGGCTGTAGTGGAGCGAGAATCCTGCCAGCCGGGTCTGACAATCCTCATCGAGCGCAAGAATCAACTGGTCGGAAAGCCACGGGCTGTCCTTGCCCTGCCAAGCCGGCACATACAGCTGCTCCAGCTCGGCAATGGCACGGTCCATGGTCTCGGCGTAGGAGAACTGCATCGGCAGCCGCAGCCCGCAACTCGCCGCCGTACGCGCCGCGAACCGCGTGGGCCTCTGGTCCTGCGGCAGGTCGAGCCCTCCGCGCTGCCGGCCCTTCGTATCCACGCCCAGCCACGGCAGCGTGGCCAGGCTGCCGTCGGAGCGCCGCTGCACGACGACGACCTCCAGGCTTTCCCGGCTGTCGCGGACCTGCGCCCGCCCGGTCCGGGTGTCGTCCGTATCCCCCACACCGGCTGCCACCCACCCGATCAGTGGCCGCCCCGGCTGCCCGACCTTCCCGAGACGGAACACCGCCGCCCGATCGGCCTGGCCGGCCCGGAACCGGTCGAACCGCGCCCGCGCCTCCTCCAGCGCCTCCTCCAGCGCCTCCGCCCAAGCCGGCGGCCCGGCCGGCGCGTCCGCGTACGCGCCCTGCACCAGCGGGCTGATGTCGGCAGGCAGCCGAACCGGGCGCTTCGCCCCGCCGTCGAGGTGGGGCAGCAGCACGGCCGCCGACCGCAGCAGCGCGTACGCTCCGTACACCGCGACCGACCCCCGCACCGGAACCGGCACCTGCGCCTCCCAGTCCACACCGGTCACCAGGCACTGCGCCTGCCGCAGCCGCCCGGGCCGTTCCCCCTGGTTCTCACCGCGCTGGTGGCGGTGCAGCCGGCCCATCCGCTGCAGCAGCAGGTCCACCGGGCACAAGTCACTGACCAGCAGGTCGAAGTCGACGTCCAGAGACTGCTCGGCCACCTGACTGGCCACCACAATGTGCCCGCCGGCAGGCCGGCCACTCGCCTTGCCGGGCGGACCGAACCGCCGGAGAAGATCACTGTCCTTGGCGGCCCGGTCGACATCGACGAAACACGAGTGCGTCACCGTCACCGCCTCGTCCCCGAACCGATCCCGCAGCACCCGCGCCGTGTCCAGCACCCGCCTGACCGTGTTGCGTACGACAAGAGCACACCCTCCGTCCGCCAGCTCCACAGCCAACCGGCCGACGAGGACATCCAGGCCGTCGGGCAGCCGCTCCACCCGGACCTCCCCAGCCCGGGCCGACGCCCGCGGGCACCGCACCACCGGCACACCGCCCGGAACCACCGCCGTCAGCAACGGATACACCCCGTCCGCCTGCACCACCCCGTCCTCCGGGACGGCGACCCCCGAGTACGCCGCGACCATCTCACCGCGGCGCACGGCAGGCAGCGTCGCGGACAGAACAATGACCGGAACACCGTAGGCACCCAACCAGGCCAGCACCCGGTCCATATAGACGCTCATGTAGGCGTCATAAGCGTGCGCCTCATCGATCACGACAACCTTGCCCGCCACCGCCAGATGACGCAGCGCCAGATGCCGACTCTTCAGCCCGGCAAACAACAGCTGATCGACAGTGCCGGCCACGAACGACGCCAGCATCGCCTTCTTACGGCCCCGCAACCACGAATGCGCCACCAGCTCACCCGCCGAAACCCGCCACTCCTTCCCCGCATGCGCCACCGGAACCACAGCATCCACATCAACAGCCGCGACCCGCCCACCTCCAGCCAGCAGGCCCGCAAAGTCCTCGTTCAAAGCAGCCTTCGAATGCGCCAGATGCACCGAACGCCGAGACTCACCGTCGCCCGGCAGCCGCTTCAGCCACTCCAGCAACCGCGGCCACATCGCATTGCCCGTCGCCATCGTCGGCAACGCGAAAAACACCCCGCCCGCACCCGAACGCCCAGCGAAAATCTCCGCCACCGCAAGCGCGGCCTCAGTCTTACCCTCCCCCATCGGAGCCTCAATGACCATCAGCCCCGGCATATCCATCTCACGCGCCAGCTCCACAGCCGCTTCCTGCACCGGACGCACCTTCGCCCCCACCGGAAGCCCGAACCGGGACGCGAACAACTCCTGCACATCCCCGACCGGTTCCTCCGCCCGCCACGGCGCCGGCAGATCCAGACCCCGCCACGCCGCCGCCAACCGTTCCTCACCCGTACGGTCAGCGCCCTCGGGGAAGTACGGGAAAAGCTCCGGATTACTGGCGATCCAGTCGGCCACGATGACCACCGCACTCAGCAGCACCTGCACCGGCTGCGGCAACATCACCGACCCCCACGACGAGAGCCTTTCCCGGACGCAGAACTCCTCAGCACACCCATCCAGCAACTCCGTCTGCACCCGCCGCCACACATCAGCGCTGCGGCCCGGCGTACGCAACAACTCCTCACGGTCATACAACGCCTTGATCTGACCGCTCTCCGGCGGCACCCCATGATGCCCACCGACAGCAACCGTGAACTGCCCGCACTGTTTCGCCCCCCAGCCGCACCGCTCCCCCAGCCACTCACCGAGCAGCACCTGACCAGCCAGCCCATGCGGCGCCAGCCGCCTATCCGCCCCCATCGCCGAACGAGAACGCATCTCCAAGCCAAGCCGCCGCATCACATCAGCGAGAGAGTCGACCTGACAGGAAAAGGCCGGCGTCGCCTTCCCGATGTCATGCACACCCGCCAGCCACACCACCAGCTTGCGCCCATCCACCTCACCACCCGGCAACGCCGCAGCAATCAGCCTCCGCACACCGTCGGGCAGCCACTCGTCCCACAACAGGCCGGCGACAGCAGCACTGTCCTCCGTATGCCGCCACAACGGCAGCCAACCGTCACTGCCACGATCATGCTTTGCCCACACCGCCCGCGCCGGCGACCGAAGCCGCGACAGCAGGCCAGAAAAGGACGTCCCCCCGCTCGTCATGCGATATGCCTACACGCAGGACACCGTCCACACGACCTGATTCACGAAAGTGGAGCTGATCTTCGAGATCATGATGAAACGGCGACCTGCCAGCATGCCCCAAGGCATACGCTGATCAATCGCCTGCGACAGCTGGTCCCCGCACGCGAAGAAATGATCCCTGGACGGTGGTGACCAGCCGGTACTCCCCGCGCCTGCGGGGATGGCCCCAGGTCCAATACCACAGCTCGCTCTGGATGTCGACTCTCCGCACGCGCGGAGAATGGCCTCCTGCGGTACGGCGGAGCCGCCCGCCCGACCAACTGCTCCCCGGACGCGCGGGGATGGTCCCTGGAACGGCGCCCGGGGCGAGACCTCGGCGGTCTGGACTGCTCCCCGCACGCGTGGATGGTCCCAACTTTCCGCAGGCATTGAGGGCGGGCTGGCTCTGCCTCCCGTACGCGCAGGGATGGTGCGCCGGCCGCGCCGACGATTGCCGTAACGGACTGCTCCCCGCACGGGCGCGTAAAGAAAATCCCGGCACCACCGGCCGGGCGATGGCGGCCAGGTTGCTCCCCGTTGTCCGATGTTCCCTGGCGTCGACTATTTGAGAGCTTTTGAGTGGTATGCCGGAGTCGGTGAAAGTGCTGAGAAACGAGCCCCGCCAAGGGGAAACTTGCAGGTGGCGAAGTCTGCTCCCCGCACCCGCGGGGATGGTCCCGACCCCGACGACCCGTCCATGAACGAGCCCGGTTGCTCCCCGCACCCGCGGGGATGGTCCCGAGATGTCCTGAAGGAGATAGCCAATGCCCAACTGCTCCCCGCACCCGCGGGGATGGTCCCAACGACACGTCGATCGAGGGTTACGGCGGCCGCTGCTCCCCGCACCCGCGGGGATGGTCCCGACTGTGGAGACGCCGTCCCACGGGACCGCGGCTGCTCCCCGCACCCGCGGGGATGGTCCCTCCGCGCCCAGGGCGGCGGCACCCTCCACCTCCTGCTCCCCACACCCGCGGGGATGGTCCCCAAGACGAACGCCGAGCCGACGGCCGCTACATCTGCTCCCCGCACCCGCGGGGATGGTCCCGTCACCGTCGACATGCACCACATGCCGCTCCACTGCTCCCCGCACCCGCGGGGATGGTCCCCGCTCGCCAAAGGGCGGAGAGAAGAAAAAGGACTGCTCCCCGCACCCGCGGGGATGGTCCCCAGTACGCCATCCGCTACGCGGAGAGCGTGGGCTGCTCCCCGCACCCGCGGGGATGGTCCCACCCCAAGTTGTTCGTCTACATCGGCGACCCCCTGCTCCCCGCACCCGCGGGGATGGTCCCTCGGCCGCCTCAGGACACGCCTGTCGGCGGTCCTGCTCCCCGCACCCGCGGGGATGGTCCCGCGGGCTCGTGGACGACGATCACGGTGCGGATCTACTCCCCGCACCCGCGGGGATGGTCCCGTCCTGACCGCCGTCCTCGAACAGCACGGCGACTGCTCCCCGCACCCGCGGGGATGGTCCCTGACGTCGCAGGCCGACGGAGGCACTCCCGGCCTGCTCCCCGCACCCGCGGGGATGGTCCCGTCCCGGCGGCGTTCCGCGCCGCGCAGACTCCGAGTCTGCTGATCTGCTCCCCGCACCCGCGGGGATGGTTCCGCCGCCCGTACGGCGGTCGGCTGCAACCGCGACTGCTCCCCGCACCCGCGGGGATGGTCCCGACGTCGGCTACCCGGGCGGCACCCGGTACACGCTGCTCCCCGCACGCGCGGGATGGACCCCGTGTGCTAACAGATGCGAAGCACCCGACCGGACTGCTCCGCGCGCCCGCGTGGATCGTTGGGCGCAGGCCCTCACATGGCTCGCCAAGGCAAGCTACTCCGATGGTGCCTGCAGCCACCTGGTCGTCGCCGTGGCGCCATCTTGGGTGACATGGATCGTCCCGCAGGTCCACGGCCACGGTTACACCGGAGTCCATGTCGAACCAGATCAGCTCCGGCAGGAACGCGGTCCGCGGCACAGCCGTGACGGCCGGCAACCAGTCCGACGTCAGTGCTTTGCGATTGAGGAGGGAGCGGCCCATCGCGGCCCGCCCCTCCTCCGCCACTCCGCTGAGTGTCATGTCAGGCGCAGACCTTCGGTCCGCCGTCGGGCGACGGCGGGACGGGCGGGCGGGCGGGGCCACGGCTGCCCAGGCACACCGTCTCCGTCGCCGTCCCCGCCGCCTGCCATCCGGATCAGATCTGCCTTCGTGAGTTCATCGTGCCGCGCCTGCGTAGGCGCGGGGTCTACTTCGGAAAAGCCAGCTCGTACAGAGCCCGGCTGTCCGGGCAGTAGTCGCGGTGGGTGCAGCGAGCACACACCCCGATGTGGATGTTGTAGACGCGCTTGGCCTCACGGCGCAGGCAATGGCGGCAGCTGCTCGGCTCCCACCGCAGCAGCTCTCCGTTGACCACGCTGACTCTCGCGCTCAGGGCGTCGGTGGCCGCCCCGCCACACCACACACAGCGAGTCCCAGCCAGGCGCTCGGCCGGGAGGTCGGCTGCCTTCGGCGTGGGCAGCAGCTCCGGCGCCCTTACGAAGCCGGGGTGCACGACTGGTCCGCGACGAGGGGGAGGTCGTAGACCTCGCGGCACGAGGAGCAGGCGAAGAGGCGGGCGCCGCTGCTGTCCCGGACGAGGCGGGCGGTATTGCTGTACGACTCGTGCCAGGCGCACCAGGCGATGCCGGCCACGGGCGGACTGGGCGGCGCTTTGTCGGCTGGCGTCTCGCTGGCGGAGTCGAGTTGAGGTGTTGTCATGCCGGTCTCTCCGAGGGCAGTCGGTAGCCGCCGGGTCCGAGCTCGGCGGCGAGTACGGTTGGGTCAGTGAGTTGGCCTGTCCCGTCGGGGCGGGTCAGCCAGAGTCGACCGCAGGCTTGCCAGCCGGTGGGCGGGCACGGCAGCTGCAAGCCGGCGGGGCGCACGCGAAGTGCCGCTGTGTCCGCGAGTTCCTCGGCGGCCGACAGAGGGCGATGAGGAACCAGGCCAGGTGCGCCCCAGGGTCGACGAGGAAGGGGCCGCGCATGTCGGGCCGGATCCGGCTGTGTGCTTGCATGCCGGTGGTGAGGTGTACTTCGGCGGCCAACCACGCCTTGCCCGAGGCGATCGGCGCGAGGCCCTCGAGGTCCCAAGCCTCGCGGACGAGGTCAGGGCGCGCGGAGCAGTCGGCGAGCCACGCGTCCCCTGCCTCGAACTTCTTGGCGGATCGCATCGGTTGGGCCATGACCTGACCGTATGCAGGGCGATTGCAGGCCTGTGCGCCGATTGCGCGCGGTTGCGTGCGCCCACTCTCGGGTTGAAGGGATTGCTACGTCAGGCCCACCAGCGAGGCCCTGGCGCGGCCGATCAGACGGCGGGCGATGGTGCCGTACTCGGCGGACTCCGACAGCCATTCCCATGCCCGCTCGTACAGCGTGACGTCGTCCTCGCCGGTCAGCCACAACTCTTCGCTGATCATCTCGACGATGACCAGTCGCCGGTCGTAGATCCAGAATCCGTGAGCCGGGGAGCGGCGCAGCTGTGCGCCGAAGGGGATGATGCCCAGCTCGATGCGTGCCTGGCCGACGAGGTTGTAGAGACGGTCCAGTTGCTCGGCCATGACGTCGGTGGGGCAGGGCCGGTGGTACAGGGCTGCCTCACACAGCACGAAGTGGAACGTCTTTTCCGGGTCGTAGAGGGCGTCCTGCCGGCGCATCCGTGCCTCGACGGCTGCCTCGGTCGTCGGCTCGATCCCGCGGAACTCGGCGAGGCCGTCGAGGACAACGCGCGCGTACTCCGGCGTCTGGATCAGACCCGGGATGCGGCTGGTCTCCAGGCCGCGGATTCGGGTGGTGGACCCGGTCAGCTTGACGCCGATCTCCTGGCGGCCACGGTGCCCGCCTGCCAGCTGCCGCCGCCAGGACCGGTTGCGCTCCTTCATGCCCAGCCCCGACAGAAGGCCGTGCAGCTCGGCCTCGACGTCGGGGCGCTCGAGCGCGGTGGCCCAGGCGGTGAGGTCGTCGCGGGTAGGTGTCTGCTGGCCGTTCTGTAGGCGGCTGACCTTTGACGTCTGCCAGCCGAGGCGGGCCGCGAGGTCCTTTCCGTCCAGGCCGGCCTCGACGCGGAGCTCACGCAGTCGCGCGCCGAGGGCCTCACGGGCGGTCTGGAAGTCGGTGGTGCTCACATGCTGGAAGCTACCCGCTCAGCGAACTCGGCGGCAGGGGAAGCGTGGTGCCACGCGGCGTCTCGGGCCTGGCAGGCAGCGAGGACCTCGGCCGGGTCCTGGGTGACGTAGACGCCCAGGGTGGTGTCGTCCTCGTCGAACGAGAGCCGGGCAAGGGTGCGTGAGTCGAACAGCCAGAAGTCGAAGTCGGGCAGGCGTAGCTGGTCGGCCTGGTCGCGAGTGAGGTAGCGGATGTCCTCGCCCGCAGCGACGTTCGTGGATGCCCGGGCGAGGAGGAACTGCTGGCCCTCCGTGAGGGGTTCGTCGACTAGGCGCACCCGGTCGAAGCGCTTGCCGTGCTCGCTCTGGTCCTTCACGTTCTGTCGCCAGGGGTTCGGCGGTTCGTCCGTGACGTCCTGGCCCTCGAGGTACCGCTGCCACAGCGGGGATGTGCGGTCGGAGGCGTAGCCGCGGCGGGTCTCTAGCCGCCAGGCGGTGTGCCGGAACTCGCGGAACAGATGACTGATGGAGACGAACGGTTGCAGGTCGGGCGCGGCAACCCGCGGCGCGTAGCGGACGAGGAGGTCTCGAGGTACCCGCACGAACGTCTCGGACGCTTTCACGTCACGCAGCTGGGCGAGGTGGCCGGGGTCCGTCTCGCGGTCGCCCTGGACGAGGACCTCGTCCGTGCCGTCGATGTCGTAAAGGGTGGGGCAGTCGCCATCGTCGCTCGTCGTACCGATGAACCGCAGCGTCATATCGTCCTCCGTTGACCTCTGGTTGAAGATCCCAGAATGCGTGCGTGCACGCGTGCTCGCCTGGAGATTGCGGCAGATTGCAGCGGCAGGAGGTGCGGGCCCGATTGCGCGCAAGCAGCAATAACGGAAGGCATCTTCCGCCAAGGGCGGTTTCTAAGCGATGTCCCGTAAATGATCTCTGGTGCGCTGGGTGACCTGCGTGTTCCTCAGTCACCCGGCGAGGATCAGGTTGTGCAGGCGAGCGATTCCGAGCATCGCGTGGTGCACACCGTCGCCCTTGAGGCGGCAGTCGCGCAGGATTTTCCAGGTCTTCATGCGAGCCAAGGCATGCTCGACGCGGGCCCGGACCTTGCGGTGGGCTGCGTTGTGTTCCTCTTTCCAGCAGGGGAGTTCGGTCTGGCTCTTCTCGCGGATCCGGTGGGAGCAGTTTCTGGAGCACCGGCGTCGGGAGGCCGGCGAGAAGGCCACGGCGCAAGGCGATCACGCGGCGGCCATTCACGCGCTGCGCGAACGGCAGGCGGCGCTGGAGAAGCCGGCCTTTGAGCTCATCCGTCAGGAAACCGGCATTCACCCCTTCATAGAAGACGGTGGCGCCGCCGAGTTCGCCATGGGCGTGCCGGTGTACGTGGGGATGAACCTGTACGGCGTCATCTGCCCCGTCGCCAGTCGGGTGGCTGCCATCCGGGACTGTCTCGCGCCACTGGTGGTGTTCGTGGCCTCCGAGCGGGAGCGGCGGCGCACCGCCGCGCACGCCCGTCCCGGACAGCGCATTGAAGTTCTGGATGGCGGTCTAGCTGCCGTGCCGCCTCCACGGCAGCCGACGGGGCAAGACCCTCTCCCGCTTCCCGGTGGCGAGGACGCATCTGGCCCGGATGCAGATCGCTACTCCCGGCGCGATCGGATGAACCCGTGACTGCCTGTTGTCGGGTTAAGCGGACAGGCCGCAAGAAGCGGAACGGATTTCTGGTGCCAGGGGATCGGCGATTGCGGCCAGGGCAACGGGCTGGGCGAGGTCACGCACTACGTCCCCTACCGGCTGCGCGGCCAGGACGTCGATCCGGGTCGCGATGTCGTGGCGCGCCCGCTCCTGCAGCGCCTGTAGATCCTGAGCGTGCAGCGCGGTCATGAACAGCAAGCGCACCGCGGCCTGGCGAGGCGGATCGAGGGGTCTGCACGCTCAAGGAAGCCTCCGGCACCACGCGGCCCAGGCGCCTGGGGTCCCGGGCGAAGTGCTCGTGGTCGCGCAATACGCGTACGCAGTCGGCATAGCGGGTGACCAGCCGGCACTCCATCCCTTCGTGCCATGTCACCGGCGCATGGTCGCGCAGCGCGGCAAGTACGGGGTAGGGGTCGGCGAGCGTGCCATCGTCCAGCGGGTCGTACCGCACCGGACAGGTGGGCGTCGTGGCCACAGGCCTTCTCCTTCGCACAGTGGGGACGGGACGGCCCCGGCCGCCGACGAGACGTCGACGGCCGGGACAGGATCGGCTGCGCAACGCGATGACTGGTCGTACGGCATGGCGTAACCCCCTCCTCTCGGCCCGCAGGTCTGCCGCCGTCTGCTGCGACACCACGAGAATGGGCTCAACTGTTCGACTGCGTCGACTGGTTGGAGGGGGTCCGGCAGGGGGTCCCGCCCCCAAGAAGGAGTCACCCGTCCTGCGCGCTCAGTGATTGGATACAGGCGTGGAAGAGACCTCCCGTCACCCACTGGCAGTGGCACGCCTCGCACTCGGCATGACGATGGAAAAGGGCTGCGCTCAGGCGTCGACGTGGCGCGGGTTCGTAAATGGCAGCGCGGCGTCAGGCCCAACGAGGAATCCCAGACCTACATCGCCGAAGCTCTCGGCTGGCCTGCGGACATCGTTTGCGCCGATGACTGGCCGAACTGGCTGCCACTCACCACCGACGGCATCCTTCCCCTCGGACCCCACAGCTCCGTGTCCGCCCTGAGAGAGGCACTGCGAACAGCGGTGGAACGCCGCACCTTCATCACGATCTCCGGCGCATTCCTGACCGCGCTGGCCGCGACCTGGGCCACAGCCCCCACCGCCGCCCTCACACAAACCCGCGACGGCGAGCCGGTCGGCGAGGAATTCATCGCCCTCATGGAAAGCACCACGCACGGCCTCGCCAGCCTCCCTACCCACGAACGCCAGCACACTCCCACGCTGCTGGACGCCTGCCTGGCCACGGTGACCGACCGACTCACGCACGGCCGCTACACCCCAACCGTCGGGCTGCGCCTGCACACCCTGGCCGCCTCCCTCTTCCAAACCATCGCCTGGCACCGCTTCGACCGGGGCCGACACTCCCACGCCAGCCAGTACTGGATCGGCGGCCTGCACAACGCGCACACCGCCGGCGACCACGACATGGGCGCTGGCCTCCTGGGTGACCTCGCCTACCAGGCCGCCTGGCGAGGCGACCACACCACCGCAGCCAGCATCCTAAACCACGCCCTCAGCCGCGCCCACAACCCTGCAGCCCGCTGCCTGCTCCAACTGCGCCTCGCCCGCACCCTCGCCGCGCAAGGCGGCATAGGCGAACCCCGGGCCGTCCTGCGCGCGCTCTCCGCGGCCGAACGGCACCTCAGCGACGCCGGTGACGACCGGCCCACCTGGTGCGCATGGGTGTCCGAAGCCGATCTCGCCGTGGACTCGGGCCAAGCACTCCTGGACCTCGGCGACACCGGCCGCGCCCACCAGCTCATCGCCGAAGGCGAATGCCTGCTGCCCACCACCCGCGACAAGACCCGCGGAGTGTTCCTCGCCTACCGCGCCGCCAGCTACCTCGACTCAAGGAACCCGAGCCCGCCGCAGCTGCCGCCACCCAATCCCTGCTCCTGGCCCGCCGTATCGGCGCACCCCGCTGCGTCACCCTCGTCAACGACCTCCTCCCCCGCTTCCAGCCTTACAGCAGCGCTCAGGGCGTCGCGGAACTCCGCCAACTCGCCGCCGCATGGCGGACATAGGTGGAGGCCAGAGTGCCGGGTGGGCATCCGCTCGCTATCGGCCACCGCCCACACGACAGTCAGCTCACGTCCGGAGGCATTCCCCCGTTGCTTCCTGCGCGGCCTCCCCCAGAGGCACGGGAATGGTTCCCTACTCCAAGGCCACATCGCAGATGCCCACGGGCTGCTCCCGTAGCGCCGGGTCGGCGAGGCCTTCTGTCGCCAGTCAATACGGTTTGCGCGAGATGCCGGAATCGGTGAAAGTGCCGAGAAACGACCCTCTCTCGGGAGGAACTCGCAGATGACGCAGTCTGCTCCCCGCACGCGCGGGGATGGTCGCAGCGCAGTCCCGTTCGCTCGGAACCTCACCGACTGCTCCCCGCACGCGCGGGGATGGTCGCGAGGCGCTGGCACTGGGGGCGACGTTGACGAACTGCTCCCCGCACGCGCGGGGATGGTCCCCCATGCATGAAGTGCCGTCTTGATGAGTACAACTGCTCCCCGCACGCGCGGGGATGGTCCCATGGGGATGTAGCCGTGCTGCACGCCGTTCTGCTGCTCCCCGCACGCGCGGGGATGGTCCCTCGGCGGCGGTGACGTACGAGGTGGCGGCCATCTGCTCCCCGCACGCGCGGGGATGGTCCCTCGTACGGCGTACGGCCCTTCGCGCCGCGGGCCTGCTCCCCGCACGCGCGGGGATGGTCCCGGGCGTCCGGCTACGGAGTCGAGGCCGGCCGTCTGCTCCCCGCACGCGCGGGGATGGTCCTGTCGGGCTCTGGAAAATTGGGGTTCGAGGCGCCTGCTCTCCGCGCCCGCGCGGGTCACGACGTCCAGATCCGCCGTCGTCTGCTCCCTGCAGGCGCGGGGAGGGTCTGACCATCGAAGTCCTGCGGCGCCTCCTGCTCTCCGTGCGGGGATGGCCCCTTGGTCTCGGCATCGAATGAGCCTGGCCGACGGCGATGGCACGGTGGCCATGCGGGAGCGCTGGCACCGCGTACCGCACGACCTCCTCCGCAGCTCGGTCCAGGCAGGAAACAACGGTTGACGGGTCAGAGGCCTGCGCAAATCTTCCGTGACTGGGCGATGTCCTTATTGACCTGGGCGTCGAACTCGAAGACCTGCTGATGGCGTTGGGAAGCGCGGCGCAGCGCGTCCGCGAGGGGCTTGTACGTTGGGTCGGCCGTGGCCGCTGCCTCGGACAGAACCACGGCTCCGTTCCACCGGTAGAGCGCCACCTGGCCCTCGTCGCCCTTGACCGCGTACTTGGAGGCGTCGAAGCCGGCGAGGGCGGCGCACGCGCCCCGTGCGTCGGCCGCCGGACCCGCGCTGATGCTTGGGTCCTCGCCCGAGCCGGTCAGCGCCCAGGCGGTGCCCACGCCTGCGCCGCCCACCAGCAGACCGACGAGCAGAGCGGCCACCAGCGGCCCCTTGCTGCTGGCGGGCGGGATGATCGGCGCGGGCGAGGCTGGCGGAACGGGGGCTTGAGAGGGCTGCTGAGGCTGCATGTGCACGACCATAGAGTAGGCGTCGGACAGTACGCGCGGGCATGGTCCCAACGCCGTGACGGCCCAGCTCCACTCGGCTGGCTGGCTCCCCGCGCCCGCAGGGATGGGGCTGCGTCTCGGCCGGCGCCGACTGCTCCCCGCGGCGCGGGGACGGTCCCCGGTCGTGGAGGTCGCCGACCCGCAGGACGGCTACTCCCCCACGCGCGGGATGGTCCTGCCCCGAACAGGAAAGAGCCCCACCTATGGTGGTGCTCCTCGCGCCTGCGGGGATGGTCCCCATCTCGCACGCGAAGGTCCCGCGAGACGGCGGTCGACGACGATGACCCGCTCCTGCCCCGAGCTTGTCGAACTCCTCGGGCAGCGCCGGGGTCTGGGAAAACGTCATAGTCGTTAATTCCGTCGTGGGTCGGGGCTGACGCCGATAGGTTCGGCGGGTGATCAATATGTCGGTGCGGGGCGACCGCGGGAACGTCGTGGCCCGGGCCCAAGGTGGTGTGGAGTGGACCGCTGCATTCGCGGATCTGGACCCGGCGGAGTTTCCGATGCTCTGGGCCCTGGACCCGTATGGCGACGCGGTCTTCAACCACCGGCAGGTGCCACTACTGCTGGCGGAACTCGACCGGCTCCCGGCCGCTTGCGGGGGTGACTGGGTTGGGCAGGCCCGCAAGTTGTGCCAGGTCGTCCAGCAGCGAGTGCACCGGTACCTGTGGTTCGTCGGGGACTGACCGCGGTCAGTCGGCCGTCAACTCCCTGAGGACGGTCACGTTGACCGAGGGCCTGCCAGCCACTGGTTCCCTTCTGGACCGAGTGGGCTTCGTCCGCGCGGACGACCTCGCCGACGGGTTGCTGTCGTCGATGTGTCCCAGGATCGAGAGCAGGTCGCAGTCGGCGAAGCGCACGGCCGTGGCCGCAAGTCCAAGGGTCTGGTCGGCTTTGTCGTTGCCCAGGACGGTGGCCAGCTTGACCGCGCGGGCCATCTTGGCGCGCATGAGGATTGCGCCGACGGGGCCGGCTTCCTTGAGCCAGCGCCCGGCCCCGGGGCCGATGCCCACGAACGCGATCTCCGCTTCCCGCGCCGCCAGCTACCTCAACCTGAAAGAACCCGAGCCCGCCGCAGCTGCCGCCGCCCAGTCCCTGCTCCTGGCCCGCCGTATCGGCGCACCCCGCTGCGTCACCCTCGTCAACGACCTCCTCCCCCGCTTCCAGCCTTACAGCAGCGCTCAGGGCGTCGCGGAACTCCGCCAACTCGCCGCCGCATAGCGGACGTAACAGGAGGCGAGAGTGCCGGGTCGGCATCCGCTCGGAATCGCCCACCGCCCACTCTCGGCCAGCTTCTTCTGGTCAGCCTGCTGAAACGACAGTCAGCTCACGTCCGGAGGCATTCCCCGCTGCTCCCTGCGCGGGCTCCCCCAGAGGCACGGGAATGGAGCCCTACTCCAAGGCCACGTCGCAGATGCCCACGGGCTGCTCCCGTAGCGCCGGGTCGGCGAGGCCTTCTGCCGTCAAGGGCGGTTTGCGTGAGATGCCGGAATCAGTGAAAGTGCTGAGAAACGCCCCTCTCTCGGGAGAAACTCGCAGGTGACGCAGTCTGCTCCCCGCACGCGTGGGGATGGTCCCGCTTTGCTGAGGCGCTCGCCGATCCCGGCCGCCTGCTCCCCGCACGCGTGGGGATGGTCCCACCTGGTTGAGGAGGCGCATCCCGATGGGGATCTGCTCCCCGCACGCGTGGGGATGGTCCCGGTGTACCGGATGCCGGACGGGACGCCGGCGTCTGCTCCCCGCACGCGTGGGGATGGTCCCGAGGTCGCGATGATGGAGACCAACGGCCCTATCTGCTCCCCGCACGCGTGGGGATGGTCCCAAGACCGGCGGCCGGAAGTCCGTGACCCCGTTCTGCTCCCCGCACGCGTGGGGATGGTCCCTTCCTGATCGGCTGCGCGCCGCCCAGGACGCTCTGCTCCCCGCACGCGTGGGGATGGTCCCGCATCCCGCGCCCACGAGGCCAGGCCGGTGCCTGCTCCCTGCGCCGGCGGGGATGGTCCCAAAAGCGACGAAAGTCCAGGCCCCGCCCTGCACTGCTCCTCGCGCCCGCGGGGGTGGTCCCAGCAGCGCCCACCACGAGCCGACCGGGCGCTGCTTTCCGCACGCGCGGGGATGGCCCCACGACCGCCACCGCCTGCTGGCCGCTGCCCTTCTTGGGCGCAGCTTCCAGCGCGGACTGCAGCGCGACCCGGGCCAGGTCGAGGTCGTAACTCGCCGGCGTTATACCTGCCCCCAGGTGGTCTATCCGAGGACCAGGTGGTGGGTGCTGGACAGGCGCTGTGCCTGGTCGACCAACTGGTGGCTGAACAGCCGCCTCGCGGACGTCTCGCCGTACTGGTCGATGTGGTCGAAGACGACCTGGTGGTCTCTCATTCCCCGCACCCGCCAGTCGCGGACCTGCTCGCGGGTCAGTTTCTCGAGGACCAACTCCTGGTCGTCGTCGACGGCTGCGGACTCCGGCTCCGGGGCGGGGACGACTGCGGCCGGGCGTGGTGCGGGCATCACGACCGGGGCCACCGGCGCGGCCGGGACGACGTCGGCCAGTTGCACGGCCGCAGCTTTGGCACGGGCGTGAGCTGCGGCGGACTGGCGGGCGCGGACCTGCTCCCACTCGTACGCCTTCGCCCACGCCCTGGCCGTCACGTCCTGGTGCAACTGCTGCTCGATGGCCGCACGGCGCTCGCTCTCGGAGGCGCCGGGCATCGCGACGTCGACTGCGGCAGCGACCGCGTGGCGCTGGCCACGGCGGTCGATCTGCCGGTCCTCGCAGCGCGGGCAGTCCCGGCCGGAGTCGAGCAGAGCGCCTTCGTCGCACCGGGGCTCCGCGCACAACTGACGCTGCGGCAGACCCCGGCCGATCAGCCAGCCCACCGGGTCCTTGATCGGCGCGGCCAGACGCATCTGGTCCTCCAGGCGCCGGGTAAGGCGATCGGCGAGGACCTGCGGCGCATTCGTACGGCCGGCGAACCCGACCACCCGGGCCAGCTCGCTACGGACGGCGGCTTCCACCAGGCGGCGGGCGGCCGGACGCTCCAGGCGCGCCCACACCAGGTCGACCGGGGCCAGGACGGCCCGCAAATCTTCCGGCGGCAGAGGCACCCTTCCCCGCTGCTGCCTGCCCTGGCCCGGACCGTCAACGACCAGCACCGGAGCACTGGCCACCGGCCCGCGGCCGCTCTTCACGCCCGGGGACTTCTCCTGTTGTTCCCCGCGGAGCGGGCCGCCGTCCTCGCGCACGCACGCGCGGCCCGGCAGATCACCGGACCCCTCACGGCCTTCGCCGGAGAAGCCACGAGAGAGCGCGAGAGACCCACCAGGAGTAACCACAGAAGCGTGAAGAGCGTGGTGCTGTGCAGTTGGGGCGAGGTCTGCCGATTCCGCTTTCTCGCCCTGCCCGGGGCCCTCCACCCCAGTAGTCACAAGTGTCTCGCCGGTCACGCCGGGCTCAAGATCTCCGGATGCAGTACCGGCGAGGTCTGAAAACACGGCGTTCGCGACCCGGCGGGCCTCCCGCACGGCCGCACCGTGAGCCTCAGCAACCGGCACCAGGCGCACCCGCGACTTCGCGTTCAGACCCGAGCCGGTCTCCTGCCGCACCACGTCCGCGACACCGTGCTCCTCGAGCCGCTTGAGGACCTTCGCTCCGGCCGCCGCCGTGCAGCCCAGCAGCCGCGCGACCGTCGCCGCCGGACGCCCCCGGCTGGTGTCCACGGATCCGGGGCACAGCTGCAGCCAGCCCGCCGAACCCGTCGTCAGCACCATCAGCAGCAGCCCGAGCCGATCCGTCGCCGCACCACGGCCCGTACGCCCGGCAAGCAGCCCGGCCGGGACCGGAGCCTTGTCCTTCGGCGCCCACCCCGGGCCGAACAGCACCTCGCACAGGCTGAGTAGCACCGCCAACTCCGAGCGGGACAGCGCCAGGGCGTGCCGCCGGTCACCGGCCTTCTGCGCCCGGTACATCGGGATCACCCAGCACTCCAGGCCCGTCGCGTGCCCAAAGGCGTTCGTCGCGACGTTCGAGCCGAGGAACCCGGCAGCGCGCAGCTCGGGCAGCACGGTGTGCGCGACCGTCGACTGGGAGACCCCCAGCCACCGACCGAGCTCCGCCGCCCAGATCGACGCCTGGTAGTCGTCGCGGACCTTCGCCTTCGCCGTCAGCACCACCGACGCCAGCCGCGCGCCGTCCGATGCACTGGCCAGCGCAGGAGACGACACCAGCGCACGCACCGCGGCGAGCAGCCGGGCCCGCATCGTCTTCGACAGCTGGAGCGGGTTGCCCAGCTCCAGCGGGACGACCGGACCGGCCTGAGCCGGGACCGACCGCAGCCGACGTCGCGACGCCCCGCCGGCGAACTCCGTGCGGGGACGCGGGAGCGCAGCGGCCGACGCCGCCACGGCGCTCACCGGCCCGCCCGGACGAACGAGAAAGAGATCATTCCGGCAGCCTTGTGCGGACTGCCTGTGGACAGAGGCCAGGAAGTGGCGAGACCCCCGATCTCTCCCGCCTGGTGGGCAGGAACTTCGGATCGCGTCCCGTCACACGGAACGGCCCCCTGGGACATGGCGGTGGCCGACGCCGTCAGGAGGGCATGGGTCCCCCTCTCGGTATAGGGGTGCCGGACCGGGGTCCGTGTGACACTCCGATGGGAAGAATCTTCGTGACTAATGCCGTGAACAGGGCAAACAGGCTCAGCGAATTCCGTCACGCGGGAAGCCTGGGGGGCTCGAACCGGTGTGAATCGGGCACGGTCGAGCTGACAAGGGGACACCAGGTCGTGCACTATGGCGGGACACCAACCTTCATATGGATCGCCCCGACCCCAACCAGGCCCCTGCCAAGGGACCCGACCACGGCCGAGCGCTCTGTATGGACGGAGCCCCGAGCCCGACGGCCTGCCAAAGCTGTCGGAACCCGGGGTGACGCTGGTGGCTCAACAGAGGCCCCCTGCCAAAGGGGCTCCTGGAGAGCCGGGGTGGCCCGCTTGCCAAAGCGGACCGGGTGCCCGCCTGCCAAGGCGGGGTTTTGCTAGGTGAAGATCAGCTCGATGAGCTGGAGTTCAGAACCGGCGCCAACCGGGACTGGGCGGCCGACCTGATGGTCGGCGAGACGGGCCGCGCGGGGCCACAGTGGATTGCAGTCCACCTCATTGGCGCGCGCGGCCGATGGCCGCTAGGTCATCCCGACCCCCCCTTCGGAGGCCGGCGTCGTGCTGCCCGCATCCAGCTCAGCGACATCAGGGAAACGCTCCGCGAGCCGCTTGAGCAAGTGAATGTAGACCGCGCGATGGGGCCGCCGGGGGTGGGTCTGGCCTAGCTCCCAGCGGGCTACGGCCAAGCGCTTCACGCCCACGGCGTCCGCGACTTCCTGCTGGGTGAGCCCCGCAGCGAGGCGCAGCTGCTGCCGCACGTGCGGAGGCGGCAGGACGTCGTCCAGGAGGGCGTTGACCCGGTGCAAGGGATCCACGTCGGGCATGACCCAGCCTCTCATGATCATTGAATCCCTGAAAGATACACCACGGGATCGATCTTAGGTGTCGTACCGATACGCCGATAGGGTCGTGTGCATGCTGGCCCTCTTCGACCTGGACGGCACGCTGGTCGACCGCCAGTCGGCGTTCAGCGACACGGTGACCGCCCTCTGCCATACACACGCCTTCGGCCCGGACGTCGAACAGTGGCTGCTCACCGAGCTGGCTGACCGCGCGAACGGCAGCGACTTCGCCCGGCTGCGCGCAGCCTTCGACCTGCACGAACCAGCCACGCAGCTGTGGCAGGAGTACGTCGACCTGATGGCGGCCGCGGTCACCTGCCGACCGGTCGTCCTCGAGGGCCTGGCCCGCCTCCGCACTGCGGCGTGGACGATCGGCATCGTCACCAACGGCGCCTCGGACATCCAGCGCGCCAAACTGGCCTCTACCGGGCTCATCGACTTGGTCGACGGCGTTGCGGTCTCCGGGGACCTGGAGATCCGCAAACCGGACCGGCGCCTCTTCGAACTCGCGGCTGCCCGTTGTGGCCTGAGCCTTGCTGACGGCGGCTGGATGATCGGTGACAATCCCGCCGGGGACGTCGGCGGCGCCCACCAGGCCGGCCTTCGAGCCATCTGGCTTCGCGGCCGACCCTGGCCCGACGGCCTCACCGCCGCAAATCACACCGTCGAAGACGTCACCGACGCCATCGCCATCCTGCTCGACACGATTCCGGAGTAACACCGTGGACCAGCCAGTCGTCGGCATCCTCCACCCCGGCAGCATGGGCGCCGCCATCGCCGCCTGCGCCGCGACCAACGCGGCCGCAGTCGTCTGGTGCTCAGCAGGGCGCAGCACAGCGTCCACGGAGCGCGCCGAACAGTTCGACCTGACGCCAGTGGCCACGCTGAGCGAGCTGCTGGAGCGCAGCGACATCGTCATCAGCCTCTGCCCGCCGGCCGCTGCCGAGGACCTGGCCCACGAAGTCGCCGGGCACCGCTTCGACGGGGTGTATCTGGAGGCGAACGCCATCAACCCCGAGAGGGCGATGAGGATCGCGGGACTGCTCGAACCGGCCGCGACCGTCGTGGACGGTGGCGTCGTCGGCTCTCCGCCCGTACGCGGCAAGACGCCGGTCCTGTACCTGTCCGGCCGGACCGCAGCGACCGAGCGGATCGAGGCGCTCTTCGCGGGCACTGCCGTGCAGACGAAGGTGCTGGGCACGGAGGTCGGCAAGGCGTCCGCACTGAAGCTGTCGTACGCCACATTCCAGAAGACGTCGCGGGTCCTGGTGGCGCTCGCGGTCGGCATGGCGCGTGAGCACGGCGTCGACCAGGAGCTCATCGAGGCCGCCTCCCGGCGCACCGACTCATACCTGTCCGAGCCGCAGTACGTCGCCAAGACCGCAGCCCGGGCCTGGCGTTGGGGCCCTGAACTGGAGGAAGCCGCTGACGCGCTCGCGGCCGCCAGCCTTCCACCGGAGATGCTGCGCGCGGCTGCGTCCACGCTGGCACGGTGGAACGACGTCAGGGACGACCGAGAGCTCACGCTCACCGACGCCCTGGACTGGCTCGCCCAGCCGTAGCCTGCGTTCATGCCGTTGCTGCTCCCGCCCGCTGCGTCAGCAACTGGTCGATGAGCCGCGCCGCGTCCTGCGGAGACGTCGCCGTGGTGTCCACGGTCAGGTCCCAGGCCAGGCCCGGGTGCGCGTCCAGGTCTTCGCGGGTTGCATCCCACGCCGCTAGGCGCGCCGCGGTGTCGCTGTCACCGCGGCCGGCAGACCTCTGCGCGGTCACCTCGCGTGGGCACCACAGCAGCACTACCGACCAGTCGGCCGGATAGCCGTCGACCAGGGCGCGGATGCCGTCGATCTGGCCCAGATGCACGACCGGCACCCCGGCCGCGAACGCGGCGTCCAGGGCCGGCCGGTCGAGGACGTACGTGTTTCCGTACCGGCTGTTCGCGTAGACGACATCGCCGGCGGCCTTCAGCTCCCGCAACTGTGCGGTTGTGCCTATCCGGTAGCCGATGCTCCTGCCAGAACCGATCTTCAGCCGTGCGAACTGGCCGTACCGGGGATGGAGTTCCGCGAGGGCCCGGGTGACCGTGTCCTTCCCGGCTGCTGGCGGTCCGTACAGGATTACGCCCGGCTTCTTGCGACTCATCCGTGCACCGCCCTGAGGGCGTGCCGCGCCTGGTCGGCCAGCGAAATCGCTGTGCCCAGCCTGTTGTCGACGACCAGGTGCGGGACGACTGGGCGGAGCTCCAGGTTGACGGTCGCCATGTACTCATCCCAGCGTTGGAGCTTCCAGGCATCGCGTGCCGCCGATCGGAAGCCGATGTACTCCCGCATGGACTCCGCATCGCACTGCACCCAGACCGGCGATACGTCCACGCCCAGGGCGCTGCACTTGTTGATCAGCCGGTTCATCCACGCCTCGGAGGTCATCTCCCCGATGAACGGCGCAGTCAGCACGGTGCTGATCCCGCAGTTGATGTTGGCGTAGGCGGCCTGCATCAGGCAGTCGTACTCCACCGGCCGCACGTGCTCGCGATACAGATCGGTATGCCGGTCGTTCGCGTCGCCTCCGAGTGCGACCAGCAACTGCTCCACGAGCGGCCGGGTCAGCGGGTCCTTGTCCAACAGCGGCCAGCCGGTGAGCTGCGTAAGGAAGCGTGCGAACTCCGTCTTCCCGCTGCCGGCGAACCCACCGACCAGCACCACCGAGGGGCGGTGCGGGTCACCACCGGTGTGACGACGCTTCCAGGCATCCAGGATCCGCTGCTGCAGCCCGAGAGGATCCGACTCAACAGTGCCCGCCCCGATCTGCAACAGGGCGCGCTCCACGGCCAGGACGTGCGAGCCGTTGCGCTGGTCGTTCATCGGAGTCAGCTTGAACTGGGTGTCCTCGCCCGGCAGTGCGTTGCGGAATCCGAGCTCCGGGTCGGTGGCCCGGTACAGCAGACAGTAAGCACGGCGGTAGTGCGGTCCCGGGTAGACCTCCCCCTGCTCGTGCTGCCACAGAGTCTGCGGATTCGCCGCTGGGATCCCCTTGAGTTTGGCCTCCTCAGCAAGCGCTCGTAGCCGCTCACCAGCCTGCTCAAGCGTCAGGCCGTGAGCCTCCCGCTGCTCCCGCAGCCGCTCGGGCCTCCACCCCAGGTGCTTCCCCACGCCGCTTGCCTCCGTAGTCGCCATGGTCCCGGACCCTATGGCCGGAGCCCGAAATCCCGTGTGTACGGGGATGTTGAAAACGTGTGAACGAGCCCGTGCACAGGCTTCGACAAGCGGCTGTGATTTCGCACCACCGCTCCGGCCGGTGTGATGGCCCCCACAAGACGAGCTGTCAGTTGGGGGTCGCAGTGAGTGAGTTGGAACGCTCAGGCATCGAACGAGTAGTCCAGGACGTACGCGGCGCTGTCGAGCGTCATTTCGTTCACTTCGACTGCACGGCCGTCGGCGTCGAAAGCCGTGCGGCAGAGCTTGATCACAGGGCGCCCCAGGGGCATCTCGAGGCTCTCGGCTTCTTCGGCCGTGGGAAGGCGGCAGCGGATCTCCTCTCGGAAATGGGCCGGTGCGTGGCCGATCTCCGAGAGTCGGGCGTAGGTGCCGCCCTCCCCGGTGTCGACGCGGGTGATGGCGGTGCCGTCGACCAGCTCGAACGGCAAGTACGAGGTGGCGAGCATCACGGGCCGCTCGTCCAGGACGAAGCGCCGCGAGCGGGCACACACAGTTCCGGCGTCTTCGAGATCGAGCATGCGCGCGATGTGATCTGGCGCCACGACGGTGTCGACGCGAACATCGATCGTTACGGGCCTTTCCTCGTCAGCGGACCAGATCGACCTGCCCGCGTCCCACTGCACGCGCGCCAGACGCTGGATGCCGTGGCGGCGGATCGGGCGGAACGAAAGGACGCGGGCGCCAGCCCCCTTCTTGGTCTCGACCAGCCCCTCGACCCGAAGGATCTTCAGTGCCTGGCGAGCGGTCAGTACGGCGACGCCGTACTGCTCGGCCAGAGCCGACTCGCCAGGCAGGCGGTCTCCAGGGCCATACCGGCCCGACTCGATCGCTGCCTTCAAGTCGTCGGCAATCCGCTGATACTTCGGCCGCTGCGGGCCAGCCTCGCTCGCCATTCGTCTCCCTACCTCGTTAGCGATCCTACGGCTGCTGGCTATCGAGGCATCGGATGGACGCCTTGATCCGCGCGGAAGAGCGCGCGGCGAGACTACCTCGTTAACGAAAGTCCTTGACATCGCTAACGAGGATGAGTGTACTGGAGTATAGCCAAGCTCGTTAACGAGGTTGGCTGCCAGCAAAACAGCAGGTGTCGCCTCTTCGGAGGCGGCGGCAGTGGGGTGAGCCGAGCTCCCCCGGCAGGCCTGTACTGAATAGCTCCACCTGATCCACCTCGAACGGCGCTGCTGCGCTGTCTGTCCGCCAGGACCAACCTGCCGAAAGGCCGGCCTGGCGCGGCAGAGAAGGCAGCACCCGCACCCGATCCCACGTCAGGAGGATTCGATGCCCCGCAAGCGTCCCGGCCGCGTCCGGACCAAGAACACGAACCGCCGTGAGGCGCTCAAGCTCAGCAGCATGGCTCCGGAGGACTTCAACGTTCGACCCGGCGAGACGAAGTCGATCGCCTGCCCCGACTGCCGCACCTGGCGCCGGATCATGGGTGACAAGGTCCTCAAGATCCGCGAGCACTGCATCTCCGACAAGGTCGCGGCGGGCGAGAAGCACATCACCTGCCCCGGCAGCGACCAGCTCGTGGTCATCGACATCGACGTCCGACGCTGGCAGGCCCGGCAGAACCGGCTGCTGCGCGACGCGATGCCGCAGGAGAACCGGCGCGCCGCCCAGCAGTTCTACAAGCCGCTCCCGGCCCCGGCCGCTCCGGTCTCCCGGATCAAGGCGGAGGTCACGCTGGAGTCGGCCCGCCAGTCCTACCTCGCGCACCGCAAGGGCTGCACGCGGTGCGTCGGCGGTCAGCACTGCACGGACGGCGGCCTCCTGGCCCGCCGCTACGTTCTCGCGCTCAACCAGGAGCCCGCCCGCCGCGCGGCTCGCGCTGAGCAGGAGCGCCAGGCGCGGCGCACCGAGCGGAAGCAGTCGGCGCCGGCCGTCCGTAAGGCGCAGTGGGCCAAGCACGGCGGCGAGGCAGTCGAGAAGGCGAACAACCGCTGCACGGCCCGGACTTCGGGATCGCTCTCCGAGTTCCGCGGCCCCGATCTCCCGATGCTGCCGCAGGACGTGGAGGCGCACGACCGGCGGCAGGCCGAACTGGGCAGGCAGTACGCCCGCAAGGCCCCGGTGACGTCGGCGGCCTGACCCCGCTCACCGGCACGAACGACCACGGCCCCGGCCACCCCGCTTCAAGAGGGGGCGGCCGGGGCCGTGGCTGCTCGTACAGCAGTCGACTCCCCAAATGGGGAGTGATCGCGACAGCCCTTGGGATTGCGGCCCGTGGGGCTGTCCAGGACCTGAATCGGAGGACCTGATGCAGCACAGCATGACACGCACCGTCCCCGCCCCGGCGAACGGCCCGGAGCGCGAGAGGACCGACGCTTTCCACCGGCTGGTCCGCCACCTGGTGGCCGACGGCGACGCGCGGGCGGCGAAGGCCGGCCGCCGCGCCCGCCGCACCCTCGCGGAGATGGGGGCGGTCCGGTGAACGCCGTCACCAGCCTGACCGACGCGGAGCGCGCTGAGCTCTCGCGCAAGAACCAGGAGCAGAACAAGCGGTCGGAGAACAACCGCCGCTGACCGACCCCCCGGCATTGCCCGTCGTCCCCGCGCCCCCACGGGCGGGGCCGGCGGAGAGCGTCGGGAGCGCACCCCCGCTCCGGCCATCCGGCCGCAGACACGCGAACAGCCCCGGGGATTGCGCCCCCGGGGCTGCCGAACGGACCTTTTGGGAGGCCCTGATGAACCGCTCCATCGTACGCACCCCCTACTACGGCGCCGTCGCCACGAGTGACACCGAGGCCCCCCGCGCGCTCTGCGCCGACGAGGACCCCGAGCTCTTCTTCCCGATCGGCGACACCGGCCCGGCGCTGCTCCAGGAGGAGGAAGCGAAGGCTGTCTGCCGTCGGTGCCCGCTGATGGAGTCCTGCCTCCAGGGCGCGCTGGAGCGCGGCGAGAACTACGGCGTGTTCGGCGGACTGTCCGCGAAGGAGCGCCGCTCCCTCAAGCGCCGCGCGGCCCGCAACCGCACCGCCTGACGGGAGTGGCGGGCAACTTCCGGCCCGCCCCGCAGCGCCGCCGCACAACGGCTGTCCGCACGACGGGCTGCCGGCCTTTTCGCACGTCTCCAGCCCGGGACAATCCCGGGATCGCTTCCTCCCCTGCAGGAGAGCCCCATGGAAAGCAGCCACCAGCTCGACACCGCGACGACTCCCACCGGCGCCTCCCGGATGCCGGACTCGCAGTGCAAGCACACCCCGAAGTGCCCGACGGCCGCCAGCTCCGACCGTGAGGCCGCGCAGGTCGTGGCCGCGCACCCGGAGCAGGGCTGGAGCCTGTTGTGCAACGCCCTGGTGCTGTTTGAGGACACCGGGGAGCTGCTGCCCGACGGCCAGATCATCGCCCCTCACCGGCCCCTCGCCACGGTCTGACGGCTGTCTGATCCGCCCGCACCGGCCGCCGAACTCCGGCGGCCGGGACGGGCGGTCACTGAGAGCCGGACAGCCCGGACGCCCGGCCCCCCGCCGGTGCACGCGATACGAGGAGAGCCCATGGCACAGCAGCCGCAGACGCAGGCCGTTCAGCCGAAGACCACCTACATCAAGGGCGACCTGGTCCTGTTCCGCGACGTCGAACGGTTCTGGCTCGGTCTGCCGGGCCACACGTTCGTCGGCCGGGTGGAGCGGTCCTGGCGGCACGCCGACACCCGCAAGGTCCTCTACGACCTGACCGAGCTGAGCGGCAACCGCGCCCGCGCCGGGATCGACCCCGACTACATGCGGCCGCTCCCGGCGGCCGACGCGATGCACGACATCGACACCGCGCCGCTGAGCGAGCCGGACACGGGGGCGATGACCCCGGCCGCCGTCGCCTGGCTGCGCCAGCACCTCACGCAGGACAGCAGCACGCTGCCCGCCCCGCGCTGACCACCTGCTCCACGCAGACGGCCCTCCGAGTCCCCGGCATTTGAGCTGCCGGGGCCCCGGAGGGCCTGGTCACGACCCTACCGACCGACGCCAACCCGCGGTGACCTCTTGCACGGAGGCGCCGGAACGTAAGAGAGGACATCCCGTGGCCACCAAGCCCGCCACCCGCCGCCGACGCCAGCCCGCGGCGAACACGAAGCCCCGCAACGGGCGCGCCAAGGCGACGCCGCCGCCGGCCTCCATTCCCGCCCAGGCCGCTGCCCCCGAGACCACCGTGCCGCTGGTATACCCGGAGGCCGACCCGGTCCTGGCCGACGCCGCCGACCGCGCCGCCGACCTCCGGGACCTGGCCGCCGACGATGTCGCCCAGATCCTCGCCGACGGCGAGGCCCGCGCCACCGAGCTGCTGGACGGCGCCCGCACCGAGGCGGCCTCGATCACCGAGGCCGCCACCACAGAGCAGTCCCGCCTCCTGGCCGTCGCCGCCACGGACGCCGACCGGGTCCGCACGGAAGCCGCCACCACGGCGGCTGCCGACGCCGACCAGGTTCGCGCCGACGCCGAAGCGACGGCGGAGCAGCTGCTCGCCGACGCGCGCCACCAGGCGCAGGAGGTCACCACCACGGCGGCCGCGCAGGCCGACACGGTGCAGGCGGAGGCCGCGCAGGTCCTCGCCGACGCGGAGATGAAGCGCACCGAGCTGCTGGCGGCGGCGGAGCGCACCGCTGCCGAGACCCGTACCCGCGCCGCCACCGACGCCGAACAGCTCCTGGAGCGGGCGCGTGGCGAGGCCGACCGGCTGCGCGAGAGCGCGGACGACCAGGCGGCGCAGGTGCGGGCCGGGGCGGAGAAGATGGCCGCCGGCCTTCGTGCCGACGCCGACCGCGCCCTGGACGACGCCCGCACCTCCGCTGAGGAGCTGCGGGCGGCGGTCGACAAGGACGTCGCCCGGCTGCGGGAGCAGGCCGAAGCCGACGCGAAGAGGGCCCGGGAGGCGGCGGCCAAGGCCACGGCCGACCAGGCCGCCGTCGCCCAGGCCCGAGCCGAGGCGGACCGGGTCCTCGAGGCGGCGACGCAGCGCACCGTGCAGCGGGCGCGGCGCCGGGAGATCCGGACCGAGTCCCGTGCCGCGCGGCGCAAGGCCCGCAACGACGCCCGGCCCGCCGGCGGTGTCCCGCCGCTGTCCGGGCAGGAGTTGGTGCTGGTCGTCGGGATCGTCCTGGCGGCCGCGGTCGTCTCCACCCTCGGTCTGCTCTCCTCCTACACCGCGCTGGAGACCAAGGCCGCCGGGTGGGGCTGGGAGTGGCCGTGGCTGCTCCCCGTCGGCATCGACGTCGCCATCCCGGCGTTCACCGGCGCCAACCTGGTCCTGATCCGCATGGGCATGGAGCTGCGCTGGATCCGCTGGGTGCCCCGGGCGCTGACGGCGGTGACCGTGTACCTGAACTGGAACGCCTCGGACTCCGCCTCCGGCCGCCTCGGACACGCCGCCCTCACCCTGCTCTGGGTCGTGTTCTCGGAGATCGCCTCCCACGTCTACGCGACGCGGATCGGCGCGGTCACCGGCAAGGTGCGGATGGAGACGGTCCGCCGCTCCCGCTGGATCCTCGCCCCGATCCCCACCGCCCGCCTTCGCCGCCGGATGATCCTGTGGGAGATCACCTCCTACGAGGAGGCGCTCACCCGCCTCCAGGAGCAGACGTACCTGCGAGCGCAGCTCAAGGAGAAGTACGGGTGGCGGTGGCGGAGCAAGGCACCGCTGGAGCAGCGGATGGCGCTCAAGCTCGGCTCCGCGCCCGCCGCGCTCGCCGACACGCTCACCCCCGAGGACGCTCACACCATCGAGCGGGTGGAGGAGAGCGCGCGCGCTCACCCCGACGTGAGCGCGCTCGCCTCGGGCGAGACGCACGGCGAGCGCGAGCGCCCGGCGCTCACCTCCGGCGCTCACGAGGGTGAGCGCGACACAGAGGACGACGACGCTCAGCGAGCGGACGGCGCGCTCACGCGCAGCGAGAGTGACGCGCTCACCGAGCGCCGCCACGCTCGTATCCGTCTGCTCTACACCGAGCTCGGGCGCCGCCCCCAGTGGACCGAGATCCGCGACGCGCTCACCGACGCGGGCCTGTCCGATGAGCCGGTCTCCCGCCCGACCGCTCAGCGTCTGCGCGCTCAGGTCGAAGAGGCCGCCCCGGGCGCGTAGGTGAGCGCCCGGTGAGCGCCGACGCGCTCACCCCCTGGCAGAACCCTGCCGCTCATGGTCGCCCCCGGCCCGCGCCCACGCTTCCGAGCGTGAGCGCGGACCGGTGACGGCCACGGCCGGCAGGCCGCTCGCCCGCGCCCGCCCCGAGCGGGGCGCCGGCGAGGCACGACCGAGTACCGCCCCAACCCCCGCGCGACAGCCTCGGGGATCGCGGATTCTCCCCTTCCCCAACCCCGAGACCTGGAGGTCTTCTCGCATGAACAGCAACGACCCGAACTACTCGCCTCTGCGCGACGTCGCGCAGAGCCCGGAGGCAACTGCCCGGTACCTGGCCGACGTTCAGCGGGTCCTGCTGGACATCGGCAAGAACCTGGAGACCCTCGCGATCGAGACCCGCGTGCACCTGCGCGGCACGAACGTGGAGGGCGACCGCTGGTACCACGCCAGGCTGCGCGCGATGCCCGTGGAAAAGGCCCTCGGGAACGTGCTCAAGAACCTGAACAACCTGACCGAGGGCCTGGAAAAGAGCGCCTATAAGCGCCGTGCCCACGACGAGACCGTGGTGAATACGGTGAAGGGCAGGAAGGAAAAGGAGATCGAAAGGCAGCGGAAGAAGAACCCGCCGACGATCCAGGCCGCACCCAATCCGCCGCAGCAGGGTGCGCAGAACCAGAATTCCGGCTATGGTGGTCCCACGTCGATTTACGACCTCGGTAAGAGGGAGTCGGCGTGACGCGCCCCCTCAGCAGCGTCGAACGCTCGATCCAAGGGCGGAACGGCTGGCTGCAGGAGGAAGAGCGCAAGGCGATCGAAAGTCGCGGGGAAATCGGCCGGATGGAATTCTGGCTCCGCGTTACTCGGTCCGAAATCACCAGGGAAGTCAAAGCCGGTCGCGGTGATGTCATTACCGCGTTCACGCTGGTCTGCCGCCTCTTCAAGCTGGTCTTGGAGAAGCGGCAGGCGGGCGACCCGCGGCTGTTCGACCACCTCATGCAGTACGCGGACACCGTCCTGAAGCAGCACGGCCCGCGTAGCTGAGCGTCACCCATGAAGGCCCCGCCGGACTCCGGCGGGGCCTCGCGCGCGTAAAGCGTGCACACGTGCACGTGCACGCGCGTGCACGCGAGACCCCACTGTCTGTCAAGTCCCCAGGAGGGGAGGTGCCCTGTGTCTGACGAGTCCGACGACACCGGCGGCGGAACCCTGGTCCACGGTCCGTGGAGCGGTGATTCCACGTACACGCTGCCGCCGATCCCGGATTTCATCGACACCATTCCGCCGCCGGAAGACATTCCGGAGGCTCCCCCGGAGACCCCGGAGGAGACGACGATGGAACTTCCCGCGATTCCGGCTGCTCCGGACCCGTCTACGGCGCTGCGTTCCGAAGGAATTGCCGCGCCGGAACCCGGTGAAGGCGAAGGCGAATACGAGGAAGGCGAATACGAGCAGCCTCGTTCCCTCGCTGACCGTCTCGGTGACTGGTTGGAATTCCGGCTGGAAATGGCGCGGTACAATCAGGAAAGCGAAGCGCCTTTCCGTGAGGCTGAAATAGCACGGAAGGCGGCGCTGCTGGAGGGCCGCACCGCGCAGGAAGTCGCGATGATGGAGCAGAACGGAAAGCTCCACGCCGCGATGATGAAAGCGAAGGGCGACAAGGCGGCGGCGCGCGGAAAGGCGGATGCCGACCGCTCGAAGTCGTCCTCCTCCGGCCTGGGAGCGGACAAGGGCCGCTCGAAGGCCGGCGGCGGGGGCGGGTCCTCGCGTGGCGGTGGCGGCAGCGGGCCGTCCCGCAACAACTCGGGTGCGGGGCCGAAGGGGTCCGGCGGCTCGCGCGGCTCCAACTCCGGCGGTCCTGGCGGCCGTTCGGGGTCCGGCACCGGAGGCGGCAAGGGCGGCACGAAGGGCTCTCAGACGGGCTCTGGCGGCCGTGCAGCCGGTTCCGGGCGCAGCGGTTCGTCCGGGGGCTCGAAAGGCTCTCAGACGGGCTCTGGCAGCTCCGGGCGGGGCGGCAACTCGAAGGGTGACGGCGGAAGTCAGACGTCCGGCGCCCGTGCCGAGCGGGCCCGCGGCCGCCAGGAGCGCGCCGGGGCTCGGCAGGCCGGGCGGCAGGAACGGCGCAGCGCCGGGCACGCCGCCGCTGTCGCGGACCGGTCCAAGGACCGCGACCAGGGCCGCGCCCAGCGGCAGCAGGCGTGGGAGGACCGCCGGGCCAAGCGCCAGGAGCGGGACGCGGCACGGAAGGCGAAGCGGGAAGCCGCGGCGTCGGCCGACCCGGGCCGCACCACGCTGGGCAAGGCCGTCACGGAGGAAGCCCAGCGCCGCTTCGACAAGCGCCGCGCCGACGCGAAGGACGGCAAGGCCGGCGCGGAGAAGGTGAGCCTGACCAAGGACAAGGACTCCAAGGCCAAGGGCACCGACGGCAAGGGCGAGAAGGACGCCAAGGAGGGCACTGACGGGGCCTCCAGCGACACAAAGGACGCCCCGGCGTCCGATGAGCCGGGCAAGGACCCCAAAGCCGGTGACGGGCCGTCTGACGACTCGAAGAAGCGGCGCCGGTTCCGGCGTCGGCGTACCGGCAGCGGAACCGGTAGGGCCGGTCGGCGGGGCCGCACTGGGCGTGCCGGTCGTGCCGGGCGGCGACGCGGCTGGGCATGGGACGGGATGAAGGATCCCGACCCGACGGTGGAGTGGGCCGACGGCCGCCCGAACCGTCCCAACCCGAAGCCGGGCACCAGCGAGGACATCCCGGACGCGGTGATCGTCGACGACGAAGCCGACCCGTTCGGCTGGTATGCCGCCCGCCGTCCCGGCCTGCCCCGCGCGCCCAGGCAACCGCGCGTCAGGCGAGGCGTCATCAAGCGCCCTGGCACCAGTCGGCCGGACCCGACCGACGCACCCGATCAAAGCGATCAGACCGCCGTCGGCCGACCGGCCACCAGCAGCCGACCCACCAGCACCGAAGGGAGCAGCGTGAGCAGCGCGGAGGTCAGCAGGCCGTCCGGGCAGGGCAACTTGGCGGCCCAGCACCGGACAGACATCACGTTCGACGACTACCTGATGGAGATGGCGAACATCGCCATCCAGGCCGCCTCCGACCAGGAGCGGGCCGAAGCCCTCGCGGAGGCCCTGGACAAGGTCGCCGACGCCCTGCGGGACATGGCCACCGACCTGATCGGCGACCACAACGTCACCACCGAGGTCACCGAGCTGATCTCGGACCTGGCCGACTCCGCGGCCCGCATGAAGCAGCAGGCCGAACGGTGCGCGACTGAGTGCGGGCTGGCCCTGGAGGCCGCCAAGCTCGCGGCCGCGATGGTCGCCCGCGTGTACGGCGAGGACATGGCCGCGAAGGAAGACGCGGGCCTGAAGTACGTGTCCGCAGCCGCCCACCACGACTAAGCAGAGGGAGGAAACCCGCTGATGAGCAGCGATCTCGCACCCCGCCCCAGCGCCGCGGCACCCGCCGTGGCCGACGGCGACAACCGCTACAAGGCCGTCCAAGCCAAGCTCGACACCCTCGGGCGCGCGCTCGATGACGCCGGGCTCGGCCTGGAGGAGCTCGTGCGCAGCATCAAGAGGAACGCCAAGCGTGCCGAGGACGCGGCCCGCGACGTCGACAACGCCGACCTCGACCCGAAGTTCGTGGAGCTGACCAGCAACGTCGCTGTCACCCTCGGGGGCGCCGGAGTGCAGGTCAAGAAGCTGCACGACACCGCGCAGGAGACCGCCGACCTCACCTACGAGACCAAGCGCACCCACTCGAAGCTGTACGGCGCGCTGGACGACATCCGCTCCAACCGGCGCGAGAAGACGCCCCGGCCCGGGTTCTTCAACCGCTGACCCGCTCCCCCACCCACCCCCTCACACGGGCGGCCCCGCACCACGCGGGGCCGCCCGTGCTCATTCGCCGAAGGAGAAGCCGGTGACCACGCCGCGCAGCGTCGCGCTCGAACGCCTCGCCTACACCCTCGCCGCGCCCGTGCTGGCCGTGGCCCCGAACTTCTACCCCGACAGCCCCGTCAACCAGGTCGTGCAGCTCGCCGGCGCGGCCGGGATCGGCGGCTGGTTCCTCGCAGCCAAGAGCGATGAGCCCGGCGCCGGACGCAAGATCCTGCGCTGGTCCCCGCTGGTCCTGGCCGCCGCCGTCGACGTCGCCGCCGGGCACACCGGCGGCTTCGGCCCGTACTGGCTGGACGGGCTGCTCGCCGCCGGATGGGCGGCGGCCGGCTACCTGGTGATGCCGTTCTCCCGGCACACCCGCCGCCGCCACCGCCCCGCCCTCGCCGCACCCGTCCCGCAGCCGGCGCCCGCCGAAGTCCTCGAGGCGCCGGCGGTGCCGGACGACGCCGACCTGCTCACCCGCGAGGCCCGGATGCTGTGGGAGCAGGCCGGAATGCCCGGCCGCACCCACATCGTCAAGGCCACCCGGCACCCCGGCCAGCAGCACGACATGACGATCCTGCTGCGCGCCTCGGAGACCGGACGGCCGATCACCGGCCTGTCGGAGGCCGCGGTCGCCGCACCGTTCGGCGTGCACTCCAGCGACGTCAAGCTCGCGGAGGTCGCCATCCAGCCCGGCCGCCAGGGCGGCCCCGGCTGGATGGAAGCCCACATCACCCCCGACGCCAACGCCCGGCGCCGCACCAAGCCGACCGACCAGGAACGTTGGATGGACAAGGTCGGCGGGCCCAAGGGCGGCGCCCCCGGATCCGAACTGGTCCACAAGACCCGCGACGACGAACGCGGCGTCACCTTCTACCGGGCGAAGATGACCGACTCCACCGAGACCCCGCGCATCGACCTCGCCAAGGTCTGCCGCGCGCTGAAGCTGCCCGAGGACGACTCCTGCGTGTTCGTCCTCATCGACGGCTCGGAGTTCCTGATCAGCGCGTTCGACGAGCCGCCGCTGTCGCAGATCTTCTCCGCCACCCGCGAGCTGCTCACCCCGGACGCCAAGGGCATGTACGTGTGCGGGTTCACCATCACCGGCCAGCCGGTGAAGACCATGGTGTACCAGCACGACAAGAACGCCCCGGCCCACGGCCTGACCCTCGGGGTCAGCCGGTCCGGCAAGACGCAGTTCTTCGCGATCCACATGGCCGCGCAGTCCCTGGACGGCCAGGTGGTCTGGCTGGGCACCGTCCGCAAGGACGAGAAGACCACCGTGCTCGGTCGGTACATCGACCGGCAGGGCTCGAACGCGCTGTGGATGGCCCGCTCGCTGCGGGCGGCGAAGGCGCTGTGCGAGATCCGCGCCGACATGCCGTGGCCGCACGACGGCCAGCCGCACGACTACAAGCCGGGCGACCCGCGCTGCCCGTACCGGCAGCTGAACGTGTACGGGGATGAGTTCATGACCGCGGCGCAGGACGCGGACTTCGGCGAGTTCATCCAGAAGGACGGCGAGGACCTCACGGTCACCGGCCTGAAGTACGGCATCGGCTTCAACCCGGCTGGACAGTCGCCGTTCGCGCACAACGGGTTCTCCACGGAGATGAAGGACAACCTGCGGCAGAACTCGAGGCCGGTCATCTTCAACATGGGTTCGCCCGGCGCCACCCGCAAGGCGGCGGAGGGCACCATGGAGAACGCCTACGACGTGCCGACCATCCCGGCCCGCTACTCCCGCACCGAGGGTTCCGCGATCGAGCGGGCCATGCGCGGCGAGGCCGACCCGGAGAACGGCGTCTCCACGGGTGGCGTCGCGGTCATCGTCCTCGACAACGGCCGCGCCGTCCTGATGCGGTCGCTGTACGCGGACTTCGACACCGACCTGTCCGAGCTGTTCCCCGACGAGGTCAACCGGCTCACCGACCACGAGATCAGCGAGCTGGAGAAGCGCGGCCTGTGGTTCGACTGGAACGAGCCCGTGCGGCCCGGCGAGTTCTGGCCCGAGCCCGACGAGGACGACGAGGGCGAGGGTCGCTCCCGCCGGCGCGGCGGCGGAGGAGGCGGCAAGGGCGGCGGCGGCCGCGGCGGCAAGGGCGGCGGCCGCCGCTCCGAGCAGGTCGCCTCTCCCCGCCAGGCCCTGGAGGCCATCAAGAGCCTCACCGACGCCTGATCGCACCCACCCATTCCCGGGGCCGGCCTGCCCGAGCGCGGCCGGCCCCACCCCACCTGTTGTGAAGGAGCACTACCACCGTGGCCCTGTCCATCTCCGCCGCCGTGCTGCTGGGCATCATCGTCGTCGTCCTGGTCAAGGGCGGCTACGTCCGCGTCGGCTCCGCGCTGGCCTGCACGCTGTTCGGCTTCACCCTCGCCGCGACCGGCCTGGCCCCGACCATCAACAGCGGCCTGGTCTCGCTCGCCGGACTGATCTCCAGCTTCTGACTACGCCTCGGTCCACGGCGGGTCGGGCGTGTAGTTGAGCCCCTCGCAGAAGCGGCAGTCCCACTCCGCGGGGACCTCCCACTTGTCGACCCAGAAGCCGACCTGCTTGCCGACGAAGAAGTTGTCCCCGCCGCACCACCCGCACTCGAAGACGAACTCCACCCGATTCCCTCCACCGCGCCTGTCGGATCGAGGATGCCCGGGGCGCCGGTGCGGTGACTACCCTCCCGTCAGCCCCAACTCACCTGCTGCACAACGCCGAAGGGCGCCGCCGGACACGACTCCGGCGACGCCCTCCGCCGTTGCGCGCGGCCACTCCCCCACGCGCCCTCCCGGCCATCACGGCCAGGAGGGCGCGCCCCTTCCCGCGTGATCGGAGAACCCCGATGGACCCTCTGAACACCACCCAGTCCGGCATGCCCGAGTCCGAGGCTGCGGCCGAAGCCCGCCGCCTGCTCGACGAATGGGCGAGCAAGCCCGTACGCCACCACCCCACCTCGTTCCGCGACGACACTGAGACGCCGGCCTTCGGCACCGCCCCGCCCGTGAAGCAGGAGGACCACCGGATCGTCCCGGCCTGGGCGGCCGGGATCGCGGTGGCCTCCATCGGCGTGGGCGCCGGGGTCACCGGCATCGGCTGCGGTGCCTGGCTCGTGCTCCAGGGCCTGTCCTCCGTCACGTTGAACGGCGTCCTCATGGTCACCCTGCCCTTCGCGGGCCTGGCGATGGTCGCCACCGCCATCGGCGGCGCGATCAGCAAGGCCCGCGCGGCCGTCACCAAGAACGTCTTCGAGGGTCCGGTCACCCACCACACCGAGATCCACAACAACAGCACCACGCGCGGCGCGTTCTTCGCCCGCACCCGCAACGAGATCCGCTGACCGGCTCCGGCCAGCCCGCACCGCCCACACACCGATCCCTCCGCCGAAGGAGCAGCTACGCCATGCCCAACAACGACAAGCCGGTCAACGGCCAGGACAACCCGTCCTTCCTCGACATGCTCAACCAGTTGCCGCCCGTGCCGCCGGCCCCCGAACTGGACGGCAAGCCCGGCACCCGGCGGCTCGCGCGGCTGCGCGCCGCGTGGAAGGAGTCGTGGGAGGAGGGCGGCTTCCTCTACCAGCGGTGGGAAGAGGTCTTCCAGGCCCGGCACGCCAGCTGGCACGAGGTCGCCAACTGGATCAAGGCCGCCGCGCTGTTCGGCGGGCTCAGCCTCATCGTGATGATGCTGGACGCCGCCGGCGACATCGCCTCCGCCACGCTCAAGGGCCTGTCCGCCGTCCCGGCGTCCGGAGCCGGTGACGGCAGCGGCCTGTGGGGCACGGTCGACCACCCCGTCCGCGTGTTCCTCGCCGACCAGGCCGCGCACCTGTCCGTCGCCCCGGCCGCCCTATACGCGTCTTGGCAGCTGACCGGGCTGGTCGGTCTGGTCGGTGGGTTCTTCGGCAACGCCGGAGCTCGCATCGCCTGGCTGCTGTTCGGGATCGGCAGCCTCGCCATGATCTGGTCCGCCGCCCCGGCCGGGGGCCGCGCCGCCGCCACCGGGCTCGCCGCCCTCATGTGGGCGCTGGCCAGCATGTTCGCCCTGCGCGGCCTGACGCTTCGGCCCGTCGTCCACAATCACCCGCCGCAGTTCCAGCCCCAGTTCAGCCCCACGCTCCACCTCCACGCCTGGCTTCCTGCCCCTACCCCGGCGGGCGACGACTTCGGCGACGAACCCGACAACGTCCACCCGCTCCAGCGCTGACCAGCGCCGCCCCCGTCCACACCACCACCGCGCACCGAAGGGAACCTGATGAAGCCGCAGATGGAGGAGACCGAGTTTTGGGCCGGCACCTTCCACGGGAGCCACGACGGCCTCCCCGCCAAGGTCACCGCGACCCGCGACGACACCCGCCCCAAGCCGTACATCTGGACGTGCACGTGCGGCGCGTCCCGCTCCTTCCCCACCGAGCACGACCTGTTCCCCACCGCCTGGCGGCACACCCACCCGACCCGCTTCGACCCGCTGCGGTCGTGGGTCGCCCGCTGCTTCCGCACCGCCCGCTGACCTGACGCTCAGCCTGACCCTCGCCCGCCCCGCCCCCGGGGTCGGCGAGGACCGGACAGGCCGCCCGGCCGAACGCACCACCCCACCCCGAGCGAGAAGGAGACCCCGTTTTGGCTGCGAAAGCCCCGGCCGTCATAGGAGTGCTCACCGAGCCCCCGGCGCCGACCTGGTGGAAGGTCAATCGCCACAAGGTCTTCGGCGTCACCGGACTGCTGATCGGCTACCTGCTCGGCACCCACCTGCACGGCGCCCCGGCGCAGCAGCCGGAGACGCCCCGGCCGGGCCACACCACGCCCGCGCCAGCGGCGCCCGGTGAGCACTCCATGCACACGGCCCACGGCCTCGCCGCATAACCCAGCCGCACCACCACTGCACCCCGCCGACACCAGCACGACGTCGGCGGGGTGCAGCGCTGTTCACCGACGACTGGAGGAACTGCTCGTGCTCATTCCCCACCCGCGCCGCCGGATTGGCCGGCCTCGCCCGCAGCGTCCCGGCCCCCGCTACCCGCACCGCCCCGGCCGGCTGCCCGGCGCCTGGAGCAGGTGATGCCGCGCCCGAGGAAGAAGCGCCGCCGCCGTGAGGTGGCCCGGGTGCCGCGCAGTGACGCGGCGCTGCCCGAGTACGACCGCAGCACGGTGCCCGAGGGCTTGGTCACCAGGCGGCAGTTACGGGAGATGGGGCTGAGCCCCGGCGGCAACGAGGGACCGGTCGCGATCCTGCGTTGCAGGCTGTGCGCGACCCGCCCGCAGTGGTCCTGCCGTCACCCCACCCGTGGCTACCTGCTCCGCGTCGACCTGGCGGTGCCCAAGCGGGTGCCGACGCTCGCTCAGGAGTGGGCCCTCGATCAGGCGATGGCAGCTCGGCAGACCTGTGGCCAGTGCGGGAGGCGGTTCTACATCTGCCTCTCGAAGAAACTCGGCTGCTGCCTGGAGGGCTTCGACGGCACGCCCGTCGACCCCAGCAGCCTCATGACCCTCCCGGCCCCGGCCGTTCACCGGCTGGCCGCGTGAGCCAGCCCCGTCCCGACCGTCCAGGCCGGGACGGGGCCCGCACAACCGGGCGGCCGCAGCACCGGCAAAGGCCGGCCGCCCGCTCCTTCACCCCTTCGAGCTCAGGAGAGATCCAGCATGCAGCATCGTCCCGCCGTCTTCGCCGCCCTTCTCGGACTCACCCGCGCCGGGAGCGCGATCGGCGACTTCTGGGTGCAGTCGGACTTCTGCGCCCGCGTGAAGGGCGCCTCCGACGACCACCCGGTCACCTACGTCGACCCGGCCACCGAGGAGAAGACGACCCACGGCACGGCCGACGGCCGTAAGGCGTGCCTGAAGCACTGCCTGACCTACACGGTCACGCAGGCGATCGTCGCCGGGGTCGGCGCCCGCGCGCTCGGCATCAAGGTCCACCCGGCCGCCGCCGCGGCCGCGCTCGCCATCTCCTTTGGCACCCACTACGCCGCGGACCGCCGCGTCCCGGGCAAGGGCCTGCTGGAGAAGATCGCCACCAAGACCGGCAAGGGCGGCTTCTACAAGCTCGCCGACTTCGGCATGAACGGCGCCTTCCACCTCGACTCCGCCTGGCACCACGGCTGGGAGACCGTCGCGGCCGTGGTCGCCACCACCAAGGCCACCACCCGGTGACTGGCCGCCCCCGTACCCGCCTTGACCGGGTGCGGGCCTCGGTCGGCATCGCCCAGCTTGCCCTCCAGCAGATCGAGGACGACCTGAGCGCCGACGACGTCGACGCCCCCGAGCTCGCCGCGATCCTGCGCGAGTTCCAGGAGGACGTCGACGTCCCCGGCGGCATCATCCCGATGCTCGCGCAGCTGGTCACCACCGCCGCCCGCCGGGCGGAGCAGATCGAGCCCGACCGCGACGGTGACGCCTCCTGCCCCCTGCACGAGGCCGCCGCCCTGCTCACCGACAACGCCGGGCAGCGCCTGAACTGGGCTGCCCGCTCCCTCGACCCGCAAGGAGACGACGCATGACCTCGGTGCTGTACCCGGACCTGCCCGAGAACGGGCTGATCGTGCTGATCGGTGCCTCCGGCGCGGGCAAGTCCACGCTGGCCTGCACCTGGCCGGCCTCCCAGGTCCTCTCCCTCGACGCCCTGCGCGGCACGGTCAGCGACGACCCCGGCGACCAGAGCGCGACCGGCGACGCCGCCGACGTCCTCAAGCTGATCCTGGAACGCCGGATGGCCCGCAAGCTCAACACGGTCATCGACGCGACCAACGTCGAACAGTCCGTGCGGGTTGAGCTGGTGATGGCCGCCAAGCGGCACGGCATGCCGACCGTCGCGGTCGTCGTCGCCACGCCGCTGCCGGTGTGCCTGGAGCGGCAGGGCCCGCGGCCGGACAACCGGCGCGTGCCCGAGGACATCGTCCGTTCCCAGCACCAGGCCATGGTCCACTCCCACCAGCGGCTCACCGCCGAAGGCTTCAACACGGTTGTCTTCGCCAACGCCCTGTACCGCCTGGAGCCGTTCCTGGAGCGGCTCTCACAGGTGAGGGAGGCCGAACTCGGGCGCGACGGCAGCGACGGCCTAGGCGACCTGTCGCTGGCCCGCCGCTTCTTCGGCCCGGAGATCCTGCCGTTGTGGCAGTGGCGGCCGGGCTCGGACCTGGTGACCGGCCGGGACCGCGTCGCGGAGATCCGCCTCGGGCAGCAGTACCTCACCCTGGCGCTGCGCGAAGACGTCGATGGCGAGGGCGACTTCGGCTTCGACGTCCTGTTGCCCTGCCCCTTTGACCCGGAGTGCTCCGGGCAGGCGTGGGCGCCGGCCTACTCGGTCACCGACCTGCACAAGGCGCTGACCGGCCACATGGACAGCGACCCGGACATCGTCTGCACCGTCCACGGCGGCCTTGACGACGTCGACCAGGAGGCCGACGACCACGACCTCCAGGGCGACGACCCCGAGGGCCGCGCCGACCTGGAGGCGCAGTACGCGGACGCGGTCGCGTGATCCGCGCGGTGTGACGGGCGCTCCGTGCCGCCCCGGCCTCCAGCACGACGGAGGCCGGGGCGGTCGCGGTGGTCCCTCACCACCGAGCACAGAGAGGAGCTGGACGTCATGTACCTGCGGATCTATGAGGTCGACGTCCCGATACACGACACCACTGACCCGGCCCGGCGCGGCGTGCACGTCTTCACCGGCGTCGCCGACTCCCCCGCCGCGGCTCTGCGTCGCGCGCATGAGGTGTACGACGCCGCGCTCGCCGCGCACACGGCCGGACTCGAGATCCCCGGCAAACAGCCGGACAGCTGGGGAGCGCGCGGGCTTCGGCCCGGCTGGCAGATGGAGTGGCCCGCCGCGAAGGCCGGCCTCTGGCACAACCCCGTCAGCTGGACGACCCGCAGCGACTTCGCGCTGTAGCTCCGCCCCGGGACAGCCGCTCTGCTTGGCGGCTTCGTCGGCTGCCCCGGGCCCATCCATCCCGCACGAGACGAGACGGAGAACCCAAGTATGTCGCCTCTCCTGCGCGTTCAGGGCCGGATCGGCCAGCGCACCCTCTTACTGACGACCGCCGCCGTGCCGTTGACCGGCTGGGCAGTCCACGCGGTCGCACTGCACAAGCAGCTCGCCGCCACCCGACGCGACCCGCTGACCGGCCTGCTGCGCCGCGACTCCTACACCGCCCGCGCCCGCCGGCTCCTGGCCCGCCGCGACGACCTGGCCGTGGTGATGATCGACCAGGACCACTTCAAGGCCGTGAACGACGACTTCGGGCACCCGGCCGGGGACGCCGTCCTGGCCGCGACCGCCGCCCGGCTCACCGCGTGGGCGGGCCCACGCGCCGCCGTCGGCCGCCTCGGAGGCGATGAGTTCTTCTCTGAACTAACGAGAGCGTCCCGTGATCAGGTGACGGGATGATCAGTCCTTAGGGAACCGGTGTGGGGCCGGAGAATGGCTGCGAACGGCGCGGGTGTTAATTTCCTTCCCGTGTTAGGACACCAGGACGAGACGAGGGCGGCCTACGACGGGGTCGTCGATCTGTACGCGTCGATGTTCGCCAATGGGCTGGAGACGCACCCGTTCGCGCGGAACATGATCGGCACTTTCGCCGAGCTCGTGCGTGGCACGGGGAACCTGCGGGTAGCCGACGTCGGGTGCGGCCCCGGTCATGTGACGGCGATGCTGCATGACTTGGGGCTGGACGCCTTCGGGCTCGACCTCTCCCCAGCCATGGTCGCCCACGCCCGGCGGGCCCATCCGGCGCTGCGGTTCGACGAAGCGCGGATGGAGGCCCTGCCGGTCGAGGACGGTGCGCTGGGCGGAGTGCTGTCCCACTACTCGATGATCCATACCCCACCTGGAGAATTGCCCGCGCTGCTCGCCGAGCAGGTGCGTGCCTTGGCGCCAGGGGGCCTGCTCTTGGTGTCCTTCTTCGGGACCGAGGGACCGGAGCCGGTTCGCTTCGACCACAAGGTGACGCCCGCCTATAGCTGGCCGGCGGAGCAGTTTGCCGAGTTGCTGGCCGGGGCCGGTCTCGTCACATTTGCTCGGTTGCTCCACGACCCAGCTTCCGAGCGGGGTTTCCTCGACACCCATTTGCTGGCCCGCCGCCCGTAGAGCGAGGGTCGTGGCCTGCGCCGGGGTGGTGTAGATCATTCGCGTGGATGAGGCGCGGCTAACTTGAAGGTCCTCTTGCCGTACTGATTCGTGTCGCGATCTGGCTGAAGCTGGGCATGCCCAGATCGATCACTTGGCGTTGACGGGCTTGCTCTGCATCGAGCTGGATGAGCTTCTCCTCTGCGCTGGCGAGGCTGACTTGGAGTCCTTCGATCTCACCGAGCCATCCCTCCTGTTCTGCTTCGGTGATTCGGGCGATCAGGTTGTCGCGGATCTCGACGAGGCGGTGTCTCTGAGCCGGATCCGGTCGGAGCATGGAGCATCGAATACACGCGTGTTCGTGGATGCAGGGAGTTCCGAATGCGCGAGCGCAGATTCCGATGGACAGTTTGCGTCGCTCGAAGTGTCCGAGGAAGGCATCCCATTCCTCGTTGGTGGGGGTTCGGTACTCCTCGCTGGGCCGAAGTGCTCGGCGCCGGGCGATGAACGCGCGATGGGCTTCGATAGCCTCGCCGGGGTAGATGGCGTTGTATCCCATGGTCGTGTTGATGCTGGTGTGCCCGGCGATGACCTGCGCGATGTGCGGGGGAAGGCCGCTGCGGATGGCGTCGGTGATGAAGATCCGCCTAAAGTCATGAGGCGAGAAGTCCAAAGGCTGTCCGGCTGAGTCAGTCAGATTCGTGGAGGCCAGCACCTCTTGGAGTGCTTCACGCAGGAGCTTCGGGGAGAGGCGGGAGCTCTCGCCACTGCGGCACCACTGGAAAAGCAGTGGCATCTGCGGATTCCAGGTCTTCTCGGCCATGTCATAGCTGGAGACGTAGGGGACGGCACCGGTGCGCGGGTCGCGGATGCGGGCGATGATCGCACTGAGCACATCGGCGAGCTCCGGGCTGACCAGGATGACCCGCTCCTCATCGGTTTTGGAGGGCGCGATCTGCAGGAGGGGGACAATCTCGCCGGTCGTGGGCAGTCTGTACTGGATCAGGCTGTGATGGCTGGCCTCCAGCATTTCCTCGATGCGGACACCAGTGTGCTGTAGAAACTCGACCATCGCCCAGGCCCAGAACGCGCGGCTCTCCGCGAGGGCCAAGTCGACGCGCCGGCCGATGGCGATGTTCACCGCCCAGGTCGTTCCGTCCTTCGCTGCCCGCCTGAAGGTGTCGCCCGCGAAAGCGAACTGACCGCCTGGCGGGGTGCCCATCAGAGCCTGTAGCCGGGCTTTGGCCTCGTTCAAGCATGATGAAGCCGCTCTGGCGACGGCAGGGAGAGCCGGAAGTCGTTCCCTCGTCCGGTGATCCATCCGAGCTTTGCGCCGCTTGTTGTCTTTCACGACAGCGACATCCGCGTCCTTGATCGGACTCGGCACCGCCCAAGGCCCCCAGCGCGCCGGCTCGTCGATGGCCCACTGGGCGATGTCGAGATAGAACGCCCGGACGGAGAGCATGATGCTGGCAACGTTGACGCGTCCGGTCACTACTTCACGCACGTTGCCGTCTGGCTGGCGGCGCCGTTCGATGCGGGTCCGGCATCTCTGCTTCCAGGCCGCGCTCACCTCGGGCACCAGGTGGAGAGAGTCGATCCCCGGATGATGTTGTTCCAGATCACCCCAGAAGTTGCTGGCCAGGTGCCGGGACAAATTGTTCAGGGACGTGTAGTCGAGACCCGGCTGCCGCTCTTTGAGATAGTCCACCAAGAGATCTCGGACAGGGCGGCAGCGGACACCGAACCGGTCGACGAGCTGCTCCATCGACACCTGCCCACTGGTGTTGGCCAGGTAGCGCAAGGAACTGGGGGCTTCTGCAGGCAGGGTGCCCAACTCGCGCAGCCAGGCGTAGAAGAGGGTGTTGCCGCGCGCTTTGGCGTTCGCGGCTTTGTTCGCCGCTTTGAGTGCGGCGAGATACTCCACGGCGTCGCCGACGGTGATGTCCGCCAAGGTGCCGCCCTTGGCGGCCACGATCTTGACCAGGGAGTGCAGGGCATCGCGCCCAACCTTGGAGGACCACGTGGCAGATTCGATCATCGCTTCAAGCTGAGCGAATCCTTCCGGGTCACGGGCAGGGATCAGCCCGATCCGCAGGCTCGTCATGTTGGCCGAGGTTCGTGACAGCAGCCAGGGGAGGGCGGGCCTGACAACGTCGGCGCAGATCAGACTCAGCAGCCCTCCCGACAGTGCCTGCCGTTGCGAGGGACCAGCAGCCGTTCCGATCCAGCCGGGTGCCAACCGGGCCCAGTCGTTGCCAGGACGCGTGCTCGCGGGACTGGTATTCCAGCGCTGCTGCCATGTGGCCCCCGGGAAGGTCTCCAGCCACTGCAAGGTCTGGCGAGCTCCGCGGATCCTGGCTCGGTGCTGCTTCACGTCCCCCGGCCGCAGAGGAGGTTGCTCCAGACGAGCCAGGATGTCGGCTCGCGCGCATGCTGTGGCCGCCCAGTGATCCTCCGCAGGTCTGGGCGGAAAGCGCAAAGCGACGGCTTTCAATGCCTCCCCGGCCAGGCTCAGGGATGCGGGAGGTGCGACATGCGTCGCGATGGACACGGTCTCCGTAGGTGTCACCAGGCAGTCCCGAAGAGGTTGTTGAGGGATTCAGGGTTGTAGCCGGCTGCCGGAGGCGCGGGAGTCCGCTCGGCGGACTTGGCCCGTCGGGCATGGTGTGCCCGAACGTGTTCGATCACCTCGTCCCGGTCGGCCGGAAGATAGAGCTGTGTCGTCGACAGGTGTGCATGGCCGAGCACCCACTGCACGTCGGTCAGCGGCATCTTCGGATCCCTCGCCAGCCGATAGGCGGCGGTGTGTCGAAGATCGTGGAGAGTCCAGTTCGTACCGAGCAAACTGTTGGCTCGGTTGAACATCGCACGGGCCGCCGGATAGTTCAGGGGGCGCCACGGGCGGCGCAACGTCCACCACAATCCCTCGTTCTGTCCGCGCGGCACCCCAGCCCGCCAGGCGCTCTCCTGATAGAGCCGTAGCCAGACGAAAGCGTCTGCTGAGCAGGGGAGTTGTTGATAGGCCCGGCTCCCCTTGCGGACCACCCCCAGGATTTGTTGGCCGGGCAGCGCGTCGCGTTGCCGGCTGGTGAGCAGTTCCTCAGCGCGAGCACCGTTGGAAACCCAGAACGCCAGCAGAGCTCGATCACGGTCGTGCTTCAGCGCGGCGAACAGCGCGTTGAACATCGCGTCGGGGATCCGCCGAGGTGCTCGCTTGGGGATGGCCGGCCGGTAGCGGCCCTGCCGTTCGTGGCGAAACCGCTCGTCAGGGTTGTGGTGAGCATGTGCCCTGCCATGGTGCCGGGAGCGATCCAGTGGAAACGGGTTCAGGATCGGCCCGGTTCCCTCGGAGAGGTGGAAGTCGTAGAAGGCCCGCAGGACGGTCTCGCAGTGCGCTCGCGTTGTCGGCGCGTATCTCAGCCCTGGTGACGACTTTCCCGTGATCGGATTGGGGGCTCCGGGAAGCAGCTGCTCCGGTACTGGCTTTGGTGCTGTCTCTGTCTTGATGTCCCGTCGGTGGCGCCAGTGCAGCGGTGCGGGCTTGTTCGCGATCTTCATCCAGCGGGCGAAGTCCCGAGCGTCCGACCGGTCTGCACGGTCCCAAGCGACACCCCAGCCCCACAGGAAGCGCCACCAACGCAGCAGATCCATTCCGTACGACCGGATCGTGGCTGCTGACTTGTCACAAGCCAGCAGCTCCGCGAAAAAGGCAGCCACGGGTTCGATCTCGACCCCGTCCGCGTCCAGGAGGACAAAGGGCCTCCACCGATCTCCCGTCTCCGCCAACTGTCCGGCCTCGGGCAGCACGAAGCTCGCTAACTCCCTCTCGGGATCACGTTCAAGCATCCAGGGAAGCTAGCAGAAAGGCCGTCTGAGCTGCGAAAATGATCGAGTTAGTTCAGTCAACGGTTCGCCGTGGTCCTGGAGCTGCCCGCCGCGCGCCTGGAGCGGCGCCTCGCGCAGCTGGTCCGCATGCTGCACAGCCCGGTCGTCCTCGAGGACGGCCGCACCGCCGACGTGGCCGCCTCGGTCGGCGCCGCGACCCCGCACGCGGTCGGCTCCCGCGACCTGACCGTGCTGCAGCGGGCCGCCGACGCGGCCCTGTACGACGGCAAGCACTCGGGCCGCGCGGTCGTCGCCTCGCCCGCGCACACCACGGTGCCGTCCATCAACGGCCGCCGCGCTGGGCGCCCGGGAACGACCGTTTGGGGGCGGGCAGCATGAGCACCGCGACCCTCCCGCAGGGTGACTGGATCCGCGGCATCAGCGTCCAGCAGCCGCACGCCACGTGCATCCAGACCGGCGTTAAGGGCATCGAAAATCGTCCCAAGCCCTGGGCTTGGCGCGGCTGGATGCTCCTGCATGCGAGCCAGCGGATCGACCGTCCTGCCCTGCGCGTCCCGCTGATCGCCCGCACGATTCGCGGCCGGGAGCTGACCACCGGAGCCGTGATCGGCATCGCGCGCCTGGTCGACTGCCACCAGGACCCCGAGGGCTTTGAGCCCTGCACGCCGTGGGCGCAGGCCGGCACCTGGCACCTGGTCCTTCAGGACGTCCAGGAGCTGCCGTTGCCGGTCCCCGCCGCCGGGCAGCTCGGGCCTTGGAAGCCGGCCGAGGACCTGCTGGAGTGCGTGTTCCAGCAGCTGCCCGACTTCCGGCCGTGACCCGCCCGGGACGCACGAAGAAGGAGAAGCCGCCGTTCGAGCCGGGCCTGATCCCGGCTCCCGGTGAGCTTCTCGTCTGGCGCGATGGCCAGCACTTCGACCGCTGGCAGGACCTCCCCTGCGAGCTGTGCGACAAGCCCACGCCCATGCGCTCCCACTCCGGTGAGCCCGTGCATAAGGCATGCGCGGAGGGCTGGATCTCCGCCAATCCCGTTGAGGCCCGCCTCGGGCGGTTCGCCTCCGACCTCACGCCGAAGCCCAAGTCCAAGGACAAGGGGCAAGGCGACCACGCCTGACCTCCACCTGGAGGACCTCCATGAGCAGCACCGACCGCGACGTCGACCACGCCCTCGCCTACCCCGAGCCGCCGGCCTCCCCGCTCTGGCATCGCCACGGCGCGAAGGCCCGGCCGCTGACCGATGCCCAGCGGAAGCGCAACCGCGAGCTGCTGGACATCGCCCAGCGCACCACCCGACCCCGCACCAGGGCCGCGTAGGAGGGCCAGTCGATGTTCATCGACATGCAAGAAACCCTCGAAGCCGAGGCCCTCGAACTCACCCCGCTCGGCAGCGACCAGCACAGCGCCGCCGCCCTGGTGGTAGCCCACCACGCTCGCGACAAGGACGACCTCGCCGACCTGCTGGGCGCGCTCGGACTGCCCTGCGGCGAGGACGACCTCGTGACCCTGCTCCCGCACCTGACCACCCCCGCCGACTCCCCAACCGGAGACACGATGACCGCCGAAACCGTCAACGCCGTCAACGCCTTCACCGCCACAGCCGCATCCATGCTGAAGAACGGCGACAGCCTCGAGCACGTCCGCGACACCCTCGGACTGTCGGAGGGCGAACTCGCCGAAGCCCTCCAGCACGCCGGACTGCCCGCCCCCGACGCGGACACGGAGGACAGCACCGGCACCCCGGAGACGGCCACCGCAGCGCCCGACAGCACGATGGAGGCCGACGGGATCGAGGCCCTGCTCGCGTGGGCGGAGAACCACACCGCCGCCAGCATCCGCAACCGAGCCGCTCGCGTCCGCGCCGACCTCACCGAGCTGACCGAGCGCCGCGCCACCGACGCCGCCCAGCGCGAGGCAGAGGAGCGCGTGGCCAAGGCCAAGGCCGAACTTGAGGCCGCGCAGGCGCAGCTGCGCGAGGTGAAGGCCGGCGGCCGTCCCGCCACGGCGGCACAGGACGTCACGCCCCTTGCTCCCGCCCCAGCCGCGACCGGCAAGCGCAGCAAGGAGGAGCTGGCGGCGATCCGGACGTGGGCGCGCGCCAACGGCTACCAGGTCGCCGACAAGGGCAACCCGGCCAAGGCCGTCCTGGACGCCTACGACGCCGCCCACCGCACCAACGCTCTGGCGGTGGCGGGCTGATGGACGCCATACCGCTCGCGCTGGACGGCTATCTGGCCGCCGAACCTGAGCCCGGCGAACGTGAAGGCACCGCCTGCTGGCGGCTGACCTGCTCCGCCGGGACCGACCACCTGGTGGAAGAAGCGGTCATCCCCTGCACCACCATGGAGCCGGAGATCGCGCACGCCATGCTCACCGAGCGGCAGCCCGGCGACCTGCTGCGCGTCATCGGCCACCTCACCCTCCCGGACACTGCCGACGGCGTCATCCGGCTGCACGCCGAAAGCCTCGAAGTGCTCTGGGCAGCCCCGCTGCTGGACTCGGATGGGGACGACGCAGACACCGCGACCGCGACGGACGCGGACCGCAACAGTGCGATCGCGGCTCTCGCCGAAGCCCTCACCGGCTTCGGACAGGCCGCCCCCGGCCCCGGGCAGAGCATCCGCATCCACATCAGCCCGACCGGGGCCCTCGGTTCGGGCCTGGAGCATTGCCACAGCTTCGACATCACCCCGGACATGGCCCACAGGCTCGCCGACTACGTCGACGCCATGAGCTGCTACCTGGACAGCGAACGCCCCGACGGCGTCGTCCTGGACCCGGAGACCATCGCGGACCTGACCGACCTGTTCGAGGACATCGACCTGATCGGCCTCACCAGCGCGGTCCTCAACGCCACCCGGCCCGAGCACCGGCCCGCCGTCACCCGCGCGATGGACGACATGTTCGGTGACGTCCCCGCCCCCGAGGACACCGACCCGTGACCACCCGCCACGCCTCAAGGGAGGCGACCTTGATGCCCACCCAGCCCCAGCGCACGGTCCTGGAGCGGTTCCCCGCCGGAAGCCCCCGCGGCTCCTGGCCGGCGGAGGAATACGCCGCCGCTCAGCGCGCCCGAGGCACCGACGCCCAGGTCGTGATGGACCTGCCCAGCGACCAGTTCCTTGTCGTCACCGACACCACCACCCAGGAGCCCGCCCCAGAGAGGTGCACATGACCGAGACCGAGACCGAGACGTTCGAGACGATCCGCTACACCGCCGACGTCATCGCCCTGACGCCCGCCGGAGACGTCCTGCTGATCCAGCGTGGCTGGCCGCCGCACGAGGGCGCCTGGGCGCTCCCCGGCGGCCACGTCGACCCCGGAGAGACCAGCCTCGCGGCCGCCGCCCGGGAGCTGGTTGAGGAAACCGGCGTCACCGTCACCGCCGACGACCTGCGCCAGATCGGAGTCTGGGACGCCCCCGACCGCGACCCGCGCGGCCGGTACATCACCGTCGCCTACGTGGCCACCGTCCCCGCCGACACCCCGATCATCGCCGGGGACGACGCCCGCACGGCCCGCTGGTGGCCCCTGAATGCCCTGCCGGAACGACTGGCGTTCGACCACGCCACCATCCTCAGCGCGGCCGTGGCATCGACCCCCTGAGCACCACACCAACCCCACCAGAGCGCCGTTCCTGCCCCTTCCGGCCAGGTGCGGCGCTCTGGCGTTCCCGCCCCATCACCAGCGACCTGGAGGCCCTCGTGCGCCCGACCCACCCGATCCGTCTGATCTCGTTCGGCTACCTGCACCTGCCCACCGGCCCGGACGGCTCCCCCGTCCCGCCCGCCGCCGACCGGATCGAAGACGTCCGCGACCGGCTCCGCGACCCCGCCGCCGCTCGCGACATCCTCGATCTCGACGGCCTCGACCCCCGCGTCCAGGGCGTCGTCCTCGCAACCCCCGGCGCCCGCGAGTTACTCGTCAACCTCGCCGACTATGCAGACCTGCCCGCCGGCCCCAGCTGCATCGCCATCGGTTGCGCGGGCGGCAGGCACAGGGCCAGCGGTCTTACCGAACTCCTTGGCCGAGAACTCCGCGACCGCGGCCGTGAGGTCGTAGTCGAGCACCTGCACGTCCATCTGCCGCGCGTCCTCAAGACGCCCGCCGGCCCCCGCACCGCCAACACCGAGCAGGAGACCGCCCGATGATCCGTCTCTTCCGCCGCTGTGGCCACGGCCCCGGCGCCCTCACATCCGAGGACCAGGCCGCCGTCGACCAGTTCCGCGCGCTGCTCGCCGGCCTGCGCGACCCGGAGCCCTGGACTCCAGGCCAGTGCCACGACCTCGCCGTCCGGGTCGGCCCGTTCGTAGAGCGTGCCCACCCGCGCCCGGGTGACGACCAGGGACCCGACATCCTCGCCGTTGCCCTGAAACACCCCGGCGGCTCGTACACGCCCCACGGCGAGCACTACCGGAGGCTGGGCTGGCTGCGCTGCGAAAGGACCACGATCCTCGGTGCGTGGAAGCCGGACTACGAGCCGTTCACCCACGCCGCAGCGGGTCTGGACCTCCCCGACGACGTCGGCATGGCCCCGGCGAACTATGGCGTCCACGTCGAAGCGCGCCGCAGCGACGGCACCGGCTACACGTGCTCCGCCTCGGTCCCTACTTCCAGACCTGGCTCGCCGGCCACGACGCCGACCGCCTCAACACCGAACTGGCGGGCAAGGCGGCCACCGTCATCCCCGGCTTCACGATCACCGCGAAGGCCGCGCCGTTCGACGTCAACGACCACGCAAGCTACGACGGCCCGTACGCGACCGACGCCACCGCGCTCCTTGCGGCCGCCATGGCAGAGGTGAGCGCATGACCACGGACCTACACGAGATAGAGACCAGCGAGGCAGGCGATGGCACGACCGTCTCCGGCGAGGGTGTTGAGGACGCGGCCGGCCGTCAACGGCACTCGTGCGTCCCCCGTCACTACTGCCTCCTGCCGCGGGAGGGGTGCAGCACTGCCGCGGCGATCTCCCGTACGCGGTTCTGGGTGATCCCCGTCCGCTGTTCAACGGCGAGAGGGTGGTCGGTAGGTTCGAGTTCGATGAAGGGGCGCTGGCCGATCGGGCGGGTGTGGACGTTGGTCTTGAGGTTGAGGGTCGTGGGCGAGTAGACCGGCAGGTCGGTTGTGAGCCAGCCGAAGTACGGCTTCTCGGACTCCCGGCCTGGCATGTCCCACAGGTCCGCCGCACGGGAGAAGTTCTCACGGCTGAGAGACACCCAGGCCCCCCAGGAGAACACCTCGTCCCTACCGATCACCGGTATCTCGATCAGGCCTTTGACGAAGTAGTGCTGCGCCTGGATCACGCACTGGTCTGACGAGAGCAGGCAGTCGTCGGCGTCAGCGAAGGCCGGATCCCAGACAGCTGGGGCTTCGGCCGTGTAGTTCATGGGCAGCTCAGGGTGGTGCGCGCCGCAGCACGAGCAGGCGAATCCGAGATCACTGGTCTTGACGGGGAGCCTAGTGATCGGCTTCGGTGCACCCGGCCGGCCCCCGCCTGTTGGCCCGCCTGGCTGCGCAGCGCCTAGACTTCAGGCGGGCCAGCTCATGATGGCCAGGCGCGCCGGTGCCCAGGCGCATGCGAACTCGGCCGGCGTATTCTCGGCTGCGGAGTCGGTCTCCTGCCAGCCGTCCAGGCTGCCCTCGGCGAGGATGCCGTACTTGCGCTGGTAGACGGCCATCGCAGTTCGGTGTCACCGCGGTTGCGGATGTCGAGGACCTCGCTCAAAGCCGCTGCGGTCACCTGGTGTGACGCCGATTCGTCCAGGCGCGTTGAACGTGCTGTGTCTTCCCTGCCTCGATGGGTCGGGGAGCGAGGAGATGTTCGCCTTGAGTGACGCAGCTTTAGATGAAGAGGGAGGCGTCCTCCCGTTTACGGTCGTCGAGCACCGGCTGCGCGGACCTGGGGTCGGTGGCAAGTGGTTGATCAGCGCTTGCCATTCACCGCGGCCGAGGTTCCAGTCCTCAAGGACCGAAGGGCGGTTTGATAGTCGATGGGGTCGGTCTCGGCGGCCAGCTGGTCGGCGAGGTCATGCAGTGCCTTCTCAGACGCTGCCGGGCTGCCGGGCCTTGTAGAGCGCGTGAGATGCGGTGCGCGTCGTTGGTTGGGGGTGAACTGCATTCCCAGGTGACTGAAGTGCTCCTCGAACTAGCGGGTCTTCGCCAACGGTGAGCCGTCCGCCCGCGCGGCGCCTACAACGGTCACTCGGGCGGACCGAAACGCCTGTGCGGCGCACTGGCGGCCTTTCATGGGGCTCAAGGTCCGATCACATCAACTCGTGTGAGTTCGGCCCTGGAAGGGGCCATTCTGTGAGTCGTTTTTGCGCGCAATGCCCGTTAGGTGAGATTTGCCCTACAGGGATGATCGGCTCATCTGCTCCGTATCCCACGCGGAGCCCTACACCTCCTCGGCGCATCGGAACTGAAAGGGCGCCGGAGATTCAAAGCGCGAGAGTGGTCCTGCCGGAGTGCGGGTGATTACGACGTAATCACCCGAGGTCCGGATGGCGCGGGCCCGAGGCGTGAAGCGCGAACTCAAGATGCTCCCGTACCGGCCGGAGATCATCGACGGCTGCCTGGCGGGCACGGGGCTGTCCCTGTCGGCGTGAGCGTCAGAAGAAGCCGAAGAAGCGAGCCCACCAAGTGGGCCGCTCAACATGCGAGGGCAGTAGGCTCGGCCCGTCGTAGTCGCTCTCCAGTAGTTCATCGGCAACCACTACATAGCTGAGCTCGACCAACGCCCGGTTGACCTTGGCAAGGCCAGCGCCGTCCAGCTCTCCCTCGGTCTTCTCCGCTCCGAGGAAGGCGCCCGGGTTGTCCGCGCAGACCAGCGCTAGTGGCCCAAACTTGCTCACACAGACGACGATCCAGGCTCCGCATACGGTCGCGTCAGCCGGCACGACGACGCGTCCGTACTCGCTGGAGCCCGAGGTTTCCTGCTCATCACGCAGAGAGGTGCGAAGTCGCCTTCGAGTCGGGTCAGCAGACCACCCAAGCGGGCTGCGGTCTCGCCGCGGTCGTAGTGCTGCGGCCACTCCAGCCACCCCGGATCATCAAGCCCATGTAGCAGCGCCAGCAGATCCGCTTCGCACTCGGTCATACGCCCATCTTGCGGAGCCAGCCACAGGTGGAGCGGCTCAGGGTGCCAGACTCCGCGCCCCCGACATCCCCCATTCAAGCTCGGTAGACGTTCATGATCCGCGCAAGATTGGAATGCTGCTCCGTCGAGACCAAGGCGTTGTGGAGTTCCATTCGGTGGTCCCAGAGACGGCGAGGCGTTCGCGGCTTGCATCACAACTCGCCGAACGGTTACAGGCCTTCACCTGTAACGGCAAAGAGCCCGCCAACATCACCACCCTGGGGATACGCATCGACCGGCCGGGTTGCCGATTCTGACGAGGCCGACTGATCACTCTCGTTGCTGGACCAGCCGAGGCCTTCTGGCCAGGCGATAGGCAGCGGCGAACGCTGCGGCTGAACGCCGTGCCAAAGTTGGGACCACACGCCGCCGTGCCCTCATGACGCCCGTCGCCCGCTGGCTTCTGGAGCACCGGGCCGACCTCGACGATCACGACGATGTCACCTTGCTGGACCAGATCGAGGCGCGCGGCACTCCCCCACTGTGAGACGCCGACAGTTCATCAGTCTCGCCATCTACCTGAAGGCTCTCGGGCGTGGACTGCAGAAAGGCAGCACGTCAGAAGCGAGCGAGGACGCTCAAGCCGCTTACGGAGCCGAAGTCGCAATCGTCTCCGTTGACGCAGTTGGACGCACACCAGCCCGCTGGAATGCCCGCCAGTTGGCCCACCCTCCGCCGGCTGGCGGGCTAATGCATCGACCTCCTTGTCGGTCCTCGGATACTTGCGACGACCGTGGGGGCGCGCGTGCTTGCAGGGGTGATTACGGCGTAATCACCAAGACGCTGAAGCGATGCGAATGACCAGAGGTGAACCCGATGCCGCCTGCGCCGTAGGGCGGGGCCCTGCTCTGCCGCGTGCCCTCGTTCCGGCAGGGGCGCGCGTGAGCTTCTATCGCCCTTCCCGGTGCGATGCCCCTGAACTGAACACCCCTTGCCGCCTGGGCACCCCGTCACCTGCCGCCACAACATGCCCACGCCGCACGGGCCGGCGCGAAGCCCTTCGCTTGTCCAACCGGCAGGCGTGCCATGGCCGACACCCCAGGCTGCGCGGCTGTGAACAGTGTCAACCCGTGGCTGGCCTTCCACCGACCAGCGTGCTCGACTGCTCAAAGGGTGACAGTCGTGTCAGTCATCGACTGCCCAGTGCGGGTCGAAGGCGGGGTGGCGGCCCCCTGTCGCGCGATGCCGGTCAAGGTGTCGCAGGAACACTCGCGGGCAACCTCGTTCTGCCACTCCGTCGCCCGACCCCTCACCGCCAAGTCACCGACCACGCGGTCGATGTCCTCGGGCGTCACGTCCCACGCGGGCCGCCCCAGCGCAGCCAGGGTTCGCTCCAGCCGACCGACGTCGTTGTCGATGGTCACCGGGCTGAACCCGCGGACCCGCCACGAGGCGACGAACGCATCGACGCCCGCGGCCTGGAATTGCCACGGGTCCGTCGCCAGCGGCTCCTGCGGGACGGCCCCGCCCGCGATGACGGGAACGGGAAACGGGCCAGGTGACAGGGGCCCCTTGTGAGGGAACAAGTGCCAGCCAGATGAATGGGGCCAGGTCTTCCGCGACGAAGTCCTCGCCACCGCCGCCCTCGACCGCCTCCTGCACCACTGCGAAGCCGTCGCCATCAACGGTCCCAGCTACCGGCTGAAGAACACCTAAAAGCCATCGAGCGTGAGACGGAAGTCGCCTGATCCGGGACCTCAATCCTGGCCCAGCTCCTCGCCCGGCGGGATGAAGGCGTCGGCGCTGTCGGCATCGTCAACATGCCCGTGAGCGTCCATCGTGATGGCCGTTGCCCGGCCCTGCGAGGTGATCAGCCACGCGAGTACCTGTTCCGTGAGCGGGGTGTTCCCCGGGCCCTCACCTTTCCAGTGGGCTCGCCACCCGCCACCCGGAACCGCGGCTACGACCTGGTCAGCCTTGGTAGTTCTTTGACTGCTCGGCGATGGCCTGGTCCCGGTCGGCACTAGGCTGCCGTCCACGATGAGCACAGGGTCCCTGGCGAACCGCTTGCGGAGCTGGCGCGCGAGCATCGGCCCGGGGCGGTCGATAATCCGGTCCGCCGCCGACTTCGACACTCCGAACAGCGGGGCGACCTGTCGCATCGACAGATTGGTGCGCCGGTAGGCGGCGACCAGCAGCGTCCGGTCCTCCAGCGGAAGGCTCCACGGCCGGCCCCTACGGACCGCGTCCGCCCTCACCCACACGTGCCGACGAGCGCCTGAGACGGCGCCGCCTTGGCGCGGTCGGTCGAGCGACTGCGCGGCGGCCGAGCTGCTGCCAGGCCGACGTCATCAGCGACACCTAGGGCCTGTCCCCGAAAGGTTATGGGCGCCATTCGTACTGGTAGGCGGGGTGTTCGGCGTATGACTGGCCAAGGACTCGCAGGGCGTATCCAAGGCCTACCGAGCGGGAGTCCGAGGGATCCATGGCCTTGTATTCGTTCGCCAGTTGCTCGATCAGGTCGAGCATGGGGAGGTGGCTGTCGAGAAGGGCCGCGCCGCCCAAGGTGCCAGCCACGTAGGCGTAAGCGTGATTGTCGTCATTGATTCGTGCGATGAGGAACTGCACAAGATCGTCCATCTGGCCCATCTTCGCGGGCGAGGTGCTTGAGCGGTCACGCGGCTGTCCAGATGAGGATGGCGGCGAGGTGGAGTGCGGCCTGGTAGGCGCTGGCGAGTTTGTCCGTTCGCATGGCCAGGCCGCGCCACTGCTTGAGTCGGTTGATGCACCGTTCGACGGCGTTGCGCTGCTTGTAGCCTCGGCGTTGAAGGCGGGTGGGCGGCCTCCGTCGTGGCCTCACCGCAACCGGTGGCCGACCTGGTCGGATGGCTGGGGGATGACAGCGCGGATTCCGAGTTCAACCTGCTCCTTCCAGGCCTACCGCCGCAGCGGGAGCCCGCGCCTGGAGGCTGTGACCCCCTAACTGGCAGGGAAGGGCGACTGGTAGCTCGGGGATGGGACGGCCGACCGTAGCCGTGATTACGACGTAATCACTCCTGTCGGACGCGCACTTCTGCATCAACCTGGTTTAACTAACGTGTCAATGCTGTGTTTGATCAAGGACGTTAGTATGGTGTCCTCCATGAGTTCGCCAGCCACCTCCAGCGACCGCGAGAAGGTCGTCTCCAAACTGCCGGGATGGCTCCGGCAGAACCTGAAAGTCAGAGCCGCTCAGCACGGCATCGAGATCCAGACCGCCGTCGAACAGGGCATCAGCGACTGGTGCACCCTGGCTTCCACGCCCGCCACCGTCGATACCGCCGGCGCCGACTCCTTCTCCACCTTCCTGCCCCCGGGCCAGTGGGAAGAGTTTCGGCAGATCGCCGCCGACCGGCGCGTGTCCCTCATCCAGGGTCTCGCCCAGTCCGTGCAGTTGTGGCTCGACACCAACCCGGCGCCGGATATCGAGCGGCCTACGGTCACCCGCCGCATCGTCGTCTGCAACCAGAAGGGCGGAGTCGGCAAGACCGCCATCACCGCCGGCCTGGGCGAGGCGCTGGCGGAAGATTCCAACAAGCTGCACCCCGTCCGTGTGGCCAAAGCCCTCACCAAAGCTCTGCGCGCCAGCGAGACCCACACGGACACTGCGGAGTTGGACGACGATCCCCTCGACATCGAGAACCTCCCCGGTCCCGGACTGCGCGTGCTCCTCGTCGACTTCGACCCCCAATGCCACCTCACCAATCAGCTCGGCGCCACTCCCCTGCCGATGAACGGTGACAGCCTCACCAACCACATGGCCGGCGATCCGAAGGGCGACCTCCGCGACCTCATCGTCTCCGTCGACGAAGACGCCTTCGAGGGCCGCCTGCACCTGCTGCCGGCCTGCAACGACGCCTTCCTGCTCGATGTGCGGCTCTCAGCCGTACGAGCCCGCGAAGCGGCACTCGAGCGTGCACTCGCGCCACTCGAGGCTGATTACGACGTAATCATCGTCGACTGCCCGCCCAGCCTCGGCCTCAGCATGGACGCCGCCGCCTACTACGGCCGCCGCCGCGACGGAGAGAACCCAGGCCAGTCCGGCGCCCTCATCGTCGTCCAGGCCGAAGACAGTTCCGCCGACGCCTACGAACTCCTCACCACCCAGGTCGACGACCTGCGCGGCGACCTCCAGGTCGACATCGACTACCTCGGCATCGTCGTCAACCTGTACGACTCCCGCCGCGGGTACATCGCCACCTCGTCCCTCCAGGGATGGGTCGACATAAAGGATCCGAGGGTCGTGGGTCTCATCGGAGACCTCAAAGAACAGAAGGAGGCCGTCCGCGTGAAGAAGCCGCTGCTGTCGTACGCCCCCAAGTCACAGCAGGCAGTCGGCATGCGCGCCCTGGCAAGGGAGGTCTTGTGAGCAAGGCGGAACAGCTCGGAGCCGGCCGGTTCGGTGGGGGAGCACGGACAGTCAGCGCCCGCCGCCAGGCAGTCGCCGCAGCGACCGGAGTCCCCACCGAGGGCGTAGCGCCTCCCGCCGAACTTCCTGTCGACCGCGTCAGCCTCAACCCCGACAACCCACGCTCCACGCTCGGTGACCTGACCGACCTCGCAGGCAGTCTCAAGACACACGGGCAGAAGGTCGCGATCACGGTCATGAACCGTGACGCCTACCTCAAAGCCAACCCCAGCCAGGAAGCCAACCTCGAGCCGGACACCACCCACGTCGTCGTCGACGGCAGCAGCCGGCTCGCCGCCGCACGTGAAGCTGGCCTTGCCACCATCAAGGTGATGGTCAGCGACGACCAGGGAGGAACCGCAGAAGAACTCCTCGAGTCCGCCCTGGTGGCCAACATCCACCGAAACGATCTCGAAGAACTCGACGAGGCTCGTGCCCTCCAACGCCTCCTGGTCATTCACGGAAGCCAGAGAGCCCTGGCCAAGCGCCTGCACCGCTCTCAGGGATGGGTGTCGCAGCGCCTCTCCCTTCTGAACCTGACCCCTGAACTGCAGGCCCGCATCGGGGAAGAGCCCATCGACCTGCTGAGGGCAGTTGGAAACAAGCCGGCTGACGAACAGGCGACCGCCCTCGCTGAACTCAAGTCGGAGCGAACCCTCAAGGAGAGCAAGGCCCACGCAACCGCCTCCCGGAGCCGACAGACGGCAGAGGACTCTGCCGACGGCGCTGGGCGTGACCCCGCCGGCGATTACGGCGTAATCACCACCGATGCGCAGGTTACGCAGGCCGATGTGGTGCCGGAGACGGTGCGCCTCGGTGATTACGCCGTAATCACCGCCGACTCACAGGCCCCTTCAGCCATGGCAGTGGGCGGGGTCCCTGGGACGTCCGAATCGATTCCCGAACCGCGTGCGGACTCGCCTGCACCGGGCGCTGATGCGAACGCTGCCACCGCAGAGCAGAGAGTCAGGAAGGTCCCGTTTGACCGGCCCGGCGAACTCGCGCTGCTCCTGGACAAGAAGATCGAAAGCGATGACGTCTTCTTTGCTTTGCTTCAGTTCCTGAGCGCCAACGGCATCAAGCGCGATCGCGTTCGGATGGGTGAACTGGCCCGGTCTCTCGCGGTACAAGCCGCAGCTCCAGTCGACTGAAGCCCGCTTGCTGACGGTCCCGCTTCCCCCTGTACAGGACGGTGGCGGGACCATTCCGCATCGATCGGGCCTGCCCCGAGGCCACCTCGAATGCGTGCCGGAATCGTCGATAGGGGTGTCAGGTTGCGGAGGTTGGCGCATCAGGCAGGGACCAACAGCAGCTCGGGTCTCGGTTCACAACCGACCCGGCGACCGGCTTGGATGCAGCGACCCTTGCAACCTGGCACGCAGCCTGAATCTGGGCCAGCCAGTCTGGGCACCGGAAATGGCAGGCTCCTGCTCTGAGAGACTGGAGCCGAGAGCAAAAGGCTGGTCCATTCCGCGACGGGCAGGAATCCCAGCTGACCGTGTCGTTGGATCAGCCCGTCTCGTTCAGCGGACCTGCTGTCAGCGGGGTGGTCTGCCGTCGCGCTGTCCTTGACGGACCACTCCGTTCCTCTTGCAGTCACGCCTGGCCTCTGTGACTACTGGTGGCATCCCGGATTGCGCGACGCGGATATCGGCGGATCCCACGCGTCGGCGATGGATCTGTCTGGCTCCCAGCCGTAGAGCCATAGCTGATCTGCGTCGTCCAGTCGTCCGGTGTCTGCGAGCCAGCAGGCTGCCCACCGGAGTGCCTCAGCGTCGCCTGCGTCGGCGGCGCGCTCAACCCAGTGGAGTGCGTCATCCAGGCGGTCAGCCTCTGCAAGTTGGTCCGCTGTCCACCGTAGAGCCTTGGTCTGGCCGGCGTCGGCGGCGCGCTCGGCCCAGTGGAGTGCGTCATCCAGGCGATCAGCCTCTGCGAGTCGGTCGGCTGCCCACTGCAGGGTGGCAGTGTGCCCGGCGTTGGCGGCACGCTGGTACCAGGTGAGCGCTTCGTCCAGCCGTCCGGCAGCCGCCATCAGGTCGGCCGCCCACCGGAGTGCCTCAGCGTCGCCTGCATCAGTTGCGCGCTCAACCCAGTGGAGTGCGTCGTCCAGGCGGTCAGCCTCTGCGAGTCGGTCGGCTGCCCACCGTAGGGCTTTGGTGTGGCCGGCGTCGGCGGGGCGCTCGGCCCAGTGGAGTGCGTCGTCCAGGCGGTCAGCCTCTGCGAGTCGGTCGGCTGCGCACTGCAGGGCTTTGGTGTGGCCGGCGTCGGCGGCGAGCTGGTACCAGGTCAGGGCCTCGTCCAGTCGTCCGACAGCCGCCATCAAGTCGGCCGCCCACCGCATGGCCTCGGTGTCCTCGGCATCGACGGCGCGCTCCACCCAAGTCAGGGCCCCGTCCAAGTGCCCGGCAGCCGCCAGGGCTTCAGCTGCCCACCGCATCGCCTCGGTGCCGCTGGCGACAACGGCGCGCTCCACCCAGGTCACAGCTTCATCCAGCCGATCAGCCCCAACCAGTTGTCCGGCCGCCGCCGTTAGATCGGCTGCCCACCGCAGAGCCTCGGTGTGTCCGGCGTCAGCGGCACGCTGGTACCAGGTCAGGGCTTCATCGAGTCGTCCGGCAGCCGCCATCAGGTCGGCCGCCCACTGCAGGGCTTTGCTGTATCCGACGTCGGCGGCGCACTGGTACCAGGTGAGGGCTTCGTCCAGTCGTCCCGCAGCCACCAGGGATTCAGCTGCCCACTGCAGGGCCTCGGTGTCGTCGGCGTCGACGGCGCGCTCAACCCAGGTCAGGGCTTCGTCGAGTCGTCCGGCAGTCGCCAGCAGGGCCCCCGCGGCACCCGGGGCCTCGGTGTCGCTGGCCTCGGCATCGGCGGCGCGCTGGTGTCAGGTCAGGGCCGAGTCTAGTCGTCCGGCAACCATCATCAGGTCGGCTGCTCACTGCAGGGCCTCCGTGCCGCCGGCGTTGACGGCGCGCTCGCCCCAGAGCAGAGCCTCGTCCAGCCGATCGGCAACCACCAGTCGTCCGGCAGCCCACCGCAGGAGCCCTGTGTTGCCGGCAGCGGCAGCGCGCTCCGCCCAGATCAGGGCTTCGTCCAACCGGTCGGCCCGTGCCAGGAGGAGGGCCGTCCACCGCACAGCCTCCGTGTCCTCGGCGTCGGCGGCGCGCTCGATCCAGGGCAGTACGTAGTCCAGGTGGTCGACCTTCGCCAGCCGTTCGGCCGCCCACAGCAGAGTCGTGAGATCGCCAGCGTCGACGGCGCAGTCGTACCAGTTCAGGGCTTGATTCAACCGTCCAGCATCCGTCAGCCACCCAGCCACCAACCGCAGCGCGGAATCCTTGTCAACGTCGGCTGTAGTGGCGCAAAGGTGGAGGGCGATTCGCAGCAGGCCGCGGGTTTGGGCCGCATGGGCCAGAGTCAGACATTCGGCGGCGGGGGCGTGGTCAATGAGGGCGTTCCACAAAGTGGCGGGGGAGCGGAGGGTGTGGCGATGGCGGTGGCTGTGCTGTTCGAGGTAGTCGGCCAGGCGGTAGTGGGGCTGGGCGGGGGCGGGGTGTCCGGGACGCGGGCGGATGCGGGTAAGGACGCCGCGGGCGCCGCGAAGGGGTTTGGCGTTGTAGGCCAGGGCCTGTTCGAGCCAGTCCTCGTCGAGCAGGTCCCATTGAGTGTCGGTCAGGTAGCCCGGGGCGGCCGCTTCGAGCAGGGCCAGAGGGAGAGCGGGGCCGTGGCCGAGTCGGCGGGCGTCCATGGCAGCCTCGATCAGTGACCGCGCGCCGTCTGGTGCAGTGCGGTAACGCTCCAGCAGAGCCGGCGCTCCGGCCAGGTACTGGGTGATGGCGCCGCTCTCGGCATGGTCGGCGGCGTAGACCAGGCGCGGATCTTCCACCGCCCGGTCGGTCAGGGCGCGCAGGTCGGTGTTGCTGAAGGCTGGTGGGACGGACAGGTCGTGGCCGACCAGTAATGCACGGGCCTGGTGATAGGGGTCCTCGCGGCCGGGCTCGGGTTGAAGGGTGAGGGTGCGCCAGTAATCGGGCCACAGGGTGCCCAGGACCAACACGGGTGCCCGTCCCGGGTCCGCCAGCAGGGTGCGCAGCTTCGCTGCGAGGCGCTCACCCAGGGGAGAGGCGGTCAACATGGCTGACAACGGCTGAAGCCTCCTGACCGCTCGCCCCGGCGCGGCCACAAGGGGCGGCGTCGGCGCTCAAAACTCGCTGGCGCGCATCGGGACGAGTTCGGCGACCTCGAACTGGGTCGTCTTCGGGTGCAGTTCGAGGAAGCGGGCGATGACCTGGGCGTGCGCCTGACCGACGAACAGGTCCAGCGCCACACGATCGAGGGGACCGTCGTCCAACTGCAGGTATGTCATGGCCAGATGGGCGCCGTGGTGCAGAGCATCCTTCACGGTGGGGTAGGTCCAGGTACTCAGCCCCCGTTCCGGCTCGCTGCGGTGCAGCAGAACCCACGGACCGCCAGCCGCCCCCTCAGGCGCGCCGACCAAGGTCCGGCACGTGCGGCACCACGACGCGTTCGCGGCAAGCCGCTCCGCCGAACCGGCCCCCCACACCGGCTCCGGCGCGACAACGCGCGCGGCCGCTGGCCGTACAGGCAGGTTCTGCGGCTCCCGGGTGAGCAGGGACCTGGTAGGCGGTGCGGGCGCGGCCCTTCCGGCCTGCCGGAAGCTGCCACAGCGCCCGCGGCCACGGCTCATCGAGAGTCACTGAGGGGCCGCGACTGAACGGTCGGCCGAGGCCGACGAAGTCCCCGCTGGACGGTGTCGGCTCCTCCCCGGGAGGCAGCGGCAGCAGCCACCCGGCCGCGTCCTTCGCCCAGCCCTGCCCGCAGCCGCCACACCAGTGCACGGCGGCAGCCTGCTCGGCGGGGCTGTCGTACCAGCCCGGCTCTTCCATCGCCCAGTGGTGCTCCACCATCCTGGCTGGCGACACCGCCCGTGTGACAGGAGTTAGGTTCGCCGGCGGGCGGCGAGGTCGATGGACGGACGAGCACCCCGTTGGGGGTCGGCGTCCGGTGCCGCTTGTCCGGCCAGCTTCCAGACGTGTTCGTGGATGGGCCCGTGCGGTGCGGATCGCCGCAAGGGTCTTCGGCCCACCCGGGGCGAGGACACCGATGAGTCGGGAGACGGTGGGATCGGAAGCCACCGGACCGAACCTCGAACTACTCGCCGGGTTCCCACACACCGTCACCTGACGCCCAGCCCGTTTCCCCTGTCCTGTTGCCGCCCTGCAGACCATGCGCCGGCCCCGCATCGTCAATTGTAAAATGTCCGACGACCGGGCCAGGACCAGCCTCCACTACGACCGACCCCAGCCCAGTCGACGCCCTCCCGGGCACCCTAATGCACGGTTATCCCCTCGCGCGGCTGATCACATGGACGTATGTGACCTTGGCTGTTCCGCATGTGGCGATCGAGGTGAAGCCACGGTACACAAATGCACCTTCGGCCACCCAAGTCCGGCCGTCACTTGCCAGACAGTTCGCCATGGCCTTGTGACGCATCACTGCTGACGATCCACCGATGCAAAGTGCCTTTCCGTAGTTCTTCCCGCCGGTTGAATAGGATGATTTGGTGCACGTGTATGCATCAAGAGCGTTAGATGCATTGGCGACGCCGAGTACGGCGACGATAGCCATCCCTAAAGAGGCTCCCAGTGCGGCGTAGTTCTTCATTTCCCCTCCAGTAAAATGCATTCTCTGATGAAGCTCCGTTGTGAATGTTCAGGGAGCAACTAATTGATTCTCCCTGCCCACCCCGGCGGCGTTTCCGTCGACGTACAGGCTCAGCTCTCCGTCGGACCAGCGCACGATGGTGTCGTCCGGCCAGGGGTTGTCCGAATGGTCTCCGCCAGTGACGATCATGGCGTGGGCCCAGAGCTTGTTCGGAGCCTTCCACCTGTGCTCGGTGCCAAGTCCGCTGCCGGTGAAATCGCCGTAGCAAGTGACCTCACCGTCCGACCAGCGGACCACCAAATCCCAGACGTCCCCATGGGAGTAGTCACCGGAGCCCAGCTCCACGGCGTGCGTCCATGTCGCGTTGGGCCCGTGCACCTTGATCTCCTTGCCAAGCTGCTCACCCGTATTTTGGTAGACGGTCAGTTCGCCGTCCGACCAGCGGACCACGAGATCGTCCTGCCACTGGTTCCCGCCGAAGCGGCCTGCCGTGAGGGCAGCTGCGTGCTTGCCCCATGTGGCATTCGCGGCGACGAGCCGCTTCTCGCCGTGGAATCCTTTTTCATCCACTGAGGGGTACAGGGTCACCTCTCCGTCGGACCAGCGCACGATGAGATCCGAACCGTTGTCCCCGGTGAAGTCGCCGGCGACTACCTGCTTGGCATGGTCGGCCCACAGCTTGTTGGTTTTCTGCAGCGTGAACTCGCGGTCGAAGTAGTTGAGGTTCTTATCTGCTCCGCGGTAGAGCGACAGTTCGCCGTCCGTCCACATGACGACCATGTCCATGCGGTCGTCCTCGACGGCCCCGTTGAGAGTGAAATAGCCGGATTGGATATCCTTGGCGTGCTTCCACGCGGAAGCTGCGGCGAGCACGATGGGCGCGGGTATCCGGCCGGCGACGGCTGCGTCATAGATCCGCTTGATCTCGTCGCCGAAGTAGGACGAGTACGATGTGTCGGGGCTGGTGCCGCCGGTCTTCCAGCCGCCGGTCACACCGATCAGCTTCGGGGACTCGGAGTCGGCGGTAATGAACGGACCGCCGGAGGTCCCGGAGACGTAGCCGTCGCAGTTGACCTCGGTGAAGGTGCCACCCTTCACTTCGCCGTCGTTTCCCGTGGTGAACTTCTTGGCCGGGGTGACACAGTCCAGGGGGTCCTGCTTCGGCTCGAAGCCTGGGTAGCCGATGACACGAAGCTTGGGGTGGTCGTATCCGGTGTTGATGCCGAGTTCGATCGCCCCTACGACATCCTGGACGAGCCTTCCGTCGGAACGGGCACCGGTCTTCAGAATGGCGAAGTCCAAGTTGGTGTACGACTTGTCCCCACCTTTACTCATATAGCGTGGGTCTGCGTAGATTTGTCCTTTCTGGATCGGGTAGACCCCGTGGGGCTTTGGGTTCCTCTTGCTGTGTTGAGGAACGAAGGCGAGAGCCCGCTGTTGGTCATTGCCGTCGAAGCAGTGCGCGGCCGTTGCCACCAGGTTCTTGCCGGGAGACCTCACCACCGTGCCGGCGCAGAATCGGTAGAACAGCTCGCCGTTCTCATCCGTTTCGGCCCAGAAGAAGGTGCCGACCTCCTTGATCCCCTCGAACGGGTGCGAGGGGGAGAACGGCTGCGGTCGCTGCTTGCGCGCACTGGCTGGTGTCTTCGTTTCCCGCGCCTCCTGCTCCTCGACCGGGATGGCCTGTGCCATGCGGTCCTCGGACCAGAACGCATCCAGTCCACCGGCACCTGCCGGGGTCGGTCGTATCGTGGGACCGGGCGACTCAGCGGGCGCCGGAGGCACCGTGGGGTCGCTGGACCGCATCGGTTGATCCGGTGGGTTGATGGTCGAGCCTGGCGGTGCTGTCAGGGTAGGGGGAACGAGCGTGGTGGCGGACGGGGTGGGAACCGCCGGTGACGAACCGGAGACGTCGTCCGACGGCACCACAGGACTCGGGACATCAGCCGAGGGCGTGATCGGCACAGGGGCGGCATGGGCGGCTATTGCGCCGGTGAGAATCACGACGGCGCCGAGCGCCATCGTCGGCAAGGTACGTCTGTATCGCATGAAACAGGCTTCCCCCATCATTGGACTTACGGGCGAGCCCGGTGGTCAGCCGGACAAAGATCCGCTCGTGGTCAGGGTTAGACCGTAATTCGGGAACTGCCGCGTTCACGAGCCCTTGCGAAGATTTGGCCGCATCTCGATGGAACGCAAGGGCTCTGGGTTGCATCTCTCCACCTGGAGACAAAGGCGAGCAGGGAGAGCAATGAGGACAACGGTACGTACTGCGCTTGTTGTGACCGTAGGGGTGCTCTGTTTCCCCCTGGCCGGTTGCGCTCGCTCAGAAGCTCCCAAGGGGCCGGCCCTACCGAGTCAGAAAGATGCGGCTTACGCGGTGGCCTACGGTGCGGGGCATGAAACGGGGAAGGCCATCTACGACTCGGAGGGTAAAGGCGCGGCCGTACGTGAAACCGTTTGGGGTGGCTGCACACGACGGGCCCTCGACGCCAAGGCCACCGAAGCCGTAGCTGACAGGGGCGCCTGGGTGCAAGGCTGCCTGGATGGCGTCGCCAACAGGCCAGCCAGCCCCCCGACCGCCACAGTCACCAGCCGCACCGAGGACGCAGAGTTGATGGTGGCCTTCCGCTCCTGGGTGCATGCCACCGGCGGGCAGAAGTTGGCCCAGCATGTGTCCAAGCTGACCGTGGCACAACTAACGAAGACCGACTACGACATCGAGTTGACCACCGACTACATTCCGGCCAGCCAGGAGCAGGCCAACGAACTCGCGCGGAGCTTTGTCACCTGGTGGGATGGCGACAATGGTAGGGGCGAAGACGGCGTCGCCCGCAACGTCCTGGTCCTCGGCGGCGACGGAAAGATGCTGCTGGCTCAGAGAATCTGAACCACCCGCGGCCATGCCAGCCCGGGAGGAGAAGGCGTAAATGAAGACGCCCCATTCGGCAGTAAGACAGTTCACAGGCGGTTGGTGAACCGCCCGTCGGGCAGTTTGCGCAGCCAGCCGCAGTCAACCAGCCTGACCAGCTTCCCGCGCGGCGGCTTCAGCTTGGCCCGCACACTTATAGCGGCTAACACAATGAGGTGGATCGCTCCTGGTTGCCGTGTCCGGGGCGAGAGTTGAGCGTTCGGTCCTCTGTGGGGACGTCACCGTGGATCGTGTCGGATGAGCTGTGGGATCACCTGGAGCCGCTGCTGCCGCAGCGAGAGCGCAGGTTCCGGTATCCGGGCCGCAAGCCGTTGCCGGACAGGGATGTGCTGTGCGGGATCTTGTACGTGCTGCACACCGGGATCCAGTGGGAGTACCTGCCTCAGGACCTCGGCTTCGGCTCGGGCATGACGTGCTGGCGCCGTCTGCGGGACTGGAACGAGGCCGGAGTGTGGCAGCGGCTGCACGAGGTCCTGCTGGCCGAGCTGAACGCGGCCTCCCGGCTGGACTGGTCCTGCTGCGTGGTCGACTCCTCCCACGTCAGAGCGCTAAAAGGGGGATGCACACGGGCCCCTCGCCGGTCGACCGAGGCCGGGCCGGCTCGAAGCGCCACCTGATCACCGACGGGCACGGCACCCCGCTCGCCGTCCTGCTGACCGGCGGCAACCGCAATGACGTCACCCAACTCCTGCCCTTGCTCGACGCCATCCCGCCGGTCCGCGGCCGGGTCGGCCGGCCCCGCCGCAAACCGGACTCGCTGTTTGCCGACCGCGGCTACGACCACGACATCTACCGCGACCAGGTCCGCGCCCGCGGCATCGTGCCCGCGATCGCCCGCCGCGGCACCCTGCACGGCACCGGACTGGGCACCTACCGCTGGGTGGTCGAGCGATCCACTGGGTCGACCTTGACCTCGCCAACGGCACCGCGGCCCATTCGCCGCATCCTCGAATGCACCAACGCGGGCGGGCTCGCCACTCTGCCCACCAAGACCCCGGCCTCCGAACGCCACATCGCCCTCCCCGCCAGTTGCCTCCAGTCGCTGAAGCACCGCCACGAAGAGCATCAGCACGACCGTGACACGACGGGCGCCGAGTGGCAGCACAACGGGTACGTGTTCACTACGCCGCAGGGTAGAGCGATCGACCCGACCAACCTCACCCGGACCTTCACCACACTGCTCCGCAACGCCGGGCTCCGCCGCATCCGCTCCACGACCTCCGGCACTCCACGTCACTCTGCTCCTGGAACAGGGCGTCGAACTCGTCGTCATCAAGGAATTTCTCGGCCACGCCCACATCGGTGTCACCGCCACCGTCTACGCCCACGTCCGACTCTGCCTCCAGCGCGACGCCATCGATGCCCTCAGCACCGCCCTTGACCGCCCTGCCAACGACGAGTCGACCCGCGACGACGGCGACGACCCGCCGCTATGCGGAGCCACCGGCCACTGACGTTGCCGTCAACTACTGCCGTCACCCATCGCGGAAGCCCCGCCAGGACGCACCTGACGGGGCTTCAAGTTTGCTACTGCTATCCAGCGTGCGAGGTGGGGGATCGGGCCGTGAGGCTACACCTCACCCTCCAGCCAACGTTCGAATGGCGCGACCTCCGACAGGTCGGAATTGATCGCCTTCAACCCTTGGGCGAAGTCTTCGGCCAATTTCGAGAGCATCGCGACCAGCTCACTTTGGGCAATGCTCTCGCACTCTGGGTTTGGCACCCAATTGGTCCGCGACTCGCAGTGAATTATCACGAGATCATGGCTCGGACGGAAGGACAAAGTCCTCTCGATACCCTGCGAGTAAAGATCCACCTCGACTTCGCGACGTTCGCGCACACTCGCCATAAGCGACGGGAACTGCTCCATGAAGGCAGACAGGTCATACCCGACATCGAGCGGCCACTCATCGCTTCCGAAGCCGCCAATGCGGAATCTGCTGCCTCCAGCATCGGAGAGGGCGCTACATGCCTCCATGACGAGGGTTTCGTAGTCGTCACCCGACTTCAGACCTTCTGAAGCAGCAGCCACGGCACCAGACTGCACGACCGGATTGAACGAAACAGAGAAGCTCATCTCTCCAGCCTCCTAAGGGCCAACAATTGGGAATCCTGTCTTGTACAGCCCGTTTGGACTCGGGACAACGGTAGCTGCCCGCGCTTGGACGATACTCCCATCCGGCATAATAACCTGCCCCAACCCGTCCGGAAGGCGCACCGACCTGGGACCGGCTCCTTCGACATGGAGACCCTTAAGGAACTCTGCAGCGGCGTCATTGTCCAGCCATTGGCCCTGCTGATTCCCGGTACTACGAGCGCGATCGGTCAGAGACTTCGTGTTCTTCGCTCCGGCACCATGAGTCTTGAATGTATGACCCCACGTTTTCACGCTGTTTGCGGCCCAATTTGTGCACCCGTTGCTGTTGTGAACCAGAACCGGCGTGGCACCAGCGAGTACATAGTACGTGTGCAGCTCATCGACGGTGAGATTGTAGGTGCGGGCGCGCTGCTGGTATGCGCGGTTGGCCACGACCGAGACGGTGGTTCCGTCCTCGGTGCGGAGGGTGATGCCGGGTACCAGGTTTTGGGCCGCGATCCACTGTCCGAGCTCAGGGATCCAGAAGGGGTGTTCGTGGGTGGCGGTAAGTTTGCGCGGGCCATCGGGTGTCTGAATGGTGAGTTCGTTGAAGTGCTTGTCATGCTCGGTGACGATGAGCTGGGTTACCTTGCGGGGTCCGGTTTCCCCGGTTTCGGGGTCCGTTGCAAGTACTTCGTCCCCGACTTCTATGTCCTCTATGTTCTTCGAGGATTCGTCTGCCAAAAGTACTTTGGTGCCGGCGAGGAAGCACTGGTTGCACTTCGGGGATTTAGACCTGGGGCCGCCAAAGCTGCCGAAAATTCCAGGCCCTTCGGGGCCGTAGGCGGCTGCTCCGAATGCATTGGATATTGCTGCAGCCATACCCCAGCTCAGACCGGCAGGGCATTTCCTGTCGACTGCCAGGCAACCTGCACCCTTTGAGCCGTTGACGGCAGCAGAATCGATGGGCTGAGACATATCTGTGCAGTTGTCGATGCCGTATGTGGAGCAGAGATACCGGAGTTTTTCGTAGAACGCATTGATGTAGGTGGGAGCTTTTTTCCATTTAGCAGGGACGTGCACGGTGGGGAAGATTGTGATGTATCCGTCACCGTTGTAGTCGTACTGAGCGCTGCCTTCGTCGTGCCAGTCGAACAGGACCAAATTACTGGGGGCGTCGCGGACGCAGCCTTCGGGTTTGGTGCAGGGGGCTGTTCCACCGCTTTCGGCGTCCAGCATGAGGCCGGTGGGGTCGCTTTTGCTGACGGGGCCGTTGTTCGCGTAGGAGTACCCGTTCATCTGGAGCGGGTCGGCAATGTCGATGATCGGGTCGGCGGTGATGAAGCGTCCGGACGTCTGGTCGTATTCGCGAGCGCCGATGTGGGTTAGGCCGGTGGTGGTGTCGTCGATGCCGGTGCCGAGGTAGCTGCGTTTGTTGGGCCAGGAGGCTGGCTTGGTGCCTCGGATTTCGCCGTACGGTTTGAAGGCGCGGCGGGTGACCGGCTGGGTGCCGGACAGTTCAATGGTGGTGTTTGCGGTGCCGAGGTGGTCGGCGAGGAGGACGTTGAGCTTGTGGCCTGTCGTCGCTCCGCTTGTGGTGGTGCGGACGACTGTCGGTGCGTCGGCCTGGCCGTATGCGCGGGATGCCTTGGTGATGCTGCCCGTGGCGTTGGTGGTCAGTTCCGTTTCGCCCAGGTAGAGGACGGATCCGGAGGGTGAGTTCTCCAGGATGCGGTTGCCGTCCGCGTCGTAGACATACGTCATCTTCACGCCGGCGCTGGTGAGGGAGTCCAGTTTGCTCTCGGGTGACCAGACCAGGTCCTGAGCGGTTGCGGAAAGGTCGCGGTCTGTCGTGTTGCCGGTGGCGTCGTAGGTGTACGTGCTGTTCTTGCCCGCTGGCGCCGAGGTAACCGACGTCATGGTGTGCGGCTGGGATGTGGTGCCGCTGGGAAGCGTCTTGCCGTGGCCGTAGGTGAACGTGGCGTTCTTCGCCGGGTCAGCCGTGTCGTGCTCGGTGAGGGTGGCGCGGTTGCCGATCCAGTCGAAAGTAAACGATTGCCGGTAGGCGGTAGCGCCCGTGGAGACGGTGCCGGCGGCGGGGGCCGTTGCCGCGAGGGACGCGGTAAGTGCTGTGTCTGGAGTGGTGGTGTCCGCGGCGGTGTCGGGGGCGTCGGCGACGGGGCCCGAGGAGGTGGTGTAGTCGGTGTTGTAGCCCCAGGTGGTGCCGGTGGCTGCTTTGCAGCCGGTGCTGTTGCCGTCGGGGGTGATGTTCGATGTCCAGGCGTTGATGAGTTCGCCCATGACGTCGTAGGTGAAGCACTGGGTGTCCCACGTTCCTGCGGCTGCGTCAGCGAGGTGGCGGGAGGCTGAAGTGATCGTGCCGGAGACGTCATAGGAGTAGTAGCTGTCGGTGATGCGGTGCGGGCCGGCGGTCTCTCGGTCGGCGACGGTGCGCTGGAGGCGGCCGGTGTGGGGGTCGATGAAGTTCGTCGTCCACACGCGGTAGGGCTGGGCGCCGGAGACCGTGCGGAGCACCTCGCCGTAGGGCGAGTAGGTGGCGTCGGTCGTGTACCAGGTGGCACCCGAGGTGCTTTCTATGAGGCCGTCGCCGTTGTAGCGGGTGACGACCTTCTCCCGCGCCAGGCCACCCACTGAGGGCAGAGTGACCGACTGAGGCTTGCCGGTGAGTGTGTAGGTGTAGTTGTAGGCGTAGGTTCCCGACAGGCCTGTCGTCATCGAGTTCGCAGGGATGACGGTCTCGGTTCCGGTGACCTTGTAGGCCGCGTCGTAGCCGGTGACGCGGTTGATGTAGTCGCCGTCGGCGGTGTGCCGGATGGACTCCTTCATCTGGCCGATCCCGCCGGGCGCCGTGTCGTAGGTGTACTCCTTGGCCGGACTGGCGGTGGCCGAGCCGTGGCGCACGTACCGGATCCGGCCGAGCGGGTCGTATTCGGTGAAGGTTTCTTGCTGGCGGGCGTTCTTGGTGTAGGTCAGGCGGTCGGCGTTGTCGTACCGCATCGCGGTGGTGCCGGTGTCGGGGTCGTTCGAGGAGACGATCCTCGCCCGGGCGTCGTAGACGTACGACCAGACGTTGCCTGCGGTGTCGGTGACCTTGCTGCGGTTGCCGCGAGCGTCGTACTCGTAGGCGGTGTCGCGGCCGGTGTCGGAGGCGGCAGCATCCTGGCTGTAGTAGCGGATGGACGAGACCCGCCCGAGGGCGTCGACGTCGGTCCGTGTCCGCGGCGCCGTGGATCCCGCCGGGTTCACGGTGACGCTGGTGTCCCCATAGGACTTGGTCGCCGTGTACTTGCGGACGTCCGCGTAGTAGGTATCAGCGCGAAGCTCGCGCTCCAGGCCGTCGTAGGTGTACCTGACGGAGCTGGGGATGAGGGACTTGGACCTGGGGGCGAAGAGATCAGTGCTCGGCTCGCCCTTCGCCAGGTAGGCGCCGCTCTTCTCAGCGACCAGACCGTGGTCGTCGTAGTGAGTGTCGACGACGATCCGGCCGGCGCCGTGGGCCTCGCTCTGGGTCTGGACTTCGCGCTGGAGTCCGTCGTAGAGGGTGACCTGGCGGGAATAGGAGCCGTTGTCCTTGAGGGACTGGACGGTCACCGCGGCCGGACGGTTCACCTCGGGAGTGGCCACTGCCGTCTGGTACGTGATCTGTACGGTGGGCGACGTGACGGGGGCGGAGGGCGACCAGCCCTTGACGAGGCGGCCGAGGGCGTCGTACTCACTGCGGGTGACACGGCCGTTGGGGTCGGTGATGGTCAGGGCGAGTCCGCGGCCCGGGTCATAGGTCGTGGTGGTCGTCTGGTCCTTGGTGTTGATCGACTTGACCTGGGTGAGGGGGCCGCCGGTGTCGGCGGGGGTGTACTGCGTCTCGGCGGTGCCCACTTCGGGTGCAGTGACAAAACGTACCCGCCCCAGCGGATCGTAGGTCGTCGTGGTGACGACCGCACTGGCGTTGCCGGCACCGTCGTTTGTGGCCTGTGAGGTGAGCAGGCCCTTGACCGGTGTCGCGTTGTCGCCCAGGGCGTCGTAGGTGTTGTGCACCTGTGTCTTGAGCTGCGTTGCCGGGTCGGCAGTGGCCTGGCCGACGCATGACGTTGCTGTGGTGCGTTGGTCCTTGGGCAGGCCGATCAGCCACGCTGTCGTGTTGTGGACGTACGTCGACGTCGTGCAGGTGTAGTCGGACAGGGCCTCGGAGCCGCCACTGGGCTTGACCACGAAGGTCTGGACCTGCACCGGCAGGCCATAGGTGTCCTCGACCGTGGTGAGGGTTCGCACGGCGCGCCAGCTGCTGCCGGCCGTCTGGATGTCGTCCGTGCGTTTGACGCCGACGCGGTGGGCGAGGAGCGGGGCGGCTGCTGTGCCGTCTTCGTTCTCGCGGGCGCGTGAGGCCGTTTGCTGGGAGTAGGGGAAGGAGAGGCTGCGCTTGAGAATGCCGCCGCTGGAGTTTTCGTAGGTGATCGTCTCGGCGGTCATGCCCGCGAACTGCTCGGCGTCGTCGGCGAGAAGCGTGTAGGTGCCGGTGGAGTCCTTCACGGCTCCGCTGGTGCCCTGGAAGTAGCGGGTGACGGTCTTGGATTGGGAGTTGACGGCGCGGACGCCGACGATCTCGGATGTGCTCTTGGCGCCCTTGAGGACGGTGACGGTGCGGTAGCCCTTCCAATCGCTGTAGGTGCGCAGGGCGGGGCGGGTGAACTCGTCGTCGCTCTTGGCCCAGGCCGAGTCCTCGTACCTGTACCGGGTGGTGACCGGTTTGCCGTGTGAGGTGATCTTGTCGGTCTCGGTCACGGTGTCGACGACGTACTTGTTGAACCAGGCCTTCGCGGGCGTCTTCTCGTCACCGTCGGGCGACCAGCGCACCGGGAAGCAGGTGCTGTTGTTCTTGCCCTTGTCCTCGGAGGGTTCGTCTGGGCAGCCGCCGGTGTACTCGACCTCGATGTCGCCGCCGTTCTCCGTGGAGACGGTGCCGATGCGGGGGCGGGTGAAGCCGGGGCGCTGGTCGTTCTTGCCGTTGAGGACCAGGTTGGGCAGCTGGCGGTCCTTGAGACGTGCCCGCAGGGGGGAGTCGGTTCCGACTGTGTAGGGGGCGAAGCTGACGCCGGCGGCCGACTGCTTCGTACCGACGGTGTCGCCGGGTGCGAAGCCGGTGCGGGTGATGGAGTTCAGCCACAGGCCGGGCGCTGTGTCGTACCAGTCCTTGGGGAAGGACTGGTGCAGGGTGTAGGCGTCCACCTTGCCCAGGCCGCTCTGGCCGGCGCGGGCCGCCTTGGTCGTCACCGTGGTCAGGCGCAGCTGCGTCCAGAACGACGGGAAGGTGGGGCACATGTCGGAGGTGGATTTGCAGTTGAGGTTGCCGGGAGTGTCCCACCACTTGCGGTAGGCGCCTGGGTCGTCGGTCTTTGCGAAGTTGGCTGAGTCGCAGACGGTCGGGGACTCGTCGATGCAACGCTGCTCGATCCCGAACTCGACCTTCGCCGACGGTGTGGTGAGGTCGCTGCGCATGCCGTACTCGATGGATACCGGGTAGGCGTAGCGGTCGTACTGCTCAGGCGTCTTGAACTTCTTGCGGACGGCGTAGTTGTTCGTCTCCTGCTTCCAGTTGACGATCATCGTGTTGCCATGGACGTCGACAACCTTGTCCAGGCCCCAGCGCCAGGCCTGCTGCTTGCCTGCTCCGCAGCGCGAGTCGGCGAAGGTGCCGGCGTGGCAGGGCTCGGCCGGGTGATTGCCGAACACGGGAGCGGTGGAGACGGAGCCGGTGTCCGCGTGGCCGCCGCCGACCTGGTTGAGCCCCAGGTAGTACTTCGTGCCGTCCTTGGTGGTGACCAGCCAGTACTCGCCGTTGTTGTCGCCGTTGGTGCCGCCTACCTTGTGCTCGACGCGCGTGCCGTCGTCCTTCAAGGGACGGTAGATCTCGGTGTCTGTCTCGGGGTTGCTGCCGGCGGAGGCGTCCCGGACGAGTTCGGTGGTCTTGCCGTTCAGGGACATCACGGCGTTGTACGACACCCAGCACAGGTCGGACGTCTTGTCGCTCTTGGCGGTGTTGTTGGGCGCGCCGGCATCCAGGGTCTTGGTGTCGTCTTTGCAGGAGCGGTAGCGGCGCTCGATGAACCCGGGGTCGTAGTTCCAGCCCTCGCCGATCCAGGAGGCCTGCGGAGAGGAAACAGCCGTGCGGCCGTCCACCGTCTGGGAGCTGTAGTTGAAGGCGATTTGGGGTGCCGGCCCTGCGGGCGGCGGAGGAACGGTGAGCGGGTAGGACCAGGTGAATGCTCCGGCGGAGCCGCCGGCCTCCCATTTGCCGTCAGAGGCGAGAGGGCTCGCCTTGAAGTCGCCGCTCTTGCCCGCACCGGAGTCGACCGCGCCAATGACCGCCGTGCTGCCGGAGGCCGCCGCAGGAGTCGCAAGGGTGGAGGTGCGGCGATACGAGGCCTGCATCACGCTGGAGGGGCTGGGCTCGGTGACTGTGGCGGAGGCCGGGGTCACGGTGCCGTCGGCGGACGGGTCGACGGTCGCGGTGATCGAGTTCGCGTCGACGTCGTTCGTGGTTTCCAGTTCCTCGTAGGCCTGGCACGCCTCGTCGTCGGGTGTGTCCAGGTAGCAGTCGGGGAACTGCACGAAACGCAGGCGGGAGGCCCAGTCCGCTCCGTAGAGGCTCTCGAACTTCGAGTAGTCAAGCTTCACCGAGACGGGAACAGCACCTGTGGCCGGTGCTTCCACCCTGACCACTGCGCCGTCGACGCCCTGGCCTGCAGCGGAGGTGCGGCTTGAGATGACGACCTGCCAGGTGCCGGCCGGCTCCGGCTGGCCGGCGGCCTGCCCCAGGCTGACGGGCAGGGAGCCCGCCGGGAGCATGCCCGTTGGCTCATCAGCGGTATCCGCGCGCAGGGACGCCGGGGTTGTCGTGGTCCCAAAGTTCACGGGGGCAGTTACGTCGGCCGGCGGGGGAGTAGTGCCCGACGGTGGCTCAACCTGCGGTTCGGGCTCCTCCTGCTTCAGCGTCTCCAAGTCGCGAGAGAAAACTGTGCCGGGGACGGGCTCTTCGTTCCCCAGCGGTTCCAACTGCACCGCCTCGCGGCCGGTCTCTTCGTGAGAGAGGTCGGGGTCGGGTGGCACCGCCAGCGCCTGGGCGGGCAGCAGCCCGACCAGGAGTGCGGCGGCGATGCTCGGCACGACGGTGCGTGCGAGACGGCGGCGGGCATGCGGAAGTCGGCCGAACACGACGGGGTCCCTCACCACTCCAAGCGGGACCGGTGAGGGACCACGCGCGATGACTTGCTGAACAGCGCAGATTCTGTGGTCGATCCGTGAAGGAACACCAGGTTGCTTGTGATCATGTGACTATGATCACGCTCCGTAACAGGGCACTGCTCTATGAAGCGCATGGAATATGCACATATCCGGAGCGAGTGTCGTGTCAGCCTTCGATCCGGGCGTCTCATCCGGTACTGACCTGCACGCCTTCAAAACATTCGCTAGTTCATGGCGAATGGAGGCGATACGCGCCGTTGGTGAACTGGCGTCATGCCTGTCCGTCATCCCGACACCCCGTGGGATGAGATACGTTCCGACGCCGCCGTCTGTTCATCACCGGGTGACGACAGGATCTTCATCGGTCATCATCAGCTGCCTGGTGGGGGAGCTCCGTCCTGACCGCCGGTTCTTTACTGGGATGGGGAAGGTGAACTCGCCCGATGACGCGCACTTGGCGTCGCAGGCCCGGTCGTCGGGCCACTGCCGCACTTCTGGCGACCGCGGTTGCCACCACGACAATCGTCTATGCCGGGTTCCGGCTGGACGACCACAACGCCCAAGAGGCGGAAGGCCGGCGGACCGCGGTGGTCACCGAGGCCACCGCACTTGAGCAGGCAGCCAGGTCTGGCAGGAACGTCGAGGTGACGTCCGCTCGCACCGCCGCCTCCACGACATGGGCCCGGCCCGACGGCCTGATGGTGAAGCGGCTGTATTCCTCCCCGATCCGCGCCAAGGCGGGCGACGTCTGGAAGACGATCGACCCGAGCCTGCACCGGACGAAGCAGGGATGGGAGCCGAAGGCCACCAACACCCGGATGGTGTTCTCGCCCGGCTCCGGCCAGGACAACGGAGAGCGGGCCTCACGCGCGGGCGTCCAGCGCCTGTCGCTGGTGAAATCTGCCACCGCGGACACGGGAACACCGCTGGTCACGCTGTACGTCGACGACGGCGCCCACTCAATCCAGCTGACCTGGCCCGGCCCCGTGCCCACGCCGATCGTCGACGGCAACCGGATCCTCTACCCAGAGATCTTCCCCGGCGGTGACCTGGTCCTGACGGCCGACGACGACGGCTTCGGCCAGGTCGTCGTCGTGAAGAACCGTCAGGCGGCCGCAGACCCGCATGTGCGCCAGCTCGTCTACGGCCTGCACTCGGCCGACCTGACGTTCCGCCTCGACCCACTGACCGGCATGGTCAGCGCACTGGACACCGACAGTGAAGAGGTTGCGCTCTCTCCGACGCCGCTGATGTGGGACAACAGTGGCTCCCCGGCCGTCACTGACGGAACCGTGGGGGCCACCGCCCAGCCCACCGCTTCCGAGACCCCGAACCCCACGGGTGCAGCCGGCCCTTCGGCTTCCGCTGGGCCCAGCGCCTCGGAGCAGGATCCGGGGACGGACGAACAGGCAGGCAGTCTCGAGGTCCTGCCCTCGGCCACCGACGAACCCGTCCCCGTGACGCAGTCGCCGCTGCCCTCCGTTCCCGCGGAACCGGCCCCCTCGCAGGGCGGCTCCTCCACCACCCTGAGCCTGCCCTCTCTTGAGGGCCCGTCGCCCGACTCGCGTGGCGAACTGGTCATAGCCGACCTGTCCGCGAGCCAGTGGACGCTCACTCCGGACCAGGACTTCCTCAACGACCCGGCGACCGTCTATCCGGTGTTCATTGACCCGTCGGTCAAAAAGCACGTCCAGAACTGGACCACCGCCTACAGCCGCCACCCCAACGCCACGTTCTACAACGGCAAAGGCTTCAACAAGGGCGGCACGCACGAGGCCCGCGTCGGCTTCGAATCCGACACCTGGGGCACCTCGCGTTCGTACTTCAACATCGACTTCGACAAGAACCTCAGGGCCACCAAGATCACCAGCGCCCGGCTGGTGATGCTGGAGACCTACTCCTGGTCCTGCCAGGACCGCTCGATGAGCGTGCACCTCACCACCGCCGTCAACGGTCACACCAACTGGAAGAACGCACCCAAGCTGCACGACGGCAACAAACTCGCCACCAGGAGCTTCGCCCACGGCTACAACTCCAGCTGCCGCGACGCCTACGAGACCTTCGACGTCAAGAGCGGCGCCCAGAAGGCCGTCGACAAGGGCCAGGACACCATCACCTTCGGCCTGCGCGCCCGTGACGAGGACGCCCAGTACGCATGGAAGAAGTTCCAGGCCAACGGCGACAACGCGCCCTACCTGGAACTCGTCTACAACCGGGCGCCCGCCATCGTCACCAACTCCCTCGACCTGGGCCCGGACGGCAAGTGCACCACCAGCGCACCGTACGTCCGCATGGGCTCCGGGAACCTGACCTTCACCGCCAAGGCCACCGACAAGGACGCCAACCTCAACTACCTCGACTTCGACCTCTGGCCCACCAACCAGTGGGGCACCACCGGCGACCTCCTCAAGACCACCGGCAAGGTCTCCGTCGGCGGCGACACCAGTGCCGCCCTGCGCACCACATCCGGATTCTCCACCAGCACCCTCAAGGCCGGCACCGCCTACTCCTGGCGGGTACGCGCCGTCGACGACGCTGGTGTCACGTCCCCGTGGTACCCGTCGACTCCGTGCCAGTTCGTCCTCGACACCGTCTCACCCAAGCCGCCGAAGATCTCCTCCACCGACTTCCCCAACGCCGACGGCAGCCAGAACGGCTTCGGGATCGACGCCGAGGACTCCACGTGGTCCACCAAGAAGTTCGGCACAGCCGGCTCCTTCACCGTGCGGGCCCTGGACACCGACGTCGTGCGCTACGAGTACGGCTTCAACTCCCCCTCCTACCCAGGAGCACTCGCCCGCACCAACGGCACCGCGGTCACCGTCAGCGCGACCATCGCCAGCGCAACACCTCCGGCCGCCGGACCCAACGTCCTCTACGTCCGCGCCGTCGACAGCGCCGGCAACGTCTCCGAACCGACCCGCTACTTCTTCTACGTCACCCCCCGCGACCAGGCCGACAAAGCCGGCGACTTCACCGGTGACGCCCTGCCCGACATGATGGTCGTCACCGCCGAAGGCAACCTCGCCCTCTATCCCGCGCAACTGGACAAAGCCGGCGACCTCGACTACTCCATGCCTGGCGCCTACCGCGCCAACCCGGACAAGGATCCCAACGGCGACGACCTGCCCCCCTACGTGGCCGCTCCCAGCGGACACTTCAAGGGAGCGCTGATCACCCACAACGGCGACATCTACGGCGGCGATGCCCTCCAAGACCTCATCGTGCGCGTCGAGGGCAAGCTGTGGGTGTACCCAGGTGACGGCTACGGCGCCGTCAACATCGACAAACGCCGCGAAATCCTGCTGCCGCCCGGCGCCCCGAGCCCGTCCACCCTCACCCAGATCGTCGCCGCCGGCGACATCACCGGTGACGGACGCACGGACTTCCTCGCCACCATCGGCAACGCGCTGTGGGCCTTCACCGGCTACCACGGCGCCACCATCGACCAGGCCACCCAACTGTCCTCATCACCCTGGCTCGACCGGGACCTGGTGACCGTCATGGACGTCAGCGGCGACGGCGTCGCCGACATCGTCTACCGCCACGCCCCGACCGGACAGCTGCTGCTCCGCAAGGGCATCGCCGCAACCACCGGTGGCGTCAACCTCACCTCCCTGGCCGCCGCTGCCAACTCCGCAGGCGGAGCCGACACCGAGTACGGCGCCTCCGGCTGGTCCAGCACCGCCATCCCGCTGCTGATGGGCACACCCGACGTGAACAACGACGCGATCCCGGACATCTGGGCGGTCATCTCCACCGGACAAGTGAGGTTCTACCCCGGCAGCAAGACCGCCCTGTCGGGCAGTGGCACAGAGATCATCACGCCGAAGGCGTACTGGCAGACCAGGATCGCCATCGGCTGAAACCACTCAGCACCCCTTCCCACTGCCGGTCTCCCGCAGAGTTCTCAGCGGGAGACCGGCACTTCCACCCGCAGGGTCCAGACCCGATTGCGCTGGTCCCCCAGGTCAGAGGCCCAACCTTTCAGCGGGCGAGGGTGACTGGGATGGGGGTACTGGGGCAGTCGGTGAAGATGCTGCTGAGCGCTCTGTTCGGTGGTGTCGATGGCGAGGCCCCAGCGGGTCTTCACCGCGCGATCCAGTCCCCATCGGTCTCGCCGACCCCATACAGCTGCGCCGGGACGTCACCGCCGCAGTGCGCTGGGCGTCGATGTCGCAGACCATCCGGGTCCGCGTCGAACGTGACAGGCCGCGCTGACGCATCAACAGGACCACCGATCGTGCCCGCGACCTGTACCTCCTCAACGAGGACGGCGCCGCTGTTCTGGTCACGGAACTCCTCGCCCTCGCCCACCGCATCGGCCCCGACTTTGGCCAGCGATTCACCGCCCGCCTCGAGCACCTCCTTGCCACCGGCTCCTTCACCGGAGGACCGGAGATTGAGCGGAGGGAACGCTTCGCCGACTGGGAAGGTTTCTGCGGCCCGCAGTGCCCACCCGACCACCGGCGCCTCAACCGCCGCAGCACCGACTACTGCCCCTCGCCGGCCATCACCGGAACCCAAGGCATGGTCGACGAATGACCCGCCCTGTTCGTTGCCGCCCAGATCCACGGATCCACGGGCACCGGCGATTGCATACGCCGAGTCCAAGCCGCAGGGCATCCAGTCCAAATACCCTGCGGTTTCTGGTGCACGGTGGTCGCGATCACCCGTGAACGGAGCCACCCATGCCACAGCCCTAGAGCGCCGCCTGGCACGCCACCGAGGAAGCCGCCGAACGCGCCTGAGTGCCGCCTGGTGTTCACCGGCGGCCGGGGCATCTTGCGCAGGTGGAGCTGCTGAGCTGAGCCGGGTGACCCGAGGCGGCTGCGTGGGTCTTCGCTTCCCTGCGGCGAAGACCCACGCGGCGTTTGTCAGAAGCTCCAGGAGTCGCAGTTGAGCAGCTTCTTGGTGCCGACCTTGCGGTCACAGGCGTACGCGACCACGTTCGCCTTGTTCTTGAACGACCACGACTTGGTGCCGTTGACCACGGCCACCCGGTTCTTTACCGGCCGCCACGCGCCGCCGACGAACTCGTCGTACTTCAGCGCCAGGACGGCCTGGTACTTGTCACCCGCCACACGGTCCTCCGCCGTCGCGCCCATGAACCTGCCGTCGTAGAGCGCACGGCCCCCGGCCCGACCCGCGTACCAGTACTGGTACGTCCCGCTGATTTTGGCCTTGGTGCTGTGGGAGACCGCCCAGAACCCCCTGGCCGGGCCCGCGCTCGCGGACTGCGTGATCGTCTCGGTCTCCGCCGCGGTCGACGCGGCGGCGGACGGTGCACTGCTGAGCGCGAGACCCGTGAACATCCCCGCGACACTGAGGCCCGTGACCGCCTGGCGAAGGCGGGTGCCCCGAATCGTTGCTGAAGCCATTGCTCATCCCTTCCGTATGCAGGCCGGCCCTCCCCCGGAGAGGCCTGGGAAGCCCGCGGATCGACGGCGTGGCCGCGGTCCCGCACCGAAGCGGGCCCGGGGCCGTGCCGATGCCGAAGAGTCCACCGCCACCGGCGTTGTTCAGCACCCCGCTTCCGTGCGGGTGAACAATTTCGCGTCGTCGATCGAGCCGCGTCCCATGCGCCGCGCGGGCCCGCCGCATTCCTTGCTGGGGTGGTCGGCGCCTCATAGGTTGGGCACCGCTGCTCGAGGGGATAGGGGGGAACCAGGGTGGGGCGTCGGGAGAAGCCACTCGATCCGATGGACGGGCCGGTGGCCCGGTTCGCGGTGGAGTTACGCACGCTGCGGCAGGAAGCGGGAAGCCCGTCCTATCGGGTGATGGCACAGCGGGCGGGGTACTCGGTGACGGCGCTGTCGCAGGCGGCTGCGGGGGACAGACTGCCGTCGCTCGCGGTGGCAGGCGCGTACGTGCGCGCCTGCGGGGCCGATCCGGCGCAGTGGGAGGGCCGCTGGCATGAAGCCGCGCGGGAGCGAGCGCAGGAGTCGCCCGCCGACGACGAGGAGGGTGCGGCACCGTCGCCGTACCGGGGCCTGACGCGCTACGAGCCTACTGACGAGGCCCTGTTCTTCGGCCGGGAACGGCTGACCGAGGACCTGCTGCGGCGTGTGGCCGCACACCGCTTCACCGTCGTCTTCGGCCCCTCCGGCAGCGGCAAGTCCTCTCTTCTGCGCGCGGGGCTCATACCCCGCCTGCGCCGCCCGGACGGGGCGACACCGCCTCCTGCGGCCATCCGGATCCTCACGCCGGGCGCACACCCCCTGCGCACGCACGCCCGCCTGTTCACGCCCGCCGCGCGAGACGGCGACACCTGGCTGATCGTGGACCAGTTCGAGGAAGTCTTCACCCTGTGCCGCGACCCGCGGGAACGAGCGGGCTTCGTCGACGAACTCCTGGCCGCGCGGGAACCCGGCAGCCGGCTGCGCGTCGTACTCGGCGTGCGCGCGGACTTCTACGGCCGCTGCGCCGAACACGGCGCGCTGGCGGAGGTGTTGTCCGACGCCGGCCTGCTGGTCACGGCGATGTCGGCGGCTGAACTGCGTCAGGCCGTCGTAAAGCCCGCCCAGGCCGCGGGGCTGATCGTGGAACGCGAGCTGACCGCCCGGCTGGTGACCGAGGCCGGCAGCGAACCGGGGGCGCTGCCGCTGCTTTCCCACGCGCTGCACGAGACCTGGCGGCGACGGCACGGCCGTACGCTGACCCTCCGGTCGTACGAAGCCACGGGCGGTCTCCACGGCGCCGTCGCCCGCACCGCCGAGGATCTCTACACCCGGCTCACGGACGACTGCGGGGAACTGGCGCGCCTGATCTTGCTGCGTCTGATCGCTCCCGGCGACGGCGCTCAGGACACCCGGCGTCCGATCCGGCGCGCGGAGCTGGACTTCGGCGATCGCGACGAGGTCGACGCCGTGGTGGACCAACTGGCCAGAGCCCGGCTGATCACCCTGGACGACGACACCGTCGACCTCGCCCACGAAGCACTGATCACCTCCTGGCCCCGGCTCGGGGCCTGGGTGGACGCGCACCGCGACCGCCTGCGGGCCCACCGCCACCTGACCGAGGCGGCGCACACCTGGCAGGAACTGGCGCACGACCGCGGCGCCTTATACCGCGGCACCCGGCTGACCACGGCGCAGGAGCACTTCGGCGCCGCCGACGGCCGGGCCGCGGAGCTGACCGGCCCCGAGCGCGCCTTCCTCACCGCGAGCCGCCATGCCCACACCCGCGCCCGACGCCGCCGTCGCGTACTGTCCGGCACCCTCGCCGTGCTGGTGGTCCTGTCGGTGGTGGCGGGCGTGCTGGCGTGGCGGGAGAACCGTACGAGCGAGCGCCGGCACGTCCAGGCGGAGGCCCGCCGCATCGCCGCGGCCGCCGCCACCATGCGCGACCACGACCCCGTCGCCGCGATGAGGCTGAGCCTTGCCGCCTGGCGGCTTGCGGAGTCCACCGAAACCCGCTCGGCGCTGCTGGGCGCCATGGCCCAGCACGAACAAGGGTCGTTCACTCTTCCCGACTCAGCCGCCGATGCTCTGGCCAGTGAGTTGACGGCCGACGGCCGGACGCTGGTGTCGGTGGGTACGCGGCGTGTCCACACCTGGGACCTGAGCGCGCGGCGGCCCACGGCCCGTTCGTATCCCGGGCTCGGCAAGCTGGCCGCGGGTGGCCCGGACGTGACGATGAGCCCTGACGGCCGGTTGCTGGCGGTGGCGTCAGAGGACCGTACGCTGCTGTGGGACGTCCGCGCCGGGCGCGTGGTCGGGCGTCTGCCCACGACCCTGTCGGCCAGCACCGTCTTCTCGGCCGACGGCAAGCGCGTGGCGGTGCAGGAGTGGGGGACGGACGACTCGAACTCCGGGCTCGGCGACGTACGCACCAGGCTCGTCGACGTACGCAGCGGTCGCACGGTGCTGAGCATGAGGCAACGGCATCCCGACGAACCGGAGGTCGTGGCGCTCAGCGCGGACAACCGCTGGCTGGCCAGGTGCGCCGACGAGGGACCGCTGGAGATCTGGGACATCGCCCGGCGCACCCGGCTCAAGCGCGCCTGGCTCGACAGGAACGCGGAACGGCTCGACTGCGGCGACGCCTCGTTCGTCTTCACCCCGGACAGTCGGCACCTGGCGCGTATCACCGGCGGCGAGGTGCGCCGGTGGGACCTGCGCAGCGGCCGGCAGGCGCCACGGCTGGTGAGCGAGGGGCTGGAGGACGTCCGTTTCAGCGCGGACGGCAGGTTCATGGCGGCGTCCACGGCGGAGGGGGTAGCGCTGTGGCGGTCGGCCGCACCGGAGGCACCCGTCTTCCGCCACGCCACCGCCCGCAGCGCCTCCCAGGGCTTCGAACTCGACCTCGACGCGGGCGCCCTGCGCTATTTCAACGAGTCCAGGACGGTCCTGTACTCCCTGAATCTGAAGTCCGCGCTCAACGCGCCGTGGCGCGAGGACTACTTCCCCACGGGGCAACTGACCCCGGACGGCCGCACGCAGGCGGTCGTCCGACACACGGACGACGGTGAGGAGGTGCGGCTGGTCGACACCCGCAGCGGGCGGACCGTGTTCACGCCGCCGGTCGAGCTTTGTGCGAGGGACGCCGCGGGCGGCACCGCGTCCGGGGGCGCTCCCGACTCGGTCGAAAAGGCCCTGGTGGCAGAACTCCCAGCACAGGCCCCGGCGGAAGAGCCCGCCGCGACAGGTGTGGAGCTGGGTGATGCGCCGCAGCAGCCACAGGAGTGCACCGACCTCATGACGTTCAGCGCCGACGGCAGGTACTTCGCGCATGGGCGGGCGCGGCCGATGGAGGACTCCTTGTCGTCGGCACGGGAACGGGTCACCGTCTGGGACGTCAGGGGGCGCCGCGCGCACGCCGTGGTCGACGTGCGCGCCGACGAGATCGGCATGAGCGGCCTGGACGACATCGCGCTCAGCGCCGACGGAAGCCGTCTGTTCGTGGCCCGGACCACGATGCGCGAGACGACCGAGGTGTGGGACGTGAAACCGGGCGGCGGGTCCAGGAAAGTCAAAACGCTCTCCGGCATGTCCGGCGACGGACTCGCGGTACGGCGGGATTCGGCCCGGGTGGCCTCCTGGAAGGCGATCGCCGACCCCCGCTCGGGGAAGACCGTCGTCAAGTCGCTGAGCGACACCATCACGAGCGAGCTGGCGTTCAGCCCCGGCGGACGGTACCTGGCCGCGGGGGACAGCTACGGCCGGGTGACCATCTGGGACGGCGCCGGACGCACGAGGCGCGCGGTACTGTCCGCCGCGGACGCCGGCGCCGCTTTCCCGTCCGGCGACGACATGGTCAGCGCACTCGTCTTCTCCCACGACGACACCACCCTCGCCGTCGCCACCCACTCCGGAGCCATCCAGCTGTGGGACGTACCGTCCAGCCAGCCACTGGGCTCGTCGCTGCCCACACCCGGGGACAGCATCACGTCCCTGGCCTTCGCCCCGGACGGCAGGACCTTGTACGCGGGCGGCTCCCACGTCCCCTTGCAGAAGTACGCACTCGACCCCGCGGACCTCGTGGCCGCCGTGTGCGAGCGCGTGGGTTCGGGACTGTCGCGGAAGGACTGGCGGGCGTACCTGCCGGACCAGCCCTACCGCGCCACGTGCTGACGCCCGGCCGGTCCAGCTGGGCTGATCAGCTATCGCGGTACAGGGGTCGAATACGTGGCACAACGCCTGCCGTGCCCAGTCGAATGGCATCCCGGTTTCCGGCTCAGCATGGCTGAACTGCGTCGCCATCCGCACTATCGCGGCCAGGCGTATGTGGATCTGGGAGCCAAGATCGCTCACGGTGGCTGGCTTACGCCCAGGGATATCGGAGACGCTGCCCGCACGGGTCGATACGCTCTCCAGGATCTCAAGAAGGTCTGGCACTGCCTGGCCCGGTTCGGGAAGCTCGCGGCTGTCGATATGCCGTGCTGCGTCCGCCACGTCGGTGTGAGGGTTCGAGGCCAGGCGGGATTGCCTGGTTGCGGCGACTGGGCTGATGCCGCCTGGATCTCCGGGAGCGATGGCGTCATGTCGGTGCCGTGCCGGGAGCGCAGCAGGACGCAGACGTCGTGGTAACGGGCAAGCGGGGCGCGGTAGCCGTCCCATTTCGTGCGGCCCAACCGGGCGGGGGTCGGGGCTGGGCTTCGGGGTGGTGAGCATCGGCTGAGGCAGGGTCCAGGTCACCCGCCATGCCTTCCACCGCGGACGCTCCGTCGCCCGGGTCGAGTCCTGCGATGACCTGCTGGGTGGGGTGATACCACGTGGGTGTGCTGCAGGGGTGCGGGGCGGTGGGGGTGCTTTTAGTCTGGTGGTGCTCGGGGCTACTGCGGAGGTTTGCCATGCCCCGAACCATCTGGTCCGGAGCCATCAGCTTTGGCCTGGTCACGGTGCCGATCAATGTGGTCAGCGCGACCGAGGACCACAGCATCCATTTCCACCAGTACCACCTGGAGGACATGGGGCGGATCCGTACGCGGAAGGTGTGTGAGCTGGAGGACCGTGAGGTGGGCCAGGGGGAGATCGGCAAGGGCTACGAGGTGACGAAGACGCAGGTCATCCCTATTTCGGAGGATGAACTGCGTGATCTGCCGCTGCCGACGGCGAAGTCGATCGAGATCGAGGCGTTCGTACCTTTGGAGTCGGTGGACCCGATCCGGATCGGCGAGGGCTACTACCTCCAGCCGGCCGGGCAGGTGGCGGCCAAGCCCTACAAGCTGCTGCGGCAGGCGCTGGCGAGGTCGGCGAAGGTCGCGGTCGCCAAGTACGCGTGGTCGGGCCGTGAGCGGCTGGGGTTGCTCCGGGTGCGCGACGACGTGATCGTCTTGCATGCGATGCGCTGGCCCGACGAGATCCGCGACCCTGCGGAACTGCTTCCGCCGCCGGTGGAGATCTCGCAGGAGGAGATCGACGGTGCGCTGGCGCTGATGGACACCATGACCCGTGACGACCTGGAGGGCGAGGAGTTCCGCGACACCTACACCGATGCGCTGGCGCAGGTCATCGAGGCCAAGCAGGGCGACAAGCCGCTCCCGGAGGTGCCGCAGGCGGAGGAGCCGGGCAAGGTCCTGGACCTGATGGCGGCGTTGACGGAGTCGGTGAGCAAGGCGAAGGCCGCCCGCGGCGAGACGGGCGACGCGGACGTCCACGACCTGCCGAAGAAGAAGACAGCCGCCAAGAAGACGGCGAAGGCCCCGGCCAGGAAGGCGACGGCGAAGACCGGACAGAAGACGACCGCGGCGAAGAAGACGTCGGGCCGCAGACCACGCAGCGCCTGACAATTTCGTGTCTGTGGATGATCAGATGGTCGTGCCACAGGGGGGGGCGAACATGTCGTTGCTTCCTGGGGGTCGGTTTCCAGGAGGGCGAGTGTGCTGGTGGCTGTGCGGAGGGCGGCTTCCAGGCGGTCGGGGGAGTGCAGGGTGCCGTTGCCGTCGGGTGGGATGATCCATTCGAGGTGTCCGGTGTCGCGGTAGGGCGGGGGGACCGGGATCCAGCAGCCTTTGCCGACGTGACGGATTCCGGCGCCGATCCATTGCTGGCCGGGTCCGGGGGGCAGGAAGAAGCCGACTCGGTGGGCTTTGCTGTGCCGCAGGACGGGGCCGGGGGTGCGCAGCGGATCGTGCCACAGGACGTTCAGGGCGAGCAGGCCGAGTTCCTCGGGGACGGTCCGGCTTCCAGCAGGGCGGTGCCCGTTCCGTGATCCCACTGCCGTTTGCAGTCCCGGGGGTTCGTTGCGGCCGCCGCGAGCCATTCGACGCTGCGCATCCACGCCGTGCTCCACATGTCCGCTCCTGAGGGTTTCGTCGTCTGGGCAGGGGAAAAGTGCCGAACGCCACCCCTACGGCTGGACGGTGTGTGAATAGGTGCAGGTCAGCCGCCTGATCATGTTGGGTGCTGTTCTAAGCCGGAGGGAAGGGTGGCGGACGGTGGCGCTTTCACGGCCGATGACACAGCGCACTGGTGCCGCCGCCAGTGCGCCAGTGCGCTGCCGCAGCCAACAGTGTGCCGTTGACATCCACGGCGTGCCCCGTGCGTGGAAGTACCCGGCATGCTCCGCTCTGTGCTGCGGCATGCCGGGCTCGTGGTGGTGGGTTCATAGGGTGTGGGTCAGCCAGCGCTGGAGGGTGGCGTTGACGCCGGCGGGCAGGTTGCTGAGGTGGTCGATGGCGTCACGGTCTTCGGGGCGGGGCGGGATACCAGCTGTGGTCAGTGCTGCCTGGAGGTCGAGGCGGTGCCGGTCGCGCGGGTCAATGGTGTAACTGAGGCGTTCGGCGGGATTGGGTGGTGCCAGCAGGAAGTCGGCGTCCTGGCAGGGGCCGGCGGGGGCCGGCCAGCAGCCGTCGGTGATGACGGCGGCGTCAGGGGCGGCGAACGCGTGAGGCGTGTGGTGCTCGAAGGCGGTGGCGGTCACGTGGATCTCCTCATCTGCGGGTGCGGGTGCGGGTGCGGTTGTGAGGGAGGGGAGCCCCGCGGACCTCGTGTTGGTTGCGGCCGCGGCGGGATGTCATGCCGTTGGCGTCTTCGAGGGCTCATCGTCTGGTCCGACGAGCGGGCAAGGCCGGGTAGCGAGGATGGGGGCAGCGAGGGGTGGAGCAGGTGTCGGCAATGCGGTTCTGGCCTCGCTGGGGTCACCCGGGCTGTTGCCCGGTGATGTCCCGGCAGTCCGCGGAGCGTCACGGAGCGCGCGCCGGAAAGCGCTGTTACTCACCTGCGGGTGAACGCTGGCGGGCGGCCGGGGTGGCGTGGTGTGGCGGTTCCGGCCGACGGCCCGGGCGCCGCAGCACTCCTGCGTCCGCGGAGGCGTCAACCTGGTGCATTCACGGCATCAGTGGCTCTTACAGGTGAGGGTCACGAAAATGTGGATGGACTGTCACGCCGTGTGCGAAATGCCCTGCCGACGGTCACATCGTGGCCATGGTGTGAGGGCGCGGCCGACTGGCCGCCACCCGCACACCGCACGACCCGGCCCTGCGCGCCACGTTCTTTCGGCGCCGGGGGAGGGAAGTGCCTGCACCTTGGGGGCCCTTGTGTCTTCTTCCGCTGTGACTGTTCGTCGTCTGGCTGCCGCTTCGCTGGCTGCCGCCGCTGTCGTGGGGACGGTGGCGCTGCCGGCGTCGGCCGCCGACCACGCCCGTCCGGAGCGGCCCAAGGTCGAGATCAGCGCGGTCCAGTACGACGCGCCGGGCCGCGACACCCGCGCCAACCGTTCGCTGAACAAGGAGTGGGTGGAACTGACCAACACCACCCGCCGCGCCGTCAACCTGGACGGCTGGACGCTGTCGGACGCCGACGGCCACACCTACACCTTCGACCACTACCGCCTGGCCGGCCGCGCCACGGTGCGCATCCACACCGGTGAGGGCCGCGACACCCGCACCGACCTGTACCAGGACCTCAGCCGCCACATCTGGGACAACCGCTCCGACGCGGCCACCCTGCGCAACGACCACGACCGCATCGTCGACAAGACCTCCTGGGGCACCCGCCACCACGGCGGCCACCACCACTGATCCCGCCAACCCTGTGCAGTAGCTCCCTGCCCGGCCGGGCCGCCGCAAGGCGGGATCCGGCCCAGTGGCCTCCTGGTGCACGGCGCAACCCTGCGCCGGGTACCGGAAACAGGGAATGTCTGCCGGGGTGAGTGGGTTGGAGAGGGTGTGGTTGTGGAGGGGACAGTGTCCCCGGGCCTCACCTATAGCCTGCAGGGACGATCGTTCGGCTGAAGCCCTGCAGAGCCTTTCGCCGCGTAGGCGACCGCCCTCCACGACCACACCCCCGCTTTGTCGCAGCCCCGGCCCCGGTGTCCTCACCGGGACCGGGGCTGCGGGCGTTCGCGCTGCCGTGACCGCGCTGCAGCGGAGGAGTTGTCCCGGTCATGGACGACTACGAGCACCTGGACCTTGACGAGATCGACTTCGCGCCCGTGGAGTACGACGAGGAACGGCTTCCGCTGCTGACGCTGGGGGAGGCCCACACCCTGCTCAGGGTGCTGCGGCACGTCGCACTGGAGAGCGGCCCGGTCGCGGCCGAGGCGGACGGGCTGTCGAAGGAGATCGCCGCGCGCATCCCGTCGGCAGACTGACGACGCGACCTGCCTGCGCTGCCGGCGCGGACCCGTGTGTGAGTGGCCTTTGGAAGGTTGATGGGCAGGGGCCAAATGGGGCCCCTGCCCCGACAGGGTTCGGTCGGCCGGACGGCGGGTTACCGGCGCCCGGCCGAGGCCGGTGTCGTGTGCGTGCTGTGCGGCTCAGCCGAAGTTCACGTCGCTGCACCACATGTAGGCCTGGTCGAGGTGCGAGGCCTGCCAGATCACGAACAGGATGTGGTGTCCGGTGTAGCCGGAGGTCTGGACAGGGAACGTGATGTTCTGCGCCGGGGCGAAGCGGCCGGTCTGCGTGATGAAGTCGAGGTTGCTCCAGCCCAGAGTCTGCGTCTTGGGGTTGAAGCCCTGCTTGCTCACGTAGACCTTGAAGTAGTCGGCACCGTGTGACGCCTGGTCGTACAGGTGGACCGAGAAGTTGTTGCCGACGGTGGTGGTCTTCCACGGTCCGGGCTTGTTCAGGCTGTCGTTCCTCGAGAGGTTGTTGCTGCAGAGCGTCCCGTCGGGGGTCCGTGCCTGGAACTGGCCACCGAGGCCGTCGCGGAGCGCGCTCATCCAGTTCCACATGGTATCGGGGTTGGCCTGGAAGGCCTGCCAACACATGGGGTCTTGGGTCTGCATGGCCGGGTTCGTGTGGTTGTTGCCCCACGTCTTCCAGCACTGGTACGCGCGGGTGGCGGGGCCGACGACGGTGCCGTGAGCCTGGGCGGGGGCCGACCAGGCGAGTGCGCCGACAACCACGGCGAACAGCATGACGAACGCCTGGAGAGGTCGGCGGAGGGGCGACAAACGCCCGGCTAACGGACTCTGTTTGCGCATGTGGGGGGACTCCTTCCAGTTGCAAGGCTGTCATGGGAGCGCTCCCAACCCAAGGTAGGTATTCCGAGTGAGATGTCAATGAAACAAACGGAGTTGATTACAGGGATGGGCGGCCAGCAGGGATCTGCCGTGAGCCCGGAGTCAGAACCGTTCCCGGGACCGGAAAGCGAGGATGCGGCCTGGAATGGTGTGCCTGGCCGGCGATGCCGCTCTCTCCTGCGCAACCTACATATATCCATCAAACACTCATTCCGGGATAAAATATCGGGAGAAAATGACCTCTAAGGACTCGTAACACGATCTTGCTGGCGTGCCGCGGCTGGTGGGCGCGCTGTTGAGTAGGTTGCCGCTGTCGAGGTCATTCACGGGCTACGCCGGAGTCATGCTGGGATGAAGCTCGGCCACCAGGGTGGGACGTTGCCCGGGCACAACGGGGCGGGGTAGGAGTCCGGCATGCCGAACCATGTGACAAGGAACCAGGTGAACCACAGGGTGAAGATGAACCCTGCAGTCAGGGCTGTCCTGCGATGACGTCTTCCGAGGGTGCTGTGCAGGATCACCCACGGAACCGCAGCGGCGATCCAGATGAGAGGCGCAAGAAACAGCAAAGTCATGCCGTTGGCTGCCGCGCTGGTGCCGATGTCACAAGCAGCCCATGCCCTCCCAATCGCAGCAGTGGACACCACCGCGGTCAGCCCACCGAAGAGGACACCAAGGCCGATTCCTCTGAACCAGCGGCTCGGAGGACTCGACGGCGCTGCTCCCATGATCATCTCCCCCGCATCGCCGTAGGTGCGGAGGGTACCAACGTTCTGAAGCAGCCCGATGAGGCCCTGGCCTGCCCTGACACCGGTCAGTCGTTTTTGTGCTTCCGAAGCCGTCGCCAGCAGATGAGACTGCAGGCCAGGGAGACGAAGGCGTCAGGGCGTTCGGAGCGGCGTTCCCAGCGGACGGCGAGGCGTTTGAAGTGGTGTAGCAGGGCGAAAGTCTGCTCGACGACGTAGCGGAGCTTGCCCATGCCCTGGATGTTCGGGCTTCGGGCCTGCGGCGGGGCCGGCCGGGGCGGCCCGCGACGGGCGGGATGCCGTCGACCAGGGCCAGGGTCTGGGTGACGTCGTTGACGTTGGCCGCAGTCGTGATGACCTTGAGCGGGGTGCCGCATCCATCGCAGATCAGGTGGTGTTTGCTGCCCGTTTTCCGCCGGTCGACCGGCGACGGACCCGTGTCGGCGCCCCCTTTTTCGCGCGGATGTGAGAGCCGTCCACGCACGCCCGTGACCAGTCGAGTTCGCCGGCGCGCGTTCAGCTCCGCGAGCAGGACCCGATGTAGCCGGTCGAAGACTCCTGCTTTCTGCCACCGGTCCAGGCGGCGCCACCAGGTCTGCCCCGAGCCGAACCCCAGCTCCAGGGGCAGGAGTTGCCAGGCTATGTCGTTGTAGAGGACGAACAGGATGTCCTGGAGGCAGAGCCGATCCGCCACGGTCGTGGCCCCGGGGACCGCTCCGGCCACGGCGGCAGTAACGGCTCGATCAGCGCCCACAACTCATCGTCCACGATCCATGGTCGAGTACCCACACCCCACGAACGGCCGAATCGTCACACCAGTTACGCCCCACCAGCACGCTTCAACAAGATCCTGTTACGAGCTCTAAAGACTTAGGTGCGGGTGCTGGTGTGCTGGACGGTGGTGCCCCATGCCTGGATGACGGGCGTCATGCACCACTGGCAGAGCGGGATGCCGCCGCGGCCGTACTTGTGGGTCTTGCGCTGGCAGGTGGCGCAGGGGCCGACCTGGCTGCCCAGGCAGACGAGCGCGGACGGGTCGGGTTCGTTGACCGGTGGCGGGGGAGTGGTGTTCATCGACGGTGTCCTTCAGGCGACGCGGGGATCGGTGCGGGGTGCTGCCGTCGGATAAGTCGATGATGTCCAGCTGTGCGTTGGGCCGGCAATGGGTACAGGCCCGCAGGCCGTCGGACAGGAGGCGGCGGGCTTCGTCGCGGCCGACGGGCCGGCGCCGTTTGCCTGCCATGTAGGAGTCGCCGGCGTGGACCTGGAGGGCCGGCTGGCCGGTGCCGATGCCAAGTTCGACCACCCACTCCGGCGGCCGGGGCCGGCTCCGCCGGCCGCGGCCGGTTTCCGCCTGCCGCTGCTGGAGAGCCGCGATCTTGGCGTCGATGCGTGCCAGCCACAGCGTGTGCCATACCCGCAGCGTGTGCAGGCGCTTGAGGTCGGGCGGCAGGTCATCGAACATATTTTTGATTCTATGCCCGTCATCCACCCCGCGCTCTCGCGTGTTCGATTTTCTGTTCGATACGGTGGAGTGGAGGTGATGGTGATGGTTTCCGAGCGGGTGCCGGCGGGCGGGGTGTCATCGGTGATGCATGTGCGCTGCCCGGACCGTCTGCCGGAGGAGGCCTACCGCCGTGTCCTGGAGGAGCTGGCCGGTCTGTCGCCGGTGGTACAGGCGCTTCCGCCCAGCGCGGCTCTGGTGGAGTTGAAGGGCGCCCTGCGCTACCACGGCACGGACGCCCGCCGCCTGGGCGAGATCCTGCGCGTGCGCACGCTCTCCCGCCTCGGTGTCGACGTACGCGTCGGCATCGGGCCGTCGGTCACGGTCGCGGCCACCGCCTCCGCCCGGATCGAACAGCCCGGTGGTGTTCTGGCCGTCGCCCCCGATCAGGTGGCCGGCTGGCTGGCCGCGCTGCCGGTCGACGCCCTGCACGGTATCGGCCCCCGCCAGGCCGAGGCCCTCCGTGACTACGGCATCCACACCGTGGGCCTGCTCGCCGCCGTCGACCCCGCCACCGTGCAGCGCCTGGTCGGCGGGCGCGCCGGTCGTCTGGCCGCCGACCGCGCCCGCGGCATCGACCCGCGCCCCGTCGTCCCCCGCACTCTGCCTGCCACTGCCACCGTCCGGCGCGCCTTCGACCGACAGGCTCTGGACGGCGCCACCGTGCGCGCCGCCCTCCTCGACCTGGTCGTGCAGCTCGCACTGCTGCTGCGCCGGCGCGGACAGGCCGCCCGCGCGCTCACCCTGACCTTGAAGTTCGCCGGCAACAGCGGCTGGGAGAAGACCCGCCGTCTGAGGGAACCGTCCGCCCACGACGACGACCTGCGCGTCCTCGCCTACCAGCTGATGGACGCGGCAGGACTACAGCGCGGCCGCCTGACCGCCATCGCCCTCAAGGGCGAGGACCTCATCGCCGCCGACCAGGTCGCCCAGCAGATCAGCCTCGACGACGCCCGCGAAGCCCGCCTGCTCGCCGAAGAGGCAGCCGACCGGATCCGCGACAAGTTCGGCAACGGCGTGATCGGCCCGGCGGCCGTCTTCCGCCGCGCCTGCTGATCCGTTCCCGCCGGCTGTGGAGGGGCTGCTCGTGCTGAACCGACCTGACTGTCCGGGGCCCGCCGCCATCGGATGCACGGGTGACTTGCCATGGCCGGACCGGTCTTGGGCCGCCCGCCCGACGGCGGAGATCTCTTTTACCAAAAACATCAGACGGGTTCGATCCGGGGAAAACCGCCCAGCGCCGATGGCCGTGTCCGGCATTGCCGCCCGCGCCCTTATCCAGACCGCGATCGACGAGTCCCTGACCTGGTCGAGCCCGGTCGGCGCGGCGATCATGCTGGCGGGCGCGGCGCTGACCCAGGTCCGCCCGAAGTGACGGGCGGCGTCACGGCCAGCCGGATTCACCAGTCGTCGACGATGTCGAAGTTGGCGGCGATCGGCATGCCGTCGTGCGTGAACACCGCCACGAGGTAGTCGTCCGAAGCGGTCAGTAGTGCAACGGTGCCTGTCGTGACGTCAGATAGCCCGTGTCACTGCGGCGTGCAGTTCGCGTACGCCGCTGGTACGCGGATGCCGCTCGGCGAGCTCGGTGACGATGCGGCGGATCGCGGGCCGGTCGCGGACCTCGCCGGGGCTGGCCCGGTAGGCGTCCAGCAAGGTGCGGGCGGTCTGCTCGGGCCGTTGCCAGGCCCACCAGGCGCGTGCCATGTCGGTACCCAGGCGGGCCTTGCGCTCCGCGGTCGCGAACTGCTCGGGCCGAAGGTTCTTCCCGGCGTTCAGGGCGGCGCCGGCGTCGCCGAGTGCCCAGTGCACGCCGACCGTGTACAGGTCGACGGCGGCCGGGCTGATAGCGAACAGCCGGCCGGGTGGAGCGGCCTTGGGCAGGCGGCGGGCGGCGCGGCGGGCCTCCTCGGTCATCGCCAGGGCCTCGCTGCGCTGCCCGGCCCGGGCAGCGGTGTAGGCCACGGTGCAGAGCATCTGTGTGTAGGCGGCGGCCGTGGCCTCGGTGCGCAGCCCGCTCGCCTCCAGGCCGTCGGTTGCCGAGGACATCAGGCGCTGGGCGGCGCGGTGCTGGTCCTGGTGACGCAGCACGATGGCCAGTTCCCGTGCCGCGGCCGCGGCCGCGAGCGGGGAGCCGGAGATCTCGGCCCAGGTGCGGGCCCGGTCCGCGGTGAGCCGGGCGCGGTTGTAGGAGCCGAGCTTGATGAGGACGGCGGAGGCGAGGCTGTACACGGCGGACAGCCGGGCCTGGTCGAGGTTGCGGCGGGAGGCAACGGCGTGGTGCGCGTCGGCGATGAGGCCGGGCAGGGCTGCCAGGAGCCGTGCGTGCGCACCCTGGTCGTACAGTGCGCGGGCGCTGGCCAGGCGGCTGTCCAGCGGCCCGGCATTGAGCGGGGCCGGGATGGCGGCCAGGGCGTCATCCAGTCCCATCAGCAGGGCGGCAGGGCCTGCGGCCGCCGTGGCGGCGAGCAGCGTACGGCGGCGCATGGGGTCCTCCTCGGCGTCACGCTGACCGGCCGTCACTCTAGTGGCCGTCGTTGCCGTAGCGGGGGGTGGCGCGAGGGATGTCATGAGAATGTGCCGGGGCACACCGACTTCCCGTGCGGCACGGTGCACCAGCGCCAGGTCAGCGATCCGGGTACGGCGCTCCAGACGGGAGACGGTCGAAGGCGAACAGCCGATCCTCTCCGCGAGCACGGCCAGCGTCCAGCAGTGATGCTGGCGCCCGATCCGGATGAGCGCGCCGGGGTACCGCTGCGCGGCCAACTGCAGTGCTGTCGTGGTGCTCCAGAGCGGGTCGACGGGCACGCGTCCCTCCCACACCGCACAGACAGGGAAACTCCACGCTACGGGCGCCGGCCGGGCGCGTCGAGGCCGCTTGCACGACATGCAAATACCTTGCAGAGATAGACAGTTGATCACCGTGAGGCCGGTCCGCGCGGTGTGCTGGGTGCACCGCCCCGCGTCGCGGGGCACCGTCCATCGGAGGCACTCCATGACCACCGCCGCTGTTGCATCCCTTCCGGCCGCCGACTTGGCGACCGGCCCGGTCCGCTGCGCACGCGACGTCGTGCCGGCCGACCTGTGGGACAAGCAGGTCGGGCTCCTCATGCGGGACTACCCCTACGACTCGGTCATGGCCTCCAGGGTCCTCGGCCAGGGCTACGCCTACCTGCTGACCGCGATGAACCACCGGGGCGATGGGCTGGGACTGGCGCCCAGCAAACTCGTCGACATCGGCGTCCACACGGTCATCCTGGACACCGTCGCGTACGCCGAACTGTGCGAGAAGTTCAACGACGGACAGTTCCTGCACCACGTGCCCGAGGTGGACATGAAGAACGACGGCTCCGTGATCACAACGGCCCGCATCGTCGCCGTCGACGGCTGGGAGGTCGACCTGCCGCTGTGGACGGACGCCGCCGACTGCGGCCCGTGCCACCCCGGCAACGACTCGCACTGACCACCACGCAGCTACGAGTTCCTCGGGCCCCGGCCGCACGGCGGGGGCCCGACGGCACGCCCGGGTGAGATTTCGGCGAACCGGCCCACGGCCCGGTCACGGCCGCCAGGATGGTCCGGGTGACCACCAGCACCGCAGACCTCTGGCACCACTACGGCCGCGCCCGCGCCACCAGTGACCGCGCGGTTCCCGGTACCTTCACCTGGAACTGGGGCCAGAATGCGGGGCCCGGCCCCGAGGTCCTCGGTGACCTGACCGGCCGCTGTGTGGGCGACCTCGGCGCCGGCACAGCCCGGCACGCGGCGCACCTGGCTGCCCATCACCGACCCGCCCGGGTCATCGCCATCGACGCCTCGCCCGCCCAGCACGCCATGGCAACCGACCTCTACGCCCGCCTCGCCCCCCGCCTGCGCATCGTGCAGTCCGACGTGGTGCCCCACCTGCAGGCGATGACCGGCGCGTACGACGTGTTGTACAGCGTCTTCGGCGCCGTGGACTTCACCGACCCGCGCGAGCTGCTTCCCGCGGCGGCAGCCGCGCTCAAGCCGGGCGGGCGCCTGGTGTTC
>NZ_JBIAHY010000011.1:0-267379 GCF_042870975.1 Streptomyces sp. NPDC006259 | reverse complement strand
GGCGGCGATCCGGCGCAGCAGGGCCTCGTCGGAGAGGGCGGCCGGGTTGAGGCCGCGGGCGGCTTCGGGGGTCAGGGGGTGGCCCGCGAGGACGTGGCGGACGGTGTCGAGGGGGACGGGCCGCCCGTAGTCCTCCTCGAAGTGCGCCTGGACGGCCTCGGGGGAGCGGTCGGTGAGGAGGCGGAAGAGGTGCCCGGAGCCGTCCGGGTCCGGGCTGCCCGAGGGGAACTCGATGCCCGAGCCGGTGCGCCAGGCGCTGCCGCCGGTCTCCCACCACAGGCAGGCGGTGACCCGCGGGGCGCCGAGGCCCTCGTCGACGAAGGCCGGGTCGTCCAGGAGCGGGCGCAGCGCGGCGGGCACCTCGTCGGTGACACCGGGCCAGACCTGTTCGTCGTCCGTGCCGTACGGGCTCATCTCCGACTCGTGGTCGAAGCCGCGGACGAGCACACCGGCCGGGGTGAAGAGGACGGAGAAGTCGTCACCCGAGCCGTTGTCCATCAGCGCCGCCTCGGTCCCAGGCCCCCAGGTGGTGGAGAAGGAGTAGCGGGAGAATCGCGGGTCGCGGCAGATCGCCTGGTCCAGCACGGCCAGCGCGCGCAGGTGCGCGCGGAGTTCGGCGGGGTCCGGGAGGAGGGCGGCGGTCGTGTGCACGGTGTCCATGGGCTCATGTAAGCAGCCGGTACTGACATCCAGGGCGGCGGTTCGGTCACACCCGCTCTCTCACTCAGGGAACGAAAAGCCCAGCTCACGCAGGCGGGTTCTAGGACGGGTGGTACGCGCCCACCAGCAGTGTGTCGGCGGTGCGCGGCCCGCTGGTGGCCGCAGGCAGCACGTCGGCAGTGATGTGGGTGAATCCGGCCTCGTCGAGGAGCTTGGTCCACACCTGTTCCTGGAGGACCCATCGGCGCATCGTGGTGGTTTCGCCGTTCGGGGTCTTTGCTGGGATGTCGGCAGCCACGGCATCGGGCTGGGCAGGTGACCCGCTCAGGTAGTGGACGAGAGTTGCGAACACCAGGCGCCCGCCCGGCTTGAGCGCGGCTGCCGCCGCGGGAAGCAGCTCGCGCGGGTCGGTGAAGTCCACGGCGCCGAAGACGCTGTACAGCACGTCGTACACGCCGGTCATCGCCTGCAGGTGGGGCACCGCATCGCACTGCACGATGCGCAGACGGGGCGCGAGGCGGGCGTAGAGGTCGGTTGCCATGGCGTGCTGGGCGGGCGAGGCGTCGATGGCGATGACCCGGGCGGGCCGGTGATGGGCCGCCAGGTGTGCCGCGTGCCGGGCTGTGCCGGCTCCGAGGTCGCCCACACAGCGGCCGGTCAGGTCACCGAGGACCTCGGGACCGGGCCCCGCATTCTGGCCCCAGTTCCAGTGGAAGGTGCCGGGAACCGCGCGGTCAACTGGTGGCGCGGGCGCGGCCGTAGTGGTGCCAGAGGTCTGCGGGGCTGGTGGTCACGCGGACCATCCTGGCGGCCGTGACCGGGCCGTGGGCCGGTTCGACGAAATCTCACCCGGGCGTGCCGTCGGGCCCCCGCCGTGCGGCCGGGACCCGAGGAGTTCCGATGGTCGAGCCCCGGACAGTCAGGTCGGTTCAGCACGAGCAGCCCCTCCACAGCCGGCGGCGGGAACGGATCAGCAGGCGCGGCGGAAGACGGCCGCCGGACCGATCACGCCGTTGCCGAACTTGTCGCGGATCCGGTCGGCTGCCTCTTCGGCGAGCAGGCGGGCTTCGCGGGCGTCGTCGAGGCTGATCTGCTGGGCGACCTGGTCGGCGGCGATGAGGTCCTCGCCCTTGAGGGCGATGGCGGTCAGGCGGCCGCGCTGTAGTCCTGCCGCGTCCATCAGCTGGTAGGCGAGGACGCGCAGGTCGTCGTCGTGGGCGGACGGCTCCTTCAGACGGCGGGTTTTCTCCCAGCCGCTGTTGCCGGCGAACTTCAAGGTCAGGGTGAGTGCGTGGGCGGCCTGTCCGCGCCGGCGCAGCAGCAGTGCGAGCTGGACGACGAGGTCGAGGAGGGCGGCGCGCACGGTGGCGCCGTCCAGGGCCTGTCGGTCGAAGGCGTGCCGGACGGTGGCAGTGGCGGGCAGGGCACGGGGGACGACGGGGCGGGGATCGATGCCGCGGGCCCGGTCGGCGGCCAGACGTCCGGCGCGGCCGCCGAGCAGGCGCTGCACGGTGGCGGGGTCGACGGCGGCGAGCAGGCCCACGGTGTGGATGCCGTAGTCGTGGAGGGCCTCGGCCTGGCGGGGGCCGATGCCGTGCAGGGCGTCGACCGGCAGCGGGGCCAGCCAGCCAGCCACCTGGTCGGGGGCGACGGCCAGGACACCACCGGGCTGTTCGATCCGGGCGGAGGCGGTGGCGGCGACCGTGATCGACGGCCCGATGCCGACGCGCACGTCGACACCGAGGCGGGAGAGCGTGCGCACGCGCAGGACCTCGCCCAGGCGGCGGGCATCCGTGCCGTGGTAGCGCAGAGCGCCCTTCAGCTCCACCAGGGCTGCACTTGGCGGCAGCGCCTGTACCACCGGCGACAGACCGGCCAGCTCCTCAAGGACCCGGCGGTAGGCCTCCTCCGGCAGACGGTCCGGGCAGCGCACATGCATCACCGATGACACCCCGCCCGCCGGCACCCGCTCCGAAACCATCACCATCACCTCCACTCCACCATATCGAACAAAAATCGAACACGCGAGAGCGCGGGGTGGATCACGGGCATAGAATCAAAAATTGTGACTTAGCGGCGTAGTTGGCCGGTTAGCGGTCTAGTTGGCCGATGTGAGCGTTGAAGTTGGCCGCAGGGTAGTGACCGCGGAACCTTCAGTGACGACTTTTGCGATAGTGCGCCGTGAACGCTCAGCAGACCTGTGAGCTGGCGGCATGGCCACTGCCTCCACTCAGCCCGCTCCTGTTGTGGGACCGGTGTGGTCCCACAACTGCTCCTTCGACGATCCCGCGGTCCCATTCGCGGTGCCGGAAGCGACTGAGGTGCTGGATACCGGCGCGGGCTGGACACAGAGGTGGACCGCCACATGGCGGACTGCGCAGGGAGAGGTCGTTGGAAGCCCTGGCTCTGGCCGCCCATGTGGGTTACTGGGCCAAAACGATCACGAAGATCAAGGGTGGCGCCGTTGAGGAGCTGGACCTCTACGGATTCGAGCCGGTACCTGAAGTTCAGGGACTTGCTGACACCTGGTGGCAGGGCAAGGACTCCCTGATCGCCGTCTACCGCGGCGAAGTCTCGGGCTTTGACGCCCCCCACTGCCTCAGGGCCCATATCTACGGCGGACTCGATGCGTGGGGCCTGGGTGGCACCTGACCCCCGAAGGCCAAGCTCGTCGGTCCGCCGCTGAGCGTTCGGGTTGGCCGTAAGGGCCAAGTCGAGCGCTAAGAAGATGTCTCAGTTGGCGTTAGAGCCCTGCCTACAACTCGTACCAATCATTCAGTTCACCAGGCGTCCCTGTCTGGATGAAGTCGTGAACGATGCCCCGGGCATGATCCATGGACAGTGCGACGTCTGCGGTGAACATGTGCAGTTCGTCCATGATCACCACTTCGACCTCGGCGCTCGGTGCCGCGGAATCGTCGCCTACACGAAGAGACACTCCGCCAGAGTCGTCGAAGAGGTGGAGGACAGCGTGATCTCCTTTGAAGCCCAGAGCCAAGTAGGGGAGATCGCCGTCTGGCCGCCGGATCTCAAGGTAGCCCTGGCCGAGGCCAGTTCCGAGAGCCTTGATGTGAGCCTCAAGGTCTTGGACGGTCGAGTGCCGTTCGAGCCCTGAGAACCATCCGGTCTCCAGTGCCGTCGCCGCCCACACCACGTTCATTCCTGCTCCTCCCGTCCTCGTCACGCTACCTGGCCCTCTTCCCTGCCGCTTTCACGGATGTCCGCCCTGTGTACACCGGCGATAGCAGATGAGGGCACTGGCCAATCCAACTCCGTTCATCCGGGCTGCGACGTCGAGCTCACCGAGCTGAGCGCCCTGCGGGCCCGCTGGCCGCACCTGGACCGCCTGCCCGACGGCGGGTTCGTCGTCGCAGCCCCCGCGCCGCCGGTACGAGGACGCGGACCAGGTCCAGGTCTTCGACGCGCTCGGCCGCGAGACCTTGTCCTTCTCCGTCGGGGACGCCATCGAGCACCTGCTCGTGGACGAGGCCGGCCACATCCGGGTCGGGCACTTCGACGAGAACCCTGTCGGAATCCGCTGCTGGAGCCCTGCAGGCCACATCTACTGGACGTCAGACGGCGCAAGCATCCCCGGCCTCTTCGACTGCTACGCCCTGAACGTGTCGGGCAGCACCGCCTGGGCGTGCCCGGACACGGACTTCCCGCTCGTCGAGATACGCCTCAAGCGCCCCGACCGGCCCGTGAGGGTGTGGGCGAACCGGGTACGGGGTGCCAAGGCGGTGGCCGTCCACGGCGAGCGGGTCGCCTTCTACGGCGGCTACGGCGAGGAGCGGCACCGACTCGCCCACGGGGAGCTCACCGAAACATCCGTCGAACCAACGGACGTCGGTTTGCTCACTCTGCCCGACGGACCCTTCCCCGGCCGCCGCCGGGTCGTCGGCCGAGGAAGCAGGATCTACGTCCAGGCCGAACCGTTCACCGCGTGGGGCGTGCTCGACCTCAGCAACTGAGCAGCCGCGTTGGTCGTGGTGCAACTGCCCGACAACTGCGGGCCAGCCTTCGAGGGGCCCTGGCCCGAGCGGGACGGCCCTGTCGGTTGAGCCGACTGCGGCCAGTCAAACTTCGCTGAGGCGGGTCAACTGCCAACCGGTCATATCGATCGCGGTCAGCGGGCGTTCCTGCGCACCGTGTTGTCGGAGGGTGCGTCTAGGTTGATCCGCAAGATCACTGGCGGACGGCGTCACGGGTATGCGGAGCACTTGTGGGGGTTTGCCGTACGTTGGTGGGACAGGAAGCCCGGGGAGAGGGCGGAGTGGCTGTTGGAGCCGTTGGTGGGGGTGGGGCCGTTGCGGTTCATGGGATGAATCCGGACGAGGTGGCGTCAGCCCTGGACGGAGCGGTTGCCTATGTCTCGCAGGGGTTGGGCGACGAGCATGGGCTGGGGCCGCTACACGGACTGGGGCGTCACCGCGGTCTACGGCGAGGACAACAGCCTGGTCGCCGTAGCGGTCGATGCGATGGACGGGCCGCTGGTGCGCCTGGGGAACATCGGCCTCACAGCCCGGGCACCATCCGAGGTGCGCGTGGAACTTCGGGAACTCGCGCTCCGGGAGGGGGCTTCCCTGCGGGTGAACTGGAGCGGTGATCCGGAGGTCGAGGCATGGGGGATCTCCATGGACGCCGCACAGGAAAGTGGAACTTCGGGAACTCGCGCTCCGGGAGGGGGCTTCCCTGCGGGTGAACTGGAGCGGTGATCCGGAGGTCGAGGCATGGGGGATCTCCATGGACGCCGCACAGGAAAAGGGACTGACGCCCGAGGGGTACGTCCAGCGGCTGGACACGATGATCACATCGATCTCCGCACACGGCCGCCAGGCAGGACGAGGTCACACACCCTCCGTCATGTAGTTGCCTAAATGGATTTATCGCAGTAGAGTTAGATACATCGGGGGAGGAGGAGTACGCCACTTCTCCGAAAGCAGACGCTCCACATCCAAGAGGCTCACCTTGAACAAGCAGCAGTTGATCGACGAGATCGCAGCCAATGGCGGCATCTCCAAGCCGGAGGCCGCCGCGGCCCTGAACGTCGTACTGGACACCCTGATCCGACGCGTCGTCAGCGGAGACGCCGTCTCCGTCACGGGATTCGGCACCCTCCAGGCCGTCACCACCCCCGCTCACCGGGCACGCAACCCCCAAACCGGCAACAAGGTCCTGGTCCCCGCGCGCAAGAAGGTGAAGTTCAGCCCAGGCGCAGCATTCACCGAGATGGTGCGCGGCGAACGCGCAGTCCCCCCGGCGGGCCAGAGTTCCGCGCGCAAGCGGCCTCGCGTGACCCTCATCGCCTGAACGGCCGGCAGCCTCGGGCGGGCCGTGCAGCGGCCCGCCCGGCCAGGCAACCTCAGAAGTTGCTAAATGGAATTACACACGCAGGGTGAGCGCTGGCGGGCGCCCCAATACGCCGCTTGGGCTGACGCGCACCCACACCTCCGCTCTCTACGGCATCCCTCGCTTCACACCCGGACGGACCCCCACCCCGCATGCCCGAAATCGATCTTTCCGGTCGCTCCGATCCACCATCCCGAATACGGATCGGACGCGCCCGCTTCCGTGACGTCGACTCATTCGTTGACCTTCTGTCCCTGGTCAACCCAGGACACCCCGTGCCGCCCCTCGTTCTGACAGCCCTGGCGCTACGGCCGGGAAGGCTGACGCACGGGGACTGCCTGTGCCTGATCGCCCGAAGCGGTGACCGCGTCGTCGGCGCACTCATGGCCAGCCCGCCGCGCTGGACCGACACTCATCCACTGCGCCGGTCGCTGGTGCGCAGTGTGCTGTACATCGGGGGCGTGGCGGTGGCGAGCGGTCACCGAGGCCGCGGCATCGCGACCGCGCTGTTGAACATGGCGGAGCAGCACGGCCGCCACGCAGGGCTCCGTCTGCTGACTCTGGAGCACCCGCCCGCGATGACCCCGTTCTACACGCGGCTCGGCTACAGCGCGGGGCAGGAACGTCTCATCGTCGCGCTGCCCGGCCCTGCCTTGCAGGAGCGGAAAATGCCCGGCCACCTGAGCGCCGTCAAGCGTCTCGATCTCGGAGTCGGGTTCGCGACCGTCCCCGGGGCCCCGGCGGGCATCGTCACCGATTTGCTCCCCGGCTGCTCATTGCCGTCAACCGCGCGCTACCGCAACGGACGCCTGGTCACCTGAAACCCGGCCGTCGGCACTGAACGTCAGCAGTGGCCCGCGGGCGGGCGTCCTTCGCCCTTCTCACCACACCCCGCTCATTCTGAGGAATACCTCCTTGGCCACCACTCCCGCGCAGCGCGCTGCTGTGATCGGCGACGCTCTCGCGGCCGTCGTCCGGCACCGGACCAAGCCCGGCCCGGCCCGTAACGCCCTGGAACACATCACGCATCTGCTCGACATCGCAGTCCTAGCCTTCGTCGACAGCGAACAGTTCGCCGACCCGGCGAGCACTGCGGCCACCGACGTGCCGGTCGATGCTGCTCTCGCCCTCCAGGACGCAGAGACACTCGCCGCCGACAACCCTGAAGCCGGCCTGCCTCGCGGATTCACCGCAGTGGTTTTGGCCCCCGCCACCGGCCGCGCTCCTGAACTACCCGCACCAGTAAACCCGGCCCCCGCCCAGCTCGCGCAGCAGCAGACCACGCTACGCAGCCGCCTCGTCCTCGTGGAGGAATGGCTGCTCGACACGGAACACCCCGAGGCTACGGCGGATTACGTCGCCACGTCCCTGACCCTCCGTACCAAGCTGGCCCACCTGGCCACCGCCGTTGACAACAGGCGTCCCGCAACCCAGCGCTGATCCCCCTCACGCAGACCTTCGGGCGGCCCGTCCTCCGACGGTTCTCCCGCTCCTCCGGCAGCGCCGCATCAGCGCTGCCAGCCCACTGTCAGACCCCTGCGAAAGGATTCACACCCATGACTACCGTTGCCGCCGGAAGGGCATTCTCCAGCTCTTCCGAGTACCAGACCGCCGTGCGACAGGCCCGTGAGGCCGCCGCGTCCTACTACGGCGACGGCGACAGCCCGCTCGATGACGCGACCTACGACCAGCTCGTCCGCAACATCGAGGCCTGGGAGACGGGCCACCCGGAGGATGTGGTGGACGACTCCCCGACCGGCAAGGTGGGCGCAGGTGCGGGCCCGGCCGGAGACGTCGCCCACACCACGCGCTTGCTGTCGCTCAGCAACGTCTTCAGCCCGGCGGAACTCAACTCCTGGGGGGCGTCCGTGGATCGCCGGCTGGGCCGCCCGGTGTCCGGAGGCTGGGCGACCGAGGTGAAGCTGGACGGCAACGCCATCGTCGCGCGCTACCAGGACGGTCTGCTGGCCCAGGTCCTCAAGCGTGGAAACGGCAGCCACGGCGAAGACGTCAGCCACGTCATCGGCACCATCGTCGGACTGCCGGTCCAGCTCCCCCAGCCGGTCACGTTCGAGGTCCGCGGTGAAGTGCTCTTCACCCGGACGCAGTTCGAGTACGCCAACACGGTTCGCGTCGAACACGGCGCGAAGGTCTTCGCCAACGCGCGCAACGGCGCCTCGGGCACTCTTGCCGCCAAGGACCGCCCGTATCGGCTCCCCATGACCTTCTTCGCGTACGGCGCGGTCGATCTGCCCGGACATCCGTTCCTGCCGCAGGGGGCCAGCCACACGGAGATCCTCCAGTCGGTGGCCGACGCGGGCGTTCAGACGATCGCGGAGACGCCCACCTCGGTGCGCGTGGTGGCTACGCTGGCCGAGGCGCAGCAGCGGGTCGATGAGATCGCCGCGCTGCGGCCGTCGCTTCCGTTCGAGGTCGACGGTGTGGTGATCAAGACCAACGACACGGCCGAGCAGGCCGCCGCTGGGGTCGGCAGCCGGGTTCCGCACTGGGCCATCGCTTACAAGCTGCCCGCCGTGGAACGCATGACGACGCTCAAGGCCGTGGTGTGGGAGGTCGGCCGAACCGGAGTCATCGCCCCGACCGCCGAACTGGAGCCGGTCGAGGTGGACGGAACCATCATTTCCCGGGCCACGCTGCACAACCCGGCCGATATCCGCCGCCGCGATCTCCATCTTGGCGATACTGTGACCGTCCACCGGGCCGGCGATGTGATCCCGAGGGTCGAAGCACCGGTCGTCTCGCTGCGGCCGGTCGGCGCCGAGCCGGTTCCGCTGCCCGAGAAGTGCCCCAACTGCGGGGACGCGATCGACAAGTCCCAGAAGCGCTGGCGCTGCGTCAAGGGCAACGCGTGCCGTCTGCCCGCTCTGATCGAGTACGCCGCCGGGCGCGACCAGCTCGACATCGACGGTCTCGGCAAGCGGTACGTCCAGGTCCTCGTCGGCTCCGGGGCCGTCGCGGACATCGGCGACCTGTTCGGCCTCACGGTCGAGCAGCTCACCGCCGCCTCCGGCAGCGCGAAGCGGGGCGCCAAGCTGGCCGAGCAGATCGAGGCTGCCAAGTCGCTGCCGCTCAACCGCATCTTCTGCGCACTCGGCATCCTGGGCACCGGGCGGAGCATGGCCCGCCGGATCGCCGCTTACTTCCTCAAGATGGAGGAGATCCGCAAGGCTGATGCTGCGGCGCTGCGGGGAGTGGAGGGCATCGGGGCGGAGAAGGCACCGGTGATCGTCCAGCAGATCGCCGAGCAGGCCCCGGTCATCGACAAGCTCATCGCTGCGGGCGTCAACATGACCGAGCCGCAGGAGGACTCCGGCGACGCGGGCAGCAGGCCCTTGACCGGGAAGACCGTGGTCGTCACCGGAAAGATGACCGGGCCTCTCGACGGCCTGGGGCGCGGTGACATGACCGCCCTGATCGAGAAGGTCGGCGGCCGGGCGGGCAGCAGCGTCACCGCCAAGACGGACTACCTCGTCGCTGCCACCGCGGCGAACGGCAGGCTGAGTTCGAAGGCAGTCAGCGCGGCGGCTCTGGGTGTGGAGGTCCTCACGCCGGAGGCCTTCGCCGAACTGATCGAGGGCTATCTCGACTGATCCATGCCACCCGCGTCCGTGGGGCCGCGCCGTCACGGCGCGGCCCCGGGGCGCTCTGCCGCCCCGCACGCCGGACCGGTACCTGCTCGGCTTACGTGAGCCAAGGTGCCCGCCCGCGAGCTCCGGGCCGGCAGCGCGCCGCTACACCCCTCTCAACGTTTTGTAATTGGATTTATGACGGTAGAGTTTTAGTCAGTTGAACGCCGGATGGCGCGTCATTTCTCGCGCGCACCTCCCGCTCGGCAACTCCACCCGCCGTGAGCAGTTTCAAGGACACCTTGACCATCAATACGACCGGCCCCGCCGTCGCCGTCGACGGACGTATCGTCGGCGAGCGCGTCCTTGTCACCCGGCAGCGGCTCGCCGATGCCCTCGCGCACCTCCTGAGCTCGCAGCCCTTCCGTGACATCAAGGTCATCGACATCGCCCGTCAGGCGGGTACTTCGCCCGCCACCTTCTACCAGTACTGTTCCAGCGTCGAGGACGCGCTTCAGCTGGTTGCCCATCACCTCATCCAGGAAAGCAGTCAGTTGACATCCGACGCTGCGGCGGCGGAAGGCATTGGCGGACTGACCGCCGCGCGGCAGGTGATCGACCGGCTGTTCGGCTTCTGGCAGACGCACCAGGCTGTCATTCGCGCGATCGACGCGAATGCGGCCGAGGGGGACGAGCGGTTCGTCAAGGTTCGCAACCAGCTGCTCAGCGCCGCCGGAACTCCCCTGGACAGGGCCATGGAGCGGCAGGGTCCCTCCGCACGGTCCACGATGCGCCCCAAGGTCCTGGCGGGTGCCCTGGTCACGCTCCTGGCATCGGCAGCCACCCATGAGAGCGGGTTCACAGCCTGGGGAACACCAGACGAACTGCGCGACTGCCTCGCGTCACCGGTGGTCAACAGCATCAAGGCGGCGTGATCGTGACTGATGCGGCCAGCGACGACCAAGCAGCGGGCCAGTCCGGGCTTCTGCCCGCGCATTCTGATCGCCTACCTTTCCCGGATGGAGCCGGCCCGCAGGCGGCCGGAGACCGCGAGCGTCTCTACCTCGCCCTGCTGGACCTCGCCCCGCAATTCGTCATCCGCTCCGCCCCAGCGGCGCCAGGTACCTGCCCGGATCCGATCCGGCATGTAGGTGGGTGGAGGCCTCCGGGTACTCGCGCACGATCTGGACCACGTGATCGAGCACAGCGGCCGTCCGCATGACGGAGGCCGAGTCCGGGTCGTACGGCCACGGGCCCGAATCACCGGCCTCCCACGCCCTGGATGCCGCTATCTGCTCTTCGATGTCCACCGTGCTCCCACCGCACCCCTTGTGACCAGGTATTCAGCGTAGTTCACGCGATGTGCAGTTGGCCGAGCGGCCGTCCCTGGTCAGACCTCGCGACGACGAGCGCCGCGAGGTCGTTCTCGTCGTGGAAGACGGGCCCCTGCCACGACGGTGGGGCCGCGACGGCTTCGAGTCGAACCTCGGTGCCGAACCTGCTGGCCGAGTCGTAGAGCTGCTGCAGGACTTCTAGCGCCCGGACATTGACCTCACCGATGAATGCCGTCCAGATGCGGGTGTCCGGATCGAACCCGGCCACGGAGCGGAGCAGCTGCCGCTGCTGCTCGAAGCTCTCGGGGTCCTGGGGGGCGGAGGTGGCGGAGACCCGCAGCAGCCAGGCCGTGCGGGCGGTCTGAGGTATCGAGGTCATGCCGATGACCGTAGCCGTGGCCACTGACATCGCGTCCGGCCCGGGGCGAGGGCGCGGCGGCGGACAGTGTGCAGGGTCCTCGGCTTGGCTACCGGCGTTGTTGGTCGATCAGGTCGGTGTAGCGGTCGTACTGGGCGTCGGCGACCTGGCGGTTGCGTACGAGGCTTCCTTCCTCCATGCGGTACGTGCGGTCGGGATCGCCCCGGAAGGAGAGCCAGTTGAAGCTGGTGGTGACCCAGACGTCGTCGTAGACGAGAACCTTGGCGTGCGTGCTCTTGAGGCGGGTGAAGGTGAACTTGGCGGCATACCGGGCGGCGAGGTTGCTGAGTTTCCGTACGGCCGCTTGGTCGGTCCTGGTGTCGTTCTCCTCGTACCCGTAGGCGATGTGGACGGGCACACCGCGGGCGAGGCGGCTCTCCAGCTTTCCGAGGAATTCCGTGGTGATGATCGCGTTCTTGATCCACGGCGAGATGATCAGCAGCCTGCGGTGAGCCTGGGTGAGGGCCTCGTCGAGCAGCTCGGGGTGTTCGAAGACGCCGATGGCCCGGATCTCGTCCTGCAGCAGCTCGGGGCCGGCCGGCGCGACCGGTGTGGGGGACGCGGAGCCGACTTGAAGTGCGGCCTGTTCGGCGCGCTGCTGGGTGACCTCCGGGAGCGCGACGCGGGCCTTCTCCAGGTCTGGCTCCAGGAGAGGGCGGTCGGGAGCCGGCTCCACCTTGATGCCGAGGGAGGCGGCACCGCCGAGGCTGATCAAGGCAATCTCGTGGTGGTGGCTGAGCTCGCCGTCGACGACGACCCCGAGTTGGATGTCGGTGCGGTCCGGGTCGGCGTACACGAGGACCTTCGCCGGCATGACGCGGCGGGCCTTGGCCTGGCTGATGCCTCGTACCTGGAGGACTTCGCGGTCGGTGTTTCCTCGCTCGCGCAGCAGGGCGTTGATGTCGGCGGCGGAGATGTCGCCGATCTCCACGAGTCCGGCGTGCGTGGCCGGCAGCATCAGGGTGTCGGTCTCTTCGGACTGTCCGCGGGGGATGACGGTGTGGCGGTCGTAGGGGCGCACCTTTCCCAGGAGCTGGTCGTAGACGACGGGCTGGTCGACGCGCACGGGGGTGATGGCCGCCATTTCGCGGGCGGTCTGTTCGCCGCGGGCGGTGAGGCGCAGGTTCCGGGTGCTGGGCGGCTGGCCGGGGGCGGGCAGTGTGTAGGTGAGGTTGTCCGCGCTGAAGTGGTCGGCGACGGTCTGGCTGACCATGCGTTCGGGGAGTCCGAGCATGCCGGCGATGGAGGCTTCGCTGGGGACTTTGTTGTTGACCAGGCGGAGGACGAACTCGTCGAGCAGGGCGAGGCGTTTGCGGTCCTGCGCCAGGACGTCCGCGGTGATCAGGGCGACGGGCAGGGCGGCGTCGATGATGGCCACGAGTTCGAGGCCGGGACGGGCGTTGTGGAAGCGGACGGCGAGGAGGCTGTCGAGACTAAAGGTAGGCATTGCGGATCTCGCACTCCTCGGGGTGGGCGCTCATGTAGTCGAGGACGTCGCGCAGGGCGCCGGGCTTGCTTCGGCAGAAGGCGGCGTCGCCGACCACGATGAGGCCGAAACGGGCGCGGGAGAGAGCAACGTTGATGCGGCGCCAGTAGGCCCGGCCAAGGAATCCGAACTCGGAGCGGGCGTTGCTGCGGGTGACCGAGAAGACGGCCAGGTCGCATTCGCGGCCCTGGACTGCGTCGACGGACAGGACCTCGGGGGTGAAGTGCTTGAGTTTGAGGGATGCCAGTCGGCGGCCGAGTTCTTCGACCTGGCGTCCGTACGGGGCGATGACGAGGACTTCGAGGGGACGGCCGTCGGGGACCTTGATCATCTGCTTATCGATGGCCTGGTCGATGACTTCCAGGCGCCGGGCGGCGAGCTTGGACTCGAGCAGGTTGGAGATGCTGGTCTCGGTGGCGGTGCGTTCGGACTCGCGCCGGCCGGGCAGCGGACTGGTGTCGAGCCACAGGACGGGCTTGTTGATCTGGTCGTAGCCGGGCAGGGCGTGGTCGTTGGGGGAGAGCAGCTGCTCGTCGTAGAAGCAGGTGGAGATCATGTTCCCGATGGCCGGGGTCATGCGGTACTGCTCGCGGAGCAGGTGCTTGACCGGGAAGTCGGTGTGGTTGGCCAGGTACTGGAAGAGCGTGGTCGACACCAGTTCGGGGATGAGCTGGTGGTCGGTCATGATCTTCTCGTCGCGCAGGAGGTCTTCGTCGATCGGCGGGAGCTGGTTGGTGTCGCCGACCAGGACCCATCGTTTGGCCTTGGCCAGGGGTACGAGCGCCTCGGTGGCGGTCGCCTTGGACGCCTCGTCGAAGATGCACACGTCGAACTCGAGGTCGCGGGCGGCGGGATGGCCGAGGAAGCCGAGGGCCGTTCCGCCGATGACCTGCCGAGTCTTCAGGAAAGCGGTGATCAGGTGCTGGTCGGTGCCGATGCGCTGCAGCCATTCCCCCTGCAGGCTCAGCAGCCGCATGAGCTCCCGGCCGGGGCCGGCGGGGCCCAGGAGGGCTTCGACCGCGTCGCGGGCGTCGAGGGTACTGAGGTCCTCGCGCAGGGTGAGTTCACCGGCGAGCCCGTGCTGCGCCTCGGCGAACAGCTCGGCGCGCTGGTCCTGGAGCTGGTCGCGGCGGGCGCGGACGGTGACGACTTCTTCTCCGAGCTCGCGTGCGGAGGTGGTGCGGTCGGGGGCGGGCTGGCTGGCGAGGTCGGTGAGTTTGCGGTCGACGTGTTCGAGGTCGGCGGCGACAACGGCGAGCTCCTCCAGGAGCAGGGCCGCCTTCAGGTGACGTGCTTCCAGTCCGTTGTCGGCGGCGACGGCGTCGAGGTACTTCTCCGCACGGGCCCGTACGCCCTGAGTCCAGCGCTTGACCTGCCGGTCCAGGAGGAGCGGCTGGGCGCTCTCGGCGACACGAGGGTCGTCGGGGCGGCCCAGACGCACGAGGCCCGTGATGCCAGCTTCCTCGATCCGCTTCAGTGCGTTGTCGATGGCGATGTGGGTCTGGCTGACGATGAGGATCCGGGCGTGGGCGTTGCGTTTGAGGGTCTGTTCGACGATCTCGGCGATGACGGTCGTCTTGCCGGTGCCCGGGGGCCCTTCCACCAGGAGCAGGTCCTGCGTGCCCAGAGCGTGGGCGACGACGTCGCGTTTGCTCTTGTCGAGGTCTGCGCGGAACCAGGTGGTGACGTCGGTGGGCGGCTGGGAGGTGATGCGCGCCGGGTCGTCGATGATCTGCCGCAGGACCGGGTTGGCGGCCTGGCCGGCGGCGACGTTGGTCAGGGCGTCGCGTTGGCGGTTGATGGCGCTCTGGCTGGGGCCGAGGAAGGGCAGCAGCACGCCGCGGCCGGGCAGGGCGTTGCCGTGGCGTGCGAACCGGATGACCAGGGTGTCCTCGGTCTGCGCGGTCACCTCGCCGCGGTCGACGGGCCTGCTGTAGGGGTAGGCGGCCACCGACCACTCCTCGCCGACGAGCGAGGCGGTGGTGGGCATGGCCAGCCGGAAGACGCGGCTGCGGCCGTTGCCGTCGATGCGGTCGTAGGCCAGGGGCTGTCGTCCGCCGGCGGCGAGCTCTTCGCGCGCTTCGAGCAGGCGGCGCCAGCCGTCGAACAGGTCCCCCAGGTTGTGGGTCTCCCGGACCTGGGCTGCTGTCTCCCGCTCGTCGAGGTGTGCGTCGAGGCGTTGCAGGAGAAAGGTGAGCCCGTCGTATGCGGGATCCTCGCCAGGGTCGTCGAAGGTCCAGGTGAGGACCGGTCCGATGAGCGCGGAACGCTCGCGCCGTTTGGCCATCCATTCGTCCGGGCGGGTCTCGGCAGAGATGATCACACAGCGGTCCGGGTTGCGTTCGTCGGAGACCAGTCGCAGGAAGCGGGTGCGCCCGAAAATGCGCAGCGTCGCCGTGTCGACCTCGCCGGTCTGCTGGTTGTATCCGTAGTCGGCGTGGACCGTGCCGGACAGGTCTGCCAGGACGGCCGATCGGGCCTGGTCCCAGTCGGCTTCGCTGTCGGTGGGTGCGTCACCGAGGCTCTCGGCCGCGCGGCGGGTCATCTTCAGCCACACGAAGTTCCTGCGCCGGGCCTGGCGGCTGCCGCAGATCCGTTCGGCCTCGAGGAGCCGGTGCTCGAGCACCGCGGCGTTGGCGGGGCGCTGCTTGGGGTCGTAGTCGATGCAACTCCTGAGGATGGTGCGGAACTCGGTGTCGAGTGCCAGCTCGTCCAGTACCGGCAGGAGGTCTGGGTAGTCGGCTGCCTTGCCGCCGGACAGGACCTGGATTGCCAGGACGGCGTAGCTGTAGACGTCGCGTACGTACGGGATCGCGTCGCCCTGTTCCGGCGGCGCGTACAGGGTGGAGCGGTACCCGGCAACGGTCTGGTCGGTGACGACGACCTTGGAGAGGATCTTGGCGATTCCGAAGTCGGCGAGCTTGACCACGCCGTCGTCGGTGACCAGGACGTTGCCCGGCTTCAGGTCCCGGTGTTCGATCTGGTGCTCGTGTGCGTAGGCCAGTGCGGAGGCGAGCGGCCTGCCGATGCGCGTGAAGAAGGAGGCCCAGTCGACCGGCCGGCCGGCCGCCATCTCTTCCTTGAGGCTGTGCTCAACCCATTCGAGCGCGATGAAGTACCGGCCGCGTTCAGCGTCCCAGCCGGAGTCGAGCATCCGCACGATGTGAGGGTGTTCGAGAGCCTTGAGCGCGGCGGTCTCCCGGGCCAGGAAGATCTGGCTCACCTCGTCGTCGCGCTGCCTGAGCAGCTTGACGGCCGCGTAGTCGCCTTGTTCGCTGGTCGTGTCCACGGCTTTGCGGACCTCTGACAGGCCGCCGGCTCTGGGTGTGTTCGGAAGCAGCAGGAACCTGCCGCTGATCATTTCGGCCCCCACGCACTGCCCCTCGCTCAGCACCGTTGCCGGTGCAGCACTCCCGACTGCCCATCTTGCCAGCCGGTTTCTACGCAAACAGCGCTTTGATGAGACCACCACCGGGGAATCCATTCGAGCCGACTCCGCTGGTCTGCGCACCGTCCAGATTGCACCGTCCCGGGTTCGGGTCGTCCGGATGCCGTGCGCGAACGCCCCGGTCCGGTACCGGGCAGCGGCCGAGGTGCTCAGTGCCCGCGGGTGAGTACGTGCAGTGCGTCCCGGATCCGGTCACTCGCCTGGTACAGCCCTCGCCGTTCAGCCGGGGTCCAGGACTGCTCCGGGTCTTTGCGGACCGGCAGGTAGAGCACGGTGGACAGCGTGATCAGGCCGACGTCGTCCGAGGTGATCTCGAGGGACTCCGCGCGGCCGCGGCGCTTCCAGCAGCGGCTGGGGGCCACCTCGTTGAGGATGCCGGGAATGGCCCCCTCCAGTCGGCGAGCGTAGGCCCCGGGCAGGACCACGGTCGCCGCTTCAAGGGGCTGCGGCGTGGACGACGCCTCGGTCGGGCTGTCGAGCCAGAACACTTCCGTCGGTTCGGCCAGCCATCGCGGCCTTCCGGAGTGGTAGCCCTGTCCAGGCAGTGCCATTCCGGTCAGCAGCCGCAGCTGGTCCAGTCGCTCGAAGCGGGCCCGGTCGACGGACACCGTCCACCGGCTGCCGCAGTCGCGGTGCGTGCACTGCGCCTCGGCGCTCGCCTGGCCGGCGGACAACTGGGCGAACACGCGCTCCCAGATACTGGTCCCGCCGGCCCATGCGGCATGGCCGTAGGCCGGGTGGCGGGCGGGATCGTAGTGCTGCAGGAGCAGTTGCATGGTCGGCAGGATCCGGGCGGCCCGGTTGCGTATCGGCGGGTGGCCGGCCGTCCGGCATCCGGGGCAGCGCATCAGGTGCTCGACGCCACGCCGGGTGTGGACCCAGAATCCCTCGCTCCCGTTGCAGCTGCGGCACAGAGGTCCTTCTCCGAACTACCGGGGCGTCCCGTGATCCGGCGACGGGACGATCAGTCCCGAGAGGAAGGGCCGGAGAACGGCTGCGGACGGCGCGGGTGTTAGTTTCCTGCTCGTGTTAAAACACCAGGATGAGACCAGGGCGGCCTACGACGGGGCCGTCGAGCTCTATGCGTCGATGTTCACTAGTCGGTTGGAGACGCAGCCGTTCGCGCGGAACATGATCGGCACCTTCGCCGAGCTCGTGCGCGATTCGGGGAACCTGCGGGTAGCCGACGTCGGGTGCGGGCCCGGTCATCTGACAGCCATGCTGCACGACTTGGGGCTGGACGCCTTCGGGCTCGACCTCTCCCCGGCCATGGTCGACCACGCTCGGCGGGCCGAGCCGGCGCTGCGGTTCGACGAAGCGCGCATGGAGGCCTTGCCGGTCGAGGACGGCGCGCTCGGCGGGGTGCTGGCCCACTACTCGATGATCCATACCCCACCTGGAGAATTACCCGCACTGCTCGCTGAGCAGGTGCGTGTCCTGGCACCAGGGGGTCTGCTCCTGGTGTCCTTCTTCGGGACGGAGGGGCCGGAACCGGTCCGCTTCGACCACAAGGTGGCGCCCGCTTATAGCTGGCCGGCGGAGCAGTTTGCCGAGTTGCTGGCCGGTGCCGGCCTTGTCACGGTGGCTCGGTTGCTCCACGACCCAGCGTCCGAGCGTGGCTTCCTCGACACCCACTTTCTGGCCCGCCGCCCGTAGAGCGTGCCCGTGGCCTGGGTCGGGGTGGTGTAGATCATCCGCGTGGATGAAGCTCGTCCGTGCCGACGTCCACTGAGCATCGCCAGAGGTGACGACCGTCCTGGTCACGAAGGCTCCGGCGGTGTGGCCACGGTAGTGGTGTGAGCAACGATCTCCCGGAAGGTGGGAATTCCCAGGTCAACGGACTCCTGCTGCTGGGAGATCTGTACGTCGAGCTGGCTGAGTTTCTCCTCGGCGCCAGCCAGGCTGATCTGGAGACCTTCGACCTCGCCGAGCCAGCCTTCCGTCTCGGCTTCGGTGACTCGGGCGATCAAGTTGTCGCGGATCTCGGCAAGCCGTGCCCGTTGGGCCGGGTCAGGTCAGAGGAGTGAGCATCTGACACAAGCGTGTTCATGAATGCATGGGGTCCCGAAGGCGCGTGCGCAGGTACCGATGGACACTTTCCGTTTCTCGAAGTGGGCGAGGAAGGCGTCCCACTCCTCGTTCGTCGGGGTCCGGTATTCCTCGCTGGGACGAAGTGATCGACGGCGGGCGATGAACGCGCGGTGGGCTTCGATGGCGTCCGCCGGGTAGATGGCGTTGTAGCCCATCGTGGTGTTGATGTCGGAGTGACCTGCGAGGACCTGCGCGATGTGGGGCGGCAGGCCGCTGCGGATTGCGTCGGTGATGAAGATTCTTCGGAAGTCGTGCGGAGCGAAGTCGAGGGGCTGGCCCGCGGAGTCGGTGAGCCCGGTCCGTTTCAGGACCTCGTTGAGACCGTCGCGGATCATTTGTCGGGACACTGGCGTGCGCTGGCCTCCGTATGTCCACTGGAACAGCAGCGGCATCGGCGGGTTCCAGATCTTCTCCGCGACGTCGTAGTTGGGCAGCATCGGGATCGCGCCTGTTCGAGGGTCACGGACGCGGGCGATGATCGTGCTGAGGACGTCGGCCAATTCCGGGCTGACGAGGAGAAGCCGTTCTTCGTCTGTTTTCGAGGGAGCGACTTGGAGCAGAGGCACTATGTCACCGCTGGTGGGCAGCTTGTACTGGATCAAGGCGTGATGGCTGGCCTCCAGCATCTCCTCGATCCGGACGCCGGTGTGCTGCAGGAATTCGATCGTGGCCCAGGCCCAGAAGGCCCGTTCCTCGAGCAGTCCCAAATGGATGCGTCGGCCGGACTCGTCGTAGGCCCGGAACGGAGTCGACGAGTCCTTCTTCTGGCGCGTGTAGGTTCTGCCTCTGAACGTGAACTGGCCGCCGAGTGGGGCGGCCTGCAGGGCGTCCATCCCCTCACGGGCCTCTGTCCAGTTCGCCTTAGCGGCGCGGACGACGGTGGACAGCGCGGGCAGTCGTTCGCGGGTGCGCTGGTCCATCTTGGCCTTGCGGCGTTTCTCGTGCTTGGAGGTACTGGCGTCGGCGGCGCTGACCGGGCAGGGAGCAACCCACGGGCCCCAGCGTTCTGGTTCCTCGACGGCCCAGTGGGCCAGGTCGAGGTAGAGGGCTCGAACTCCGATCATGAGGTTGCCGTAGTTGGCCCGCTCCGTCACCGCCTCATGGACTGTGCCATCCGGCAGCCGGCGGCGTGTGACCTTCGTCCGGCTGACCTGCTTCCATGCGCTCACGACTTCAGGCGGCAGCCGGAGTGTGTCGATGCCGGGCTGGATGCGCTCAATCTGCAGCCAGAAGTTCCTCACAAGCGTCCGGGACGCGTCCTCCAAGGACGTGTAGTCCATGGTGGGCTGGCGTTCCTTGAGGTACTCGACCAGCAGATCCCGGATGGGCTTGGACTGCGGGCGGTAGCGGTCGACGAGTTGCTCGACCGAGACCTGGCCGGACGTTCGGTGCAGAAGCCTCAATGACACGGGCGCGTCGGGTGGCAGGTGACCCAGGTCCTTCAGCCAGGAGTAGAACAGGCTTTGCCCGCCCGATGTGGCCCGCTGAGCTCGATGCGCTTCCATGTACTCAATGGCGTCCCCGACATTGATGTCGGCCAGCCCCCCGCCCTTGGCGATGACCAGCTTGACCAGAACGTTCTTGGCGAGGATGCCGAGGTGGGAGGACCACGATTCTGGGCCCACCAGCTCCTGAAGGCGGGCAAATCCCTCAGGGTCACGGTACTGGCAGATGATGGCACGGAGGTTGGTCGAGGTCCGGGTGAGCTGCCAGTGGAGCGACGGCCGGAGCACATCGGCGCAGACCAGGGCGAACAGGCCCGTGTTCAGAATGCCGTTCGCATTCGCCGCGTCGTAGCCGACCCAGCTGGCGTTGAGCTTGTTCCACTGTGCCCCGGTCGCGTTTGCAGCGGGGCTCGCGTTCCACCGTTGTTGCCAGGTGGAGCCCGGCTGGTCCAGGAGCCAGCGGAGAATGAGCGTTGCGCCTCGCCGCCGGTAGAAATGGGTGGACTCGCTCGCGGCCCGAAGCGGAGGCCGGTTCAGCTGAGCCACGACCTCCTCGTAGGACTGGCCGGTGGCAGGCCAAGCGTCCTCGTAGGGCCGCGGCGGGAAACGCTTCTTGGCTGCCCGGAGAGCCTCGCCGGCGAGTGGCTGTGCATCTCGGATGACGGCCGGAGCGCGCAAGGTCTCTGTGCTCGTCACCATGAGTTCCCGAATAGAGTCTTCAACGAGTCGGGGTTGTAGCCGGGGGCCGGTGGCGCGGGCGGCCGGTCACGCTGCTCTGCCCGGCGTGCATGATGGGCGCGGACACGTTCGATCACTTCGTCTTGGCTGGCCGGAAGGTAGAGCTGTGTGGTCGTCAGATGGGCGTGACCGAGGACCCATTGGACGTCGGTCAGGGGCATGTTGGGGTCGCGGGCGAGTCGGTAGGACGCGGTGTGGCGTAGATCGTGGAGCGTCCAGTTCGCCCCGAGGAGATCGTTGGCGCGGTTGAACATCGCCCGCGCCGCGTCGTAGTTCAGCGGGCGCCAGGGACGCCTCAGGGTCCACCACAACGGCAGGTTCTTGCCCCGCGGGATGCCATCTCGCCGTGTTTCCTCCTGGTAGAGGCGCAGCCAGACGAAGGCGTCGGTTGAGCAAGGAAGCTGCTGGTAGGCGCGGGTTCCCTTTCGGATCACGCCGACCAACTGCTGACCGGGTAGCGCATCGCGCTGCCGGCTGGTGAGCAGTTCTTCTGCGCGGGCCCCGTTGGAAACCCAGAAAGCCAGTAGAGCGCGATCTCGATTGTGCCGGAGGGCGGCGAACAGCGCGTTGAACATCCCGTCCGGAATACGCCGGGGCGCACGTTTCGGGATGGTCGGCCGGTAGCGGCCTGTCCGCTCTTGGGCAAAGGGCCGGTCAGGCGTGTGGTGGGCGTTCGCGCGGCTGTTGCGACGCGAGCGGTCGAGCGGAAACGGGTTGATGATTGGCCCGGTGCCCTCGTCCTGGTGGAAGTCGTAGAACGTGCGGAGCACGGTTTCGCAGTGCGCGCGCGTCCTCGCGGCGTACTGCGGGCCGGGTGAGACCTTGCCCGTGATGGCGTTCGGCGTACCGGGGATCTTCTTGCGCGTCGTCCGCGGCTTCGGCACCGTCTCCCGGACGATGACCCGCCGCGCCGGACTCTTCGGTGAGCTGGAGAAGACCGTCCGCAAGTATGCGTTCGAGGATGAGGAGGACGCGCTCAGCGTCGCGCTCGCGCGTGAGGAATCGATCGCCGAGGCTCGGGTTCTGTCCCATCCCGACACCGGCACCGGGATGTCCGAACAGCCGGAGCGCCCTTCCGGGACGGACGCGAATGCCCGCCCGGAGGGGGAGGCGGAGAAGCTCGCCGCAGACCTGCGCGCGGGCGGGCTGGTCCCCGTCGACCACCGCACCGATGAGCCGTGACGCTCCCGGACAACGGCCGGGCCGGCTGCCCGCAGTCCTCGCGGCAGCCGGCCCTGGATCGAAGGCCGCTACGCGCCCTTGGCGGCTTCCTTGAGCTTGGAGCCTGCGGAGACCTTCACGCTGTAGCCAGCGGGGATGGTCATCGCTTCCCCAGTAGCGGGGTTGCGGCCTTCGCGCGCGGCACGGTGGGTGCGCTCGAAGGTCAGGAAGCCGGGGATGGTGACCTTCTCGTCGCCCTTGGCGACGATCTCACCGACCGTCTCGGCGAGGGCCGTCAGAACAGCGTCGGCGTCCTTGCGGGTCACCTCGGCACGGTCGGTCAGGGCTGCCACCAGCTCGCTGCGGTTCATAGGGCTAACTCTCCGTATCTCGAATCGTCTGGTCACCGTACGGCGGCCAGACTGGTCACAGGTCCAATCCTGTCATTCACCACTGACAAGTCCTTCTCGCCCTCGGGCCGGCCATGGTGTGTTGCAGCCTGCGCGGGGCTGGTCGCCGCTCCGCCCTCGGCGTGCTTGTCGAGGATGCTCAGTCAAGTTGTGTCTGAACGTGCCACCGTGTGAGAGGCACAGGCAGTTGGGTCAGTTGGTCGGCCAGATACCGAAGGCCGTCGGCCTCGGAGTACGGCTCCCGGACAGCTTCAGCCGCGACCTGGAACTGCTGTAGACCGCCGGGCAGAGCCTGGTAACCACGCCGGACCGACCACCGGGCACCCGGCAGGTCGCCTCCTTCCAGGTAGCGGTGTGTCAACCGGCGGGCGACGCCCACGATGGCCTCGGACATCTCGCTGGCGTACGGCTCAGCCCACGCATACCAATCCAGGCCGATGACGCCGGCGAACGGAGGCCCGTTGACGAGTTCCAGGGCGGCACGCAGATTGCGCGTACCGGCCGGGGAGCCGTCATTCTCGCCGCGGGCGGCGAGCTCCTTGAACTGCCCCCAGTCACTGGTGACCAAGGAGGTCAGTGCGTACCCGGTCTCCTGACTCCACGTCGGAAAATGATCGGAGCCGAGCCAGGCCCGCAGGCGGCTCATGGCAGTGTTGCGGCTGTCGGCACGAACCCGCTGCCCGGGCCACAGGGCCGCGTCCAGGGCGTGACGATCGCTCCCGGGGTTCAGGTACAGCCAGATGGCGTACTCCGTGAGCCGCGAGACACGGTTGGACTCGACCGGCCCCTGCGCCCCACGGACCTTCGGGGCCCCCAGCAGCACGAGATTGAGACCGGTCGACGGCCGGGGAAAGGGAATCGCCGGCCAGTCATCCGGTTCGTCCTGCTGGCCGACCGAGTCCGCCTCCGGTGTTTCCGGGCCGGGCTCCACCTCCATCAGCGAGGGGAGCAGGCCCTCCAGCACGCCGAGCGTGATGGCCCAACCCTCGGCGAACGCCAGCTCCTGCTTGCTCGCTTCGGCCGTGGCGGGGTACCAGGTTGCCTCGGGACGCAGTATCTGCCACGCGATGTCATGGGGCCCGCAGATCGACCGGATGACGACCAGAGCAGCGGCGCGCCAGCGTGTGAGGGTGGCTATCGGGCTGTTGAGGTCGAGGTACTCGGCTTGCTCCAGGAGGCGCTGTACGGCGTGCCGGGTATGTCGCGCGGTGCCTCCTCCAAGGGGGCGGCTGGCGGTGAGGGGCTCGGTGTGGGGAAGGGCGGGGGCCCTGTTCATGGCGACTCCTGGTCGGGTTCGGTGCGGGTGAACTCACCATCTGCGCGTCGTCGGGTCAGGGGGTTGTTCATGTCCGGCGTCTGCGGGGTCCGGTGGTCTGGGTGCGGGAGGGAGTGCTTCACGGCAGACGGGTGTCGCCGGTGCTGCCCGTCTGGATCAGCGGGCCCGTGATGTGCGCGTGGGGGCCTGCGCCGTTGACCGTCTCGCCGTATTTCCGGACGGGGGGTGTCGGGAGCGCGGGGTGCTGTCGACAGAACGGCTGGAGATCATCGCGGGTTCCAGGTCGATGCTGACCGGCAGATGGTCGGAGCCGTTCAACGCCGCGTGGGTGCGCTGGACTCGGTAGCCGGCGAGAGCGGGTAGCAGGTGCTGGGTCGTACGGATCATGTCGATGCGCCGCGGCCCGAAGGGGTCTCCGACGGGCCAGTGACCAGTCGTGGGATGCCAGGGGCAGTCGAGGGCGGCGGCCGCGTCCAGTAGTCCGCCGCGGCGCAGGACTTCTGCGGGGCTCCGGTCGGCGCGGTGCGGTGCGTCGGGATGGGCGTTCCACTCGACCTGGTAGAGGAGATCGGCGTACCACTCCTGGTCCGCGTAGGGGTCGTGGTCGTAGTAGTCGCCCGGTGCTGTCCGGTCGGCGGAGACGCGGTTGAAGTCGCCTCCGATCACGGCAGGTCCGGGTGGGCGCGTCAGAGCGGCGACAACACGGCGAGCCTCGTCGAATCGCCGGGCGGGTCGGAAGGGGTCTGCGTGGTAGCTGGCGAACGTGACCGGTTCGCGGGCTCCGGCGTCGAGTTGCAGGCGTGCCGGTGCGTGGTGGGAGTCGCCGGCCTGGAAGGCACGCCAGGTGCCGGGGACCGAGGTGATCCCCGGGCGCCAGAGGAGCCCGACGTGGTAGCGGTGCTGGCCTGAGGCGATGGCGGTGGTTCCTCGGGCGTCAACGGTGCACAGCAGGCCGAGGGAATCGGCGAGTTGGCGCAGTAGCCGTCCCGCGCCGGCGGCGGTGTCGTCCACGATCTTCTGGACCGCCAGCACGTCATGCTGCGCCATGGCAAGCGCCTGCCGCAGGAAAGCGGTGCGATCGTCGGAGCCTGTGAAGTCGAGCAGGTTGTAGCTGGTGAAACAGACGGCCACTTTTGCCTCCATGGATCCGAGCGGCCCGGGCGGGTGCTCGCGTGCCCATAGAGGTGTGGAATCTGGTGCCCGTGTGACATCCGAGCACGCACTATCCGTCGCATAGAAACGACTCAGGCCCCGGCGTTGACGCGCTGGGGCCTGAGTTGCGAGTAGCGGGGACAGGATTTGAACCTGCGACCTCTGGGTTATGAGCCCAGCGAGCTACCGAGCTGCTCCACCCCGCGTCGGTAGCGCTCACTATACGGGGCGCGAGGAAGCGCACGAACATCATTATTGCTTAATTGGTGTTACTGGCGTAAGATTGGAACCACTCGGAACGGGTGACGCACAGGGCGCCACACCGGTCCCGCCCCCCGCCCCGAGGGACAAAAGCCGATCCAGGAGAACCCCCTTGTCCTTCCACTCCCCCACCGAACTCCAACTCCCCATCCGCGACGTCACCATCCCCGCCGTCGGGACATTCGACCGGTTCACCGGCCAGGCCCGCTACCAGATCACCGGCGACGAGGTCCGTGGCAGCTTCATCGTCGTCCCCGAGACGATGCCCGGATCCGACGCCTGCCACGTCAGGGTCGTCTACGGCGACCACCCCGCCCAGCCGCAGCACGAGCGGGTGGACGAGCCCAGGATCCGCCGGACCCGGGTGCGCGGAGAGTGCGGCCCGCTCGCGGTCGACGCTCTGCCCGAACGCCACCACCTCAACGCGCGCGGCCAGTGGGTCCGGTCGGACGGAACTCTGGGCACCGTCCCGCGCAGCACGCACCGGTACCTGGCCGAAGTCGTACACGCCGTCGTCACCCACTGGGCCACCCGGCCGAACCGGGAAGGACTCATCCGGGCCGCCGCACGGCACGCCCAGCAGCAGCCCGACATCCCGGCCCAGGCAGCCCGAGAGGCCCTGGAACGCGAACTGGACGCCGTCCGCGCGCAGATCGCACCGCACTGGACACTTCTCCAGCAGTTGGAGGCGGTCGCTCAGGCCGACGCGCCCCGACTCCCTGCGCTGCCGCGCTCGGTCCACATCGACTACCTCGATCCCGTCAACGGCACGACGGGCATCATGACGGCCCTCCCCCGGCTCAACGCGCATGACGGAACGATCACTTACACCCTGACGAGCGGTGGCCGAGCACGCGGAGACTTCACGGTCGGCCCCGACCGGTACAGCCGCGACGCCCTTCCCGGCGGCGTGAGCGTGCAGCTCGGGACCACCCCGCTCCCCGAGGGCGCGGGCCGGGAGAACGAGCCCGTGGTCAACGGGATCCGTTTGCGCGGCTCCTGGAACTGCACCGACAGCCAGTCGCTCACCCCGGCCCTCCCGGCGGTGATCCCCGGCATCCAGCGGGCGGACGCTCCCGACCAGTCCGTGCCCGCGACCACCGCCGCATGGATCAGCACCGCGATCCGGGCGCTCGCCATCGCCTACCGCGACCACAGCAACGTGGACGCACTGCGGCTGGCCGCCGGGAAGAGCCGTGTGGACCAGATGCGCCAGGCCCCCGTCCAGGCGGTCGTCGAACTTCGCCGACAGGAATCCGTAGCCCAGGCGCGCGTCACCGCCGCCCAAGAGGCTGAGGCGGCTTACGCGGCCCTGTCAGCCTGACCAATTCTCCCCTCCAGCCCATCACCCAGGAGCGCCACACCATGGCTGAGACCCCGTACACCCGCGCCGACCTCCACGCCGAGGCCGCGCGCCAGCACTTCGAACTCATTCGGGACCCCGACCACATGGGCGTCGGCGAATCCATGGGCACCGAGGCCGTCCCGTCCACCCGGACTCACACCTGGGAACAGCTGCTTCCGTACGACGCCGATGACGGAAGCGCGTTCAGCACGGCCACCGACGCGGTTCACGACCTGATCACCGGGGCGGCCAACGTGTCCGCCTGGGCAGTCGAGATGGGAGTGGACGGACTGAAGCCGTCAGACACCGCCTTCACCATCAGCAGCGGTGAGCAGCCCATCGGCCGCATCCACCTCGCCTTCGGCCCCGGCATGTCCCACGAGATGCGGTCCGGCTTGATCGCGAGCATCAGCCACGCGGTCGACGCTCACCTCCGGTCCGCTTCGAGCGGTGCCAGCCTCTCCAGCCACAGGCCGGGCCGGGCGTAACCTCCGCCCCTACGTGGGTGCCGCGCCTGACGCGCGGCACCCACGCGCCCCTCTCTTCAATGGTGTGCACGGGCGAACCCCCGGCCGGCCGCGCCGCCTCACTTCCCCACCTTCCATCTCGCTACTGGTGCCGGGCGCACCGAGTCTGCGCAGAGGGCAAGCCCGCAGCCTCTACGCGGCCCTCAACGAGACGTACGGCTTGGTCGGGTGGGCAGACCAGGGCGACAACGTGTCCGACTGGAACTTCCGCTCGGCCCGCCTGCCCCCCGATCACGCGATCGCCCACCGGTCCCACAGAATCGCACCGCGTTCCCGGGCCCACCCCGCATCAAGGAAGTCCCATGCACACCCCGACCCCGACGCTCGCCGCCGACGTCGCCGCACTGCTACCCAAGCGCCTCCACACCGAATGGACGGTCAGCGCGGCTCACCGCGAGGGACATCCGGACCACCCGGCTACCGGCCTGGCCGACGGCCAGCGCCGCTTCCTCCTTCTCCTGACCGACAGCGGTCACACCACGCTGACCGCTCCGGCGCCCGCCGCCGATACCTCGCTCACCGTCGAGGGCAGCGCGCCCACGACGGTCGCCGGAGCAGCGCTGCGTTCGCTTCTGCCGCGCATCGACCACGACATCATCCGGCTGTCGCCGCCTCGGCAACGGCAGCACCGTCTCCAGCGCCTCGCCGAACTTGACGATCTGCTCTGCGAACTCGGTACGACAGCGGAGCGGTTCGAGCGGGCTGACGAGACCACCGGCCTGTCCTGGCAGTGCGGCGACGCGTCCATGAGCTTCACGCTGCGCGGCACGTCGGCCACCGGCTCAGTGAGCTTCAAGGGAGGTCTGGGGGCACTGGAGCGCTTTCTCGCCCCGTTCCTTCCTCCGCATCCGGGTCCGGGACGTGCTGATACCAGCCCGCTGCGCGGCTGCGGCGGTGTGGCCCGCCGTGTCGTCGCGGCTTTCCCCCATGCCGTCGAAGCCGACGAAGACGGCCTCGTCCGCTTCTCGGACGCAGACGGCGGCCCGCTCCAGGGCTGGGTGATGCCCCGCGACATCAACGGTCCCACCGGGCCAACGACACCGGTCACGGCCGGAGTCTGCGGCGCCGGTATCGACCTCATTCTTTCTGCGCTGCCCACGCTCGCCTGAGCCACAACCCCGGCGCGCAACAGAATTCGCTTTCCGGGGCCGGGCGTGCCAGCCCGGCCCTCCCCGACGCCAAGCAACAGCGCCACGCCCCAAGCAAGGAACACCGCAGTGAGCACCACAGTCATCACGAACACGTTCACCCACCCCGACGTCGTCGCCGCACTCGAAGCCGGGATGGAGATGGCCGCCGACGAGTCGGGCCGTCCCGCCACCGCTGAGCGCTTCAGCTGGGCCACGGCCGCCGCCCTGACCTACCTCGACAGCGCCGGAGCGCCGTGGGCGGATGTGTACGCCCGGCACATCGAGATCACGGCCACGCAGGCCGCCGCCGATAGGGGCGAGGACGTCGAGGACACCTCGGAGCTGTACGCGGGCATGCACTACAGCCCCGAACAGGTCTCGGCCGCCGTGAACGCGGGGGTCGACGCCGCTGCCCGGACGATCCGCGACCAGCACGCGGACGACATCGACAACCTGGCGGTAAACGCCGTCCTGACACTTCTGGATGACCCCGAGGCCTCGTTCGACGCCGTCGTGGCCCGGTGCTACGGCATCCAGGCCGACGCCGTCAGCGGCTGGCTCTCGGACGTCCCGGCCGACAGCGACGCCGAACTCAATGCCCAACAGGTGGCCCGGATCGACGCGTGCCTCCGCTCCGTCGGCCTCTGACCACTCCGTATGTCGCCGGGGCCGGATGCCACGCAGCCCGCCCGGCCCCCACGAAGGAAGGACCATCCGTGTCCGTACTCCTGATCGGCCGCTGGGACGCCGAAACCCTCGAGATCGAGGAGTCCCACACCGTCGGCGACGGAGACCAGGAAGCGATCGACGCCCTGCTCAGCGAGCGCTCCGGCAGCTGGTGGGCGTGCGAATACCTGGTCGACCGTCACAGCGACGCCGTGCAGCGCGCGCATGAGGAACTGGCTTGTGGCCAGCACCTGGTCGACGAAGCCGAGGGTTTCGAGCCCGCGCCGTGACCGCCATCCGTTGGAGCCGCACGGCAGCGCACCCGCCCCGGTCGATAGGGCGGGCAAGCAGCTGACACCGTCCTCCTTCTCCAAAGGGCTCTTCCCACCCGTGATCACCTTGAAGTTCGCCCTGGATGAAGCCCTGGCCGTCGCCGGCCACGCGATGTTCGCCCCCGAACGGCAGCCACATCCCCGCGTCCAACCAGGCCGAGACCAGCCAGACTGCCTGTGCCTCCCTGTGGTGGGTCAGGGACGACAACACCTACCTCATGTCCAACGCCCCCTACAAGAAGGGCAAGGACCCGGGCATCGCGTTCGCCGACGGCTACGGGCCGGGCACCGTTGCGCGCGGCATCCTCGGCGGTGATGACCGTGTCGTCGCCGTCTTCGCTGTGCACGATCCGCATTCTCGTGAGTGCCTGCACTCTCAGCTCATCCGTGCGCGCCGTGACGGACACACCGTGCTCTTCCTGGAGACGGACGGCCAAACCGTAGTCATGAGCACCGGCCGCTGGCCTCGCCCCGGTTCTGGTCAGAAGCCGGCGGCCTACATGGCACGCCCTCGCGGGGCAACACGGTCGCGCAGAGCTGAACTGGTCACTATCCCGTGCCGGACGCCGACGGGCCCCTGGTCGGTCAGCCCAGGACCGGGCGGCGGTGGGAAGATCGGGTGCTTCCCAGGGTGTTCCTGGGAGTCGACGGCTCCTGCGGATTCCAGCCGCCAGGCGTCGATCACGGGCGCCGTCTTGATCAGCGTGAATGAAAGGGGCTGCGGAGCCAGCCGCCGTCCGCCTTGGTGGGCAGGGCCGTGCATTTCGCGGCGACCGGCTCGGTCGCGAACTCGCTGAACGGGGTAGAGCTCGGTCTCGGAGAGTGCGCCAAGCTGCGGGGCTGCGGCGAAACGGTGTGGGAGAAGCGCGGCTTCAGGGTGTCCGGCGGAGTGCGGGGGACCGGGCGGTGCGGCCGCGGAGGGCGGACGGGCCCGCCGCCGCTGATGTTCCGGTAGCGCGGCGGTACGGCAGGGCGCCGGGGTGGAGAAATGGTGGTCATGTGCAGTCCTAGGTGAGTTGGCGCAGCAGGGCGGTGAGGGCGGCCTGGTCGTTGGGGGTGATGCGGACCAGGGCGTGGGCGACGGCGAAGCCGGGCCCGCCGGGGCGGGTGTCGCGGTCGGAGTGGATCCAGGCGGCGACCGCGTTCGCGAGGTTGTGACGAATCCGTGCCCGAGGTCCGCCCAGCCGGTGCATCGCGATGGCGGCCTCGGTGCCCAAGGCGGCCCCGGCGGCGTGGTCCTGGGCCATCAGGGCGAAGTGTGCCTGCAGTTCGACCCCCATCGCCGTGTATGGGTGGTCGCGGCCGTGCTGAGCGACGAGGTGCTGGGTGGCGCGGTGAGCGGCGTGCTGCGCGGCATGCCACTGTCCAGCGCGTTGGGCTGCTCGCACGCTGTCCAGGAGCCGGGTGTCCTCCGGAATGCCCTGGCCCCATATCGGGTCGGGGGCCGTGTCGTCTGCGGCGGCCGGTACCTGTGCGGGGTGGATGGTGCCGTCGCTGGTGATCTGGTGCTGCTCGACGCGTCCGTCGGCGTGTCCGATGCTGAGCCTGATCGGCCGGCGCTGCTGCCCGGCTGCGGTGCGCAGAGGGGCGCACACTCGCTCGATGAGGACCTCGGGCGGTTCGGGCCCTTTCCGCAAAAGACCCTGGGTGTGGATGCTGCCGTTCGGGAGGATGATGATCGTCTCGTGTATGTCGGTGGTGAGTGACTGATTCAGGGGCACCGCGGTCTCCCTCGGTCGTGGTGGGGTGGGCGGGCTCGAGGTCAGCGGGAGCCGACCATGGCGTAGCGGTAGTCGAGGATCTCCGGCTTGCCCTGGAGGGGGAGATGGACGACGGTCTCGCCCTGGAACTGGTCGGCTACGAGGGCACGCGGCGTCCGGTTGTAGACGGACTCGGTCTTGCCGGGGGTTATCGGGAGTCCGGAGTTCCTGACGAGGCTCTCTTGCTTGTGGGCCAGCGGTGCGATCACCAGGACCATCTCGTCAGCCTCGGCGCGGGTCACCACGCCGCGAGGAGGCGCGCTGGTGGGTGGTGCGCTGGTCGGGCCATCGTGTGCGGGCTTGCCGTCGTTGGTGCAGCCGCTCAGCGCCGCGGCCGTGACGACGGTCAGCAGGCACAAGGTGCGCAGGGGGCGACGGTGCGGGAGGGATGTGCTGTTCATGCTCAAAGGTCCTTTCGTGGGTGCAGGGGCTGGGGGCATGACGGAGGCTGTTCGCTGCGGGATGCCTCGCGCGCGAGGCGCAGGACCAGTCCTCGGACCCCTGGTCGGCCCGAGGCCGTCGTGCGGGTGAAGATCGGCGGCCCAGCCCGGAGCCCGGAGGAGAGGTCAGTGCGGCCTGGGCCGTTGGCTGGCCCGGCCGGCCTTCGTGCTCTTGGTTTTCACGGTGCGGGTCTCCTTTTTGTGGCGGAGTGGAGAGGGCGTCTCGTCTTCTCGCCGGGCGAGGCCGAGCTGGTGGCCGTGTTCAGGCGGCCGAGGTGATCACGTGGATGAGCACAGTGGCGGCCCAGATCAGCGGGACGAGGGCTACGTACGCCAGCGGACGGTGCAAGATGGGCTTCCTGGGCGGATGTTGACGCGTGCCAGGTACGGGGATGGCGGGCTGGAGTCGGCGCAACTTGCGGTAGGCGCCCCAGTTGGACAGCAGGGCGAAGGGGGTTCCGACGATCAGGGAACCGACGCCCCACCAGCCCTGCCAGAGAGTCTTGGTGGTCAGCTCTCGCACCAGGGCGACTCCGCAGATGGCGCAGAACGGACCGTCTACCTTGTGCCATCTCATGAGGACGATGAAGCCTTGGTGAGAGCGAATCGCGCACGAGGCCACGGGGCGACGCGGCACACCCGGCATCCGATCGGGGGCACCGGCGCGAACGCCGGTTCAGCTGACGGGACTCCGGTGGCTGCGCCCTGCGGCGCCTGATGGGCCCGATACCAGGCTGGCATCTCGTAGTCGAGGGTGAATTCGGATTCCGGGCCGGAGTGGTGGCCTGGCTGGGGGTGGCGTGGTCATGAGGGGGGCTCCGGGACGGTTTCCGCGCTTGCCGCCTGGGGATGAAAGGCAGGCTCCCAGCCGGGAGCGTTGTGCCACGTGGTGTGGGCGATGCAGCGCAGAGCCCATCCCAGGGCGCTGATCGGCATGGTGAACAAGTCGTTGTCGGCACGGGCGGCCAGTTCGCGCTTGTTGTCCCATTCCTCGAAGACGTCGCCGACTCCGGCCGCCCACTTTCGTTCTTCGGTACAGCCGGTGGCATGCACGTGGGCCAGGCGCGCTCGGACGAACGCGGCGAGGCGGCCATCGCGTGCCTGTTCCCAGGAGGCGTCCGGAACTTGGCGGGTGAACCACTCGAGGCCGGGGTCGGGGAGGCGGTCGGAGGACCGGTGGACGACGGTCATCGCGAGTCTCCGCAGGCGGTGAGGCAATACGCCGCCGCTGCGCCGAGGGCGGCGGTGCGCGTGCGGCGTGGGAACGGGTGGGGAGAAGGCATCGGTATCACTCCTGATCGAATCGAGAAGGGCAAAGGGTGCTGCGCGCGGGCGGAGCACCGTGTTGTGGGGGGCGGCAGTCGAGCGGGACGCATCCGCTTCGCGGTGTGCACTGACGAGGCGCCCGGCGATCGGTCAGCTCTTCACAGGCCACTGCAGCGGCTTGTTGTAGAAGCCCTGGGTGAGCTCGGCTGCGGCTGCCTTCTGGGTCTGCGGGATGAGCAAGGCGGTGCGGCAGAGGACGTGCAGCGTGCGCTGAGCCGTCGGTGGTGCGCATCATCGTCCTTCGGTCGGCACGGGAAGCCCGAGTCCGGGTACAGGTGTGCGAGGGATGGGCTGTGAGGGCATCAGGCCGCCGGGGTGATGTCGTCGGCGCGTGCGATCATGGCCAGTCCGTAGAGCCGGGCGGGGTCGGTCCACCAGTGGCTCATCTCCAGGCCGGCGGCGTTGAGCTGGGCAGCAAGGCCCTGAGGATGAAACTTTGCGCTGACCTCGGTGCGCAGTTCCTCTCCCGCGGTGAAGGACACGACCAGGTCCGCGCCGCGCAGGGTGACGGTCTGGTGTCGGCGGGACCGCAGACGCATCTCGATCCACTCGTGGTCCGCGTCCCAGACCGCCACGTGCTCGAAGGCGCTCACGTCGAAGTCGGCGTCCAACTCCCGGTTGAGGCGGCGCAGAAGACCGAGGGAAAAGGCAGCCGTCACGCCGGCCGCGTCGTTGTACGCGGGAATGATGACGTCTGGGTCCTTGACCAGGTCCACGCCGAGCAGCAGGCGGTCACCCGGAGCCAGAGTGGAGGTGAGGGTGCCCAGGAACGACGCCTGCTCGGGAGGAAGCAGGTTGCCGAAGGTTCCGCCGAGGAAGGCGAACAGGCGTGGCCCGTCGGTGGGCGGAAGGTCGACTGCGGCGGTGAAGTCGGCGAGGAGGGGTTTCACCGCCAGGCCCGGGTACTCCGCCGCGAGGAGGCGGATGCCTGGGTTAGTGCGCTGGAGCTCACGTCGACCGGCACGTACGTGGTGAGCGGTCCGGCCAGGGCATCGAGCAGCAGGCGCGTCTTGGCCGAGCAGGAACCGGAGCCCAGCTCGATCAAGGTCTTGGCGCAGGTGAGCCAGGCGATGGTGGTGCAGGAGTCGGCGATGATCGCCTGCTCCGTCCTGAACGGGTAGTACTCCGGCAGCCGGGTGATCTCGTCGTACAGACGGCTCCCGTCCGCGTCGTACAGCCACTTCGGCGAGAGTTGTTTCGGGGACGTGGTGAGCCCCCGTACGACGTCTGTGCGCAGTTCAGCAAGGTGATCGGGCGCAGGCGAGGCCGCGGCGGGCAAAGTCGGTGCGATCATCGGGAAAGTCCTTTGGACGAGTGAGGTGGCGCGGGAGGGGACGGTGTTCACGTGGTCACCTGCTGGGGTTCGGCGACGGCGGTGGGAAGAACCCGAGGACGTCTCCGTCCGCGGGCGGCGCAGAGCACGACGAGGGCCGCAGCACCGCCGGCCGGCAGGAGCGCGCGGGCGAAGGAGAGGCCTGCGGCCGCGGTGCCCACGGCGCATCCGATGTCGAGAGCCGAAACGAGCAAGGCGCTGGCCTCGGTCACCGTGCCAGCCGGCGCCAGGCGGACGGTGAGGAGGTAGGCCGCGCTGAGCAGCGGGGCCATGACGAGGCCCGGTAGCAAGCACGCCGCGACCGCGAGAAGGGAGTTGCCGGCCGCCAGCAGGGGGATCCAGCCCGTCGCGAAACCAGCGCAGAGGACCACCAGGTGCAGTGCCGTCGGGCCGGGCCACGAGCGCGCCCCGTACAGGAGTCCGCCGACCAGGGCGCCGGCGGAGACGGCGGCGGGCAGCACGCCGGATAGCCCGGCGTATTGGAACTGGTCGGCGAAGGTGACCGCGAGCGGGGTGAGGGCGCCTATGGGGACGCCGATGAACAGCATGGCCGTGTAGAGAACCCGCAGGGGCTGAGACCGCAGCGGGCCCAGCCGGTCCGCTCGGCGAGACTGCGCCGTCCACGCACGCGAAGGGGGCGCGGTGACGACGAGGACCGTGCCCGCGAACCCGACAACTGCCGTTGCCACCACGGCCCAGCGGGCCGACGACGTGTAGGCCAGGGCGGCCACAAGCAGGGGGCCAGCGATGAAGATCAGCTCTTGTACCGCCGCGTCCAGCGCGACAGCAACCCGCTCGTGCTCGCGGTCCGGCATCAGTGGGCTCCACAGGGCACGCAACGTCGCGTCGAGCGGGGGCTTTGCCACTCCTGCCAGGGCCACCGCCGTGAGCACGACCCCCCAAGGTGCGCCGTCCGCCGTGAGCAGGAGGAGTCCGCCGGCTGCCATGGCCGCGCTCGTCGTCAGCACTCTTGTCTGCCCGTGCCGGTCCTCCAAACGGCCGAGCAGGGGCCCGCCCACGGCGTTGGCCAGCAGGTACACGGCAGCCAGTCCGCTCCCCGTCTGCAACCCGCTGTTCTCGGTGCCGATCAGGACGATGGCGAGGGGCGCCATTCCCGATGGCAGGCGGCCGATCAGCGTGCCGATCAGCAGCCGGGCGGCATGGGGCACCCGCAGCACGCTGCGATAGGTGGCAGCGTGTAGTGGCCTTTCGGCCGTGGCGGGGGCGGTCTGCACAGGGGCTCCTGAGGACGGGCGGGATGGCACAGCGAAGGAAGGGATCCGGGTGTGTGGGTATCGGTCCGGCTTCTTCGGCCAGCCCCGGTGGTTCCAGCTGGGCTCGGGGCGGGCCGGGTGGGTCAGGCGCTCACGTGGAACTCGTGCTTCGGGCCGGACTGTCATCAGGGGCGGATGCATGCCGGCCTCCCGTACAGGCCGAGGTTCTCGGCGGCTCGGATGACCTGGTCGTCTTGGTTGATGGCGCGGCTGTCGTCCGCGACGAGGAGGAGCCATCCCGTGATCTGGCCGGCTCGAACCGGGGTGTCGGCAGTGAGCACGGTGGTGGCGGCGACGGTGGGCAGGGCGGTGATGGTGCGCAGCAGGGCGTGATCCAGTGCACCGTCGTGCCGCGGCAGCAGGGCGATCTTCGTGACGTGGGCACGGCGAAGGTGGCGGGCTACGGGGCGCCGCCCGGTGGTGAGCAGCAGCGCCGTGTCACGGATGGGGTCGTGGCCGGTGGCCTGACGCAGCACGTCGGTGGCGAAGTCGGCGTGGGGATCGGTGCGCAGGGACAGCAGGGCGGGTCCGCGGTCGGGGATGAAGGTGACCGTGGCGTGGGCGGGGCCGTAGCGGACGCCGAGGGCGGTGAGCGTGCGCATCATGTAGAGGGCGAGGGCGCGGGCCACAAGCCCGTGGCGGCTCAGGAGGTCGGCGCGGCATACCTGTTGGTCGGCGGTGCGGGTCTCGGACCAGATCGCGGTGATGCTGTGGTCGGTGGATCCGTCGCTGCCGGGGCCAGTGAGGGTGTGAATGCGGTAGTGGGTGCCGGCGAGGTGCTCGCGCAGGACCAGCGGCTGGGTGCTGGAGTCGTGGATTCGGTGCCAGGCGGAGCGGATGTCGTCTTCAGTGCGGCAGACGGAGGAAGGATGGGCGTGGGTGGGGTCGGGGTGCTGGAGGACGAGTTCGGCCGCCTGCGTGCAGGGGGCCCATTCCAGGGCGTTGGCCAGGCGTGCGGTGCGGATGCTGCGGGGCGCGGTGATTCCCGCGTCGAGTAGCGCGGCGCTGGTGAGTCCGGCATCGCGGCGGATGTCCGCGGTGTGGAGAGCATTGCCGGGCAGATGGAGTCGGGCGGCGAGCAGGTCGGCGAGTTCTGTACCGGCTGGTGAGCCGGCGATGACGGCCTGGACTCCGAGGCGGGTGAGCTGGCTGGCGGTGCGTCGCAGGCTCGTGCGGTGGGTGATGTGCCGGAGGTAGCCGGTGTTGTCGTCCGGTTGGTGGGAGGGTTCGGTGACCGCTACGGAGTTCCAGCCGTGCCGGGCCAGCGCGGGCACGTACCGGTCACCGGCGTCAGCGGGAGCAATGACGGCGGCGGTGCCGGTGCGGTACGCGGGCGCGGCCGCCGCGTGAAGGGGTGCGGCGAGGGCCATGGTCGGGTCTCCTGTGGGTGTCGGTGCCGTGCGGTCAGGCGACGCAGGCGGTGGTGGCGTTGTCGGGCTGGATGTGGATGCCGCTGCGCTCTTCGACCAGTTGCAGTCGCCGGTGGCAGATGTCGGGGTCGGGCCCGGTGACCACGGCCAGTGCCAGGCGGTCCAGCAGCGTGGCGCGGGCCGGGGCGTTGACGTGGCTGCCGGGTGCGGCGAGCCACTCGAAGCGGTTGAGCCAGGCGGCGAACATGCCGGTGTGCATTGCCGTGACGCGGCCGGTGACGGGCGGATAGAGGAAGCGGACGGCGGCGTTCTGGTGCTGGCTGGGGACCAGTTCGGGGTCGGCGCCGACGGCGAGGTCGGCCGCGATCTGCGGCAGGTTGAGGCCGGTGGCCAGGTGGACCAGGTGCGGGATGAGGTCTCCGCCGAGCCGGGCATTGATCTCGACGATGCGCGGGCCCTGGTGGGTCAGGCGCATCTCGACGTGCATGACGCCGCTCGTGATGCCGACCGTGTGCAGCGCGCTGAGGGCGACCTCGTGGATGCGGGAGTCGGCCAGGAGAGGGTCGGTGGTGTCGACGAGGTGGCCGGTCTCCTGGAAGGTGGGTTCGTCGCCGAGATACTTACGGGTGATCGCGGCGATGTGGACGCTTTCGTGGCCCAGGACGACGCACTCCACGCTGATCTCGGGGCCATCGAGGTACTCCTCGATCAGCACGCCGGCGGTCCCGGTGTTCTCCAGTCCGAAGAGGGTCGCGCCGCGGGCGGCCTGGTAGGCGTCGCGAACCTGGTCGGCGGTGTCGGCTCGGCGCACGCCGGCGCTGCCGCCCATCGACCGGGGCTTGAGGACGACGGGGCCGCCCAGGAGAACCGCGTACTCGACGGCGGTCTCGGCGTCCGGGACGAGATAGGAGCGTGCGGAGGGAACATTGGCCGCGGTGAGCAGGGAGCGGCTGAGGTACTTGTCCCGGCAGGCTTCGACGGCGCTGGGGGTGTTGCCGGGCAGCATGAAACGCTCGGCGATCCGGGCCGTGAGCACGACGTGCTGCTCCAGGTAGGTGAGCACCCCGGCAACGCCCTGGTCGGCGGCCAGTGCGCCGACGGCGGCGGCGACTGCTTCGGTGTTCGCCAGGTCGACGGCGACGGAGAGGACAACGTGGTCGTTGGCCCACTCGGGAGGCTGGTCGTCGAGGAGGGCGACACGGTGGCGGGCGCCGATGTGCTGCAGTCCGTATCCGCGCCAGATGCGGCTTCCTGCTCCGATGACGATGAGCAGCGGCGATCTCGAGGGCTGCGATGGGTGGGTCACGGTGTGGTCCTGACGGTCGTTCGGGCAGGGAGTGTCCGCGGTGATCCGGTCGGGGTCAGGCCTTGTTCCAGGCCCGCAGGACGTGCTGGTTCAGTCCCGTGTGCAGGGCGCCGAGTCGGCTGATGAGGTGAGGGTTGGGCCTGGTGAGATAGACCGCGGAGGTGAGCGCGACGGGGAGCATGCCGAGGCGGGCCTTGTAGGCGTAGTCGAAGCGGCCGGCGTCCAGGACACTCGCGCCGGTGTCGACGGCGAACTTGACGCTCTCGTGCATCAGCCAGCTGTAGACCGGCAGGTCCCGGTTGCGGGCGTCGACGGCAGCGGTCCATAGGTAGAGCGCCGAGCCGTAGCGGAAGCAGAAGAAGCCGCCGGCGAGTGTGCCGTCGCGGTGTTCGGCGAGAAGTCCGACGGCGCCGGGGACGCGGGTGAGCGGGGTGAACATGTCGGCTCCGTACAGGGTCCGGTTCTGGCTGGCTGGACCGGCATGCGAAGCGAACTCCGCGATGTAGGAAAGGAGTTCGAGACCTCGGGCGATCTTGAGGGTGAGGCCGGCGTCGGTGCCGCGGCGGTGCTCGCTGCGGAATGCGCGGCCGGTCGTGCTGGAGGGGAAGTTCGCGATGAACTCGTCGACGGATGCGCCGACGCGGGCTCGGTGGGCCCAGGCCAGGACGACTTCGGCGTCGGGGGTTCGGGCTTGGTTCCACAGGGTTCGCTCGGCGGGCGGGATGTTCGCGATGACCAGGGCCTCGGTGCCGAGGTCGCGGGCAAGCGCACGGCCGCGGTCTACGGTCTCGCCCAGGACGGACACGGCCGCGCCGGGCAGTCCGCCGTACTCGCCGTACGCGGACGGGCTGTACAGGACGTCGGCCTCGAAGGTCGGACGGGTGACGCCGGCCTCGCATTCCATGGCGTGCCACAGCGGGCTGTTGCTGACCTGGTAGAACGACATGCGGTGCTGGCGCGTGCCGTCTTGGAGGAAGAGGTGGTGACGGCTGCGGACCTGCTCGGTGCGCACTGCCTGCCAGGCGGCGGCCCACTCACGGGTGTGAAAAGGAGTGGCCGCGGGCCGTTCGGCCGGGAGTGCGACCACCGAGGAGTGCCACGTGCTCGTCACAGCACGGGCGTTGGGGCTCAGGGCAGTCAGGCTCATGGTCGGCTCTCCGGTTGATGGGGATTCGGCGGGTGCCGGGCCGGCTGGACGGCGTCGCGAGGCGGTCATGCGCTCGTAGCGAGGGCGGCCGGGCGTGAGACGGCGGGCTGCTGGAGAAGTCGGCGGGCGAGCGCGGCCGGGTCGCCGGTGTAGTGCAGGGTCTGCAGGCCGAACTGCTCGGCGGCTTCGACGTTCTCCAGCCGGTCGTCGACGAACAGGGTCTTTGCGGGGTGCGGCAGTCCGGCAGCTTCGAGCGCGGCCTCGTAGGCCCGCCTGTGGGGTTTGTTGGCTCCGATGCGGGCGGAGTAGACGGTCCCGCTGAACAAGGTGCACCAGTCGGCGTCGTCGAGGCCGTTCGCCAGCGGCTTGGGTGCGTTGGACAGGAGTACGAGACGCAGTCCGGTGGCGTGGGCTGTGCGCAGAAGGTCCAGCACGACCGGGTCCGTGGCGGTCCACATGGCGATGTCGGCGATGCCGAGGGCGGCCAGGAGGCTGCTGCCCGGGGGTGCGGTCCGCCCGTTGCGCAGCAGTCCGCTCCAGAACGTATGGGTGGCGGCGATGCCCTCGTCAAAGGGTTCCCGCCGCTGCCAGAACGCCTGTTGGAAGGCGTGGGTCTCGTGGGGGTGCCATCCCGCGAGGTCGGCGAGCTGGGCCCACTGGGCGGAGGTGGGCTGGCGGCCGATGACCCCGTTGTAGTCGAGGATCACCGCCTCGAGGTCGGCGCCGTTGGGGGTGGTGGGCTTGGAGGCGGTCATCGAGACTCCAGGGCTCGGTAGGAGGCGAGGGCAACGGCCACCGCCAGGACGACGGGCAGGGCCAGTGCGGTGGTCAGGCTGGTGAGCGAGGCGATCGCTCCGATGGCGGCCGGCCCGGCGAGCAGGCCGAGGTAGCCGGCACTGGCGACCGTGCCCACGGCACGCGGTCCTCCTCGCCCGGCGGCTGTGATGAGGGCCGGCATGGCTGTGGACAGGCCTGCGCCGAGCGCCATCCAGCCGAGCAGGGCGGCCGGGGCACTGCCGGCGATCAGTGCGGCACCGAGTCCGGCGGCGCCCAGCGCTGCGCCGACGCGCACCAGGACGGGTGCTCCGTAGCGGCTGGTCAGCCGGTCTCCGGCGAGCCGGCCCGCAGCCATGGCGGCGCTGTAGAGGGCGTAGGCGGCCGCCGCTGTTGCCTCGGAGCTGTGGAGGGAGTGCAGGTGAACTGCCGACCAGTCGGCGGCAGCGCCTTCAGCCAGCAGGCATGCAGCGGCCAGGGCACCGAGCAGCCAGACAGTGGCGTGGGCAGTCTGCGCTGGCTTGACCTTGTCCGGGACTGCTTCGGGGCGCTGGGGTGCGTGATCGAGGGAAGTTGACGCCCGTACGCCCGGAACGGCGATGACCGCGGCGAGCACTGTGAAGGCGCCGACCATCGCGAACAGCACGCTGTGGGGCATCCAGGTGGTCACGGCTGCGAGCGCGGCCCCGCACAGGGCGCCGATTGAGTAGGCGGCGTGCAGCCCGGACATGATCGGCCTCTGGTAGGCGAGCTCGCAGTGGACGGCAGAGGCGTTGCAGCCGACGTCCAACAGCCCATGGGCGATGCCGAAGACGACCGCGGCGGCGATCAGGGTCGGCAAGGTTCGGCACTGGCCGAGGAGGGCCAGACCGAGGCCGAAGACCATGGCGGGGACGATCAGCAACCGGGAGGAACCGTGCCGGTGTGCCAGGCGTCCGCCGAGCTGGAGTCCGGCGACCATGCCGGCTGCGGCACCGAGGAGGACGAGTGAGAGTTGGCCCGGCCCGAGGTGTGCTGTGTTCTGGACCGCGGGCAGCCTCGTGCCCCAGACCGCCATGGCGAGGCCCAGCAGGGCGAAGACACCGAGCAGCAGTCGTCGGTCGTTTGTCGGTGGGGCGGACTGCTCGGCCGGAGCGATCGCGGTCATCGCTCTGCCCTTGTCGTGGGCGTGGGCCGGCCGGTCGCAATGGGAGACCAAGGGCGCTGGGAATCCCACGGGTTGGGCACCGTGGTGGTGTGTCTCATGGCGGTTCTCCGGTTCGGCGGTCAGGAAGCGGCGGGGACGGGCACGGCGGTCATGCGAGCGGCCGTGCGCCGATGGGTGAGCCCGGCGAGCGGCAGGCACAGGGCTGCGCCCACGGCGCCGGCGGCAAGGGTGGTGAGCGCGGCGAGTGCCCCACCGCCGGAAGCCAGGGAAACGGCTGCGACAACCGGGGCGACGATCACGGCGACGGCGAGGGTGGATCCCCAGATGCCTGCGTACAGGCCGCGGGCGGACTCGGGTGCGAGCTTGTTGAGGACGTCGGATGCGGCAATGAAGAAGGCGATTTCGCCGGGAACGGCGGCGACCACGGCGAGGCTGTAGCCGAGGGTGGTATCGGCGAGGCCGGCGCTGCCCATTCCGACGCCCAGAACGAGCGAGCTGGCCGCGAGTGTGCCGATCATGGGCCGCTGTCCCCCGCAACGGCGGCTGAGCCACGGCGTGAGCAGGGGGGTGAGGGCGATCACCGTTCCGGCGTTGGCGACCTGCGTCCATCCATAGGCGGTGGCGGCCAGGCCGTCGTCCTCCATGAGCATCGGAAGCGCAGTGAACATCCCCGCCGCGCACGTCAGGGCGAAGACGCTCCCCGCCCACAGCAGCCACAACCGCGCGTCGCGGGCCACGGCCCGTAGGGGGATGCGGCTGGAGGGCGCAATCGCGGATGGGCTGTCGGCGGGCAGGGAGCGGCGTGCGATGAAGGCGCATGCCCCGCACGCGGCGGCGTTGAGCCAGAACAGGATCTGGAAGCCGAGATGTGCGGCCAGAAAACCGCCGACCGCTCCGGTGAGGGCCGCACCGATGTTCACGGCGCCGTGGCGCCATCCGTTGACCGCAGCACGCTGCGCGTCGTCCGTGATGAGGTCGGCAATGAACGCCGAGACAACCGGGCGCGCCGCGTCGTAGACGATGCCGGCGATAAGGGCCCCGGTACACACGGCGGCGAAGCCATGTGCCTGTGCGAACAGCGGAAGGAAGACTGCGGCGGTTGCCATCGCGGTCACGAGGGTGCGGCGCCGCCCAATGCGGTCGGCAGCCCATCCGGTCAGCAACTGGCCGAGGAGCCAGCCAATACCGAAGACACCGAGGACCTGGCCGACGCCCTCGGTGGTATAGCCCAGGTGCTTGAGGTGGTAACTGAGGAACGGGTAGGCGAAGCCGAAGCTGCGTGCCACGAGCGTGGTGACGAGCAGGGCCCAGATAGCGGTCGGCCATGAGGGTGGGGCGGATTGTTCAGGAACCTCGGCGGCGGCGGGCAGGGTGGTTGCTGACACAAACGCTCCAGAAAGTGCGGACGCTCGACGTTCCCGGTGGGGCGGCCGGCGTCAGCGGGTTCGGGCGCCGGTGGATGTGGCGGGGGCGTCGTCGTGGGCGGACGACGCCCCCGCTGAGCAGCCGGCCGCGCCCGCGCCGGAAGAACGCGGTGGATCGTCCCAGGGGGATGAGGATGAGCGGCCGGGCTGCGCCTGGTGCCGGGACGATGGAAGAGGCCCGTCCGTCCGGCCCGGAAGTTGGGCTGCATCTGCACGGTCGGTGTAGGTTCCGTTCGGGTGTCCGCTGGTCTCATAGTGGGCAGAGGGCTCTTCAGCCGTCCCACCGTGCGTCCTCAGATCCACACCTTCTGCCGTGTCCGAATCCTCAGCTCGTGCGCCAGCTAGCAGGTCGGCTGCGGTGTGGGCACAAGCGGAACTTTGCATCGACCTCGGCAGACTCGGGCCAAAGCGGGGATCGCAGCTGAGCGAGGAAGGCTGGGCGAGTCGGCGTCCAAGCGATAGGACGGACGGCCGCGGTCAGAGCGTGAGGTAGTTGTAGTAGACCCAGCCCCACCTCCCCGCATTGGCGCCGCTGGTGACCTTGCCCCATGCCCAGTTGTTGCCGTGGGGGTACGCGATGCAGTAGTGGGTGAAGCCGGTTCCCCTGGAGAGGATTCCGATCGACGTGTCGGACGTACTCGGGCCGGTGCGTAGGTTGACTACTGCGGTCGTCTTCGCGTTGTGCGGGGTGTTCCATACGTACTGGCACTGGGAGGGCCTGGATACGGCGGAGGCGGTCGGTGCGACCGCGAGAGCGGCCCCGCCTGCCGTCAACAGAACGGCGCTGGTCAGTGCTACAACGCGCGCGGCGATGCGCATGCCTTCTCCTTGGGATACGTCGTTTGGGACAGAACGGGTCGACCAACGCGCGGCACGGGGTCCGACGCTTCGCCTGTAAGTGGGCTTGGCCGTGTCGGGCTGCCGCCGGTACGTGGACGGCGGGCGTGGCTGCCCTAGGCACGGAAGGTCTGTGAGCCGGGAGTGTCCCCTGCGCCTAGCGGCGGCAGATCGGGGTACGAGGGTGGGCCGGACGTTGTCCGGCAGGCGCGTAGCCAGGCGCAAGGGTCTCGTGCGGAGGGCCCTTTATCCGCCCCCCATGTGCGGCGCGGCAGGAGCAGCTGCTGGGAGGCCGCCTTGCTCCTGCCGCGCGCCGCTCGCTCGGGGGAAGGAGGTCTTCCCCGGGCGTGGCGCCGGTCAAGGATCTGGTAAACCCGCAACCGGCTGGGACGCGCTGTCGGGCGTGGTCGGGTGCTAGCCGCTCAGCCCGGCTGCGCCGAGGTCCTTCATGCGGTCCCGTTCCGCCCTGGAGCGTCGCCGGCGAACCCACGCTGTGGTGGGCGATGCCGACTGGTCCGTCGCGTGCTTGAAGGTCATGCCGTTCGCCCCGTCTGGCTCAGGGGGCCTTCTCCTAGGAAAGTCCAGCGGCCACGCTGTTCTCGCACGGCGCACTGGTCTATTCTGGACACCGCCGACGTGCTCGAACACGCCGGTGGAAGGCCCCAGTGGTTCCTCAGTTCTGCTGGTGGTGACTCTGCTGAGAGTCATTTTTCACAGGCCCTGGCTTGGGCCTGGTTTAGTGCTGGCGAGAGCGGGTGCCGTGACGGTGGCTCCAACCACCCTCTGGTACCCGCCTCCTGGCTTGTGCGGCAGATAGTCGCCGCTCACCGGGACAGCTCGCCGCTGACCTGATCGGCTCCCCACCGGCGGGTTCGGCTTGTGCCTCACTCGTAACAGTGGTTGAGCCGGGCTTGCATCAGCAACGCTAGGCATATGCGCGAGGCGATGCCATATCACCGGTGCACAAAATGGCCGTTGCCGCCTATCGGCTTAGCACCAGGCGGCCGTATGCGAGCGCAGAAGTGCACCTTCCTTATGATGGTCATGCCGGGCGTGCACACATCCCGGATCCAGTACGACTCATCTGGCACTTGGCCGTCTGCGCCAAGGCCCACTACCGGCGACGACGCGACGACCACGGAGACTGGCATGGCGCCGCACAGTGCAACCTCTTCAACCACATGCTCGGCCAGCCCTACCACTGCCTCCAGCACCACACGCTGTTTGACGAACAGACGGCCTTTCCAGCCGCTCTTGCCGCTGCAGCCTGACGGCGATCACGTCTGCCATGCTGTTCCTCTCACAGGGGCGGAGGACGTGTGACTGAGCGGATACGCCTTCGCTGGAACTGACTGGGCAACCATTGCAGCCGACGTTCAGGACACCGACGATGAAGCACCCGACGCCCATGGAGATCACCGCCCGCAAGCCAGGGACCAGGGGCTTCACTCCGATCCCGAAGCGGTGGGCGGTCGAACGGACCTACGGCTGGCTCATGCTCCACCGCCACCTCGCCCGCGACTAGGGAACCCTGCCCACCCGATCCGAAGCCGTGCTCCACATTGCCATGACCGACCTCATGGCCCGCCGCCTCACCAGCGAGAACACCATCTCGTGGCGCGGCCCGCGGAAGACACAGAGCAGCAAATATCGGGATGAAACATCAGACGATAACGACCTCTGAGAAGCCGTGCCGTCCTCGGCACGTGCGGTGGCTGTCATCATCATTGGATGACAGGCAGGCAGCTCCCGGCAGGTTGGACCCTGGAGGAGATCCGTAAGGTCTCCGGCGACTGGGAGGCCACATCTCTCGACATCGATCGAGTTGTGACCGGTTGGCCGGCACAAGGCGAGCGGCTCCACCCCGAGATCGTCTTGGGATTCCACGGGCTCTGCCTGGTGAAAGCCGTGAACGATGACGACTGGTACATGGGCAGTCTCAACGACGACGGCAGCATCACCTGCTGGAGCGCATACGGCGACCTCTACGAGGCACTTCGCGGCCTATAGCTCGACGACACCTGTACCGGCTGGACGCCTACGCCCGTCTCAGTTTCCGTCTCATTAAGCGCCGTACACGGACGTTTAGGCGAGATTCGAAGCCGTCCCGCACCGACGGCCAGCCGTTCACGAACGCAGGTGAACGCTCCTGAACCCAGCCCAACGCCCCACCACCACAGTTGGAAAGCGTGCGGGTGCGGAAGCGCGACATGTCGGCTGGACTGCTACCCCTGGGCGGGAAGATCAGGATGGTTGGCCAGAAAGATCATGTAGGTCATCGCCGCTGCTGCCCCCAGGGGAGACAACACGGCACCCACTACGGCTCGCGACCTGCTCGCTCGACCCGACTTTGATGCGTGGTACTCGACACAGGCCCGCACGAGGCCGACGAGGGCCAGGTCTCAGCTCTGGAGGGTCAGCAGGCGGCGACTGTCAGGTCTGGCCGAGTGGAGGTCAGGCTGTCCGGTAACGACGTGCAGCGAAAACTGGAGATCGCGCACGCCGGCGAGGGTGGCCAGGTCACGCTGGATGTAGCCTTCCAGGGCCCGGAGGTGGGACCGGACGGTGACCTCGGAGAGGCCGAGCGCGCGGGCCGCGGGTTCGATGTGGGTGTCGAAGGTGAGCCAGGCCAGGGCCGTGGACACCAAGTCGCGTCGGTCCGCCTGGGCCGGCCGGACCAGGGTCTGCGCCCAGGCCTGCACCTGAGGCGCAGCCAGAATCTCTGCCAGGGACGGCGGTTCCGTACCCGTCAGGTACGGCGAGGCCGATGCCTCGCGCTGTGTGACCAGCTCCATGGCCAGGGCGACGGCAATGCGGTCATTGACGGTGGCGAAATCCATGCGCAGGAGTTCGGCAGCGCGTGCAGCGCGCCGCATGACAGTGTTGCGGTGCAGGCGCAGCCGGCGTGCGGCCACCGTGTGCGGGTAGGCGAGGGCGGCCGGGAGGGTCTCCCGCATGGACTCCCATTGCGTCTGGCCGCGCATGAGCGGCATCAGCAGTCGGTGGGCCCAGTGCTGTGCTTCTGCCTGGGGCAGGAGGCTGACAAGGTCGGAGCCGTGTACGGAGAGAGCCACCGAGTCGGGCTGGAAGGCAGCGAACCGCTGCGCGGTGACGGCCTCATGGAGCGCGTTGGCAAGCAGGGTAATGGAGTAGATGCCGCTGCCGCCCAGGGACGAGGGAGGTCCGAGGACGCCCACCAGGCGAGTGAGTTCCTCGGAGACGTCCACTCCGGTGTCCTCGCCGGAACGGATCGGCTGCACGATCAGTATCCGCCGGTCGTCTCTCGGCGCAGGCACAACGAGGGCCTGGTGACCGACGGATGTCCTGCAGCGGCGCTCAGCCAGCTCCCGGCGTGCCGGCTGGGTCTCCACCACGAAAACGCGGGCGGTCTCAGGTTCCAGAAGCCCCGGCGCCAGATTGGCCATGACGCGCCGCGCCTTGTCAACCTCACCGTCCACAAGAAGCTCGAACGCTGCGCTGCGCGCAGCTTGAGAAGCACCTGAGGCTGCTCGGTACTCGCTATGCGCCTGGCCCACGAGGCCGAGGAGTTTTGCCGCATGCCGCAGCAGCCGCAAGTCTTCCTCGTCGAAAGGGGTTTTGCGGGCAACCGCGAGCACGGTGCTCGCAGCCGACTGCGGAGCCAGCGACACGAGCTGGGTGTGAGGCCCGGACGGTATCTCGGGGCGAACTCCTCCGACGGATTGCCGGATGATGGCCTGGGCCAGCTGTTCCGCAGCCGTGGCCGGGGAGGCAGCGAGGACACGCTCTGGCTCACTGACCAGCACCTGACAGTCGAGGACCCGGGCGAGCCAGTCCGCAATGCGTTGCATCGCGCGGGAATCGGCCAGATGGGCGGGCAATTCCTGTACCAGGGAACCGAGTTGGGCAGCGCGGCGCTCAGCGAACCTCAGACGGGACTGCTGGATCTCCTCATGCACGCCTTGCCAGCACTCGGCGGGAGCGGACGTGGTCAGTAGGGCGATGCCCAGCCTTCCTGCTCGGTCCACGATGGCCGGGGGGAACGGCTGTCGTGCTCCTGGAGCAGCGCTGATGGCCAGAGCCGCGCCGCCCTCCCGGCTCATCCTCTGGAGCAACAAATCGAGCACGGTTGTGATTCTGCCGCGGATACGGAAGGGGGAAATCCCGAAAATCAGGACGAGCGAGCCCTCAGACAGAACCATAGTGGTTCCGTCTTCCAGTAGTTGCTCAGGCGTCACCCTCACCACGCCGGTGATCTCCGCGGCCTGAGTGCGTGGCGAACCACTCGCCACGAATCTCAGTTCGAGATCAGGTCGGTCTATGGACACCGAGCCAAAGGTCGACATTTGCTCTCCTCGTTGCGAGCCCGACTCCTGACATCGGGGCCGACGAGATTGGAAGTGACCGAGGTCCATCGGAAAGTGCTCAGCTATCCCTGTCAACTCCCCTGCGGAAGGGGATGGCGCCGCCAGCAATAGCTGGAGATGCAAGGCCGGCGACAGGTGCGGCAATTTCGTCCGCCGTAACTTGTGGCCGCTGCGGGGTGGCCCTCCGCGACGCCCCGCAGGGCTTGGGCGAGGAGCCGCTCGACGATCAGCGTGCTGAGACGGTCGGTGTAGTAGACGGACTGCTCCTGGCTCTCGCCCGCGTCACCGCCGGTGGAATCAGGGCTGCCCGCGCCGCCCGAGCGGAAATGGGAACGTGAGCGGCGAGACCGCAGCTCCATGGCACACATGGACGTCCCGAGCGTCTTGCCGGCGCCAACGTCGTGGGCAAGGGGCGCGGAAGGCTCGTTGAGGATGCGGGAAACCGCGGTCCGCTGGTTTGGGCGCGGCCTTCCGTCCGCCCACTCTTTGCCCCTTGCTCCGTCCCAGTTGCCGTAGGACCGAGGGCTGATGTCCAGTCGCGCTCCGACTGCTTCCTGGCTCAGGAGTAGGTGGTCGCGGCGGCCCTTGAGTAACCGTTGGAGCCTCATGGCCTGTACTTTGGTGACCAAGCCCTCTTCGGCTTCTTCCAGGGTGGCTAGTTGAACGTCCATAGGCATTCCGTCTCCCTTCAAACGTGTGGCTCTGTGCGCAACCTGGTGGTCGACCGCTGCTGAAGCCGTTCAAGACGGATGGCGGTCATCAATGCCCCGGTCGGAAGCTCGGGTGAGCGCAGCCCGGCTGTCGTGGGCGTGTAGCGCGCTGGTAGATCGGCGGCCGGAGTGGCCTGCGAAGGGAGCCCAGCGGACTACTCGGCATGTGAGATCGCCAGGCACCATTCGGTGTTGGCTGTCCACGGACTTGCGCACCCTCCCCCGGAACCGTCCGGGAGACTCATGGGTTACCCGAGCGTCAGGTTCCACTTCAACTCCACCTTGCCGCACGCCACTTGCCCGGAGGGGCCGTGTGCGCAGCAGGATCTTGCCCCCCGCTAACGTTCCGTGTCAACGATCGTTTCCCTATCAGGCAACGATCGTTTCCCTTCTTGGGTGGCCCGCGTAGAGTGCGGGACAAGTCGATCGACAACCCGCGGGAGCGCATAGGTGGACACCCCCGTCTCCGAAACCTTGAGGCGCCTGGATGCGCAGATCGAGGCGCAGAACCTAGACAGGCAAACCGTCCTAAATTCCCACATGCTGGCCGGCCTTACCTCTCTGCCTGAGGACACGGTCACCGCCCTTCTCCATGGCGAGTGCGTACCGGAGTTGGACTTCAACGACCGGGTTCTGAGCCGCATCAGAGCCTTCGTCGCACGCCATCGGGCTGATGCCAACAAGTCGGAGACGCAGCTCACCAGGGAGGTCCAGGCGGCCCTGCATCTGTCTCGCCCGTGGGCCCGCAGCATTATCCGCGGGGAGAAGGTACCCAACTCAAAAACACTGCATGAGCTGGCCGTTTACTTCGAATTGGACGGTCAGGAGACGTACTTCACCAGCCCGGCCGCCGACGCTCTAAACCGGGCTCTCCAGCGCATTCTTCTGCGGTACGAGCCCCCGGAGCGAGACCCGCTCGAGGCCCTCATGGAGAGGTACGGAGTGCTGGGCAGCGACATGCGAGTGCACGGCAGCGCCTCTGGCATCGCCAGCAAGGAGCAGTTGGCTGCTCTCCTTGAGGGCGTGTTCAAGTCAGTCATCCCGCCGAAGCACGGGGGCCCGGACCGATGAGCGGCAAGACCATGAAGGCGCTGTTGGCCGAGCTGGGACAGGACGTGGCTGAGCGGATCCAGATGCCGGCCCCTGCGGAGGTCGTTATGACCGAGTTCTGCCGCGCAATGAGCGAGCGCAAGAACAAACCGGTTGACCTGGTTTTCAGGGAGTTCCCACCGGAAGTGCCGGTCTCAGGATTGCGCTTGGTACTGGATGACCGGAGTGTGATCGTGATCGCCGCTGGTATGGCCCCTCAGGCGCAATTGGTCATCCTTGGGCACGAGCTGTACCACGAGGAGTTCAACCACTGCAGTCACGCGATGCCGGGCCTGGGCGCTGCCGCTCGCGCGGCCGCCCCTGACGCATCAGGCGAAGCCGTTCAACGTGCAGCGGAACTGGTCCTCGAGTCAGAGCATGTCCCGCTCAATGCACTGCTCGCCGTCGCAGCCCGTTCCGAATCCACGCACAATGATGAGGTCAACGCCGAGACCTTCGGGCTGTGGCTCGGCCGCGAGGTCCGTACCTGGGTGGACGGACGGCATGCACAGCCCCGCGCCAACGCCGCCACCGTCGAGGGCCGTCTCGCTCTGTCGCTGTCGCACCGAAGCGGGCACGTCCTCTGATGGACCTCCACATTCCTTACATAGTCCCCACTGTCGCCCTTTTCAGTGCCCTCGCGTTACGAGGCCCGATGCTGTGGCGCGCTGGCCACCGCGACCCCGACGTCCGCGCGACTGCCCTCCTGCTGCTGTGGGCTGCGGCCGTCATCGTCGTCATCACGCCGATTAACATCCACCGGCTGAACGTATGGACCGGCATCCCGAACCTCGCCGCTCCCTGGGCGTACAGCTTCCTCACCGCATTTTGCGCGACCGGCCTAACCATGATCATGCGATGGAGGGAACCGCCCTCTGACCGGCGTCGCCGGCGCATGACCGCCATCTACTGGATATACGCCGGGATCATCGTTGCGCTGTGGGTGACGTTTCTCCTCGCCGATGTCCCTGAGGCACGAATCTACGACCTCGATACCTACTACGCCAGCACCCCGTGGATGCGGGAGCACATCCTGCTGTACGTGCTTGCACATGCCGTGTCTTCTCTGGTGTCCGCGAGCATGTTGTGGAGGTGGTACCCCAGAATCACTAAAGGTTGGATCAAGAGCGGCGTCGTCTGCCTTCAGATCGGATACGCCCTGGGTTTGGTTTTCGACATCGCCAAACTGGGTGCGGTCAGTGCCCGCTGGGGCGGGCACAACCTCGACGTACTCAGCACCAAAGTGGCGCCACCGTTTGCGCTTCTTGAAGCCGTTCTCGTCGCGCTCGGCTTCATCATTCCGCAGGCTGGCCCCGCCCTTCAGACCCGCATCCGCAACGGGCACGACTACCGGCGTCTCCGCACACTATGGCGGACCGTCCAAGTCACCAATGCTTCGGCGGCCAGCGCCCGTTTCGGTCTTTTCACGCCGCTGGGCTTGAAGCTGATGCAACGAGAGCAGCGCATCCACGACGCCTTGCGCGTCCTCGCCCCCTTCTTCGACCACGTCGCCTACCAGCAGCACTACGAGGAAGCCGTCGCCAAGCACAGCGAGGACCGGGCCCGCGGTCTGGCCGGCGCCGTCGCCATCCAAAAGGCCGTCAAGGCATACACCGCTGGAGCATCCTTCACCCCACACGGCCAGCCTCCGCTGATCGGCCCCGAGGTCACTGACCACCTGGACGCCATTGGCGAGGCCCTGCACCGCCCCGTCTCCTCGACCGCATACGCCAGCGGACGACCAGCACAGAGAGCGTGACCGTCCATGTCTGACACACCCACCACCGGCCGGCCCACCGCAATCGTCATCGGCGCCAGCGCCTCCGGCCTCCTAGCCGCGGCGGCCCTCGCCGAGTGCGCCGACGTCACCATCCTTGAGCGAGACGCTCTGCCCGACGGCCCTCAGCCTCGCCGAGGCATACCCCAGGGCCATCACGCCCACCTCGTCTGGACGGGAGGAGTAAAGGCTTTCGAGGCACTGCTGCCCGGCGTCATCGACGAGACCGTCGCCCGCGGCGCGCGCCTCGTCCGCATCATGGGCGACATGGTCTCGCGCGCCCCCAACGAGGTGTGGTTCCGGCGCTTTGAGAATGTCCCGCACCGCAACCTAGTGTGCTCCCGCCCCCTCCTCGACCACGTCCTGAGCGCACGAGTCCTGAAGGATTCGCGCATCCAGCTCCGCGAGAACACCACCGCACTCGGCCTAGAAGGTTCGTCGACGACCGTCACCGGCGTCCGCGTGCACACCGGCGACATCAAAGAAGTCCTCAACGCCGACCTGGTCGTCGACGCCTCCGGCCGCGGCACCAGCGCGCCTCAGTGGCTCCAGACCCTGGGCCTTCCCAAGGTCGAAACACGCGAGGTCAACGCAGGCGTTGCCTACGCCACCCGCCTCTACAAGGCGCCCGGCAGCACCGCCAGCATCGGGTTCCCGCTCGTCAACGTTCAGGCCAACCCCGCTACCCCGCCCGGCCAGGGCGGCATCATTCTGCCGATCGAGGGCGACCGCTGGATAGTCACCCTCTGCGGTACCCGCGGCGGCGAGCCCACCGCCGACAACGACGCCTTCATCGACTTCGCCCTCGGTCTAGGCGACCCCGTCATCGGGGAACTACTAGCGAACGCCGAGCCGATCGGCGACGTCAAAACCTCCCGCAGCACGGCCAACACCCGCCGCTACTACGAGAAGATGAACCGCTGGCCCGACGGCTTCCTCGCGCTCGGCGACGCCATCGCCGGCTACAACCCCGTCTATGGCCATGGTCTGTCCGTCGCCGCCCAGTGCGCGCTCGCCGTCCGCGACGTACTGCGCCTTCACCCCATCACCGCCTCGGGCACTGCACGGCGCATGCAGCGCGCCGCAGCACGTCCCGTCGGCGCGGCGTGGGACCTGGCAGTCGGCCAGGACGCCCTCTACCCCGGCGCTTCCGACACCCCACCCACCCCCATGGAGAGGATGCTCGCTCGCTATGTCGACCGCTGCGTTGAGACAGGAGCCTCCAACCCGCGCGCCCTCGGTGCCCTCCTGGACGTCATGAGCTTGTTGGAGCCGCCCACTCGCCTGTTCTCCTTGGACATGGTCTGGCCGATGTCCGTAGGTCGGAAGTTGCCGCTCCTGTCGAGCGTCCCTTTGACGACGGGCGAGCGCAGCGCGTCTTCAAGCTGAGGCAAAGCAGCGCTCAAAGGGTGCCCATAATATGGACTCGGGCACCCTTTCCCGCGTGTGAGGGTGGCCCGGATCGGGGCACGCAACTGCTCGACCCGACGCTGGGTGAAGGCCCGACCGACCAGGTGACGCAGACGCGTGTGGCCGCGAGAATCCATGTTCAAGAGGTTGGCGTCCAGAGCGGAGGCAACGACAGCCCGCGGTAACTGCCCTCAGGTGTATGCGTTCTGTCCAACGACAGCCGCGGATCGGCAGAGGCGGTGCGAACGTCATCGAACCAATTGACGAGCCACGCTGGTTACCCATTCGTTCCGGGCCCCGCCCCTGGGGTCGCGTAGGTTGCTGCGACACCGCGAGGCGGTGAGAGCAAGCCTGGCCCGTTTCGGCCTGCTCGAGGCCCCGATCAACTTGACTCTGAACCACCGCGCGTGAGCCCCGGCCCCAACGGAACCGCCAGCGGGTGGTCAGCGTCGGCCGAGGAATGAGGTGGGCCCGCAGCAGCGAAGGACTGTCAATACAGCTGGCGACCGCGACTGCGCTGCCCCTGACACGCACGACCTCCTCGATCGGTGGCGCGACTCTCGCCGGCTGCTCTACCTCGCAACCTCCTGCGTCTACAGCACTATCTGTACCAATATGCAACATTAGTCCGACGGAGACAGTCATCCGGTCTACCTGCGGGCGCCGTGCAGTTGGGCGCCCGCAGGTAGACCGGGAGCTGCCGCGGCATGCATCGGGCCCGGGCTGTGTCATCGCGCCGAACGGGCTGCGGTCTGCTGTAGCCGGAAAGGTGGATGCGGTGGTCAGGGGAGCACGGCTGGTCGGCCGGTATGAGCTGCGTGAAGTCCTCGGGGCCGGCGGCATGGGTGTGGTCCACCGGGCCTTCGACGTGCGGCTGGGGCGCGAGGTCGCCATCAAGGTGGTCGATCTGTCTGCAGCGCCGGAGGCCGCCCGTGTCCGGTTCGAGCGCGAAGCCTTGGCCGTAGGACGGCTGCGCAGCCCGCATGTGGTCAGCGTGCACGATGTTGGGGAGGACATCACCGGCGGCGGCCGCATCGGCTTCCTGGTGATGGAACTGCTCGATGGCTTACCAGTGCAGGCAGTCCTGGCGCACGGTCTTCCGACCGTGGCAGACGTGATCGCATGGGGCCGACAGATGTGCGGCGGCCTGCGGGACGCGCACGCCGCCGGCGTCGTGCACCGGGACGTCAAGCCATCGAACGTGATGCTCTCGCCGCATGGCACGGTCACGCTCATCGACTTCGGAATCGCACAGACGAACGCCGGCAGTGAAACGGTCACCCTTCCCGGCACGGTGATGGGCACCCCCGCCTATATGGCGCCCGAACGGCTGCGGGGAGAGGCCGGGGACGTCCAGTGCGACCTGTACTCGCTGGGGTGCGTACTGTACGAACTCCTCACCGGCCGACCGCCGTTCGGCCCGGTTCTTCCCCGGCCGAACGGGGCGCAGCCACTGCCGGTGCGAGCGGTGCGCCCCGACGTACCCGTGGCCGTGGAGGCCCTCGTACTGGACCTGCTGTGCGCCCATCCAGCCGGCCGCCCCGATGCCGTGTAAGCCGAGCGGCGCCTGACCGCCGTTGCCACTCCCACCCCGCCAGCGCCCGCAGACGCGACGGGGACACCGCTGTGGGCGGCGCCGACACAGACAGCGACCCGCCGCACTAACACCGCAGGGCCTGGTACATACTCCACTCCCCCATCCCGGCTGACCCGGTCGACTGCGGTTGGGCAGCGGCCTGCGCGTACATCCCCCGCACCAACGCGGTTGTCGGCCGCTCGAGGCAGCGCGGGACGGGCGGCGATGGCCGGTGCGGCCTCGCTGTGGGCGCAGCTGTCACTGTTCACTGAGATGCCCGGGTGGGCAACAGCGGGACTGGCCGCAGCGGCAGGGTTGGGCCTGTGGGTGCTGTGCGCACCGACCGCCGAACCGGAATCCGGCTCGTCCGGAAACGTGATGGCGGCCCTGGGCACGACAGTCGCGCTTACGGGCTACCTCGCAGGGTGGACCACGGTTCCCTGGTGGGGCGTGTTGGCCACCGCCGTGCTCCATACCCCTTTCCTCCTAGGGGTGTGCACCCTCGTGGCCACGGTTGCGGCCCGGCTGACCGGTGGGCGCCGACCGGGGATGGAAGCCGGAGTCACGGCAGGCTTGGTGAACGCATCCGCTCTGATGGTGCTCCTCGGACAACAAGTGCCGGCCGCCGCGACCGTGGTAGCCAGCTCCGGTCTCTGGCTCGCGCTCGCTTGCTCGTGTGCGAGTCCGCTGCGAGCGGGATCCGCCTACGGGGGGGGCGGCCCCGATAGGTGGTACGACACTCTCATCCACACCAAGGTCATGGACGAGTCGACCGGTGCCCGAAGCAGCTTCCTGCGCCAGCCGCTCCGCCCTGGCCGGGCTCCAAGAGGCCACCGACATCCTCGGCGTCAGCGAGGCCGACCTGGCCAAAGCTGACAGCCGAGCTGGAGCCCCGCCTCGTCCAACAGCTGGAGGCCGACCCCGTCTACAGGGCTTCCGGCCTCGTCGAGGTAGCCACCCGACTCACTCCGTTCGACCTTAGCGGCTTTGGCGAGCAGCTGACTCTTGGAGAGCGGGCAGACCGGCTGGATCACCGGACTCGTGTCGGCGCCACTGGCCAGCCGAGCATTCACTCACGGGTATGACCTGCGATTTTCACAAGCGCACACTGTATGTGTGGCAAGCCGCAACGCAACATGAACGTTGACATGCACTTGAACTTGCACTTGAACATGTACGCCAGGTTGCATGAGTTAACGCATGGCAAGATGTTCGAGAACATGCATGTTGAGTTGAACGCCAACATGCACAGCAACATGCATGCCTGAATGCGCGTCAGCATGCACTGCAATATGCAACGCAGAATGCTCTTTGGAATGCGATGCAAGATGCACGGCAGATACGGCGGCAATATGCGCTTCAGAATGAGTTCCAGATTGAACGTGCGACTGTTTGTCACTACCAAACACTGCGCTCCTTGGCGAGCGCCCTGAACTTGGCATCCTCGGGGCACGCTGTGTGCGCCGGTGCGTTCGAGTAGTCCAAACGGCTAAACAATAGTCATTCGGCAAGCTAGACGTGCATAGCTTGGAACCTACTGCACCGCGACTGAGTGCTTCATCTTGACGCACGAACGTCGCATTGACCAAGGGGTAGCACTTCTGTACCTACAGACCAATCGCGAGCAAATGCTGATGCCTAGGTTCGGATTAGACATCGTGCCTATGGGTTGCTCGCGCTGACGTCTCCACGAGCGACGCGTTCTCGCATGGTGGAGCAGGTTTACGGGCGAACGCCCGAGGGCTGCAAACGTCTAACGTGCGCGCGGCCGAACGAAGGCATGACGTGTACTAGGAGACTGCTTGTGCACGCGTCGAGGCCGGGCACTCAGTTCGACATGGACAAGCGCTATATATGACTCTGTTACCCATATACGAGGTCACGATCGAGGCTCGGCCAGGTGATCTGAGGTGACCGCGTTGCAAGTCGCGCAACTTTCGCTTGGCGTCTGTACGCCTAGGGCTTGCGATTCCCGAACCGAGCCCGCCCTAGTGCGGCCTGCGCCAGGATAAAACAAACTTCGTTCACCGCTCTGAACGAACGAGCGCGCCTTCGTACAGATCCTTGCGGCACCGGAACGAGGGCCGCCTTCGCAGCTCGCCGGAAGACGCCGCGACCGCCCCGCCGAACCCACGCGACAGACGCTCGCTCTGCGCGACTACCAAACAACGCTACGTGGCACCTTCGTTGATCGCTTCACGCTTTAGCGCGTCCGACACCAAGAGCGGGCGTCCGGCGGTCTGGGTAGACAACCGGTTGACCAAACTCGCCTCACAACCCATACAGGCAGGCACATTGCCCTGCCAGCCGCCGCGCTCGACTCAAAGCACGGTCATCCGAACTCGCCACCAGATGGCCTAGCTCCTTCACTGTCAGACCACTGCTACCACGACTCGAACCAAGCCAAAACGCGCCAATCGCTGGTACTCGCGTGTCCTTAGAGGTACCTGGTGTTCCCCTGCTAGCCTGTCAGGAAAATTTCCGGGTCACGGAGTTGACTGGCACCAGGTACATGTGCACCAAGATGTCCAGTTCTGTACTGAATGCGCGGTGCCCACATCTCTCCATGGGACCTTCAGGCGCCAGGCAGGCAACTCCTGACAGGATCAGTTGAGAGGACGGAACTGTTGTGGCTCTGAAGATTGCTGTGGCCAGCCAGAAGGGAGGGCCCGGCAAGACAACTACAACCGTCAATCTGGGTGGCGCCTTTGCGCTCAACGGGTTCCGCGTCCTGGTAATCGACCTGGATCCGCAGGCACAGGCAGGTGTCTCCTATGGCATCGTGCCTCAGCCTGCCCGCTCCATCGGCTTCGCGCTCTACGCTCGCTTCAACGACATGAGCCTCCCCTTGGGCCCCATGATCTACAGCCGCGATGAGCTACTCACTGACTTTGAGAACGTCGGCTGCCTTGACCTCCTGGGCGGTGTGCAGAGCACCACGGTGGATGCTGAACGCAAGATCGCCAGCGGCGACTTCGAAGCCACCCTGATCCTTCGCGAGGTACTCGCGGAGATCGAAGACAAGTACGACATCATTCTCCTGGACACGCCGCCAAGCGTCAGCGCACTCGCTGCCGCGGCACTTGCGGCCGCCGACTTCGTCATCGCGGTCAGCGAGCCTCTGTATGCGACTGTGCCAGGGGTAGCAGTGGTGAAGGGACTCACCGAAGCCACCCCGCAGCGTACTGAGAACCGTGCGCACCCGCAGTTCCTGGGAACTGTCCTGAACAAGGCCAACCCTCCATCCAAGCGCACGTCGGAAGACGAGCGGGTGGAGGACCGCCTCAGGGATCTTGGCCTCATGGCCTTCGAGTCTCAGATCCGTCGAAACACGCTCATCTCATCTGCTTTCGACGACGGATGTCCCGTAGTAATCCTTCAACCGAACCAGCCCCCCAGTCGGCAGTACGTCGAACTCGCCGTGGAAGTAGTTGACCGGATCAAGCAGGCAGGCACCTGATGGCAAGCGACGACACCACAAAGGCCGAGGCAGGATCCGGCGGATCGAACCAGCCCCGGAGGCGCGGCACGCGCCGGCGCGCAGGCTCGGCGGTACAGAGCGATGTCCTTCGCGCGTCAATGGCGGATGCCATCAGTGGCAGCCACATCAACGCGGGCCCAGACTCTACGGCCGATCTTCTGAAGCAGATCACCGCTGGAGCTCAGAATGACCAGGGGAGTGCGCCTCCTCCGGACCTTTCGAGCCCCCCCACCGATACATCGCCCGCGACGGTCCTACCGATGGCTCGCGTTGGCTCCCAGAGCGACGTACCGGCTGGCGTGTCGACGTCTGATTCAACCGCCGCCGCAGAATCGCTCTCACCGCGACCCCAAGCGCCAGCCCCTGATGCCACGCCATCTCCGGCTGGACCGCAGGTCTCTGAACACCCTGCAGCGGAATCTCGTCCCGCCGGTGGCCCCAAGGGCACTGCTGGTCAAGGCGCACGCCCCTCCGACGCGCCCGAGCCGGTTCGCGACTCAACAGGCCGCGCCGGCGAAGCAGTGCAGTCCCTGGCGTCACTTGCCTCCGCTGCGCAGCCGCTGATCCCGTCTGACGCTTCTGTCCTCACTGAGCCAGAGGCGCCGAGCGGGGCCGCCGAGCCGGCACCGGCGCAGCGCGTGCCCGTCGCAGCCACGCCTGAGGACGAAACCGAACCTCAAGCAACGGCTGAGACAGGCAGTACAGACGGCGAAGTTCCGTCAAATGACCTAGTCGCTCAGAAGGCGCTCCAAGCCAGCTTCGTGGATAACCGCCTTAACTCGAATACCTGGGCAAGCTGGGGTTTCCGTCTCGTACCCGACGTTAAGGACAGACTGGCCAAGCGCCTGGAGGCCGACAAGCGGTCCTCCGGCAACCGTCGTCTCGCCCAAGGCCACTACGTGAATGCAGCGATGCTCACGGTGTGCCCCAAGACCGTGAAGGCCCAGCTCGTGCTCATCCGTGAGTGGCTGACCGAGCGAGGCGCCTACACCGAGCAGGGTAAGCCCTCCAACTACCTTGTCAGCAAGCCGGTCTGGGACGTCTCCAGCACCTTGGACATGGAGTTGACCGCAGCCTCCAAGCGCGGGCAAGTCATCTACCTCTTCTCGGCTGTCCTTGAGCGATACCTCGACCAGTTGGAGGCGGAGGGCCTAGTACCTCCGCCAACCCGCCGCTAACCGACGGCGGCCTTCAGCCAGCTGGGCATGAGTGAGGGCCCCACCCCGAGACGGCGGGTGGGGCCCTCACTCATGCCCAATGCCGCCTCGCCTTCCTGCTCCAATGGAACGCCGCCAGCAGTGCAACGTAGCTTGCAACGCTCCTTGCAACGCAACCTGCAACGCAACCTGCAACGCTGAATGTTCGCCTGTACGCACGGCTGTGCGCCGTAGCGCGTTGATGCGGGCAGCAACGCCCGGTGGCACGGCAGCACGGCCGATTCCTGTCAGGAAAGTCCAGCCCGCCTCGGATCGCGCGACCCAACCCGACCTTGTGTGGCATTTCGGGCAAAGGCGCAGTTACAGAGGGCTTCTGACGTCGTTGTAGTCAAAGACAGAGGACACTCGACACGCCCAATCGCTCCTGACAGGAAATTTCCGAGGTCAAAAGCGCTAGGGTGCTCCCTAAGATGCTCATGTGAAAGGACGCCTGATGAAGCTGGCCACCCTGGCCGCGTTGGCCAACGTCCCGGCCAAGGTCGCCTACGAGGCACGGGACCGCAAGGTGCTTCTTACGCAGATCCTGACGGAGAACGACGTCCTGCCTCTCCGTACGTTCGACGCCCTCCGCCGCATCAGCTGGCCGGGCGAGAACATCGCACGCAATACCCGTCAGCGACTGCGCCTTTGGGAGCACCTCGCGATCGAGCAGTCCCGAGTGGAGTTGGACTCCGTCGACCAGTTCACTGGTTTGCTCGTCCACCCGGCTGGCGCAGTCCTCACTGAGTCTCCAAGCTCCCTCGTAATCGAGGTTCTCAAGCTCTCTGAGGAAGGAACTCCCCACTCCTACCTCCCGCTCGGCCGCTGGGCGGCCGAGGCCCGGACGTCACTCAGCGAGGAACAGGTGCCGTCAGCGGCCGGCGCGGCATAGAGCTTCCACTGACTGCGAGCACGTTCGCGTGCTGCCGCACTCCACGCGTCGGCTCGCATGGGCCAGACGCAGGTCGGCCCGGGATCTGCGGTCCCGGGCCACTGCTGTTGTCGAGGAGGTGAAGCACAACCGACATCTCTAGCTGAATACGTCGCATGCCCGGCTGTCCTGCTACGCCCTAGCGGGCCGGGTGGCGATGACGGACGTCCTTTTACCTCCTCGACTGGAGCAGATCATAGCTACCCGGACGAGGGCTGGCTCGGTCATGCCTAAAACAGGCAGGAGCCATCAGCCCAAAACGACTAAATCGCCACCTTCTGAGTCTCATACTCATTGGTCGGCCTCCCACCCCTCCTCAAGCGCCGTCCCCGATGAAACAGGACCCTTCCACAGTGGCCGGCGTAGTCACCCACTGTGTCTCGGGAAGACGATGCGGCCTCGGTTGTACGCCGCAGTCCGGGCCCTGATGGCTGACGAGCGGCTGGCGGGGCTCACGCACGCGCAGATCCTGGCCGCGCTGGTCCTGATGGCGAAGTCGAATCACCGCACCTGTGAAGCGCGCACGACGGCCCGGGAGCTGGGCCGTTGGCTGGGGGTCACCGAGTCGAGCGTCGACCACGACGTCTTTCCGGCGTTGGTGGCGGCGAAGGCGGTGGAAACGGAGGTTGTCACCGCGGCGAGCGGCCGGGTCGAGGGCGTGGTGTGCCGTGTGGCTCCGTTGCGGGAGGCGCGCGGTTCGTACGGTGCTCCGCTGGCGCTGTCCAAGCGCGAGTTCGCGGTGCTGCTGCATCTGATCGAGGCCTTGTTCGCTCCGGGCTGGGCGAACAGCGAAACGGAACCGGGTCTGCTGGCGAAGCGTCGGGAGAAGGGCGCGGCGACGGACCGTCTGGCTTTGCTGCTGCTGGTGCTGCAGTGCCGCGAGGACGGCACGGTTCCTCTGGTCGGCGGGACAGTGGCTGCTGGCCGGGGGAGGGGCGCGGCAACGTTGGCGAAGCTGTTGGGCGGTTCGGTCTCCGGGGCGGCCAAGGTCCTGGGCCGGCTTCGGCAGTGGGATGTCATCGAGACACCTGTGCGTTCGGGCAAGCGGGGCAAGCGGCTCCTGGTGGTTCCGGCCGTCGCCGCCGTCTCGGGGAAAGGAAAGGGCCCGACGTCGTTCCTCCCGGACCCGCGGCCGGCTCGGGACGTACCGCCTGCGGCGAGTGCCGCCTCGTGCGCTGGTTGCGCCGACCTTGACGCAGGAGGGGAGAGCGAGGGCCCGCTTCTGGAGGGGGACGGGTGGCGGCAGGAGTCGTTCGAGGACGTGTTGGGGGGGCGCCCCGATACTGCACTCGGAGATCTTGACTCTGCCGAGAGCATCGAATGTACAGGTCAGCGGCTTGTAGATGAGGGTGGAGCCGGCGTTGCGCCGGAGTTTTCGGGGCGCCCCGCTGCCACGTCCCTTCACGCTGAGCACGCTGGGGTGGCTGATGTTGGTGATGAGAGTGCGGATGATTGTGGGTTTTCCGGCTCTGCCGTCGGGGGCGGAGGTGATCTGCCGGGACGCGTGCGTGCACGCGAGGAGGCTCCGGGTTCGTCGACGACTGCAGCCGGCGGGTCTGCCGGTGGCCCGCTGCGCGGGGAAAAGCGAAGTCAGCACTGTTCGGACGGGGAGAAGGCTCGCGGCAGCCGCGGGGTGTTCCGTGGTCGGGCATCGGTGCCGGAGGACTTGGGCGAGGCACTTGAGCCCGTAGCAGCGTTGTGGGTGCGGGTGGGCCGGTCCAGCACGCGGACGCACCTGGCTACCGCTGTGCGGGGCGAGGTCGGGCGGCTGCGAGGGGTCGTGGATCCTCAGCTGGCGCAGCGGGTGCTGGCCGAGCGGCTGGAGCGCCGGCTGCGTGACCAGGGCGGGCCGGTGCGGGACTTGGTGGCCTGGCTGCTGAAGGTCGGGTTGCCGCAGCGGCCCGGTTGCTGGTCGACGCTGTGTGACGAGGGCATCCGTCTCGACACTCGGGGGGCGTGCGAGAGCTGCCAGGTGCTGATCGGCGACAAGCGCGGGCTGCGGCGGGCGGTGGCGGACCAGGTCATCGAGGACCGGCTGTCTGGCCGCCTGGTTGTGCCGCAGGGCGAGGTGGGCCGGGAGGTCGAGCGGCGGCTGCAGGAGGCCGTGCGCGAGGAGATGGTCCGCAAGGCCGTGGCACACGAGCGGGCAGTGTCTGAGCAGGCCGTGCGGGAGGCGTCGTACGAGATCAAGCGGCAGCGGGTCGCCGATGCGGAGCGGGCGCGAGCGGCGGCGCCGTGTACGGACTGCGGGCTGCCGGAGGCGTCCGGATTGTGCCCGGGGTGCGCGGAGCGGCGCGGGATCGAGGCGGCCGTGCAGGACGCGGTCGCGTTCGCACTCGCGCTGCGGTTCGAGCCGAACGACGTGCCGGGGACTCGGGAGTTGTGGCAGGAGTGTGAGCGCGCGACCCGGGCCGTGCTGGAGGAGCGGCTCGTCCAGCTGCGGGAACAGGGCGTGGACGAGGCGGCGCTGTGGTGGAGCGGCGGCCGGCTGATGGAGAAGCTGCGGGACCGGCGGCGCCGGGCGGCGATCGTCCGGCTCGGGCAGCAGGACGAAGCCGAGCAGGCCGCCCGGATGGCGGCCGCGGCACTGCGGCGCAAGCAGACCCAGCCGAACACGGTGGAGTCCCGCGAAGCCGCCCGTGCAGCAGGGGAAGAAGCCCGCGCCCGGGTCGCGGAACGGTGGCTGAGCGAACTCCTCGCCGAGCTGCGCACTCTGCTCTCGCTCGGCCCGGGCCGAGCCGAACTCACCGACTGGTCGCTCGTGTTGCCCGGGCTGGCGGCCCAGCGGCTGCCGGGTGACGAGCGGGCCGGGACGGCCGTCGGCACTACGGGCGCGCGGTCGGCCAGCGTGATCCGGGAGCGGGTGAGCGCGTGATGGCGATCCCCGTACCCGAGCGACCGCCCGTTCGAGGCCGTCGTCGCATGGTGCCGGTGTGGGAGCGGCGCGGGCTGTCGGAGCGGATGCGACGGCTGCTGCTGGAGGGCGACGTCACCGACCGCTACGGCGGAACCAACGACTCCGACACCGGTTTCCGGATCACCATGGCGCTGGCGGTCGCATGCGCGCAGCCCCACCGGCCCTGGACACCGGCCGACTTCTACGAGGCCCTGCTCTACACCCCGACGGCGGGCGGGACCTGGGCGCGGAAGCTGCGCGAGCGCAAGGGCACGGACTACATCGAGGCGAAGCTCGCCGCGATGCTCGACAAGGCCCGCCGGCTGGTGTCGGACGGACCGGTCATCGCGTGCCGGCAGGACGCGATCGTGGCGATCGAGCAGGTGCGCCAAGTCGTCGAGGACCAGTCCTGGTCCACGGCTGACCTCCGGGACAACGGGCTGCACCGCAGCGACCTCAAGAACCTGGTGGCGCGGCTGGGGCTGTGTGAGCGGGCCGGCGGCTTGGAGCACGGGGCGTCCGTGCGGCAGTTGGCCGAGGAGATGGGCTGCGCGCGGGCGACGGTGGAGGCGAGCAACCGGCGTCTGGTCGACAAGCACTGGCTGGAGCTGGTCAAGAGCGGGTCGGGCAAGAAGCACGGCTCCGTATGGAGGCTGAAGATCCCCGACCGCCTCCGCACCCCTGTGGCGGCAGAGACGAGTGCGGCGGGAGTAGGACGGTCGCCAACTCCGGGGTATCGGGGGGCAGGAACTGTCCCAACCGCGCGCACCACCGACACCCGGGCGATCGGCTTGGTGATGAACCACGACGCCTTCCACCACTACGGCCACGGCCTCTCGGGCGCCCGCATCCTCGCCTGCCTCGACCCGCTCGACGGCCACGACAACCGCGCCCTGCAGACCGCCACCGGACTGCACCGCAGCACAGTCCAGCGCCGGCTGCGCCGCCTCGTCGACGACGGCCTGGCCGTAGAACGCGACGGCACGTACTACCTCGCCCGCACCCTCGCCGGGCCCGACGGACTGCGCCGCGACGAGGACGTCCTGGACACCAGTGCCCACGAACGCGGCACCAGCGGACGGAGCCTGTCCCGCACACAGCGCCACCAGCGCGAACGCACCCACTACCGGCAGTGGCTGGACGAACGACAGCACCGCACTCGTCCGCCACGGCTCGTCCTCGTACCCGCCGGCGTCGTCGACACCGACACCGGCGAACTCCTCGACGAACGATGGCGCGGCTGGGACCTCTCCGACCCTCACCACCCCACCTGGCCCACTGCTCCCGCCACCGACCTGGAGCTACCGGCATGCGGTTGACGAACCCTTCGCCGACGGCGGGCTGCCGTGCGAGCAACCAGGGACGGGGATGCCTCGCATCCGGCTGGCGTCTGGGCGCAGCCGACTCGTGCCGTACTGACGTGTTGGCCGCGACCCGAATCTCACGGCTGGGGTTGGGGTGGAGGGGCGAAGCGTTCCTCGGCGCAGTCGCCTCGCAGGGTGATCTGCTCCAGGAGCCGGCCGTCACGGCGGACATGCCAGGCGATGGGGCCGTGCATGACGGTGAAGCCGTCCGGGCGTGCGGAGACCTGGTGTTCCGATACCCGCTCCAGCACGTACTCCAGCTGGCCGCGGATCGCGGCCAGCCGCTCGTCATCGGGCACCGTGGCGAAGTACACGCAGTCACGGACGGCCGTGTTGCACACCATCGCCGCCACGTCGACCTGCCGCAGCTGGCGCCACACCCGCAGCCCGGTCCCGCTTTCGGGACGGACGGCCGGATCCCCCGACTTGGTCAGGCACGGAGTCTTCACTCCCTTGCGCCTCTGCTTGGCCGCCTGCTGTTCCTTCTTCAGTTCTGCGGCGGCCGCCATTGCCCGATCGGCCTGGGTACGGGCCTCCATCCAGGTCGGCGCGCCGTTGTGGTTGCTGTAGGCGAACAGGTGGAGCGTCCGCGAGTCGATCATGACGTGGTACGGGCCGATACGGCGGGGGAGCGCCAGCCGCATCAGCTCCTCACCGGGCTTGGTGCAGACCTCACCGTGGACAGCCGCCTCCTCCACCAGGTCGAGGAGCTGGGCTCGGGCCAACGCTTCACTGACACCGTGGTCGATGACGTAGGACCGGATCGCGCCGTGCCGTACGGTCACCTGCTGGCGTAGGGCGAGGGCCTCTTGCGGAGGAAAGTTCGCTTCGCGCACCCAACGGACATGCTGTGACGTCGAGTTCACGCCCGTCTTTCTTCGGGCGCTGCGGCAGTTGTTCGGTCACGGAGCGCGCCAGGGCCAGTGAGGCGGCGGCCGCCCGCGGTGACGGCGACGCCAGGCCGGCCGGATTGCCCCACAAAGTCCCCCACTCGTGGAGTTCGGGCAGGACCATGAGCCCCGACAGACCGTGCTGGGTGATGGCTGCCGCCGTCTCGTTGAGCTGGCCGGCGTCGATGGCATGGCGGCTGCGGCCGAGGACACCGAGCACCGGCGCCGGAGGCAGCCCACCGACCTCGTCCGCCAGGTCCTGGGCAATGTCCGCTCCCTGCCAGGGGAGCTGGTTGTACTCTACGAGACCCTCAAAGGGCGCGAACAGGTCCTCGTCCCTGATCACCGCCGCGGCCCACCGGGCTCGATGTTCCTCCCACAGACTCAGCCCCCACCTCTCGACGGCCCGCTCCTCCACGTTCGCGAAGAACTCCTTGAGGACAACCCACTATTCGTCCTCGCTCATGTCCCCAGGAGCCAGACCCTCGCGTTGGCGCTGACGATGATGCTCCGCCCAGCCGGCCGCGGCCTGGGGCCAGTACTCCGGATGCCGGGCCCGGCCCTGGTGATCCAGGAACCGGATGAAGTCGGCCCGCCAGACATCGAGGTCGACGCCGGCCTTCGACGCGGCATCGCCCGCCGGCGCACCGCCGGGACCTTCCTCGTTGTCCTCGGTGTCGTCGAGATCGGGGGAGCCCCAGTGCAGGACGTTGTGGAAGTCGCCCCACCACTCCTCGACCTCCTCCGGGTCGGACGCGTCGTACACGGACGCTTCCCCGTCCTCGGAACGCGCGGCCACATACACGCCGAACATGAGGTCGAGGAAGGTCATCAACGTCTCGAGCGGACTCGACTCCTGTGACGGGTGACCAGCGAGTTGTTCGTCCAGCCACTGCCACATCTGCACCTGCTGCGGGCGCCGGTCGATCACCTCTGTGTACGTCCACAGCGCTGAGCCGCCGCTGCCCTGGGGGCGGTCGGTCATCATCGCGAGGATCAGATCGCTGCCGTCGGCCAGGTGCCGGCGCTGGAAGCCCGGGTTGAGGACGACGACGTCGTACTCCCACTGGCGGGCTTGGGAGATCATCTCCCACGCCTCGGCGGGATCGTCCGGAAGGATCCCGAGGTTCAACCGGCCGCGGCCGGTGAAGGTGGGCGGTGGCTGGTGGCCGAACATCCGCAGGACGTTGGACGGCTCCTCGTCGCCGAGCACCAGGACCCGGTTGCCGGACCGCGCGAGTGCCCCGGCCAGAACCACTGCGGTCGTCGTGCACCCGTACCCGCCGCGGCCGTCGGCCGAGGTCACCGCCACCACGCCGCCGCCCGACGTGCCGGCCGGTCCGACGGCGCGCGGCTGGAGGCGCGCGGGGCTGGGCCCCTCGAGTTCCTCGGCCGCGGGCGGGCGGGAGCGCCAGTCGGGCACCCGCTCCAGAAACAGCCGGCCCGGCGCAACGCCCGGCTCCACCGCGCGGCCTCACCAGGTGCGAACGGCCGGCTCAGCAGTTCCAGCGGACCGCCTTCCACCCGCTGGGGGAGGGGCTCGTCCCACACTGGCCGGCCGCCCGCCGCACCGGCCGACGCCGCGGCACGTTCCAGGTCCTCCTCGCTTGCCCGGCCTGCCCAGGCCCGCGCCGTACGGCCCGTTCCCGAAGTGTGCTGGACCCGTACGGTGATGTGCGCACTCCGGCCGATTAGCCCGAGCCGGAGGTCCTGATCCGCACTCGCCCACGCGCGCAGCCACGGGACGCCCGACAGATCCGGTCCCACCTGGACGGGGAGGAGCCGGGCCAGTACCAGCGGCACATCGGACTCGCGCACGTACAGCGTCAGGCCGCCTGCCGACGGCGACGCGGCCGCGACACCCGCAAGCGTGCCGGTGGAAGCCGGCTCGTCGGTGCGAAGCACGGGGCGCATCAGCGCCCGCAGGACTCCCGCCTCCAGGAGTTCCTGCACCCAGTCCGCAGCATTGGGGACCAGTCCCTGCTGCAGACCATTGTTCCGATACCACTCCAGAGCCACGGCGCGGGACTCACCCGTGTACTTCTGCCGCAGTCGTGCAACATCGCGTTCGGTTGCCACGTCAATCCAATCCGCAGCGCGACTCCCCGGACCGGCGCGCCGACAGACGCAAGAAAGCTTTGATCAACTGACGTCGCGATTCGCGGCTTTCCGCCGAGCGCACACGCAGGTCCGGGCCGCGACATGCAGGCAGGGGCAGCAGAGTCTGCCGCGGCCCATCCTACCGAGTGGCGTCGAGCAGCGAAGTGGAACCGGCGTTGCACAGGCACGCGGGCCCCCGCTTACCCCAGCAAGATCCCCCAGCCGGGCCGATGGGAAGACAGCCGGCGCCGTTCCCGCGTAAGGGCTCAAGGGCCCAGGGATTCGTTTCAGGCGTTGTTCCGGCTGCCCGTCCACCGGCCCGGCCGGGACAGGATGGGAGGGGACGGGGTGAAGGACGGCCAGGCACCGCTCCCGCTTCAGGGCTCACGCCCAAAGGTGACGTACAGGTGTTCGTCCTGGCCTCCCATCACCCCGTCCCGGGCACCGGGGAACATGATGTGTTCCTGGTAGGGCCGACCAGTCCGGACGCAGTGGTGCAGGCTGCTGAGCAGCCGGTTGCCTACGTGGCACAGCGCGGCCGTGTAGCCGTCACCGCGTTCGCGGCGCGCGTGGCACAGGGCGCGGCAACCGGGGCAGCGGGTCAGCGTGCCGAACGCCCACTGGTGGACGGCGGCCTTCAGCACCCGGTTGCACACCCTGCGGTGAACGACCGTGTGGCTGCTGTCGGAGGACCAGGTGATGGGGGCCCGGCGTAGGCGCGCAGATGGCGGCCGGTGGGGAAGCGGTCGGGGGTGTCGCCGATCTCAGCGAACAGGCGGGCGGCGAGGAGAGGGCCCCCCACCACCAGATCTACCGGTCTTTCCCGGCCTGCGGGTGGGCGGAGAACATCTTCTCCGCAAGATCGGTCAGCCGTTCGGCGTGTTGGCAGGCGAGGGAGAGCTCGGCGAGGTGGAGCCGGGTGCGGCCGGCGGCGGCGACGGTGTCGTGAAGGCGGCGCTTGGACAAGGCGGCCGCATGGCGGGGGGGGCGCGAGGGCGAGCACCGCCCGGTCCTCCGGCCGGCGCAGACAGTGCTGGATGCCCGACCACGCCTCGACGGCGGCTGGGTAGCCCAGGGAGCTGAGCACGACGCCGGCAGGCGAGCCGCGAGAACAATTGCACCGCGCCCACTAGGACTCCGAGCGTACGCTCCAGGCCATGAGCGAACTGCACTGCCTGTTCTGCGGCGTTGCCGTGCGAGGCCGCCGAGAACACGTGCTGCCGTCCTGGTTCCTCAAGCGCCACAACGGACAAGGCCCCTTCACGACCGAAGTCAACGGCGAGCCGGTCGCATACGCCAGCGGCGTCGTGGAACGGGACCATCTAGCCCGCCTGATGCTCCCGGTCTGCGGCAAAGGGGAAGAGCCGGCAGGGGGCCGGGACTGCAACGGGTGGCTGAACACCGCCTTCGAACAACCCGCCAAGATCCCCGTCCGCGCCACGCTCGACGACCTAAAGCCCATTGACGGCCCCGCCGTACGCGCCTTCGTCCGCTGGGCCGTCAAGACACTGCTGCTGGCCAGCCACCCCGACGCTGAGCGCTCCGAACCGCCTCAGCGTGACCGCTCAGCATGGGAGTTCCCGGACGACTGGCTTCCCGGGCTGCGCACCACCGGCGATCTGCCCGCCGACTTGTCACTGTGGCTGGGCATCATCGACCCGAGCGCCACCGAGGAATCCCGCGCCCCCGACGAGCAATTCCTGCTCCCGCGCATCCACCACCCCCATACGGCTGGGGGACCGGGCCAGGCGACGAACCTCGGATTCGGCCTGCCCGATGGGAGGATGGCGCAATTCCAGCTGCTCAGCCATCCCGTCATGGAAATCGGCCATCCCGCCGACGAGGCCGGGCTGGTGCTGAAACTGTGGCCACTGCCCCCGAACCGTCTGGACATCAACGCGCTACCGATCCTCAGCCAAGAGGACAGCCGCCGAATCGCGCGGACCTTCGTCCGGGGCGGAACGTCGATCGGCCTCATGCCCGGACAGACCTGGCTGCCGGAAGGGCTGCTCAGCCCCCGCATCCGGATCCGGCCCGTGGGGACACTTTCACGGGGCCAGACGTAGGGCGAACATACGCAAGCAGCCGCTACCTACTCGGAAACCGAACCGCTCGACCAGCGCCGCCGATTTCTACCAGAGCAGCACCGTCAGCTCAAGGCCTCGAGACGGGGCGGCTTGGGAAGGTGGAGGCTAAGAGTTCAACCACGCTGACTCGCAGAGACCCCGGCATCGCCTAGTCGTCACCGATAGACTCATAGTGACCATTGCCGTCTGTATGTGACGGCGGCCAGCTACTTCAACCGGGGCGCCCTCGGCGGCCCTTAGATTGAGGCGTTCATGCAGGACGACCGACCCGTGGTCGGCGTGATCGACTACCGCACCGGAAACAGCCAGAGCGTGGTTCACGCGTTGAACTTCCTCGGTGTGCCGAACCGTCTGCTCACCTCGCCATCGGACTTGGACGGCATCGACCGGATCATCCTCCCGGGTGTCGGATCAGCCGGAACCACGATGACCTACCTGTCCGAAGCCGGATGGCCCGAGGCGCTTCATACCCGGGTAATCGAAGGCCGCACCCCGTTCCTGGGCATCTGCGTGGGCCTGCAGGTCCTCTTCGAGACCAGCGAGGAACAGAACGCGACCTGCCTGGGTTGGTTGCCCGGGACCGTACGGGCCTTCGACGGCGCCGACGTACGGGTGCCGCAGATGGGCTGGAACCAGGTACACCGCACCTCGGCCCATCCCTTCCTGGCCGGCCTGCCGGAAGCGGGCCACTTCTACTTCGTGAACAGCTACTACGCCGACCCCGCGGACGCCGGGAACATCGCGGCCACCACGGAGTACGGCCTGCCGTTCACCTCTGCCGTCGCGCGCGGCAACATCATGGCCACGCAGTTCCACACCGAGAAGTCCGGCCCGCTGGGGCTGGATCTCCTCGAGCGGTTCGCCAAGACCCCGCAGGAGGAGCTGTGCCCGGCCTGACCATCACGACGGGGCTGACCACCCGGCTGATCGCCTGCTTCGACATCATCGACGGCAGGGTCACCAAGGCCCGCCGCTTCGAGGACAACATCGACGTCGGCGACGCCGCCGAGGTCGCCGCGTCGGTGTACGCGGACGGCATCGACGAGATCATCTTCTACGACATCCTTGCGAGCGCCCAGCGCCGCCAGGCGGACCTGGCCACGATCCGCAAGGTCGCCGAGACGGTGTTCGTGCCGTTGACAGTGGGCGGTGGCATCCGGTCGCTGGAGGACATGCACGCGGTGCTGGCCGCCGGCGCGGAGAAGATCAGTCTGGACTCGATGGCGGTGCGCAATCCCTCGATCATCACCGAGGGCTCGGCCGAGTTCGGCCGCCAGTGCATCGTGCAGTCCATGCAGGTCAAGCGCGTCCCGGTCACGGCCGAGATTCCCAGCGGGTACGAGGTGTTCATCGACGGTGCCCGGCAGGCCACCGGCATGGACGCCATCGCGTGGGCGCGCCAGGGCGAGGAGCTCGGCGCGGGCGAGATCTGCGTCAACTCCATCGACCAGGACGGCACGCACGAGGGCTACGACCTGGAGATCACCCGCAAGATCGCCGAGGTGGTCAACCTGCCGGTGATCGCCTCCGGCGGCGCCGGTTCCGCCGAGCACGCGGCGGCGGCGTTCACCGAAGCGGGCGCGTCGGCGGCGATCGTCAGCTCGCTGCTGTACTCGCCGCGCATGGAGCGCACCGTCCCGGTCGGGGAGATCAAGGCCGAGCTCGCCAAGCGGTACGGACTCCCGGTCCGCCTGGCCTGAACACGCTCCCTCCCGGAAACGACGCCGGGCCCGGCCGCTGAACGCGGCCGGGCCCGGCCTTGTTTTCCGGCGCCGCCCGGCCGACCCGGGCGTGCGGCCGGGTCAGGGGCGGTGTGCGGTGACGAGGTGGCGGCTGCTGTCGGCGGTGAGGGGGCGGGCGTCGTAGCCGCCGAACTGCTCGTCGACGACGAAGCCGGCCGCGTGCAGCAGCTCGGTCAGCTCGGCGGGGGTGTAGAGGCGGACCGAGCTGTGGCTGGTGCCGGTGGTGCCGTCGTCGTAGGCGGTGGTGGTGTGCCGGTTGAGTCTGCGCGTGACGGGGTCCCAGGTGACGTGCTGGGTGGTTTCGGCATGGTCGCCGCGGACAGTGCGGGTGCCCATGCCGGTGGTGTCGGGGTGCGGGGTGAAGTGGTCCATGGCCATGCGGCCGCCGGGGCACAGGACACGGAAGGCTTCGCGCAGGACGCCGAGGTCCTCGTCGGTGGTGTCGAAGAAGCCGAAGGAGTTGAACAGGAGCAGCACGGCGTCGGCGCAGCCGTCGTCCAGGGGAAGGTCGCGGACGTCGGCGTTCAGCAGGTTGATCCGCTCCCCGTCCGCGGCGGCGGTGGCGGCGGCGTGGTCGAGGAGGTCCTGGGACAGGTCGACGCCGGTGGTGTGGGTGTAGCCGCGGCGGGTCAGCTCTGCCGTGTGCCGGGCGAAGGCGCAGCACAGGTCGAGGATCGTGTGATCGGTCTGCAGGGCGAGGCGGGCGGTGAGGAAGGCGACGTCGCGTCGGGTGGTGGCGCCGTCGTGGCTGCTGTAGCGCTCCAGGTAGCCGGTGCCGCGGTAGTTGCTGATCCACCACGGGTCACCGTCGGGCGCCGGGGCGGGCGCGGGGGCGGGCTGTGTCATGTCGGGTTCTCCGTGGGCGGGGTGCGGTGAAGGCGGCCTTCGGCGTCGGGCAGGCCACAGGGAGCGGTGAGGTAGGCGCGGCCGACGACGGCGCCCCAGCCGGTATGCCACAGGCGCGTCAGGTCGGCCCACCCGGACAGGCCGCCGGCGTACCACAGGGGGGCACACGGGTGGCGGCCCGCGAGGCGGTCGAGGACCTGCCAGGGGGGCGGGGTGCGGTGGGTTGCCGCGCGGGCGTCGGTGATCAGGACGGGCTGGGCGCCGCCGGTGGCGTCAAGGAGGGCGTCCAGGGCGTCGGTGAGCGCCACGCTGGTGGTGCGGGTGAAGCCGTCGGTGACGATCCGCCCGTCCACGGCGTCGAGGGACAGCATCAGTTGTCCGGCGTCGGCGAGGGTGGTGAAATCCGGCCAGGCGTGCGGGTCGAGGCGTCCGTCGGGGAGCAGGCCGGTGGAGCCGAGCAGGACACCGGCGGCGCCGGCGTCCAGGATGCGGCGGACGGCCGGGTCGCGCGGGGCCAGTCGGCCGCCGGCCCACAGCCGGCCGGGGTGGTGGCGCACGGCCGTCTCCAGCAGCGCGGTGCTGGTGCTGGTGCCGGTGGAGCGGTCGAGGTCGATGACGGCGGTGGGCACGTCGTCGTCGAGGAGGTCGGCGATCAGCCGTCCCGGCGGCAGGCCGGGGAGGGAGGTGACCGTGCCGTGGCGGACGTCGACGTTCACCCGCCACGGGCCGGTCGGCCCGGCAGGATCGGCGGTGGGCAGGGTGGCCGCAGCGGTCCCCGGGGTGGGGGTGGTGGGCATGTGGGCGCCTCCGGGTTCAGGCGGCGGCGAGCGCGGCCGGGCGGGGGACAGGCGGTTCGTTCCAGGAGGCGGCGTGGGCGAGTTCGGCCCGCATGGCGGCCAGTTGGGCGGTGGTCCAGGTGCCGGTGCTCACCGCGAGGTCGAAGCTGGCGGCCATCTGCCGGTGCAGCGTGCCCGCCGTACGGTGGGCTCCGTCGCTCAGGTAGGCGCTGGTGTCGCCGCGCAGCAGGTATCCGGTCAGCCGGGTCTGGAGGCTGTGGTGCAGGTTGGGGCGCAGGCTCGGCAGGTCGGCGGCGTCGGCGATGTCGTGCCGGCCGGAGCGGTGGTAGAGGGTCCACGCGGATTCGACGCTGCGGGTGACGGCCCGACCGCCGAGCTGCTCGACCAGCTGGCGGCTGGCGCGCAGCGTGTCGCCGTAGCCCACGTTGTCGTCGATGACCAGCAGGGTCGTGTCGCGGGCTGCGGCGGTCAGGCGGTCGCGGTAGGTGCGGGGGGCTGTGGCGCGGTGGCGGACGGTGCCGCCGGCGCCGAGGTAGGCGACGTTGCCCTGGTCGTGGAAGCCGAGGCGGACCAGGTGCACGTCGATCGGCCGGCCGAGCAGGGCGGGAAGGACGGTCCGGGCGGCCAGCGCGAGGGACAGCGACCCGTACAGCGGGGCGAGGACGGCGGTGATGTCGGGCCGGGGTGCCAGGACGTGTTCGGCGAGGAAGCGCAGCTCGTTGCCGATCTTGGCCGGGTTGTCGAGCTCCCGGAAGGTCCGCCAGCCCGCCTCGTGGGCGTGCAGCAGTGCGACGTCGTCGGGGTGCGGGGTGAACGGGCCGGCGGCGCGGTGGCCGTGCAGCGCGGCGGCGGTGGAGGTGGCGGTCTCCAGCAGGCGTTCCAGCGCGGCCGGGCGCGGATCGTCGGTGAGGCTGGGGCGGTCGGTGAGGCCGTGCCACAGGGTGTAGGCGCCGGCGGCGGCGAGGTTGTGGAGGTTGTCGAGCAGTGCGTGCCGCAGTGCCGGGGCCTGCCCCGGCGCTCGGTGGTCCAGGCGGCCGAGGGCTTCGCCCAGCGCCGCCCAGGACGGCAGCGCCGTGCGGGGGTGGTAGTAGGCCGGGCCCCGGCTGAGCCGGATCGTGCGCGCGCCCGCCGCGGGCCCGCGGGCGGCCGGGAGGAAGGTGTCCAGGAGGGCGGGGTCCAGGCCGGCGTTGGCTGTGAGGTGCAGCTCGGCGGCGGGAATGCGCAGCAGGCCCAGCAGGTCGCAGGCGACGGGGCTCCCGGAGACGGGCGGGGCGGGGTGGGTCGTGTTCGCTCGGGGCGGGGGCAGGAGGGTGGTTGACGTGGTGGTCACGTGGGCTCCGTTTCGCGGATCGGGCGGCGCGCGGCGTGGTCGCGCAGCGCTCTCAGGCAGGCGGCGAGGCTGGTGAAGCGGGTGGTCGGTGCCGCCCCGGGCGGGGGCTGCCCGGTGGGGCTGATCCAGACCGGGTGCAGTCCGGCGGCGCGGGCGCCGGCGATGTCGGCGGTCCACTCGTCGCCGACGTACAGGCACTGCTCGGGCCGGACGGCCAGGTCCTCGCAGGCCCGGTGGAACGGCGCGGGATGCGGCTTGCGGTGGCCGTTGCCCAGCGCGCACACCACGGTCTCGAAGAACGGGTCGAGGCCGGCCTGTTCGAGCTTGGCGTGCTGCTGGTCGGCGTCGCCGTTGGTGACGACGCCGAGCTGGTAGACCGCCGCGAGGCGCCGGAAGGCGTCGACGGTGGCGGGGACGGGGCGGATCGCGCGCATCTGCCGGTGGGCGAAGTCATCCACGTGGGCGCCCAGTTGCCGCTCGTCCAGCTCGATCCCGGCTTCGCGCAGGGCGGTTTCCCAGACGTGGCGGCGGGCGGCGGTGTGCGAGCCGAGCGGGGCCAGGGTGCGGTCGTAGTCGCCCCACAGCCGGTCGGAGGCCTGCACGTAGGTGGAGGCGATGACGGCCGCACTCACACCGGGGTGGGCGCCGGCGAGGCGTGCGGCGACGGCGTCCAGGGCGCGCTGCCAGATCGCGCGGGTGGGGATCAGGGTGTTGTCGATGTCGAACAGGACGGTGGTGACCGCGGGCAGTGGCGGCGTCGGCTGGTGGGGGGTGGGGGTCACTGGGCTGCTCCGTGGCCGGTCATCCGAGCGGCCAGTGCGAGGGCGGCCAGGCCCTCGGCGGCGGCGGGGACGTTCTCGTCGCGGGTGAGGCGGAAGAACAGGTCGGGCACGAGCAGGCCGAGGATCCGGGCCCGGTCCAGGGGCAGGCCGTCGAACCGGTCCAGCAGCCAGGTCGTGCCGAGGAGCTGTCCGCCCAACGGCTCGGCCAGCGGGCAGGTGACCTCCAGGACGCCGCGGTGTTCGCACACTGCGGCGTCGGCGAGCAGGCCGGTGTGCTTCAGGCAGGAGCCGGCCAGCTTGGCCAGCGTCTGGTCGAGGTCGTGCATGCCGGCGAACTCGGCGTCGATCACCCACCAGCGCGGCTCGGTCGGGTGGACGAGGACGTTGCCCAGGTGGAGGTCGCCGGTGGCGTGGACCAGCCAGCCGCCCGGGGCGGCCGGGGTGAGGGAGCGGCGCGCGAGGTGGACGAGGGAGCGGCAACTGACCTGCGTAGGTGCGCCGTTGAGGTGAAGGGTGTGATCGGCCCAGGGCCGCAGCCGACGGGCGAGGTCCTCCACCCAGCCGGACAGCACCGCGGGCGTCTGGAGCGAGTGGTCGACGTCGTCCTCCCGGCGGGGGGTCAACGTCGCGGTGGCGCCGTGGACCAGCCGGGCAGCCACCTCGCCCAGCACCGACAGGAACCGTCCCGGGTCGGTGGCGGCCAGGTCCCGCAGGGGGACACCGTCCACGGCCTGGGAGACCAGCGTCGCGTCCTCGCCCCGGTAGTGCAGCGCGGTGGCAGGCACGGGCAGATGCCGGGCCAGAGCCTGCAGACCGGTGTGCTCCCGCTCGGCGAAGGCCCGGCCACGACCGGGCTTGACCACCACCGTGCCCGCGGTCGTACGGGCGGCGAACACCGGCGTGCTGCTCGGCCGCAGCTGGTTGAGTGTCCCGTCGGTGGAGGCGTAGGCGGGCGCGGGGGCGTGGCAGTCCTCCGGGATCTCCCAGTACGGAGCGGGGACCTCGTCGCGGACGCGGTCGACGGCGGCCGCGATCTCGTCGGTCAGCGGCAGCGGAGCGGGACGCTCGGCCAGAAGCTTGTCGTCCAGCAGCCCGGCATCCAGCACCGTCCAGCGCGCCTGGTCGTCCTCGCCCGCGTACAGCAGCCGGATCCGGCCGCCCCCCTCGGGCAGCAGCGCGGGGTAGAAGGCGTAGCGGGAGTCCGGGCTGTCGGGGCCCCGGCGGTGCAGGACGGTGCCCAGCGGCCGCCAGGTCAGGCCGTCGCGGGAGTGCGCGGCGACAAGCGAGCGGGAGGTGCCGGCGCCGTAGACCATCAGCAGGCCGCCGTCGGAACTCGCGGCGACGGCGGGGCAGTCGGCGGCGTACGCGTCCGGGGCACCGGCCGGGCCGTTGGTCACGACGACGCCGTGGCGCTGCCAGACGATGCCGTCGGTGGAGGTGGCCAGGTGGATGCGTCGGTGGTGGCCGTCGCGTCCGGCGTACCACATCCACCAGGCGCCGCCGCGGTGCAGCACGGCCGGCAGCAGCACGTGCTCGCCGTCGCTCGCCCCGTCCTCGGCGGCGGGCGCGAGGGCGAGGCGGGGAGCGGCCCAGGTGGTGCCGCCGTCGCGGCTGACGGTGCGGTAGATCGACCAGGCCCCGCCGTCGGACCGGGCGCTGAAGTAGGCGTGCAGCGCCTCCTGTTGGACGGCCAGGCTCACGCCGGTGACGTCGTCGCAGCCGTCCGGGACCGGCAGCGGCCGGGCACCGTCCAGGGACACCGGCCCGCCCCCGGGCTCGGGCAGGGCGGTAAGGACGATGCGGTTGCGGCCGCCGGTGTACCAGGGCTCGGGGGCGCGGCCGGGCAGCTGCCGGGGGATGTAGATACGGGCGTCGGCCGGGCCGGTGGTCACGGCCAGCAGGCGGCGGCCGCGGTGGCGGATGAGGGCCGGGGCGAAGGTGATGCGGCCGTCGGCGCCGGCCAGCACGCCGCGGTGGCGCCCGACGACGTCCGCCCGTCCCGCCCCGGTGCGGGACCGGGGGCGCGGGCGCGGCAGTCCGGCCGGTGCGGCGGACAGCAGGAAGTGATCGCCCGCTTCGAGGAGTTCGCGCACCTGGGTGGTCTCCCGCACCGCGCGGCTCAGCGCGGTGAACGCCGACTGATCGGCGGCCGCCTGGTCGACGTAGGGGCGCATCCACGCCGCGACGCCCTCCAGCGAGTACCGGCCTGTGACCTCCAGTCCGGCCGCGGCGAGCAGGTCCTCGGCCTCGGTGAGGCGGTGGGTGCGGGTGGGGGGCATGTAGTCGTCGGCTGACACCGCAGGCAGCGGCTCGTAGCGGCCGTGGTCGAGGTAGCCGCCGCCGGTCAGGGCGGTCATCTCGGTGAAGCGTCCGCGCTTGAGCAGGTCCCGCAGCACCGAGGTGCGGGTCAGGAAGATCGCATGGAGCCGGCCGCCCGGTGCCAGCGCGGTCGCGGCCCGGCGCACCGCCTCGGCGGCGTCCGCGTCGTCGAGCAGGTGGTAGAGCGGGCCGAACATCAGCACCGCGTCGAACTGCCCCGGCGGCGGCGTCAGGTGCTGCGCCGGGCCGTGCTGCGTGCCCAGCAGGTGCCCTTCCAGACCGGCCTGGCGGAAGCGGGCGCGGGCGCTGTCCAGGCTGTTCGCGGACAGGTCGGACAGGGCGACCATGTGCCCGTGGCGGGCCAGCTCCAGGGCGTGGACGCCCGGGCCCGAGCCGATGTCGAGGATGCGGCTTCCCGGGCGCAGCCCGGCCAGGACCTGCTGGTGGATGACCTCGGTCTCCAGCCGGTGGTAGGGGCCGGAACAGGTGCGCTGCCACTCCCGCTCGGGGTCCGCGTCGTAGAACGCGGCCACCCGCTCGATGCCGCTGCCGGGCGCGGGATCAGCCGCCGTCCGGCCCGCCGGGAAGGTGCCAGAGGTTCCCGTCGCGGTGGAGCCGGCCTTGGGCGGCGAGATGGTCGAGGTGGGACTCAAGGAGGTCGGGGTCGATGTCATGGCCGAGGTCACGCAGCCTCTCGTCGAGCTGGGCGGTGGTCAGGGGGCCGGCGGCCAGCAGGCACCCGGCGGTCTGGTCGGCGTCGCGCAGGACCCGCCAGGGCAGGACCAGCGCGGGCAGGTCGGACATGGACCAGGCGGTGAAGTGCGGCGCCGGGTCGGCGGTGTCCGAGGCCGCCAGGCACGCCAACTGCGGTGCGTACGGGGCGAGGTGGTCGAGGAAGAAACGGGCGGTGCGGCCGGAGTCGACGACCTCGTCCACCACGATCAGCGGCTGCCCCGGCGGCGGCGTCCCCAGGGCAAGGAGCCCGTCGGCCGCGGCAAGCAGCTCCAGGCCGTCGGTGCGCGCGCCGCGGCGGCGGGCGCCGGCGGCCAGCACCGTCGAGGCGGGCAGGAGATCGGCCAGGGACTGGGCGGTGATCCACCCGCCCTGCAAGATCCCCACCAGCGTCACCGCACCGGGGTGGGCGCGGCGGATCTGCCCGGCCACGTCGGCGGCCATCTGCTGGTAGGCCAGCCAGGACACCATGCGGGCCCGGCGGCCAGCCGCCGCGGTGAACACCAGCTCGTCCACCGGCACGTCGGCAGACGGTTGCGGGCTCGGCCGGTCAGGCATCGCGGACCTCCGGGGCGTAGCGGTCCCACAGCAGCGCCAGCAGCCGGTCCGAGCCGCCCGCCACCCGCGCGAACGCCTCCTCCCGCCGGTCCGCCGGACCGCCGCCGGCGCCCAGGGGCGGGCCCGGCGCCTTGCGGCGCGCCCACAAGCTCGGAGCGGGCGGCAGCGCCCCGCCCACGGCGCGCACGGCGGTCTCCAGGCCGGCCAGGTGCTCGCCGACCCCGCGGCCGAGCGCGGTGATCTCCTCCGGGTGGTTGAAGGGCGTGCCCACGTCCAGCGTCAGCGGCACTAGGTACACCGCGGCCGGGACGCCGGTCAGGGCCCGGCGCAGTCCGGCGTGGGTGCGGCCGGTGAACACGCTGTCGTCCAGGTGCACCACCACCTGCCCGTCCGCCTCCAGGCGCCCGGTGCGCCACGCGGTGCCCGAGACCCGGGCCATCTCCTCCTCGTGGACCGAACCGCGGGCGAGCGCGAGGCGGACCCGGCCGCGCTGGCCGGCCGGCAGCATCCCGGCCAGCACCGGGCCCGCGGCCATCGCGCCGAACGCCTCGCTGACCAGCAGCACCGGCGCGCCCGGGTGCGCTGCGGCCAGCGCCGGCCAGCGGGTGTGGGCGACCGCGGCGATCTGCCACAGCACGTCGCCCTCGCGCACGGCGCGCACCGCGTCCGCCGCGACCTCGGGCCCCTCCAGCGTCCGCGCCAGCTCGCACAGGACCACCGGAATCCGAGCATCGGCGCTCAGGGCGGCGGCCCGCTCCGCCCAGGTGGCCGGATCACACGGCCCGGCCGGGCAACTGTCCGGCTGCCACCGGTTCCAAGCCGCCTCGGCCAGCAGCGCGCCAAGCCCCTGAAGGACCTCGTCCAGCACCCCGGCCGCCTTGTCGTGGCCGAGGACCGCGGCGCTCCACCGCGCGGTGCACACGTCTTGTACCGCCGATTCCAGGAACGCCAGCCACGCCAGCCACGCGTACCACCCGGCCGGTTCCCGCGCCGCGGGCTCCGCCAGCGGGCGGGCGAACTCTGCGTACCGGGGCCACCGTTGCTGGACGGCGGCGAACCGCCGACCGGGCGCGGGAGCGCGGCCGGGCAGGTACATCTGCGCGTCGGCCGCGTAGTAGCCGAAGCCCCGCAGATACACCCAGCCCCCGTGCACCACCCGGTCGTTGAAGAACAGGCGCGCCGCTGCCGGAAGTTGGTCCTCCCGGGCGGCCGCAAGGCGGAATCCGCCGCCGTCCGCCAGATGCTGCGCCGCCGCGACTCCCGGCGGCGGGCTGATTGCGTCACCGGCCTGGAGCGCCGCCGTCCAGCAGCGCTCCAGCTCCCGGCGCTGCGCGGCCATCTCCCTCGACCAGCCGAACAGCCGCCGTCGCGCCGGTAGTACCGGGCCCGCCCGGCCGGGCACGGTGGGGGTGGCGGCCCGGGCGGTCATGCCGCCACCGGCCGGGCCAGGGCCTGCGACGCCTCGGCGAAGGCGGCGGCGTAGGCGTCGATCGTCTCCTCGGTGTCCTGGTCGGTGACGCTCACGCTGATCCGGCCCGCGTTGTAGGCGCTCTCGCCGTGGAAGGGCCCGCACCGCCGCGGCCGCCAGGTGCCGGATGCCGCGCGCAGCGGGACCGGACGCGTGAACAGCGGCATGCCGGACAGCGAGCCGACCGACGGGTAGTGCGCCGGAACCCCGGCGTCCTGGAGCCTCCGCAGGTAGGCGTCGACGTCCACCCCCGGCTTCAGCTCGCCGGGCTGGATCTGCGGCCGGTAGGAGAACCAGCCGCCCATGCCGGCGCCGGGCCGCACCACCGGCGGCCGCACCCCCGCAAGGCCCTCAAGGCCCCGGCTCAGCCGCTCCAGCAGCGCGCGGCGGGCCGCCAGGCGTTCCACCAGGTCCGCGGCGTTGGCCAGGCCCACCACCGCGGCCAGCGGGTGCATCCGCATCTTCAGCCCCAGCCCGGTCTCCCCGAACGCCGCCAGCTCCGGGTCCTTCAGCAGCAGGGCGCGGCCGCGGTAGTGGCCGGCCAGCAGCGCCCGCTCGCGCCACTGCGGGCGCGCGGCGCTGAACAGGCCGCCCTCACCGGCGGGCCAGGACTTCTTGTCCTGCATGCTGCCGACGCAGATGTCGCCGAACGTCCCCACCCGCTGCCCGTGCAGCATCGACAGGTAGGCGTGGCTGATGTCCTCGATCAGGTGCAGATCCCGTTCGCGGCAGATCCGGGTGATCTCGTCCATCGCGGCGGGGTGTCCCAGGTAGTGCGTCACTGTCACGCACCGGGTCAGCGGGGTGATCGCCGCCTCCAGCGCCTCCGGGCACAGGTTTCCGGTGTCCGCCTCGACGTCGACGAGTACCGCGTTGAGGCCGGCGTGCAGCGTCGGGCTCAGCGAGGCGTGGAACGTGGTGACCGGTCCGATCACCTCCGAGCCGGGCGGCATGTCCAGCGCGAGGTAGGCCGCGTGCAGCCCGGCGGTGCCCGAGGAGAACGACAGCGGATCCGGCAGGCCCAGGACCTTCTCGATCCGTTGCTCCAGCTCCCCGATCACCCCGGAGCCGTCCGCCACCGACAGCGCCCCTCCCGCGCGAACGTAGTCCGCGAGCGCCGCCGCGATCCGCTCGCGCTGCGGACCGGGCTCGAAACGGTGCGGCATGGCGTCCTCCAACTCCCGCGCACCGGCCGCCGGTAGGCGGCCGTACGCGTCGTGACAGGTGGCGGCGACGGCCCAGATGGTGGCCGGCCGAGCCGTCGGCGCGGTCGGCCGGCGGCGGGCTCACCAGCACACAGCGGCCGAAGCGGCTGCGGCAGGGGGGACCGGAGAGAACGTTGAGAATTTCGCGGCGAGAGCGAGAAAAGCCGAGAATTCGCGCCCCACGCAGGAGATCTGACGTAGCGTCCGGGCGTGATGACCCTCCGCGACGCGACGTCGACGGACGCCGGGGCGGCGTCCGCGCCCCCCTCGAACCACGCCCTGGCCGCCGCCCTCCGGGCAGCCCGGTGGACACCCCGTGATCTCGTCCGGGCCCTCAACCCCCGCCTGGAAGCCGCCGGCCAGCCCACCTTGCACCTGACCGCCGGCCGGGCCTGGCTCAACGGCACCCGGCCCCGCTCCGCGACCGTGCGCCGGCTCGCGGCCACCGTCCTCACCGAGGCGACCGGCGAACCCTTCAACGCCGCAGACCTCTGGGGAGAACCCGCTGCGGGCGGCGCGACGGCCGAGAAGACCGCCACCGACGACCTCGTCGGCCGCCGCTCGGTCGCCGACGTCCTGGCCACCGCCACCGCGTGGACCGCCACCGACCCGCAAGAGCAAGCCATCCTCCACCCGGCAGGCGACAGCCAGCTCCTGAGCGCCGTCTGGGACGCCACCCGGCAAAGCCCGCTGCGCACCGCCGCACCGGGCACCCAGGAGCAGGTCCTGCCCGCGTTCGTCGACGTCCTCGAAGGCCACCTCGGCCGCCTGCGGCGGCTGGACGACACCGCCGGAGGCGGAGCCCTGTCCCAGCGGTACGTGCGCATCGAACTCGCCGGCGTCCTCGACCTGGTCCGCAGCAGCAGTTACACCGCCGACGTCGGCACCCGCCTCCTGGCCACCGCCAGCGGCATGGCCCAGCTCAGCGGGTGGATGGCCTTCGACGCCGACCTCAACGCGGCTGCCCAGCGCTACCAGCTCCTCGCGATCCGCCTCGCCCGAGCCGCCGGCGACACCACCACGGTCGCCAACGTGCTTGGCATGCTGGCCTACCAGCACGCCGCGACCGGCAAGCCCGCCGCCGCCCTGCGCTACGCCGAAGCCGCCGTCGACCACACCGCCCGCAGCAGCCCCGTCGTCCGCGCCCGCGCCTGGGGCCGTATGGCCACCGCCCACGCCGCGGCCGGCGACATCAGCGCCTTCCGGGACGCCACCGACCGCTGCCGGACCCTCTTGGAACACCGCCGCGACGACGACCCTCCCTCCTTGTACTACTTCACCCCCGAACAGGTCTCCGCCGAGGCCGGCCACGCCCTCGTCGAACTCGCCGCCACCAACCCCGCCCACACCAGGCGCCTGCTCGCCGAGGCGACCATGCTTCTGTCCCCCCTCACCGACCACGGCCCCACCAGCGGATTCCCCCGCTCCGCGCTCCTGCACGGCATCCACCTCGCGCACGCCCACCTCATTGCCCGCGATCCTGAAGCCACCGCAGCCACCCTCTTGCAACTCGCCGACCGGGTACCCGACGTGCAGTCCATCCGCTGCCGCAACCTTCTGCGCCGGATCCGCCGCTCCGCCGGCGCCCGTATGCGCGCGCCGGACGGCGCCCGTGCGCTCACCGCCGTCGACAGGGCACTATCGGCTACATGACCTTCGTGCCCACCGCCTCCGACGCCCCGGCCGTCATACGCCTGACGCCCTCCGTGACCGCCGCGCCCTACGACCACCCGGACGCGCGCCGCCTGACCCAGGCCCTCCGCGCTGAACAGCACACGTTGTACGGCTTCGCCGACGACCCGGACGCCACCCCCGAGGCTGACTTCCACCCGCCCGCCGGCCTGTTCCTCCTCGCGCACGTCGGCGAAGAGGCGGTCGGGTGCGGAGGCGTACGCCTTCTCGACGAGCACACCGCGGAGATCAAACGCATGTATGTCTCCGGCGTCGCCCGCGGCCACGGAATCGGCCGGTACCTCCTCGAACGCCTCGAACAGCACGCCGCCAGCCGCGGGGCAACGCGGATCATGCTGGAGACCGGACGGCGCAACTCGGCCGCCCTTGCCCTTTACCACCGCGCCGGTTACCTGGTCTGTCCCTCCTACGTCGCCGGACGCGACCCGCGAGTCAACCGGGCCATGACCAAGGCCCTCGGCAGCAGCTCACCGCGATAGCCGGGGGACCGCCCCGTCCGGCGCCGGCCTCCTGCCAAGGAGGGTGAAGTACTCCGTCGCGATGATCGACTCCCGCTCCGCTGCGGGAAGCCGGGACAGGATTCCGGGAAGGGGCCGCTCTCGCGCCGCTTCACTGCGGTGCGCCAGGATCGCGGCCAACTTCAGGTCCGTGCAGTCGCTCACGTCGACCGTCTCGGTGACGTGCTCGTCCGGCACGCTGAGTACCGTCTTGCCGACCCGCGTCAACAGCACACCCAGTTCGCCCACCCCCGAATCCGGGTGCGTCGCGGCGTACAGCCCATCGGGCTGCCACGGGGCCCCGGCCTGCGGGTAGAGGTGCTCCAGGCCCGCGGCGTGGAACGCCAGCAGGGTCGCCTGATGGGTGCGGAGGTGGTCCGGATGGCCGGTCAGCTGGCCGTAGGCGTCGTGGGTGACGATGACCTGTGGCCGTACGGCGCGGATGTGTTCGACGATCAGCCCCGCCACCTCCTTCAGCGGGGCGTCGCAGAGCCGGGGCCGGTTGGGCGCGGAGTCGGGGATGCGGGCGTCGGCGAATCCCAGCATGCGCGGCGTGCCCGCTCCCAGGATGTCCAGGGCGTCGGCGAGTTCACCGGCCCGGTGGCTGTCGGGCGCCCAGGTGGCGGTGACCACGGCGGTCGCGGCGCCCGCGGCGGCGTGCTGCGCGAGGATGCCGCCGGCCAGGAGGGACTCGTCGTCCGGATGGCCGAAGACGCCCAGCAGGGAAGGCCGGGGCGCGGAAGAGAACGGAGGCACGGGTAAGGCCCTTTCTGTCGGACGCGGTCGCGTCGGTGGCGGCCTACCGGCCGGGGGAGGCGTACGGCTGGAAGTGGGCGGGCGGGTGATCGAGCGGGAGGGTGGCGTCCCAGGCGGTCAGGCACTGGGCGCTGGGAACGAACAGCGGCTGGGGTAGCGCGGTAAGAGGCCAGAACCGCCAGGACCCGATGGCCTCCTCGCGGTGCTGGGGAATGCCGGACCAGCGGGTGACCAGGACGGGCACCGTCAGCCGTACGACGTCGCCCACCCGGTCCAGGAGCGTGCCCAGCACCTGTACGTCGTCGGGCTCGGCCACGAGGCCGGCTTCCTCGCGGAGCTCGCGGACGGCGGCCTCGGCGAAGGTCTCACCCGGTTCGACGGTCCCGCCGGCGAGCTCCCAGGTACGGCGCCGGTGTTGGCCGAGCAGGATGCCGTCCGGGCCGTGCACGATCACGCCGACTCCGAGGGCGGTGTTCGGCGGGGGAGGCGCGTTGGTGCGGGGGCGGCTGGGCACGCGTTCCGGCCGGCGGGCCATGTAGAGCCGGTAGGAGACCGCGTTGTCCGCCGTCGGGGAGTCGATCGCCGTGACCGTTTCCAGGGTGAGGCCGTGCTGGACCAGGAGGTCTTCCCATAGCTGCACGCTGAGGACCCACATGTTCACCGGGTGGTCCTCGGTCGTGCCGGGCAGCCGCAGGATCTCGGGGCGCGGGGTCACCTCGGTTGAGGGCCCGGCGCCGCCGGAGTTGGTGTGCAGCGCGGAGAAGACCAGGCGTCCGCCCGGTTTGAGCCCGTTGGCCAGGGCGGGCACCAGCCGGCCCGGGTCCAGGTACGGCACGGAGCCGACGGAGTAGATCAGGTCGTACGGGTCGGCAGCACGCAGGTGGGCCACCGCGTCGGCGCACACCAGGCGCAGGCCGGGGTGGTTCGGGTAGCGGGTGAGGGCGCGCTGGTGCTGGGCGGGTGAGGCGTCGACGGCGGTGACCTCGGCGCCCAGGGCGGCCAGGTGCGCGGCGTGCCGGCCGAGGCCGCTGCCGAGGTCGAGGACACGTAGTCCCGCCACCTCTCCGAGGACGCTGATGCCGGGGCCGGTCTCCGGGATTCCCCAGTCCCACCGGTCCAGCTCCGGCAGCTGAAGTCCTCTGGTCAGCTGGTGGGTGCCGTAGGTGTTCCAGATGTCGAGGGTGTCCTTCTCGGTGGTCACCGAGTCCTCCAGCGGCAAGGGGTGAGTGGGGGTTAGGGGCGCAGGGCGTAGCAGCGGAGCACGTCGAGGTCGGCGGCCTGGGCAGCGGACCAGCCGGCGGTGAGGATTTCGGCCTCGGCGGGGCTGATCCCGAGACCGTGGAGGGGGTCGGTGCTCTCGCGGCGCCCGGCGATCTCGGTGACCACCCAGAACGTCCCGCCAGGCACAAGGAGGTGACGGACGCGGTTGAGGAAGGCCGCCTTGTCGTCCATCCACCGGTAGACCAGGCGGCAGGTGATGACCGCGTACGCGGGCTCCGGCAGCGCCGTGAGGTCGCTGGTGGTGATGTCGCCGCATCGCCACACGGGACCGGGGACGGGGCCGTCGTCATGGGCGGCGGCGAGTGCGACGGCGCTGGGGGAGATGTCGATGCCGGTGGTGCGGTATCCGAGCTCGTGGTGAAGGTGGCGTGCCAGGGTGCCGTCGCCGCAGCCGAGGTCGAGGGCGGGGCGGCCGCGGCCGGGACCGAGGTGTTCGGCCATCAACTGGATTTCGAGGCTGTCGAGTTGCCGGTAGCGCTGGCCGCCCGCCCAGAGCGGTTCCCAGTACGCGGCGGTCGAGGTCGTCGTCATGAGGCTCCTTCACGGGCGGGCGGCACGGCGGTGCGCGCGGGCGGGACGGGCATGTCCCGCAGGGCGCGGACAGGGGAGGCGAGCAGAAGGATCACGGGGACGATCTGGAGGACCGCTCCGACGGTGAGGGTGGCGTGGACGCCGAGGAAGAGGGCCAGGGCGCCGGCGGCCGCGGCGGCCAGCGGCCGGGCTCCGGCGGTCACCGTGGTGCTCGCGGCCTGCATGCGGCCCTGGAAACGGGGCTCGCACAGGATCTGTCTCAGGGACCGCTGGCTCGTCCCGGAGGCTGTGGCCCAGAACAGCTGAACGGCCAGCGTCCCGGCGAGCGCGATCCGCCAACGGAGGCCGGGCGCGGCGAGCAGGAGGGGGATCTGGGCCAGCGGACTGACCGCGAACCCGATGATGATCGTCGGCCCGATCCCGATCCGGGAGGCGATGCGCGGGGCGAGGAGCGCCCCGGCCAGGCTGCCAGCGCCGCCGACGCCCATGATCACGCCGAACGCCGTCGGGGATACGTGCAGGTCGGCGAGGAGGTAGTACGCCCAGTACGTGTTCATGACCGCCAGGCCGAAGCTGAGCGTGGACAGGGCCGCGATCACCGTGCGGATCGTGGGCTGCCCGGCCACGTAGCGCAGGCCCTCACCGATGTCCCGCGCGAGAGTCCCGCGGCCCCCGGGCGGCGGTGCGGCGACCGGTTCGGGGGTGCGGATGCGCCACACGAGCAGCACGGAGAGGAGGTAGGACAGGACGTCGGCGAGGAGCGAGCGGGCCGCGCCGACGGCGCCGACCAGCGCGGCGCCCGCGTTGCTGCCCGCGCTGTCGGCCACCGACGAGGCCGCGCCGAGCCTCGAGTTCGCGCGCTGCAGCAGGTGAGGTTCGACGAGGACGGGCAGGTAGCTGATGGCGGCCGCGTCGTGCACGATCTTGGTGATGCCCAGCACGACGGCGACAGCGTAGAGCTGGCCGATGCCGAGCACCCCGGCGAAGGCGGCGGCCGGGATGGTCGCGAGGCCCGCGGCGGCGGTGAGGTCCGCGGCGATCATCTGGGGACGTTTGGCGTACCGGTCCGAGAGCGCGCCGGCCGGGAGCGCCACGACGGCGTTCGGCAGTTGGCCGAGGAAGGCGAGCGCGGCGATCTGGGTGGTGGAGGCGTGGAGTTCCAGTACGGCCAGGGTGGGGAGGGCGACGGTGCTGACCGCGGATCCGGACAGGCTCGCGCACTCGCTGGCGACCAGACGGCGCAGATCCGGGGAGGTGGCCTTCGCGGCCTTGGCCGGCTGGGTGGAGGTCGTCACCCGGCCTCACCGCCCAGCAGTTCCGGGGCGATCACGTTGGCGTAGAGCCGGCCGGTGGCGAAGTGGGTGAGGACCGCGCGGGTGAAGGGGTGGCAGTCGGGCGGCGGCGCGGCCGGGTCGACCCACACCAGTTCGGTGTGCGTGCCCGGCTCTCGGTTGCACGGGGTGCCCTCCCAGTCCCGCACCGTGAAGGCGGCGCCGATCACCCGCTCACCGTCTGCCGCGTGGAAGTGGAGCAGCTGGCAGAGCCGCAGGCGGTCCGGGCTGATGTGGATGCCGACTTCCTCGGCGAGCTCGCGCGCCGCTCCCTCGTCGAGGAACTCGCCGTCCTCAAGGCGCCCTCCGACGACCGTAAGCATCCCGGGGGAGTGCCACGACGACGCCTGGTGGCGGACGGTCAGGATCCGGCCGTCGTCGGGACGTTGGAGCAGGACCATGACGTTCCCGATACTCCGATGGACGGCGCTCACGGCCGTTCCTCCCTCATGAGCCGGTCCAGGGTCCGCCGGCCCCGGGCGGTGACCTCGGCGTCGCCGTTGTCCGGGCCCCAGGCCAGGCAGTTGACCGCGTCCAGCGCGGTCAGGCAGCGCAGCGCGTGCCGCTCGGCGTCGGACAGCTCCCGACCGTAGGACCGCAGGAACGCCTTCTCGCGGTCCGGATGGTCGGCCCACTGGGTGGTGGCGAGGATGACGAAGTCCTGGACGCGGGCGGCGGGCCGGGACCGTTCGAAGTCGACGAGGGCGAGCCTCTGGGACCACAGCCAGTTCCTCGGCTGGTTGTCGCCGTGGATGTAGCCGACGGGCACCGGGCCGACGCGGCGAAGGCGGGCAGCGTGATCCCGGATCAGCTGCTGCTCGTCCTGGTCGAGCCGGTCCCCGGCGCGAACGAGGTACTTCTCCGCTCCGTCAGCGGCGGCAGCCAGAGAGGCTTCGGCCTCCAGGCGGTCGCCGCGGTCGAGTTCACCCGCTTCGTGGAGCCGGGCGCAGAGCACTCCGGCCTGCTGGTGCACGGTCCGCCACCCGGCGACGTCCAGGCCGAGTTCCTTCGCCGGGGCGCCGGGGACCGCGGTGAGCAGCAGGGCCAGGTCCTGGGCGCGGCTGTCGATGAGGTGGGGCGCCCGGCTCTGACCGAGGGCGGGAACGATGTGGCGGTAGGCCCGGGTCTCGCGGGTGAAGAACTTCACCGAGGGCGAGATCTTCACGTACCAGCGGCCCCCGCGACCGCCTTCCACCTCCCACACCCGGGAGCGGTCCCAGTCGTGCGAGGCGTCGCGGACGTCCATGACGGGTCCGATGCGCTGCTCCGCCCAGCGCCGCACCGCCATGGGCAGGGGCTTCGTCTGCCTCATACCGCGTACCTCGCGTTCGGGTGCGCGGGCGGGCGTCTGGTGGCTGCGGCGGTCGGCGGGGCTCGGGGAAGAGGGCACAGTCTGCTCCTGGGCGGGGCGCACGTGGTCAGCGGTCCTGTGAGAGGTGAAGGAGTTCGGCGAAGGTCCCGCCGGCGTGGACGAGGTCGTCGTACCGGCCCTGTTCGGTGATCCGGCCGTGTTCCATCACGATGATGTGGTCGGCGATCCTGGTGTTCTCCAGGCGGTGGGTGACCACGATGGTGATGCGGTCGGCGGCGATGGCCTTGATCTGCTCGAAGATCTGGTGCTCACCGCGCGGGTCCATCTGGGACGTCGGCTCGTCCAGGATCAGCAGAGCCGGGCGGCGGTACAGGGCCCGGGAGCACGCGATGCGCTGCCACTGTCCGCCGGAAAGCTCCGAGCCGCCGAAGACCTCGCGGGACAGCAGGGTGTCCAGGCCCGCGGGGAGGTCGTCGACGGCTTCGCGCAGGCCGACCGCGTCGATCGCCTCCCACACGGGGCCGTCGTCGTAGGTGCGGGGCTGGCCGAGGGTGACGTTCTCGCGCAGCGGCATCGGCCACTGAGCGAAGATCTGCGGCACCAGACCGGTCTGCGCCCACACACTCGCGGGGTTCACCTCGGCCAGGTCGGTGCCGTTCCAGAGGACCTTGCCCTTGTCGGCCAGGTAGATGCCGGTGAGCAGCCGGGTGAGCGTGGACTTGCCCGAGCCGTTCGCGCCGACGATCGCCAGGATCTGACCGCGCCTCAGGGTGAGGGAGACGCCGTCGACGGCGGGCTTGTCCTTGCCCGGGTACTGGTAGACGGCCTCCTCGAGCCGGATCTGCTCGACGCGGTCGCCGGGCCCGCCTCGGCCGCGCTGGGGGGTGCGGGCGGCGGCGTCGTCGAGGAAGGCCTGCATGTCGCTCAGGTAGAGGCTGGTGTGGAAGACCGCGGCGCCGTTGATGACGACCTGGGAGAGCGCGGCGAGCGTGGTCTGCACGGCGATGACGGCCGTGGCCGCGACGGCCAGTTCGATGCGGCCCGAGACCGCCAGCCACGCCAGCGTTCCCCAGGTCGCTACCAAGAACACCCCGCTGGCGAGCGCGGAGAGCAGGCCGATGCGCAGGGTCCGTGGGGCTGCGGCCAGGGTGCGCCGGTCGCACCGGTCGGACAGGGCCCGGTACCAGTAGACGAGGTAGTCGGTCATCGAGTTGGCGCGGACCTCGTCGCCGTACTTCGAGGTGGTCGCCCACCAGCGCATCATCCCGCGTACGTTGCGGTCGGCGATGTTGGCGTAGTGGATCTGGTAGTCGACCCGGGCGGTCAGGATGGCACCGACGCCGGCCGGAAGCACGGCGAGCAGGAGCAGCGGCAGCATCAGCGGGTTCAGCACCGACAGCACTCCGGCGGCGGTGACCATCCGGATCAGCGCGGACAGGAACCGCTGGGCGTCGGTGACCATCACCTGGGTGCGGATCACTCCCATCTCGGCCGCCTCGTGCCGGTCGGAGAACCCCTCCTCCGCGTATGCGGACGCCTCCACCCGGCACACTGCCTCAACCAGCGCGCTGTCCGTCTCCGTCGTCAGCCGCGGAGTGATCCGCCGCTCGGCGTACGTGGCCACCGCCGCCGCGCCGCGGCCCAGCGCGGCGGCGAGCGCTACCACCACCAGCGCCGGTACGGCTCCGTGCAGCCGGTCGCCGGCCGACCCGTCGCCGAGAACGGGCCTCATGGCCCGGGCGGTGGCAGTCAGCAGCACGGCGGCTGAAATGCCGGTGACCACCTGGCAGCCCAGCAGCAGCTGCACGGCACGCCGGTCGGTCCGCCACGACAGCTGGGCGATCCGGCCCAGCACGGCCGGGATCTGCCCGCACATCCGCCGGAAGGAGACCTCGGCGAGCGGGTTGACGGAGTACTGCCCGCTGTAAGTGATCTCCGCCGGCGGTGGCGGAGGAGGCTCTGTGGCCTGCTGTTCGTTCATAGCGGCCGAGGTCAACGTGGGTCCCCCTTGACGGTCGTCCAGCGTGGTCGTGAGGCTCAACGACCTGGCCGGGATATCGAACACATGTGTTTCGGTCGCTCCTGGAATCCCGAGATAGAGCGGGCGGCGGCGCATGGAGGATGCACGGATCCAGCCCCCGCAACAGGTGTGCGAACGCGGGCGGTTGGCCGAATCGCCGAGGATGCTGTTCGCGGATCCGGAATGGGCGCGTTGGCCCGCACCGGCTCGTGCCCGGCTTGTAGAGTGCGAGCCTCCCCGTACGCCACGGACCTTCGCTGGAGCTGACTGTGCACGTGCTCGCTGCCTGTATCCGAGCGGTCGGTGACCGGGAGCTTTGCTCCCGGGCCGGAGCGGGGGTGGCCCGTGGCGATCAGTGACGCCGCCATCTCGGACGCCTTGACCGCGTATCTGGAGCGCTATCCGGATGAGGCCGAGCTGCTGTCCCGTCCGGTGCAGATGCTCGCCAGCGGCGAGAACTTCGCCTCGCGGCGCAGCTTTCCGATGCACGTGACGGTCGGTGCGCTGCTGGTGCGTGGCGGCTGCGAGATCCTGCTCATCGAGCACCGGGCCTACGGGATCACCTTGCAGCCCGGCGGCCATCTTGAGCCGACCGACACCACGCTGATCGACGCCGCGGTGCGCGAGCTCTCCGAAGAGACCGGCCTGGACGCCGCCGCAGTGTTCCTGGCGGATCCGGTTCCCGCATATGTCGAGTTCGGACGCGTTCCGGCCCGTCCGGAGAAGGGGGAGCCGGAGCACTACCACCTCGACATCGGGTACGCCTTCACGACGGAGCACGCGGACGTCGGCCAGATCCAGGAAGCGGAAGTGACCGGCGCCGCCTGGTATCCGCTCACGGACGCCGAACGGCTGGTCGGCCACCGCATCGCCCGGGCCGTCAGCAGGCCGGCCCACGCAGGCTGACCCCGCGGAGCCGTAGGGTCCGTGCCCGCTGCTGCACCGGGAGTGTGCCGCGCACCGGCCGCGACTCAGCGGCTCGGCCTCGTGCCCGCCGATCACGCCTGGGCTCCGTCGAGTTGAGCGACGACGACGAGCCAGCTGGTGACCGTGACGTCGTCGGGACGGGTCTGGGCGTACGCCTTCCGCAGGATCGCCATCTGCTGGTCGTAGGAGAAGCCGTGCTCGGGGCGGGCGAAGACCGGGATGGACAGCCAGGCTCTCCGCTCGGCCATGGTGGTGTGCTGGGCCGTGATGTCCGTCTCGGCCAGCGTCAGCCCGGCGGCGGTCAGGTGGCTGCGGACGGTGGTGAGCGGCAACCCAGGGGTACTGCTCACCGGCGCCGGCGGCGTGCCGTACTCGCGGGCGGCGATCTGCTCGATCAGCGAGCCGAGCGTGGGGCTGGCAGACCGGGCCTGCGCGTCCGGGTGGGCGACGCCGGCGAATCCGCCGCCGATGTTGAACACGAACCGGCCGCCGGGCCGCAGAACGCGGCGGACCGCGGCGAACACGGCGGGAACGTCCGTCTTCCAGATGGCCGAGTTGCACACCACGGCGTCGATGCCGCCGACCGGGGCGTGTTCGGCCAGTTCCTCGGCGCGGGCGGTGACCCAGGACAGGCGGGGGTCGCTCAAGGTGCGGCGGCCGATGCGCTGCATGGCCGGAGCGTTGTCGAGGGAGACGATCTCGCAGCGAGGCGGCGCCATGGCGAGGATGGCTTCGGCGGTCGCTCCGGTGCCACCGCACAGGTCAACGATCATGCGGCTGTCGGTGAGGCGGGCGCGGGCGGTAAGGTCGCGGCTGGAGGCGCTGTACATGGGGTAGGTCCGGGCGAAGGCGGCGTAGGCCTCGGCGGTGGTCTCGTCGTCCCAGCCGGTCAGGGCGTCCTGCGGCAACTCGGTAACCTCGATTCGTTGTTGATCTCGCCCGGCGGGCGCGCCGCTGCTCCGTAGGCGGAGGCGCGGTGCGCGCGGGCCGGTCCGGGGAGCCGGCTCAGTCGAAAGATGGTTTGCGGTCCCGGGTCCGCTTGAGTTCGAAGAAGCCGTCCGTCGAGGCCACGGCGAGCAGACCGTCCCAGAGCCGTCCGGCGGCTTCGCCGCGGGGCGCCGGGGTGAGAACGGGGCCGAACAGCACCGTGCCGGCGATGCGCAGGACGGGGGTCCCGACGTCGAGGCCAACCTCGTCGAACGCCTCGTGGTGCGAGTCCTTGATGAGCTGGTCGAACTCGGTGCTGGTGGCCGCCGCAGTCAGCGAAGCGGGCAGCCCGGCCTCCTCCAGGGCTTCGGTGATCACGGTGGGGTCCTCACGGCGCCGCTGGTTGTGCAGCCGCGTGCCGATGGCGGTGTACAGCGGGCCCAGCACGGGGCGGCCGGCGTGCTCGGCGGCGGCCGCGCAGACCCGCACCGAGCCCCAGGCGGATTCCATCAGCTTCCGGTAGTCCTCGCTGAGGCCTTTGCCCTCGCGCTGGTCGAGGTTGAGGTAGGCCAGCGACATGATCCGCCAGTCGGCGAGCACCGGCCGGACCTGCTCGACCTGAAGGAGCCAGCGCGAGGTGATCCAGGCCCAGGGGCACAGCGGATCGAACCAGAACGGGACCTCGTGGAACTCGTCCTCGCGGGGTTCTTCCGTGATCGTCATGATGAATGCCGTCCCGTCTTTGTGTGGTCCTGCATGGCGTGTGTCCGTTGCCGGATCTAGATGTCGAACAGCCCGCTCTGCACCGGCAGGTTGTGCTTGGCGGTACGGCCGGCGGTCTTCACCAGCGCCGTCAGGGCGTCGAGTTGAGGATCTTGATCGGCTGCGCTGATGAGGTGGAGGAAGACCTTCGCGGTGACCTCGACGTCGGCCAGGGCCCGGTGCCGGTCTCGGGGCTGCGGGATGCCGAAGTGCGCCAGCAGCGTGTCGAGTTTGTAGTTCGGCAGGTTCGGGATGAGGCGCTTGGCCAGCGGGATCGTGTCGATCAGGTCGGTCCGGGCCAATGTGGGGCAGTGCTCGGCCTGGTGGTGGATGACGCCGGCCTCGGTGGCCGCGTGCTGGGCCACCAGCAGGTACGAGGTGCCGGTCGTGAGCCGTCGGTCCAGTGCCCCCAGTGCCTCCGCCGGGGTGGGCGCCCCCTGGAGCTGCTCGGCGGTCAATCCGGTCTGGGCGGTATCCGCCGGGGTCACCGGGGCGAACGCGGGCGGGCGGATCAAGGAGGTGCTGCGGCCGGTCTCCTGCCACGCGCCGTCCGGGCAGCGCATGGCGAGGGCCGCGACCTCGATGGGCTGGGGCGGGTAGCCGGTGGGGGTCGTCGTCTCGAAGTCGATGATCACGAATGTCGTCGCCCGGAAGGCCGGGTCTTCGGTCAGGGCGCCCATGGGTTCACCGCTCTCGTAGGTTCCATCGCGCTGCTCGCCCCGGGTAGCTCCGGGGCGAGCAGGCGCGAGCTGCGGCCGTCGTGATGTGCCGTCACCGGCGGGGGAGGCCGGCGACGGCCCGGGCCGCGGCGGGCAGCTCCGGCGCGTTCCAGTGCCGCTCGCCCGTCCAGGTCTCGCTCAGGGCCCGGTACAGGTCCGTCATCACCGGCAGGAACTCGCGCGGGAGCGAGGCGGGCTGCGGCCACTGGCTGCGGGGCACGCCGTCGGCGATCAGCGTGCTGGTGGGGATCTCGTTCCCCGACTCCACGTACCAGTCCCGCAGGATCTGCTTGCCCAAGTGCACGCCGTCCAGCATCAGGCGGCTCTCGTCCGGCGTGCCGGGGCTGTCGGCGAGCACCAGGTGCTGGCCGCTGCTCATCAGGTACTCGGCCTTGCCGTCGCAGTGGCTCAGCCCGACCTTGTCCGCGTGGGCGGTCAGCACCGAGTTGACCGTGAGGGTGATCTCGCGCAGGGCCCGGAACTGCTCGTCGTCCAGGCCGGCGAGGTGCTGGGCTGCGGCGGGGGTGAGGAAGCGGTTGACGTCGTCCCGGGTCGTCGCGTACTCGATGAGCGGCCGCTTGAGCTTCTCGCCGACCGGAGGGACGGCGTCGAGCCCGACATCGGCCGGGGTCAGATCACCGGCGGCCAGGCGCCGGTGGACGGAACTGCCCGGGGGGAGTTCGTTGCGGAAGAGGACCTGGAGGGGGAGCAGGTAGTTGCCGGACGCCGGGGTGAGGGGGCGGGCGGCGGTGTCCGGGAGGCGCGCGAGGGTGAACTCGATCCGGTTCGGGGCGACCTGCCGTCGGAAGTGGGTGCGCACCCCGGCCTCTTCCAACAGACGGCAGTTGAAGGCGGCCATGCGACAGGTTGCCTCGCCCTTGCCGGGGATCGCATCCGGCATCCGGCCGTAGTGGAAGACGGTGTAGTGGTCGGTGTACTCGAACACGCCGACGCCTTCCCGCCGCGCGGTCGGCGGTTCGATGACATACAGGTTCTTGGTCGAGTTCAGGACGGGCATCGTGCTCCTCGGGTTCGACGGCCTCGCGCCGTCATCGAGCAGGATCTGCGGGCTTCCGCCCCGTGGTGTCCCCGGCCCGGCCCGGACTGGCGGGCCGGGTGCTCCCGCACGCAATCCGCGTGCCGGCCGGCCGGCGAGCACCCGGATTCCCTGCCGCGTTGCCGACAGGGGCCAGGTGGCCGTCGATCACCGTGAGCACGCGCATGCCCGCTGCTCGGGCAGAGGCCGTGCCGTCGGGCGCGTCATCGACCGCGAGGCAGCGCTCCGGCGCGACGCCCAGGCGGCTGGCGGCGGTGAGGAACAGCTCCGGGTCCGGCTTGCCGCGCATGACGTCCTCGCGCGCGACGACGGCCGTGAACGCGTCCGTCAGGCCCAGCGCGTCGAGCCCCGGGGCGACGAGCAGCCGGGTGGCGCCCGACGCCACGGCGCAGGACAGGCCGGCGCGGCGCGCCTGCTGCAGGAGCTCCACGACGCAACGGTTCGGCGTGATCGTGTGCACCGTGGCCAGCAGATGAGTGCGGCTGTGCTGGACGATCTCGCCGTGCGGCAGACCCCGGCCACCGGGCAGCACCGCCAGGAGGTCGTGGATGGACAGCCCGATGTGCCGGTCGTACCAGTCGGGATCCAGACAGACGCCGTACGGCTGGAGGGCTGCGCGTAGCGCGTCTTCGTGACCGCGCCGGGTGTCGGCGAGGGTGCCGTCGAAATCGAGAACCAGGGCCCGGACCCCTTCCTCGATCGCGGGCACGCAGCTGGCCGCGGCGGGGCCGCCGGGGAGCTGGGCGGGCGTGCTCATGCCGCCTCCGCGGTGGTGGGCCGGCCGCAGCACATGCACGCCGCGTCCGGGCCCTGCCACGGCTCCATCAGGCACGCCAGATCGCCGCCGGCGCCCTGGATCCACCCCCGGATCTGGTCGGCCGCCTGGTGCTCGTCGACGCGTCGCCGGTCCACGACCCGGTAGCGGGCCGGGTCGGTGGCGGCCAACTGCTCGAAGAGCGTGCACGCCGCGCGCATGAAGTCCGCCTGCTCGCCGGTGAAGACGCACGCGTCGCGCCGCTGGGCGCGCTCCAATGCCTTCGAGGCGTCGTCGGTGACGAGGATCGTGAGGTCCGGCAGCGGCCGGTAGGAGGAGGCGAGGCCCAGCAGGTCGGTCGCCGCCTTCAGGGCGGCGTCCGGATCGTCGGGGTGCAGCAGCAGCGCCTGGCACACCGCGGTGGTGTCCACGCTGCGGCCCTCGACGACGGTCTGTCCGCGGGCCAGGTCGGGCAGGACGGTGTCGAGGTCGTGCCGTTTGATGGCCATGAGGATCAGGGCCTCGGCCATCGGGGTTCCGCCGCGCAGGAACGGGTCCTGGGCGCTGGCCTCGCGCAGCGAGCGCAGCAGCGCCTCCCCGAGCCCGGGGCGCCCGCCTGCCCGCTGGGAGAACTCGTCGAGCATCAACGGCTTGGCCGTCAGGGTCTCGACGGCACGGTTGGTGAGGTAGGTCTTGCCGACGCCGTTCAGTCCCTCGGCGGAGATCAGCGCGCCGCGGCTGCATGGGGGGCGTACCGGTGTGATCGTCATGCTTGCGGTATCCGTTCGGGGACGAGGACGGAGGGCTGCCGACCGCAGTTGACCTGCGGGCGCGGGCTTACGGGAGTCGGTCACCCACGCCATGCGTCGGCCTCCCGGGCGATGACGGCGGCGTAGCGGTCGAGGACCGCTTCGTCGTCGCGCTCTGTCAGGACGAGGGCGAGGGTGCGGTCCAGGATCTGAGCGGCGCCGCGGCACGGGGCCCGATCACTGCCGGCGAACATGGGCCGGGTGTCGCACGGCACCAGCCGGAAGCTGCCGGTGGAACTCGGTACCCCGAGCTGGGCGAGGTGCTCGGCGAACGCCCGGGGGTTCGGCAGACCGATGTGCAGGAGCGGGGAGTAGTGGTTCCACGTCTCGTCCGGCGCCGGCTGCAGCGGAGTGAGGCCGCGGGCACCGGCCAGGGCACCCAGCAGATGGATGGTCTGCGCTCGGCGCAGCTCCAGAAGAGACGGGAACCGCAGCACGTTGGCCTGGGCGAGCGCCGCGATCAGCTCCGGCATACGCCCCGGAAGCCCAAGCCGCTCCTGGGGACGGCCCCCGGGCGGGGGCGTCAGCCAGTGGCCGCGGAAGGCCCTCATGTGATCGGCGAGATCGCGTTCGTCGACCAGGACGAAGCCGCCCTCGTTGCTCCAGAGGATCTTGCCGTCCCTCGTGCTGAAGCACCCGGCCGCGCCGACCGAGCCGGCCAGTACCCCGGCGCGCGACGTTCCGGCAGCCTGGGCGGCGTCTTCGACGATGGCGAGCCCCCGTTCCGCGGCGAACGCGCGCAGGCGTGCCGGGTCGCCCATCCTGCCCCACAGGTGCACCGGGACGATGGCCTTCGTCCGGGCCGTGACCTTGGAGACGGCGTGGGCGTAGTCCAGGTCGAAGGTGTCGGGATCGCTGTCGACGAAGACCGGCTTCGCACCGAGCTCGACGATCGGCTGGGCGGTCATGACGACGGTGAGCGCCGGCAGCAGGACCTCGTCGTCCGGCCCGACCCCGACCGCGGACAGCGCGACGTGCAGGGCCGTCGTGCCGGAGGACACCGCGACCGCGTGCTGCCGGGCGAACGCCTGGGCCAGGGCGTGCTCGAACCGGGCGGCGAACTCGGCACTGGCGGGATCGGGCATGCCGGCCAACGCCGCCAGCACGCTATCGCCGATGCTCTCCAGCGGGGGAAGCTGCGGCAGGCCGGTCACGTTGCCTCCCGCGCGAGGAAGCGGGGCATGTCGAGCACGAGCGGGCCCATATTCACGCAGTCCCGGGAGAAGTGGGAGCAGTCCGTGCACACCGGTCGCCCGTCGAACAGGGTGCGGGCGTCGGCGCCGACGATGCTGCGCTGCTGCCAGGGAGCGGTGGCGGCGATCCGCCGGTCGGACGGGCAGTCCCACAGCGAGCCGTCAGGCTGGACGAAGAACAACTGCGCCCCGCCGAAGCACTCCTCGACGCGACCGCAGTCCTGGGTGGAGATCGAGGCGAGGAACTGCCGCACGTAGGAGGGGTCGGGGATGGCGAGCCCGCGGGGGTCCGCCTGCAGGCGACGCAGCTGGTCCTCGACCGCAGCGACGTCCTCGGCGGTGTGGCAGCGCTCGGCGAAGAGCTTGTGGTCGGCCGGCAGGGAGATGGGCTGGGGTACGTAGTAGTCGACGCCGACATCGGAGGCGAGTCGCGCGACGTCGGTGATCTCCTGGGGGCGGTCGCGCATGACCACGGTGTAGATACCGACTCGCGGACCCGGCCCGGAGCCCCGCTCGCTGAGCAGGGTGCGGATGCCGTCCAGGACCTCGCGGTGGCCGACTCGGCCGGAGCGGGACGGTCGCAGCCGGTCGTTGACGGCGGCATCCGCGCTGTCGATGGACACCGAGACCCCGTCGACGCCGAGCTCGACGAGCCGCCGGGCGATGCCGGGCCGGGTGAGCGGCACGCCGTTGGTCGCGACGACGACCTCGCATCCGGCGTCCTTGATCGTCTTGATCAGGCTCAGGGTGGGCAGCCAGTCCAACGGTTCGCCGCCGGCCAGGATGACCCGCTCGACCGGCGAGCCGGCCAGGGACTGGGCGAACTCCTCCATGACGGTGCGGTCGAGGTCACGCACAGGGATGTGGGACAGCACACCCGGGCCCTCGGGCAGCGCCTCCTTGTGCTCGGCCAGCTCCCCGAAGTAGCAGTGCGGGCAACCGAACGAGCAGGGCGAACGCAGCGCCCACAACACGGTGATGTCACGACGCACGGCTGACCTCCCGCTGCTCCACGAGGGCGCGCACGGCGTCCTCAACGGCCTTGCCGGTCTCTTCCGGGCCGTGGCCGGTCACGTCGATCACAGTGAACCGGTCCGGTTCGGCAGCGGCCAGCTCCCGGTACAGATGGTCGGTCTGCTCGATCACCGCCAAGGCGCTCGCCGGGAGTGTGCGCCCGATCCGGGCGGCGAACCGGTCCACGCAGACCTCGCGGTCGCCGGTCAGCAGGAGGGTGGCGTCCGGCATCGACCGCCACCGGCGGGCGGTGGTCAGGATCTGCTCCGCCACCACCTGGGCGGGCGTGGCCGGGTGCTCGTCGTGCAGGATCGCTCCCTGGCACACGGCCACGCTGTCCACACCGCGGTCCTCGAGGATCACGTCGACGCCGTCCAGCAGCTCGGGGGTGAGGCGCTCGAACTCGCGGAACTTAAGCGCCAGCAGCGCGAGCGTCTCCACGACCGGGTGCCCGGTCCGCAGGCAGACGTCCCCGCCCGCGGCGAGGGCGGCGATCACCTGGCCGGGCAGGGTATCGGCGGCCTGGTCGGTCAGCTCGTCCAGCCGCAGGCACCGCGAGCCGAGCGAGGCGGCCGTCGCACGCACAGCGGTGGTCTTGCCGACCCCGTTGATGCCCTCCACGCTCACCCACAGCGGTCGGCCGGGAGCCTCCCAACTGCGGCGGGGCCGGGGGACCCGGGTGGTGGTCATGCCGGTCTCCGGCACACGAGCAGCAGCCCGGGCCGACGGGTCGGACAAGGCCGCCGCCGGAGCGCCCGGTCGGTCTCGGTAGTGCTCGCTCCGTTCAGTGCCCATGTTGTCCCTCCCAGGGGAAAACGATCCAGGTGTCGTTCAGCGATGCGATGTGGTCGATGACGCGGTCAGGCTCGGCCTCTTGCGTCCAGTTGGCCCGGTTGACGGTGAGGACCGCGGCGCGCACCCGGGCGGGGCCCAGGCCGCGGAGCAGGTTGACCGTGTGGGCGAGGGTCGCGCCGCTGCCGGCGATGTCGTCGACGAGCAGCACGTCCAAGCCGGTCAGGTCGCCGAGCGAGGCGGGGTTGCGGACCGTCGGCAGCAGGTTCTTGGCGGCGTTGATGCCGTCGCCGGTGGTACGGGTGACCTCGACGGTCCGTACGTCGCGGATCCCGAGCCGGTGGGAGAGCCACACGGCCGGGATCACGCCGCCGCGCACGATGCCCACCACGGCCTGCGGCATCCCGCCAGCCGCCACCTGCTCGGCGAGGGACTGCGTGGCGGCGCCGATGTCGTCCCACGTCAGGTAAAGGGGGGCGGGTCGGTCAGCGATGGGAGCGGGCGGCGTCGGGGACGTGGCCATCTGCTGCACCTCCTTCTTGGTTTGCTTGCTGGTCGGGGATCAGGCCGCGTTCCACTGGGCAGCGGCGAGGGTGATGAACTGCTGGTTGAGGACCGGGTCGCTCCGGAACCGGCCGCCGGTGTGCGTCGTGGTGGTGCGGGCGGTCTCCATCTGCACGCCGCGCATGCTCATGCACAGGTGCACACCACGTACGGCGACGGCAACGTCCTCGCGTCCGATCACGCCGGACAGGTGCTCGGCGAACTGCCGGGTGAAGCGCTCCTGGACCTGGAGACGGCCGGCGTAGTGCTGAGCGACCCGTCCGAACTTCGACAGACCCACCACCTCCCCGCTGGGCACGTATCCGGCGGTGACCTGGAGGTTGATGGGCAGCATGTGGTGCTCGCACAGCGACCACACGCTCATGCCGCCCACGATGACCAGCTGATCGCTCAGCTGGGACTCGGTGAAGCAGGTGGCCGTCGCGGCGTCGTCCGGGGACAGGAACTCCTTCCACCAGGCCGCGACTCGGGCCGGGGTGTCGGCCAGGCCCTCGCGGGTGGGGTCCTCGCCCAACACGATCAGGAGCTGGCCGACCAGGTCGGCGACCCGGCCGGTGTCGATGGCCGCGCCGCCGAGGCCGGTCACGGGGACGGGGCTCAGGTCCGGCTCGGAGCTGGCGACAGATGTCGTCATGGGCTTCTCTCGCTTCCAGGGGCTGGGGAACGGAGCAGGCAGGGGACTCAGCGGCCTCGGGCATCCGCGAAGGCGAGCACGTGCAGGCGGGTGGTGAAGTACCAGCGTCGAGCCGCGACCGCGTCCGCCAGAACCCGGGTCGTGTCGGTGATCACCCCCGCGGTGGTGCCCTCGGGCATGACCCACACCGGCGCGAGCCGGTGGGCGTCGGCCAGCTCGGCGATCCGGTCGAGGTCGGCCACCGAGGACGCGACGAACTTGAACGCCGCCCGCCCGCACGCCACGAAGGCATCCAGCGCGGCGGGCACCACGCTCTTGGCCTCGTCCATCCCGAAGCTGGCGATCTTGGGCGAGACGTTGAAGCGGACCCCTTCGAGCACCAGCTCGGGCAACGGTGCGATGGTCCCGTTCGTCTCGAACTCCAGCCGCTTCCCCGCGGCCAGCAGCTGTTCGACCAACGGCACCAGGCGCGCCTGCTGGAGCAGCGGCTCCCCGCCGGTGATCACGACCAACTCCACCGGCGAGGACGTGGCCCAGGCCACCAAGTCCGCCACGGACCGCCTCGTCGACTCCCTGCGCGGGTCGAACCGGGACCAGTCCCAGGTGTACTTCGTGTCGCACTTCACGCAGGTCAGGTTGCACCGGGACAGACGGATGAACAGGGCAGGGTGCCCACAGCTCGGCCCCTCGCCCTGGAAGGTCGGTACCTCGACGCCGAAGCACTCCGCAACGATCAGCCAGAACTCGGCATCGTCCGTCATCGGTCCGTCGGCGATCGACTCGAGTGTGGTCACTGCTCCTCCACATCGAAGCGCGCCCAACTACTGCCGGTCTCGCGGACGAGGACCGCGACCAGGCGGCCGGGAATCGTCGCCAGGAGGTTCTGGATGAACCAGCCAGCCAGGAACTGGGCCAGGCGCTCCGAGGTCGGCTCGAAGGGGAGGATCTCGTGCAGGTTGCGGTGGTCCAGTTCGGTGTCCAGGAACTTCTTGAACGGGGCGAGAGCGCCGAAATCGGTGACGAACCCGGGCTCTTCAAGATGCGAAGCCGTCAGGATGACCTCCACCTCGTAGCTGTGGCCGTGCTGGCGGGAGCACTTGTGCTCGGCCGCCAGACCGAGAAGGCGGTGGCCAGCCTCGAAACCGAACTTCTTGGCAATGGTGAAGGCCCCGGGCGGCAGCGGAACGGAGTTGAAATCCATGAGCTTCCTTCGGGAGTTGGGGACGAGGCGGCTCAGGCCGCCGGAGGAGTACACACAGAGGTCGGCCATCGGGTCTGATCCCTGGTGGGCCGTACGCTCGCACCACGCACCAGATCGCCGAGATGATCGAGTGTCGATCAACTGTGTGTATTGCAATAGGAGTTGGCGGTCATCCCGCGGTAATCTCGGCCGTCTCGCGGCTACCCTCAGCGCAAGCAGCCTTGATTGGATGACGACGTGGCCGAGAAGAAGCACCCACTGGCACGGGCCCGGAAAGCGCGCGGGATGACAGGGGTTGATCTCGCCCGGGAGATCCGTCGCGCGGCCGAACGCCGCGGGCTGAGATCGGGTGCTACCAAGCAACGCGTCTACAAATGGGAAACAGAGGGCGTCACACCCGATGCCGACTCGCAGTCCTACATCGCCGACGCGCTGGGCGTTCCGGCCGAGGTGGTGGACCCTCACTCGTGGCCGAACTGGCTGCCGGGCGTCGGCGGCATGGTGATCCCGCTCGGTCCTACCAGCCCAGTTCCGGCCCTCCGAGAGGCATTGCGAACGACCATGGAACGCTCCTCCCGCCGTACCTTCCTGACCGCCATCTCCGGTAGTGCCCTGGTCACGCTGGCCAGCACCTGGGCGTCGACCGATACCTGGGCCCTGACGGCCATGTCGGCGCAAGGCTCCAAAACGGTCGGGGAGGAACTGGTCGCCCTGCTCGAGGAGACCAGCGCCCACCTGACCATTCAGGCAACCGAGCAGCGCCAGCACACCGCACCTTTGGTTGACGCGCTCCTGACCACGGTCACGGACATCATCGAAGGCCGCCGGTACAACCGGCCGGTCCAACTGCGTCTCCACGCACTCGCCGCGAGCCTGAGCCAGACGGTGGGCTGGCACCGGTTCGACTACGCGTTGCACGCCGAGGCGAGCCAGTACTGGATCGCCGGACTGCACAGCGCCCACACCGGAGGCGACCGCGACATGGGCGCCGCTCTGCTGGGCGACCTCGCCTACCAAGCCTCCTGGCGGAACGATCCACGCACGGCCGTCGGCATCCTCAAACGGGCCCTCTCCGGCACCCGGCACCCGGCTGCCCGCTCCCTGCTCCAGCTCCGGCTCGCGCGGGCCCTGGCGGCACAAGGCGAGCGGCGAGCTACCCTTCGTGCCCTCACGGCAGCCGAACACCTTCTCGATGCCTCGTCCGGAGAGCCGGTGCCGGCGTGGTGCGCGTGGTTGTCCAGCGCCGATCTGGCCGTCGACTCGGGGCGGGCCCTGCTCGACCTGGGCGACACCCGCCGTGCCCACCAGCTCATCCGCGAGGGCCGGAAGTTGCTGCCGCCCAGCCGGGACAAGACCCGTGGTGTCTTCCGCGCCTACGAGGCCCGCAGCCACCTCGACCTGCGAGAGCCCGAACGCGCGGCCGCGGCCGCCCTGGAAGCACTTCAGGTCGCCCAGCGCATCGGCGCCCCCCGGTGCGTTGAGCTGGTGCAAGGGCTCGTTCCTCGTTTCGAGGCCCACTCCAGCGTCGAAGGAGTGCCTGAGCTGCTGGCCCTCGCCGCTGCGTGACACACCAACGGTCTTCGCGAAGGTTGCCAGCCGGACGCGCGCTGCAGATACAGAACTAGTGGCGAAGTGACGTAATGCGAGGCGTGCCCAGCGCTTCAAGTCCCCGACCTCCCGCAGCGACGAGTGAAGGACGGCCGCTGGCGCGCGCCGATCACGACACAACGCCCGCCTGCTAGCACCATTGAGCTCTCGCCGGGCAGGACGAGGCGACGGTGAGGGGCACTCACTCATGGTCTTGCCCAACTCCTGGAGAAGGAAGGCGCCTTGGAGAGCGAAGAGCGCGGCACGTTCGCCGCTGAACTCACGCATTGGCGCACCGTTCGCAGTCTGTCCAAGAAGGCTTTGACGGCGCGACTCAACGTTGACCCCTCGTACGTCAGCCATCTCGAGGCCGGACGCGAGCATGGCAGCGCCCACCTCGCTCGCCGAGCGGATGCGGAACTCGATGCCCGCGGCGCCTTGTGGGTTGCGTGGCAGCGGACCGACACGTCTTCGACGAAGGCTGAGCCGGTCGAGGCCGCTTCCCACACAGCTCTGCTGGTGTTGGAAGACGATGCGGCCCTGGACCTCGACGGCAGCACCTTCCACCTGCGCATGCGTCGGCTTCTGCGTAACGACGGTGCTGATCCCGTCACCAGATACTTCGTCCGCATCAATGCGGATCACTACCCCTCCGAACCCGAGCGCTCCAACGCCCTGTACCGGCGCCACCCGTTGACCTGAGAGGAACTCGGGCTGGAAGCCCACTGCGGGAACGAGCCCATGGGCTGGACCGTCAAACACGACCGCGACGCGTTCAAGGAGGTGTGGCTTCAGTTCCAGAGCGCCACCAGTCGCTTCCCTCTCTACCCGGGCCAGGAAGCGGAGATCTGTTACTCCTATAGCGTCAGCGCCGACAAATGGGGCCCCTGGTTTCAGCGGGCTGTCCGGCTGCCGACTCGGCGCCTTTCCGTGGAACTCGCCTTTCCGACCGTGACCGAGCCGACAGTCTGGGGGACGCAGACGTCCATGAGTACGGACTTTGCGCCTCTGCGTACGCCGCCTCGACAGAGCGTGAGGGGGGACAGAACGGTCTTCGCCTGGAGCACGATGGACCCACCCCTGCACGCCCGCTTCCGCTTGGAATGGCGTCTGAAGAATCCCGACACGAAAGAGAACAGCCCTGTGAGCACCCTCTCTGCGAGCCAGGCCATGGCGAACGCCGGCATCGTTCAGGAAGGCTCCCCCGTACTCGCCAGTCCCGTCCGCCCGTTCGATCTGCCAGCCGAAGCCGACGAAGCCCAGCGCGTCATCCACGAACTGTTCGAAGCCGTCGACCGCGTCCGCCAACTGCACACGTTCGGAAAGGGTATAGGCATCGCCGCCCCCCAGATCGGTATCGACCGTTCCGCTGCCGTTGTCGCCCACAGCGACCTCAACGGCACCACGTGGTTGTCCCGCTTCAACCAGGGAATGGCCGGCCTCGTCGCACACGAGATCGACCACCTCGACGGCATTCTCTATCGCAAGCGCATGCGTTCCGGCGTCCTCCCGATTCCGGTGGAGGAGTACCAGAGCACCGGTTCGCAATGGAAGTACGAGTGAGCCGTGCTCTGGTTGCGGTAAGTGCGCAGTCCCGCGGCGAAGAGGGAGCGCCACAGATCCTTGGTTCACGCGGCCAGGTCCCACGGGTCCAACGAGGGGAACTCGCGGCGGAGGGCCTGGATGAGCTTGCTTGGTTTTGGGGCCGCCGTCGTTTATGAGGTTCATGATGACGAGGTGCATGCCGTCCGCGTGCTTTTGCACTCTGCCCTCCGTGTGGTGATGCGGAGCTCGGGCTGAACCGGACACGCCCCGGCGGTCGACATAGGTGCCGAGGTCTGCGGACCACCAGCGAATGCCCTGAATCGCACCACCGCGATGAGCGCGCCCGCGTGCTCCAGGAGGCCGTCGCACAGGCCAACCGGCGCGCCGCGAGGACATCTCCAAGGAAGGAAGCGAGGTGTGTGCACTCACCGGAACCGTCCCCGTCGACTGCGGCCGATGGCCGCGCCGTGCGCCTAGGAGCCGGAACGTTCTCAGGCTGGTCCGCTGGGCGCGGGCTGCCGGTGGAGTGGTGTACGCCTCGCTACCGAACCGGAAGTTGCCGCACTTGTGTCCGAGGGGGAGCTCCACGGAGGGGTGGAGAGGTAGGTAGATGTCCCCTATGTTCGGTGCATCGGTAGTGCCAGCTCCACGTGAGAAGTGGAGAGAGGAAGAGAGGCAACCGCGAACGGGACGCTCCAGGGCGCCTCTCGCGGTGCACCCTCATCTTACTGTTCTGCGGGCGGGTTGGAGTGGGTTAGCACGAGTCCGCATCCGTAGGACTTGCCTTGCCCTAGCCCGTCGCGGAGAAGATCGTGAACCAGGGCGGCGTCAAGGACGATGGCACCGGCCTGGAGAGTTCTGCTCACGAGCTGGAAGCGGTCGCCGGTCCCCTTGGTGCCGACGATCCAGCGGGGTGGCCCAACAACGATGTCGTCGACGTCCGTGGACAGGCCGTGCTCCAAGAGCCGCCGGTGCAGCCAGGCTCTGACCTGGGTGGGGTCCGTGAGACTCACTCGTCGTGTCGGGGACCGGAGTTTACGGCTCGGATTGGCGATGACGCGCAACTGGATGGACTGTCCTGCACGGTAGGTGTACTCCGCGGTGAACGCGTCGGCGCTCCTGAGGCGGCCGTCGTCCAGGAGTGGCTGCCAATTCGGCAGTTGAGGGGACTGCACGAGGACCTTCACAGGGCGCCCGGCGTCGGGCCGTTCGTTCCCGCCCACGGACGGAGGTTCTTCACGAGCGGGCGCGAACAGGACGTGCGCCGGCCGACCGGTGGATGCCGGGCCCTTGGGCGTGTCGGCCCCGAACCCGCTCAGGACTAGGCGGTAGAGCTGGTGGGCGTCGTGGCAGCGGTCGCTCTCGGCGGAGTCCAGGGTTAGGGCGGTGCGCCAGGTGCGAAGGCCCGGCAGGGTCGGTGTACGGAGGTCTGCGGTCACGGGGCGCTCTCAGCGTGCGTGGTCGGCGGGGTGACGCGGTACTGGTGAACGTGGAGGAGGCGGTGGTCCGGGCCGTCCCTGGTGGTGACGGACTGCTCGGGGACGGCGTGCGTGCCCGGCCGGAACCACCCCTGGATCAGCAGTACCTGACGGACCGTGCCGTCGATCTCGGGCAACAGCAGCATCCGGCGCGGCTGCCAGGTCAGCCCATGCAGCTCACTGCCCACCGGGATCTCTTCGGTTCCCGCGCTCGGCGTGTGCGTGAAGGACGCGCGCCCCAGAACGCCGGGCGCCGTCATGAGACGCCAGGTCAGCTGCTCGGCGACCGTTCCCGCGGGATGCCACACCACGCCGCCCGTCTGGGCGGCAGCTCGCCAGGTGTTCATGGGAGTTTTTGCAGGTGCCGCCGGACGCGCTCCTCGTCACGGCGGCTCACACCTGCGTAGATCCCGACTGCCTCTTCATAGAGGATGCGTGCCAGGTCGGTCTGGCCGGCCTCCAGGACGGTGTGGCCGAGCAGCTCCCTGCTGTGTGCACTCCAGCGTGCCGAACGGGTGGCGTCGCACTCGACGACGGCGCGGCGACCGTACTCCTCGCCCTTTGCCGAGTCGCCTCCGGCAGCGTGGGCTCGGGCGAGCCACGCGAGCGCTCGGGCAGCGTCGAGGGGGTCCGGAACGTCCAGCAGCGTCGTGCGGGCGGCGGCCAGAGTTTCGATCGCCTCGATGGCTCTGCCACGGGCGAGTTGGGCTTGGCCGAGGCAGACATTCGTGATCGCCACGGCCCGTGTGTACGTGGCTTGGTCGCGTTCGGAGTCACTCGTGCGGGCCAGCTCGGCCCGCTGTTCTCGTGCTAGGAGCAGGAACTGCTCGGCCTGTGCCGGCAGCCCGGTGTACACGTGTGTCGCGCCGATCTCGTGCCGCGCCTGGGATTCAGCGCGGCGGTCCTGAGTGGCGAGCGCCAGATCCAGTACGGCGTTGAACGTTCTGGCGGCGTCTTCGAAGCGGCCGTTACCGCGAAGGGCTACGCCCCAGGTGTTGAGCATCTCGATCTCGGCGGGCCGATTCCCGCATCGCCGCGCGGCCTGGAGACCCAGGTCGTGGCTTTCGGACCATAGCTGGTAGTTGTGTGATGAGCGGAGGTACGGCCAGATGGCGTGGGCCAGCTGCCAGGTGGAGGCGTCGAGGCCGCCGGCGGCCGCTGCGCGAATCGCGGGCAGCAGATTGTGCTGTTGGGCATCGAGCCAGGCCAGCGCGGAGTCGGCGTCGCCGAAGTGGAGCGGTTCGGCGGGCGGGTAGAGGTAGGAGCGTTCCAGCTGTCGGTGATGGGGTGTCACGGCCTGCTCGGCGCTGCTGGCATTGAAGAGGAAGAAGTCGGTGCACCGCCGCAGGGTCTCCTCCGCCTCGCCGACCGCTGCCTCCGCTGTCGCTCGGTAGCGGGCGTGCGCGCGGGCTTCGTCGTGGAAACGATAGACAGGTCCGCGAGACGGCTCGTTGTTGCTGACGGCTTGGATAAGGTGCAGGTCTCGCAGTGACTCCAACTCGCGGGTCGCGTTGGCATGCGTCAGGTCGCAGACTGCGGCGGCCAGCGCCGCGTCGAAGTCGTCGACGGCGGCGGCGCCCATCCGGCGGTAGAGGGCGGGTGCGGGTGTGGCGCGGGGCAGCGACCAGTAGGCGCGGTCGAGGGCTGTGGTCACGGTCGTCTCCTGGGGAGTGAGCTGGGGGTGAGGGTTGTCGGCGGAGCGGTTGCCGAAGGGCCCGGCGATGACGTCGGTGAGGGATCGGGCAGGAAGGGCGGCGAGTCGGGCGACCATCAGTGCGATCGCCATCGGGAAGCCGGCCGAATGGCGGGTGATCTCCGCCGTGGCACCGGGCTCGCGGGTGACGCGCTGTTCGCCCAGGCAGCAGGTGAGGAACTGCCGTGTGGCGTCCTCGCCGAACGGCTCCAGTTCGCGGAGCACGGCACCGTCGGGCGCCAGTTCGTGCGGGCCTCCATTCAGGTGCAGGCGGCACCCAGCGTGAGGCCGCAGACCAGGCCGCGATGCAGTCACGTGGCTTCGGATGAGCCTCATGCACGCAGTCACAACGAGTTGGACCGGCTGAAGGCCTGGTGACCGCTGTTCCAAGCGAGACGGAGGCCGAACGTGCGGAGGATGTTGATCGCCATCATGGCGTCGGACACGGCGGCCGACGCTTCGGCGCCGGAGTCGATGCGGCGTATCACGTCCACCCGCCATCCGTACGGCAACTTCGCTAGCCGTGCGGCGGCGCGGGCCCCTCGCACCCGGTCCTCCTTGTGGTCCCAGGCCGCCGCCCAGCTGTCCAAGGCGGGTGGTGGCTCCTGGCCGCCGCCGGCCTGCTGGCAGACGTCGTCCAGCGCCTCGGCAAGCGGGGGTCGAGGCGTGGAGGCATGCGGTGACCAGCTCTTTGGCAGCCGTTGGCCGCCCAGCACCACGGCCTGCCACTCCTGTGGGAGACCTTCCAAGATCTTCAGCTGAGATGTCGCGCTCTCCCCGCGCGGGAGGCGCCCGGTGGCCGACGGCTGCCACAGGAACGTCACCTCGGCGGCTTCCCGCGCGAACTCCGCTACGGCGTACGGATCCCGTGTCCGTACGGAGCCCGTCCGGCTCACCAGCCGATGCACGGCTGCCTGATCGCAGTCCGGCATGGAAACCCACAGGCGGCGGGCCCGCAGCTCGTCCCACGCCAACAGCGCCGCGTCGTGGGCGGCCGCCTGCAGGGTGTGTGCGTCATGCCGGTCGCACGTGGCCAGTATCGCCAACGCGGCGTCGATACGCTCGACGCGACTGGGGTCCGGCCGCAGGGCATGGTCGAGGAGGTACGAACAGACGCCGGGGTGGCCGGCGAACAGCGCGCACGCGTCCTGGGGGCCCGCTCCGGTCTGCAGGCAGTCCTTGCGAGTGAGGCAGCGAGGCGCTTCCCCGTCCAGCCAGGTCGCCCACACAGCTCCGCCGTGCGGCTCGACGAGCACCCGCGCGATACCCCAGTGGCGGTCATCGTCATGCTCGGCGACCTCGCAAAACAGGGAGCCGCGGATCATCCCGCCGACACCGCGGCCTTCGGCGTAGGCGTGGACCATGAGGTCCTTGGCAAGGAGGATCCGCGCACCACAGGTACGCGGACGTGTCAGGGCCGACACAGATCTTTCCTTCCGGTCGAAATGAGGTCCGCTGGTGAAGTCGTCCAACGGCGATGACCCGGGCAACGCCGGGGGCGCGGGGCAACCGGCCAGCGCGCCGAGCGGGCGATCCTTCAGGCGCAGCTCGACGAGGAGTTGACTCACGCCACACTCCATCGGCCGTCCTGGCGTTCGTTGGAATCCAGTGCTCGGCAGACGAGGGCTGCCGGCATGGTGGAAACCGGCGCACGGGCCGCCATACCGCTTCAGTTCGAGCAAACGAAGCCAGGTGAGCAGTGCCGGACGTATGAGGAGGAAGGCCAGGTACAAGAGGTCAGGTGCCGCCGTCACTGCATGTCCTCACGAAGCGACGTCCTGGCTGCGCCGCACGCCGCCCCGGCCACGCAGTTGAACGCCACAGCGCTTGAGGAGACCGTGGATTGCCCCGTAAGAGCGGGTCGTCGCCGCGCAGATGTCCTTGATCGCGGCCTTGCGTTCCTTGTACGCCGCGATGACCTTCGTCTCGAACTCCTGAGCCCCCTCGCCAACCAGGCGGCGATGCTTCGGGACGACGGGGAGTTCGAGCGGGGGATCGAACCTGGCCAGGCGAGCAGCCTCGGCCGGGGTCGGTGTGGTGGGCGGCCCAGTGGTTCCACTGGTGGGTGTGCAGGACATGGGAGAACCTCCAGGCGGTGCTGTCGGCTGGGGGCCGGACCGCCGCGAGCGAACGCCGCTTGGAACAGTCACGGTGCCGGTCCATGTGGTCATCGCCCCTGCCCATCGGTCGTGTTCGGGACGGCGGGCTGGTGCGGGACGGTGCAGCAGATCAGTGGTTTCAGGTGCTGGGCTTGTGCCGGGAGTTGCAAGAGGGCCAGCGGCCGTCCGCCCTTCTCCTTCGTTGGACGGAGGAACCGCCAGCCGCACACGTTCATGAGGTGGTCGACCAGGGGCATGCGCATGGTGCCGTCGCGGGAGGGTGCGCCGGACGGCACCTCGCAGCGCACCCACGTCATCCCGAGGCGGTCGGCGAAGTCCATCGCCCACAGCGTCATCAGCCTGCCGACCAGGTCGGTTCTGCGGTCGGGTGCGGTGAAGGCGAGGGACACCAGCAGACTGGGTTCGTAGATTTCGGCATCCCAGTACGAGAGTGCCGGCTGGCGGTTCAGCTGCAGACACCCGACAGGAAGGCCGTCCTCGAACAAGGCAACCGAGTCCGCCCCTGGCTCCCGGAACAAGGCGGCCGGGTCGCCCGGGTAGGGCGGAGTGAGCCACCGGTCGTTGAGCCACCGGGTGCGCTGCTCGACGAGCTTGGCAACAGCGTCACGGTCTTGCTCCGTCAGCAGCGGACGCATCTCATACGGCGGATGAGGCGCGTCGGCTGCTCCTCCAGTTAATACCGGGTCGACGATGGCTTCGGTGGTCGGCTGGTGCTCTGCATGTGTTCGAGTTCTGGTCACCGGGCCGCTCCGTCGGTCTCGCTCGGGGTGTCGTCGCTAATGACTGATTCGCTGTCGCGCGCACCGAGAAGACCCCAGGCGTGCCCGAGGCCGACCAAGTGGGTGTCGTTGTCAGCCCCGGCCTTGGCGACCAGGGCTTTGATCCACGGTCGGACCTCGGCCTCAGCAACTCGTGCCGCCCGGGCGATTTCGTGCGTTTCCGGGTGTTCAGCGAGGGCTCGTAGAAGCCGCCGCTCACCGAGGGTGAATTCTGGGATATGGGCGGGTGCCGGGGGCGGGGCGACCTGCCCACTGGCCAGCACAGCATGCGCGCGAGCGGGCCTGCCAGTTCTGCTGGTGATCTGGAACCTTCGGCTGATGCTGCCGAGGTGGCCGGCGTATGTGCTACTGCTCATTCCCAGGTTCCGGGCACCGTGGATATTGGAAGCACCGGTGACGAGGACTTCGGCGACCCGCTTCTCGGCAGGGGTGAGCTGGGTGAGCTGGGCAGCGGTCGGGATTTTGACGGGCATAGGGCACTTCCGGTCGTGGGCTGAGACTGAGTGGTTTCGCGGCAGGGCCGAGGATGACGGGGGAACTACTCGTGGCAGTCGGAGATGAGCTGGGCAGAGGCGAAGCTGCGCAGGTGGTGCCCGACGTGCCATGCGGTCACCCGATGCGCGTCGAGGCCGATGGACGTCTGGGCGTGTGTTCTGCGAGGAAGGGCGAAGCGGCTGTGACCGTCTTGAGCGCGGTGGTCAAGCCACTGGTGGAACGTCAACATTGGGGTTTTCCACCAGTGGCATCCGTGTTGCACTCGCTCAGCTACGCGGCGGCGCCCAATGTGACGGGCAGTTCGGTGACGTCGGTGCCGATGAAGGAACGCTGCGGTTCCAGGTCTTCGGCGGCGCCGGCGAGAGCGAGCTGGGGGAAGCGCGCGAACAACGCGGGCAGAGCGATCTCGGCTTCGAGTTTGGCCAACGGGGCACCGAGGCAGTAGTGAATGCCGTGGCCGAAGGCGAGGTGCCGCTTGTCGGCGCGGTCGATGTCGAAGGCGGCAGGGTCGCTGTGGATGCCCGGGTCGCGGCCGTGGGCGCCGAAGCCGATGAGGATGGCTTCACCGGCCCGGATGGTGACGCCCTCCCCGAGGTCGATGTCCTTGGTGGCGTACCGCAGCGGCATGTGCATGATCGGCGGGTGGAGCCGCAGCGTCTCCTCGATCACGTCGCTCCAGCGGGCAGGGGCGGCGAGCACTGCGGCAAGCTGGTCAGGATGGGTGAGGAGTTCGCGGACGGCGGCTCCCATGAGGGCGACGGCGGTTTCGCTGCCGGCCCCGATCATCAGGATCAGCGTCGAGACCAGCTCCGTCTCGCTGAGCCGATCTCCGTCTTCCTCGTGAGCGGCCAGCAGCAGGCTGGTCATGTCTTCGCCCGGAGCCCGGCGCTTGCCCTCGATGAGTGTCTGCATCGCGCCGTACAAGTCGCGGCTGATGGCCTCGGACTGTTCCGCGGTGACGTCGGTGGTGAGGACGGCGTCGATGACGCGGAGCATCTCGGGCCGCTGGTCGGACGGGACACCGAACAGGTCGCAGATGAGCTGGGTGGGCACCCGGTATGCGAACTCGGCGCGCAGGTCTATGCGTTCGGTGCCGTCTCGGCCGTCCAGGCCGTCCAGGAGGTCGGTGACGATGGCCTGGACGACGGGTCGCATGGCTTCGATCCGGCGTGAGGTGAAGGCCCTGCCGACCAGCTGCTTCAGCCGCTTGTGGTCGTCACCGTCGGAGGTGAACATGCTGATCACGTCGACCCACGAGTAGAGCCACGGTATGGCGCCGGGCTTGTACGCGGGCCACGACTTTCGGGCGTCCTTGGATACGTCAGGGTGGGTGAGGAGGCGCTTGGCGACGTCACCGCGGGTGACCGACCAGGCGATGACGCCTTCGGGCATGCTCACTTTGACGGCGGGCCCGGCGGCGCGGAGTTCGTCGGCCTGCTCGTACAGTCGCTGGCCGCCGCTGCTGTCGAGCGTCACGGTTTGGGTAGGGGTGCTGGTCACGCGGTACCTCCGGTGAGTACGGCAGCGGCGGGGATGCGCGCTGCGGACTTGGGACGGAACGTCACAGGCATCGCCTGGGGGCACTGGTGGAAAGGGCCGTGGCGCAGGACGATCTCCTCGTCCGGCACCGCCAGTTCCATGTCCCACAGTTGATCGAGCACGGTCTCGATGCCGGTCTGCGCGATCGTGGTGGCCTGCGTGATCGCGGGACAGCGGTGTGGCCCGGCCGACCAGGCGAGGTGGCTGCGGTTGTCGAACCCCAGATCCGCCGGCAGCGCAGGGTCGGTGTTCACAGCGGCATGAGAGATCAGCACGGGCACGCCTGCCGGGATGTGCACCCCGTAGAGCTGGGTGTCGTAGCGGGCGTAGTGCACGGAGAAGTTCGCCATCGGAGAGCGTTGCCACAGCGCCTTCTCCAGGGCGCGGCGCACGGTGAGAGTCCCCGCAGCAAGGTTCCCGGCGTAGGCGTCGTCGCGGAGGAGCAGGTGCAGGGCCCAGGCCATCCATGCTGCAACGGGGATGATCCCGGCGCCGACGGCGCAGAACAGCTGGTTCAGGGACTCCTCGTCCGTCAGGCCAGCCGGATGGGTGATCATCCAGGACGTGAGGTCCTCGCCGGGCTGCTGATGGCGGAGTTGGATGAGCTCGTGCAGGAGCATTGCAAAGTCGATCGCGCCTTGGGCTGCTGCGGGGCCGGCGCTGATGAGGTCCTGGCAGGCGCGCACCATCCGGGCGGACATCTCCGTCGGACAGCCCAGTAGTTCTGCAAAAACCAGCAGCGGCAAGGTGTCGGCGAAGTCGGTCATCAGGTCCGCGCGGCCTCGGGCGATCACGCGGGCTATCAGGGTCAGGGCACTGCGTTGGGTGATCTCGCGGAGTTGGTGCGGACTGATGCGGGCGATGCAGTCGTCCATCGCCCAGCGCAGACGGGCGTGGTCCTGGTCGTCGGTGTAGAGCACTGAATTCCGGAACGCCATCATGCCCAGCACCGGGCTGTCCTCGGGCACGTAACCGTTGGCCAGGGCTTGCCAGCGCCGCGAGTCCTTGGAGTAGGTAGCCGTGTCGTTGAGGAGGGTCACGGCAGCGCGGTGCTGGGTGACGACGAGGGCGTGCACGTTGGAAGCAATCTCCGCCCAGCCGGCCGGTCCCTGGACACGCAACTGGTCGTAGACCGCCTGAGATTGGGCGGTGAAGGCGCCGCCGTGGAGCACGGGGCAGCCGTGCGCGGACAGCGGAGGCGGTGTGGTCATGAGGCGGGCTCCAGGGGGCCGGACAGGAGGTGGGAAACGAGCGCGATGAGCGGAGCTTTCGCGGACTCCCTTTGACGCACGTCGCACGCGACGAGGGGAGTCGCTGGGTGCAGGTCCAGCGCCTTGCGCAGCTCTGCCTCGCCGTAGCGCGGGGAGTTGGCGAAGCGGTTGACCGCGATGACGTAGGGGAGGCCCGCTTCCTCCATGCGCTCCATGGCGTCCCAGGAGTCCGTGACGCGCGCGGTGTCGACCAGCACCACGCCCCCGAGGGCGCCTTCCATCAGGTCCTCGATCATGCCCGCGAACCGGGGTTGTCCCGGTGCACCGAACAGGTAGAGCACGATGTCCTCGGTCAGGGTGATGCGGCCGAAATCCAACGCGACCGTGGTGGTGTCCTTGTGCTTGAGGTCGCGCAGGTCGTCGACGACTTCGCCGGCCTGCGTCATTCGCTCCTCGGTGGACGCTGGTTTGATCTCGGACACGGCGCCGACGAACGTGGTCTTGCCGATGCCGAACGGGCCGAGCGTGATGACCTTCACCGAGGTCTGGACACCGGGTGCGAGGTAGCGGCCATTAAAGCTTGTGCAGTCCATCCAAGATCCTCTCCAGCAGCTGTCTGTCGTGCTGCTGAGCGGCGGGCACAGGAGAACGGCTTATGAGGTGGCCGCTGTCGACGAGAGAGGCGACCACCACCTTCGTCACGGCGCCCGGCAGTTGTAGGTCAGCGCTGACTTCGGCGAGCGACAGCGCACCGGGCAGGCAGTGCTGCATCACCCGGTGGGCGTGGGCACTGAGCCCGTGCAACGGCTTGTCCCGGTTGGCGATCAGGAGCGTCGCCAGGTCCAGGGTGCGGCGGCTGGGGGTGGCCTGCCCTCCGGTCGGGGTGTAGGGCCGAACCATCCCAGCCCGCCGCCGGCCTCGGGGCGTCACGATGTTCCATACGCTGTCCGCTCCCGAGCGGACAGCGACGGACGCAGGCCCTTGATGGCCTTGATCGTCGCGGCGGAGGCGACGACCGCTTCCTTGCTCGTCATCTCTGCGGCGACCGAAACGGCCACGGCGGTGTGGTGGCCGGCGCCGAAGACCAGGATGCAGCTCTCGGGGAGGTCGATGATGATCTTGTTGGGCGTCGCGCCCTCAGTCTCGGCGAACTCGCTGATTCCGCGGCCGATGGAGAATGCCCCCGAAGCGTTCGCCGCGGTGCGTTCGGCCACGGCCCTGTCCAGTCCGTCCGAGGCTGCGAGGACCAGGCCCTCGGAACTCAGGAGAACCGCGTGCAACACGCCTTGCTCCTCCTTGAGGCGGTTGAGGACCCAGGTCATGTCGACGGTGTCGGCGGTGGGCTGGTTCTCAGTCACGGGACTGCTCTCCTTCGGTTTGATCGTTCTCGCCTTCGCGGATGGCCGCCGTCAGATTGGCGAAGCCCTCCAAGAAGGCGTCGGGGTCTTCCGGCGGCGCAGGTTCGCTCGCGCGGGGAAGTGCGGTGGAGGCATGTCTGGGCGAACGACGGCGCCGCTGTGGCAGACCCGGGCTATCGGAGCCGCCTGACGGGCTGCCGAAGCCGTCCGGTGACAGCTGTTGCTCAGGTATCAGCGGCTGGCTGACCACCGAGGCTGCCGCAGCCTGGCGTTCGGCTTCGCGTTCTTCGTCCGTTGGGCCGTGGCCAAGGAGGTCTCGGGGAACGCGAAGGACGGCCCGTACTCCCCCGAAGGGGGATGTGCTGCTGACGTCGGCGTTGAAGCCATACTCGCTGGCGAGGCGGCCGATCACGGGGAAGCCGAGGTGCTGAGTGTCCGGCAGGGAGGTGACGTCCAGGACCGTGCGCTGAGTCAGCAGCTGGGCGGCTTCCTGGCGCTGGTAGACGTTCATGTTCAGGCCGGCGTCGTCGACGACGATGCAGTATCCGGTCTGGATCTGCTGCACTTCCACCGAGACCTTGCCGTCGGAGTACGTGGTCGCGTTGGACAGCAACTCGGTGAGGGCGACGGTGATCGGCTCGACGACGCGACCCTCCACCCACACTTCACCGGTGCCGGGCTCGTACGTGTAGTTCACGCGCAGGAGGGCGTCGATGCGCCCCCGGGCGGACTCGACGATCTCGCGGAAGGTGCAGTCGGCGCGCTGCAGTCCAGGCCACGAGCCGGTGAGGATGCGCGTGCGCTGAAGCGTGTGCAGGGCCCTGGTGACCAGGTGGTCGAGGTCCATCAGGCTCTGGTGGTAGGCCGTGCCCTCGGGGTACCTGTCCATCTCCTCGACAGCCTTCATCTGGCAGCGGATCAGGTAGGTCTGCGCCTCGTCGATGATGTCCCGCACCGAGGAGCGGGCCGCGAGTCCGATCCGGTCCCGGGTGATGGAAATGGCTTCGTCGCACAGGCCCAGTACGGCCTGGTGGTAACCGTCGATGGGCGTGCCAGCCAGGTAACCCACGCAGAGGCCAGGCACCGTGACGCCGCGTTGGCCGCGGGCTGCCGCGTTGACCAGCGCGGGCATCCGCGTCTCCGCCAAGTGCTTCGACTCCTCGTGCAGGGCGCCGGTGACCTGCTGAGCGGCGAAGTGTTCGCGCTCCAGCGGGCCAAGCCTCGCGGCCAGAGCCCGCTTGGCGCGGGTCTGACGGACAAGACCCACGGCCGTAACGGCGAATCCGCCGCCCAGCAGCGTTGCTGTGGTCACCAGGGGCTCGATCATGAAGCGTCCTCGAACGAAACGGGAGTCGATGGGCTGGAAGGAAGGCCGCCGGGGTGTGCACCCCGCGCCGCGACCGTCGGGGGGCGGCTCACGGGCCGGGGAGGCTCACCACGCCCCGGCGGCCGGTCTATGAGGCGGGGAACCCGATCACGCAACGAGGAAGCGATCGAAATCCCGTGGAGGATGGGGGAAACGGATGGCAAGGGCAGGCGAGGAGAGGGGACGTGGGCGGGGTGCCCCGCGTCATCGGGTGACCCGAGTGCCTGAAGCGCGGCGTACAGCGGCAGTGGCGCGGTGAAGGCACGTAAGCGCTCATTGCCGAACCTGGCCCAGTGCAAGGGCTGGTCAGTGCCTGCGGAGACCGGCGGCAGGCGCAGGACGCCCCTGTCCAGGTGCTGGACCGGCTGCGGCCAGTTCAAGTCACACCCTGAGCCGGGAGGCAGGATCAGCAGCCAGTCGCCGCTTTGGGCGACTGCTGCGCCCACCGGATGCGGCCTGTAGCGGTCAAGGAGTTGGACGAGCCGGACGGCCTGGGCCGCAGGGAGAACAGCGGCCTCGAAGTCGTCACCTACCTGCACTTCCACGGGCTGGGTCGAACCGTGGACGGCGGGAAACAACTGGGCCAGGGTGGGGGTCATGCAGCCATCACCGGAGCCTTCGCCCGCTCCAGCTGATGCAGCAGGATGGCACTGTCGACCAGGCCGATGTGACTGAACGCCTGCGGGAAGTTCCCGAGTTGCTGATCAGCCACCGGGTCGTACTCCTCCGCCAGGAGGCCAAGGTCATTGCACAGGGTCAACAGCCGCTCGAACAGCTTCTTCGCTTCGTCCAGGCGGCCGGTCAGGGCCAGGGCGTCCACCATCCAGAACGAGCAGATCAGGAACGTTCCCTCGTCGCCAGGCAGGCCATCCAGGCCCGCCTGCGCGCCCTCGGTCGGGTAGCGCTGGACGAATCCCTGGGGTGTCGACAGCTCACGCCGGACGGCGTCGACGGTGCCGACGACCCGTGGGTCGTCGGGAGGGAGGAATCCGACCCGCGGGATCAGCAGGAGAGAGGCGTCCAGTTCGTCCGAACCATAGGACTGGGTGAACGTGTTTCGATTCCGGTCGTAGCCCTTGGTGCACACGTCGTGATGGATGGTGTCGCGCAACTCCAGCAGCTCGTCCAGCTCCACCGACGGCATTACGCCGGCCTGGATCAGCTTGATGGTGCGGTCGACGGCCACCCACGCCATGATCTTGGAGTGGACGAAGTGCCGGCGCGGGCCGCGTACCTCCCAGATGCCCTCGTCAGGCTGGTTCCAGTGGTCCTTGAGGTACGTGACCAGCCGCAGCTGAAGGGCTGCGGTGTCGCCGCATGGTGCAAGGCCGCTCTCGTGGGCGACGAACAGCGCCTCGCAGACCTCGCCGTACACGTCCAGTTGGAGCTGGTCGGCGGCCCCGTTGCCGACCCGGACCGGGGCAGAACCCTCGAAACCAGGCAGCCACGGGAGCTCACGTTCGGTGAGGTCACGCTCTCCAAGGATGCTGTACATGATCTGCAGTTCGTCCGGATCGCCCGCTACCGCCTTGAGCAGCCAGTTGCGCCAGGCGCGCGCTTCGCCGCGGTAGCCGGTGCGCAGCAGCGCGTTCAGGGTGATAGCGGAGTCGCGGAGCCAGCAGAACCGGTAGTCCCAGTTCCGTACGCCGCCGACCTCCTCGGGCAGCGATGTGGTGGGCGCGGCGACAATCCCGCCTGTCGGGGCGTAGGTGAGTGCCTTCAACGTGATCAGCGAACGGATCACGCTCTCGCGCCACGGTCCTTCGTAGCTGCACTGTCCGACCCAATCAGCCCAGAACTTCTCAGCGTTCTCCAGCTCCTCCCCTGGGTCAGGCTTCGGGGGCGCGCTCGGCGTGTGGGCGGACTGCCACGTGAGAGTGAAGGCAACGCGCTCGCCTGGGCTCACCGTGAAGTCGGCGAAGGTCGTCTTCCCGTCGCTGTACGTCTCGGCGTGCGTGTCGAGCCACATCGCGTCGGGCCCGGCCACCGCGACCGGGCGTCCGTCGATGCGCTGGAGCCAGGGGGCCACGCGGCCGTAGCCGAAGCTCATCCGCAGGGCGGACCGCATGGCCACGTGGCCACTGACGCCTTCGACGATCCGGATCAGCTGCGGCGCATGACCGTCCCGAGCGGGCATGAAGTCGACAACCCGGGCGGTGCCGGTGGGTGTGTCCCACTCCATCTCCAGCACGAGGGAGTCGCCGCGGTAGCGGCGGCGAGTGGCGGCCGGCCAGGGCTCGTCTGTGTCGCAGGCGGGGCCGACGCGCCAGTAGCCGTGCTCCTTGGTTCCGAGCAGCCCGGCGAAGACGGCGCTCGAATCGAAGCGGGGCAGGCACAGCCAGTCGGCCGTGCCGTCCCTGCGGACCAGCGTGGCGGTCTGCATGTCTCCAATGAGCGCGTAGTCCTCGATGCGGCGGCTGGTCATGGGATCCATCTCTGGGAGGAGGCGCCCGGAGGTCCCGGGCAGGCGGGTGGAAGAGCTCACGGCTGGCGTCTCCTGCTGGTAAGACGACGCCTGGTCAGGTGCGCGGAGACAGGCAGCCACCCTGTGGATATCGAGATCACCGCGTCGAGTCATCGCCGCCCCTCGCAGACAGCGGGGGCGGTTTCAAGGCTGGCCAGGTCGGCGAGATCGACCGGGGTAACGTCATGCAGGCTGATGACGTAGCGCGCGGCCACCGTCCATGGCAGCCGTGGGTCATCGTGGGCAACATATTCAAGGGGTTCATCGGTCTCGCTGGGAAGCGGCTGGAGCGTTGACGGGTCGTAGACCACGCCGGCCACGCCCCAGGACGGGTAGTAGCCGACCAGGGCTGCTGCGTACGAGCCCCGCAGGTGCGGACAGGCGTTGACAGACTCGACGGCGCACGGCACGCAGACCGGTGCTGCGGTGGTCTTCTCGCCTTCGGCGATCTGCCGGCCGCCGGGGGCACGCATCAGGAAGAGGTGACGCTCATCGGGGCGGCCGAACGTACTACCGCCGCGGACCTGGCACAGCATGTGCTTCACGGCCCTGCGCTGGCGCCGCGAGTGCATGTTCGGGAAATCGGGCCGCCCGAGGCCTGGGGCGATCGGCTGTCGGACATACAGGACGCCGTCATGCCTGTCGGCCGCTGGGTTCTCGTCCTTGTAGCCGATCCGTAGGCCGCTAGGCCCTCGCTGAAGCACGAGGGGGGAGGTGAACGGCTTTTCGCCTGTCCACGGCGCAACGTACGGGACCTGGAGGCCGCGAAAGGTCAGCACTGCCGCGCTCATCCGCGAGCCCCAACCGCCGTACGAGGGGGGCAGTTCGGCGTGTGGGGGCACTCCGAGGATTCCCCGGCAGCGCGACACCGCTGAGACGTGCTGGAGTTGGGCGTGGCGTGCGGGCCGACCGTGCTGGCCGCCTCCGCAGAACTGAGCTGGTCCAGGACCTCCTGTACGGCCTGCGCGAAGCGACGCACATGCACCCGCGCGGGCATGAAATCCGCGGGGGCTTCTTCATCCGCCAGCCGTTGCGCTTCGGCAAGAGCCTTGTGGAGCGACTCGTTGCTTGTGGTCTGGGCCGCGATGAGCGGCCCGAGCTGCATGAGGTGTCCGCGTAGTCGCATCGCCAGGTAAGTGACGTCCTGAGCGGAGTCGAGGACCAGCGCGACGGTCTCCTCAGCCGCACGCGTCGCGGGACGGGGAGGTGAGATTTCCGACGCGTTCTGCGACACGATCCTGGTCAGCCGTCGGACGTTCATGACAGCGGCGCCCTTCGCCCACGCGGGGCAGCGAGCTCGAGCCAGACCGTTTTGCCAGAGCCATCGGGTTCGGTGGTGGCACCCCAGCGGTCCGCGACCTCGTCAACGAGGCGAAGTCCGCGTCCGTCTTCGCAGTCCGAGCTGGCGAACCGGCGGCGCGGGACCTCGGTCGAGGGGTCCGTCACAGCCACCCGCAACCTGGTCGCGCTGCACCAAGCCGTCAAGGTGAGTTCGCATGTCCCGGACGGGACGCCCCGGCAGCCATGCTTCACCGCGTTGGTGAGGAGCTCCTGGGCAGCCAGCGCTACATCGTCGGCGATGGGCTCAAGCCCCCACTCCAGAAGCCTCTCGCGGAGACCTCGACGTGCCGCCCCGATAGCGGCCGGGTCCGCCGCCAACGTGGTCTGCAAATGCGGAGAGGACGCGCTCGCAAGGGCGGGGCCGGAGGACGACCTTCCGTCGGCGTCGTAAGCCGTCAACACCGCACATCCTTTCCGGGATTCGAAGTACGCCTCGCAGCCAAGGTCACCGGCTGCCGCAAGGGGCCGCGCAGCATGCCGCGAGCGTCTCGTCCGCGGGTGGAGCTGGTTCATCGGCTGTTCCTCCTCGCCGCAATCGACGGCGACACGGTCACGCAGAGGGCGCCTGCGTGCGAGGGTGGAATGGTCGATTCCTCGGCCGCGTAAGGCGGTTGGGGAATATCGTCTTGAAGAGCGAACCGTGAATTGAGGCTCGCGGGTATCCCGCCGATGCCACAGGCACTGCTAACGCTGCTAAAGATCATTTCCGAAACGGGGGCCGCGACATGGCGCGGACACGTAACACCTTGCTGGCAGCCGTCATCCGCGAAGTGGGCTGGTCCCAAGAGCAAGTAGCCGCACACTTCCGACGCGTGGCCGCCGAGTGCGACGCCCCTGATCTGCTGCGAGTGACGCGCTCGCACATCTCCCAGTGGGTCCTGGGCTCGATGCCGGAAGGTCAGGCGCCCAGTATCTTGAGCGAGACGCTCTCGCGAGGACTCGGGCGCGTCGTCACACTGGCGCAGATCGGGCTCGCCCCGACGGAAGCAGTGATGCCGACGGCCCCCGGTTGGGACGTCGACACGGTGGCCGCGCTGGTAGACCTCGGGGACAACATGAGCATGAATCGTCGACAGGTGCTGACTACGTCGGCCTACTCTGCCGTCGGAACCGCACTGCCCCCAGAACGATGGTGGGACGAGACCCTTCAACGCGCCCAAAGCCGCGGTTCGGTCTCCCGGGCGACCGTCACGACCGCCCATGTCGAAGCCGTTCACGAAGCAATGCAGTTCTTTTCCCGGCAGGACCAGCGACTCGGCGGCCGAGCCGGCCGAGCCGCACTGATCACCTACATCAGGGACGACGTCGCCGATTACCTCGCCCGCCGCTTCCCCTCCGAAGAGGTACGCCGCGCCCTCTTTGCCGCAGCCGCCGAACTGGTCTACCTCGCCGGCTGGACGAGTTTCGATTCCGGCGACCATGGCGTGGCCCAGCACTACTTCAGCCTCGCCTTCCGCATGGCCGCCGAGGCAGATGACGCCCCCCTCGCCGGGCACATCCTTCGCGCCGCCGCGCACCAGGCCGTCGACCTCGGCCACCCCCAGCGCGCACTCGAGCTGGCCGAAGGGTCCCTCGCACAGCGCCGATACTCCTTGGCCAGCCCCCGAGAGAAGGCGCTCCTCGGAGTCGTTCACGCCCGGGCCCTCGCTGCGGCGAAGATGAGGCCCGAAGCCCGAGCAGCACTGCGCCGAGCCGAGCACGACCTGAGCAACGCCGGCACAGCGGAGGCGCCGGCCCGTGTCTTCTTCTTCTCGGAGGCAAGCCTCGCCCACGAGACCGCCTGCACGCTGCGAGACTTGGGCGACCTGAAGAGCGCCCAGACCGAATTCCAGCGCAGCGTTCGCACCCGTGCGCTCCCCTTTGCGCGGACACATGCCGTCACGCTCGGGTACCTGGGAGCCGTCCAAGTGCGTCAAGGCCAAGTCGAGGCAGCATGCGCGACCTGGTCCCAAGCCCTCGACACCATGGACGGCATCCAGTCTGGCCGGGTCCGCGACACCGTAGTGCAGATGCGCCGCGCTCTCTCCCCTGTGCGGGCCCGCGGCGGCCGCACAGCCACCGAACTCGACCAGCGCGCCCAGGCAGTTCTCCGCGGCGTAGGCTGACCGCGCCATCGCAACTGCGGTGCACGGCGCGACTCCTCGCGGAGCACCATGAACGACGAGAACGAAGGGGAACCTGTGCCCGCACACTCCATCGAAGTCCCAGTGATCGGCACAGTCGTCGGCGGTCACGCCGGGCGCCTGGACGACTACAAGGGGGGTGTGGAGTCGATCATCCGGCTCCGGCCGGAGTACCCCGTCGAGACTCTGAAAGGGATCGAGGAGTTCTCGCACCTGCAGGTCATCTGGTTCTTCAGCGAGGGCTCGCCCGACGATGTCGCGCTGCACGCTCGTAGCCCTCGCGATAACCCGGCCTGGCCAGCGACGGGCACCTTCGTGCACCACAACCATCGTCGCCCGCCGCGCCTGGGGACGTCCTTCCCTAAACTGCTGCGCGTCGACGGTCTCGATCTGCATGTGACGGACCTGGACGCAGATGACGGAACACCTGTCATTGACCTTGTGGCCGTGTTCAGGGAGATGCTTCCGCGAGGCGTCGTCACACAGCCTGCGTGGCCGACCGAGATGCTCGAGAACTACTGGGCACCGGCGAGCGACCGGCCGCAGTAACCGGACGCCAGCACTTGCCGTAGGGCTGCCGGCTGCCGGACACATGTCGACCGGCAGCAGCCACCGCCTGCCTTGCGGCTTGCCGCCGAGGCGAGCGCGTTCGACTCGGTGCTCACGCTCCCGAAATGGTCGCGAGGCGCCAAGGAGGCTTGCTGCGTCAATGGTCCCCGTCGCCCTTCGCGCCGTCCGTGCTTCTCGCACGGCCAGGAGTGGGTGGACTGGCACGGTCCCAAACACCAGGGTCCCCTCCGAGGTGGCGGCGGCGGACATCGCCCTCAAGCCGCTGCCTGATCGGCTGCGGTCGTGGCAAGAGTCTGGGGTCGGTGTAGATCGACATGCATCGCTGTGGCGATATCGCTACAGCGATATCGATCTGCGCATAGCCTGTAACTAGCAGTGAGTTCGGTCTAACTCGGTACGACAGGTGCTGCCATGAAGATGCCGATCCGCGTGTGCGGCAAGTGCGGGAACACGCTGAGTCAGTACAACCCGGAGCCCATGTGCGCACCCTGCTCACGTACCGGCACCGCGCCCACGGTCCCTGACCGCGCCTGGCGCGACGAGCAGGTGCAACGAGCCCTTGCTGCTTGGGACTTCGGGGAATTACTTCGCTTGTTGCGGCGTCGGTCGGGACTGTCCCAGATGGATGTACGCGCCCTAACTGGGCTCACCCAGTCGTACATCTCCGACCTGGAGAACGGTCGCAAGCAGCTGGGAGGCCGCGATTCCATCATCGATCTCCTCAACGGTCTGGGCCTTCCCTCGGACTTGCGACCGCTTCTCCTGGCGCCCCTTGCAGACCGGCATCAGACAGCGGTTTCGGACACGCTCGATCCCGCGATGCCGTGGACAGCGGACCGTATGGTGACGTCACTTGAAGTTGCTGTCGGAGGTCCCATGAAGCGTCGAAGCGTGCTGACCGCCTTGAGCGGAGCCGGTCTCACTCAATACGTCCTGCAGTCGGCCATCGCCCCTACTGAGGCACTGGCCGCGGACGCTCGAGACGGAACACGAGTGACCAAGCCGCTCCTCACCTCACTTCAGACCACCACAGATGAACTGAGGCAGCTGGACGCGAGCAGCGGCAGTGGAACCCTGGCCAGCACGGCCAAGCAGCACCTGAAAGTCCTCCTGGGGTTGATGAAAACCGGAACCTACGACGAGCGGACGGGCCGGCAACTCGCGGCAGTAACAGCTGACACGGCCATCCAGACCGGGTGGTACACATTCGATGGCGGCAAGCACGAAGAGGCTCAACGGCTGTTCCTGGGCGCGCTGCGTGCAGCTCATGCCTCGGCGGACTCCAGGCTCCGAGCCGGCGCACTTTCATTCCTGGCCATTCACGGCTACTCGGTCGGTGACCCTCGCGAGGCGGTCACCGCAGCCCGGACAGCACGTCAGGGCATAAGCGACCAGGATGCGCCCGCCCTGCACGCCATGCTCCTTACGCGGCAGGCTCGAGGCCACGCTCGGCTCCGCGAGGAACGGCACGCGCTGGCGGCCCTGGCGGAAGCAGAAGCGCTGTGCGCTAACGGACCCGGCGAGGACGACCCGCACTGGCTGTACTGGATCAACCCTGGCGAAATCCTCGGCCAGCGAGGCAGCTGCTTCCTCGAACTGGGCCGTCCGACGGAAGCCGCCACGGCCTTCGCTGCAGCCCGCGGCGTACTGAGCCGAGAGGAAACCCGCACGAGGGCCCAGTTCCTCTCCCGGGCAGCAACAGCGCAAATGCGAGCGGGTGACGCCGATGCCGGCTGCGCTACCGGACAGGAAGTGCTCACCATGGTGGACGGAATCCAGTCCGCTCGTCTTGACGAACATCTGCGCTTGATGCTGCGTGAGGCTCGCCAGTTCAAGAATGCGGCGCCTGTCCGTCCGCTCCTCGACCGGGGCGAAGCTCTCCTCAAGGAGCGAGCTCTCGCATGATCTTGGTTCTCTGGGACATCGACCGGACGCTGCTATACGTCGGTAACACCGACCGCTTGGTGTACCGCGAAGTCTTCCGCGAAATAGTTGGCCGTGACGCGCAGCAACTCCCCGCCCGGGGGACTGGCGTCACCATGCCGCTTGCAGTGCGAGAGCTCCTCTCCGCCAACGGAGTCCCCGAAGCGGACACCGATGAACTCGCGCGCCTGATGGTTGACCGCCTGCCCGGACAGCTAAATCGGCATCGGGAGGAATTGCGTCGCGACGGGCACCTGATGCCCGGAGCTGTCGAGGCCATGGTGGCGGTTCACCAGTCCCAGCTATTCGTCCCGACGATCGTCACCGGCAACCTCAGAGCGAGCGCAGAAATCAAGCTGTCCGCTTTTTCCCTCACGGACTACGTCGACATGACCGTCGGAGGATACGCCTCCGACGACTCCCATCGGCCTGCCCTGGTACGGATCGCCCAAAGCAGAGCCACGGCGGTGTACGACCACCCCTTCAACCGCCAGAACACCGTCATTATCGGAGACTCCCTCCAAGACGTCCGCACAGGACAGCAGGGGGGAGCGGCAGTCGTCGGTGTTGCCTCGGGAACGACCTCGGCTGAGCGTTTGGCGGCCGCAGGAGCCGACTACGTCATAGCGGATCTCACCGACCCGGGGCGAGTCGTGGAACTGATCCACACGGTCGCAGGGCGCGCCGCGCCGTAAGAGTAAGCGCTGGGTGAGTACGCGCGCGGTCCGGCAGCTTTGGCACTCACCGCGGCATTGGGCTACCGGACCGGCTTCTGCTCCCTACAGTTGCCGGGCCGAGCCGCGGCCGCTTCCGGCGTTGCCGTGCGATCGCATCCGTGATCGAGGGGCGGGCTACATGGCCCGTTTGAGGAGCACTTCTTCCCGGGTACACGTACGCGCGTTGCCATCGTCCGCGGCCGGCAACCGTGTCCTCGACGAAGCAGAAGTCTTCGCTCCAGGCCTGCAGCGGGGACGTCCTGGAACCACAGGGCGTTCAGGAGATGCAGACTGAAATGCATAGCGCCCCGATGATCATGTACGGGCCGAACGCTACACGCCCTCGTACACGTCCGCGTGCGAGGTTGACTACGGCGCCGAGGGCGAACATCGCGAAGGTTCCGAGGAACACGCTGGCCCAGCTGTGCCAGCCGAGCAGGGCCCCGAGAGTGGGGGCGAGTTTCACGTCGCCGAGTCCGACGCCGCTGAAGGTCATGAGGAAGAAGACGGTCCCGAGTGCCGCCGCGGCAGCGAAGGAGCGGAGGAGGCTGCCTTGTTCTCCGTTCGCTGCGGCACCTCCCAGCAGGACGATGACCCCGACGAAGGCCGGGAGGGTGAGGAAATTCGGGAGCCGGTTCACCTTCGCGTCGATCAGAGCCAGCGCCGTTCCGCATGCGGCGATCCAGTAGTGCGCCGCGGCTATCCAGCCGGTCAGACCGCTCGCGACGATGAGGGCGAATGCGAGTGCGGCCATCGCCTCCGGGAGACCGCGGTTGGTACACCAGGGGGTCCGGCACGCCGCGCATCGGCCGCGTGGCGGGGCAAGGAGCCGAATGGCTACCCGGGCCGGTGTTCCACAGGCGGGGCAGGAGCGCCGGAGCGGTGCGTCGGCGGGAACGGTCCAGGCGAACAGCAAGGGCCGTGCGGCCGTCCCGACTAGGAGGCCGGTGAGCAGGGCGACGGTAGTCGTCAGCGCGGTCATCACGGCAGCCCCCGAGCGGTGTCGTTCGACTCCCGGCATATGCCGAGATCTTGGAGCCTAGGTGAGTCGCGCTGTCGGTTCGACCCTGTTCGGCCTTATGGCGAAGACAACGACCAGGTCACAGGGTGCTCCATGGGTCAATACGCGGTGGATGGGGAGGGCGCGCGCTCCTACCGTTCAGATTCGGAAGCGCGATCGCCGAGAACTGCGGAGGCGCGGAATGTCACACGGTCGCCGCTGAGCACACCTCTATGGGCGATGGCGCTGCGCGCACTGGCACGACGAAGGGGGCACGGGTCCATGACGACGACCGCTGATTTCGGCAAGGCGGTACCGGCCGGGCAACACGGGCGCCGCCGGGTCGTCTGGACCCGCGGGCGTCGGGTGACGTTCGAAGTCATTGGGTTCGGCTCGCTCCTGATCGCCCTGACGGGCTTCGTCGGCTCCTACACGGCAGTACGCGATCTGGCGACAGAGAGGGGATTTGGTTGGTTCGCAGGCATCTTTCCGCTTGGTATAGATATCGGCATTATCGTGATGTTGAGCCTTGATCTCGCCCTGACTTGGGTGGACTTGCGATACCCGCTACTGCGGCGCATTGCGTGGCTGCTGACCATCGCCACGGTGGCGTTCAATGCAATGGCCGCATATCCGGATATACTTGCCTCAACCATGCATGCGACGATTCCGCTGCTGTTCATCGCGATCACCGAGGCTGTCCGGCACGCGGTCCAGACCGCGACGGCCCGTGACGCGGGGACAGAGGACTTCGCGCTCTCGCTGGGCCGCTGGCTACTCGCCCCGTGGTCGACATGGCTGATCTGGCGCAGCAGGAAGCTTTGGCCGAGCACGATTCCCTCGTACGAGGTAGCGCTTGAGCTGTATCAGGAGAAGCTGGAGTACCGCCAGGAGCTCCGCGACGCGTACGGATGGCGTTGGCGCAGGAAGGCGAGGCGTGAAGAGCTCCGGCCGCTGCGCCGCAGCCGTCTTGGGTACGCGGTCCGTCCTGCGGGGGCGCCGACACCGACACCTGTGCAGCCGGTTGATCACGAGCTTGTGCCAGCCGTCGCGCATTCTCCCGAGGGCCTCCCTGGTCGGGGCCTTCCGGCTCCTATGGAGTCCGGCGCTGCGCAGGCGCCGGAGAGTCCCGTCGACCACTCCCGGTCACAGTCGCCGGGAGAGTCCGCGGCGGCCGTCACGGAGCCCGAAGGGGAGACCGCCCTCGACCATCCCGGCGAAGACCTGCTCGCGGACGACACTGCCACGTCTGAGGAAGCTGAGGATTCCGCGGACGAACTGGATGCCGACACGAACAGCGGTGACGAGGTGGACGGCGATGAAGAGGTCACGGAGGCCGACGAAGACGCGGACGAAGACGCCGATGAGGAGGATGACGGCCAGGTTGATCCCCTGCCGGCGATCGACTTGGGAACCGCCCCGGAGAACGAGAGCAAGCGGCAGCGAGCCGAACGGATCTACCTCGCCCACCAGGTCGCAGGTGTCGAGCTCACACGCAAGAACCTCACCCGGTGGGCCGGATATCAGAAGGCTGGCTCAGGCCGCACCGCCTATGTCGAGCTGGAGCGGAAGTACGGGCCGATCGTCGTCCGAGCCGATGAAGCGAACCACGTTCTGCATGAGGAGCTGTCGCCCGCACACTCCTAGCAGTCGGCCGGTGACGATCTGGCGGCAGGCGGATTGCGTTCAGTCGTCGGCGGGAGCGCTGCCGAGCCATGCGATGGGCCGGCCGTCCGCGGTCTTGCCCCAGTGCAGGCCGCTGTCGGCGTCGTGATCCTTGTCCAGCAGGCAGGCCCGGCCGTGAGCGCCGTGCCTACCGGACAGATCTGGACGAACAGGTCGGTGTTGCCTTCCCGTAGCGCCCGCTCCCACCGTTCCACTTCAGCCTGGTACATCTCGCTTATCAGCGTGCCGAGGTGAAACTCGTGTTCCTGGATCTCCTGGCCGAGCTGCCGTACGGCGGGATCGGACATCACGAACTCGACCCGTGCGTGTGCATCGCGGTGGTCCCGGGTCCGGGTCTGGCGCCGCAGGGTCTCCGCACTGTGCTGGCCCTCCACCCGTCGTTGCCCCTCTCGCGTTGGCCGGGCCGTCTGGGCCCCTGTTCAGGGGGACATTCGCCGCCCGGGCCGACGCCGCGAACAGGTCATCTCGCCATGCTCGGCCGGGAGTCACGCTGACGGCCGCGATTGCCGACCACCACTTCCCACCACCGCCAAGAGGCGTAGTCGGGCGGACTGCCGTAGTGCGCTGCCTTTCCCGCCTGGGGGGTGTCCGTGTGGTCGCTCGCCCGCCGCGAACGGTGGGCAACTCAGGGCAGTTCGCAGCCGTACTTTTCAAGCACCGTGCGGGTGGCACTGTCCCTCGGACCCAGCGGGTGCGTACCCCCGTCCTCGGCCGGGCCGAGTCGCAGCGTCGTGTCCCCGCTGATCGGGCGGACCACCAGCGTCTTGCCCACGATCTCGGATTGGATCTCATCGAGCCGGTAGGGGCTGGCGGCCAGGCAACTGCTGGTGAACTGGCGCTCGAACCGGTCGAGAGGATCGGCGAAAAAGTATCCCGTCACAGGGCCCTGGGCCTGCATCACAAGGTAGGCCGCGGCCGCCGCTGCGATGCCGGGTACCGCAGCGGTGGTACCCGGCAGCCGCATCAGGCGCGGACCGAATCGGTACACGACTCCGGCGCCCAGCCCCGCCACCGCGACGGAGGTGAGCAGGAACGGCGTCGGATGGTCGGTGAGGACCCGTGCCTGTATCGCCACCGACCACGGGATGGCGGCGAGCATGAGCACCAGCCACCCGAGCCCGCCCACCGTGATGACCTGAGCCGCACTCAGCTTGCCCGGCCACTGGTCCAAGGACGGCACCGCCTGCTGCTCGCGACCAACCCAGCGGGCCGCTCCCCGCCAAGCGGCTGCGGGCACCACTGCCCGCCCTGACGGTGCGGCCGCGGGACCATGGTGGTGTTCGAGTAGCCGCAGCACTACTGCGCCGAAGTTCTCCGCGCGTTCGTGCACGGCTTGCTCATCGCTCTCCAGCTGGCGCAGTTCCGTCCCACGCCCCGGCTGCACCCGCCGGCCGCTCCCTCGGGCCAAGGACTGGTTGACCCAGTGCCCGGGGTCGGGGAATCCCGGCACCGTCGGCGCGGTCCTCCCGGCGTCGAACTGCGACGACGAGCGGTCCGGGATGTACGCCTCGTAGAGGCGGGGGCTCTTCCGGTGGCCGTGCAGACTCGCCTGCAGCGCTCTGATCGCCTCGGCGACATCGTCCAGCAGGACGTCGGGACCGGCCGCCTCGACCTGGGCGAGCAGCTTTGGTCCGGGCAGTGCCCGCCACACACCACCACTGCGATCCTGCGCCCGTGCCTTCCAGAGTTGGCGCAGCGGACGCGGCCACACTACGGCGACCGGCATCCGCACCGGCGGTCGGCCCTGGGCGAGGTGCGCGCGCAGCAGCGCGACGGCACACCGAAGGTAGTCCGCTTCGCACACCCGCCAGAGCGCCACGGCCGTGGTCAGCCGGACATGACTGGCTTCACCCGCGACGAAGGCCGCCTGGCATTCCTCGACGCGCTCATTTGCCGCGCGCACGGCTTCGCCCTGCGCGCGCAGAGCCTCGATCACCTTCCCCCATCGGGCGTGTGCCATCTGCGACTACCCCTCCCTCACCGTCTGCCAGAGGCTATCCAACGACGCCGACGTGCGTAAGGGCAGTTCACGGCCGACCGGCTGAGCAGGCCGGGCGCCGGAATCACGAACCTCCGCGCCGCGGGATCCGAAACAGGCGCTGCCATCGCCGTGCCAACGGGGCCTGGGCGGCGGGCGCCGCGGAGGCAGGAGCGGGCGGCACGAACGGCGGGTTGACGGGGCGCGGAGGGATCACCGCGTCCGTCGGGCCGCCGCTCGCGTGCTCGCCTGACGTGGTCTGCCCGGTGTCCACCGGATCCGGCTCCGCCTCCTGTGACACGGAGGAGGCCGTCTCCGGAGCGGGATCCGCAGCCCCGGCGGCTTCTGCGGGCGCCGGTGCGGGCTCGGCTTCCGACACAGCGGGCGGCGGAGAGTGCACGGCGGCGTACACCTCCCGGGCGCGCTGGTTTCGCCAGTTGAACCGGCTCTCCTGAACGGTGTAGAGCTCGTCCATCACGTGGTGCGCGTCGGCGGGCCGGAAGGTGCCCCGTGTACGCGTGAGGGAGGCGAACGCGATGGGCACCAGGCCCCAGGTGTCGGCGTCGGGCGCAGGGCGCGGCTTGCTGATCCTCCAGTCCTCCCGCGGATCCGATCGCCACCGCGGCCAGCTGGTCCAGTCCTGCCCGCTCTGTACCGGGTGACGGAAGCGACGAATGCCGTAGGGGACGAGGACGACCTTCCCGTCGAGCCAGTACACGTGCCCGCCGGCCGCGCGGATGGCTTCCTGCTGCTCGTTGGGAGCCACCTGCTCGTGCACCACGTCCCTGCCGCGCAACCACACGGGATGCGGATCGAGTTGATTGAACTGGGAGAGGTCCCGTTTGAGGAACCACACGTGCTGCGCGCCGGCATGCTCGTCCCGCACCGCTCGGATCCTGCGGCGGATCGCCTCCGTCCCCGGCAGCGCCTGGGTCGGAGCTTCGATGACCACGGTGGTGGTGCCGCACTGGGCGATGACCGCGGGTGGCATCCCGGACGGGTCCGTCGGGTCCTCACCGGGCGAGGTGGTGGTGCAGTGCGCGATGCCGGCAAGAGCGCGGATCTGCTCGCGTAGGCGGATCACGACTTCGTCAGCGGCGTCGAGCAAGGCCTCTTCCTCCGGCCTGCTGCAGCCCTCTCCGCCGCGATGGGCGAAGTGCGGCTGGACCTTTGAGTCGGTCTTGGTTCCCTTGAGGATCAGCCACTCCCGGCAGGCCCGGCAACGGTAGCGGCCGCCGGCCAGGCCCGGCGGCAGGCCCTTGATGTCGTCGTCGGCCCAGACGACCTTCGTCGCTTCTTTATCCCAGGCGCTCCTACCCATGCGGCTGATCATGTACGGCGGCGGTACTCGGCCGCCAGAGTGCCGCCCGCCCGGCGGGCGGGAGCCGGCAACGTGCCCTGTCCGACGGGAAGGACCGGCCGTATCCTCCCGCTCTGCGGGCCGCGTTCGGGTGCCGCGGCGATGCCCGGGTCAGCGCGCCGGCTCGGTGGCCGGGATCCAGCCGGGTTCGGGGTCGGCGGGGTCGGCCAGGACCGCGGTGAGACGCTCGGCGGTGATGTACGGGACGTGGGGGTCGGCGAGAAACGAGGCCGGCTCCATGGTGCGGGTGACCATCAGGGGCAGGACGCGCCAGTCCTGTTCGCCGGTGACGCCGCAGGCCGCGGCTGCCTGGCCGGGGTGGGCAGCGACGGTGGCGGCCTTGGCCAGGAGCTTGTCGCGGTAGCGGGTCGTGAACTTCTGGATGTGCTGGAGCAGCGCGTGGGGTGCGACGGCCCCGGTGGGGTTCTTCGCCTCGATCACCCACAGCCGGCCGGTTGCCGGATCGGCAACGAGGAGGTCGATCTCCCCGACCAGACCGGGGATGCCGAGGCCGGCGGCTGTCTTCTCCAAGAGACGGAACCGGTGCGGAAGTCCGGCGGTACGGACTGCTTCGCTGATCTCGCGCTCGAGGTGCTGGTCGAGCTGCTGGCGGTGGCGGAGCAGCGCCTGCGCGACCGGGACGGGCAGGTCGGGGTGCGGGAGCCGGCCGTCGTCGAGATAGGCCGCGTACGCCTCGCGGGCGAGCCAGGGCAGGACCAGGAGCGTCTCGCCGGCGTCGATCAGGGGATGCGTCAAGGGCCGGGACCGGCGTTCGACTTCGGTGTAGGCGTGCGGGCCGGTGCCGGCGGCGTTGCCGGGGTGCAGGCGGAGCCGGTCAACGGCCGCGCGGATGTGGTCGGCGGGCAGCGCGGACCAGGTGACGGTCTCGGCCACCAGGTCCTCGGTGGTGACAGCGGCGGTTCCGTCCGGTCCGGTGGGCCAGTCGGACGCGGTGGCAAGGACTGCGCCGAGCCCGGCGATGCCGCAGCCCCAGTGCTGGTGAAGCAGCCGGTCGGCGTGCTCGAGCTGGCTGCCGGCGGGCAGCTCAGGCGCGGTGAAGGCAGTCTCGGTGCGTACGGCCGAGGCGCAGAGTACGGAGGCGGCATCGGGGAGTTCAGGCTACGCGGCGATGGCCTGTGCGATCAGGCGCTGTTGTCTGGCGCGGTGGTAGGCGTCGGCGTCGCAGCCCAGGTGCTCGCCGCTCCCGGCGCCCTGTGCTGGCCCGCTCTCGGTTTCGCCGGGGTCCGGGCCGGAGGTGAGGGTGAAGACGCCGCTGGGGTCGATGTCCAGGTGAAGGTCGTGCAGGCGGCGGGCCGCGGAGACCGCGGTGATGCCGCTGTGCAGCACCAGTTCTGCCAAAGCCACGAGTTCGGCGACAGCGAGGACGTCGACGGGCCGGCCACCGGCGGGCGGCCCGGCCAGCGCCTGCTGCGGCAGCAGGTGCAGAGCGGAAGCGGCCCTCGCTCCGTCGACCTGGCGCTGTCCGGCCTCGGGAATCCAGTTCGCCGCCCAAGGGGCAGCGAGGTTCACCGCGCTCTGCTGGGCCGAGCGGGTGCGATCGACCCAGGCGGCGTTCAACTGCCGCGCCAACTCACCGAGCAGAGAGGGCTGATAGGCGCGGATCTGCTCGTCGAGTTCACCCTCCAGCGCGTGCAGCAGCTGCTTGGCGGGCCCGCCCCGGCGGTAGGCATCGGGGCCGTACCAGGTGCCGGCCGGTACGCCCGCGCGCCGCACGGCGCCGGCCGCGGTGCGCAGGGCCCGCGCGTGCACGTGCCGGGATCGCGGCAAGGTGAAGAGGGGGCCGTGGCGGGCCACGCGTTGGTGGCGGCAGTCAGGCGCAGGACCGGGAACGCAGAATCCCAGGCCACGGTGAAGACGTCGGCGTCGGTGCCCGGTCCGGCGCCGCGGCCGCGGCGGACCTGCTCGATCAGATGGTGCAAGAGCCGGCCCAGGATGTGGTGCCCCTGGCTGCCGTCGCCGGTGAACACCGCGAGCAGCGGAGGGTCGATGTCGATGCCGATCCGCCCGGCCTCCGGGTCCGCACCGGCCCGCAGCAGCAGCCACTCCTCCATCACCGCGTCACCATCCCCGCTCGCGCCGCCTCCCGCAGGCCTGGGCGAAGCGGTGTCCGGATCCGGGCCGGCCGGGTGCGGATGGGCCTGGTGCGCGACCGTCACCTGCACGAGGAGCGGCGCACCGCCGGGGAGCGCGGCGTGGGCGGCGGCCGGCGCGATGGTGGTGAGCGCGGTGCGCAGCGAATCGGCGAGTCCGGCGATACCGGCCGCGTCCAGGACGGCACCCGGCTCGCGGGAGGGAACAGCGACGATCACCAGCGGAGGGACGGTAGCCGCCCGTACCACCACCGCTCCCGACGTGACGTCCTCAAGGTCGGCGTACACGCCGGACACGCCCGCCTCTGGTGCACTCAGCCGTGCGTGCCGGAAGTCCCCGGCGAGCGGGAGCCCGGCGCCCGGCCATGACCTCGTCGACGCTGACGCGTGCGGCGGCCCGATCCCAGACCTCGTCGCGTACGGCCTCGGGGACCATGGCGACATCGTCGCCGTCGGGGCCGGGCGCCAGCAGCGTCCCGCCGCGGCGCCAGGCCGACCAGGCGTCGAGCGCGTCGCGGTAGAAAACGCCGTGCACACCGGGATGCTCGGTCAGCTCCAGCACGAACAGAGCCAGCGCCGCGAGGTCGCCCTCGGCGTCGTGCAGGATCTCGGCCACCTCCTCCACGTGCAGGAAGAGGGTGTCGCGGATCAGCTCGGGCCCGAGGAACCGGGGGCCGCCGTAGACCACGAGCCGGCCGCGGCCTGCCGGCACGTCGGCGTCGGCGAGCGCGGCCCGGCCTTCCTCGACGCGCACACCCAGGGCGCCGTCCGCGACAGCGCTGACGACGGCGATGTCGTGGCGATGGCTGGGGGAGGAGAGCAGACACACCGGGCCCGGCCGGGCGGGAACAGCTTCCAGGCCCAGCAGTTGGGCGAGCCGAGCAACTGTCAGCTCCTGCATTCGTGCCTCGGCCGCCTCCAGGCCGGCCGGAGGCAGCGAGGTGAGCAGGCGGGCGACGGCCGGGGCGGCGGCCTCCGTCGCGGCGCAGGCCGGCACGGGCAGACGCCGGCCGTGCGCGGTCACCGCCAGGACCGGGCCGAGCAGCGGCATGTCCGGGTGGTAGCGCAGCGGCAGATCCTCGATGCGACACGTCAGCCACTGCAGTGCCCGCTCGGCGCGCTCCGGGCACCGAGCGGCCTGCACAAGTTCCGCGGGATCCGCGCAGGCGATTGCGGCGGCCGCGCGGACCTCGGCGGGCGTTACCCGGCAGGAGACCTCGCACCCCTCCTCGCCGACCGGCGCGGTCTCGGGCTCCGGCCAGGCCGCACAGAGCGCGGCGAGGCTCCGGTCGGTCAGGCGCAACACCAGCTCAAGGACGTCCTCCGCCCCGAATCCGAGAACCTCATGGAGAGCCTCGTCGACGGCCGCCGCCATCAGCTTCAGGGTGCGCAGGACCAGCAAGGAGTGGGCGAGTTGCCCGGGGTGGACCAGCAGTTGGTCTCCGGCCACGGTGAACCGCACCCGGTCACGGACATCCCCCGGATCCCGATCGGTCACGACGCCGCGCCCGGGTGCGGCCCGCACGGACGCCTCCACCAGTACGGGCAGGTCGGCGGCGCCGGCAGGGATGCCACCGCGGGCCGGGGTGCGCAGGACGCGGGTGAACAGCAGCAACAGGTGATCATGAAAGCGGGCGCTGTCCGGCGCGACGGGCGCCGCCTGGAGGAGCACGATCAGCGAGTCGGTCGAAAACCGCGCCATGGCCCGGTCAAGGGCCTTCCACTCCACGCGGCGGTGCTGTGCGGAGGTGAGGTGCCTGGCGGTCATCGTGCGTCCGTTCCCCGAACCGGCTGATCTGGGGAGACAGCCTCGCAGGCAACTCCCCAACTGCGCGCCCGTTTTGCTCCGATGACGCCTCCCGGGTGCCGTCCGGGACTGTCCCACAGGGGCGGGCCGTCCGACATCACCTGGGTTGCGGGCGCGAAACGGCCCCAGCTGCCACGCACGGGGGGACGTGACGGCCAGGGCGCGTTGTCGCCAGCCTAGCGACGAAATGGTGTGAAGAAGGTGTGATCGAGCAGACTGGGCCGAGTCGTCTAGCCGATGGTTGGCTCTATTGACGATGTACAACGGCGATTCGGCAGCACTTCGGACTCCGGCTCACTTTCTCTCGTGGTCGTCCATTCCGGGGAACGGCCGCTCAGGTCTCCCGACGTCAGGGAGCCGGGCATCGCTGCGCGGATCCAGTTGGTGGAGTCAGCGCAGGGCCTTCGCGAAGACTGATCGGTTGGCAGCTGTGTAGCTGTGTTCGGCCTTGGGACTGGTAGGCCCGCATGTTGAGGTGTCGCGTATTCGCGGCTGAGGCCCACGGACCATGACGCTGGGTGAGAAGTCGGGCCGGTTGATTGGGTCTGGCATGATCGCGCGGTGAGTGATGCGAGGCTGCTGGCCGTGGAGGCCGTTGAGTCACATGTCCGTGCGTTCTTCGAGGGGCATTCCGTTGAGGTCGTCGTCTGCGACCTGGGGCCGGAACGGCGCGAGGTCCTGCCCGACCTGCGGGTTCTCGTTGTCGGCCCCGGTCCACGCAGCGATAGCTGGGCCTATGTGACCGCCGGGTGCTGGGCCGCGATGGAGAAGGACGGTCACGGGCTTGAGTTCGTCATGACCGCCCACGTCCGCGACCAGCAGTTCATTGACCTCATGGCCATGATCACGTACTACCACTGCGGTGGACATCAGCTCGACCTGGAGCACAGCATGCCGATCGGTGAACCATGGGTGCCGGGCTCGAACTGCGACCACCTGCTGATCAGCCTGCCCTATCTCCACGGACCTGACCTTGAACACTGTCCGCTGCCCGGGGGGCACGCCCGCATCCTGTGGACCTTGCCTGTGACGGCCGCCGAAATCGAGTTCCGCAGGCATCAGGGTCATGAGGCGTTGGAGCAGCTCTTCGACGAGGCGGAGATCATTCCCACTGATCCTTTCCGCGCATCGGTCGTGTGAGACAACGACCGAACCTCTCCCGGCGGTCACCGCGAGTGATCACCAGGAGCGTATCGGCTCCAGGTTCCGCCAGCTTCGGTCACCAGGCGGGTGGCGGTCTTGTCGTGGTAGCCGAGTGCTTTCGCGATGACGGGGGCCGGAGCTTGGAGGACGAGCTGACGGATCGCGGAGGTTCTGCCGCGCTGTGGAGGGACGCCGATCTCACGCAGATGGACTTGCAGGCTGACCGGGTTCATCGGCTGTCCGGGCTGACGGCCGGGGAAGAGCCACTGTGAGCTCCTGCTGCTGGCGTAGGGCAGGTGTTGCCGGGACTGGATGTAGGCCCGCATCAGGTCGGCGACGGGCTCCGGCAGCGGTGACGGCGGGTCTCCCAGCTGGACGGTGACGGTGGTCTCGTCGTCGGTGATGTCGTCGATGGTGAGGCGGACGATGCGGCTGACGGGTTGCGCGTAGAGGAGAACGAGCGCGGCGGCGACCCGGGCCCGCAGGGGCAAGGAGTCGTCGTTGAGGACCCGGCGGAGGATCGCGAGCCGGCGGTGCTGGTGCAGCGGTTCCGAGTCCTGGGCGATGACCGCGGGCGGCAGCGTGAGGCGGGGCATCCTGCCGGTCTTCATGCACCACCGCAGGAATGACTGGGAGGGGCGGCGGGTGGCCAGGCTCTCGGTGTGCCAAGTGTCGATGTCAGCCTGCCGGCACTGCCCGATTGCACGTCCTCGACCGGCGAGCCATGCAAGGAAGGCACCAGCCTGGGTGACTTCCTGCTTGGTGTGGTTGGTCTGGGAGCGTCCCAGCGGTCCCTTCTCCGCCTTGGTCCGCAGGCGCCGCAACTGGTGCCAGGTGGCGAAGTGTCGTAGAAGCTTGCGGTGTTCGGGGTCTTCGATGGTGGCGAGCCGTTCGGTCAGCCAGCGTTGGTAGAGGAGGAGTTGCCGGTCGACTCGCGGGAGGACAGCGCTGTCCATCAGCAGGTCACGCAGGTGAGTGACGCTTCGCCAGGGGGTTTCCTGGTGCAGCCCGTCATGGGTGAGCGGGATACTGCCCGTGGCCAGGCCCTGGAGGAGTCGGACGACGTTGGGATTGCGCAGCCAGATGAGTCGGCTCTTGGGCCGGTCCATCTCCAGCAGGATCTTGACCAGCGGCAGGAACGCCGGGGCGACGCGGCCGGTGCCGTCGTCGAGTAGGCGGGCGAGCGTGTCGGCGAGGGTGCAGTGTTCGCAGAGGCGTCCGCCAAGCAGCAGCCCCTCGAAGCCGCAGCGATTGCAGAAGAAGTCGCGGACGATGCCCGCGCAGTCGCGGCAGATCGGTGCGCCGTCGGTGTCCCGTCCGGGCAGCAGCCGGTCGGTGTCGCAGCAGGGGCAGCGGCCGCGGACTCGCATCGCGCGGTCGTAGCAGGTTCGGCAGATCGGGCCGTCCGACCACTCGGCGGACTTCGAGGCGCGACGGCCGCAGCGTGCGCAGTCGCGGATCATCCACCGCTCGTACTCCTCGGGCGTCACCACTCACCCCTCGGGCGTCAGCCGGACCCGTGTGGGTCGGCGGGCGGCCAGGTTGATCGGAGCTTCTTCGCCGGCGGCTCGGCGGGCCGGGAGGTTCTGGGCCGAGGTGGCGATCAGGTCGGTGGGCGTGCAGTCGAGGATGTCGCAGAGGGTGGCCAGCACCGGCAGGGACAGCCGTTCCGGGGTTCCCGAAACCAGACGGTGGACCTGGGAGGAGGACAGAGTGATGCCACGTTCGGTCAGATGCGGCATCAGTTCGGCGACGGTGAACATGCCGCGGGCGGCCATCAGCTCGCGCAGGCGCCACCGGTAGCTGATCTGGCGTGGCATCAGGAGGTCCTTCCCGGCCGCAGAGCGGCCTCGATGGTGGCGTCCAGGACGCGTCGCAGGGAGCGGGTGCGGAAGTCGGAGGAGACGCAGGTGTAGATCGCGGTGGTGGAGGCGTGGTCGTGGCCGACTTGCTGTTGGACGAACAGCGGGTCGTGGCCGTCCTCGATCAGGTGGGTGATGTAGGACCTGCGCAGTGAGTGGAACTCCAGCGCGGGGTCCAGGCCGACGGCGTCGCGGTAGGCGGCGAAGCGGGAGTCCAGACGTTGGAGCCCGAGTCGCGGGCCTCTCTCGGATGGCCAGAGGGCCCGGCTGGTCGAGTGCCGCATCCCGGGCCGGACCTCGCTGATCCATTCCTCGATGGTGCTGGGTGTCCAGTGCCAGACGGTCAGCACGCTGCGGCGCTTGGGCGGCGAGCCCTTCTTGGCCTTGCCGTAGCGGACCAGCAGGGTGCCGTACTCACCGAACTCCCGACCTTCCGGGTTGCGGCCGAAGTCGGTGAGGTCGAGCATCCGGGTCTCGTTGCGTCGCAGACCGTAGGCGTACGCAACCTTGAACAAGGCGGCGTCCCGGAAGGCCGGCAGCCAGCCCTTACGGCCCTTGTCGCGAACACGAAGCACTTCCTCGTCGGCGTGGTCGAAGAACGCTTCCAGCTCGGGCCGGGTAAAGGCACGTCGTTCCGGCTCGCCCTCGGCTTCGTCGGCGTGCGTCGCCGCGTTCCAGTCGTAGACCACCTGGACTGGGTGAGTACCGAAGTGCCGCAGACACTCATCGCTCCAGCCGTAGGCTGGGTTGGTCAGGAAGTCGCAGAACTGGCGCACGGAGCCCTGGTAGTTGCGCAGGGTGGAGCGGACACAGCCGTGCACGGCCCGCAGATCGGCCGACCACTCATCGACGTGCTGCGGCGTCCACTGCCACGGCATCGCATCGGCATGCCGGATGAAGGCGCGGACCGTACGTTCCTGGTCATCGACGTACCCCTGCGAGAGGTTCCGGGCGAGCTGCTGGTTGCGCCAGCCCTTGATCATCGCCTCGAAGACCTGCTCGTCCGGTCGCAGCAACGGCAGGCCGTCGATCAGGTGCAGCCGAGCAGAACCTGGAACGTGACCGTCCACACCCATCCGACATCACTCTCCGTCCATCGCATCTGACGCGAGAATTTCGCATCAGATGCGACTCGGGGGCGTCTTCGCAGTTCAATCGCTCGATGGAGTGAGACATGCAGTTGTCTGCCGACAAGACCGCTACCGTGACTCCGAGGCCAACGGCCCTGCTGGGACCGCATCTGTGCAGGGTCCGGCCAGCATTCAGGGCGAGTGTCGCCTATTCGCATCCGATGCAATTGGCGTCGGTAGGAACATCGGTACAGCCGTTGGCGCTGAGAACGATCATGGTTGGCTAGCACAGCGATCATCCCCAGAATTGGAGTTCGCCGAAAGATCGTCGATCACGGGCGGGGCCTGGCTACGGTCCGCGTCATGCCGGTGGAGTTCTTAACTGATGATCAGGCCGAGGCGTACGGGAAGTTCGCCGAGGAGCCGACGAGACCTGAGCTGGAGCGGTTCTTCTTCCTGGACGATGTTGACCGGGATCTGATCGCGCTGCGGCGTACGATGCATCATCAGCTGGGCTTCGCCCTCCAGATGTGCACGGTCCGCTACGTGGGGCTGTTCCTGGAGGCCCCCCTGGCGGTGCCGTGGCCGGTGGTCGAGCACCTGGCCGTACAGCTCGGCATTCAAGACCCGTCGTGCGTGAAGCGGTACACCGAGCGGCTGAAAACGGCGTACGAGCACGCGTGGGAGATCCGGGACGCCTACGGCTACCACCCGTACGACGATCCGGAGTGGGGTCGGAAGTTCCGTACGTTCCTGCACGGCCGGGCGTGGACCCATGCGGAGGGGCCAGTCGCGCTGTTCAACCAGGCGGTGGGTTGGCTGCGGCGGAACCGGGTGCTGCTGCCGGGTGTCTCGGTGCTGGTCCGGCAGGTGTCGGAGGTTCGCGCGATCGCGGAGAAGCGGCTGCACGCCACCGTGTCCAGGGCGGCTCACCGCGCGGATCCTGCACTGCCGGCGGACCTGGTGGCCACGCTGGTGACCCCGGAGGGCGGCCGGTACTCGGAGTTGGAGCGACTGCGCCGGCCTCCGACGCGTACGACGGGCACGGCGTTCGCGCGGTCACTGGAGCGGGTCGACGAGATCGGTGCGTTCCAGCTGGGGCGGTTGAAGCTGTCACAGATCCCGCCGAACCGGCTCGCGGCGCTGGCCCGTTACGGGCTGGGGTCCAAGGCTGCGAGCCTGGAGCGGGCCGCAGAGCCCAAGCGGACGGCGATGCTCACCGCGGTGATGCGCCACCTTGAGGCCAAAGCGATCGATGAGGCCCTGGACCTGTTCTCGGTGCTGATGGCGACGAGGCTGATCAGCACGGCGAAGCGAGCGACGGACAAGGAGCGGCTCTCGACGCTGCCGCAGCTGGAGAAGGCGTCGCGGACCCTGGCGCGGGCGGCGAAGGTGCTGTTCGAGGAGCTGGAGCTGGTCGAGGCACACGGCACGGATCTGGACGCGGCGGCACTGTGGCGGGCAGTGGAGGAGGTCGCGCCCCGGGCCGCGGTGATGAGTGCGGCCGTGCTGGTGGTCTCGCTGGTGCCGGAGGACGAGGACTCGGCGGCCGTCGCGATGCGGGCGGCGCTGGCCACCCGGTACAACACGGTGCGGCCGTTCCTGTCGCTGCTGGGCGAGTCGAAGGCGCTGGACGCGGCGACCGGCGGGAAGCGGGTGCTGGCCGGGGTGAAGCGGCTGCCCGCTCTGGCGCGGCGGCGGGTGAAGGACAAGCCGCTGCTGCCGCGCGAGGTCGATGACAAGTTAGTGCCGGCCGCGTGGCGCAAGGCGGTGTATGCCAACGCCGAGCTGCCGCCGGGGGCCGTGGACCGGGACGCATACGTGGTGTGTGTGCTGGAGCAGCTGCACCGCGCGCTTCAGCGCCGGGACGTGTTCGCCTCGCCCTCGCACCGCTGGTCCGACCCGCGCGCCAGGCTGCTGGACGGCACCGAGTGGGAGGCCGTGCGGGAGGAAGTTCTGGCGGGTCTGAGCCTGCATATGCCGGTCGAGGAGCACCTGGCCGCGCTGGTGACGGCGCTGGATGCGGCGTGGAAGCAGATGGCGGAGCGGCTGGAGACGGCTGGGCAGGACACGAAGGTCACCATCGAGGTCCCGCCGGGCGGCCGGGCGAAGCTGAACGTGTCCAAGCTCGGCGCGCTGGGCGAGCCGAAGTCCCTGACGTGGCTGCGGGGGCGGGTGGAGAAGATGCTCCCGAAGATCGACCTGCCGGAGCTGTTGTTCGAGGTGCACGGCTGGACAGGGTTCCTGGACGCCTTCGTACATCTGGGCGACGGGACAACTCGCATGAAGGATCTGACCACCTCGCTGGTGGCCCTCCTGGTCTCGGAGGCGTGCAACATCGGTATGACCCCGGTCATCAACCCCGCGCATGAGGCGCTTCACCGTTCTCGGCTGGTGCACGTCGACCAGTTCTACCTGCGGGCCGACACCATCGCCGCGGCGAACGCCGCGCTGATCGAGGCGCAGGGCCAGGTGCCGATCGTGCGGTACTGGGGAGACGGGCTGCTGGCCTCGGTCGACGGATTGCGGTTCGTCGTTCCCGTCCGCACCATCAACGCTGCCCCATCGCCGAAGTACTTCGGGTTCAAGCGCGGCATCACCTGGCTCAACGCCGTCAACGACCAGGTCGCGGGCATCGGGCAGATGGTGGTGCCGGGCACGCCGCGCGACTCCCTGCACATCCTGGACGCCCTGCTGAACCTCGACGGCGGGGTGAAGCCGGAGATGGTCGCCACCGACAACGCCTCGTACAGCGACATCGTGTTCGGCATCTTCCGCATCCTGGGCTACAACTTCAGCCCCCGGTTCAAAGACCTGGACGACCAACGGTTCTGGCGCGCGTCCCTTCCCGGCGTAGAGACCGGCACGTACGGGCCGCTGGAGCCGCTGGCCCGCAACCGGGTCAACCTGAACAAGGTGATTACTCACTGGCCGGACATGCTCCGGGTCGCCGGTTCCCTGGTCACCAACCAGGTCCGCGCCTACGACCTGCTGCGGATGTTCGGACGCGAAGGCCACCCGACCCCGCTGGGCCAGGCATTCGCCGAGTACGGCCGGATCGCCAAGACCGAGCACCTGCTCCGCGTGGTCGACCCGGTCGACGACACCTACCGCCGCCAGATGAACCGCCAGCTCACCGCGCAGGAGTCCCGGCACAAGCTGGCCCGCGACGTGTGCCACGGCAAGCGCGGCACCATCCACCAGGCGTACCGGGACGGGATGGAGGACCAGCTCGGCTCACTGGGCCTGGTCCTCAACGCCGTCGTGCACTGGACCACCCGGTACATCGACGCCGCCGTCACCCAGCTGCGCGCCGAGGCTCACGAGATCCGTGACGAGGACATCGCACGGCTCTCCCCGCTCAAGCACCGCAATCTCAACGTCCTGGGCCGCTACAGCTTCACTGCCTCCGCCCCGGCCAACGGCGGCCTGCGCCCGCTGCGCGACCCGGATGCCGCCGGGATCGACGGAGACGACGAGGAGTAGGCGGGCCTGCTGTCTTGAGCGAGCCGGAGCGTTGTCCGGGAGCGGTGAAAGTCTGCACCGTTCTGGCTGTTTGGACAGGCGAGGGCGGATACATGGTGGATCGGGTGCCTGTGTGGGGTGCCTCGCACGCTGTCCGGTCCGGGCGGTGAAGTGTGATTCACCAGATGCCGGGGATCAGGCGCGCGGTGGTTGCCGCGTAGTCGGTGTATGCGGCGCCGAAGGCGGTGGTGAGCAGGGTTTCTTCGGCGTGGATGCGGTAGAGCTGGCCGGCGAGAGTGCATCCGATGACGGCGGCTGCCGCCGGGGGGTGGTCGAGGGCGAAGGCGGCGCAGGCGACGGCGAGGAGGCCGCCGGCATAGGAGGGGTGGCGCAGGCGGCGGTAGGGGCCGGTGCGGATCAGGGGTTGGTCGGGGTGGACGTCGACGGTGGCGCGGTGGTGTTCGCCGAGGGCGGCAATGGCCCGGTGGCGCAGGGCCAGTCCGGTCCAGACGCCGGGCAGGGCGATGAGGATGGTGGTGGCGCGGTCGCCGGTCAGGCGGTGGCTGGGCGCGTGGCGCAGCAGGCCGGCGGCGGCGAGGTCGCCGAGGACTGCGGTGGCGAGGAGCACGCGGCCGCTGTGTCGTTCCGCGGCTACGGGCTGGACAGGATTGGCGCGGCCCTGGTTGCGGCGGCGCAGCGTCCAGTTGGCTTCGAGGGCGCACCAGGCGGCATAGGTGGTGGTGGCCAGGCCGTAGGCGAGTGCCTTTTTCGCTGTGCTTGACGGTTTGCTGGGCCTTGTGTTGTCGGTGAGGCTGCTTCGCAAAGCGGCTAGCGTACCGGTCATGAACGACATTTCGTTTTTGCGCCCCTTTCGGGAGAAGGATCTCGGTGTCCTGGAGCGGTTGCTGACTGATCCGGAGGTGTTGGGGCCGTTCGCGTGGACGGGGTGGAATCACGTCGGCGGGCCTGGGAAAGTGCGCAGCCGCTGGGAGCTGGACCGGTGTCTGGGGGCGGACGACGGCATGCTGGCGGTGGTGCGCGGTGACGTCGCGGTGGGGGCGGCGTCGTGGAGGGCCGTGACGTACAACGGCACGTCTCGGTGTTGGAACGTGGGAATGTGCGTGCTGCCGGAGGAGCGCGGCAGGGGAGAGACGGTGGCCGCGGGGTCGGCCCTCCGGGAGTACCTGTTCGCCCACACGCAGGTGCACCGGTTGGAGACACACGTGGAGGTGGGCAATACGCCGGCGGCGGCGTGCTGCGTGAAAAACGGGATGAAACTTGAGGGTGTGACGCGCGGAGCGTGCTGGCGCGACGGCCGGTGGCGTGACGTGGAGGTGTACTCCATCCTGCGCGACGACCTCCCTCGGTAGGCGGCGGACGTGATGACGGCCCGATCGCGACGGAGATCGTCGCGATCGGGCCGCAAGGTACGGGGCGGCCCGGCTGGTCAGGCGCGGCCGGTCAGCCGTGCCAGCACGTCACGGTCCATCGGCCGTTCCGGCAGAGGCGGAACCACCAGGGTGGTGGCGGCACTCATCGGGGTGTCGGGGAGCTTGGCCAGCGGGACGGTGGTCACGCGCGGCGGTGCGGCGACGTAGGGCGATGCCTCGTAGGCGGTGACGGGATGGTCGTCGGGATAGTGCATGGTCAGGAGTTCGGCAAGCACTGCGGCGCCGGGGCGCGCGTCGAAATCGGGGACCCGGTCGAACATGCCGATGACGCCGACCTGCCACAGGATCAGCAGGCTGGTGGGGTCGAAGACGCGATGGTGGAGGAGGAAGTCGGTGGCTTCGAAGCTTTGGCAGCCGTGGGTCGCGGGATCGATTCCCAGGTCGGCGAAGAGCCAGTCCTCCGCGGAGCTGGCCGGGACCATCCTCGCCGGGATGCCATCGAGTTGGGCTCGGCGGATCGCCTCATGCCCCGCATAGGCGAACACCCCGGGGTGCCCGTACAGGGCGACGCACACGAACTGGTCACGGCGCACCTCCGCGAGGATGTGCTGGACCATCTCTTCATAGCTGACCTGGCGGGGCTTGCCCGGGGCGTAGTGGCCGTCGAGAGTCTCCACCGTGGGGTTCAGGTGCTGGATGTGCTGGGTGACCAGGGGATCCCCGATCAGGCACAACACTTTGTCCGCCTGTTCGAGGCTGGCCTTGGCCTCAATCGTCAGGTCCCCGACGGCCCGGTATCCGGTGCCCACGACAACCAACTGCGCGTTCTCCCTGGGCATTTGTACCGAGCTGTCGGGTTCCTGCGTCACATGCGGGTCCACGTCCGCCGGCTCAGCTCTTATCGTCCGGGTGGGTGGTGACGAGCAGGAGGGCGCTCGGAGCCTCCTTGACGGAGCTGTGGTCGGCCAGCACGGCGCGGATACGCTTCACGTCGCCGGAGGTGAGCGCGGTCTGCTCAGCCTGGCTCAGGCCGCGGTCGGCGGTGTACTCCTGCGGCGAACGGCGAAACGCCTGCTGCCGACGCGGATCGGTGACCAGTTCTTCCATGAGTTCGACCACTGCGGGAGACATGTCCACTCCTTCACAACGGGGACAACCGGACCCAACCAGTCGAGCACGACCGAATCTGCCACATCCAACCCAACTCGCTCAAATTGGGCTAAATGGGTGAGACGGTGCCTGCGCGTTCCCGATCCGGCGCTGGCCGTCCCGCCGGGCGCGGCTCCGCCCACCCGCGCCCGAGCGAAGCCGGGCCGCGCACCTGACGACCGCACCCCGGCCGGTCTCGCTACCAGCCTTGGGGACTGACAGAACAGCCGTGCCGGTAGCGGAGGCCGCCTCTCGCAAACGAACATCTGTGAGAGATCTGCGAGAGGCCCGGGAGTGATCACGTCTCCGCAGGTCACCGTTCGCAAAAGTCCTCTCGAAACCGACGTGTTGTGCGAGGTACTTCTGCGAGGCTGCCGCCATGGATCTCACGCCCGATCAGGCCGCATTGGCGGTAGAGCGTCACGACTGCCCGAACTGTGACGCGCCCGCTGGAAGCGCCTGCCGCACCCGGGGCGGGAAGACCGCCGCGAAGTACCACACCCCGCGCTTCGTCCTCGTCCCCGCACTCCGCGAGGAACTGGAGATCCCCGTCCCCGCCGACCGCCTCCCCGGCCGCGTGTGGAAGCAAGGCCCCGCGCTAGGCGTCGTGCCCGCGCCCCGCACCGAGCGGCCCGTGAGGATCGGGTACGCCCGCACCTCGACTGCCCGCCAGGAGCTGGCGAGCCAGCTCGAAGCCCTCCACCGGGCAGAGTGCCACAAGGTCTTCCGGGAGCAGATCAGCACCCGCGTCAAGGTGCGGCCCGAGCTGGAAAAGGCGCTTGCGCTGGCCCGCCAGTTCAAGGAAGCCGCACCCGAGACGCCGGTCATCTTCACCGTCCACGAGCTCAAGCGGCTCGCGCGCAACGCGGCCGAGCTGATGACGCTGTCCGCCGAGCTCCAAGCCGGCGGCATCCAGCTCGAACTCCTCACCGGCCCGCTCACCGGCATCTACGACCCCAACGGCATGGGCGCCATGTTCTTCGCCGTGCTCGCCGTCGCCGGGCAGATCGAACGCAACTACATCCGGGAGAAGACCCTCGAAGGCCAGGTCACCGCAGCGGCCAAGGGCAACCACGGCGGACGGCCGAAGGTCATCGACGACGACATGCTCACCTTCGCCGTCGCGCTCAAGGACAAGGGTGTTCCTGTGCCCGAGATCGCGAAGAAGCTGGTCATCAAGACGGGGAAGAACGCAGGCAAAAATCCCTCGGTCGCCTCGCTCTACCGGGCACTGGCCGAAGCCGAAGAAGCTGCGGCGGACGACGGCCCGCCACTGCGGCCCAAGTCCGTCCGCATCCGCCGGCCAGAAGACCCGCTCACCCCCGAGGAGATCGACCTACGCGACCGCCTCCAGGCCAGGCCCCGCCCGAACGCGGAGATCCGCAGCTAGACCTCATGATCAATCTCAGCGCCAACGGCTGTACCGATGTTCCCCAAGGCCGGTGTTCGCGCAGGGACCATGCGATGCGGGAGCGGATCTGTTCGTCATCGGCCAGGCGCGGTCCGGGCGCCATCGGTGCCACCGGGCGATCGACACTCAGGTTCACGTCAGTCGTCACCTGGTAGATGCCGGCGGCCACCGACGGCTCTCTTCCGCCGGCGGCCGCCACCAGCCCCTGGCGTCACGTCTACGCGGCCTGCCACGCGCTGGCATCCGGGTGCGTGAGGTAGGCGGACAACGACCGCTCCAGGTCCAGGATCACGTCCGTCGGGTCACCGGTGACGGGCGGGTCCACCACGTACCCGTGGGGCGCCCGCCACTCCCGCCCCGGCTCTTCCAGCCCCGGGATCGGCTCGGCTGCAGGGGCCCCGCCCCACAGGTGGGCCACCTCGGCGGCGACGTGCTCGGGCAGGGACATCAAGGGGCAGGCCAGATCGCTCAGGCAACCGCCGAGGGACTCGCCAAGGGCCGCTTCGAGGAAGGTGAACCATCGGCGGGTGTCCATCCACCCGACCACCCAGCGCCGCGGCTGTTCTTCATCGGCTTCGCGGTCCTCGTAGTCCTCTCCGAGCGTGATGTAGATCCGGCGGTCCTCGTCGACCTGAACGTCCCAGTCGGCGATCCGCCCGCCACGGGCCTCGATCGCGGCGGCGACGGCACAGGCGTAGGCGTCGGCAGTCTGGGAAAAGGGGACCGTCCCCCGGATCTCGGCGGCCTGGTCCTCCAGCATGCCGCGCACGCTGCGGGAGACCGGCAGTTCACCGCCATCGGGAAAGAGGCCCTGAGGATCCTGGCCACGCGCGATCTCCCAGCCCTCCCAGTACAGGGCGTCGCTCAGACTCCGCACATTGTGCACGGTCCGTGTCCAGTTGCCGAGCGTCATGTCCAGGGAGCCGCGGCCGCTCGGCACCAGGACCGCGGTGATGGTGTGCGGGCTGCGCTGCTGCCGCAGGGCCGCCGTGTACTTCGCGCCGTGCCGAGCGGCGGCGCGGGACTTCTTGGAGGTGGTGGGCTGCTTCTTCGGCATGACGTACTCCTGGTGCGACGACCCCCACGCTGCCGCCGGCAGTCAGCACTCATACCGGGCAGGGGAACAGAACACGGGCCCCGGGAGACCTTGGCCAACTGAGTCACCGCGCGGCGTGGGCGCGGGCGACGGCAGCGGACGGCAGTACGCGTCTAGCCGTTCACACCGACGCTACCAAGCACCACTGACAACGCCCCGTGCAGCAGGAACCGGTCCGCTGAACCACGAGAACGGGCAGGTACGGAACGCTCAGGCCTGTGAGGAGTGCTCGGTGGCCCGGGAGCGAGGAGGGTTCACGGCCGGGATCTCGGACGATGGCCGCGGAGGGAGCGAACTTCTCGGCTCTGACCGGCCGTTGGGCCGCTGCGCTCGCGGGAAGAGGACCGCCAGATCCTCGGCATCCGCCCGGCCGTGCGCGAGCAGATGGCCGGCCACCGCAGCGATGTACGGCCAGTACCGCTCGACCAGGCCATCCACCCGGGCGTAGACCGTAGCGAGCTCCACATGGTCCCAGCCGTCCGGCACCTGCTGCGGACGTCCCGTCCCGTAGGTGAACAGCACCGGCTGCGCGGCATCGACCGACCGGAGCTTGGCCTGATCGCCTACGCCCGCGACCACGTCGTTGAGGAACGCCGTCGCCGGGGTCAACAACTGCTCCTGGTCCAGCCAGCGGTGCGCGGCACGCACTCCCGCAACGTGGAAGGCGAGCACGCTGTCGAGGGGGGCCACCGCGAACGGGCCGACCGAGACGTTCCCGGATTCGGCGTACGCACCCGGCGGGGTACGGGTTTCCGCCGAGCCGGCACCAAGGATCGCGAGGGACACCGGCAGACCCTCGGCCATGCCGATGACCGCGTGCCCGGCTTCGTGATACGCGTTACGTGTGCGCACCTGCGCGGCGTCCAGGCCGCCGGTCAGCACGTCGGGCTGCAGCGGGCCGGCGGAGAACGGGCTCGGGTACTGCGTGAAGACGTCCAGGCCGTTGATCTGCACCTGCGTCCACATGCGGGTCAGCTGGTCCAGCTCTTGAGCTGGGCGGCGATCTGCCGGACGTCGACGGTCCCGGCGAGCGTCGCCTCGACGAGGTCCCCGACCTCGTCGGCCTTCGATGACACGGTCAGCCCGCACATGTTCAAGAAACCGTAGGCCACGGAGAGGGCGAAGATCTCGTTGGAGTGAGCGAGCGCGGGGATCCTCAGCAGACACTGGAGCAAGGCCGCAGCGCGGTGATACGGCTCCGGGTAGACGACCTGATCCAGGATCGTGTCGCTGTGCCGGGCCACGGCCGCGGCTGTCGCACCCCAGTCAGTGATGTCCGGATGGTCAGCGAGGCGCTGCTCGATGATTTCCAACAGCCAACGGCGATCGATCGACAGCTGCACGAGGGTCTTTCTGCTCAGGCGACCTGGCGGCCGGGCCGGCTCGGGCCGAACCGGACGGCGAAGGCCTCTCCGAGCTCGTCGATGCACGCCTGTGCGCCGGTGAGGAACAGATGCCGGGGCATGTTCGCCTCAACGAGGGCAGTCGCGAACGTGTCGGGGTCGACACCTTCGGCCGCGGCGGCGCGCCGGAGCCTGCCGCCTGACTCGTCGCTCATCTCGACCTGGAACCTCGTCATGAGACCACGGTAGCGGTCCGGGGCCGGGCGGGGGAAGCCGATCCGGTTCTTCCCGTGACCCCGGTCTTCAAAGCGGCCCCTAGCCGGTGGGTGGATCGGACGGTTCACACACGGGTCGGCGGGCCGCCGGACAGGTCCGGGACAGCGGCGGCCATCTGCTCCTGGATGAAGCTGCCCAGCTCGCGTACGGCCTCGGGGCCGGGGTCAGATCGGTGGGCGGAGGAGATACGCGCGAAACCCGCCACTTCCCCTCCCCGGAGCCTTCTACAGTGGCCCCATGAACATTCGCTGGGGTGGCTCGGTCTGGGAACTGATGCTGGTGAAGCGCGTGGTAGGGACGGCCCTGTCGAACTCGGCGAGCGGCGGGTACAGCACGCTCCTGCGTGACGGCGCCAGGAACCTGGTTGGCCATGCGGACCTGCTCAACGGAAAACGTGCCGTCGCCGGGCTTGTCGCGGTCTCCGCGGTAGCGGGCGGTGCGCTCACCGCCGCCACCATGAAGGCGACGCCACACCTCAAGACGAAGTTCCGCTCCGCGACCCAGGACACGGCAGAAGGGGCGGCAGAAGCCGACCCCGTCGAGGAGCCGGAAACCCTCCAGGGGCCGCGGCTACGCGCTGTTTGACCATCAGGCAAAGCGCCAGCGCGGCGCCTGGGTGGTTGGAGGAGATGTGTGCTTCGCACATCTCCTCCAACCACCAGATCAGACGGTGTGCAGCTCGGCCGCGGCACCGGCCGCAACAGACGCCGGGTCAGTCGAGCTACCGGTCTGTGGCCAACCGGCGTGAACGGGGTCACCACCGAGCGCGCAGCACGCCGTCGCTGTCGGGCAGGGCGGCGCAAAGAAGCGGGTGGCGTTCGTCGAGGTACACGGGCAGGGCGCAGGCCGCCCGGGCGCCGGCCACCAGGGTGGCGAGCTCTTGGTACTCGGTGTCATCGACGACCGCGTGTCTGATCGTCCCGTCCTGTGCCTCCCAGACGAACTCCGCGGATCCCTCCTCTGGCAGCGTGGCAAGCACCGCGCCGACATTGGGATTGAGGTCCGGCCAGACGGTTAGCAGGGCGCGTGGGCTGAGACCAGTACGCACCGCGTCGAGGTTCTCCGGCGTGAGGCGGTGGAAGCGTGCAGCGTTGCGGACGTAGCCCTCCTCCAGGAGCACCGCCTTCCGTGAGGCCAGCACGGTGCGCACACGCGCCCAGAACCCCTCGTCGGCCGCCTCCGTCACGTCCGGCTCCGCTGCATAGGGGGAGGTCGCCATCGGTTCCGGGAAGAGGCCGAGTTCCCGGGTACGGGCCACGGCGTCCGCGCAGAGCCGGTCGCTGCCCACATACACGTACTGGTCCCACCCGACATGCACGGTGAACATGTCCCCCGCCTCCAGACGGCACCAGGCACCTTGGTCGCGGAGCATGCCCCGGACCAGCTCCAGAGCGACCGGAAGGGAGACCTCGGCCCCGTCGTGGTAGCCGGAGAGGTCGGGCGGGAAGAGTCCGCCGAGACCATGTCTCCCATCCGACGGCTCCACGCCGAAGTGGACGAACCCGGTGACTGCGGGCTCGCGGATCTCCAGCCGATCGATGCCTGAGGCCTCCGCGAAGGCGGCGATCGCCGAGAGGTACGCGGCTTCGACCAGCCCATGGTCACTGACCGCCTCCTCGGCACCGGTGTAGTGGCCGTGTTCATCACGGTCTGCAGGGTCGTACTTGGTGATCCGGTGGACGAAGGACGGCGGCACGTTGCTCCCTGCCAGGTCAGAAGGGCGATCAGCTGCTGAGGTCGAACACGCCCCAGGTGGTGAACGGCTCGGCCTGGACGTAGATCTTGCTTCCTCGGCCGACAACCCGCCGACGGCCGGGGGCAGAGCCATCGGGCAGGGTGAGCAGGCCGACGTCCGATGGCTCGACGGATGTTTCCATGATCTCTCCGTGGGCGAGTCGGTCCCTCTCTTCGCCGTAGCCACCGTAGAAGGCGACCCGCTCACCGTGGACTGCCACTGCTTTGGCGCCTCGTACGCGGTTCGCCCACACCCTCACGGGCCGATGGGTGCGGTCGGGGCGTATCTCGACGAGCGGGAAGTCCGTGTATGGGCAGGCCCAGGCGGTGGTGCCCGACACGTTCAGGGCGTAGCAGTCGAAGAGGCCGGGGATGCCGGCGTCGTCTGATGTCCAAGTGAGTCGGCCGGTGGCGCTCCAGCAGCGGATTCCCACCGGGTTCTCGTCGAAGTGACCGACCCAGATACGGCTGGCCTCGTCCACGAGCAGGTGCTCGATGGCGTCCCCGACGGAGAAGGACGAGGTCTCACGGCCGAGCGCGTCGAAGATCTGGACCTGGTTCGCGTCCTCGTATCGGCGGGCGCGAGACGCGGCGACTACGAACCCGCCGTCGGGCAGGCGGTCCAGGTGCGGCCAGCGTGCTCGCACGGCGCTCAGCTCGGTGAGTTCGGTGTTGCCGTCCGGATCGACGGAAACGACCAGCGCGTCAAAGGGCCGGACAGCGTCGCCAGGCTGCGGAACGCGGTCGGCAAGCAGCCAGCGGGCGGTGCCGAAAACGTCGACAGTACTGGTCAGAACGTGGCGGTCATGGTGCGCATGGGGCAGATGGGCGTAGGGAACAAGGACGGTCTTCTGCACGGTGGGCTCTCCTGAACGGGCGGTCGGTCACAGCCAACGGGCACTGCGATGCGGCGACGGCGGTGCGCGAGCGGTGGAGAGCGGAGCGGGGTGCCTAGAAGGCATGGCCCTTTCTGGTCGTCCTGAGGTGATCCTGGTCGATAACCGACCTTGGGACAAGCCATTTCAGGTGTAGCTGAGCGCTCCAGTTGGCACGGTTCGCCAACTGGAGCGCTTGCGCAGAAAGAGCGTCAGAGGAATCGGACAGCGGATCATGCCAAGGTGACGTCCATGCCGCCCTCGGCCAGGGTTTCAAGGATTGTGGTGAACAAGTTGTAGGGCTGGCCGTCCGGTGTCAGGGCGTGGGACAGGTGCTCGCGCGCGGTCGCGGCGTCTCGCCAGAGCAAGGTGGCGGGGGCGGTGTAGCCGAAGGTGCCGCGCAGGCAGTCGTCGAGGGCGGTGAGGCAGCCGCCGAAGTAGCCGCCGGGGCCGTTGACCGCCTCGCCGAGCGCCAGGTAGAGGGCTGGTTCGTCGGTGACGTACCGGCCGTCGAGTTCGTAGGCGTGACCGGCCGGCCGGTCACGGTGGGATCGTCGGCAGCCCTGCTCGCGTACAAGGTCATGCCAGGCCCCGCGGCGGCGGGTGTCGAGGCCGGCCCAGGTGTTCACGGCGGCCGGTGGTCCGGCGAGCCATCGCTCCCAGATCGACCGGGCGTATTCGGCGACCGGTGTGAAGCGGCCTCCGTCGAGCTCAAGGTCGATCAGGTCCGCTCCGCAAGAGGATGGGCGCCAGGCGCTGATCGTGGTCCACAGCAGCCGATCGGTGAGCATCTCTCCTTGGCCGTCCCTTATCTCCGGCGCGGCCTCCTCCAGGTCCAGGGCCCGCCGGGTGCCCTTCGCCAGTGCCGCCCTGAGCCGATCACTCGGCGCGAGCCCTCGCAGGACAATTGGTGCGGGTACCTGCTCGGGCGACATGATGCGGGTGAACTCCCGGCAGGAGCCCAGCCAGCGATGCCCGTCGTGCACGCGAACGCGCCCCCTGTACCCCTCGGGCGGGCCTTCGTAGTCGTCCAGGCCGGTGAGCACCCGACTGTCCGTCCCGACGGGCTGCCCCGAGCTCTCCGCGTCCTCCAGCAGCCAGGCATCGCATGCCTCATCCTCCGGCACCAGCCACACTCTGCTGCCGACCCAGCCGGACACGCCGGATCCCTCCGGAACCCAGCCGAACAACTCGTACGTCCCGCGCCGGCATTCTCCGAACAGCCCCTCCACCTCGGCACAGACGCCCCAGACATGGCCGTGCTCCGTCTCGGTCAGCGCGTACGACGCGCTCCCGCGCGCCTTCTCGTCCTCATGCACAACGGAGATCATGCCCCGACCACGTTCGGACGACTAGGCCAGGATCTTCGCTGGCCGGAGCTGCAGGGGCCGTTCTCGAACGTCAAGGGCAGCCGTCGCTCACCTCGCAATGTTCGATTTATGTTCGATATATTGATATTGGAGGTGCACCTGCAGCCCTCGAAGCACTGCGAGAGGTGGATGGTCATGCTGCTGCGAACGGCGTGCGTCTCGCGGCCCATGGCGACGAACCCGTCTGCAGCAGGGAAGCGAGACACTCTGAGGCGTCTGGAGATCCCGGAAGTGCCGGGTGAGCGCCATGACCCCGAACCGGCCCCGGGAGCGGCATATCGTGCACGTTCACTACCACGGCCTGGCCCCCGGCGACCCGCGCTACCCGCAGGTGCTGGACCTGCTCGCCACCATCAGCGCCCGCATCCAGGCACTCCCGCCCGACGCCGCGATCGCCGATCTCACTGGCGCAGAACGCTACTTCGAGCGGGGCCCCGAAGGCCTCGCCCAGTTGATCAGGTTGCGAACCCTCGCCTGGACCGGCGTGCCCACCACGATCGGCGCCGGCCCCAGCCTCATGCTGGCCGCCATGGCGGCCGCCGTCACCGAACCCGGCGGCATCACCGTCATCCCCGACACCGACGAGGCGATCGTGGCCTTCCTCCACCCGCGCCCGGTCGCCGCGCTGCCCGGCGTCGGACCGGCCACCGCCCGCACCCTGACCCACCACGGACTGGAGACCGTCGGCGACATCGCCCGCACCCCGCTCGCCACCCTGGAACGCCTGCTCGGCGCGGCCGCCGGCCGCCAACTGTACGAGCGTGCCCACGCCCATGACCCCAGGACCGTCGCCCCAAACGCCCTGCCCAAGACCACCACCGTCAGCCACACCTTCGAGCGACGAACTCGCCCCGGACGCCCAGCACCGCGCCGTGCTCACCCTCACCCACCAGCTCGGCACCCGCCTCCGCGGCGACCAGGCCGTTGCCCGCACGCTCACCCTCACCGTGCGTTACGCCGACCGCACCACCACCACCCGCACCCGCACCCTGCCCGAGGCCACTGCACACACCCTCGCCCTGACCCGCACCGCCACCGAGCTGTTCGATGCCCTCGGTCTGCAGCGCGCCCGGGTACGCGCGCTCACCCTGACCGGCGAACTCACCGACGCGACCCGGACCACCCAGCAGCTGACGTTCGATCCCGACGACAGCAAGGCCCGCCGCATCGAGGCCGCCGCCGACCGCGCCCGCCGGCGCTACGGCCCCGACGCGGTAGTGCCCGCCGCCCTCGCAGGGCGCCGCGTCCGACGATGACAGGGGAGCCCGCGCCCGCCACCCGCTACGACGTCGGCCAGACCGGCGAACGTCCCGAGCCCCCAGAGGCCATCGGCAGGGCTGCCAGATCAGATCCTGGGAGACGACGAACAAGCTCAGGCGGTGCGGCCCGCCGTGGAGAGGACGGGGTCGGTCGGCTCGAGGGCCAGGTAACTCTCTGCCGTGGCGGCTTCGAGGAGCAGGGGCTTGTCGGGGTCGTCCACGCGTACGGGAAGAAGCGGGCCCGTGAGCCGGCTGTCCTCCGGGTGTTCCTCAGCCAGCCGGAAGGCCGCGCTCACCGCCTCACGAACGCGCGTCCGATACCGCTGCTCCTGCTCGTAGTGGGCTTGGCGAGCCCGCCGCGCGTACTGCTCGCGGGCCTCGTCGTCGTCCTGGTCCTGACCGAAGCCGGGGTCGTCCAGGCGGAGGCCGTCGGCCAAGGCCACGGTGTCGGGCATGTCGGTCTGCTGGAGGTACAGGGCCTCACACGCCGCGTAGAGGCGGCGGGAGAGACCGAGGTGGATGCCGGTGCCGGGGATGCGGGCGGCGATGAACGCGGTGGCGTCCGTGTGCGACGCCAGGCTCCCTTCGGTGTCCACCTGCTGTGCGCGCAGCCGACGGCGCAGGCCGGTGGTGGATTCGTCGTGTTCCAGCAGCGTCAGGGAACCCGTGCGGTGACGCCCGCGCTCCGTACGGTCGCGGCGCATCGGGACGACGCGCCGCTGCTCCACGGCCCCGAAGGCCAAAGCCTGGTACGTCAGGAGTTGCTGCCGGGTGACGGCCATCAGGGCATCGGGGTCATCGGCGATGTGATCTTCCGCGTCGCCTTGCGGACTGCCGGCCGGGGAGGCGCCGGTCTGCGGCCCGCCGTGGGGGTGGGCCGTATGCAGGGCCAGGAACAGGTGGTCCTGCTCCCACTTGCCGGGCTTATTGCCGGGCAGCGACGTGCCGCAGAGGACCTGCCGGTGTGCCATGCCGGGCATGAGGGCGCTGCCACCGTCCAGCTGGATTCTCCCGTTCTTCAGCACGCCGGAGCCGAGTGCACGGGCTGCCTTCGCCTCGATCAGCCAGGGCAGGCCGGCGGCGTGGTGGTTGCCCCACAGGTCGGGCAGCTTGGCAGCCGGGTCGGTGAAGCCGGGCAGGCCGCCCGGACCTCGGGCTTCGAGATGCCAGGTGCTTCCCAGGCCGGCCATCCCGGCGCAGAGCCAGTGCGCCATGGTCATGCCCAAGTGGTAGCCGAAGGCGGAGTGGGCGCTGCGCTCACTGCCGTACTGGTAGAGGGCGTTCACGAAGAGCCTGCGGCCGGCCGCGGGCGCGGGTGCGGGCACGTCCTTGAGCTGGAGGTAGGCCTGGAGAGGAGCGGTACGGGAGATGACCTCGTTGACGGCGAGCCAGGGAGTGCGGCGCAGCCACGGGGTCAGGTCGCGCCCTACGCCCTTGGCCGCGAGGAGGACCTGGCGCCAGGTCGTGGTCGCCAGGTAGGTCCCGTACGCAGGCATGTCGGCCACCCCCGGCCACGGCTGGGTGGCACCCCTCCACAGAGGTTCGGAGGGCCGCCGCAGCGAGCTGAAGTCGCGTACGACGACGGGTATGTCCAGGGCGTCGGTCGGGCTGAAGGCGAAGTCGGCCGCGTCGTGAGGGGGCTGCATGATCACGCCGACAGCCTGCCATGGGGCACGGACATCAGTCGCAGCTTTGGCCGAACGGTCGGTGAGGAGAGCGGGCACCGGGAGAATTTGGCCAAGGAGTGACGCATGCGGTGATCGTTGACTGTCTGTACGCCCTGACTCCTTCCCGAAGCTGGTCCGCGCTTCCGCTTCTCGGAGGCGGATGTTCAATCCCGCCCGGCGGTCATGAATGGGAGGATCGTTCCATGCCGGATCTCTTGCCTTCAGACGACTCGGACGCCGGGACCTCCGCCCTCGACACCAGCGTCATCCCCCTCGGTGAGCGTGCCCTACGGGGCGTTCTTGAGCACGTAGTCGCTGTCGGCGACGAGGCCGAGGCGACCTACCTCGAGGTCAAGAGCTCACTCGACATGAACAGCAAGGCGACCGCGGCCAAGATCGCAAAGTTCCTCCTGGGCGCAGCAAACCGCCGTCCGGGGGAGGCGGCCCGACACTTCCACGGCTACGCGGTCCTGGTCATCGGCGCACAGAAGAACAGCGCTCCCGGAGTACCGCGCGGAACCGAGGCCCACGAGCTCGAGGACCGGCTCCGCCCCTACCTCGGGCCCCAGTTCCCGGCCTTCGAGTTCGGCCGGATCGGCATCGACTCCGACCACGAGGTCCTGTTCGTCATCGCCCAGCCGCCGGAGGATGGCCAGACGATCTTCCCGTGTCACAAGAGCTATCAGGGTGACGACCGCCGCGACAACATCGAGGACGGCGCGATCTACGTGCGAGGCACCAGCAACACGCGGCCCGCGCGCTCCGGAGAGGTCCTCGCCCTCGTCGAGCGCGTCCGCCGGGGCGGGAAGCCACCGATTGACCTTGAGGTGCAACTGCTCGGCCCGATCTGCAGGGTCGACCGCGTGGACGAGATCCTGGAGAGCCTGCGCCGCCACGAAGAAGAGCAGTTCACCAAGCAGCCGACACCGGCTGAAGACGCCTTCGCCTCGACGTCGTTCAGATTGGCGCCGAGCGTCTTCGGCAGCCCGAAGCCGCTGTCGACGGAGGACCGGGAGCAGGCGCTCGCCGCATGGCAGAGCAAGAAGGCCGAGCACATCGCGAAGGGTCGGGAGCACCTCCTAGGCGTCGGGATGCCGGGTGCCGGTGTCCAGGTGGTCAGTCGCGATCGTTTCGTGGCCAAGCCGCACCTGATTCTGACGTTCCATAACTGCGAGGTGCTGGATTACCTCGACCCGGACGACGCAGCCTTCGAGAAGGCCGTCGAACCAGTGCTGGGGCCGCACGAGCCGTTCCTGCCGAACTTCGACCACTCCGCTATCCGACCCCTCCCACGGGGCTATCCCGTGACCTGGAGCACCCATGGCGAGGACGCCGTAGTTGTGCTCACTCCGGAGTCGTTCCGTCCGAACGTGCCTTGGACGAGCGACCAAGACGACTACGTCATCATCGCGAAGGATCGTCATGCCAGTGCGGTGGAGGTCTCGTGGGATCTCACCGAGCACGGCAACGACGCGGTGACCAGCGGTGAGTTCCGGGTGCCCACCGGGCCCCTCGTCGACGCGGCCGACCTGTTCAAGTCGGTCTTCCTCAGCACGGACGAAGACCACTGATAATGATCTTGTGGTGGGTCGTGGTGACCTGACGATGTGGCGTGGGAACGCGTAGCGCCCCTGCTGCTAGGTGTTGATGGTCGTAGACGGCCGTGGTGTGATCATCGGCAGGTGATCAACGGGGTGTCGTGGCGTTAGTCCGGCACGCGCGGCGGCTGGCCAGGCGCTGGGGCGCTCGCGCGAACTGACCACCGACAGCTGACCGCTACTGAACGTTACCTCTGCTCATGATCACGCGGGAACGCTCGAACGGTGCTCATGATCACGCGGAAGTGCTCGCGAAACTGCGGAACCTACATCGCGGCTCCCAGAGAGTTGGCGGCCAGCAGCGTGTTGAGGAGGGCCACTGTCTCGGGTGCACTGTCGAGCCCGGTCTCGGTGGAGATCCTGTTGAGCTGGTGGGCGGTGCGCTCGAGCCCAGCCCGGTCACCGGTTGCGCTGTAGATCTGGAAGAGGTCGCGGTACAGCAGTTCGGCCTGAATGTCGCACGTGAGTCCGACGGATGCGGCGTTCGCTGCGGCACGGAAGTCACGGACGGCCATCCGGCGTACGGCGAGTTCATGGGCGACGTCGATGGTGGCGGAGATCATCTCCTGGATGTCGTGTTCGGCCCATACGTAGCGGCTCTGGTCGATGTCGGCGAAAGGGCGGCCGCGGATCAGGGCGAGGGCGTGGGCGAGAGCGGTGTCAGCGTCCTCGCCCTGGTGGTGCATGCCCTTGAGGTAGAGGTCCTTGAACTGGTGCCAGTCGGCGGTGACGTCCTGGTTGAAGGCGTAGACGCCGTTGCTGATGGGTGGCAGGTAGGAGCTGTCGGGGGCGTCGGCGGGCAGGCGCGGGTCGCGCCCGAGCCAGGTCCGCAGCTTGCTGATGGCGGTGTTGCGGGTTCCTGCGTACACGCGTTGGCCGGGCCAGATCGCTTCGTCGAGCTCGTGCCGGTTACGGCCGGGGTGCAGCACCAGCCACGCCGCGATCTCGGTCAGGGAGTTGCGGCGGTTGGACTCGACGCGGCCCAGAGCACCGACCACGTCGACCGGGCCCAGGACACGGATCTGCGGAGCGGCTGGCGGGTCGGGCGGTGTGTTCAGGGCCGCGAGAACGCTGGAGGTGACGGCGGTGACCCGGGCGAGGGGCGGCTCCGGTGCCTGCGCCTTTGGGGTGGCCTCGGGTGCCGGCTCGGGGCCGGTACCCGAGTCGTCGACGAAGCCGTCGGCGCCGAGGTCTTCGGGTACATCGAACGGGGAGTGGTCGCGCTGCTCGCTGAGAACCTCGGCGAAGACGTCGTCGAAGTCCGCCGCGGATCCGCTGCCGGGATCGTGAGGGGCGGCCGGCTCGTCGAGGCCGGCGAGGGCGGAAGGGGCATCGCTGACGGCAGGGCTCAGCGCGCTCCCTTCATCCGGCGCCCACGGCGTCGGCCCGTCGTCCGCGTACGGCGCGTACGCCGTGGCGGCCGGATCTTCATCGTCCACCGGCTCGTCCGTCGGGAGCGGCTCGATCTCCGCGGACTGGTCCACCGGGAATTCGGGCCCGTCCTGCGGACCGTATGCGGCGGCCTCCGGTGACAGAGCGCTGTCAAAGTCCGGTTCCTGGAAAGCCTCCAGGCCGGCTTCGGATGCGGTGCCGGTTGTGAGGGCGCTGAAGTCGGGTAGGGCCACGGCGGAGTCGCTCGCGGACGTCGTGGCGACGTGGACCTGGATGGGCGCCGGCTGGCTGCCGGTGGCCTGCGGGGCGAGCGCCGAGCCGTCGTCGTCCGGAAGGTCGAGGTGGGAAGCGGCGTCGGGTTCCGCGGTCCACGACGGGGCGGGGACGTCGTCGGTGCGGTTGGCTGTCGACAGCAGATCCAGCAGCGGGGCGTACGCCTCGGCCTCGAGGCGCTGCAACGTGACGGTCAGGTCCAGGCCCGGGAGTTCGACTTCGGCACCGGGCGCGGCGGGCACGAGCCAGGCGCCCGGCAGCTGGAGAGCTCCGTCGGCGGCGGTGATCACGGCGAGTGCGGTGCGCGGCCGGGAGGAGAGCAGGTCGGCCAGGTCCTCGGCGTGCTGCTCGGTCGGCACGTTCGGGCACATGAGGATCTGGGGGATCCAGGTGTCGCCGCCGTCGGCGCCCAGGCGTGCGGCGAGGAGGCTGTCGGCGCCGGCTGCGTCCAGGGCGCCGCGCTGGAGGGCGTCGTGCGCGCGCACTTCGTCCAGGGCGGAGCTGAGCGCCGGATGGTGCTGGACACGGTCGGGGAAGACGTCCTGGAGTTCGGCGCCGAGGCCGGCCAGCTGCAGGGAGGTGTCGTCGGTGAGCGCGGAGGAGGCGAGTTCCACCGCCATCCCGAGCATGACCGCGGCCACGTCCTGCGTGCTGCCGTGCAGCTGGAGCAGGCCGATGGTCTCGAGGTTGATCAGGACAGGGTCGCCGTCGGGTGTCTCGCCGATGCTGACCAGGGCCGGGTAGGGGGCGTTGGTGTCGCGGGCCTCGTCGGAGGACAGCAGTGCCGCGCCGCGGCCGGGGCACCACCACACCGCGGGGTTGGACTCGCTGTCGGTGAAGGGGGCGATGGCCGGGGCCGGTGCTGAGAGGTGAACTTCGAGTCCACGCGCATCGAGTCGGGCCGCTTCGATCTCGGGCAGAGGCCGGCCGGTGCGGGCGCAGTTGGCCGCCAGGGCACGCAGGGCCTGGTGGAGCAGGTCGAGGCCGTCGGCGGAGGCGTTGTTGCGCATCTCCTGCTCGAGGTCGGCGCTGGCTGTGTGCTCGTCGGGCATCGGGATGCGCCGCTTGTGGCGGCGTCGGCGCTGCTGGTGGGCTCGGCGCGCGCCGAGCACGGCCAGTACGGCGGCCGCGAACAGGCTCGTGACCGCGGCCGCGGTGACGGCAACGCTCGGCCCGTCGTCCTCGCCGGCGGTCTCGGCCGTAGGCGTGTGCTGGTCGGGGGCCGCCGGGGTGGAGTGGTCGGGCGCAGGGGTGGCGGGCGCGGACGGCTCGGAAGTAGAGGGCATGGGGTCCCGGTTGGTGTCGGAGCCGGCGGCATCACGGTCAGGGGTGTCGGGCTGCTGGGCCGGGGCGGTGGGCGACGCCTCCTTCTCACCGGTGTCCTTGTCCGTGGAGGAGTCCTGATCGGCGCTGGGGTGCTCGTCGGCGGGCTTGTCCTGGGAAGGCGCGGAGGCGGAGCTGGGCAGGACGAGCTTCCACCCAGGGTAGATCTCGTCCGGGTCGGTGAATGTGCGGCCGTCGTCCTGCTTCTTGCCCTGGTTGAGGCGGGCGATGTCCATGTAGTCGCCGGCGTCGCCGAGTTCGTCTTCGGCGATCGTCGACAGGTTCTCGCCGGAGCGCACCGTGTGCTCGCTGTGGCGGGCGCCGGAGGGCTCCGCAGTCGTCTGGTCCTGCTGCTTCCAGTCCTTGGGCATGGACAGTTTCCAGCCCGGCTGGAGGACGCCGCGGGCGGAGAACTTCGTGCCGTCGGTCATGGTGTGCCCGTCGTTGGCCTGGGCGATCTCTGTCCAGCGCGCGGCGTCGCCGAGTTCCTGCTGCGCGATCTTGCTGAGGCTGTCGCGGGGCTGAACGGTGTAGTGGGTGGTGGTCGCCGCCGCGGCTGCGGAGCGGGGTGCGTTGGCGGGTGCGGCCTGCGGCGCTGCAGCCGCGGAGACGTGGGTGGGGGCGTGTGCGGGGGCCGCGTGGGAGGGGGCGGCCATGGCGGTGCCGGCGGGCACCAGGAGCAGTACCCCGCCGACGAGGGTGGCCGCCAGGCGCTGGACGCCCATCGACGGCATGGACAGGCTCGGCCGGCCGCGCAGCTGGGCGGGGATCTCCAGCACGGTGCACACGGCGAAGACGGCCCAGCCGATCCATCCGCCGGCCATGACCACGGCGAAGAACGGTGCGCCGAGGTTACGGGAGGTCAGCAGCGTGGTGATCTCGTCAAGGGAGACCCCGTGGGGCAGCAGCACGCCGGTGAGGAACCACAGCAGTGCGGGCAGCCCGGCCAGCAACGCGAGCAGGACCAGGAGGCTGGCCAAGCCGCGCAGGAGGTTGACGGCGGGGCGGCGGGAGCGGCGGGGTGTCATGGCGGGATTCACTCCTCAGGAGCGCCGACGCCGTGGAGCAGCTCGGCGGAGGCGTGGCCTTCGACGTCCAGCGAGGGCTGGCCGATGACCTGCAAGAAGACGGTGGGGCGCCGGGTGGTGACGTCGACGGTGATGGTGGTGCCGTTGCCGTCGACGGTGACGGTGCCGTCCACTCTGGCGGCAGTCAGGTAGCGGCGGGCCTCGGCCGCGGCCTTGGCCGGTTCGAGGACGACGGCGTCGCCCGGTACGGCCTGCGCGGGGTCGATGGCCTGCGCGCCGGCCCGGGCGGCTTCGGCGGCGATCGCGTCGGCGTGCTCGATGTCGCGGAGCTTGCCGCCCAGGTCGTAGGTGATCCCGAGCATGATCAGCAAGGGGATCACCATGAGGATCCACCACAGGGACAGGGAGCCGCGGTCATCGCGCAGCGGGGTGAGGAGGGTGCGAAGAAGCGTCAGTGGGTTCATCGCTGCCGGTACCGGTCGATGACGGAGGTGAAGGACGACTCGACGGTCTTGGATCCGAACCCGGCACCCAGGTCGGCGAGCGCGACGGTGCAGCGGACGCGCGCGGTGACCGCCCCGTACTGGCCCAGCGGTGCGGAGAAGCCGGAGGTGTCCACGGTCACCGACGTGCTCGCGCAGTGCAGTTTGCTGTCGTCGAACGCCGACTGGGCCGCCGCCTTGGCTCGCGGGTAGGCCTCGTCGGCGGTGCGCGCGAGGGAGGCCTCGCGGGCGGCGTCGGCGGCCGCGGCGTCGACCGCGTTGCTCGCGGTAGTGACGCGCCCGGCGACCATGGCCAGCGCGAAGAACAGCAGGACGGCCGGCACCCACATGACGAACTCGACCGCGATGCGGCCTTCGTCGTCGTCCGGGTTCCAGCGCGCGGGCACGATCACGGATTGGACCACCTTTCCACCGGGCCGCTGGCGTGCTCAGTCACGGTGATGTTCAGGCCGAGGACGGACTGGGCCTTGCCGGTTACGGTGAACTCGATGCGCTCGGCGCTGCTGCTGGCGCTCACCCGGGGGGCGAGCAAGCTGTCGCCGACCCGGTCGAAGACCGCGTCGGCCCGCCGGACACCCTCGCCGGGCGTGCTGCCGTAGCCGCGGGCACCGGCGATCGCCTCGCGGGCGGCGGTGGTCGCCGCGGTCTTGGCGAAGTAGATGTTGCAGGCGTCCACCACCAGGAAGACGAGCAGGAGAGCGGCGGGAAAGCACATCAGCATCTCCAGCGACGCGTCACCGTCGTCCTCGCGCAGCCGTCTCCCCAGGCGGCGGGCCCAGGCGGGGCAGCGCATCACAGGCCCGTCATGCCATCGAGCTTGCTCTGGCCCAGCACCTTGAACGCGGCGATGGCGAGGGCGGCGAAGGCCACGACCCCCACGATCCACATGATCATCGAGATGTTGTTGTCGCCCCGGTCGTCCTCTTCGCGCAGTGTGTCCAGGTGGTGGTGGACGAGTGCGGTGAGTCGGAGCACGGCGGCGTGGGCGGTGGCGGCTATGCGCAGGTTCAGGTCGTTCACGGTGGTGCTCCCTTGGGTGCTGTTCAGACGGAGAAGATGCGCGCCACGGCCGGGAACCCGAAGAACACGAGCAGCACCATGGACAGCAGGGTCACGGGCACTACGAGGCTTTCGGAGGCGGCGTTGGCGCGGGCCTGGTCATCGGCGGCCTGTTCGTCGGCGAGGCTTTCGGCGCGGCTGCGCAGCGTGGCGTAGATGGCGGCGCCGTCGGTGCCGGCGCTGCTGACGATGTCGGCGATGTCGGCGGCGGCTGGCACGTCGAGTTCGTCGGAGATCTGGCGCAGTGCCTCCCAGGCGGGGGCACGGTCGAGGCGGGCACGCAGCAGGGCGGCCTGGATGCGCTGGAAGACCCAGCCGCTGCCGACCTCGGCGGGTCGTTCCAGGGTGTCCTGGGCGCCGGCGCTGGAGACCCGCTCCATCGCGGCGAGTTCGGCGTACGCCATGACTGCCTGCGTGGCCTCGGCGCGGGCGCGGGCGGCGCGCTTGGCGAGCTGGGCGTCGGGCACGAACCACATCGCCGTGCCTGCCAGCAGGCCGGCGAGACCGGACAGGATGATCGGGAACTGGATGCCGGCCATCGTGACGATCAGGGTGAACAGGGAGGGCAGCAGCAGCCCGACGGCGAAGTGCAGCAGCTTCGCCCCGAACAGCTCCCCGACCGATTCGCCGACCAGGTTCAGGTTCTTGACCGGGATGGTGATGCCGGGCCAGTGGCGCACGCGCTCGGCGACCGCGTCTCCGGCGCGGGTCAGGGCAGGGGGTTCGTCGTCGGTCTTGTGCGAGCGGGGTGCGGCGGCGGTGCCGTGCAGGCGCTCCAGGGCGGGGCCCAGCGCGGGCCCGGAGGGGAAGAGTTCGCGCACGAGCAGGAACAGGCCGGCGCCCATGCCTGCGCCGATCAGCAGGGACAGTGCCAGCGGTGTCATCGGGCCCCTTCCATCTACTCGGCCGGTTTGGCCGCGGGTGAGGCGGGGGCGTTGTTGCCCATGAAGCCGGGCAGCGTGACGGTGGCGCCGAGCCGGTTCATCCACCAGAACAAGGCGACCACGGCGGCCATCAGGACCAGCATGACGATCATCCCCAGGGGTGTTCCGTACGGTTCGACCTGCTCCTTGTTGAAGGAGGTGGCGATGACGACGACGACGGTGATGGCGCAGATCCAGCGGACCGTGGTGCGGTGCTTGGCCCGGTAGGCCTCGGTGTCGCGGCGGCGCCGGACGATGTCCTTGGTGCGGTTGCCCAGGTCGGACAGGACGTCGGCAAGGCCCGGGCCGCGGTCGCGGATGCGCAGGAGCAGCGCCGCGGCGACCAGGTCGGCGCGCGGGTCGCCCAGGGCCCGGGCGAACGCGGTCAGGGCCTCGCGCGGCTCCATCCGTGAGTGCAGCCGCACAGCCAGGTCGGCGACTTCCCGCTCGATCGGCTTGGGCGCGGTGCGCACCGAGGTGGCGATCGCGTCCTCGATGCCAATGCCGGTCTTCACCAGGTCGGACAGTCGCTTGGTCCACTGGGCGAGTGCTTCGAGGCGCTCGATCTGCTCGGTCGCGCTCCTGTTGGGGTTGAGCAGCCACGGCAGGAAGAACACGGTGAGGGCCATGAGCAGCGCGGAGGGCAGCCACCCGGTGACGGCCCAGATCAGCATGGCGCCCGCGGCCGCGCCGCCGATCTGCAGGCGCAGCATGCGGCGGGCCCGGGGCGGGCGGGCCTGGCGGATCTTCACCGGGCGGGCGGAGGCCGGGGCGGCGGAACCGCGCAGCCCGGCGACGACCAGCAGCAGGCCGGCCACCATGCCCGCCGTGACGAATCCGGCGATCAACATCCCCATGGTCAGGCCACCTTGCCGCTTGGGCGGGACATCCAGGCCCCGACGTTCTGGTACGTGGACAGCCACTCCGGGTTGAAGCCGACGCGGATCAGGTCGTCGAGGCAGGCGGGCTGGATACCCGTGGGCACGGCCCGGCCATCGGGGCCGGGGGTGAAGATCCGGTTGAATGCCGGTGCACCGGTCAACTCGCTGAATTCACCGGTGACTTCCAGAACCTGGTGGACGAACCGTTCCTTGATGCCGCCGTGCTCGGTGCGGTCGTCCATGTGGATGTGCACGACGAAGTCGAGGGCCATGCCAGAGGTGAGGTAGGCGAGTTCCTGTGTCATGCCGCCGCCGTGCTGGATGCACAGCTGGGCGATCCGCGCGAACACCGCGTCGGCCCGCTTGACGTGGATGGTGCACATCGAGCCGCCCTCGCCCGCGCTCATGGCCTGCAGCATCGGCACGATCTCCCGCGACCGGACCTCACCGACGATCATGCGGCGCAGCATCATGCGCAGCGACGGCGCGATCAGGTCGGCGAGCTCGATCTCGCCGGCATCGCGTCCGTCGACCCGCTCGCCGTTGCCCTCCCGCGCCTCCATCGGCACGACCTGCTGAAGGTGCCCGACCTCGTGGAGGAAGAGTTCGAATTCGGTTTCCAGGGTGCCGACCCGCTCCTGGGGGTCGATCTCCTGGGCGAGCGCGATGAGCATGGTCGTCTTCCCCACACCCTGCGTGCCGCTGATCATGATGTTCTTGCGGGCGGCCATCGCAGCCTTGAGGAAGTGCATCAGGCTCGCGTCGATGGTGCCGAACTCCACGAGCTTTTCCAGGTTCGCGTCGCGCACCCGCTGCTTGCGGATCACGACATACGGACGGGGCGTGACCTCGATCATGGCCTGCAGACGCGACGTGTCCGAGAGCCGCAGGGCCAAGGTGGGAGAGGCCTTGGACAGGCTGCGCTCACCGGCACCGTGGCGCCGGGCGAGCATCTGCAGCAGCTCGACGAGTTCCTCGTCGGACTCGGCGATCGGCGCGACCCTGCGGTTGGGCTGGCTCGCGTAGTCCACCCACACGTTGTCGCAGCCGTTGATCAGAATGTTCTCGACCTGATCGTCGTCCAGGTAGGGCTGGAGACGGCCGTGCGCGAACTGCAGGTCGAAAACGGCCTGCGCCAGACCGGTCTCATCGGCGGAGGTCGGTGAGATCTGCCGACATGCGGAGAAATCGGCCGCCCAGCGGGCCACGAGGTCCTGGATGATCTCCCAGCCGCGCTGCTCGGCTTCCTCGGCCGTCATCTCCTTGCCGGCCGACTCCTTGTAGGCCTGGTACTCCGGCGCCATCAGCGAGCTGAGCTCGTCGCGCAGGGCACGCACGGTGCCCCACTCCCACAGGGCCGCGCGGCCGGCGGCCGTGGGCGCACCCGGCAGTGCCGCCGCGCCGAGGGCCGGGCTGCCAAAGTTCTCAGCGCGCGGTTCGGCGGCGGGTGGGAGCTGGGGCTTCCCCGGGCCGGAGGGGCCGGGGAAGAGCGGCCTACCTCGCGTCATGGGAGGCTCCCGTCTTCAGGCGGCGCAAGAGGGTGGTGGGGCGGTGCTCTGCCGGGGCGTTCAGCCGCAGCTGCTCCTGTACGGCAAGCGTCTGGAGGGTGCGGGACATCTCCGCGGCCTTGCGCATCAGGGGCGTGCTGCCAAAGCTCCGGCCGCCGTCGCCGCCGTGGGTGAGGACGCGGGCGGTCTTCTCGTCGAAGGGCAGCTCCGCGAAGATCGGCAGCTGGAGTTCCTCGGCGAGATCGCGGGGGCGGAACGGTCCTTCTCCGACCACGACGAGCCCGATGCGGCTGCTGTCACGTCCGTGCATCTGCAGCGCGGCGCGCAGTGCCTCCACCCGGGGTTTGGCCGCGTGGGCGGCCCGCAGTGTGCCTCGGACGACGACGGCGGTCAGGTCCGCGCTGCGGGTCAGGGCGCTGGCCGCGCCCGCGGCCCCGGAACGTCCGAGGTCGACGAGTATGTCGTAGCCGCTCGCGCGCTGTTCGAGGTCGCTGAACAACTGGCTGAGCCGGGGCCAGGTCTGGTGCAGGCCGGCCGCCTGGGCGGGGCTGATCAGTCCGGGCAGCAGCAGCCGGTTGGCGTCGGTCTCCGGCTCGGAGAGGTTCAGCAGCTGCTGCCAGAACACCTCTTCGAGGTGGCCACGCCGGTCGGCGATCTGCAGATGGTGCAGGCCGCGGTCGCCGAAGACCCTCGACTCGAGGTAGCCGGCGGCCACCGACCCGCCGTCGGGGTCGCACTCGGCCAGCACGACCCGCCGTCCGCCGGCCAGCGGCCACGTCAGCAGGGCCGCGAGCGCGGTGGTGGTGGCGCCGGGACCGCCGCTGGCGCCGCAGAACGCGATGACAGCCACCTCAGCCCTCCGCCGGAACGATCACCAGGGAGACATCGCCGGACGCGGCCCAGGTGGCCAGCCGGGTTCCGTCGAGCTGACTGACGGCGAGATCGACCACGCGGTCGCCGGAATTGTCCGGACCGCCGACCTCGATGACCGTTGCCTGCAGCGTCTGCCCGGCCGTGTTGTCGTCGGAGGATCCGGTCACCGGCTCCTTGGGCGTGTGGATCACCTTGACCTTCTGCCCGGGGCTCAGCCGGGTCGCAGGCAGCCGGGCGGGCGTGAGCGAGACCCCCACGAGCTGCTCGCCGGCCTGGACCAGAGGCTCGTCGGTGACCGACGAAGGAGTCAGCAGGCTGCCGCGGGACAGGCCCACCGTGGTGCGCTTGCCGATCAACTTCTTCAGATCCCCTGCCGGAACCGGCTTGAGGGCCGGATCGGTGGCGATCTGCGCCTCAATGAGGTCCTCGGCCTTCAGCTCGGCGCCCATGGGCACGTCCCGGGCGACCGCGATGACCGGCTCACGGTGGCTGGTCACCGTGTACAGCCAGCCGCCTGCTGCTCCGCACACGCAGATCACGGCCGTGCCCAGCGCGATCCAGCTGGACCTGCGCCGGCGGACGACGGGCTGGCGCACCAGCGGCTGCGGAGCCGGGGCCGGGTGCGCGGTGTCGGGGGCTGACGGGCTGGGTGCGGTGCTCATGAACGGCTTCCTTCGCGGTGCGGGAGCATCAGGGCTTGGCGACGGCCTGGGCCTCGCCGATGGTGATCTGGGCGGGCTCGGCCTCCCGCGTGGTGGTGATGTCGCCCTCCTGGCCGCCGCCGGCCCAGTGGACGGTCCAGGTCGTGATGGCCGTGATGGTGAACGCCTTGCCGGGCTGGGAGCTGGATGTCTTGGTGTAGCGGTAGCCGCAGTCGGGACTGGGCTGCCCGCCGAAACGCTTCTCATACGGCGTGCCCGCGGTGGTGCACACCTCGGAGCCGCCGTCGCCCATCGTGTACGCGATCTTCTTCACGTTGGCGGTCGCGGTGACGGTGATCCCCGGTGCGGACGCGCTGGCGGTCACCGGGCCCCAGGTACGGGGGGCCTTGGTGTTCCAGATCCACACCGGCATGCCGACCAGGCCGGTCTTGCCCGTCTTGGGGGCGCTGCCGATGTCGGCGCCCAGGAGCCGCATTTTTTTGATGGCTTCCTGGGCGAGCTCCTCGGCCGTGGGGCCTCCGCCGAAGCCCGGCGGCGGGTTCAGGCTCCAGGTGGAGCCACCCGCGAGTTCACGGCCGCCGCCAGGGCAGGTCACGTTGTAGACCTTGCCCTTGGCGCGCTCGGCGTCGGTGGCGGGTGCCGCGGTGCCCCATTCCCAGTCGGCGGCGTCCTTGGCCGGCTGCGGCTCGAGGATCTCCCAGTAGCACTGGCCGACCGGATTGAACCACCCCATGTCCGCGTCGTAGCAGGGGACTTCGCCGATGTTGTCCCACTCGATGTAGCACTTGGCGGAACCGCCGCCCCCGCCCGGATCCCCGGCGGGCTTCGGTTTCTCGCCCTTGCCTCCGCCCCCGCCACCTTCCGCGTTGATGTCGCAGTCGGGGACGAGCTCGGGGCATGTGACGCCTCCGCCGGGCTTGCCGCCGTCGGCGGCGGCCGGAGCGGCGGCAAGGCCCAGGTGGAGAGGAACGGCGACGGCGGCGGCCGCGAGGAGAGCCCCGCGGCCGCGCAGGCTCAGCATGTTGACCCCTTGTCTATCGTGGAATCGGTGATCATCCACCGGCCGCTGCCGAACTGGGCCTTGGACGTCTGCACCTTGCGCCGGTTGTCACCGTCGAGCTGGGACTTCTTGCCCGTCTTGCGGTTCTCGGGGACGAAGGTGCTGCTGTCGACGCAGTCGACGATCGTGGCGCTCTTCGACTCGCCGCCCAACGACAGCGTGACCGTCGGGTTGTCCTTCAGTTTCGGCTCGCCCTTCACCACCAGGTCGTTGTTCTGGTAGTAGAAGGCGGCCGCCCGGACCTTCGCCAGGGCCTTGTCGGCGGCGTACTTCTCCAGATCGGAGCCCTTGAACGAACCGCTTCCGTAGATCTTGACCTGTTCCTTCCACATGCCGTGGTAGGCCGCCAGTACCTGCTCCCGGGCCTCCTGCTCCGGGGCGGCAGACGGTGATGCGCTGGTGGTGGCGGGAGCGGACGGCTTCTTCGCGGCCGAGTCGCCCCCGCCTCCGCAGCCGGCCATGAGGATGACGGCGCTCAGACTCACTGCCACCGCGCTCGCGCGGGTCTTGGTGATCTTCGAAACGGTTGCCTTGACGGACGGTGCCATGGGCATATCCCCCTCAATCGTGGTCGTGACGGTGCACCGTCCGGCACACCCGGCTGCAGTCCGGGCCTACCCAGTCAGGCGCGTGCGAGCTAAGGAGCGTACGTGGTCAACCTGCGTACCGGCGTGGTCATTTCCCGCCGCGGGACTCGTCCGGGAGGCGCCGAGAGAGCGGTACGCCGCGTATGGACCGCCGAGCGGGCCACCACCTCGTAGGGCTTGCGGAGTGCCTCGGCAGCCTGCCGAAGGACCTGGGCCTCCGCAGCGGCGAGCCCGCGCTCGGTCCTGGACCAACGGGCCTGCGGCAGTCCCAGGAGGCGTGCGAGGTCGCCCTGCCTGAGGCCGGCCTCCACGCGGAGGCGCGCCAGATCTGCGGTGTCGACCGGTACGAGCAGCACGCGGACCTCCACGCCGAGCGCTCTCGCCAGCGCCGCCAGCGTGCTCAACTGCGGAGTTCGGCGACCGAGTTCGTACAAGCTGATGTGCGCAGCGCTCAGGCAGGGCTCGTGCCGGGACGCGGCCCGCGCCAGGCTCTCCCTCGACAGCTTCGCGCCTGTCCGTTCGCTCAGCAGTGAGGCCGGAGCAAAGTCGGTCACCCCACGACCGGCCACCGTCACGTCCTTCCCGGGCGAACACGGCCCCGGGGGTCGGCGCGCTCCCCATTTCCGTGGCCGGCACGGACGCATTTGAACGCATGGGACACCCCCCTCCGCTCGCAACAGCACAGCCTTCAACCACCGTCGCTGCTGTGAATCTGAGCGGTGATCACCCCGAATCTGACACCGGACCCCTGACCCGTCAAGATCGTTTTGTGCTGCTTTTTCCGTTTTAGTCCATCGAGTATTTGCCGACCGGCAACAGCCCCTGAATCGCGCGGACGTCACTTCGGAACTGCCGATGTCCGGGCCTCCCGGCGGCGCGCCGCGTGCCGCTTCACCGTGGAACCGGCCGCCGAGGCGCGCCGGTGTGCCGCCTCGACGACGGCGCACGAGGCGAGGAGCGCGTAGAGGCATGCGGCGACACCCGCGCAGAAGGCGCCGAGCGCGGCGGGCAGCACCACCAGGCGACCCCACGGCGCCGGCAGGTAGATCGTCGTCATCAGCGTGCCGACGAGGCTGACGGCGAGCAGAGTGAAGAACATGGCCCGCCCGATGGCGCGCGCCGTGGTCATCTCGGCGGACGGCCCTCCTGTGGCGCCGGCCCCGCGCCACAGCAGTCGGCGCACGCGTGCGACCCGGCCCCGCGCTGCGGAGACGACGACCTCAGAAACTGGCTTCATGTGAATCCCTCGGACGGTGGGTGGGTGCCCGCCCTGCCGGGAGCCAGGGACGTGGGCGTGGGCGAGCGGCCTGGTCAGGACGGCACCTATACGGCGACGGCCTCGGGGTGGCCCGCGGCCAGCGTGGGGTCCCGGGACTGGGCCAGCGCGAGCGCCGCCCGCGTCACGCCGCAGGTGATCCGGTGCACGCCGCCGCCGACCCCCCACTCCTGGCCACCCCGCTCGCCGGAACGTCGACGGGCTGCGCGGACCCGGGCCCGGTCACTGTGGTCACTTTGGCCTCCTTCGGGGGATCTTCAACGCCTATAGAGGTGTCGAGATCAGGCGGCGTGTGCCATAGCTGGCGGAACTTTTCCCGCGCGCGGCGCCCCGGGCCGACTTCACCAGCGATGTGTCCCGTCTCAGCCGGGCGCCCCCGGGCCAGGCGTCAACGTCGCAGCGGGTGAACCGGTGGTGCTGCGCCGGGCATCGCCCACCTTCCCCTAGGCTGTCCCGCGTGCCCGATTTGACTGAACAGCAGGCGAGTGAACTGGCCGTTGCCGCTGCTGCTGCCGCGCATTTCCCGCGCAGCGTGCCGTGAGTCCGCTGCTGTGCCGTATGGCTTCCGTGGACCCGGTGACGGGACGCGCCGCCAACACCGCGGTGCTGCTGGACCTGGTGCGCGCGACGAGGCCCACCTGCGTGCCGCGTTCGAGGTCGCCGGCCGCATGCTGGCCGGCGACGTCCGGCCCGACGGCCAGGTCGTCTCGGTGGGCAATGCCGCCGACGATCCGATGATGCTGTTGGCCAGCGACATCATCCAACTGTGCATGCGCGGAGAGCCAGATCTGGCCTGGGCCCAGGTCGAACCACTCCATCCCGCCAAGCGTGCCGCTGTCCTGTTCATCCTGGCCGCCTTGCTCAACTACCGGTTCGCCGTCCTCGACCCGCTCGTCCTGGCAGCCGGAGAGTAGAACCGCGACCACGGCTCGGCGCGCCAACGAAGCAGCCGACCAGGAAGCGCGGGATCGGTGCGACCGTGCCCTGATGCGCGCGGACGAGCTGCTGGATCTTGCTAGGGCCGGAGTGCTGGACGACCGTGTTCCGAGCGCACGGGAGGACGCAGCCGCCTGGCAGTGGCTGAGCGGGCACCCGCGGAACACTGTTGCTCGCGTGGCCGCCTGGATGGCACGTGCTGTGGCCAGCCGCACCGGGGCGATGACCGACCCGCTCACCCGGGCGGCGGCGCTCGATGTGCTGCCGCGGCGCGTGACTGCGCACGCCGCCCTTCCACGAGCCGGCGCAGACCCTCCATTACCCCGGAGTCGGCGCCGTCCAGGAGGATAGCCAGTTGAGGGAACAGCAGCAGGGCCACGACTTCGGTCGGGGCATAGAACCAGGCGCCGTCCGGAGGAAGTTCGCTGAATGCGGGCGCCTGGAGGGTCAGCCGTCCGTGCCGGTCGGAGTACACGGCCGGAGCCGCAGGGAGGGTGACGGTGCCGGCCCGGCCGATCGCCTCGACGATCCGTCCGCCGCGACCGCAACCCAGCGCGGTGGTCTTGCCGGCGGCGATCTGCCGTTGAAGGGTCTCGTGGGCCAACCCGTTGAGGGGGAAGGGGTACAGCCGTATTCGCTCGAACAGCGCGGCGTTCACCGTCCCGGTGATCTCCGGGGCGGTGTCGAGCAGGGTGACCGGCTTGACCGCGACGCTGGCGCCGGCCTTCGCCAGCACGACATCGCTGTCCAGCGCGCGCCGTACCACGGCCACCACGTCCGTGCGGACCGCGGACTCGGAGGGCTTCGCTCCCGAGGCTTGCGCCCAGCTCGCGGAGCCGACGGTGACGGTGACCTGGGCGGAGGCCTGGATGCGCTTGTGCGGTGCGGGGTTCACCCCTCCATGATCAGCTGTCCCGCTGACATTGTGGCGACCGGGCGCCTCTTCGTACGCCCCTGGCCCGGGATCCGTGCGGCGGGGCGGGGAGCCAGGGCTGCGGGTCGTGGTGTGGTAATCACTTCAGGCTTCCCTCGAACATGAGCTGGGACCCGCCCCGCTGTTCTGCCTGGACGGTCACGGGGCCCGGGACGGCTCGGGAGGGAACCGAGACGCGAACGGTGTCGGTAGCGGTCCGGTGCGGCGCGATGGGCGCGTCCTGGTACCCGAGGCCCGCGGAGACGGTGTCAGCGGTGGTGAGGTCTGCGCCGACGAGTACGCGCAAGGTCACGCCCATGCCGGCGCGGGGATCGTCATCGGTGTTGCGTACGGACAGCTCGAGGGTGGCGTCGCGTCGGCCGCCCTTGTCTCCGGCCAGCTGCAGCGGGGAGACCCGGACGCCATCGGATGACCACTGGCCCAGTGCGATCGCCGAGCCGGTGGCCGCGGTGTCCGCCGGCGTAGGGGTGGCACGGGTGGGGGAGCCGGGCAGCGTGCCCTCGAAGAACACGGTGTCGGCCTCGGCCAGTCCGGCCTGGGTCGCTTCCAGGGTGACGGTGGCCCGCTGGCTTGCGGTCTGCGGCGGAACGGCCACGCCGAGGTTGGCGGTGAAGGTGGCGCCTGGCTTGACCTTGGTGCCGGCGTCCGGCTTGGGGAAGTCGGCCAGGTTCTGATCGGTGAACGGCTTCGTCTCGAGGCCGAGTTCGCCGACTCGGACGGTCACCGCGGTCTCGGGCAGCAGCGCGATGTCGGATCCGATGTTGGTCAGGTCCACCTGTACGCGAGCGGGGGACCAGCCGGCGGGCAGCGAGCCGTCCGCCGGGGGAGTCGCCGTGTTCAGGGGGTGCACGGTTGCCTTCCACGCCTCGTCTCCAAGCTGCTGCTGGGAGCCGAGGGCGGCGATTCCGTCGGGCAGTCCGGCCGGGCTGGCCGCGGCGGGCCGGGAGGATCCTGCGTGGTCGCCGGCTGTTGCTGTGCCGTCCTGGCTGCATCCGGTGAGGACGAGGGCCAGGAGCGCCGCGGCGCATGTGCCGGCCAGGGTGGCGGTCTTCATTGTGAGCTCCGTTGATGTGGGCGGGGTTGGGGCTGTGGAAGGGATCATGCCAAAGCACGGGATCCGCTCGACGGGCCGTCCGCCCTGCATCAGTGCCGCACCGGCGAATGTGGCCGGAATCGGCCTACGGGGTGCGGGGCGGGACGGAGACGTCGGGTGGAGTGCCGGAGGACTTGCTGGAGATGGTGGCTCCTGTGGTGCGTGTGGTCCGGTTTTCCGTGAACAAGCGGCCGTGGGGGAGGTTGCGTGCCGTCTGCTTCCTCCCCCGCTCGGCCGGTGGCCTGAAGGGTCAGGGGGTGGCCGGGATGGCGACCAGGTAGTACTCGTTGCCGTCGTCGTCCGATACGAGCACGGGGTGCCCTTGGCCGACGGCGGCGAATACGCGGTCCTTGACGACGTCGGCGTGGTCGGCGGTCGTGAGGGGAGCCTTGAGACCGGACCGGACCGCCTCGTAGGTGGCGGGCTGGGGCCGGTACCGGTATCGCCCGCCCTTCACCTCGGTGATGGTCGCGATGATCTCTTCGTCGCTGATCGTGTCGTCGTAGCCGCGGAACCGGGCGAGCTGGCACGTGTTGACGGCGAGGATCTGGCGGTTGTGGTTGTTGCACAGCCTCCCGGGGGTCCCCGGGGGGTGGAAGTGAACAGCGGTGTCGATCGACGTGGGCAACGCAATCCTCCGTTTTCGGCGGCCAGTTGGTGCGCAGTGGGTGACGGTTACGCTCTGGCTCGGGCCGGGTCGATGACATACAGCCTACATGAGTAAATACAATTACGCAATATACGTTAGCCTTCTTCTGTCGCCGCGGGACTCGATCATTCACCCCCGGTGGGCGTCCGGCGAAAGACCGCTGCAGGCGGGACGGTGTGCCCGCTGCGGTGGCCCGTGAGGTTGGTGTCCAACGCTTCTCGTGGTGGGGTGTCAGGCGCGGGTGGGAGCGATGCAACGCCGGGCGGCGACCACGAGGCCGAAGACCAAGGCGAGACCCGCCAGATGGGAGCCGCCGAGGACTGCCTTGGCGGTGGCACCGGTGAGGTCCTGGTCGTGGGTGACGACCAGGCCGATGGCGTAGCAGGCGCCCCAGATGATCAGCATGGCCACCGCCAGGATGCCGGCGCGCACGCCGACGGCGAGCCAGTCCGGCCCCTTGGAGGGACCGATTTTGGTGTTGACGTGAGCAATGTGCGCGGCCAGGGCTTGCTCGCGGGTGCCCGTAGGATGGGGGGACATCCGGCCGCAGGAGCACCTGGCCCGGAAGCGGGCCGTGCCGGCAGCGGTGGACTCGTCCTCGGCGATGCCGAGCTGGGGCAGATGGCGGCCGTCGTCGATGGCGAATCGGTCGAGATCGAGCACATTGTTCCCCTTCATCAGTTCTGGGCGGTGGCGAGGCCGACGACCTTCGCCCATTGGGTGACCTGCTCGTTGGTCACGAGACAGGTGTTGAGCTCCCAGCTCGGGTGCCCCTGCGGCCGGATGTGGGTCAGGACTTCTGTCAGAGTCGCTTCGAGCTCCTTGATGCGGAGCTCTGCGGGCTCACTGGTCGTCATGATGTGTACCTCCATGAACAGGTACGCCGACCGTATCGAGGGCCGTCGGCGTGGTGGTTTGGGCTTCGCTGTCACCCTCCTCGCAGGCCGTCGCGGGTGACGGCAGACCGAGTTGTTCGGCCCGGGCCGCCACGAGTGCGTCGAGGTCCGGATACAGCTCCGGCCAGCTGGCGGGTGGATTGACGGCCTGCGGGGGCAACGCCTCGAAGGCGAGCGCGAGGCGGACGCCGAGGCGCTGCTCGCCGACCACGGCGAGGAATCCGGCGCACCACCGCATGGCGTGCGCCGTGCCGGGCTGGTCGCGGTGGCAGGCGACGATGGGCGCGTCCACGGGCGCCTCGGCTCCGGGGCGCCCGTGGGCCCGCCGGAGCATGTCCATGTCCTCGTCGCTGAATTCGGTCAGGTCGGTGCTGGTCAGCCAGGGGCACTTCGTGCAGGGACGTTTTCGGTGGTCGCGCTCTACCCCGGTCTCAAGGGGGAAGGTCCGCGTGCTCAGCCCGGACGGCGGCTCGGTCTTGGTTGTTGCGGCTGGCACGTGTCCCGCCTCGTTGAGCTCGTCGAGAGGGGAAGGGTGGTTCACGGGATCTCCTTGATGGTGATGTGTGACGCACCGTCCGGCTGTCGAAAGTCTGCCAGGGCGCGCTCGCCGGCGCTCGAACTATCAGCGGCCTGCGGCCGGGACAGGCCCGGCCGCAGCGTCTTAGCCCTGGGTGGCGGACCCGGCGGCGAGGAGCGCGCGCCCGACTCGGCCCTCGCTGATGCCGGGGACGCCGCCGAAGGCTCCGGCGAGGTAGCTGTCGGCCAGGTCCTCGCCCCTGCCCGGCTTCGCGTCGGTGAGCGGGTAGACCCCGGTCGAGCCGTCCCGGCCCCGCTCGGCGAGCCACACGTGGTGGGGCTCCAGGCTCTGACCGTGCCGTGCGCCGCCGAGAAGGGCGACCGCGTGGGACGTGCACAGTAACTGCGCGTGCCGGAGGTTGGACCACGAGGCGACGAAGAGCGTAGTGATCTCGGCGGTGAGCAGCGGGTGGATCGGGCTACCGAGGCCGTCGATGAGGATGACGCTGCCGTGCTCCAGTGCCCACAGAACGCGTTCCAGGACGAGCACCAGGGCGCGGGTGCCGGAGGACTCCATCGCCCAGTCCAGCAGTACCGATCGGCCTCCGGCGGCGGTGTGGGCGAGCTTGACCTCGCCGTCGGCCGGGTCTATCTCCACGGCGTCGACGCCGAGGTCGGCAGCTGCGAGCAACGGGCCGATCCGGCGGCGCAGTTCGGCCGACTCCCCGAGCCGGTCCCTGGCCCGCCCCTGCTGCTGCGCATCGCGGGGGGCGATGAGCAGCAGCTCGGTGCGGAAGAAGTCGTAGACCGTCCGGAAGGGGCCGACCTGGAGCAGCCCGCCCAGGGACAGAGCCAGGGTACGGTCGCTGCCGAGGTGTTCCAGCCGCCCAGTGTCCGGCGTGAGGCCGTGCCACCGATAGGCGCAGCTGCCCCGGTCGGTCCGTGCGGCATCCCGGTCGATCCAGGTCCGCAGTCCGTCGGCGGCCGTGACGCTGTGCAGCCACTCCCGCTCGATACCCCGGGCGCTGACGGCGAAGCCGTACGTCCACTGTTCGCCGTCGCGGACGAGCTCAATCTCGTACGTGCTGGGCTCAGCAGCGTCGTCCGGGCTCAGGGCGAAGGGCCGGTGAGCCGGTGAGACGGGGGCCGTCTGGCGGGTGTAGGAGCTCAGTACGGCCTCACGCATGTTCGCCAGCGCGCCGAGGACGGTGGAGGTCCCGGACGCGTTGGCCCCGAACAGTGCGGCGACAGCGGTGACGGTAAGCGGGCCGTGCGGGGCGTTCATGGGGAAGGTGCCCGTCTCCTCCGTCTTGCCGACGGTCAGGTCCAGCTCCTCGGTGCGCCGCGCCGAGCCGACATTGGTGATCCTGAAGGCCACCAGGTGCGTCCCGGGGTGGGGGAGGCTGAAGTCCGTGGTGCTTGCTGGTGTGGAGACGGTCATCTCGGGCCTCCCGTAACGGGGGCGGGCTCACGCCCCGGGCGATGCCCCAATCTTACGAAAGTAAATCCAACTAAGCAATATATCTTAATGGGGTTAGGTGCGCGGCCGCCGTGCGGGTTCTCCCGGGAGCGGGAAATGCATGCTCTCCACGTCGGCCACGGGCGGTTCGTCCTCCATGGGTCCGTGCTCCCACTATTCGAAGTCGTGCCGGGTTGGGGTGTCGTCGTTGTGGGCCGGCACCGGGATGATTACGCCGTGGCACCGGACGAAGCGCCGCCCGTCCCGGTAGCCGAAGCGGCCCCGCTCACCGCCGCTGACAGTGAAGAGTCCTGGGTAAGTCTTCCCGTTCTCCAGGACGAGCAGGCTCGTCGGCGGCAGGCGGCGCCACCTGCTGTAGCTCGACTCGCGCGACCAGTGGTCGCAGAACCAGCGCAGATCGCGGAGGGCAACGGCCTCCGCCGTCACGTGGAGGAACTCCACACTCCCATTCGTGCGCCCCTCGGCGCGGCTCATCGTCATGCCGCTCTCATCTCCTCGAATCGGCGGGTTTCGCGCGGGGGCATCAGGCGGCCGGGCCTCGCCAGTCGGCTCGCATCTCGTCCCATACGTGCCCGAGCCACCACAGCCGGGCCGGGTTCTTTCGCCAGTACTTCACGGCCAGGAGCCGGTACCGCCCAGGGCGCAACTGCCCCATCCGTACTGGGAGCGGCAGCGGAATGATTCTGCTCAGGGGGCGCTCGGTGTACTCGCGCGACGCGTTCCAGGCGTCCAGGTACGCGTCGCCGGTGGCGAACTTCGGGAAGGGGGTGATTCCGCGCCGGGAGCAGAAGCTCCTCCAGGCGTCCATGAAGGCCTGCTCATAGTCGTCGAAATCCTCACCATCGTGACGGGGTCGGAAGCGGAAGCGCAGCACGGTGTTCTCCAGAAAATGATCATGAGGGGCGCGGGTGTGCCGAGCCTTCTTCGGCGCCGGGCCATGGGTGCCTGAACGGCTGGCCGCACCAGCAGATGTGATGGCTGCCGAGGGGACTCGTGCGAGTTTCGGGGGCGCGGTTGTCGGGGTGCCGGATCCGGCGGTACTTGGCGGCGCGCGACTGCTCGGTGGCGGAGGCGGCGCGGGCCCGCTTCGGGAGCACTATCCGAAGTGCTCCCGTACGGCCTCGGGGTGCTCATGTTCGACCAGCCAGGCGCGCGCGGCCTCGGGGTCCATGGCCTCGTATACGAGCTGTGCGGGCGTGCAGTTGTTGTGCGCCAGAAACCACATCTGCTCCTGGGGGGCCCAGTAGAGGTACGGAGTCGCCTCCAGGCCGTCGGGGTCCTTCAGAACCCCTTCGAACTCCACCGCTTCACTGGACAAGAAGACGCCGTGCAGGAGACCGCCGGTGGCGGCATCCCGCACGACGTAGGGGATTTGCATGAGTGGTGCGCCTCCGGGGCGTGAATAGGCGGTCCGACGATTCACGGATCGCATGGGAGGTGGGTGGGTCGTAAGTAGCGCTGGCGGGAATCGAACCCAGCGACCCAGGACTTATAAGATCCGCGCTCTACCAACTGAGCTACAGCGCTGTGTGGTTGGACGGGCCGTATCCGATGGGGGGTACCGGATACGGCCCGTGCGAACGGCCGCTTCTCGCTCGCCGTTGACACAACTCTACAGTAGGAAATCCAATTAAGCAATATCTATCGGATGGGTCGGCCCCGTGCGGTTCTCCGCCACGGCGCGGCGCGCGCGGGAGGCCGGGACGCTCAGCCCTCGGCGCGCAGCCAGGGAGAGCGTCCGGCGAATCTCGGGTATCGCCTCCTAGCCGACCCGGCCACGGGGAGGCGCGGAGTCGTGCCTGCGGTTCCCTGGCCCCGGTGGCGTGGGGCACCGCGACCTCCAGGACCGCAGAGGCGTCGCCCCTGCTGCTAAGACTTGGTCTCAGAACTGCTCGGCTGGTTCTTATGGGGATGGGCTACTGCAACAAGTCGATCATGCTCGGTCGTGGACCAGCGCCTGGCGTTGAGCTGCGGGTCGCTATCCAAGTGGTGCGTTGTCGTCTCGGCGATGAGTTCCGCGAGCCCGCGGAGTCTGAACTGTCGGCCGGCGTAACCTCGCCACCGGTGTCCGGGGTCCGCGGACTGCCGCTCACCCTCGACGACTTCCTGCGCTGACGGCGGGATCCGGGAGTTCGGCGTTCGGTGATACGGGGTCAGGTGATACGGGATCCGGCGACACGGGATCCGGCGGCCCGGGGTCCTGTGGCGCCGGATACCGCACGGCTGCGGGAAAGCAGCGCAGCAGCGCGGCGAGCCGCTCGGTATCGCCCGCCACTTCCGTGTCTGCCCGCTCGACGGCGTCGTGCAGCGCCGCACCGGCGAACACCAGATCGCGCAATGTCGCCGCCTCCGGCACGGTCAGCCACGCATCGGGTTCGGCGTGCTCACCGCGGTCCAACTCGAGGCGTCCGCCCGCAACGGTGGCGCGGAACCGGTCGCCCGCGACGTCCAGCTGGCAGCGCAGCGACAGCTCACCCGCCAGTGCCGGATCGAATGTCGCGCGCAGGGCGAACAGCAGCGCGTCGACGCTCAGTTCCGCCGCGCCGTCCTCGGGCAGCGGTGCGCGGCTGCCCCAGTGGGCGAGCGCGCGGAGCACGGGCTCCAGTTCCTGCCCGCGCTCGGTGAGTTCATACACGGCGGCGGGCGCAGGCGGTCCCAGGCGCCTTCGCCGCACCAGGCCGTCGGCTTCAAGCTCGCGCAACCGCTGCGCGAGGACGTTCTGGCTCATCTGCGGCAGCCCGCGGTGCAGGTCGGAGTAGCGCTTCGGGCCGAAGACCAGCTCCCGCACGACGAGCAACGCCCACCGCTCGCCGACCGCGTTCAGCGCTCGCGCGATGCCGCAGGGGTCGTCGAACACCCGCTTCTTGCTCATGCACCCGAGTGTACTAGACAACAGGAGTGAATGCTCCTAAATTAGGAGTATGAATCGTCACCTGAGCCGACGGCACCGTCATCGGCTACACACGGCGCGGGTCAACATGCTCCGACGGTGACGACCACGCATCGAGATATGGAGAGAAGCAGTGAACGAGATGACACTTCGTGTGACGTCCGCCGACGGTACGAGGATCGCCTACGACCGGAAAGGCACTGGCCCGGCGGTGATCCTCGTCGGCGGCACCCTAGACGACGGCGCTGAGAACGCGCCGCTGGCCCGGCTCCTTGCCAACCATTTCACGGTCTACAACTACGCACGACGCGGCCGGGGCGACAGCGGCAATACACCGCCGTACGCCGTGGCGCGGGAGGTGGAAGACCTCGACGCGCTGATTGCGACAGCCGGCGGCTCAGCTCACTTGTACGGCGCCTCATCTGGCGGCGCCCTCGCGCTGGAGGCAGCAGCGGCAGGTTCGGCGATCGACAAGATCGCGGTGTGGGATGTGCCGTACGTGATCGGGGACGACCTGTGGCCGAGGTTCAACCAGTACCTCGCGGACACCCACGAGGCATACAAAGCCGGGCGGGACGAGGAGATGCTGGAACTGTTCATGAGGCTTACCGGCGGACCCGACGCGGACATCGCGGCTGGCAAACAGCACCCGTACTGGGCCTTGTCCGTCGCGCTCGCCCACACGCTCGTCAAGGACGCCATGGTCCTCAATGACTACAAGATCCCCACGAACCGACTTGCCCGCATCACTCAGTCGGTCCTGGTGACCACCGAGGGTCCGATCACCGAGCCCCAGATGGCGGGCCTCCCGACCGACTTCTTCGACCGCGCCGCGAACGCGGTAGCAGCCGCCACCCCCCAGACCGAACGACACACGCTCGACGGGCAAGGACACGTCGTCGCCCCCGAACTCATGGCCCGTGTACTGAAGACGTTCTTCGACCAGTAACCCGTCGACTGATCAGGTCGCGACCGTGGGTCGCTTCGGAACGCAGGCCCATCGGCCACGTCAGCATCGGTCGGTGAGCGGCGACTCCTGAGTTCCGGAGTCTCGCCGCGTGTTGGCGCGAACGCGATCTGCAGCCTGCGATCCCTTCCCCATGACGGGGGCTCCGATGACGCGGATCTTGCCGCGGGCTCGTCAACTGGGCAGCCAGCGCACGGACTCACCCCCGGGAAGTCGTCAACGACGCCAGCAGCGAACTAAGGACTCGCGCGGATAGGTGACCATCCGCCGGTCGGCGGGTTGGCTCGGTTTTCATACCGAGTGCGATCCATAGCCGACGACCGGGGAGGTCCCCACCATCATGCGCGCACTCGAACGCGAGGTTGTAGACGCCGTGTATGCGGCGATCGAGCCGCTCTTGCCCGAGCATCCGGCTGCCAGCGAGGTTCGGAGAACGACACTGGTAGCAGCAACATGAACGGCGTCCGCTGAGGAACCCCAATCGGACAGAAGCTGAGTCCGGGCGGCAACCCCGTCGAGCTGTACGCCAGGCTGACCTGCGTCGTCTCGGATACCTGGTGCGCATTGATTCTCAGTGACCGGGGGCTAACCGTGTCGTCGTTGCTCATGCGGCTGGGGTGACGGACGATGAGGATTCGGTTTGCAGCAGGCGCCGGAGGTTGATGATCGAGGCGGCGAGAGTCAGCAGCGGGCGTAGGGTGGCCTCGGTACGGTCGTAGCGCAGCCCGAGGCGTTTGAACCGCAACAGCCACGAGACCGTGCGCTCGACTACCCAGCGCACCCGGCCGAGCCGGGCGGGGTCTTCCACGCCGCGTCGGGCGATGCGGACACCGATTCCGCGGCGGTGCAGGTAGCTGCGGCAGCGGCGGTAGTCGTAGCCCTTGTCGGCATGCAGCTTGTCCGGGCGCCTGCGCGGTCGGCCACGACCATGGGGTACGCCCGGGTTGGTCTCCAACAGCGGGACGAACAGTTGGCTGTCGTGGGTATTGGCCGCCGAGGCAAGTACGTGCAGGGGAAGTCCGTTGCGGTCGCACAAGATGTGGTACTTCGAACCGGATTTGCCTCTATCGATAGGGCTCGGACCGGTAAGCTCGCCCCCCCTTTTCGCCCGGACGGCGACCGCGTCGACGCAACAGCGGGTCCAATCCAGCACCTCAGCCTCGCGGAGCTCGATCAAGATGACCTGGTGCAGCCGATCCCAAACCCCGGCATCCTGCCACTCCCGCAATCGTCGCCACGCGGTGTGTCCGGACCCGCAGCCCAACTTCTGAGGCAGGTCGCGCCAACGGCAACCGGTGCTGAGCACGAACACGATCCCTTCCAGCGCGGCACGATCATCGATCCGTGGCCTCCCCCCTGGACCCTTCGGAGGCGGCCGTTCCGGGATCAGTGGCTCTACCAGTTCCCAGAGCCGATCATCGATCAGGCTTTCCTGCCGTCTCGTCACCACATGCCCGACGATCCCCGCTCAGAGCCGATCCATCCGGGACCGACACACCATCAGTTCTGAGACCATGTCTAAGTGCGGCGCGAGGCGGACGGGATGCGCCGCCTTTCTCTGGTGACCTCCACTCCGACCCTGTACGCCCGGTATCGTCTCGAGGCGCGTCCGAGTGCCCCATGAACTGGGCAGCGCCAACAGGGAGTTCGGGTGACTGAGGTGCAGCCAAGCGAGCGGATGCGGGACCTGGGGGTGGTCCAATGCGGAGCCCCGATCCTCAATGAGCCGGCCCGCGCCCTCGAGTTGCCCGCCGAACGCGAGGCGTCCGAGGACGCCGTCGACCGGCTCTTCGCCGCGATGGAGCAGATCTCCCAGATCCATCCCTTCGCCAAGGGCATGGGCATCGCAGCCCCCCAAATCGGCATCGGCCGCGCCGCAGCCGTCGTCAGGCCACCCACCCCGGACGCCCCGGCCATCGTGCTGCTGAACCCCCGGATCATCGCCCGCGGACCGGAGTCGGACGAGCAGTACGAGGGCTGTCTGAGCTTCTTCGACGTGCGCGGCTTGGTGCCGCGCCCGCTGACGGTGACGGTGGAGGCCACGGTGCTCGACGGCAGCACCGTCACCGCCGTCTACGAACGCGGCCTCGCCCGGCTGATCCAGCACGAGATCGACCACCTCGACGGACTCCTGTACACGAGCCGCATGCGCCCCGGTGTAGCGCCACTGCCTGTGGCGGAGTATCGCCAGACCGGACACGCTTGGGCCTACGAGCGATAGTCCGGCGGCAGACAGGAGCGGTCCGGACAGCGTGGACGCGTCCATCAGACGAAGATCACGGGCAGGCCTTCGGCTCCGCACAGGGTCAACAGCGCCACCAGATCCCGGCCTGCTCGCCCGTTGTGGCTGTCGGGGCCCCACAGGAGCCCGTCGACGTCCTCGGCCGCGAGCGCGGTCAGTGCATCGTGCAGCACGGGGGCCAGCTCCCGAGCCTAGTCCGCTGAGATCTCACCGGAGTCGTCGGGGTGGTTCAGCAGATGCCGCAGCGGGCTGCTCTAGCTGGTCCAGGCGGTGTCCCCGCCGAAGCCCTGCATGCGCGGCAGATCGATGCCTACGTGTGCGGCGAGCCCGCGACGGAAGAGACGAAAACCGCCGTACGACCACTGCGGCCACGGGTCGCGGGGAAGTGGACCGGTCGAGCGTCCGGCTCGTAGCGAGAGCCCCATGGGGTTACTCCATTTCCTTCGGTGTGGGAGAGATGTACGGATGCGCGTCGTGCGGCCGGCCGGGCTGCCTGGTCGCTGCTCCGGCCGGCGGTGAAGGACCTCACCGGCCCAACGTCCCCTCTACCGAACTCCCTTGGGGCTCGTCCGGGGCCAGGGCCTGCGGGCACGCAGCGTCGTCGGCGCTCACCCGGGGAAGGCATTCGTGCCGGTCGGCCATGCGGTCGAGGCGGTCCAGCGTCCACCCCTGCCCGTCGAACCCGGCCTGCGTCGTGATGCCGCTGCACTGCTTGCAGCGGACCTCTTCGGCTACGACGGGAGGGGGGCCGCCGGGGGAGGAGATGACGACCTCGAAGTTGTCACGGGGCAATGCGCGTGGGGGAGCGGCCGCGGCGGTCTCGGCGCCGCCGGTGAGGAACTCCATGATCTCCCACGGCAACGCGATGTCGTGTCCCCGCTGGTGCACGCTGCGAACGGCGGCCCCCACCGCGTGGGTGGCGCCTCGGCGTAGCTCGCCGACCTCGGCGGTCAGACGCTCCACCTCGGCCTCCGCATCCAGCAGCCGGCGCAGTACGGGCCCCATGCGCTCTCCGCAGAAGGAGCGAAGGTTCTGGCAGTACCAGTCCTCCCGCTGTGAGGCGTGATCGTGCTGAGCGCAGTCACGGACAGAAACGGCGAGTACTTCAACCAGCCTGTCCTGTGCGGGCTTCGCGGCGCCGAGCAGGTCGGCGATCCGGCCACGCTGGTCGGCGTTCAGCGGACTGACGTTCATATGGATGCTCCTGGGCTGGTCAGGGGTACAGGGATGAGCAAGTGCGAGGTGAGGGGCGCCCCGTCAGGCAGGGACGCTCTTGGGGTAAGGCTGCGGCTTGAGCCCGATGACGGTCCGCGTCCGCTCGGCACGCGTGCGGCCCACCCGGAGGAGGTAACGATGATTTCCGGGGTGTGGCAGGCGCTCGGCACCGATCTGCGCGAGACTCTGGTCCAGCCATACGCCGAGCGGCTGACCGGCAGGCCGGGGCGGTGCGCCCAACCGTTCGAGACGGCGGGCGACACCGAGCGCCCCGGATTCCTGGCGCAGCAGCTTCGAGCGGGCACGCGCTGTCAACGTGGTCCCGTCCGGGAGGACGGTGAGCGTGCGCGCGGTGCCTCTTCCCGTGTATACGGCGGACAACGACTGATACACGATGCCCAAATGACCCCGCGTTTGGATGATTTTTCCGTTTTCGGTCAGGCGCCAGCGAGGAACCGGATCACTGAACATTACGGCGCCCTTCAACCCGTCGGCGGCAACGCGACGCAACGCGGCGGCGGTGAAGAAGCTCTCCCCGTTGCTGGGGACGGTCTCCGTCAGGACCAGGCGGGCGATCTCGGCGCTCTCGCGCAGCGGGACCAGGTGCGGGAAGGGGTTGGTGAGCACGCGCATGTTCATGGGGACGGCGAGCACCAGGACGCCGACCAGCGGTGAGCCGTCGACGGCGATGTCGTCCTCGTGGAGCTCGGCTTCCCGGTCCAGGAGGCCAAGACGGTGCAAAACGGCAGGCCATCCGGACAGGTAATGATGTCGTTGGACGAACGCCTTCGCGTCCGCCTCATCGATCTCGGTCACCTCGTACCGGTCGGCACGGAACCCTCCCTCGGAGACATGTCGCCATGTGGGCGTGCCGTACCGCCAGCGTTGGGTGAAGCCGCGGGAGTCGCCCGTCTGCATGGCGCTCCGGTCGGCCGCGGTCGGCATGATGGGGCCCGTCATCGCTGCCGCCGCTGGTCGTCGGCGATGTGGTCGAGCAGGTCCCGCCGCCACCACAGCGCGTGCCGCATGCAGTTGTTCTCGTGCTGGTGGGTGTCGCTGCACCCCGGCTCGTGGCGGCCTCCGTAGGACCAGGCGAGACTGTCGGCCGAGACCACGTTCTTGTACGCGATCCTCAGGCCCGCCTTCTTGAAGCCGAAGGCGTGAATCCGGATGCCGGCCTGCGCGAGGTCCGCCAGCAGCATCGTCGGAAGGTGCAGGCTCGGACGCCGACAGATACTGCCCACACCGACCAGGGGTTCTTGAGTGAGGTCCACGCCCGCCTTCTCGTACATGTCGATGCACCGGAAGTAGCTGGGATAGGTCCACCCCTGGATCACGGGGATGATCGGCAGGTCGGGGGCGATCGACCTCAGCTCGACGAAGTTCGCCACGGTCAGCGCGAGATGTTCCTTGAGCGTCTTGCCCGTCTTGCGGAGGACCTCCCATTCGCACATCCAGTCCTGCTGGGCTGCTGCGCGGAGTTGGCCCACCTCGTCGTGGTACCGGCGCACCGCGGCGGCGTAGTCGCGGGCTGACTGGCGCCATCCGCCGTGGAGCGACAGTTCGCTGAATCCGCCGCTGTCGAGGAACCAGCCGTGCCGGGCACGGGGCAATGACCGCCGGCCTGAGAGACGGGCGTGGGAGACGCACAGCGGGACGTCGGCGGTCTCCAGCCATCCCGGGTGGTGAGCGCCCAAGAAGAAGTCGAAGGGCGGCGCGGTTTCTGGTGCGGCGGTGGTCACGTGCGGTCTTTCGGGAGGATCTGGTCGGTGGGGTCGCGGTCGGGCCACGGCGCGGGCAGCGTGGGATCGCCGTCGCGCTCACGGGCCTTGTCCAGTGAGCCGGCGGCCCGCAGGCGGGGGACATGCGTCTCGGCGGCCTGGTGGCCGCTGGGCCTGCGGCACGGCCGGCCCGCGGGCTCGGCGCAACTGGGGCATCTGAGGGACAGAGGGCAGGTGTCGCCGTCGGTCAGGCCACCGCACCCGCACGGTGCCCCCAGCGGCGCCCCGGCCCGATCGGTGAGGACGCCGCTGGTTAGGAGCTCGGCATTCGGCCATGAGCGCGGGACGGGGCACGGGCTGGACCCGGGGGCGGCGGACTGGTTCACGCCGTACGGCCTCTGCTGTCGCGGAAGCCTGCGGGCCTGGGCCAGGTGACGGTGATGCCCAGGCTCTTCAGCAGAGGGTCCAGGTCGGGATCGGGGAGTTGGGGCAGGAGGAGGGTCTTGGCGAAAGCGCCGAGGAAGAGGCCGCTCAGATCGAGGAGCTCGCCGATGGCCTCGTGTATCGCCGAGCGCTCGGCGGTGCCCCGGCCGACGATGAGCCGATGCGTCGTGAGGTCGAGAAGGTCGACGGCGAGAGGATGCGGCTCGCCAGGCAACTCCAGTTGGCAGCGGATCAGTTCGTGCCCGAGACCGGCGAAGCGATCGTGGAAGAGGTGCAGCAGCCGCTCCGCCTTGGTGTCCTGCGGCGCGACCTTGAAGCCGGGGTGGGGGCGGAAGGGGCGGGTGAAGGGAACGGGGACGGACCGCGCGTGCCGCGCGAGCGGCCCGATCCGCGGGTCGCGGGTGGCCTTGGGAGGAGCGAGTGGGGCGAGCATGGAAAGCCAATCGGAGCGGTGACGGCGGGCGGGACGCCCGGCCACGCGGAGGCCGGGCGCACGGTGGGGTCAGCTGTCGGGGAGGACCATCCGCTGGGTACGTACGTCCCAGCGGCACTCGGAGTAGAGCCGGTTGATGTCGGGCATGGCGTCGGAGGCGTCGGCCGAGCAGCTCTCCCATCCGTTCGGGCCGATCCGGGAGTAGAACCCGTACTCGATGCACTCGGCATCGCCGGGCCACTGGCCCGACCAGGTAGTCCTGCACCGGTCGCCTCCGTGGCCGCAGCCGAAGCGCTGGAGGCCGGTGAAGGCGCACCGTGCGACGGTGCAGTGGTCCATGTGCAAGGACCCGACGGAGACGAGGCAGCGCGGACAGGGCCCGTTTGTGAAGCGGTTTTGTGCGGCGACGACCGCCAGATGCTGGAGGCGGGCGCCGATCCACCCGGCCTTGTGGTCGACCAGAGTCTTGGCCAGGACATGGGACAGGTTCAGCGGCCCGGTGACGACGATGTCGCCCGTCTCGGTGACGGCCAGTTCGACGGTGGTGTAGCTGGTGCCGGTGATCAGGTTGAACGTGTAGGGGCCGCTGGTGAGTTCGGCCCGGCTGGTGGTCACGAGGGGTTGGTCATTCTGGGACGGGGAACCGGCCGGATCAGGCGAGCGGAGGAGCGGGCATGGGCCCGAGGAGCGTGCCGTAGGTGTTCTCGAACGCCTCGGCGGTGCCGTCACAGCCGGTGCAGGAGTCACGGCCCGTGACGCATCCGTGCGCGCATGGGGTTCCGTACAGGCTGCTGCACATGGCCTTCACCGCGACGTCAGCGCGGTGGCCCGTCCAGGAGCGTCCGAGATCGGGACCGTTGGTGATCTCGGCGCGCGGACGGCCGTGTTCGTCCCGGCTCAACAGCACGTGACGGCTCTGGTGGTGGAAGAACAGCCCGGTGGGTGCGGTGTAGACGGTGCTGGGCGGGTGAATGCCGTGAACGCGATGGTCACGGCACAGGTCGTTCCACACGGCGTCCGCGTGTTCGGCAGCGCGGGACGCACCGGAGGCGGAGCCGAGGTAGAGCCGGGCCCCTTCATGCTCTGCGTGGATGCCGAGGCGTACATACAGCTGGAATCGGAGGCCGTACCAGGTGCCGTGGATGACCAGGTCATCGAAGGTCTCGGGGGTGGTGTGGGGCAGCCGGACCATTTCGACATAGGCGCGGCGGGAGGACGTGACACCGGCGATCCATCCGGTCGCCTTGCCATGTGCGTGGCCGTTGCCGATGACCTTCAACGCCGCGTCGGAGATCAGCAGACGCTCGCGCTGGCGAAGGCCCTGGGCGGCGGCATGGCCGTCCTCAGTGAGGAAGTAGTGGCCCTTGTCGTTCACGGTGGCGAGGCCGATGGACACCAGGCGCGCGCCGTCGGGGGCGTGGACGTTTCCGCTGGAGTTGCCGAGTGCGGCAAGCAGTGCGGAGTCCTCCAGGGCGTTGGCGTCGGTAGACGGCGCGGTGGGGGAGAGGGGCATGGTCTTCCTTGCGGTGGTGAAGGCCGCCGCCTTGCCCGGCATCCGGGCGGTCCCGGTCGGCCAGGGCGGCAGCCAGCGCTGACGGCCAGCGCGGTCAGAAATGAGCCGGAGGCGCGACATGCGCACCCACCACTCCTGATAGTACTGCTATAAATCCAATTACGCAATCTCGGGGGATGAGTTTTCCTCGGCCACGGTCTTCCCGAGTTCGGTCCGGAACGGGATTCCGTCGCCCGGCGTCGGGTTGCCCTGCTCGTCGCGGAGCTCCACGAGGAGCAGGCGGGCCAGGGCGTGCGCCGTCGGCCATGCCACCGTCCGTGCCAGCCGGCCGTCGGGACCGACTCCCTCGGTCAGGGCCCGGAGTTGTCCGCCGTTGAGGGCGGCGGCACGGCGTCCCGCCGCGGTGATGATGAACGGGCGCGCCTCGGGGTCGGGGGCCTTTAGGTCCTGCAGTGCGTCGTCGCCCTCGAGCACGTAGCCGTCGGCATCATGGCGGTACACGTACTTGTTCTCGACGAACAGGGCCAGCAGCTTTCTGCCGACGCTGGCCGGCAGATGCCCGTCAGGATGCACGGACGCCTTCCTCAAGTGGGCGAAAGCGGCGGCGGAGAGGGGCTCGGACGTCATCAGAGAATCTCCAGAGGGAAGCGGGAAGTGTTGGAGGAGGTCGAGATGGAGGCGGCGATCGCGGCGCGGGCGGCTTCGGCCGACAGGTTCCGCATCTCGAGCATGACCGTCTCGGCGTCGGCGTTGGCGTCGGCGGTGACGCGGATCGTCGGCACGCAGTGGCTGGTCGGGCGGCGGGTGTGGTTGGGCAGCCGGTCCTTTCCGTCCCAGGCGAGCAGCAGCGCGCGGGGGTGATTGCGAGCAGACGGGTGATTGCGGGTAGGGCCGGTGATGCCGTCGACGGTGGCGATCAGGGCTGCTGCTGCCTGACGGCGCTTCTCCTTGCCGCGGGCCTCGGCAACCTTGGCCATCCACATCTCGTGTGCCGCGCGCAGGGTGGGGAGCAGCCGGCGCTGGATCTCGCCTGCGACCTGCTGGGGCTTGCCGAGCTTGCCGGGGGCCATGCCGATGCAGCCAGTCGTGATGGACGAGGTGCTGACCTCGTCACGGTTGACGTCGTCGGGCGCGTCGGGCAGCCGTCCTTCGGCGATCAGGCGTCCTTCGCGGGTGCCATAGGTGGAGATGTGCAGGGCGACGACCTGGCCGTTGGGGTTGCCGATCAGGGCAACGCCGGGGTCTTCTGCATCGGCTGTCACGGTCAGGACGCCCCAGTCGACGCCGAGGTGGGAGGCGATGAGGGGGGCGGCGTTCTTCAGTCGGGTGGTGTGGTCGGTCATGGAGGTGGTCTCCTGTGTTGTTGACCGGGCGGTCGGCGGAGGGTGAGGCGCGGCAGGTAGCGTCACCTCGACGTAGGGAATTACGCCGCCAGCTCGCCGGGCCTGCCTCAGAACGCAATTACTGAAAGTGGGAGGTGAGGACGCGTTCGGCGAGAACGCGCGGCTCGTCGCCGAACGACAGCAGGGTCTGCCCGTCGATGGTCGAGTCGACAACGGACAGGTCGCTCCCAAGGGTGTGCGCTGTTCGCTCGACGGCTCTGCGCAGCACGGGCTCGTTGGCCAGCAGAAGCCGTCCCGGCCCTCCGGGAGCCGAGGCGAGCGCCGCGAGAGACATGGTGCCGGGGCCCTGGTGGCCGACGGAGCGGGCGTAGTCGAGACAGGCGTAGGTCAGGATGGCCGCAGGGGCGCCGTCGGGGCGGTTGCGCTGCAGGCGGATCTGCCGGCCCCGCACGGACGCCGCGCGGAAGGCGGGGACACCCGGTGCGTCGTCGAAGGTGAGGATGTTCAGCTGCCGGAACGGACTGGACAGGATCTCCTCGATGCTTGCCCGTGGCGCGTCCTCGGTCGCGGGCGGCGCGTACATGGCGAGCAGCGCGGTCAGGTCCCGGTCCACGACGTTGTCGCTGGGGACTCGCCAGCCGCTACGGTCCGCCGCCCGCTGCACGGAGGCCCGCAGCTCCGCACGGCTGAAGAGACTCATCCCCCATCCCGCGAACAGGTGCCAGAACGTGGGGACATGGCAGGGGCGCGCGCTCAGCAGCCACCAGTGCAGCAGCCAGAGTGTCCCCGGCTCCTCAAGCCACGGGTCGGCGCCGTCCTCGTCCAGCAGCCACCGGCCGCGCTCGGTGGCCGCATAGCGGGTGGGGGCGCGGCCGCCGTCCACCGGCTCGATGAGACCGAAGGCCAGCGCCCAGAAGCGCATCGCGGGCACCATCGAGGAACCGACGGCGAACAGCACGGGCGCCTCGGGCCGCGAGAAGGCCTGCGGGTCCTGGCCGACCGCGGCGTGGACCTTGGGCAGCCAGCCCCACTTCGGCGGGTAAGAGCCGTGCCGGGCGAAGCGTGGCAGGCAGGTGTCCAGCGGGCCCTCGCTCATCGTCCGGCCTCCGCCCGTGCAGCAGCCTCGGACCCCCAGCCGGATTTCCACGAGAGGTGAACGACCGTGGGGCGCTCACCGGGTGAGTACACGAAGTGCCACTTCAGCCCTTCTCCGTCCGTCATGCGTCGCCGTCCCGCGCCATTCAACGGGCGGTCGGGCTGTACCTGCATGCCGCGGGCGTGTGCGGCCTCGACCACTTTCCGGCCGGTCGATCGCGTGAACTCCGTGTCGAGCACCTCGCGGGCGAAGCGGCGCAGCACCAGGTTGGTGTAGCGGATGGGCAGTTCGGTCTGCAGTTCTCGGACCCAGCCCTTCTCCTTGCGTCGACTCCGGCTGGGGACCCCAGCCTTGACCTGGGCGTACGTCCTCTCGCCGTGGGGGGTGCTGTAGCTGATGACGCGGGCGGCATCGGCGGACAGCAGGACGGCGAATCGCTCGTCGGCCAGCAGCCGCCAGGTGCCGTTCTCGAAGCGTTGATGCTTGCCGGTGGAGATGAGGTTCTTCAGCAGGCAGCGGATCTCGGTCTCCGCCGTCGACGTGTCGCCGCCGTGCTTTGCGCGGTACTGGTCGATCGCCGAGCGCGTGACCTGGATCTTCGGGTCGTAAGCCTTCTCCGGGGTCAGCGGCAGTGTCTCGGTGGTGAGGGGAAACCACTGGTGGGGGGGACGGGCCGGCTGCGGTGCATCTGTTCGCTCCTGCCGGTGCGGGCGGAGGAAGCCTGCACAGGCGCCGCACCACTCATTGCGCCGGGTCGGCCGGTGGCAGCGGCTGCCGTTGCGCTCGTATCGGGTGCAGTGCCCGCTCCTGGCCAGAGCGGCCAGGGACGGAGGGGTCGGTGGGGTGTGCATGCGAGGGTCCTTGCAGAGGCGAGAAACGGGTCACGGGTGCGGGCGGGGCCACGCCCGCCCGGGCGGATGCCGGGCGGGCGCGGGCGGCTACCCCGCGAGGCGGCAGTCGAGGCCGACTACGAGGTGGTCGGGCGGGAGTTCATCCAGGTAGGTGTTGGCCAGCTCCAGGTAGCGCGTGCTGCCGGTCTCGGCATCGTCGTCGGCGTTCACGAAGGCCGGATTGGTGTGGAGGGTGCCGTCGAGCGTGAGCAGCAAGTCCCCGGGGACGGCGCGCTGCTGGGCGCGTGCGATGAAGCTGTCGCGGTCCAGTGCGACCAGTGCGACCACCTCGGCATCCTTGGGCCGTGAGCGGAGCATGTCGAGTTCTTCCAGGACCTGGATCTGAGGCTGCGCGCGGAACTTGACCTGCGGCAGATAGGGGGCCTGAGGGTGTAGTGCACGGAAGTCGCTGAGGGGGACGGCCGGGGCCATGTCCCTGGTCGCCCTCTTCCACGCGTCGAAGAGGTCGGCCGCCTGACCGGCGCGCCATTCGCGCATCGCGTCGAAGTCGAGGAAGGCCCTGCGTCCGCCGCTGCACCGGAGAGTGCCGTACGCGCGTGGGCTCTGGACGGCGTCGCCGGTCAGCAGCTGCATGTTCGGCTGGATGATGAAATGGGTGTCGTACCGCTCGAAGGCGGTCCAGGTGTAGATGTCGTCGCCGTACGGCTCGATCGCTTCGCCGACGGCCGCCGCCCAGTCCTTCGGGTCGTCGAGGGGCGGAAGGCAGACGAGAGTGTGACGGGTGCTCATGTGATCCTGCGCAGTTGGGTGAGGGGGGACCGGCCAGGCGGGGCGGCTGCTCCGTGGGGCTGCCGGGCGACGCGGGCGTCAGGGGAGCTGGAGGTAGAGGTCGTGACCGGGCGTGAGGCCGCTGGCCAGGTTGGTGAGGGCCCGGAGGAGCTGTTCCGCCTGCCTGGTGAGGCCTTCGGGCACGGTCAGCTTCTCCTGCCGCTCCGGGCCGGTGAGGGGTGCGATGGGCAGATACAGCGAGTCCACGCTGTAGCGGACCGGAAGCGGCTGGGACCGTGTCGGTTCGAAGGCCATGGCGCGGACCACGAGGTGACGGGCAGTGGCCCCGGCCTCCTGGGCCAGCGCGCTGGCGATGACCGGCATCAGCAGCCGGGCAAGCTGTGAGAGGTGCCTCCCGGTGAGCCGCTCGCGGGCCGCGAAATGGATCTCATACAGGGCATCACCGTCGAGCTCCGTGATCTGGTCGAGTATCGCGCGGGTGTCGGTGTTGTTCTGGGTGGTCATCGGCGGGCCTTCCTCGGAGCAAGACGGTCGCGGCAGTGCCAGCGGCGTGGGCCGGAGGCGTGACTTCGCCTCCCGATGCCTGAAACTGTACCGCTATAAATCCAATTAAGCAATGTCTGTAGAGTGTGGGTCGGCTACGAACGCGTCCCGGCGCGCTGTGGCGCCCGCGCGCTCCAGCTGTGCCTGCGCCATACCGCTGTCGCCGGCGAGTGCGTCGGCGCAGGCGATCACGACGTCCGAACCGAGCCGCCACAGGAGGCTGTTGGCTCCGAGCACGGCCACCGTGAGCGGATCGACTTCGGCGGCGACCCAACGGTATTGAGCCGGGTCCCGGCCCGTGTCGTGCAGCAGGCGGGCCTGCGCCCGCCACATGGCGCCCGAGCCGGCCGCTGCCTCGCCGATGACCGTGCCCGGCGGAAGGTCATCGGCGAAGTACTCGACCATGTGATCGGTGACGACGTCGGGCGTGTGGAACGCGCCGCGGCCGCTCTTCTCCCCGCGGTCGCTCAGCTGCTGCAGCAGCCGCCCCAACAGGTCGGTGGCCAGATAGCGCTCGGGGTTCGCGCCGAACTCAAGGACCCCGCTCTTGAACAGGTGGTGGGTCAGCTCGGTGACGGTGTCGGCAGTCTGCTGCGACGGGTCGGCCAGCCACCGCCACAGCAGATGTGCTCGCTCGACGAGATACGGCTGGCTGAGCCACAAGTGTGCCCACATCTGCCGGAGCACGGTCATGAGGCCGGCAGGCTCCAGCGCGGCAATGTCGTGGGCAAGTTCGGGGCTTTCGGCGTCGGCGAGCGGCAGCAGCGCGAGCGCCGCCGTCGTACCCAGGGGAACCTCCAGCGACGAGCCGGAAGGCCACAGCGCCGTGACCGTGCCGATCAGGCGCCGAGCGTGCTCCTGCGGGTCGGGCAGAAACGCCCGCCGGGCATGCGCCGAGGGGAGCCAGGTCAGATCCCGCAGGAGTGCCCGGTCGGGTTGTCCACTGCTCATGGTGCTCCTGTTCACGCGGCGTGGTCGGCGGTGACGGCGTCGAGCATCCGAACCGCTTCCCGGGTGGCCAGGGCGAATGCGGTGGCTTGGCGGATCGTGTCCCGGTGGGCCTGCATCGCGCGCTGGTGAGCGAAGGCCTCGCGGCTCAGGTCGCCCTGGGCCAGCGTGTCGCCCACGACCACGACCGCTCCCGGGCCGAGGTCCCACACGACGGCATTGACTGCCGCCCCGGCGGCGGCGAGCGGGTTGAGCTCCTGCATGACCCACGTACGCTCGTGCGGATTCAGTCCGCGCTCGCGCATGCCCTGGACCGCGGATCGGAACATGCCGCCGGTGCCGGCGGTCGGCTCATTGAACGACTCCCCAGCGCCCTTGACGACGTGGGGACTTTCGGTGGTGCCCATGAGCATGCGCGCCATCAGATCGGTGATCTCGGGCGGGGTGTGGTATTCCCCCAGGCCCTTGCGTGAGCTGTTGTGCCGAAGGTTGGTGATGGTCCACGACATCAGGTCGATGTCGCAGCGGAAGTACGGGTCGCTGTCTCCGGTGTAGTGGAGCACGCCCGCGCGCAGCGCGGCCCGGGTGACGGCCGCGATCCCGCGCAGTTCCTGTTCGCCGAGGTCTTCCTCCGTCCAGCGGAAGATCGGTGCGGCGACGTCCATGAGGTCGGGCCGCAGCATCCAGGTCGCGGCGTACACCTCGGCGTATCCCTTGACCAGGACCCGCGGGGGCTGGGCGGCGATGTAATTGGAGAGAGCGCCTGCATGCATCGCGCCCTCGGACTTGCTGGGCCACAGTGCCAGGGCCGCGACGACGCCCACCGGGATGTCCATGCGGCTGCTGCCGCAACTCCCGTACCAGGCATCGGCGATCGATTCCCCGAGGTCGGCGCCGCTGCGCCGGGTGATGGGGAAGTGGGGCGGGTTGCTGACTCCGGCGTGCCGGGCGCACCCGGGATCGGCACAGTCGGGGCTGTCGGCGGCCGGCGCCTCAGGAACGAGGGCGGGGGCGGGGGTGGGGGCGGGCTGCCGGACGGAGGACAGGGCCTCCGTGAGACGGGCAGCGAAATCAGGCTGGGCCATGAGAGAGCTGACTTTCGTGCTGTGCTGGTGAATTACGTCGGGATCAGAGGGCGCGGCAGGTGTCTGCGGCGACCGCGTTGTCAGCAGGGACCTGCTGTGATCCGTGTCGCGGGGGCGACCGTGGGCCATACGACGGTGCCGGGCGTGACGTGTGCGCGCTCCCGGCTGAAGTGCCGCCGTGCCGCGAGCTCGGCGGCGTCGGCGCGGGACTGCGTGGTCTCGTAGGACGACAGGCCGCCGGCGTAGAGGGCGTTGTAGAGCGCGTCGTAGGCGGCGGCGTTCTCGTCGGGGGAGCGGTAGACCGCGAGGAGAGCCATGCGGTGGCCGTGATCGACGAACGCGATGGTCCATGTGTCGAGGGCTGCCGGCGGGTATCCGGCGGCTCGCGCGTCGTCGAGGGCGTGAGTGAAGGCCGCAGTGTCGACCGATGTGTACTCGTGCCAGGGCAAGGTGCCGTGTCCGAGGGCGAACCGGCCGGCTGCGTCGGGTGAGCAGCGCTCGACGACCCTCGGCGGGCGGCCGCGGTCGAGGATCTCGGCGATCCCGTCGGCGAGCCGGATCCTTGGGGTGTCCGGTGTGACGGTTCGGCCCTCATCGGCGATCTGGCGCATCACCTGAGCCGTGAAGCGGGGCAGGACCATTCCGTCGCGCCGGTGGCCGAGGACCTCGGCGTCGTAGGGCCCGAGCTCGTTGTAGGTGACCGAGGAGGGAAACCACTCGGCCACAGGGCCGGAGGACTGAGGGTTCATGCTGGTAGGTCTCTGTCGCGGAGGATCCGCGGGCCTGGGCGCCGCGGCGTGATGTTCGTAGACGAAGGGCGCGATCCGACGACACGTCGGCCGGAGGCTCTTCCCACGGATCGCTAACAGTACTTACATATTTCCAATTATGCAATCTAACTGGTGTCGCCGATCCAGAGAAGCCGGAACGCGGCCTTGAACTGCTCGTGGCGGGCCGGCGCATCGGGAAGCGCACGCCGTAGCCGGACCCGGAATTCCGGCCCGTGGGACCGGCCGCGCGGACGGGTTGCGTGCACCAGCTCGTGCACCAGGACGTACTCCAGGAGGAGCGGCGGGAGCTGGAAGACGGCCCAGTGCAGCGTCAGCTCGTGGGCGTGCTCCTGATAGATGCCGCCGTGCCGGCGGCCGATGTCCCGAACCGCGAGTTGCGGCAGCGGGCGCCGGGTCCGCAGGCGGGACCAGCGGGCCGGCGCCGCCGTCTCCAGCCAGGCGCGGCCGGCCCGTGCGTACCAGTCGATGATCGGCCGTGCGCCCTGCCGCGTGATGTCGCCGCGGTAGGCCACAAGCAGACCTGCGCCCGTTCCCTGCCGGAGGTGAACCGGGACGGGGGTGTCGACCAGGTAGAGGCGGACAGGAGTGCCCAGCCAGGTGAGCTTGCATCCATCCGCGAGGTGCTTGTCAGGGTGCAGTGGGGCGCGTTCGGCCATGCGCTGGGCGTGGAGTTCGAGGAGCGAGGCGTTCTGCCGGACGAACCGCATGATCTCGCTCGGGGTCGACGTCGGCAGGACGCGGACAACACGTCGGCCGTCCAGTCGTGTCGTGAGCGCGTGCTGCGTTCGCCGGTGCGACATCACAACGTCGAAGGTGCCGGCGTCGAGGGTGCCGTCGGCCTCCAGAGCCGCGGTGATGTCATGGATGAGGGTGTCGGCCTCTGAGCCGTCCGGGGCGGCGGTCGGTGTCACGGAGAAACTTCTTTCGTCAGGGTTGGTGGTGGACGCCGGCGCCCGCCGGCGCGTCCTGCAGTTGCGCACCGGCGGGCAACGCGTACGGCGGCGGCCCTGGCGGGAGTCTTCGACTCCCGCCAGGGCCGTACGGCCGGGTGGTTATCGGGGATTGGGGATCTTGCCCCAGACGTGAACAGGACCCTTGGCGGGCCGTACAGGCATGCCCTTGGGGCCGTTGTGGTGACCGGCGATGATGCGTTCGGCATGGGCACAGCCGTCGGGGTGGGCGCGCGTGTTCAGGCACCGGTTGGGGCTGCGGTAGGGAGCGACCTCCCAGCGGAAGGCCGTACTCGGCGCCCGGCGCGGCTCGCTCGCCTGCTGGTCCTTCTGAACGGCATCCGGCGAGGGCCGGTGGCGGGGCAGCAGCCGGACGACGTTGACGTCACCTTCACTCAGCCCTTCTCGGCGATCGCGCTTGCGCCCGGCCCGGTCGCGGTGGACCACCTCCTTCTCGGTCCACGCGTGCTTGCCCTCCTGGGCCATCAGCTGCCAAGCGGTGTACACGATCTGTGCCCAGGCGCCCGTCGTGCCGAGCGGCGTGCTGGAATCGGGGAAGCGATCGCCCTTGAGCAGCACCGTTTCGTTGTCCCACATGAGCTCCGGCTGCCGACGGTAGAACTCGGCTATGGCGCCCGCCCGTACGGCGCTGTGCTCGTCCAGGGGCAGCAGCGCGTCGGGGTCGAGCGTGTCGTAGATCCGCCCGGCCGTGTAAAACGTCAGCCAGATGCCCTGGCGGCCGGGTTCGATCAGCCTCCTGCCGTGCACCGTGTTGGCGAACCACCGAGCGGCTCCCCCCAAGACCTGATCCGGGCTCCACAGGGACCAGGAGACGCCGACGATCGGAGTCGGCACGCTCATCTCGCAAAGGTGCTCGGGAGCATCCGGTCCGCCGGCCTTGCGGTCGTACGAGCCGATGGGATCGGCGAAGACCATCAGGCCGCTCGGGGAGGGCAGACGGTCCGTGGTGATCTCTTCTGTCGGTGCCGTCCGCCCTGCGGCGACGGCCAGCCCGGTCATGTCCCCGTCGGCGAAGTAGAGGCGGGCGTCACGGAGCCGCTGCGACTCCTGCCCGCACAGGACCAGCGAGGCGGCGGAGTGAGGGTCCGGGGCTCCGGGGAGGTACGGGTACAGGGAGGAACTGCCGCGCCGCAGCGACTCAGCCATGTTCAGCAGCCCGAAGCGCGTGCGCTGGTGCTCCTCCATGGCCTGGCGCAGCTCGGGAAGGCGCTTGGGCTCAGGGGGAGTCCAGGTGTGAACGACGGGAGACGGCAGTGAGCCGAGGGTGTGCATGATGCCTCGTCAGTAGCTTGTGCGTGTGCGAGAAGGCGGGGCGAGTAAGCCGCACCGGCACCTAATAAACTACATCTACAAATCCAATTATGCAATAACTCTGGACTTCTCGCCCCCGGAACGCGCGTATCCGTGAGCTGCCTTGGTGTCCTTGGGATTGCCTAGCACGGTGGCGAGCGCGTACACGAGCCACCGGGGCTGGTGGAGGAGGCTGTCACGGGTGATCCAGTCCCGTGCCGCATCGCATCGCTGCCGCGCTTCGGCGATCTGCAGGGCCAGATCCCGTGCGACGTGTGCGAGCGCGGCCTCGCATAGGGCGTCGACGTCTGCGGCGGCTTGTTCTTTCTGGACGGCGGCGGCGGAGGCTTGTTCGGCTCTCCGCCGCCGGAGGCAGGGGCGTAGGTCGGTGCGGCGACTCAGAACACCGGGATGATCACTCCCTGCGCCTCGTCGCCGAAGGCGGCCGCGTTGACGAGCGTGGGGGCCACCCAGCGGACCTTCTTCCAGATCCGGCCGGGCCCGTGGAGGAACGTGTGCGGATGACCGCGTCGGATGTGAGGCAGGACGGAGCCGCCCAGTGCGACCGCGTGCTCACGAAGTCGCGCGACTTTGCTGTTGAACGCCGCGATGGCTGGCCCCAGCCTCCAGCCCACCTGGTAGACCGTCGCGGGGCGTCCGCCCTTGGCGTTGTGGCGGCCGCGCATCGGGGCGGCCGACGGCGTCGGCATCACATCGGGCCGGTCGCTGCACATATAGAGCATGTGCGAGATGACGAGCACCGCCAGGCGCCGCACGTAGCCGAGGGTGGCTGTGTCCGCCGACCGGGGCCCGCCCTCGGCCAGTTCGGTCAGGCTCACGCTGTCGTCGACCATCTTGCTGACCGTCGTGGTCCCGGTGGCCGCATTGGCGAACAGCAGCACTGAGCCGAGTCGGCCGTGGGCGGGGCGCACCAGAGCGCTCACCAGGTACATGGGGGTGTCGTCCGTGATCTCGGAGGTGCTGCATACGCCGCGCAGAGCCGGGCGGCCGACCACGAGAAAGCCCAGGACTTCGGATGGCGCGCCCTCGCTGTCGGCGACCACGGCCGGTTTCCTGAGCATGAACAGCGGGTCGGGGTGGGGGAGATGCCGCAGAACCTCGCCGGGGAACTCCGTGTCGATCTCCATGTCGACCAGGCTCTCCGACAGATCGGGATCAAGGTCGTAGGCGACTTTCGTCCTGCGCCACTGCCGCACGGCGGCCACCATCTCTGCTCGCCCGATGAACATCTCGTCCCCGAGACCGCCGCGCGGACGCGGCATACGGGAGGTGTCGATGTCCTCGCCGAGTGCCATCGGCACCAGGCCCATCAGTCCGGCCGCGCGCAGCACTTCGCTGTGGGCCGACTCGATCTCTGTCGTGATCCGGTCCGCCAGGGAGGAGGCCGACCGGAAGTCGGTACGCGTGTAGTGCGTCCGTGGAGCCTCGGGGCCGCTGCGGGCGCGCGCCAGGAGCGGGATCAGTTCCGCCTTGGTGTAGTCGCTGGGCGGGGGGAGCAGCCGGGATGAGACGCCGGGGAGGGTGAAGGTCGGCTCAGGGGCCGGGCCGGGAGACGAAAACGTGCCTCGGTCGGGGCATGGGGATGGGGGAGTCACAGGACAACCTCGTCAGGATGGAACGCAAAGGGGGCGCTGGATCACCCAGCGATCCCCTAAAACTACCGTGTTATATCCAATTATGCAATTTGCTAGAAGGTTCCGCCCGCGGTCTTGCGGCTCTCCTGGGTGACGGGCGCGGTCACCTTCGCGATGTCTACGCACGCAGGCGTCTCCTCGCGAATGTCGGGGCCTCCGTTGCGGCGGCCGGTGCCGGCCACCAGGCCGCACTTCCTGTGCTCGGACCCGTTGTCGAGCACCTTGAGGTAGAGGTGAACGCACTCTGCGCAGCGCATCCCGGCCGCGAGCGGGCGCAGCGTCGCCGGATGGATGCCGGCATCCAGGAACTTGCGTATGGAGCCGCGGCCTGTGTGGCCGGGAGCCGGAACCGTGGTCCGGGCCTGAGTGTTCGGGGCCGTGGGTGTGCTGGTCATTTCATTTCCTTGCTTCTGCTGTGCGATGTCGTGAGCGGCCTTCCCTGGCTTTCGCCGCGGCCGCGAAGGTGATGAGTGATGCCGTGGCGGCGACGGCGATGCCGTATGCCGAATACGTGGCCATCCGGGCCAGGGAGTCGATCGCGAAGGCGACGCCGGGAGCCTGCGGCGGCACTATGCCCGTCGCGGCCTGGGCGGTGATGCCGAGACCGGCGGAGGCGGTTGCCGTCAGGGCGAGTCCGGGGATGAAGTGCCGGTGTGGCGCGATACGGCATGACCCGCTGTCGGCCGTGCCCTTCTCAGTGATGGTCACAGGAGCCCAAGGGTGGGGTAGAGGGTGATCGTCCAGAGGTCGACGACGCCGTCGGACCACCTCTCGTCGCGGTGTGCCTCGTCGAGGCGGACGGTCATCTTGGGGCGGAAGCACATCCGGGGGAGGGGGTCGGGATCGAGGACCGTCCCCTGCCAGTTCTGGAGGTAGTCGATCACGCGGTCCCCTGCCCGGACCTGGGCGATCAGCGCGAAATGGAGACTGCTCTGGGCCTTGGGGTACCGCGTGACGCGATTGCGCAATGCGCGGTAGCGGTTCGTCTCGGCTGGAGGGGTATAGCCCCGCAAGACGGCTATCTCAAGGCGGCCGACTTCGTAGGCCTGCTGGGAGTAGTCGGCGAAGGCTGCCTTCTCGCCGTCGCGGGCGAGCAGATCGAGGGGCTCGTCCCAGATCGGGCATGTGTCCGGGTCCGGGACGGCAGCGGTGAGGATCGCCACCTGGACGGCGTCGACCTCGTAGACGCGGCGCACCACGCCCTGGCGGCCTGCCAGGTCCGTCACCGTTTGGCCCAGCCAGTCGGACTCGGTGAGGGGGACGGGGTCGGGAACGGAGTCGTTGTTCACGAGTTACTCCTCGGAGGAGGCGGCGGAGGGTGCCGGGGCCTGCCGATCGACGACCCGATGCCGCTCCAGGTGAGTTTCCTCGAGGCGGGACGGAGGTCGGCGGTGACGGTACGTCACTCGGCGCGGGAACGACTTCGGTGCGCGTGGGCTTCGCTGTAGCCGCTGCGCGCCGCCGTTGCGGAGCTTCCGCAAAGACTACGCGAATAAAACCAATTATGCAATATAGATACTGCTCGATGAACTTGCGGCCGAACTCCCTCTTCATGAACGAGTTCGAGGTGAGCTGGGCTACATGGCCGCCGGGGACCGCAAGCGAGAACATCAACTCGTAAAACGGCAGCGCCAGAGGGAACTTGCCAGCCGCGACCCGCGGGTACGCCTTGCGGATCAGATCACGCTGCCGCGCATCGGCAACCACGATGTAGGGCGGATTGCTGACGACCGCGTGGTAGCGGCCGCGCTCGAGAAGTGGTTCCTCACGATCCAGCAGAGAGTTCGCGCAGGCGACCTGGACCTGCCACGCGCGCGGCAGCTGATCGATGCGGACTTTCAGAATGGAGGCGCTCGTGGCCAGCAGTCGGTACCGGGCGAGCAGCACCGCGTAGGCGTCCAGGTCGACGCCATGAACGGATTGAAGGGCACGCTCGATCGACGCCTCACTGCCGAGGGGCGCCCCGTACGCGCGGCCACGGCGGCGGTAGACGCGGGCGGAGTGGAAGGCACCCAGAAGGATGTGACCGGTACCGCAGGCAGGAACGATCATTCGGACGTCGTGCGGTCCGATCTCGTCGGTGGCCGGCTCCAGTGAGAGCTTCAGAAGGAGTTCCGCGATCCACGGCGGCGTCTGGCACAGGGCTCTCGACCTGCGCGCGTCGGCCGACAGCGCCTGGTAGGCGTCACCGAGGCGGTAGCCGTCGACGCGGTGCGGCCCGTCGTCCACTACCTCTCCGCCGCCCCAGAAGTCCGAAAGGACTGTCCATGCGGCCGGCGTGAGGGGCGCCGTCCAGAACGGGACCACCTGCGGGTCGAGGAAGCCGGCCAGGCCGGGGTGGGCGGACGCCAGCTCCGTGATCACCCGGCGTACGGCGTCCGGCGAGCCAGGCGGCTCGGTTGCGGGCACCAGGGCATTGCGGACGCGGTGGTGGGCCACGGCGGTCACGTGGGCCCATGACGCCGCCGCAGGGGTGTCGATATCGGTGGCCAGGTTTTGGATAAGGCGCTCGTGGGCGCGGGCAGAGAGCAGGGGCGCGTTCATGGAGATCGTTGTCCAGCAGTCGATGTGACGTGTTGTCAGAGGAATACGTCGAGGATGAATTCGCCCAGCCACACCAGGACGAGGACGGTCACGCCAAGCTCGTTGCGAGCTGGGGGTCGTCGGTGAGGCCCTGGTGATGAACGCGACGACCGCGCCCAGGGCAAGGCCGAGCAGAAACGATGTGAAAGGCGCAGGCGGTCGGGGTTCGGCCCGGTGGCCCGAAGATGACGCGGGGCCCCGGCGTCACCGTGAGACGAGGAGCGCCCCGTCGGACTGGGAGATGGTCATGCCTTCGCTGCGAAGGAGCGTGGAGCACAGGGACCGTAGCCCACCGGCCGACCATGGCTCAGCGTGTCCGAGGCCGGTTTCCGAAGCCAGGTCCGGGGACCACCACGCGACGGTGACGGCCTCGCGCCGTGACTCGACCAGGACTCCACTCCCCTCGCACGACCGCCGGTCGGCGAGTCGTACATGGGGAGCCAGGATCGCCAGCACCTCTCGTCCGAGGTTTTCGTGGCTCTGGCCGGGGGGCCCGGAGCGTACCAGTGCACCGAGCGGCCGGTAGACGGTGTGGTCGTGAGGGTGATGGACGATCACGACGGCGCGTCCGGGGCCTGCCAGGCTCCGGCTGTGTCCGACAGCCACGCAGAGCTTGCGTACGTCCCGCCCACGGATGGGAGGTGCGCCGCGGTGGGCAGAGCGAGGGCTGGGGTCCGCCGCGTAGTGACCATCCCGGATGAGGGTGAGCGCATGCGTGACGTCGCTCATGCGCTGGGAGATCTCGCCGGCCCCCGGGTCGCCGCTGGCGGCGTAGCGCCACAGCGTGGCGACCGCCCGTGCGGCCGGTGCCAAGTCGGCTTCGTCCATCGTGGGTTGCGCCGAGCTGTTCCTGATGAGCCAGTCGATGACCTCTCCCGCGTACGGCGCGGAAAACGGGGCGCCTTTGAGGAGTTCCAGGAACTCCAGTGCTTCGGGTTCGGGCAGGCGAGGTTCCGTCTGCATCGCGGATCTCCTCGGAGGTTGGGGCCAAGGCGGTGCGGCGGGCTTCCCTGATGTTCCGGGGAGCCCGGCGGCGCGACCTTGACGGTGGCCAATGGGGAGCGGGCTGCCTTCCGCCCACCCACATGCCTGAGAGTACAGCAATATATCCAATTAAGCAATGTTCAGCAGAATTGTTGGGGGCTCCCGTAGTCGCCTTCAGCGGGACACGGAATTGCGGCAAATCTTTGAGAAGAGCGCGTTTGTTATCCCTGTGGAGGCTTTCCATCCGCCTCCGATGCCCCTCGTGAGAGGCGTCGGCGGATCTCCGAGTAGATCGTCTCCCGATACCACATAGGCTCGAATACCTCAGGGCGCTTCCGGTCCTTTGGAACGCGGTCTGGGGCCGCAATCTGTTCGCGCAGCAGATACGCCTGCATTGTGCGCCGCTGTGCAGGTTTTCCGCTGAGCGCGTTGCCGCGGATGACGCCGTATTCGCTGATGCCCAGCAGGTCCTTGGGATGCCCTTCGGGGAGGGGCTTCACGAACTGGGGTTCACTGCCGGTGTAGGCCGTCCACACCCGGGTCCTGTTCGCACGCACCCACGCGTCCACCGCCGCCTTGTCCCAGCGACCCTTCGACACGGGAGGAGGGAAGGCGGTCGCCACGACTTTGCCCTTGGCGTCGCGCCGCTCCTTGGCCTTGGTCCACACATCCACGGCCTGATAGCTCATGTTGAATCGCTTGGCCATCTCGGAGCGGCTCTCGGTGGCCGGCGCGGGACGGGCAGCAGCCGCCGGCTTGGCCGCCTTTGCGCCAGGAACCCTGGCGGCTGAGACCGTCTCCGACTTGGGCGGCCAGTACTGCGGCCGCATTGCCTGCACCCAGGAGTCGACACGGTCGACGTCCCGCAGTCCGTCGTCGTCTGCGGCCGGAAAGTTGATCAGCTTGATCCAGGCGGCGGTCTCCTTCGGTGATGCGCCGTACCGGGCACTGATTCCCGTGTCGTCGATGCGGCGACTTGTCATGGACGGTCCTTGAGGAGAGGGCTGATGGTCGTCGAACTTACTGGTCGTCGTCCTGCGGGCCGCTGTCGGTCGCGGCCTTCGCTGCAGAGCTGCGGCGGCCGAGCGGCCGGAGCAGGTACGGCAGAGCGGTCTTAGGCGTCCACATCGGCTCGTCGACCGCAGGCGTCTTGCCGTCGTTCGGGAGCCGATCGGGCCGCGCCAGTACGCCGCGTGAGATGTACGCCCTGAGAGTGGACTCAGCCGTGGGCTTCTCGCGGCCCTGCTCGCGCGCGTCGAGTTCGGCGATCACCTTGAGGGTGAGGGGGCCCGGATTCTTCTTGAGGTACCGCTCCAGGAACTCGCTCGGCTTGCGGAGCTCGTGTGCGGCCGGCGTAGCGGGAGCCGCCTTCCCTCGCGACGCCTGCCGCGGTGTGGCGAGAAAAGGCAGGGCGGCCTCCGGGGTCCACATCGGCTCGTCGACCTCGGGCTCCTTGCCATCGCCCGGAAGGCGGTCGGGCCGTGCCAGCTTGCCCTGCGAGATGTAGACACGCAGGGTCGACAGCGCCGTGGCCTTCGGCCGACCCTGTTCCCGGCCGTCCAGCTCGGCGATCTTTTCGAGAGTGAGCAGGCCCGGGTTCTCCTCGAAATACTGCTTCAAGGACTCGCTCGGCTGCACGTCAGCGGACTCGTCCTCGGCGGCCTTCGCCGGGCTGCGCCTGCTCGCGGGTCGGCAGAGGTACGGCAGGGCAGTCTCGGGCTCCCACATCCGTTCCTCGACCGCGGGCTCCTTGCCGTCGCCCGGAACACGGTCGGGGCGCGCCAGCTTGCCCTGCGAGATGTAGATCTTGAGAGTGGTGAGCGCGGTCGGCTTACGCCCGTGCTCCTGGCCGTCGAGTTCGGCAATCTTTTCAAGGGTGAGCAGGCCAGGGTTCTCCGCGAAGTACCGCTGCAGGAACTCGCTCGGCTCCCGCTGTTCGTCGCCACCGCTCTTCCGCCGGACGTTGCGCCGACGGGTGATGTAGGCGTAGGCCGTCTCCCGGAACCACATGTCCTCCTTCACTTCCGGCTTGCCCCCATCACCGGGGCGCCGATCGGGCCGGGCGAGGTCGCCCTTGGAGATGTAGGTGCGCAGGGTCGCGATCGGCGTGGCCTCGCGGGAGAGGAAGCGGCCCTCAAGCTGTCCGATCAGCTTGAGCGGCAGGAGGTCCTTCGCATCGCCGGCAGGCAGCGCGGTGGCCTTCTGCTTCTGCTTGGGGTGAGCCGCGACCCAGGCCTCCGGCTTGTGCTCCAGGACCCACTCGTCGACGGCTGTCTCGTCGTACAGCTGGGTCTTGCCCCAGCCCTTGTCGAGGAAGCCGGGAAACGTCGGCTCGAGCGACCAGGAGGCCGCGGTCGAACCGCCCACCTTGTATCGCTTAGCGATCTTCTCGAGAGTGGTCTGCTTGATCTTTGAGTTTGCGGGAATCATCGTCTGCTCCAGGGCCTGCGTGGCCTGATCGTCTCCTGCCGGCGGAGTGACGTGCCGGCGAGTGATGCTGTTGTACGTGGCCAGCGGCCCCTTCCCACGATTCCGCCGGTAGGCCGAAGTGACGCAGGGAGAGACCAGGGTCACAACGTACAGCGATACATACAATTAAGCAATTCACGGGCGGGTCGGGGTTGACCCGTCCATGGGACGGCGTACGAGCGGGCCCGGGAGCATGTGCTCCGGGGCCCGCTCCAGGTGTCGCGCCGACGCGGTGCGGTCCTGTGCCGGCGCGTGCGGTCGTGTGAAGTGGAAGGTTAGGAAGCGAGGTCAAGGGCGGCTTCGGCGGCGCGCTGCCGCTTCTCCGCGAGCTTCTTGTCCAGCGCTCGCTGCAAGCCGGAAAAGGTCTCGCTGCCCTGCCGTTTGAGCAGCATCGGGATCCGGTTGGCTGGGATTCCGACCATGTGCGAGTCGCTCAGCACGGACAGAAGGTCTGACTCCGTCTGATCGGTATAACCCGCTTCCTCTAGCTCCACGACACTGGGAAATACGTCGGCGTGGCGATCGGTTTCCAGATCGAGCAGCTTGTCCTCCTTTCCACCCAGGCTGTAACACCACAGAAAATTCTTTGGCGGATTCGGCTCGACCAGCCGCCGGAATCTGGATACGGACTTCGTGTAGCAGTAAAACCAGGTGTCCTCAGGTGCATTCCGCATGATTCGCAGCCACGCCTCAAGATATTCGTCGGAGAAAAAATCACCGGAATCGTGCAGCCTGATCCATTTTCCCCGGTACCGCTTGTGGCGGAGCTCCTCCGACATCTGGGCTTCCCAGTCGGCGAGAGCGTGCTTCACCATCCACATGTTGCGCTCGTGCGCCGCCAGCACGACCGGCCACCGGTAAGTGCCGACCCGGGCGTAGCACAGCTTCGCGCAAGCCCCGGCCTCCGGGCAGGCGTTATATGTCGTGCCGTCCTGAAAACGACCTCCCCACGCCGGCAGCGGCCAATTGAAGATCCCTTCGGCTCGCAGCTGCCGGTTCTGGGTCAGGAGCCACCGGCGCGGCTTCGGCGCCGTGGGGCGGGAATCGTCGGTCGTTGTGTCAGTGCTCATGTCGTGCTTTCCGTCTGGTCACAATCCCCGGCATCGGCCGGGCAGTTGGCGTGGGGCGCCGCACAGGCGTGCACCCCGAACTTGGTGATGCCGCCCGGCGTCATCAGCGCCAGGTACGCGAGACCGAGGTCCAGTTGGGTGCCGGCCTCGGCGGTGTGCTTCGTCTTCTGGAACTGGGAGGGCATCGCCGCGGCTGCCAATGGCGGTGGCCGCTTTCGCCCGGAGCGGATCCAAGGCGTGGGCCGGCATGCGGCACACCTCGAGCATGGCGATCGGTAGCGCGAACAGCAGGTGCTCGGTGAGCCCGTCGTGGAAGACCTGCTCCTTCTCGGTGAGCCGGCGGGGAGCCGGCACCGTGACGACGGTGATGTGTTGTTCGGCCTGCGGGAACGGGGAGGACGAGCGGGTCATCGGTACTGCTTCTATCTGGTTCAGTGCGCGGTGCACGGGTCGCCGGACACCGCGGGTCGGGTTGCTGTTCGTGGGTCTGGCTACTCGCGCGAGAGCGGACAGCCGCCGCGGTGGGCGGGTGACGTGCGGTAGAGCGGGGATTCAGCGAGGTTCGGCGCGTTGCTGAGCCAGTCGCCGTAATCGGCCAGACTGCCGATACGCACCGTGGGCACGGGCGCCGCGCACTGCGGGCACGGAGCGATGACGCTCAGGATGAAGCAACGGTCGCTGTCGTACGCTGCGAGGAACTCGCGGGGGTCCGATCCTTCCGAAACCCGTAGCCGAACGGCCTGGCCAATGGAGCCTTCACCCAGGTGGTGGAGATCGTCCGTCCTGCTGATGACCGCGACCCACTGTCTCAACCCGAGCACCTGGCGCAGCATGCTCCTCGCGCGCTCGGCGGTTGCGAAGGTGGCGTATAGAGACGGCCCGCTGCCGACATGGCCTGCTTGACCACTTGTCGACCGCTGACTGGCAGCGCGGATCGCTGCTTGGTCGAGCCGAGCGAGGCTGCACGTGCTCATGATGAACTGCAAGGTCAACTCCGTTTGGGAAGAGGTTAGTTGAGGGAGCGGGCCCGGACGGCCAGGGGGAGGCGCGCCCGGGCCCGGAGCCTCCGCCGTGCTGGGAGGGGAGGCGGAGGCTGAGCCGCACGAGGCGGCTCCTTCACGGTGGTACGCGGGGCGACGGGCGAAAACGATCCGCCGCAACACCTCGACTCTACAGCAGTAAATCCATTTAAGCAATCACGCGCACTGGGTGGCGTAGTCGAGGGTGGGAGTCGACAAGCCCTCCGGCTTGGGCGCTATCGATTCAGGCCCCGCTTGAGTCAGCGGGACTTCGGGTTAAGGAGTGGACGGCAGGTCCGGGACTCCAAGGCGGGGTGTGAGCGCGAGGCGCTCACCTCGCCGACCTGCGCCCTCGCCGGTAACCCCTCGCGTTCCGGGTTCACGCACTCATCGCCGGAGGCGCCTCATTCGGCCCCGTCTATTGCATAATTGGATTTATTGAAGTAGGGTTAGTGATCTGCTGGGGTGCTCAGCCTCCAAGCGGCAGTCACCTACAGACGGCAAGGGAACCCATGAGTGAACAGCACAAGATCGCCGCGGTCTTCGGCACGGTCACGATCCGACGCGCTTCGACAGAGGAGATCACCGAGCACAGGCTGCGCTTCTGGCCGTGGCGCACGACGTACGCACTGAGCGGCCGCGGTGTCGAAGGGCACGTGAATATCGATCCGCTGTTCGCTGACACGAAGTGCGCGGATCTGTTTCTGCCCACCGAGACCGTGCGGGAACTCGTGCCCTCCCGATTCGCCGTCCACGTCGGGCGGTACGGCTCCAAGCAGACGATCAACGGTTCCCCTGTCAGAACGGACGGCGTCCTGACCATCGATGGGGTGGAGACGCTGTGCACCGGGTTGGAACTTGACCGGGGCGGGGACGCACGCGAGTTCACGGTCCAGCGAAGGACAGGGCCTTGGACGCACGCCGAGGCATCAGCCCTCGTAGCAGCGAAGACGCAGCACGTCATTCGCGCGGTGATCCAGGTGCATGAGGCGGATGAGGCGCTCGTGGGCCGGATGGACCGCCTGTACGCGCGTGGCGCGAAGTGGCGCCGGAAGGGAGCACTCCAGGACCTACGCCAGATAGAGGAGCTGTCAACGACGCTCCAGCAGCGGGCCGAGCGATTGCGGTCGTACCTGGCTGAATCCGACGCCATGGCACACTCGGTCGACGCGGATTCTGATGCCAGGAAGGCGTGATGAGCACGGGCTTCAGCTCCACCGTGACGGGATAGTCGGGCAGGCTCAGCGGCGCGGCCGCCGCTCCAGCCCCGCCCTGTCCAACACACCCGCCGCGCGACCCGTAGCAGCCCCAACACCCGGGCTGCCAGGGCGGCCCCGCTTCGGGATGCAGGTGGGCGAGGCCGTCCCGTCCGCTGCACTCGGAGCCGCCTGCAATCAACCATCTGTGCAGCAGGCGCGACAACCGAAGGAAGTGCTGGTGAGTTACCTCCGAGGCTGCGACTCGTGCGGACAGGACTCTGCTGGCGAGCTCCGGGTGCGGTGCCGCCGTTGTGAGGGCTTTGTGCACCGCCGCTGTCGTGGCCTCACCGGCGTCTGTTACGGCTGCCGATGGCTCCAGGCCCGTGCAGGCGGCATCGCCGGCGACATGCTGCCGCCTCAGGCCGCCGGACCGGCCCCGTTCGCGGCCAATCTGCCCGCCACCGTCGCCCAGGGCCTGGCGCTACCGACTGTCGCCAGTCCGGAGAACCGCGAGGGGCGCAGCGACAACGAGGTCCGCGTCCTTACGGCGGCGGTGTTCGCCGGATGGCGCATCGAGAAGCGCGAGGAGTACGGCACGATCCTGCTGAAGAAGCGAGGCCGAGGCTACCTCCGGCTGACCTTCTCGATCTTCGGCCGAATCCTTCATGCTGCGACGCAGCGCCAATACCTCGACCCGACCGCCGCCCGCATCACCGCATATCTGGAGGAGAGGTGAGCAGGGCCCGCAAGAATTCGCCTGCGTCCGGCGCATACTGCTGCGTGCCCGCACCCATCAGCTCATCATGGGCGAGCTGATCGTCCGGCCTCACTCTGTCCTCGGCACCGACGCCCTGCGCGGCCAGGGCCTGGGCGGCATCGTGGCGCAGGGCGGTCACGATCTCGTCCACCATCTCGACTGCTGAGAAACGCCAGCAGAAGTGAGAGTTGACAGCGTGTCTGACCTGCGCGTTGTGACTTTGAGAGCCTTCGAAACAGTCGAAAGCCGGGCGCCGAAGAGGTGAACGGTCGAGCCTGCCGGCATGCCCACGAGCCTGCGGACCTCCGAGCGGCACTGTCTCCGCGCGGTGAGCTTGAGGTCCCTCTCCCGGGGCTCACAACCTCAAGTGCACTCTCGTGTCGGGCAGCACACTACGAGTGTAGTTGCATAATTGGAAATTATGCTGTAGAGTTGAGTTATCAACGCCGGAGAAGGTCACCGGCGAGCAGTACAGAAGGGTGGCGAACGAGTTGTTCACCACTGAGCAGAAGCCCGTCTTCGTCTATGGCACGCTCCGTGCCGGACAGGGCAACTACCTGGGCATCCTCCAGGGGACCACGGTTCAGGAGCGCCCGGCGACTCTGAACGACTACACGCTCTTCGGTGCGGGTGTCCCCTTCGCCGTCAAGCGAGAGGGCCGCATCGTCGTCGGTGAGGTCATGGACGTGGACGCCGAGCTGTGGGCCACGGTGCTCCGTCGCCTGGACCGGCTCGAAGGCTATCGGGGTGAGGGGCGCGAGAACATGTACGACCGCAAGGTTCGTACTGTCACTCTCGCCGATGGCAGCACGGTTGAGGCGTACGTCTACCTCGCGGGCGAGTCGTCCCGCCGCTGGTTCACCGACGCTGACGAGATCCCCGGCGGGGACTTCGTCAAGGCGGAATCCCGGAACTACCGGTAGTCCGCAACGCCACCGTACGAACCCCTGTCCGGGGCGGCGGATGGCACAACCCATCTTGAAACACCCGTCAGGCCGCGCGCGGCGCGGCCTGACGGCTTGAGCAGTACACCTCGGACCCTTCTGGGTGCCCGAGGCGAAGTAAGGAACAACCATGTGCGGTCTGTTCGGGGTTATCCGCAACCAGACCTGTGACCCCACTCGCGCGACCATCATGTGCGTTGCCCTCGGCCAGCTGGCCGAGGAGAGGGGTAAGGACTCGGCAGGGCTGGCATTCGCCACCTCCGCGACCAAGAAGCTGGACCGGCGCCCGGTCACCAACCGTCGCGACGTGACGGCGGGCGGCTGGCGGATCATCAAGGGACCGGGCCGGTTCCGCGACGTGTGGAAGCCCGCCTACAACAGCGCGCTCGACGCGGCTCCGGTCGCTCTCGGGCACACACGCTGGGCGACCCAGGGCGGGACGACCCTGGTCAATTCCAGCCCGTTGCAGGTGGGTCAGCTCATCGGCACGCACAACGGAGACGTGGACACCTGGCCGCTCCGGTCGGACTTCGGTCTCCCGCGTCCGACCGGGGGTACCGACACCGAGGTCCTGTACCAGGCTCTCGACCAGGCGGGCGGGGTCATTCTGCCCACCCTCGACGTCCTGGAGTCCACCGTGGGCCGGGCTGCGCTGGTGTGGACCGACCGGCGCTGGCCGCAGCTGGTCATGTTGGCGCGCACGGCGGTGAGCCCGCTCTCTGTCGCTGTCGACACGGACGGAAACCTCTATTGGGCGTCCAACCCCGGGTGGTTCGACAAGGCCGCCCGTGGGGCGGACGTCTCCATCACGGAAGTCCTGATGGTTCCGGAGGGAACGCTGATGATGGTGGACTACTCCTCGGGGGCTCCGGTCCCGATCGACCAGCGGAAGTTCACCGCGACGGCCCGTGCCAAGGACGACCGTCTGGCGCACATCGTCGCCTACCGGGGCTTCAGCCTGGATGACCAGCTGGCCGACGAGGAGGTGTGTGGCCACCGGACGCTCCGGGAGCCCCAGCGGTCGCGGTCCGTGCCGCCGACGCTCTGGCTCTCGCCCAAGTAAGGCCACCGACCCGGGAAAGGGGCTGGGGAACCGCAACATTGCGGTGCCCCAGCCCCTTTCCCGTTGGGCACTCAGTACTGACCGTTGTGCCAGCGGGTGCCGGCGAACAGCGCGGTGACCTGCGCCCGGTTCTCCTCCCGGCTGAAGATCCGGTCCACGAGGCTGCGGAACGACCGCGTGGTGTTGGACCAGGCCTCCCCAGTCAGTCGCCCGCGGTGCCCGGCCGAGGCTTGACGGTGGTGCCCGACACGTTGCCGCGGCGGCGGCTCAGTGGTCCCGGCTTCCCGCAGGGCGGCGTTCGTCAGGCCAAGCGACACGTTGACCTGAGCCTGGATGGTCCCAGGATCCAGCGAGCCGTCCCACATCCGGAACTCGGCGTGGTCGCTGTCCCGACCGTGGACGGACTGGAAGTTCAGTCCGATGTGGTGGTCGTTGTTGTACCGCTGGACGGCTGAGACCGAGGTGTAGGGGCTCGACGGCTGGTGGTTGGGAGCGCACCATTCCAGTCCACGGTGGCGGTCGCTGGCCGGGTTCTGGGCGATCCGGTAGAGGACGTCCTCGTACCCAGCCACGGTATTGATCAGCTGGTTGTGGTTTTCGACGGTATGGTCGTAGTCCGGGACGGCGACGTGGACGTGGCCACCGGTGCGGGCGTTGGCGATGCCTCCGTTACGGCGGACGATCTCGCACACCTTGGCCAGGTTGTTCCACGTCTGCGGCTCGTCGTAGAGAATCGGCGAGACGATCTCACCGGCGACGGTGCTGTCGCTCTCCAGGCGCCAAGCGTTGGGATTGTCGGTGTATCCCTCGCGCGCGGATTGGTGCCATCGGTGCATGTGCGGGTCGGGCGCGATGCCGGCTTCATGCAGTTCACGGGCGATCCGCTGATTGGCAGCCTGCTGCTCGGAGTAGGACATCGACGACGGGTAGTCGTACTCGATCTCGACACCGAAGGCGCGCCCGCCTTCGCGCGCGCCTAGGCCGCCAGTGGCGTTCTCCGTCAGGTAGGGCACCAGCGGTTCGCCCGCCGCCCTGCGCTCGCGGGCCTGGTCGTACGCCTCCTGAAAGGCGTCCATGTCCGTCAAGTAGGAGCGCACCGCTGGCTGGGCCGCCCGCTCGGCACGGGCCTGATCCTGGGCAGCGATCGAGGCGGCATGTTCGGCCGCCACCTCGTCCAGGACCTCCTGAGCGGCGGCCCGGTCGATCGCCGAGCGGCCGCTTGCGCCGAATTGCTCCTGCACCAGGTTGGCCACCGCGGCCTGGTGGGAGCAGGTGCCGTCCTCGTCACCGGCGTGCATGTCGCCGCCAGTGCACCGCAGGCTCTCCGGGCTCACCTGGATCTGGCCGTCCGGGCCGCGGGTGACCCGAACGTCGCCCTCGATGAAGTGGCGCCCGTCCTCGTCGGAAACGCTGGCACCGAGGTTGACCAGGGCGTCTTGCTCGTCGGTCACCTGTCCTTGGATGGTGTCCGGGTGGCGCGGCAAAAACAGCAGGTGGTCGTCGCCGCTGACCACGTAGTTCTGCAGAATCGGCTCGTCGACTGGACTGGTGTCAACGAAGCGCACCTCAGCGCGCTCCGGCCGCTCCTCAATGGTCAGCGGCGGAGCCTCAGCGACGAGCGTGTCCGTGCCCCGCGTCGGCGCGACACTGTGGTGCTGATGATCTATTCGGCTTCCCGACCCCACGTTCATTCTCCCCGCACGTTCGGCGGCAGCGCACCCTGCTCGGCCGCCAGGTGGATCACACCGGCCTGGTGGAGCGAAACCAGCAGGCTCCACTCGTCATCGGGCTCGATCCAGATCAGCGCCTCATCCGGCCCCTCGGGACGAGGCAGCCGACCGGCCGGCTTGTAGAACGTGGTCACCAGGACCAGCGGGACGGGGGCATCCCAGCGGCTGACCACCGGTGGCGTGTCCCGCGGGGCGAGAATCGCCTGCTGTTGTTCGGGACTGCACTGCGCGAACTCTTCCGACGCCGCGAGCGCGGCCTGCAGCTGCACCTGGAGGCGCAGGGCCAGCCGGATGCGTGCGGCAGCCTTCTCCTTCGGGCTGATGAGTTCGGGGTATTCCGGGATCAGGCCTTCCATGAGCTCGGTCGGGGTGTCGGAGTAGCCGCGCCAGCTACCGCCGTCGTAGATCATCTCGAAGACGTAGTTGCTGCCGTTGTCCTTCTTCGGAGGGTCCAGCGGAGTGGCGGCGGAAGAGGCGTTGCGGGTGCGGATGAAGGTCATAGCATCTCCAGGGGATTAGTGCCGCTGCCAGCGGGTCTGTTGGAACAGAGCGGTTGCCTGCGCCTTATCCTCAGGGCGCTGGAAGAGCGAATCGACCATCCGCCGGAAGTCCGCGGTGGTCGTGCGCCAATCGTCACCGGACAGCCGCCTACGTTGTCCGACGCCGGCCTGGCGCCGCTGCTCGAGATGGCTGCCCAGCTGCATGCGCGTGCCCGGGACGGTGGTGTCGCCCCGAACGGCCGCGGCCGCCATGCCCAGGGAGAGCTTGACCTGCGTCTGGATCACAGAAGGGTTGAGCGATCCGTCCCACAGCCGGAACTCGCCGTGCGCGCTCTGCCCGCCGCGCCGCGCGCCGCTCAGGTTCACGGCCATGCCGTGGTACGACTCGATCTGCGAGATCGCCGTATACCCCTGCGACGGGACCGGGTTGGGACGGCACCAGCGTGTACCGCGGTGTTGATTGCCCTCGGAAGCAGGGTTCTGGGCGAGCCGATACAGCACGTCCTCGTGAGCGGCGTACGTCTGCATGAGCCGGGTGTGGTTGGCAACGTCGTGGTCGTAGTCGTGCATACCCACGTGGACATGGCCGCCTGTGCCGAACGAGGCTCGGCCGCCGTTGCGCTCGATGATCTCGCAAGCAGTCGCAAGGTTCTGCCAGGACTGGGGCTCGTCGTACAGGATCGGCGAGACCAACTCGCCGGCCACCGTGCAGTCCTGCTCCAGCCGCCATGCGTTCGGCTCGTCGGTGTAGCCCGCCTCCAACTGGGAGTGGTAGCCGTGCTGCCGTGCCGTGCGGGACAGGCCCGCATCGCGCAGTTCACGGCCGATGTTCTGGATGGCCTGCCAGCGGTCGACGCCGGGGTCGATGTCGAACTCGATCTCGACACCAAACCCACGGCCGCCCTCACGTGCCCCAAGTCCGCCGGTGGCGTTCTCCGTCATGTACGGAACGACCTGCTCCCCGCGCTCCGCGCGCTCCCGCGCGGCCTCGTAGTCTCGCTGGAAGGCATCGAAGTCGTCGGTGTAGCTGACAGGTTCGTTGGCCGGCCATTGCTCGCGAGCCTGCTCCTGGAGCGCCGCGGCCGCCTGATGCTCGGCCGCGACCTCGTCCAGGACCTGCTGAGCGGCCGCCCGCTGGACCGCACGGTCATCGGGGGAGAGACCCGCATCGGGCGGAACTTCACGCTGAGCGGGGACTCCGTTGCTGAGCGCTGAACGAAGAGCGTCAATCGCTTCGGGGGTGGCCAGAGTGGACTCGGAGCTGGCCTGACGTATTCCTCCCTCGTCGTCTTCGGGCTCGGCGTCCGTGATGAGCCCGTGCCCGTTCCACAGGTCGTACTCGCTGCGAAGCCGCTCGCGCAGACCCCAGTACTCCAAGGCCTCTTCCGAGGTGGCGGCTCCGTTGTTGGCCTCCCAATCGGCCTGGATCTGCAGGGCACGGTCGATCAGTTCGCGCTGTCCCTCGGGCATGAGGTCGACGCCACTGGCAGGGGCCTCGACGGTGAGCCCTGCCGCGGTGGTGGCGACGAGGTGGTGCTGGTGGTCGATTCTGCTGCCGGATCCCATGTGTCAGGCCCTCCTCACGGTCCGTCGGGTGGTGAGCCGCACAGAGCGGCCAGGGTCGGCGGAGCTTCTGCCGAGGTGGTGCTGGTGGTCGATCCTGCTGCCGGACGCCATCGGTAAGGCCCCCTTTCGGGTCTTTGTTCGTCCGTCGTCCCCTTAGCGGGTCGGCGGGGTGGCTTGTGGCGGCGAGTGCGAGCGCTACCAGCCCTGGGCGTCGGGCTGTTGCCAGCGGGTGACGGCGTAGAGGGCGGCTGCCTGAGCTCTCTCTTGCCTGCGGTGGAAGATCTCGTCGGTGAATCGACGGAAGCTGAGGCTGTTGGCCTCCAGGTCTCCGTCGATGAGCCGCTGATCGGGCCCCCATTCCTGGCGGTGTCGGCCCAGCGACATCGACTCGCTCCGCCTGGATGCCTGTGGTCCCCCGCGGACTGCTGCGGCCACCATGCCGAGGGAGACGTTGATCTGCGTCTGGATAACGGCGGGATCGACCGAGCCGTCCCACAGCCGGAACTCGCCGTGGTCGCTCCGTTGGCCTCGCGCTGCCGTGAGGTTGACGGCCATGCCGTGCCGGGCACGGCTGTGGACGTCGGGCAGGGACCGGTAGCCGCCCGCAGGCACGTGGTTGGGCTCGCACCAGCCGGTTCCGCGGTGTGCGGAGTCAGGGGCGTTCCGGTTCGCCGCGAGCCGAAACAGGACGTCCTCGTAGTCGCCGTACATCTGCATCAGGCGGTGGTGGTTGGCGACCTCGTGGTCGTAGTCGTGGAGGCCGACATGGACGTGGCCGCCGGTGCGCTCGCTGGCGCCGCCACCGTGCCGTCGGACGATCTCGCAGACAGTGGCGAGGTTCTGCCAGGTCTGCGGCTCGTCGTACATGATCGGCGAGACGATCTCGCCCGCGACGGTGCAGTCGTCCTCCAGGCGCCACGCGTTGGGGGCGTCGGTGTATCCGGCGTACTGCTGGGAGTGGTAACTGTGCATGCGCCTGTCCTGGGCCAGGCCGGCCTCGTGCAGGTCACGGCCGATGGCACGGAGCGCCTCGTGCTGATCGTCCCAGTCGCCGTCGGTGTCGAACTCGATCTCCACGCCGAAGCCGCGCCCGCCCTCGCGGGCACCCAGTCCTCCGGTCGCGTCTTCCAGAAGGTAGGGCACCGCTTGCTCACCCTGGATCTCCCGGTTCCACGCCGCATCGTGGATCTCGCGGAAGGCCTCGAAGTCCTCCACGAAGCCGGCCTCAGGCTCAGTCGGCCATCGGTCACGGGCCTGCACGGCGAGCGCGGCCGATGCCTGGTGTTCCTCCAGTACTTCATCCAGGACCTGCTGAGCCGCGGTGCGCTGCAGGGGGATGCCCGCCGGCGGTTCACTGGCCCGGGGCGGGAAGCTGGGGCTCTCTTCCTCGGCCTCTTCGCGCTCGGCATCCTCAATGAGGCCGTGGCCGTTCCACAGGTCGTGCTCATGTCGGAGCCGATCACGCAGGCCCCAGTACTCCATGGACTCCTCGAGCGTGGCCTGCCCGTTGTTCGCCTCCCAGCCGGCCTGGATCTGCAGGGCCTGGTCGATGAGCTCACGCTGCGCCTCGGGCATGAGGTCGACCTCGTTGGCTGGGGCCTCGATGGTCAGCCCCGCCGTGGTGGCGACGAGGTGGTGCTGGTGATCGATCCGGCTGCCCGAGCCCATTGTTAGGCCCCGGTCCGTGCGGTGATCGTGCCGTCGGCGAGACCGGAGTAGAAGCGGACGTTGGCGGTGAACAGGTCCTCGGTGCGCGCCTGGGTGTCGACGCGGCCCTCCTCCGTCATGACCGCGCCGTGACGGGCGTACTGCAGCGGGTTCTGGCTGATCAGGTACAGCCGTCCGGGGAACAGCGCCTTGAGAGTGGCAATGCGGTCAGCGCGGCTCGCCCCGGTGAGGACCATGGGCAGGTCGGGCGGCAGCGTGGCGGCCAGGTAGGTCAGCCCGGGCACCGCCATTTCCTCCCAGTCGGCCTGGGTGCGGAAGGTTTGCAGGTTCATGGCGAGGGCGGGCGGGAGGGTGGGGGACTCGTCGAGCCAGTCCAGGTAGCGGTCGAGGTCCTCCAGCCGCAGCCAGTAGATGTTGGGGACCGCAGTCACCCCTGCGGAGGAAAGCTCGGCGGCGAGCATCAGGTTGCGCCGCATGTTGATCAGGTTCTCGGCGCGGGGCTGATTGAAGTACATCGACGCGTTCGGGGTGAGGACGAGGTCCCACTCCTGGGCGGCGAGCATGTCGGCGAAGCCGTCGGCCTTGCGCCGCGTCCAGTAGGCCTCCACGAGCGGGTCCTCCGCGTAACCGCTGAGGATCGCCTTCTGATCGGGGCGCAGGTCCAGGAACTGGTGGGCGGTCTTACCCTCCCACCGCGGGAACAACTTGTGCGTCTTGGGGCTGATGACACGGCGCAGCCCGAGAGCGTAGGCGGGCCACTTCAGCTGGGCGTCGAGCGTACGTACGTCGTGCCCGTCGACCTGCGGGGTGAACAGGGGCAGGTCGGGAAGGGCTCCCGGTACGCGGAGCCCGGTGAAGTGCATGGTGCCGCCGATGTCCTTCATCCAGGCCTCGTGATCGGGGCGGGTGCCGCAGCGGATGGGGCAGCGGGTGCAGGCCAGGCCCGGCTCGCTGCCGGGGACCGGGTCTTCGGCACGGGCACAGCCGCAGTACTCGCAGCTGGAGGTGCAACCCGAGCAGACAGGCTCGACCGCACGGGGGTTGTCCATGAAGAAGGGGCAGTTGTTGCAGTCGCAGCCGGACGCGGGGGCCGGAACCGGCTGCCCGATTCCGGGCATGGGCAGGGAGACAGTCATGCGGCAGTCCTTTCAGCGCCGGCGCTGGTGTGGCGCTGGAGTTCGGTCAGGAGCATGCGGAGCGAGCCCGCGTCGAATCGGTGCAGGGTGCGGCCCTCGGCCAGCTGAGTGTTGAGGGCCCGCAGCCCTTCGAGGGCGGAGGCGAGGACGGGCGGGTCGACGGGGTCGGCCGTGTCTTTCGGCTCATCGCCGACCGGCGCCTCTTTGCCCAGCTCCGTGCCGGCCGGCTGCGCGGAGGGATCCTGCTGGCCGGGCTGCCCGGGTGAGTCGGCAGGGTCCAAGGCCTCGCGCGTACCGTTCCGTTCGGACGGGATCCACTGACCGGCTTCCTCGATCGCCGCGGAATTGATCTCGCCCTCGCCGTTCTCGGGCGTCGGCCGGGTCAGCGCTGCGGCCCGCTCGGCGTTGGCCTGTTCGTACGAGGTGACCGCAGCAGTGGCAGCGGCCTCGGCCGGCATCTCCGGATGCGTGGCCTGAGTCCGGGCGGCGGCGGACAGCAGGTCGGTGCGGCCCAGACGCTTGACGGCTTGCCACAACTCGTTGGCGGCTTCGCGGCGGCCACGGCTGAGTCGGGCCAGATTCGTGCGCGCGGCGAGCGCGACCTGGTGCTGGTCCATGTCCGCGGACAGCTCCCGCGGCAGAGTCCGGAAGGCGGCCACGACCTCGCGTGCGCGCCGCGGGGTGATCTGCAGGCCGAGCCGGCGCAGCACGAGGTTCCACGGAGCGGCGAGGTTGGCGTCGCTGCCGCGCAACTTTTCCAAGGCTTCGAAACGGGCCACCGGGTCTTCTAGCCGCTGGATCTCCTCGCTCACCTCGATGCCGGCGTTGTCGAGCTGGGTGCGCAGGATCGCGCTGCGTTCGAGCAGCAGGGCGCCGGCGAGTTCGCCGGGCTGAAGGTCCTCGCGCGCGAGGTTTTCCACCAGTTGCCAGGTACGGCGGTCCTCATCGCTGATGGGACCCGGGCAGATGACAGCGGGCAGTTTCTCGAAATGCGGGTTGTCCGGCTGGTTCACGGCGCCCCAGCGGCAGGCGCGGTAGCGGCGCTCGCCGATCACCAGGCGCCGCTGGACACGGTCGTCGGAGCCGGGCAGCTCCTCCACCAGGACGGGATGGAGAACGCCGACGGCCGAGATCGAGGTGATCAGGTCGGCGAGCCCCTCGGGGCTGGTGCTCGGGCCGGGGCCACGCCCCTGCACGTCGGTGTAGACGGAGCCACGCATCGGCAGCATCTCGAAGCGGCGCTGGCGCAGTTGATCCGAGCTGTCCAGCGCCTCGGCCAGGCCCAGAACGGCGGGCGTGGGGGCCGACATTTCTTCAACGGCGGTGCTCATCGGCGGAGCCTCCCTTCACAGCTAGTCGTCAGGCGGGGTGCGCCTGGCCCCGAGGGATGGCGAGTGACAGATCAGCGCGGTTGAGGCCGGGCCGGCGGAGGTCGAGCGGGCCCCGCGGCGCCCGGATGACGCAGGAGCATGTCGGTCGAGGGGTGCCGCTCCTCGGGCGTGCCACGCAGCAGCGGGGTGAAGATCCGGCCGAAGGGGCCCTGCTCACGCAGCTGCTGGAGGGTGGTGACCCCGACCGAAAGATGCCGGGCGAGCCGCGCCAGGCGCGGGTCCACGCGCGTGAGCGTGTACAGGTCCTCGGTGCGGTCGGCGAGCCGTTTGGCCAGGGTGGGGCTGGCCGCGCCGTCGAGGATGATCAGCAGGCGCGGGAACGCCGGATAGGTGTGCTGCCACGCCGGCCGGGTCGACGCCGCGGAGCGCCGCGCACGGTCGGGGTGCTGAGGTACGAACTCATAGAGCCGTCCGTACGCGGACACCTTCTTGGCGAGGTCGGCCGTGGTCATGGTGGCCCGGTCGAGCTCGATGAACAGGTTGAGCATCGTGCGCGCCCCGCGGTGGACGTGCACGTAGTGCAGGACCGAGTCGGAGATGACGTGGTCGTCTTCGAACCGCCGCATCCCGTCACGGATGCGGTGGGCGACCTCCGGAGTCCAGGACAAGGGCGTGCAGTCATGGCCGAGCCGGCGGGCATGCGTGACGAACGCGATCCCCACCTCGTTGACCGCCAGGGTGTGGGCCTGGCGTGTGCTGGCCGCCGAATCGGGCGTTACCCGGTAGCGGCGGGAGAACACTTCCGCGGCCTGTTCCACGGCGTCGGCGCCCTCTTCGGTCAAGAACCAGACGTACGGCTGGTTGAGACGGTTGCTGCCGCTGGACTCGCCCTGGGCACGCAGGCGGTGGACCAGGCCGGCTTCTTCGAGAGTCGCGAGCTGCCGACGCAGGTAGGACGAGCCACGGGCGCCCGGAGTGAGCAGCCGGTGCAGCTGGTCCGTGGTCATGAGGCGGTGCTGGTAGAGAAGCTCCAGAGCCGACTTGGCGAGCGCCTGGAAGGACTGGACGCGCTGCGGCTGAGACAGGGGTTCGTGATCGGTCAGCGTGCTCATCCCACTCGTGATCCCTTGTTCTTGACGAGGAAGGTGACGTTGTCGGGAACCGGCGCCTCCTGGGGCGGCGGGCCCGGGTCGTCGTCCGGCGGCTCCGGGCCGTCGTTGACCGGCGGCTCATCAGGCCCCTGGTCCTCGTCCGGCGGCGGGGGCGGCAGCGTGGCCAGGAACAGGCGCAGGCGGGTATCGAGCTTGCCGAGGTCGTCGAGGATGTCCCTCACCCGGCGACGACGCAGGTTCGCGTCGACCGCGGTGTCCAGGTGGTGCACGTCGTCCTCGCGCAGGTAGTCGCCGTACAGCTCCTCGACGCTCGCGCCACGCACCCGGAAGGGATCGGACTGCCCGCCGTCGAGCGTGACGGACATGACGTAGTGGTAGCGCTGCAACTGCGAGATCGTGTCCGGCGCGACCTTCTTGCCCCACCTGCGCGTGACCAGCTGCGCCTCGTCGATGTCGCTGGCTGTCGTCGACAGGATCGACAGGTTCTGCAAGAGACCCTGTCGGGTCGTCGGCGAAAGGCGCTGCGACATCTGGGTCATCGCGAGGAGCTTGACCTTGTACTTACGGAGCTGTTCGGCGATCGCGGCGAGGGTGCCCTTGCTGGCGCCGTCCACCGCGGTGAGCTCGTCGATGAACGCGTAGAAGTCCTTGCGGTCGGCAACGGGCATGGTGCGCCGAGACAGGCCGGCCCGGAACAGGTCGTAGATCAGCAGGCACGAGACAATCCGGTCGGTGTCGCCGGTGCCCGACGGGCACACGAACACAATCCGCCCGGTGTCCATGGCGTGCCGGATGTCATACGTGCTCAGCGACGAACCGAGGAAGCCCTTCAGGCTGTTGGAGCTGTCGAGTCGCTCGATGATGTTCGTGACGACAGGGGTGGCCTCGTTCGAGTACTTCGGGTAGGTGTGCACCCAGAAGTCGCGCAGCGTCTTGGGCAGGTACGGGACGATCGCGTCGCGCCACACCTCGTCATTGAGCAGGGTGCGGATCTGGAAGATCGTCGGTGCCAGATCGGGCCGGCCGGCCTGCGAGAGGATCCACGACAGACGGGCGAGCGTCTCGACCGAACGCGTGAGGATCGTCTTGGCGCGGCCCGCACTGTCGGACCAGTTCAGCGCACTCGCGAAGCCAGTGACGATCGAATTGACGATGTCGGGGATCTCCGACTCCCCGCGGTTCTCCATGGACAGCGGATTCCACGAACCGACCATCGCGTCGAGGTCCGGCGAGGTCAGGTCGATCTCCCACAGCCGCGGGGCGATCTGCGGATGCGCAAGGTACGGACGTGCGCGTTGCCAGCCGTCGCCGTGCGGGTCCAGGAACAGGATTCCGTGGCCGTTGTGGGCGAGCGCGATCGCCTGCACCAAGCTCATCTCGGTCTTGCCGTAACCGGCCTTTCCGAGGAAGAGCCCGAACAGGAGGTAGATCAAGGGCAGACCGGCCAGCCGTTCGCCGCCACCCGGCTTGGCTACCCATCCCAGCGGCAGCAGGTCCGGCTGCCCAGTCCAGGTCGGCAGGCTCGGGGGCGGCGGGGGGACCACGCCACCGGATCGGGCCACGTTCGCCGCCATGTTGTGCTTTGTGGCGGGCTTGAGCAGGCCGGCGAGCTCCGCGCCCGTCACCCAGCTGGCTCGCCGCGGGGCGAACTCGCCCGTGGCGAAACGGCGGTCGAAGCTGCGCCGGTACAGCCGCGAGTCCGCGCGGAGCCGCGTGACGAGCAGGTTCAGCCCGACCGGGCGCAGGTGGTTGTCGCCGGCCCAACCTTCGAGCGTCGCCATGATCTGTTCGAGCAGCATGCGCGGTCGCGTCGGGTCGGAGGAGCAGGTCCGGATCAGCAGCTGCAGAGCGAACACCGGATCGGCGCCGGGGCCGAACTTGCCCATGGCCGCCTTGACGTCGGAGATGCTGGGCATGCGCTGCCTCTGCGCTGGCCGTTGGCCGCCGCGACCCTGCTGGCCGCGCATTTCTGCGGCGATCTCGTTGCCCAGGGAGGCCAGGCCGCCGAAGTTGGGGCCGCCCGTGACCTGCCTCGGGAGACCGGGGATCGCCGGCATGCTGCTCGGGTTGCGGCGCGCCTGCGCCAGCAGGCGGCTGCGCCGGCGACTGACCTTGGACGGTGATATCGGCACTAGATCCAGCACGATGTCCGCCCGCTCGCCCAGGTCCTCGCGCACGTCGGCGACGGCGGCCGCGAGCGCCTCCAACGGGTCGGGCTTGAGCGGCACCTCTCGCAAAGACAGGTAGTCGGGCAGGGCCAGAGCCAGTTCGGCGCGGGCGACGTGCTGCGTCGGCTTGTCGTTACGGGGCTTGGGCCTGCTCGGGCCGCGCCGCTTCGCGCCGGGGGACATCGAGTTCTTGCTCACCACTGCCTCCTTTCGTTTTGTCACGCCGCGAGCGCGGTGCGGGAGTTGCTGTCGAGGTCGACGCCGAGCCGGATCTCAGGACGGTCGGCGTCTATCGCGGCGGCGCCGACCGCGCGCATCTCGCACTGGCTGTAGCCCTGGTGGCGCAGGATCGCCGCCGCCCGAGCCGGGCCCTCGACGCGCATCGTCAGAAGCCCGCCTTGGGACAGCAGCCGTACGCGCACCGCGGTCCCGCGCACCGGGGTAAAGGCCCAGCGCGACACGCTTCGCTGCGCCTGAGCCAGTTGCTTGGCGAAGCGCAGAACGTCCTCGAGTACGGGGTCGAAGCCGGTGGTCGGCAGGACCTCGAAGGCCTGCCGGTCCTTCAGCCGGCGCCGGCTGAAGCGCCGGCGTGCCACGGACACGGCCAGAACGAGGGGGGCGACCGCCACGGGTACGACGGCCAGCAGCCACACGTTGTCGGCCACCCAGGCGTAGGCGGCCTCGCCGTACGCCGGCAGGTTCTGTCCGACGTCGATCAGACGGTCGATGACATCGTTCGTGGTCATCGGGTGGCTCCGGGGGGCGAAGCGGCGGGGAACAAGGTGAGGGAAGGCATGTCGGAACTCCGGGGGCGAGGGGGAGCGCGGATGCCCATAGAGGTGTCGAAAGCGGTGACCGTGTGACATGGCTGGGCGGACTTTTTGATCGCGGAGCGGGAGCCGCTGACCTCCGATGTGCGCGGAAACGCAACTCAGCCCGCGCGCGTCCTTGCCATCCAGCCCAGTCTCCGCAGATCAGCGCACCTAAGGCCCGACGCGCGGCCGCTGCCGGGCCTGGAACGTTGCCCAGCGGCGAACGGCGGTCGTTCCGCTCCATGGCGGCCGGGATGTCTCACCGGCGTTGCGCTTCCTACAGCGCCTGGGGCCTGTGAGAACGGGGTGCGGGCCCCTGAACGGTAGACGTGGAGTGTGAGCGGAATCGACGAGGAGGACGAGGCCGAGGCCCTGCCGGAGCTGTGCGACCTGTGCGGTGTCACAGTCGCCGACGACAGCGAGTGGTACGCGTCGGTCCGAGACTCGTCGGTGGTCCACGCTTTCGACCCGAAAGGCGACGGCAGGCGCCTTGGTGGGATGCACCAGCGAGCACCTCGAGCAGCTGATCGAGCAGTACAAACGTCGGCCGTTCATCGACGCTGAGTTGTGGGCAGGCCAGATCGGCCGGGCGATCGGGCATCATCACCAGGGGATCAGCGCCGACGAGCTGGCGGAGGGGACTGGTCTGAACCCGGCCCAAATCGAACTCGGTGTGCTGTGGCAGAACTTCGGCGCCCTGCGCTGGCATCAACAGTTCGGAACTGGTGAAGGACCGGCCCCCGACGCGACCGACGAATGAGCGAACCGGGGCTATCCCACCGGCCTTGCGCTGTCGGGCAACATGAGCCCAAGGCCAGGAGGCGTCGCGAAGCGCAACGAGGGACGACAAAGACTGTAGGTTCCGGTTCCCTTTGTCCTCTGACGCCTGGCTGGCCTGTGTCTTCGGGCGGCTGTCCGGGAGGCTTGTCGGCGAACCGTCCAGCGAACTTGTCGGATTCCTCGGTTCGCAGGGCCCGATCAGGCTGCGTTTTCCGCCATCTCGTGCTCGCGGGCCCCGCGCAGGTCTGCGGCTTTCCGGCATGTCTGGCAGATAGCTGATTTCGGTCGGTGTGCCGGGTAAGTGGCCTGCCACCAGACGACTGTCAGGTAAAGAGGGAGGCCAAGGTGGCGGCGAGGGTGAGGACGGCGCCGAACGTCACGGCGGCGCGGGTGAGGGCAGCGGGGTAGGTGGCGCCGTCCAAGCGGGCCAGTTTGCCTGCGGCGGCGCCAGCCAGCAGCGCGACGACGATGGTGAATGCGGTGGTGAGGAGGACGACAGCGACGATCACGGCAGACTCCCTATAGGCGTGGGGTGTTGACGTGGTCGAAAGTCGCGGAAGCGGTGTGCGCCGTGGTTCGCCGGGAGGAAGATGAACACAGGCGAACACCACCTCGGGGGTCGGGTCCGTGCACGACGAGCAGAACGGTCACAGTCCGGCGCGCACTGAACTGCGCAGGAGGCTCAGCGACGGGCTGGCTCGGGCCCGGTTGAATAAGACGCAACTTGCCCAGAACGTAGGGCTGAGTCGTACGACCGTGCAGCTGGCGTTCCAGTCCGACGGAATATTGCCTTCGGCGGAGACGGTGGCGGCGCTGGCCCGCGTACTGAAGCTGCCGGTGGGCGAGCTTTTGGAGTTGCAGCGGGCTGCCGCCGAGGAGTCGGGCGCGAACACGGCGGGCGGGTCGGGGCCGGGCAGGCCGATCGGCCAGTGGGAGCCGTACGAGTTGGAAGTCCACCCCGCAGGTTCCGGCAAGGCCGTCTCCAGCGCGGATACGCCTGGGGTGCGGGCGCTGCCCGGGTATGTGCCCCGCGAGCATGACCAGGTGCTGGCCGATGCGGTACGGGACGTGACGGCGGGCCGCAGCCGGATCGTGGTGCTGGTGGGCACGTCCTCGACGGGGAAGACCCGGGCGTGCTGGGAGGCCGTCCAGCCGCTCGCGGAGAAGGGGTGGCGGCTGTGGCATCCCTTCGATCCGACCCGGGTGGAGGCTGCGCTGGAGGAGTTGCACCGGGTCGAACCACACACGGTGGTGTGGCTGAACGAGGCCCAGCACTACTTCGGCGACCAAGCGGCAGGGGAGCGGATCGCGGCGGCGGTGCACCGATTGCTGATCGATCAGGAGCGCGGACCCGTCCTGGTCTTGGGCACCCTGTGGCCCGAGTACGCCCACCAGTACACCGCCCTGCCCACGCCAGGCGGGCCGGATCCGCACAGCCGGGTGCGGGAACTGCTGGCCGGCCACACGTCGGCCGTCCCGGACGCCTTCGACAACGCCGCCCTGACCACGGCCGCTGCCTTTGCCGAGAACGGCGACCGACTACTGGCCGACGCCCTCACCCGTGCCCGTGACGCCGGACGGATCACCCAGGACCTGGCCGGAGCCCCCGAACTCCTGCGCCGCTACGAGCACGCCACCCCGCCCGCCAGAGCACTGCTGGAAGCAGCGATGGACGCACGCCGCCTCGGCGTCGGCCTCCACCTCCCACAAGCCTTCCTCGCCGACGCCGCCACCGACTACCTCACCGACACCGACTACGATCAGCTCACCGACGACTGGGCCGAACGAGCCTTCGCCGAACTCGCCGAACTGGTCCACGGCAAACAGGCCCCGCTTCGCCGGGCCACCCCCCGGGCTCCACGACGCCCGCCCACCCCCACGACCACGGCCGACAACCCGGCACCGCCGTCGGCGGGGCCGGTGTTCCGGCTCGCCGACTACCTCGAACAACACGGCCGCACCACCCGCCGCCCCCTGTGCCCACCCGCCTCCTTTTGGCACTCCGCTCACACGCACCTCACTCACGCTGACGACCTCAGCAATCTCACCCACGCAGCCGAGAGCCGACACCGCCTGCAATGGGCCCACCACCTCCACCGCCGCACCGTCCGCTACGCCCAGCCCGATGCCCTGTTGGGCTTGGCCATGATGCGGAAGGAGGCCGGGGACCAAGAGGCTGCCGAAGTCCTCTGCCGGCAGGCCGCCGACCACGGCGACACCGACGCCCTGTTGTATCTGGCCGTGATCCGGGAGGAGGCCTGGGGCTGGGCAAGCGCCAAAGCGCTCTACCGGCAGGCTGTCGATCACGGCAACACTGACGCCCTGTTGCGTCTGGCCGGGATGAGGGAGGAGGCCGGGGACCGGGATGGTGCCGAAGCCCTGGCCCGGCAGGCTGGCGATCACGGCAACACTGACGCCCTGTTGTATCTGGCCGGGATGAGGGAGGAGGCCGGGGACCGGGATGGTGCCGAAGCCCTGGCCCGGCAGGCTGTCGACCACGGCGACACCGACGCCCTGTGGCTTCTGGCCGAGATGCGGGAGAGGTCCGGGGACCGGGACGGTGCCGAAGCCCTGGCCCGGCAGGCCGTCGACCACGGCAACACCGACGTCCTGTGGCGTCTGGTTGGGATGCGGGAGAGGGCCGGGGACCGGGAGGGCGCCGAAGCCCTGGCCCGGCAGGCCGTCGACCACGGCAACACTGACCCCCTGTTGTATCTGGCCGGGATGAGGGAGAGGGCCGGGGACCGGGAGGGCGCCGAAGCCCTGGCCCGGCAGGCCGTCGACCACGGCGACACCGACGCCCTGTGGCGTCTGGCCGAGATGCGGGAGAGGGCCGGGGACCGGCAGGGCGCCGAAGCCCTGGCCCGGCAGGCTGGCGATCACGGCAACACTGACGCCCTGTTGTATCTGGCCGGGATGAGGGAGAGGGCCGGGGACCGGGATGGTGCCGAAGCCCTGGCCCGGCAGGCTGTCGACCACGGCGACACCGACGCCCTGTGGCTTCTGGCCGAGATGCGGGAGAGGTCCGGGGACCGGGACGGTGCCGAAGCCCTGGCCCGGCAGGCCGTCGACCACGGCAACACCGACGTCCTGTGGCGTCTGGTTGGGATGCGGGAGAGGGCCGGGGACCGGCAGAGCGCCGAAGCCCTGGCCCGGCAGGCCGCCGATCACGGCAACACCCGCGCCCTGTTGCATCTGGCCGGGACGAGGGAGAAGGCCGGAGACCGGGACGGTGCCGAAGCCTTCTACCGCCAGGCCGCCGACCACGGCAACACCCTGCTCGGCCTGTTCGGGATGCGGGTGGAGCTTGCGAGACTGTGGCCGTACGGCCTAGACCCGGACGGTACGCCGACGCTGCCATGGCAATGATCTACGCGCTCGTCACGGCTGACCGTCCGACCACCCGTCCTCGTTGACACGGACCCCTCAATGCCGCTTCCAACCGACAAGTTGCCGACAGATCAATCGGACACTGACAACTTGGATCGGAAGCTACAAAGACGCAGGTCAGCCAACACGCTTCATGACCAGAATCTGGGGCTTCCAGTACGAGAGCGGCTTCAGGCGCACCTTGAGGCCGGTCCTGGGGGCTTCGATGACCTGGCCGTTGCCCACGAACATGCCGACATGCTCGGGGCGAGAGGCGCTGCCGCGGGCGAAGAGCAGATCGCCAGGCTGGAGATCGTCAGTGGTTCGCACCACGGTCCCTTGATTCACCTGGTCATACGTGGTCCGCGGCAGGTTCACACCTACGCTGGCCCACGCCATTTTCACGAGGCTTGAGCAGTCACAGCCGTTCCCCCCGGTGTACGGCGCGCGGCAGTCCCCACCGAACACGTAGGCGGTGTCCAGCGCCTTCTGCGCCGCGGCGACGACTTGTCCGGTCCGCCCGCTACCCGCAGGCACCGGGCCGCTCTGGGTCAGGGCGTCGGTCCACTTCTTGGCGAGGCTACGGATGATCTTGACGTAGTTCTGGGTCTCCGGATACGGAGGGATCCCCCCGTACTTCTTCACCGTGTACGGCCCGGCGTTGTAGGCGGCCAACATGTTGTCTGCCTTGTCACCGGGGACACTGCGGACGTCCTTGGCGATGTCGCAGTCGTAGTCGACGGCGGCCGGCACCGCGTCGGCAGGGTCGAAGACGTCCTTGTCGCCGTCACCATCGCCGTCCTTGCCGTGCGTCGTCCATGTCCCGGGGATGAACTGCGCGATGCCACTGGCGACCGGCACCTTGACCTTCTTCCCGTCCTTCTCGACGGTCTTGAAGGACTGGATCTTCGGGTCGAATCCGCTCTCCTGATACAGCTGAGCCGCCAGCAGGGCGGGTGTGACCTCGGGACACCCGTACTGGTTGATGGCCTTGTCGATCAGCGTCCGCAGCCAATCCGGAACGTCAGCGCCTTGGGATATCCCACCGCCGAAGCCGGCGTTCTCGATGCCGTTGCCCATGGTGTCGCTTCCGATCTTCGTTGCGACAGCCATCACGGTGGCGACGAGGAGGGCGCAGCAGCACAACCAGGTGATGCCGAGGCCGATGAGGATCTTCTTCACCGTGGTCTCCTCACGCGTTCACGAGCGCGCCGACTCGCCACGCGTCTGCGGAAGCGAGGTGCATCTCGAGCGCGAGCTGATCGGGGGAGTGGGTGGGCTGGTGGCCGGCTGAGTAGGTCGTGCAGGTGTAGAGGACTCGTACGAAGGCGCGGGTCATGGTCGGCGCCGGCGCTCCGTCGGGTGCGGCTACGCGGTCGATGGCGCAGGTGACGCGGGTCTTGTCGGCAACCCACTGCTGCCACAGCCGCGTGGATCGGTCGCCCGGCTCCCGCAGTTGAGTAGCGAGGTCCGCGGTGGCGTAGGCCGCGGCACGTCGCCCGGCGTCGCTGAAGGAGGTGTCGTGTCCCGGGCTCGCATCGTGCGAGGCCCAGGCGATGGCGAACTGGCGAGCCGTCTCCGCAGCCTTCGGCGGCACGGACGCCGGGGCGGGCGCCTCGTCCGGCGCTGTGGTGCCCTGTATGGAGAGAGCCGCGGAGCCGGCCGGCTCGGGCTGAGTCGGCTGCGCTTCGGAGGTGTATATCGAAGAGGCCGCCGGCGCGGGCGAAGCCGCGCGCGAGGCCGGACGGCCGCGGTCGACGACGAGAAGCAGGATCCCGCTGATCGCCAGGAGGGCGGCCGCGGCGAAGAGCGCGACAACCTTCACGGTGCTGGTGTTCACGGGCTCGGGCATGGGGCACCTCCTGCGGGCATGGCCGGTAAGACGGGTCAGGGATTTCGGGGCGCGGGGGTGAGCAGCAGGTGTCGCTCACCCCCGCGGCCAGTCAGGGGCGCCGGGGCGGGCCCGCCGGCCGCGTCGCCCGGCGGATGGGCCGGGGAGGCGGTGGTGATGCAGGCGGGGCGCCGCCGCTGGGCGAAGGCACGGGCAGCACCGGTGCGGGGATGGAGGCCGGTCCCGCCGCCGAGCGGCCGGACGGAGCGGTAGCCCCCGAGGACGGCGCAGGCCCGGGCACAGGCGGCGAGCTGGCGGCCGCGCGCACACCAGGAGGACTCGACGGGCGCGTTGGTCCGGAGATCGGTTGGGCCATGCCGAGCTGGGCGTTGGCCGCGTGACGTCCCACGAACCGCCCTGCGGTCTGCACATTGCGCCGGTACTCGTTGCCGAAGGCGCGGGCGCCGTCGACCTTTGCCGTGACCCGCGCGCCGGCCCGGTTCTTCGCTGCTGTCAGCTGCCCCTTGACGGCGTTGGCCCGGGCGGCTGCGGCCGTCCCGCCCCGCTTGGCAGCTGTGATGCCTCGAGGGACGCCTACCGGGGCACCCACTGTCGCGAGGGTGGCGAACTTCGTGGCCTTCCAGCCGAACTGCGCTGTCGCGGCGGCGCCCTTGCCGGCCGCCAGGGTGGCCCGGCCTCCGCGGGACTGCGCCATCTTGTTCGAAGCGGCAGTGGCGAGTCGGCGGCGCAGTGCCTGCTTGGCGGCTCCTTGCGCGGCGACCTTCGCGGCTGTCGCGGCGCCACCTGTGCCCACGGCGGCCGCGGCGTTGGTGGCGAGGCGTGCGGCCGAGCGCAGGCGGCCACCGCGTTTGCCGCGCTGGGGTGTTCCCATCCACATCTGCTTGGCCGTGCGCCCAGCCTTGCCGATCGGCCTGCTGACCTTGCGGGCTTCACCGCGGGCCTCGCCGAACAGCTGCTTGATGCCCGGGGCGGTCTCGGCGTATCGGCCGAAGGAGTTGAAGACGCTCTGACGGCTGCCGCCGACGCGGGCGTTGGCCAGGCGCCGGTTCAAGTTGACGCTGACCTGCCGCGCGGTCTCCTTGATCTTTTTCTGGCCGACGATTCCCGCGACGGCGGCGAGGTCCAGGCAGATGAACTTGACGGCGAGGATCTCACCGGTGTCCGCGTCGATCAGCGCGACGATGATCACGATGAAGACCGCGAGGAACAAGATCGCGAGGATGACGCCGAGGACGGCCTTGATGATGGCCGAGACCCAGCGCCACAGAACTCCGCGGCCGCCGCCGGGAAGGATGCCCGCGGCCAGGGCCCAGTGCCCCTTGATGCCTTCGAAGGCGAGCCAGCCCTGCGCGACCAGGAAGGTGCCGGTGACCAGGACCATGAGCACGGAGACGATGATCGCCGCGAGCGCGACGAAGGCCGCCGAGAACGTCATGTCGGCCGACGCCTTCTTTGCGTCGCCCTCCTTGACCTTGCACACCTTGGTGAAATGCTCGCCCGCGTTGGTGAGTTGAGCCGCGTAGGTGGCCTCACCGGTGGGGTTGATCCTGTTGGCCTCGAAGAAGTCGATGCCCATTTGCTCGAAGTTGTACTTGACCAGCGACGCCTCGGCGAAAGCCTTTGAGCACGCAGGGTCCTTGAACGTCTTGCCGTAGAGCATCAACTGGGTCGGCTTCACGATGAACGCGTCGACCAGAGCGTCGGTGATCGGCTTGGAGACGTTCTCCGGCTTGGCGTCACCCTCCGGGTTCTGGGACAGGACGACGGCACTGACCTCCAGCGAGAGGTCCTTTGCCTTCCCTATCAGGCCGTCGTCGCTCAGCAGCATCGTCGAACCGCCCGGTGAGGGCTGGTCGTGTGTGCCCAGCAGCACCTGCGCCGGTGAGAGCAGAACTGTGGTGGCGATGGCGGCGACGACCAGGGACGTGCCGGCTTCGGCGAAGCCCTTGCTGCGGTTCTTGAAGAGGATCTGCCAAGCCGCATAGAGGCCCGCGAACAGAAGGAAGAGCCCGGGCAGACCGAGACGGTTGATGACTTGATTGCGCAAACTGGTGGCGATGTTGTCGGCGGGCTTGACCAGGATCTTCGCGAGCCCGAAATTGAGCGCCCAATCGATCAGCCAGCACGCGAACCCCACGAACCACTTGGCGACTCCGAAGAAGAACTGCGCCAGCAGGTTCCAAATTGTCAAGTCGATGTCGGTCCAGCCGCCCGTGTCGGAGTCGACGCTGTACGCCGAGATCGGGACGCCGTCCTTGTCCTTGACGTTGAACGGCTGCAGCAGGCCGTTGGAGCCGTCCTTGGGCGATTTACTCAGGTCCTCGACCGGCTTGTCCTCGTCACCTGGCTGAGGCGCAGGCGGTGTTACCCCGGGGCGGGGCTCCATCGGGTTGTAGGTGTCCTCCGGCTTGGGCTTCGTCGTCGGCTTGTCGTCCTTGCCGTCGGCACCCCCGCCGCTGCCGCCCTCCTTGCAGTACTTGTACTGAGCACTGCCGTGGGGCAGTTGGTCGCACGGGTCGGGCTTGTCCTTGTCGCCGCCCGGCTTCGGAGTGGGCTTGGCGTCCGGAGCGGTGGGGGCCGGCCCAGGGCTCGGGGTGGGGACCGTGTCGGCGAAGGCGACTGCGGCGCTCAGACCCAGCAGCAGTGCCAGGGGCACGGCGATGAGCCAGATACGCAGGGCTCGCCGGCGGGGCGCGGCACGGGAGGCGGATTTCATGCCAGAGCCCCTTCGAGGGGCACCGCGACGGCCGGCTCGTCCTCACCCATCTGGCCCGGCGTCGTGTGAATGGCGTCCGCAGCGCCGTCGTCGGCCGGAATGAGGACCTTCATTCCCGCGATCCGCTTGCGCAGGTCCCGGTAGAGGCATTCGCCGGCGCGCAGGCCGCGCTCGGCGTCGGAGACGTTGAGCGGGCTCAGGTTCTCCGTGATCAGCTTGATCATTTCCTCGTCGTGGGGATCGAGGTCGATGAACTCGAGGCACCGGGCGGCGAGGGTCTTGGAACGGTGGCGGAAAACGAAGATGTGGGAGAGCAGCGCCCTGATCTTGTCGCCAAGCTCGTTCTTAGGCCCGATGTCGTACGGGTCGTGGCTGCCCGCGAAGGCACCCGCACCGTGTTTGCGCCCGTCGGCGATGATCTCGAGCAGCAAGTTGGAACCCTCGGCGGACGAGGTCAGCCACCAGCACTCGTCCAGGAAAACGCCGGTGAACTCCGAGGAGTTGGCGAACGCGACCTCCCGGCACAGCGCGGTGATGAGGTACATCAGGCGCCAGCCGAACCTCTTCTCAACCTCCAGGCTGCGCAGGCGGTGCTCGCTGAGCTCCTCCTTGGTCGGCAGGCCGAGCCGGTCGACGGCGAAGACGATGGAGTCGGCGTTCGTGATGCGGACGACCGGCAGGGTCGGGTCGAAAATCGTGCGGCCGAGGTCCTTCTTCGACAAGGCCCGCATCTTGCGGACGAGCTCGGAGGCCGCGGCGCGCACGGCAGCGTCGTTCGGCTCCTCCGCGTCCGGCGTCTTCGCGCGTGCAGCGAGGTTGGCGATGAGCGCGGTCATGGACGGGGCCGGGCCACGCCGGGTGGCCTCGATGCTCTCGGCGAGCGTGACGCCCTCGATCGACATGCTGGCGATGTCCAGCAGGGGCGTGAGGAACGATTCGCAGTACCGCGCCGCGCGCGGTCCGCGGAAGATCCGCAGCGGGTCGAGCGAAACGCCGGCGGTCTCGTCGACCCGGATGATCTGCGTCTCGCCCGGGCAGGCCAGGGCGAACCTGGTCCATTCCTGCTGCGGCGTACGGTCGATGACCAGGGCGCGGCCGCGGCTGCGGGACTCACCGTAGCGGTGGCCGGTGGACAGAATTGAGTACATCGCCGTCTTGAGTGCGACGCTCTTGCCGGAGCCGAGCTCCCCCACGAAGGCCGCGCTCGCCGAGGCGTTGACGCGGGGCCCGTGACTGAAGTCGATCAAGACGGGACGGACACCGCCGCCGGACAACTGCAGGCCGTACAGGGAGCCGGTGTCGTCTCCGAGACTGGCGCCGCTGAACGGCATCGCCATGGCGAAGTCGCGGGCGAGCAGGTACTGGTTGAAGTCGAGAAGGGGCCGCGGGGTCTTGGTGCCGGGCAGCATGGCGTGGAAGAGGGGGACCTGGTCGCCGACCGGCCTCACCAGGGTGTAGTCGTTGCCGCCGAAGTGGTGCTTGAGGGAGTTGGCCCGCTCGTTGGCCTCTTCCGAGGTGGCGCCCCACACGCAGGTGACGACGGATGCGCGGATCTCTACCTCGGTGGATGAGGAGGTCAGCCGGTCCCGGTATTCGTCCAGTGAGAACGATGCCTTGTCCAGGGAGGCCGGAACGCCGGCGGTCTCTCCGTCGTACTCACCGCGCTGGTGCGCGAGCTCGCGCTGCTGCCTGCGGGACTTGGGCTCGGCCTTCGAGCCGGCCTCGATGTTCAGCCGGACCGCCCAGTCGACCGGGAAGCCGAAGTCATCCAGAGCGGCCAAGTACTCCGAGCCGGGGAAGCGGAAGGAGTCGGGCATTTCCGCCAGCACGCTGAAGGCCTGGTAGCTGCTGCCGAACTCGGTGGTCACCTTGGCGAAGCGGCGGCCGAACGGGTTCGAGGGCCCCTTACGGCTCTGCCCTGCGCGGCCGCCCTCGTCCAGGACGACCTGGGTGTGAGCGGCGACGGTGCGCCCGCGGCCTCGCAGGCCGCGCAGTGCACCCTCTTCCGGGAGCAGCGGCTCGTCGAGACCTCGGCGCGCGGCGTGTCCGTAGATCCACAGGATTTCCGCTTCGGTGGCGGCCTTGAGCTGGATGCCGGCCGGCCAGGATGCGGCGATCCGGTTCGCCTGGAGAAGCCGCTCGGCCTCCTCATCTGCGGTGATGGGCGGCACTGGCAGCCCGAGCGCGGACATCAACTCGGCCTGCGCCGAGAAGGCGACGGCTCTGGCGGTCTGCTTGAGGTCCAGGTGCGGCAGGGGTATTGCCAGGAAGTCGACGCGGCCGGTCAGTTCGAGACCTTCCAGCTGGTCGAGGACCCTCAGCGACAGGTCGACGTATTCGGGACTCTTGTCCCAGTCCACCCCGGCCGTCATCCGCTGGACCACAGAGGCGGCGTCGACCTGCGGGCACAGGCTCAGCAACAGGACCTCACCGCGAAGGCTCTTGAACAGCGCCTCCAGGGCGTCGAGCCTCTCCCTCTTCGTTGCCTTGGACGCGTGGGTGTAGTTCTCGGTGTCGACCTTCCATACGCCCCACGTGGCGGCGTTGGTCGTCCAGATGAGGTTGCCGCTGATGTGCCGGACGGGGAGACGCATGGCTGAAGTCCTTCGTGGATGAGGCGCAGGGCGCTGCTACGAGCGGGGGTGCTGGTCCTCGAGCGAGGCGAGGAGACTCTGCAACTGGCTTCGGCCGCTCGCGCGGGGCGGCGTCGCCTGAGCCGGACCGGCGGGGCCGGCTGGCCGGGCGGAGGAGACGGCGGCCGAAGCCGGGCGGCCTGCCGGGCGCGATTGGGGCACCGCAGCCACCTGCGGCCGTTGCGGCGCCGGGGCGAGCCCGTCGGAGTCAGGGCCCCCGACGGCCCGGACGGTTGCGGTCGTCCGCGACAGCTGGGGACGCGGATGCCGCTGGGGGCGGCCGGCAAGCCGGCCGCCTGCGGGCGCCGAGGCGTAGATGAGCAGGGAGCGCAGCGCGCGTGCCGGATCCCGGCCGTCAATCCGCGCGTAGCGCAGCACCCAGGCCAGCCCCCAGGGGAGTGCGACCATGATGAGGATGTTCGCGAGGCCGAAATGCGCCCAGAGGGCCTGTGTGATGGCCAGAAGCCCGAAGACGACGACCATGGTGACGATCTGGGTGATCGTGTACGGGCCTCCCGGGAGCCGTCCGGCTCCCGGGAGTTTGCCGATGACGAGCGGATGCTTCCGGGCCCGGGTGTAGGAATGCCCGACGAGGTCTTCCTCGGACGCACTCACAGCAGCGCCTTGAAGTTGCCGGAGTCCGGCCCGGGCACCTGCGGGGCAACGCTGGAGGCCTGGTCGTCGATCTCCGAGCCGACCTTCGACTGCAGGGACGGCAGGTTGGCAATGCCCCACAGGACGAGCGCGCCCAGGAAGAACGCGACGAGGGTGGCGACCCAGGACTTGGTCCTCCAGTACGCCATCGCGACGGCGGCCAGGACCATGACGCCGACGACCAGCTTGATGAGGGTGCCGATCTGGTTGGTCTTGAGCGTGGCCCAGTCGAGCAGGTCGCCGGCGAGGACGACAGTGTTCGGATCTGCGGTCAGCGGGTGCATGAACGTTTCCTCTTTCGGTGGTGGGCGGACGGTGGTCAGCTGCCGGACGGTGATGCGGCGCCGCTGGGTGTGGCCGGGGCCTGGGCGTTCGGGGCGCTGGACGGCTTGCTCTGGGCAGCGGTGGCTGGGGCGTCGTCGAGGGAGGAGATCTCCCACCGCCCGGCGCGGGCGGTCAGGCCGAGCGCGTACGTGAGCGGGAAGGTGTTGCCGTCCGCGTCGGTGGCGTCGACCGAGACCAGCAGGCGCCTGCGGACGCCGTCGCCGGGGACCTTGTTGTCGGCGCTGTCGGGGGAGTCGTCCTGAACAGCGGTGAGCTTGATGGAGGAGTAGGGGGTCGGCGTCACGGGATAGATGTGGACGCCGGGGGCGGTGTAGCGGTCCAACTCGCCCTGGCCGGCCACGTACGCCTTCAGAAATGAGGCGGCGGTATCCGATGCGGGGTCGGCGGTCCCGCTGCCGCGAGAGGTCGGGTAGCCGAGGTCACCGGGTTTGAGTGAGCGCGGCGCGGCGACCTGCGCCGGCAGGGAGACGGCCGTGTATCCGGACGTGGCGTCGGCGGTGGAGCCGGTCGACTGCACGGCGACGCGGAAGTACTGGACTCCGGCGTCGGTGTAGCCGCCCTTCTTGGACTTCGCCGCGACGTTGACCGCGACGGTGACGGACCAGTAGCCGGAGGAGAGCTCGCGGGCGTCCATCACCTGCGTGCGCAGGGCGCTGCGGGTGCCGGCAGGGTGCGTGAGCGCGATGCTGCCCGAGTAGTACGGCGCCAGGTTCTTCTCGGTGCCCTCCCCGGCTTCCAGGTAGGAGCCGACAAAGAGCTGCGCGAAGCCCGCCGGCCCGGTCGCCTCGGTCGACTTGACCGCGGCCTGCGGCTTGGGCGCGCTCTGGGCCGGTGCGGAGGAGCTGAGCAGAGCAAGGACTCCGATGACCGGGCCGGAGGCGATCAGTGTCCATGCCCCGAGGCGGGCCAGGCGCGCGAGTCCGGTCAGGCCGGCCGTGCTTGTCTTCCAGCCGGCGGCCTCCTCCGTCTCGTCCTGTTCGGCTGGCCCCCGTTCGACGGTCTCGACAGCCGCGTCCTCGGGCCACGCCTCGTTCTCCCGGCGAGCCTTTCGGCGTGAGCGCTTCAAGACGCGCTCCGCTGGGCCTGCGCCGTCAGAAGTGCGGCGATGCGGGACTTCAGATGCTCGGGGGTACGGGACTTCAGCGTCTCCCAGGACATGAGCGCGGGCTCGGAGTCGTGGTCGAGGAAGTGGCGCATCTCCTCGTGCACTGTGCGGTCGAGCGGGTCGCGCACCAGGGCGGTGCCCAGGCGGGTGGCGGTGATGCGGGCGGTGGCCACGCGGGTCTCGTCCTCGTCGGCGAGCGGGCCTGCAGCGCGAGTGGGGCCGGAGGTGTGGGCGGCAGTCATGAAGGTGCTCCCGTGAAGTCGATGGTCAGAGCGGGAAAGGGGGCCGTGCACGGATCACCCGTAGAGGTGTGGTTTTGGTCCGCCGTGTGACAGCCGGAGGGCAAAAAGTTCAGGCGGCGGTGCGGACTGCCTGGCGCAGCGGCCGGACCGCCCGGCTGGCGCGCTGGCGCAGGCGCGCGCCTTCGTTGCCCATCGACCGGCGGGTGCGCGGGGCGCGGCCGGGGACGGTGGAGGCTTCCAGGTAGTAGCTTGCGATCCGCTGGGCGTCGGAGATCGTGAGCGCCTGGATGTCGACGGCCCACATCACGAGGGAAAGAAGTTCGGCGCGGGGGTCATCGGCGCAGAGCTCGGGTTCGTCGCTGCTGACGATCTCGAGTTCGACGGCCCGCACGAGGCAGTCGGCCAGCTGCACCTGCGTCGCCGGGTCGGGGGCGCCGGCCGGCAGCAGTGCGGCGGACCGGTCGCCGACGAGTGGCAGCAACGAGTCCCCTATGTCCCGCAGGGCCGAGCGGTCGTCGTAGTCGGCCGCCATGGTCTTCTGCGCGAGGACGAGGGTGTCCATCGAGATGTTCGCGAAGACGCCCCGGGGGCGGCGCTCCAGCGGGTAGGTGCCCACGACCTCGAACAGCGCGCTGAACATCGCCGAGACGATGTCGTCCCAGCGGATTCCCTCGCGCTGCTGCGACTTGGCCATCGAGACGGTCTTCGGCAACATGACGCGAGCCGCCGCCCGCCAGGCCAGATCCTGATCGGCGCCGGTGCCCTTGGCGCGCCGCAGCAGGATGGACATCGCCTGGTCGTGGTCCTCCCAGGCGCCGCGGCGGAACAGGGCGCTGATCTTGTCGACCACACCCTGCGGGTTCTGGGCGCCGGCGAACAGCGGGTGCTCGGCGGCCCAGTCGGCGACCAGGTCGCAGGCGCGGTGGTCGTTGGAGAGTGCCGCCCAGTCGCGGTTCAGGCTCCGAAGGGTGCTGGAGCCCTCGTCGGTGGCCGAGGCGGAAGAGGTGCTGAGGGGGCTTGTGCGGTGCGACATCCGAGACCGTCCTTAGTCATCCGGTGGGGATGCCGCTGACGATCTTTTGACCCCCCTAGTCCGCGGTCTGACCGCACAGGCCGAGGCAAGCGGCCAAGGAAGAACGCGCTTCGCATCGCGGTGGCGCGCGCACCGGACAAGGGGTGCGGTGGACGTGCGCGCACCGGTGCGCGAGCTGGACAAGGGGTGCGCGCACGGTGCGCATCGCGCGGGGGCCGGCGCACCAGCGCGGATTTGGTGCGGTGCGCGGTGCGCGCGGCCGGGCGCACCGGTGCGCGCCTTCGCTGGCAGGTCCGCAACGCGCGGCGCGCCATCGGGACCTTCGCCGGGCGCACCGTGCGCACCTCGCCCGGCGACAGTGCCACCTGCCGAACGGAAGGCCGGCGCGCGCGGCGCGCCAGTTCCCTGCCTCCCGCCCCGCAGCAGCGGTGCGTCCACCGCCTTCTGCTGACGCAGCGTGATGCACGCGAAGGGCGGACCCCGTGAGAGATGTTTCCCCTGAGACCCGCTGCGGCCGGGCCGCGTCCTACCCGGACCAGGGCGACAGCTGGCCGGTAGCGAACCTGGTCAAGGAATGACGCGCCAGGCCGCAGCGGTGGACAAGGGGCGGAAGGAGGGCTTCCGCAAGCTGGACAAGGGGCGACCGCCGCGTGGTCATCAACCTGGACAAGGGGTAATCCGCCATGGGTGCATCGGAATTGAGGAGTCCATCCGCATCACTGGCGACTACAGCACGTCACAAGCGGGACAGCTCCGTGAAGCCCCTTGGAGCCGCGTCCGATCAGTTGACCGACCGGTGCGCTCGGCACCGCGCGCGGGACCCCGATCGCCGCCGACCGCATTGGCGGCGCGCCGCGTGGGTCGAGCGCGTACGCGCCGCGCGCCTGCCACAAGCGCACGTCGGTGGGCACCGCGCGCGCCGCGCGCGACGACGGCACCCGGCGGCGCACCGAGGAGGCAGGCCCGCACTCCGACGCGCGCTTCGGCTCGCGCACGAGTGCGGACGAGGCGGCTGGTTATCGTCCGGCCACCTCGGCGAGAAGTTCCTTCGCCCGGTGCCGCGCGCACACCGGCCGGGTCGGCAGCGCCAACCGCTCACAGGTCTCCCCGGGCCACCCAACGCACCGCGCCGAGGCGCGCTGGCGCTCCGGCGCCGTGGAGGCGGCCAGCGCACGCAGTTGCTCCCGGCACGGCTTGCAGAGCTGATCACCGAGCGCGGGGCCGAGCAGGTTGATCCGGCAGCCACAGTCCCGGCAGACCGAGCGGCGCGGAGCCGGGAGCACGTGTTCAGGAGCCGGACGAGACGGCACCGACGGAACGCACTGCGTGCATGGTGTCCCTGGTCCGCCGAGGCCGTGGTCGGGGCACTGGCCGAGCTCGATCCGGTGGAGCCGTAGGCGTTCCCAGCGCCGTGTGGTCGCGACGTCGGAGCATGCCGCGCAGGCCTCGCCGCTCGGCCACATCACACCGGACTCACAGGCCTGGTGGCCACAGCCCCACCGTGGCAGCGCGACCCCCATCAGCCATCGGGCGGGGTCCTTGATGTCCGACATCAGCACGCTCGCGAATCGCGCCGTCAGCCGTTGGCGGAGCCGGGGGACGTCGCAGCCGTGATCGAGTTGGCGCCCGACCTCGCGGGCAATTCGCCGTTGCATGAACGTGTTCGCCTGCCGGTACAGCGGCTGCACGGGCTCAAGGACTTCGACGATCCGCGGGTGCAGCGTCAGCGCAGGGCCGTCGTAGCTGGCCTGAGTGGCTTGGCCGCCCTGGGAGAGCGCTCGTCTGGCACCCGCGCGGAGCGCGAGTTCTCCCTCGGTCCCACCATCTCGCGCAGGGCGTGAGCCGGAGTTATCCACAGGTGAAGCGCCCTTTACCACCTGTACTTCGCCTGCGGCGGGTGAGTCAGGGCGGCGCTCGTCATCAGGTCGGTCAGTTCTCTGGTCTTCCCTAGTCGCGAGCGAACCTTCACTGGGCGCCACACCCGATCCCTCATCAGGTTGCGAAGACGCCGAGTCGGCTTCCGCCGCCGTCGAGGGCGGCGATGTCTGCGGCGCAGGGGGGACGTCGTGCGCGATGAACTGGTGCCGGCCTCGGGCCCCTGCCCGTCGCAGCACCGTGATCCATCCGGTTGCTTCGAGCGCGTCAACGACCTTTCCCGCGGCCGCCGCCGACAGCGCTGTGCCCGCGCGCGCACCGGAGTGGTGGTGCAGGTGGCCGGCCAGCTCGCCCTCGGTGAGCGGGATGCGCTGGGCCTGGGCGAAGCAGAGCACCGCGAACGCACGAAGCTCCCGCGGACTGAGGTCTTCGCAGGCCGCGACGGGCAGCCAGATGAAGCGCTCGTCCCGCCGCATCGGACGCACGCGACGCCGGGCCGTGGTGCCGGATCCTCCCGGCAGAGACCGGCGCTGGTTGGTCGGGAGCTCGATGACGCCATCCGGACCCGGCCTGCGCAGCTGGGCGATGCCGCGTTCGACGGACGAGCGCGACAGCCCGAGGTAGGAGGCGAGGACCGCCGTCCCTGCGGTGCAGCCCTCCGGACGCTGGCCGAGCGCCTTGATCTTCATGTAGACGGTCAGGGCGACGTCGGCGTAGTGCGCAGACTCCACAAGGCGCATCGGCACCTTGACGCGCTGGCGCCGTACGGGTCGCTGGTTACGGGACACGCGGGAAGAGCCCGACGCCTGCTGTGGCAGGACCGGAATGGGCGGGTCGATGGTAGCGAGGAGTACAGAACTGGACACACTTCTCCCGCACGCCGTCGGCGGGGTGACGAACCGTCGACGAGGTGCTCGAGTCGCCGTCCTCCCGGCTGTGCGGAGAAGACGGCCTTGCAGATATGGGACCAGGCGCCCGGCTGCGGTCAGAGGTGTCAACCCTGCGGCTGCATCCGTGCACAGTGATGGCCGGACGCTCGCCTGCTGACGCGCGGCATGCCGTGCAGCTGGGCGCGGAAAGCCCATGGCCAAGGTGTGAAGCGAGGGGCGAAGCCCCTTGTCCGGACCCCTTGGCCGCGGGGGCGGATTCAGCGCGAGGCGCCTGGTGGACATGGCGCGGAAGGCGCCACCAGCAGGTCGCGTGAGCAGGCCGTCCCGGGGCCGCGCCCAAAAGTGGATGACACTCCTGAAGCGGGCACACGGGGAGAAATTGCCATCACGTCGTGTGACCTTGACGTGACAGTTGAGGGACGAATGGCTGAGAAGGCTGGTCCCGGACGGCTGCTGAGCTGACAAATGCCATGGTGGTGCTGCAAGATGTACTCCGGTTCCTCCCTGGTGCTATCCAGGGACGACTGAGGCCCCTCGGGGCCAATGCTGCTGGGAGGCAGTGATCATCCAGACCTAGCGGTCTGGCTCTTCGCTCGACGGAGCTGGTAACTCCGTAGGAGCGGTGACGGCCGGAAGAGGAGCTGCTAACTCCGATCCGGCGCGGAAGGGCGAGGAGCGTTCCCTGCTAGGGGACGCCCGCCCGGTATCTCTACGACATTCCGCCCTCCTCGGTCAGGGCGATGAGCGATGAGCGGTGTCCGCACAGCAAAAAGCCCCGGTCCGTCGGCGTCTTGGACGCAGCGACGAGGCCGGGCTGACTGTGCATTTGTGTGTGGGTGCGGGTACGCTCCACCACGAGACACCGCCTTATTCGGTTTCTCGAACTCGATACACGCCCTCGGACTTGCTCAAGGTCCGGGGGCATCGTGTTGTCAGGGCTAGCAGTAGATCAATCGAGGGTCACCCTATCCCCAACGACAACAGAAGTGCACAGCCTGTTGATGGACCGGTACACGCCGCGCGTCGCGCTGATCAGGGATCATTTCACGTCCGGTTCACCATAGTTAGGCACATTTCCAGACCAATCAGTCAAGCTGACTCTATCGGCCCGGATGATCGTAAACTCACAACTCCGCGCCTGTTCCCCGCTGTAGCTCACGCGCTGCACTGAAAGCGTCACGGCGGTGCGCGACTTGAGTAGCGCCGTCTCCTGGTCCGTCGCCAGCCGCGCCGAGATGGTGTGCAGGTGCCCGGTCTCCTTCAGGCCGGCCGCGTCCAGGATGCCGGCCTCGTCGACGAGGTCTGGATCCAGGAGTCGGGGAGCGGCGTCGGCGATGCCCCGCGGTACGTACATCTCGCGCACTGCCCAGGGGGCGCCGGTTCGGCCGAGGACGCTCTGGCGCAGGACGACGCTCATCTCCGGCGGTCCGCCCAGCGCGTCGGCGACTCCGTCGGACGCCTTGCGGAACGCCGTGGTGACCGGCTCGGTCGTGTCGCCGGCCTGCGCGAGGGCGGGCCGGACGTGGCCGTGTTCGTCGACGCGTGCCTCGAAGGCGGCAGCAGGCGAAAGGATCATGTAGCCGACCTTGGGAACTGCCCTGATCAGGCCCTCCTGCTCAAGGATTTGCATGGCCGCGATCAGCGTCTTGCGTGCACATCCGAGATGCTCGGCGAGCTGGCGCCCGGACACGATAGTGCCGGGCGCACGGTCGGGTTCGCCGTTGAGGATCTCAGTACGCAGCTGGTCGGCGAGGCTGCGCCTGCTGGTCGGGGTCGTGGCCATGTGGCACATACTGCCGCACGCCCAAGGGGCGGGGTGTGCAGGGCCGCTGTCGCCGTAAGTGCTCTTGACGAGATCGGCAAACCGTTGCACCATCTGGACTACCTGGGGTACTCCAGGTAGTCCAGATGGTTCTGCGCTCACGCAAAACGGCCCCCGAGGGATTCGAGCCCTCGGAGGCCGTCGTGACGCAAGCCGCCCCCTCCCGCCACGAAGGACAGACGACGCAATGACCAGCATGACAGCCGACTTCACACCGGAGGGCACCACCGAGATCAGCCGCGTGCTCGCCGATACCCCCTCGGCCGCCGAGCTCGCCGACGGCGGATACCTCACCGGCCCCGAAGGGCAGGCCGTCGCCAGCCAGATGCGCGAATCCCAGCTGCGCGAGGCCCTCCTGCTGGGACGCTGCGGCGGCACGAACGACGTCAACGCCTTCTACCAGCTCAACGAAGAGCCGGCCGAAGAGTGGATGACTCGCCGCGAGCTCACCATCGCCCAGTACTGCGCACCCTGCCCGATCGCCGCCGCCTGCCTCGAACTCGCCCTGCGATACCCCGAGCACCCCCGCGACCTGGCGGTGCGCGGCGGCACCACCGAGGAGATGCAGCTGACCCTCAGCAAAGCCGACCACGAGCGACTGGCCAAGGCCTGCGCCCTCGACGCCAGGCCGGCCGAACAGCGCGTCGAGCGGCTGCGCCCGGCCCGCGAGGTGAAAAGGCTGACCCAGTCCCACATCGGCCTCTCGGTCAAGCCGGACGTCCTGAAGACGAACCACACTGAGCTCAAGGCCGCGGTCGCCCACCACGAGCGGCTCCAGGGCGAGTACCGGCGCGTGACGGGGTGGGCCGCATGACAGACCACACGACGCCGGCCCGCGACTCCTCCTCCGAGATGAGCAAGCTCCGCGCCCTCAACCACCGTCTTGTGCAGGCCCTGCAGGCGAAGGCCGAGACACCCGTCACCCTCCTGCCTCTGCCGCAGGACGGCACCGAACCGCAGCCGACCGCCCTCGTCGGTGTCCTCCTGATCCTGTGGCACCGGGCCCGCCTCAAGGCCGACGCCTACCGAGCGTGGATCGAGCAGTCGGCGCCCCCGACGGACGCTGTCGTCCACGATGCCGCCGAGTCGGCGTGCGCGCACCTTCACCACCAGGCGCCGTCCCAACAGCCCGAGCACCGCGGGGAGGAGGACGACCCCGATGAACACAGTCGGCCCCGCCCGTGCGGCAACTGCTGACGACCTGCAAGCCGCAAGCCAGGGCCCGCAGCGAAGGACATTCACCGTGCTCCTGCAGATCATTCCCGGCTACGAGCAGCAGCCCTTGTACTACTGGGCGTCATGCGCCGGGTACTACCCGTTCCAGCACTTCTGCGAGTAACGACATGACACTCACGAAGAACGAGAAACGCCAGGGCAAGCGGGGCGTCCACAGCGGCCGGCTACGCCGCCCGGCCACCTGTCAACTCGCGATCGCCGCCAGTGTGCTGGCCCGCTACGGATTCAAGGACCAGGCCGACGCCCACAACAACGGGATGTGCGCTCGCCTCTACGCCCTCGGGCGCCGGACGGCCAACTCATGAGCCGCGTGACATACCCGCCGCTGGACGGTCCGACCGCCAACGAGGCCGACCTGGACCGCGCGCTGTTCGGTCCGTACGAAGCCGAGGACGCGCAGGGCGCGGGCGAGCCGGAGTAGGCCGCGGCACAGCCGCGGGAAGGCCAGCCCGCCCGGCGCCGGAGATGACCGTCACGTCGCCGATCTCGCCCCCCAACTACCTCCCCCGATGCTGTGCCCGCCAGATCAGGCCGATGGCGCACGCCACGAAGAAGGAGCACGACGGTGAGCAGCAAGGCCCGTCGCCGACGTCGCCAGCCCCCCAGGGCCTCGTCGCAGCCACAGAGTCCGCAGCCTGCGGACAACCCCAGCCAGGTGCTGGATGCCGTCGAGGCCGTCGAGGTCCTGGCCTTCCTCGCCGACGCCCGCGACCGGTCGGCCGACATCCTCGACCTGACGAAGGAGGAGTGCGAGGCCTTCAGGACCGAGACGACGATGCAGGCCGAAGCCAGTCTCGCCGCGGCCCGGGCCCAGGCCACCCGTGTGTGCGAGGAGGCGGAACGCCGGGCCCGGGAGCTCCAGGAGTGCGCTTGGGAAGCGAGTTCGGCCGTCGCGGCCGGTGCCGCTGAGCAGGCCGCCGTGACCAAGGAAGCCGCCGACCGTGAAGCATCCCAGGTCCTCACCGCTGCGGAAGCGGAAGGACGGCGCCTCGTTGAGGAGGCCACCACCCGGGCACTCGCTACCCACGAGACAGCGCAGGTGCACGTCGAGCAGGTGCTCGCCGACGCACAGATCCAGGCCGACCAGCTCCGGCGTGCAGCCCGGCGCGACGCCGATGAGGCCAACAGCCGTCTGCGTGACGCCGAGGCCGAGGCCAGACGCATCCGCCAGGAAGCGGCCGACGCTGACACCGAGCGGCGCCGGCAGTCGGCACTGGACATCAAGGCAGACCGGGAACGGGCCGCCCGCGACGCCGCGGAACTGCGCAGCGCCGCGGCCGCGACGGTCGCATCCGCCGAGAAACGGGCCGCTGACCTGCTGGAGCAGGCCACCAACCGCCAGACCGCGGCGACGGAGAAGAACGAGGAGGCCGACCGGCTGCTCGCCGAGGCCAAAAAGGCGTGGGAGCGCGCGCGTTCGCGCCCCGCGCGCCGGCAGGAACGAAAGCGGGTGCGACAGCAGGGCCGTCACCAGCGGTCGACGGCTCGGCGTGAGCACAAGCAGGCCAAAGGGCGCCCCACGCTCACCTACCGGCTCGGACAGATCCGCAGTTGGGTGCGTGAGCTCGTGCGCAACCAGGCCCGCCGTATCCTGGTCACCGGCCCGATCCTGGCCCCGATGGCGGTGGCCTGGTGGTCCCAGACCGAATACGCCAAGGACGCGTTCGGCTGGTGGACCGTCTTCGCGCTCGGATTTGCCGCCGCGTGGGAGCTCACGACAGCTTTCACCGGCTGGATGTACCACCAGGCCCGGCAGCAGGGCGACTCCGGAACCATCTACCGGATCATGACGTGGGTGTTCGCGTCCGGAGCGGCCGCGATGAACTACGCCCACCACTGTGGTCCCGGCGGGCGGCCGACGCAGGCCTCCGTCGCGTTTGCGACCATGAGTGTCGTCGGCATGGTGCTGTGGGAGCTGTACGCCTCCCTGGTCCACCGCCAGTACCTGCGCGAGCAGGGGCTGGTCTCCCGGGCACGACCGAAGATCGGCCTGATCCGCTGGATCCGCTTCCCGGTCCGGTCCTGGACGGCTTGGTCGCTGACGATCGAAAACGCTTCTCTCTCCACCCTGGAACGAGCCTGGAACGCGGCGAGCATCGAGCTGGCGGACCGGAACGCGCTCCGTTCCGGAACGGCCTTGAACCGCATCGTGATCCCTCACGTTCCACTCGCCGGTCTCTACGACGGCGCCGGTCCGGCGACGGTCCCCCTGTTCCGCCAGATCGGGAACGCACCGAACGGAACAGGCAGCGGCGCGTGGGCGCACTGGAATGGAACGCCCCGGACACCGCTCCCGCCGGCCGGCACGCACACCGGCGGAACGGACCGGAACGACAACCTCGTTCCGCTCGGCCGTCCCTCAGCTGACCAGGACTCTTCCAGCGTCCCGTTCCGTTCCGCCCCACCGGCCGGCGCCCCGGACGGTGCGAGCGGCACGGGAACGGAACGCGCACCGGGCGCGGCGACGCCGGAGGGCCGCACCGCGGAACGGGGCGGAACGGAGCCAGCGGCGAAACGGCACGCGCCGGGCGGAACGGAGAACGCGGAACGGAACGACCGGAACGGACGCGAGCGCACCAGCGGTGCGGAACGAGAGGGGGAGGAAATGGTGCTCGAGGACAAGGAACGCGCCGCGGTGGAACGCCTCGTCGCCAGGAACCAGCCGCTGAGCAAGCGCAGCATCTCGGAGGAGGTGCGATCAAACGGAGACACGATCGCCGACGAGCGCGCACTGAAGATCGCCAACTACCTCAACGCCATGGCGAAGAGCCAGCTCGGCCAGCACCTCGCAGGCGTCTGACATCCGCTCTGGCCGACTGCCGGCTCGAGCGCCAAAACCGGGAGACCCGGCCCGCTTTCCTAGGGCCCGGCCGGGTCTCCCCACTCCATGAATCGGGAGCCCGCACATCATGACCCACGACCCCGGCCAGGGACGGCCGTTCCGTCGCCGACGGCCGATCAGCCTGCAGTGGCTGCTCGTCGGCGACGACCACCGGCTTGCCCGGGCCCGCTACGGAGCCGGGGAGTCCGCCACCGAGCGCGCCGACCGCCTGGAGGCGGCCGGAGACCGGGCACGCCGCGCACGACGTCAGGAGCAGGTCCGCCGCGCCGCCCGTAAAGGCCAGCAGCGGGAGGACTCGATCTACACATCCTCCCCTTCGGCGGACCAACGTGCTGCTCGCAGCCGCTATCGGGCCTGGGCACGCCGCCTGCTCCGGGCCGGCGCCCCCGCGCAGCCGGCCGAAGCGCTCCTCGCGGCCAGCACGGTAAACGACGCCCGCTGGCCGCACAGCAACTGCCTGCCCGCGCTGCCCCCGGGCTTCGCCCCGGCCACCGAGGACGCGACCCCGTCCCCGCAGGCGCATGCGAGCGAGCGATCGGACTGGGCCGTCGTGCCCGAAGGCGCACCGACCGGACGACCGGAGCCCGCGGTGAGCATCGTCGGCACCCCGTACGGCGGATTCCGCAGGCCGGGGCTGTACCTGGTTGGCGGCACCTCAACGGTGCCGAAGACGGCCACGCCCCGTCACGCCGCCGCGAGCCCCGCGCCCACGGCAGCCAAGGCGGGAGGCCACCGATGACCTCACCGCACATCAACGTGTCGAAGGAGCAGGGAGAGCCGGTCCCCGCCGCCGCCCCGAAGGGCTGCTGCCCGGGCTGTCCGCTCAGCGACACCTGCACTCTGGCCGACCTCGGGCTGACCCGCTGCGCCGTCACCGGGACCGCCCCTCCGCCCGAGCCACCGGACCACACCCCTACCGCGGCCGCAGACTCCGGCCTCGACATCACGGAGGTGGTCAGCCGCGGCGTCGAAAAGGCCGTCGGCGCCGCGTTCGGGCTGGGCTGGACAGACCTGCTCGCTGCCGTCATCGAACGCACGCACAGCACCGATTCCGAGGGCAACGAGGTTGACTGGAGCCGACTGCAGCTCGGCCGCAACCTCCTGTGCCTCGCGGTCGCCAACGTCGTGCCCATCCACGGGGCCCCCGCAGCGCGGTGGGTGGCCGACGCCTTCACGGCTGACGGCCCCGGGGCACCACTGATCTCCGCGGGCGCCGTCCTGGGCTTCGCGGGCGCGGTCGGCATCGGAACCATCGTCGGCGGCGCTATCGGGCTGCTGTGCCGTGCCGCTCTGACCGCGGCCAAGTCCGCAGGGCGACTGACCTGGCGCTTGGTGCGCTCCCGCCTGGGCTGGATCATCACCCGCCCCGTGATCTGGGCCGGCGTCTCGGGCCTGGCGATTTTCACCTGGCGTGCCCTCGTACACCTTCTTGCCGGAGCCTGATCATGTATTTCGCCATTGACCTCTTCAACAATTCGACCGCCAACGCCTCCTTCGGGGCCCTGCTGTTCGGCGCCATGGCCACTACGGCCGTCGTCGCGGGCTTCAAGTACAAGGTGCTCAGGAAATGGAAGACGTTCGTCCTTGTCTTCTTCTTCGTCCTGCTGGTCACGGTGAACTCCGGCGGCCTCTTCGGCGAGATCGCCGGAGCTCTACGACAGGTCATGAACGTGGCAGGTGAGACAGCGGTGGAGAAGGCCGCCGGTGCCACCGCCAACGCGAACCCGCCCCGCTCCGCAGTAACCCCTGTGTCCGCGGGCGGCGCCGCGATCGGACTGTGCGGCCTGGTCTGGTACGGCGTCCGCCTGTACGCGGCGAAGGGGAAGCCCGCGGACTGGAAGGAGATGGCCGGAGGGGCCGTCGTGGCCATGTGCTACGGCACCTCGCTCGGCTTCATGGGTGTGATCGTCAGCGCCACCACCCTGACCGGCAACAACGTCGGGCTCTGGATCTTCGGCGGCTGACCGGCCGCAGACGGTCGTCCACGCATTGCCCGGTGCGTGAACGGCCGCCCGCGCCCGGCCCGTCACCAGCGCCCCAAGGAGCCCTGCACCCATGCACCACCGCCCCCACGACCCGCCGGAGAGCACGGAACTTGCCCCGTACGGCGAACTCGTGTTCGCCGAACTCGTTGGTGATGAAGACTCCGGCCCCCAACAGGAGTCGCAGGCACAGTCGGCTGACCCTGGCACCCGCAGGCGGCCCTGGGTCACGGCCCGGCGCGTAGCCCACTGCGCGCGCACTGCCGCGGGCGCGATCGCCGGACAGATCCTTCCCGGCCTGCGCCATGCCCTGACCGCGGCACGGTACTGGCTGCGCGCCGGCTACATGTCCGACGACGAGATCCGCCGCCGGATCATCAACAAGCCGCTGGAAGCCGACCTGGCCCGCCGGGAAGAGGCCCGCAGCGCGGTCCGCCGAGCCGAGAAGAAGCTCAAGCGCCTACTCGCAGACGCCGCGGCGTACGGCCTTGAGGCTTCCGAGAAGCAGAGGATCCGTGACCTGAGCCTGGAGATCCGCCGCCGCCGCAACGGCCTCACCGCACTCCAGTCGGTCCCCTTCGCCGCCGAGCAGCCCACGGAGGAGCAGATCCGCAGGGCCCGCTCCCTGATGGCACTGGGCCGCTTCAGCGCCCTCGTTCCCGCCCTCGGCGCCGCGGGCACCGCAGCCGCCAGCGTCCCCGCGAGCCTGCTCGCCGTTGCCCCGATGCTCGCCGCAGGCGGATGGTGGCTGACCCACCACCCCGTTGAACTCGTCGAACGGCCCATCCCCGAGGACCTGCTGCTGCCCGAACTGGCCCCTCCTGTGCAGGAGGACGCCGCGGCGGCCGGCGCACCCAGCGGCGACGGCCCGGAGGAGGACCGCACCCCCTTCCCGATCGCCCAGGCATCCACCACCGAAGAGGCCGGCGATGCCCTGCTCCGAGCCCTGCTGCACGAAGGTCAGGACGTCGATCACGTCACCGACGTCACCGGGGAGCCCTGGGGATGGTCTGCTCGTGTCACGTTCAACACCGGCACCCCCGACGACCTCAACAAGGACGACACCTACAAGGGCCTGATCACCCTGCTCAAGCTACGCCGCAACGGCCTGCTCATCGAAGGTGATCCTGACGCGGGAGACGCCTGCACCATCCGCATGGTGCAGCACTCTCCGTTCAGCCCGGAACTCGTCGGCGACGTCCCGTACCGCGCCCCGCTGTCCATGTCGATCACCGAGCCGGCCGACTACGGCGTCTCCATGGACGCCCGGCAGCTCACCTTCGCCCTCGCAGGACTGATGCTGCTGATGGTCGCCGACTCCGGCGCTGGCAAGAGCGGCGTCATGCTGGCGCTGGCCGAGGTGGTCACCGCCTGCCGCGACGCCGTCGCCTTCAACCTCGATCCGGTCGGAACCGGCGTCGGAGACCTCGGCGAGGCGATCACCCTCGACGCCTGCATGGATGACGACAAGATCGTCGCCACCCTGCAGTTCCTGCTCGCACTGTGCTCCGCCCGAGCCCGGCTGCGTGCCCGCTACGGCTGGGGCAACAAGTGGCGTGTCTCGCCCGAGCACCCCGCCATCGTCGTTTTCGTCGACGAGTGGGCCCAGCTCTCCGCCCAGGCGAAGAGCCTGCTCATCCGGCTGCTCCTGGTCGGCCGCAAGGAAGCGATCTGGGTGGTCGGCGGAAGCCAGTTCGGCACCAAGGACTGGCTCGGTGAGGCGGTCGGCCCGAAACTGTCCGGCAAGCTCCTCGGTTCCTGCCGCCGCGTCGACGTCACCGAACTCCTGGGCGGCGGCGCAATCGCCGAGGGCTACCGCGCCGACCTCCTGCGCGCGGCCACTCACACTCAGGTCAACGATGCGGGCCAGATCTACGCGCAGGGCCTGCCCGGCATGCCCGACCGCCCGGTGCGCTACAAGGTCCGCGAGGTCACTGCGGAGTACGCGGCCAAGGTCGGCGTCGAGCGCGCTGCCGCAGGCCGGCCCGACCTCACCTTCACCCTGTCTGAGGCCGGTCTCGACGCCGAATGGCGCGCACTCCTGGACCTCCTGGCCGCCGACACACCCGCTGCACACCACGACAGGCCCGAGGAACTGCCGGCGATCGTCCAGGTCCTGCGCGGAGCCTTCATGCTCGAGAAGGACCCGGCCTATCTCACCTACGACCAGCTCCACCCGCACCTGCGGGCCCTCGACGCCGAGCGCTGGGGGCGGTGGGACGAGAAGAGCGACATCTACCGTCTCCGGGAGCTCGGCAAGGCCGTACGGCGTGAACTGGACGCCGCACAGGTTGAACTGACCTCCGAGCGGATCAGGGAAATCGACGGCGCGCCCCGCGGCTTCTACCTGGCCGCGCTGGAGGAGGCCATCGAGTCCCTGCGGTGAATGGCCGGCTGATCGGCGCCCATCGGATCCTGATTGGCCGTGATCAGCGGCCCCAGCCGAACAAGGCCAATGCCCGACGTGATCAAGGACCGATGGTGGCCTGCGAGAACCGATCCAGCCGTTCAAGACCCACCATCCCGGCCTGCGAGCCTTTTCAGCGCTTCGCCGGCGAAGCGTGCTCCCGGGTCCGGGCGCCGGGAGGGGGAGGAGCGGCACCAACCCGCGTACGTGTGTTGCTTAATTGGAAATATCGCTGTACTCTTTTAGTATCGCAGGGCGTTGCCACCTCCGCCGCCCCACCCCCGTCGTCACCGACGGGCTCTCAACGCCGAAGAACAGGAATCATCCATGGGCTTTCCCGGTCTGGAACAGAAGATCCGCATGACGCTCGTGACCGAGCACGACGTGCGAGTCCCCGTGCCCGTGAGGCTCTACTACCTGAGCGCCGACCCCTACGCCGTCCAGCTCTCCTTCGACATCTCGCCCGACGAGGTGGTCCGGTGGACGTTCGCCCGCGAACTGCTGGCGCAAGGCATGACGGCACCCGCCGGAATCGGGGACGTGAAGATCACCCCCCTCGGGACCACCCAGGACCCCAGGTTCAGCATCGAGCTGGAGACCCCCGAGGGATTCGCGCGCCTCGAAGGCATGGCGGCCCCCGTCAAGTCCTGGCTCGACAAGACCTACGAGGCGGTCCCCGCAGGCAGCGAGTTAGACGCGATCGACATCGACAGCATCCTCGAAGAACTTCTGGCCCACTGACCGTGCGGGAACACGGGGCCGATGCCACGGGGTGACGGCCCCTCCACGCCAGAAACTTCACGCCGCGATGTCACACGGACGCCGCGAAGTACACCTCTAGTAGTGACCCGATCACCACTCCAAGCCAGGAGTTCGCCATGCCTGCCACCCACTCCCTTGAGAAGACCTCGGCCATCAGCCTCGACAAGGTCGCCGGAACCGCGCCCGACCTCATCGGCATGTACAAGGACGCCGAGACCAGCCTCCGAGACCGCGACCTCATCGGCAGGCGCGCCGCCGTCTACCTGGTGATCGACCGCTCCCTCTCCATGAAGCCGTACTTCCGCAATGGAACCGTCCAGCGACTGAGCGACCAGATCCTCAGCCTCTCCGCGCACCTCGACGACGACGGCAGGGTCCCGGTCGGATTCTTCTCCGACGAGATGCACACACTCGCACGGAGCCGTCTGCTCCGACGCCCGCAGGCTTTCGAGGAAGTCGCCCTGGGCGCCCACCAAGGCCGCATCGCCCAACTCCACAACTCCCTGGGCCCCATGGGCGGCACCCACTACCGCCCGGCCATGGAGGCGGTCCTCGAGCACTACCGTGGATCCAAGGCCTTCAAGGCATCGATCCCCGCCTTCGTCGTGTTCCAGACCGACGGAGGACCGCAGGACGAATCAGCTACCCGCGACTTCCTCCATGCCACCGCCCACGAGAACGTGCGCTGGCAGTTCGTCCCGTTCGGCGCGGAGCGTCACTTCGACCTCCTCAGGAGACTCCCCGGAAACACCGGCATCAGCGCCGTCGGCGCCAACCCGCTGGCCCTGTCCAACGCCGAGCTCTACAACCGCCTGGTCACCGGGCTTCCCCGCACCTGAGACACGCAGGGCGGCCGCGCATCACCGCACGGCCGCCCACCGGCCTGACCACAACAGCCACAGACCTCAAGGACCTACGTTGCACCGCACCACCTTGCGCCCGATGACCGCGGCAGGAGCACTTTCCGTGGCCCTGATCCTCACCGGATGCGGCGCCACCGACCTGGACCACGGAAAGGTCGTCGAAAAGCGCGCCCGGCCCGCCACAGGCCCGATCTACGAGAACGTCGAACGGCCGGCCGCGTGCCGCTCCGCGCGCACGCAGACCCTCCGCACCAGCCTCTCCCGGCCGAACCCGCCGAAGCCCCGGCCGCGTACCGACACCTCCGACGAGCAGCCCGATGTGCAGAAGCCGCCGCGCACCGACACCTCGAAGCCGAAGCCGAACCCGCCCCGCAGCGACGCCTCCAAACAGAAGCCGACCCATTCCGCCCCGAGCCCGAGCCCGAGCGCACCGGGGAAGAGCAGCCCCTCCGCGCCCTGCGGGACGACCTCGGTCCCCGTCTTCAAGGGGTACCGGACCCCCGCGAAGTGGGAGCTGAAGCTGCGGGACGGCAACGAGACCGACTGGGAGACCGTCACCCGCGACGAATACGACAGCGTCGAAGTCGGCGACCACTTCTGAACCTTGACCGGCGAAGGGCCCGGCACTGCCGGGCCCTTCGCCGATCCACGGCCCCCGCCAGATACCGGAGGTCAGATGACCAGCCCGCGGACACCGACCGATCCCAGCCCCGCCGAGTTCCTCGTGCACCTGGCGCGCGCGGACAGCGCCACTACACAGGACAGGCCCGTCGTCCTGGTCCTCGGCCGCAGGGACATCCGCCAACTCGCCGCGCACGGCGCCGACGACTTCGCCCACAGCACCTGCGGTCTCTGCCGGCGCCCGCACGCGGACCACCGAATCCTCGAACTCGAGCTGTCCTACGACGATCAGGGGCGGCTCGACGGCATCACCACAACCACCTGCACCACGATCACGCCCGTGCACCACTCCCTCCGACCGAACAGGAATGACACCTGTGGCCACCTCGTTGACACATCTGCCTGAGCACGCCATCGCCGCCTACGCCCAGGAACGCGCCTCCGTCCAGCGCATGATCCTCGAAGCCCGCTGGGCCAACCTGCAGCGCGACGATACCTACGAACACCCCGACACCTACCGCGACGACCAGCTCCACCGGATCAGGCGAGCCCACCTCGTGCACCTCGGCGCCCTCTACGACGTCCTCGCCCTGCGAGGAGCACGCGACACCGAAGTCCACGACACCGCCCGCGGACTGGGGACCGAACTCCTCGCCCACGACGGCTTCCACCTGCCGACCACCCGCGGCTCCGGCATCAACCATCTGCGCACCACCTATGCCGACCTGCACCACCACGCCGGCCCCCGTCCCCGAGCCGCCCTCCCACCTCCCGCCGCGGACCAGCAGGCCGAGCCCGCCGCCCTGCCCGGGCGCTACCCGACCGAGTCCCGGCTCGTGAGCGACGTGCTCCGGTCGTACGCCGTGGCCAAGGCGTGCCAGAACGACGGTCTGACCACGGACGCGTACGCCCAGATGCGCCGACACCACATGGCGCGCGGGCTCCTGCTCTGGAAAGCGTCGGCACTCGCACCCGCCGACCGCGCCGCAGCGCAGGCAGCAGCTCAGGCTGGCCACCACGTACGAAAACTCGACGGGCACCCCCGCACGACCGAAGAGAACGCCCGCCAGTACCTGCTGGAGGCGTATCTCGAAGTACTCGGCGAGAGGGACGAGGACGACCAACTGCACGAGCCGGATTGCCCCGGCGGCTGCGGCGGAGACGGCATCGTCATGGCCACCCTCACCTGGGACGATCAGGGCGACGGTATTTTCGTGCCCGTCTGGGCCGAACCGATCGACTGCACGGCCGGTGTCCCGCAGGAACACGACCGGGACTGCCCGGAGTGCCATGGCCACGGCTACACGTACAGCCGTGGCGAACGTCACCTCTGCTGCTGTCTGCAGCCGGTCGACCTCACCGCATAAACCGCATCCTCGGAGCACCGCCCTTGGGGCCGTCACGGCCGTGCGCCAGGGAGGAATCGCCCCCCGAACTGTGGAGCCGCCAACAGGAAGGCGGAGGTGATTTCGCCCTCCTCTAGGAGGGGCGAATTCACCCTCCAACGTTGGAGCATGGCAGGGAGGGGAGATCACCCCGGCAGGACGGACCGTCCTTGCTGACGAGGGAGGCGGAATCGCCCCGGTGGCCGCACGACGGCAGCGGGGCGATCTCACCCTCACCTCCTGCGCCCAGTTATCAGGGAGGCAAAGTCACCGTCTGGCGGGCGGAACACCGCGCACCTCGGGTGAACCGGGCCTCCGGCCCGCCCGAGACAAGCAGCAGGCGCCGGGCGCCATCGGCGGTGGATCGTCCGTATGCGGCGGGCCGGACGAGGTCGCACCTCTGGTCGCACCTCTGGTCGCGCCTCTCGTCGCGCTCCTGGTCGCGCCTCTCGTCGCGCTCCTGGTCGCGCCGGAACCAACCTCTGAAGGTGGAAAAAGCCCAGGTCAAGCCTTGTATTCGGAGGACCGTGGAACGCCGACTACTTCCCTACAGGGCTAGTTGGCCAGGAACAGGATGCGAGAACGGGTGGGCGATGCCGGCGAGTTGAGGAGGAGGAACAAGAGGAGCGGAGGAGTAGAGCAGAGGAGCAGAGCGACGGAGGAATGGAACTGGACACAGATACGAGAGAGCACGGATGGCACGAAATCGTGGAGAGGGTGAGGCAGTGGGTTGGGTCCGGGTGGCGGTTGAAGGCTCTGGCTGACGTCTCGATGGGGGCCGGGGCAGTTCGGTGGGGCTCGGCGGATGCCGGGGAGTCCGGCCGACCGGGGTGCGGGCGGCGGCCCGCAGAGGGGTGCAATTGCATAATTGGAAATATCTATGGCCGCTCGGAAGTGAGCGGCCATCGGGAGGGGCGGAGCGCGGGAAGGGGGGGAGGAATCACCCCTCCCCGCGATCGCTGCTGCGCCGGGGCATGGTGAGTACGAAAGCGAAGAGTGCCCCGACGGCTGCGACGATCACGAACGCGGTGCCCACGGCGGAACTCACTCCCACTGCCAGCGCGAGCCCGACGACGCCCAGTGCGACGGCGGCGCACGGTCCACCCCGGAGGAGGGCCCAGCGGGGCCACGGGGTGGTTGGGATGGCGCCGATCCTCTTCATGCTGCGTACCTCCGTAGTCGGGGAGGCGATTTCGCCGCCCTGGAGATTGTCTCAGGTGGTCCGTACGACGTGGGCGAAGGTCGAAGATCACTGTTCCGGCGGCGGCGCCTACACCTTCGTCTCCTACGTCGGCCTCGGCGCCTGAGAAGGGACCCGGATACCCATGCCATCACGCCGACGCGGCGACGGTCCGCTGATGAACGCCGTCAACCTCCTGGGCATCTTCGGACCGCTCATCCTCGGCGCCGTCCTGCTGGGCCGGTACCTCGCCTGAACAGCCCCGCCCCGCCCCGCGCTCGCTGTCGGGTCGGGCCGCGCGGGGAGAGGGCACTGGACTTCTGAGGGCAAGCGGGGCCGGCAGCGGGTGCCCGAGGCGCATCGGCCGGCCCCGGGCGTGCTGATGACCAGGCAGACCGCCTGACCACCCCCGCCGCCCGCCCCGCTGCCCGCCCGTGCCCTGGACGGTCGGCGGGGCGCGCGTTCCTCTTCCCGCAGGCCTGCGGCTGCGGGACGGGTCAGGCGCGGGGAGGGGCGACCATGCGGTGGTACTCGGGCTCGAACAGCATCGTGGTGGTGCCCACCTCGGCGCCGTCGGGCCGGGCGACGTGGAGGGTGACGAGGTCGCGTTGGCCGGGGACGGGGCCGAGGCGGGCGGGGCGGTGCAGGAGGACCAGGCGGTGGGCGTGATCGAGGACGCCGCGGTCGTCCAGGTCGTCGGGCCGGGGCCGGCTGTCACCGTCACCGCGCCGGGGGCGCAGGTGGGCAGTGGCGACGGCGGGGACATCCAGCTCCCGGGCGAGGACCACGAGTTCGGCGGCACTCTGGCCAGGCAGGGGCGGGGAGGGTTCCAGACCGGCCGCCAGACGGAGCGTGTCGACGAGGAGCAGTCCCGCCCCGCCGGCGGCGGCTTCGGCGCGCAGCCGGCTGACGGCGTTGGAGCCGTCGGGGGTGAGCAGGCGGATTGGAATCCCGCGCAGCCGGGCGGCTGCTTCGGCCACCATCTGCCGGTCGGGGGCGTGTTCGGCCGTTCGGTCGAGGTCCTGGCCGGCTTCGGCGGCCAGCAGGCTGCGCATCGTCGCGTGCGGACTGCTCTGGAGCCCGGCCAGGATGACAGGCCGGCCGCGGTGGCCGTGGTGGCGGGCGATGCCCAGCAGCAGCGCGGTTGCGCCGGCCATGGTCCGCCCCGCCAGCACGGTCAGGGTGCCGGGCGAAAGCGGTCCGAGCAGGCCATCCAGTGCGGGGAGACCGGTGGCCGCGCTGTGGTCCGGCGCGGTAGGGCCGGTGGTGCGCGGGGTGCGCAGCGCGGCCAGGGCCGCGGTGTAGGGGATGCCGGCCCGGGCGGCCAACTGCTGGGCGCGGGCGGTCAGATCGGAGCTGGTACGGCGGCTCACAGTGGTCACTTCCCGGCACGCCGCCCACGCCTGCGCGCCGTACGAAGAAGGGCGCGGCCAAAACTCCACGGACCCCCGCCCGGCGGGGTGCCGGGGTGCCGGTATCCCTGTCCGGCGGGCCTTCGACCTGTGAGCCAGCGCTGCGTGGGAGCATCTGCGGCGGTCTGGGTGCGTGCGTGTCCAGCACCACCGGCGACGATATCCGATGCCGCCCAACTTCCGACGCTTCGGCAGACGCGCTTGCGCCGCGCCGTCAGCCCCGGCCCTCGGGCCCCGGACGCGTGCCTGCCCTGGCCAATTCGGCTGTCGCCGGGTGGGGTTGAGGCACGATGGAGGGCATGGGACGAGCCTCTCGACGCAGGGCAGAGCGCCGCAGCGCGCCACGGCAACCGCAGCCGGAGGGCGCCGAAGCGCCACAGGTACACGGCCGCTACCTGATCCGCCCGGCCACTCCCGACGACGACCCCGAGGCGGTGCGCGCGCTGCTTCAGCCGGTCGACTTCCTCGACGACGCGATGCCCGAGGAGATCATCGACCGGATGCGCACCGGCTGGCGGCTGCCGCCGAAGTTCGGCACCGCGACCCTGCTGCTCGCCCAGGAGCAGCCCGCAGGGCCCATTGTCGGCCTGGCTCACGCGATCCCGCCGGTCCAGTGGTTGATGGAGATGCAAGCCGGCCTCGGCCGGCCGCTGTGCCTGCTGCTGTCGAGGGCGCTCGTCGAGCTGGAGGCGGTGTCCGTGGCCGACAGCGCCCGCGGCCAAGGGCTCGGCCACCAGCTCGTCGACCACCTGGTCCGCTCCTACACCCGCCAGGGTTACCAGGCGATGGTGGGCGGCATCCACACCCACAAGCCGTACCTGGCCCCGTACTACGAGGCCGACGGCTTCCATGTCCTGGCCCCCGGCGCCCCGCTCGTCCTGCAGTTGCCCATCGGACGCATTCAGTGGTCGGCGGACGCGTCGATGCGGCACCTGGCGCGCCCCCTCACTTCGCAGGTGTCGTACCGGGCCGGGGTGCTGAACGGTCTGCTGGCGGGCCGGTTGTCCTGAAGCCGGGCCCACGGCCTGTCCCAGGAGACCGCGGCCGGCGGCGGGTGGCGGGCATCCGCCGCCTGCGGTCAGCCGACTCGGGCGGCTGGAGCGGGCCGTGGCGGCGGCGCGGAGACCTCGGTGGGCAACGCCGGGGGAGGCCCGGGCGGATCCCTGTGGCTTTTGGCCTGGCAGATGACCATGCCGCCGTCGTCGGTGCGCATGAAGAAGTCGACGCCCCTGTCGTCGGTGCCAACGGTGAAGACACCGTCGGCAAGGGCGCGGCTGAGCTGGTGGCCGATGAGGGGTGCGGCCGTGTTCCAGTCGGGTGCGGTGGTCCCGTTTCGGTGCGCTTCCCGGCTGGCAGACCGGTACGCCGTGGCGATGGCTTCGCCGAGCTTCGGGAGGGCTGCGGCTAGGGGGGTGAGGTCGAAGCGGGCGCGGTCTGCGGCGATGGCTTCGCCGGCCTTCGGGAGAGCTGCGGCCAGTCCGGCGAGGTCGTAGCGGGCGCCGGTGTCTGCTCCGCCGCGGGCCAGGGGCGCCGGGTGGATGCGGCGGATCAGCTGCGTGCGCTGTGCGCGCGGGGGAAGGCGGCGTGTCCCGCGCTGGGCGATGACGTGGCTGTAGGCGTCGATGTACGGACGCTGGGCCGCCGGACGGCTGATGCCGCAGGCGGTCAGGAACGTCACCAGCTGCTCGGCGCTGGCCGGCAGGCCCTTGCGGTTGACGATCCGCCACGCGGTGGTGCGCGGAAGCGGCGTGCGGCCGGGGGTGAGGCCGGCGTCGCTGAGGGAGGGAGCACCGGCCCGTTCGTAGACCTCGGCGAGGGCGAGAGCGAGGTCCCGCTTGGTGGTGATGAAGTCGGGGGCGGGCGCCTTGAGCTCGTGGAGCTTGTCGCGCTGGGCGGTACGGCCACGGGTACGCAGGAGACGGGCCCGGGCCCGGTCTGCCTCGCCGGCCCCGCAGGCGCGCAGGTAGGCGTCGAGGACTGTCACGGTGGGCGCGGCGGTGCCGGACTCGGCACGCTGCACGGCGCTGCGGGAGACGTTGGCGGCTTCGGCCAGCACACGCTGGGGCAGCCGCGCGGCCCGGCGCAGCGCGATCAGGTGCTGAGCGAGGTCGGCGAAGGGGCGCTGCGGGGAGCAGCCGGCGACGGTGAGGGAACGGGGCATGGCCGGCGCCTACTTGCCCGCGCCGGAGCGCACGGCGGTCTCGACGAGGACCGTCATCAGGCGGCGGCCGCCGCCTGCGGCGGTGAGCGTGGCCGCGCCGATCGCGCCGCAGCCGCCCAGCAACGCAAAGACGGTCTGAAGCTCGGTGCCGGCGAGGAACAGGCCGCAGCCCAGACCCAGGAAGGCGATCAGCAGGATCAGCGCGTGGGTGGGCCCGAACCGCCCGGCAGCGCCGTCCGGTTCGCTGCCGCGGACCGTCGGCGGCACGGCGGCAGAGGGACAGGCACAGGCCGGGGCGGGGCCGGCCGGGAGGGGGAGGGGGACATGGCTCATGGCGTGCAGGACTCCGTCCTGACGGGGGCCGCCGGCGGCGTGCCGGGGCCCGGGCTCTGGTCGCAAAGTGACGTGGCTCGCAAGGCAGTTGGCCCTGCCGTGCTGCGGGCTGCGCGGTACACAGCCTTCCACGCTCGCGTACCCCGCCACCTCGCCCAGGTGCACCTTTTGTCTGGAATGTGAATTCCTGGCCCCGCAGATGTTCCCCGTCCCGCTACGAAATTCGGCGCCCCGCCGGCCCGCCCCCACCGCGCCGGTGACGTCGCTGTCCGCGCGGTCCGCGCCCTGGGCGGCTCACCGTTTGTTCCAGCCGACTTGCGGACCAGGCCCCATCAGAAAGACGGTGGTCCCAGCACAACACCGACGGCAAGCCGCCGGTGTTCTCCTGACGGCCCTGGTCGCAAGCCCGAACCCGTTTCAGGACTCTCCGGCAGGCGCGTTGGCCCGCGCCCGCCGACCCGCCGAGCCGGCACCGCACCCGGTGCCGGCTCGGCGCATTTTCCGCCATCCCCGCTCTCGAGTCGTACACGGTGCTCCGCCGCCGGTAGACCGCACGCCGCACGCCGTCGGCCCGTAGAACCGGTGGCGGGAGATGCCCGTACCGCGCCGCACCTCACGGCGGCTGCGGACCTGGGTGCAGAGCAGCGGACGACGAGCGCGGTCCCGCGCAACGTGCGAAGGAAGCGCGGGACCGCAGGCCGCGGCCGTCCTGTCGAGCCGGGCAAAAGGGACCGTACGTCACCCGCCGGCGGTGCCCCGCGCGGCACTCCGCGCGGGGCCCCGCCGGACTGTACGTCGGCAGGCCAGCCGCGTGCCGCTCCCAGCCCCCCGTCCCGCCGACGCCGTCGTTGCCCGTTGCATGTCGCGTTGCAAGCACCGTTGCATGTCGCGTTGCGAGTGCCGTTGCGAGACTCCGTTGCGGCTGTTGAGGCGGGGGCGGGGGCGCGCACGGTCGACGTCGTGCGCCCTGCCGCGGCCGGCCAGCCCGGCCGTAGCGTCACGACCAGGCCCTGGCTGCCCGCCGGGACCGTGCTGCGGAAGGGGGCTGGGTGTGGAGCGACGCAGTGTGCTGGCGGCGGGAGTCGCCTTGGGGGCCGGTATCTTCGCCGACCCGGTGGCAGCGTGGGCGGCTCTGATGCCGCGGTTGTCCGCCGGCGACGTCGCCGCGGGCGGCCGGCTGTTCTCCGCCGGCGCCTACGCCCGGCTCGACCAAGTGCTGCCGCTGCTCCTGGCCGGGGCCGCGCAGAGCATCGAGCAGGGCCCGGCCGGCGCCGCCCGGGCCGCCGGCGTGTGGGTGCTGGCCTCCCAGCTCGCGGTCAGGCAGGACCGCGCCGAGGCCGCCGGCGCCTATGCGAGCCGGGCCGGTGCCGCGGCCCGCCGCTCCGGCGATCCGGTGGTGCTCGCCGACGCGGCCCGCGCGGCCGCGACCCCGCTGCGCCGCACCGGCCGCACCGCTGAGGCCCTGCACCTGCTGAAAGAGGCACGCCTCCACCTGACGGCCGGATCCCGGCCCACCGCCGCCGAGCTCGATGCCGCGGGCATGGCGGCGCTTACCGCCGCCTCCACCGCCGCCCAGGCCCACCAGCCCGCCACCGCCCACGACTTCACGGCCCAGGCCGAACAGAGCACCGCCCGCCACCCGTACACCGCCGGCCGCCCCCGGGAGCTGGCCGCCGCCCAGTGCGCCCTGTACCGGGTCGGGATCCACCGCCACCTCGGCGACCTCGACACCGCACTCGCCGCGGCCCGCCGCCTGCACCGCGCCCAGCTGCCACCGCCGAACGACGCGCCCGCGCCGCCACCGCCCGGGCCCTCCTCGACGCCGGCGATGCGGCCGGCGTCTTCGCCCAGCTGCGCCTCGTCGAGCTCGCCGCCCCTCTGGAGGCCCGCCGGCCCTCGGTGGGCACGCTGACCGCACGGGTCGCCGAGCTGCGGCCCGACCTGCCGGGCCTGAACGACTACGCGCACCGCACCGCGGCGCCCTCCATCTGACCTGGAGAGCTTGACGGGAACCGCCCGGCCGCGCCGCAGCAGCGCGGCCGGAGGCCGTCACGATGCCGCCGGCCGCACCAGTTCCGCGCCACCGCGCGGCCCCCGCCCGCCTACCGCGGGAGGTACGCGGCGAGTTCGGCGCGAAGGTCCCGGCCGGCCCCGGCCGCGGACCGCGCCTGCTCGAGTTCCTTCAGCTCGTCGTCGGTGAGGCTGTCGACCCAGGCCGCCATCCGCCGGTGCTCGGCCTCCTCCTCATCGCGCAACTGCCGGTCGTACTCGTCGGCTTCGTCCTCCTCCGGAATCCATGGCGCACAGCCGCGTCCCGCGCACGCCGCTCCTCGACCTCATCGGCGATCTCCTCGACGATGCCGCACGGGTATCCCGCCCGCGTCCGCGGCTCGGGCCCGGTCAGGAGCCGCGCGCGGGCGGCGAGCAGCGCCCGGGTGGTCTCCTTGCCGGCGCCGCACGCCGCGGCGAACGCGGCCAGCAGCTCCTCGCCGGGCAGCCGCCGGCCGGTCAGGGCGTTGTGCAGGGCGCTGCGCGAGAGGAGGCCCGCGGCCGCGGGCGAGGCGGCCAGCTGACGCAGACTCGGCCCGCCGGCCGCCGCCCGGACCTTCTCCATGGCCCGGGCCAGTCCCGCCCGGGTGGTGATCTGACGCCCGGGTACGTACGCAGCCGGCTTCCCAGCAGGCTTGGGGCGCACGGCGGCCTCGGCCGCCGCCCACAGCCGCCCGGCCTCCTCCTCGTCTGCGCCCGCGCCACGGGCGAACGCGCGGACGGTGCGCAGGCTGGGATGCCGGCCGTCCAGGGCCCGGCGCAGGGTGCACACGGATACCGGCATCCCCCCGACGCCGGCCCACCGGGCGAGGAAGGCGAAGGTGCGCTGCCCTTTTGCCGCCTGCAGCCAGTCCCACAGCCGCGCCAGCTCCACCGGCCCGGCCGGCCGGCGGCTCACCCGCGGCCGCCGCTGGCGGCCAGAGCAGCGATGGCGGCGAGGAGCCGGCCCGCGCGGGCGCCGGCGAGCAGCAGGCCCGCGGCCGCCGTGAGCACGCTCAACACCGCGGGGATCGGGCGCTCGAGGACGGCGAGCACAGTCACCGCGGCGATCGCGGTGATGACGACGGCCGCCTCGCCCGCACCGAGCCTGCCGGAGGCAGGCACGGCCACAGCGGCCGGCTGGACGCCGGCAGGCTCGGCGGAGGTCGGGACAGCGGACATGACGGGGCCCTCCAAGGCGATCGACACGACAGCCCGGCCGGGAGCGAGCACGACCGGCGCGGTGAGCCGATGGTGGCAGCGCCCGCCCCGCTCCCGCGACCTCCACCAGAGCATGCCCGGACCGACGTACCTTCCTCCCTCTGCCACGAAGTCACAGGCCAACCCCCCAGAAGAGAGCAATACCTGTCCACAGCCCAGCGCTCCCCCTGGGCCGCGAGCACGGTCGGCATCCCAGGACCGGCGGCGATACCGCGGTGAGGCGATCCGAGCAGCGCGGAGGAACAGGTGACCCAAGACGAGATCCGGCACCCGGCGCTGACCGGCGAACCCTGGCCGGTGATCGCCGTACGGGTACGCCGCGACGAGAGCAGCCCACGGGCGGCGTCCTGGCGACCGGCCCCGCACGCCGCGCTGGAGGACGTCCTGCTGCCCTGCACATGGCCGGAGCTGGAGCGCCTCGCCGAGATCGCCACCGGCCTGACCCGGGCCCGCGTGTACGTAACCGAACTCGGCGCCGCCGAGCCGGACCGGCGCCTCGTGCTGTGCCTGCGAGGAGCCCCCGGCGCCATACAGGTGGAAGGACCCCTGACCCCCGTCGCCGAGGTACTGACCGCCCGGACCCGCACCGCCACACTGCGCGTCGCCGCGGTACACCGCGAGGCCGGCCGCCCGGAAGAGGCGCAGCTGTGGCGCGCCCGGGCCCGCCGGATCCTCAAGGACGCTCGCGCCGCGCGCCGCGGCCGCAGCATGCGGGCCACCTCGGCCGGGCTGCCCACCCTCGGCAGGCGCCCCTGAGCCGTGGCCCGGAAACCGGCCCCGCAGCCGATGCTCACCAGCCTCGCGACTACATCGGTCCCCACGAGGGCAGAGACCCCGCAACCCACACAACGAGCGCGCCCCGAAAGGTCACGCCCGCCCTGCACCCTGCCGGCGACCGGCGGGCGCCCGGCATCACCCACCGGGCTGCGGCACCTCGCCCACGGCATCCACTCCGTCCGCCCTGTCCGTGCCGGCCATCTGCGCGAGGACGTACCAGAGCCGGTCGGCGCTCCCGGGCGCCCACGGAGTACGCAACTTCCCTGCGGCCGGGTCGAGTTCACCGCACCACTGCGCGTAGCGGGAAGCGATGTCGTCCGGCCAAAGGATCCCGTGACCGGAGAGCACGGCCAGGGCACGGTCGAGGTCCGCGGGATGCCCCAACACCGCCAGCCGCACCGTGACGTCCCCGAGCGCCCCCCACACCAGCCGCCGGCGCCCCTCAAGCACCCGCCCGAGACGGGCCGCCCCCTCACCCGCCGATACCGCGTCCGCCGGCGCCCCGCCCGTCCGCGGCCCGGCGAGACGGAGGACGTCCTCCAGGACGAGGCCCGTCTCATCCGCGACCTGGACCCGCCCGGCCAGCGGCGGCCGCGCCCGCCCCACCCCCGTCAGCGGAGCCGAGGTCACCTCCACCCACACCAACGCCAGCCGCCCCGGACAGCAACGCCCCAGCCCACCGGCCCAGTTCAGCCCTGCGCACCCGCAGCGCCTCGTGCTTCTCGGCCAGCCGCGCCAGATGCCGGCACGCCGCGCACACCCGCCCCCCGTCGTGCTCAAGCAGCGGCAGCTGACCGACAACCCCGCACCCCTCACACCCCCGCCCGACCGCCCGCCGCTGCGCCGCAGCGCCGCAGCGGCCAGCTGGTGGCCGGTGGCCGCGGTGGGCACGGACTCGGAGACGGCGTACAGGTCGAACGTCTCGGCCTTCCCCCGCCAGTTGAAGTCCCGGACGCGGGCGCGGACGGGACCACCGGGACGCCGGGGCGGGTCGGCGTCGGCCAGCCGGGTCCGAGTGACCAGCCCCGGCGGGAACGTCGATCCAGCGCTCGTACCGCCGGACCTCAGCCGCCGTGACCGCCGTACCGATCCCGTCCGCAGCAGCGGCACTTCCCGCCGCCCACTCCTCACCGGTCTCGCGCGTACCGTCGACTACGGCAACTACTGAATTCGTGGCGCTCAATTCCCCAATTCCTTTCCGCTTACGGGTTGCCTTTCCCTCCTCGCAACGCCATTACGTGTTACGCGCCCCTTCCGGAACCCGTAACAAACCTCTAATGGGAGTCCCTCGAGAGTGACGCCCCCTCAATTCAAACGGAATCCGTTCTGATGCCATGTAACCCGTAACGGAATACGTACCAAGTCCATAGAGGTCTAGTCCACTCGAAAGCAAGCATGGACGATTGATCTGAGGTGCCGTCAGACAGCAACGGCGCAGCACCGGTTGTCAACCTCCCCTAGTTGCTGCATACTGTAATCACAACGGACCGGGGCCGGGAAGCCCGGAGGGTGCCCCGGGCCCACCCCGACCAGAGACCCAAACCCCCTCAAACCAGGGATATTAAGCTCCTGAACAGGGAAAATGGAAGACCGGGCCGCTACCTAGCCCGGGAGCCACGTTCCGCCGGCACGGTGACCCACCCGAGGCTGGCGCCCGATACCACGGGGCAAAGACAACAGAGAGTAACATCCAACCCTCAACGCCTCCAAGAGGGTTGCGGAGCAACCCAACATCATTCCGTCGCGAAGTGACGGCGCGTCATGTCTCCGGAGGAGACAGCGCGC
>NZ_JBIAHY010000010.1:0-268696 GCF_042870975.1 Streptomyces sp. NPDC006259 | reverse complement strand
CGCCCGGTCACATTCCGAACCCGGAAGCTAAGCCTTACAGCGCCGATGGTACTGCAGGGGGGACCCTGTGGGAGAGTAGGACGCCGCCGAACAATCTTTCAGAAAAGGGTTGGGCCCTGAACTTCGGTTCGGAGCCCAACCCTTTTTTGTTTTTCGTCACTCGACGTTCATGTCCCGCGCCCAGCATCCACCGCATGGGTACTGCCGCAATGCTCACGGCCGCAGGTGTCGGAGTCGGTGACGAGGTGATCGTGCCGGCGTTCGGGAACGTCGAAGTAGCCGAAGCGGTGACCCGCGTCGGCGCGCTTCCCACCTTCGCCGATGTGGATCCGGTGACCTACTGCCTGGACGCCGTCGCCGTAGAAGCAGCCACAACTCGCCGGACGGCGGCCGTCGTTGCCGTACATCGGTTCGGGCGACCGGTCGATGTCGGGCCGCTGCACGAGGTCGGGCGGCGGCATGGGCTCTTGGTGCTGGAGCACAGGGAGTCCGAGGCGCCGTACGACGAAGTGGCGGGGCGGCGGGAGTGGGCCGCCTATCTCGACGCGCGGTTGCGCGGGGTGCGGACGCCCGACGGTGGCGACGGGCACACCTATCAGCAGTACGTGGTGCGGGTGCCGGGAAACGGGCGGCCCGACCGTGACGCCTTCGCACGCGCCCTGCGGAGGAGGGGCGTTGACTGCCGGGTGCCGGTCAGGACTCCGCTGCACCGGCTGCCCGCGTTCCGGCGCCGCGTGTCGTTGCCGGAGACCGAGCTGGCCACCGACGAGACACTGGCATTGCCGGTGGACGCCGCGCTGACGAAGCGGGACATGCAGCGGACGGTGTCCGCGTGCAATGCGCTCGGAGGACTGCTCCAACCCGCCCTCTGACCGAGTTTGGGAACACGGCTCCGTTCGGGGTATGATCTATTCCGTTGCCGCGGGGGAAACCTCGACAGGTAACCGGCCCCCATAGCTCAGTCGGCAGAGCGTCTCCATGGTAAGGAGAAGGTCAACGGTTCGATTCCGTTTGGGGGCTCCACCAAAAAGAATCCCCCTGCCCTTCCGGGCGGGGGGATTCTTTTGTTTTCGGTCCCGCTCCTCAGGCCACGCGCATCGCGAGGATGGCCATGTCGTCGGAAGGGGCGTCCGACGCGAAGCGTTCCACCGCGCGCATGATGCGGGCCGCCACCGCGCCGGCCGTGAGACCCGTGCACGCGGTGAGCACCTCGGCGAGGCCGTCGTCGCCCAGCATGCGGGTGCCCTCGCGGCGTTCGGTGACGCCGTCCGTCACACAGAGCAGGACATCGCCGGGGTCGAGGGTGATCGTCTGCTCGTACAGCTCCAGATCCTCCATGACGCCCAGGAGCGGCTGGGGTTCGGCGGCCGGCTCGACGGTGCCGTCCTGGCGCAGGCGGAGCGGGAGCGGGTGTCCGGCGCAGACCATCTTCAGCTCCGCGCTGCCGTCGGCCTGCGGGCGCATCTCGCCGTAGAGGAGGGTCAGGAAGCGGCTGCGGGCGCCCTCGTCGAGGATCGCGGAGTTGAGGCGTTCCAGGACGGCCGGGCCGCTCAGGCCTTCCCTCGCCAGCAGACGGAGGGCGTGGCGGGCGAGGCCCGTCACCGCCGCCGCGTGCGGGCCGGTGCCGCAGACGTCGCCGATGGCGAAGCCGTAGGCGCCGTCGCTGATCGGGAAGAGGTCGTAGAAGTCGCCGCCGACCTCGTTGCCCTCGCCTGCCGCGCGGTAGATGACCTCCACCTCGACACCGTCGATGTCGGGGAGTTCCGGTGGCAGGAGGCTGCGCTGGAGGGACTGGCTGATGGCGGTGCGCTCGGAGTAGAGGCGGGCGTTGTCGAGGGCGAGGGCCGCTCTGCGGCTCAGGTCCTCGGCCAGTTCCAGGATCTCCTGGCGGAAGTGCTCGTCGGTGGGCTTGCCGAGAGTCAGCATGCCGATCACGCGGTTGCGGGCGACCAGGGGGAGGACAACGGTCTCGCCGCCCACCGCGGACGCGGTGGCGAGGGTGGGGCCGATGCCCGAGGACACCTGGTGGGTCGGCCCGCCGGTCAGGCCCAGACTCCGCATCGAGCTGCGCAGCGCCGCGTCGTGCGCCGCCTCGCCGGGCGCCGACCAGACACGGGCGCCCGGGGTGGGCACCGGGTCCGGCGGGGCCACCTTGGAGAGCAACGACTTGATGCCGTCGATGAGTTCCTCGTCCTCGTGCAGGACGTACGACAGATACGGGTCGGAGGCCTGGTCGGCGATCGTGTAGACCGCACACCAGGTGGCCAGCGTCGGGACCGTCATCTGGGCCATCAGGGCCAGGGTCTGGTCGCGGTCGAGGGTGCCGGCCAGCAGGTCGGAGGCCTCGACGAGGAAGCTCAGTGAGCCGCGGCGCAGCCGCTCCAGTTCGCCCAGGCGGGCCGACTCGACGGCCAGCGCGATGCGGTCCGCGGCGAACTGGAGGCGCAGCGCCTCCTCGTTGGAGTAACGGCCTGGGCCTTCGGCCGCGACGCCCAGGGAGCCGGTGAGGCGGCCCTCGACCTTCAGCGGGACCGTGACGACCGAGCGCATGCCCGTGCCGTTCAGGAGGGGGACCGCGCCGGGGACGGCGAGAAGGTCCTCGTGGACGGCAGGCATCCGGGCGGAGCCGTACCGGCCGGGGCCGGCCTCGACGGGGACGCGGGCGAAGCGCTGGCGGGCGGAGGGCAGGCCCGTCGAGGCGCGGACCTCCAGCTCCGTCTCGTCGTCGGTGGCCAGGAGGAGGAAGGCGGAGTCGCCGTCGAGCATGTCGCGGGCGCGCTCCACCGTGCGTTGGAGGAGGCCGTCGAGGTCGTCGGGTGCGGGGGAGCCGATGAAGACCTCGAACGGGTCCGTGCTCTGGCCGTCGGCGGGGGCGTCGGTGACGGGGACGCGGGTCGGGGACTGCAGGACCGCGCGTTCGTGGTCGCGGACCAGGAGGCAGACGGTGGAGGGGTCGCCGTCGGTGGAGCGGACCCTCAGATGGGAGGCGTAGACCGGGGTCACGCGGCCGTCGGCGCCGCGGAGGCCGTAGCTGCCCTCCCAGCGGGAGAGCTGGAGGGCTTCCACGATGCCGGTGCCGGTGCCGGGGGTGTGCGGCCAGGCCGCGAGGTCCGTGAGGGGCTTGCCGACGACCTGGTCGGCCGGATAGCCGAAGAGATCCTCGGCGTCCTCGTTCCAGGCCGAGATGGCGCCGGTGCGGTCGATCTGGACGACGGCGACGCGGACGCGGCTGTCCGCGAGCGGCAGCAGGTGGGCGGGGAGGGCGGGGCCGGCCGTGCGCGTGCCTACCGGGCGGTCGGGCAGGTCGAGCTGGAACCAGACGGTCTTGTGGGTGGGCGTGTAGTCGACGCCCCAGCGAGCGGCGATGGCGGCGCACAGCTGGAGGCCTCGGCCGCCCTCACGGTCGGGGCTGCCCATGGTGGCGAGCGAACCCTGGAGGGGGATCTCGCGCTCCGGGTAGCGGTCGGCGACCTCGATCCGTACGCCGTCCTCGTGGCGCAGGCACTGGAGGTCGGCATGGGTGCCCGCGTGGACGACGGCGTTCGTGACGAGTTCGCTCGTGAGGACGACGGCGTCGTCGACGATGTCGGCGAAACCCCACCCCTGGAGGGTGTCGCGGACGAACGCGCGGGCGGTCGCGACGGATCGCCCGACGGGCTCGAAGCTGGCAGCCGCGCGCGCGGTGATCACAGAACTCCTCGGCCGGTCGTCGACGTGCTGGGTTTCCTCCCGGCTGTCCTGCTCGCGTCGCAGTTGCGGCGGGAACGCGCCCGGGGGCCGGGGGTCCGGGGGCTGTCCCCCCGGGATCAGTCCGGTGGTCATGTGTGCGGCCGCCCCTCCGATGCCCGCTCGTGCTCCTGCCACCGCCCAGGCCGGACGAACCGGCGCGGCTGGACAGCCGCATGCAAGGTTACTTACCTTCCCCGTCCCTGCGGATGCCGGTCACCTGTGTGTGCGCCCCAGGGTGTGCGGAGGGTGTGCGAAAGCTGCCGAACTGTTATGGCCGGGTTCGGTGGGGGTGAAACACTGGGCAGGCTTCTTGTGAAGGTCCGGCAGACTGGATGTCTTCTGTGTTCGCCGGGCAGCAGCCCTCTGGGCCTGCCTGATTACATCGGCAGTACGACGGTCGACCCCTCCGGGAGGGACAACGTGGAGTCTGGCGCAGCGACGCGGGGCACGAAGGCGCGCGCGAAAGGCGGACAGACCCTGAGCAGGCAGCGTTCACCCCGGGGCGGGACCACGACGGTGGACACGGCGGCTCTGAACCGGCTGCTGGCTGCCCTGGTCTCGATGCGGGAGGGGAACTTCCGCAAGCGGCTCACGGTGTCCGGCGACGGCGTGATGTCGGAGATCGCGGCCGTCTTCAACGAGGTGGCCGACCGTAATCTGCATCTCACGGGTGAGCTGTCGCGCGTACGGCGCATGGTCGGGCGTGAGGGAAAACTCACCGAGCGGCTGGAGACGGGTGCCTGCGAGGGCTCCTGGGCGAGCGCCATCGACAACTCGAACGCGCTGGTCGACGACCTCGTACGGCCGGTTTCCGAGGTCGGGCGGGTGCTGTCGGCGGTGGCCGAGGGTGATCTGTCGCCGCGGATGGAGCTGCGGACGCCCACCGCGGAAGGGGCGGGGCATCCGCTGCGCGGGGAGTTCCTGAAGGTCGGGCGGACGGTCAACAACCTGGTCGACCAGTTGTCGACGTTCACCGACGAGGTCACCCGCGTGGCCAGTGAGGTGGGCACCGAGGGCAAGCTGGGCGGGCAGGCCCAGGTGCGCGGTATGTCGGGTTCGTGGAAGGACCTGACCGAGTCCGTCAACACGATGGCGGAGCGGCTGACGGCTCAGGTGCGTGACATCGCGCTGGTGACGACGGCGGTGGCCAAGGGTGATCTGTCCCGCAAGGTCACCGTGCATGTCGAAGGCGAGATGCTGGAGCTGAAGAACACCGTCAACACGATGGTGGACCAGCTCTCGGCGTTCTCGTCCGAGGTGACCCGGGTGGCCCGCGAGGTGGGCACCGAGGGCATCCTCGGGGGGCAGGCCCGGGTGTCCGGCGTCGACGGTGTGTGGAAGGAACTCACCGATTCGGTGAACACCATGGCCGGCAACCTGACGGCCCAGGTGCGCGGGATCGCGGAGGTCACCACGGCGGTCGCCAACGGCGATCTGTCGCAGAAGGTGACGGTGTCGGCGCGTGGCGAGGTCGCGCAGCTGGCCGACACGATCAACCAGATGACCGAGACGCTGCGGACCTTCGCGGACGAGGTCACGCGGGTGGCCAACGAGGTCGGGGCGGCGGGGCAGCTGGGCGGCCAGGCGAACGTGCCGGGTGCCGCCGGCACGTGGAAGGACCTCACCGACTCGGTCAACACCGTGTTCCGCAATCTCACGACGCAGGTGCGCGACATCGCCGCGGTGACGACGGCGGTGGCCAACGGTGATCTGTCGCAGAAGGTCACGGTGGACGTGGCCGGCGAGATGCTGGAGCTGAAGAACACCGTCAACGGCATGGTCGACCAGCTGTCGGCCTTCGGTGCCGAGGTCACACGGGTGGCGCGGGAGATCGGCGTCGAGGGTGAGCTGGGCGGTCAGGCGCAGGTGTCGGGCGCGGCCGGGACGTGGAAGGACCTGACGGATTCCGTCAACACGGCGTTCAGGAATCTCACCGGACAGGTGAGGAACATCGCCCAGGTGACGACGGCGGTGGCCAACGGTGATCTGTCGCAGAAGGTCACCGTGGACGTGTCCGGTGAGATGGCGCAGTTGAAGAACACCGTGAACACGATGGTGGACCAGCTGTCGTCGTTCGCCGACCAGGTGACGCGGATGGCCCGGGACGTGGGCACGGAGGGCCGGCTCGGCGGTCAGGCCCGGGTGGACGGTGTGTCCGGCACGTGGAAGGAGCTCACCGACTCCGTCAACTCGATGGCGGGGAACCTGACGTCGCAGGTGCGCAACATCGCGCAGGTGACGACCGCCGTGGCCCGGGGCGACCTCTCCCAGAAGATCGACGTCGACGCGCGCGGGGAGATCCTGGAGCTGAAGAACACCATCAACACGATGGTCGACCAGCTGTCCGCGTTCGCCGACCAGGTGACCCGGGTGGCGCGTGAGGTGGGCACCGCCGGGCAGCTGGGCGGCCAGGCGCAGGTGCCGGGTGTGGCGGGTGTGTGGCGGGACCTGACGGACTCGGTGAACGGCATGGCCGGCAACCTCACCGCCCAGGTCCGCAACATCGCGCAGGTCGCCACCGCCGTGGCGCGCGGTGACCTGTCCCAGAAGATCACCGTGGACGCGCGCGGGGAGATCCTGGAGCTGAAAAACACCCTGAACACGATGGTGGACCAGCTGTCGTCGTTCGCCCAGGAGGTCACCCGGGTGGCCCGTGAGGTGGGTACGGAGGGGCAGCTCGGGGGTCAGGCGGAGGTGCAGGGCGTCTCCGGCACCTGGAAGGACCTCACGCAGTCGGTGAACTTCATGGCGAACAACCTGACCATCCAGGTGCGTCAGATCGCCGAGGTCACGACCGCGGTCGCCAAGGGCGATCTGTCGAAGAAGATCACCGTCGACGCCAAGGGCGAGATCCTCGAACTCGTCACCACCGTGAACACGATGGTGGACCAGTTGTCGTCGTTCGCGGAGCAGGTGACCCGGGTGGCCCGTGAGGTGGGCACCGAGGGCATTCTGGGTGGTCAGGCGCACGTGCCGGGTATCACGGGCATCTGGAAGGACCTCAGCGGCAACGTCAACCTGATGGCCAAGAACCTGACGATGCAGGTGCGCAACATCTCGCAGGTCGCGGCCGCCGTCGCCAACGGCGACCTGACGCGGCAGGTGACGATCGAGGCGCGCGGCGAGGTCGCGCAGCTCGCCGACACCATCAACACCATGGTCAAGACGCTGGGTTCGTTCGCCGAGCAGGTCACCAAGGTGGCCCGTGAGGTGGGCACGGACGGCATCCTCGGCGGGCAGGCGCACGTGCCGGGTGTGGCGGGCACGTGGAAGGACCTCACCGAGTCGGTGAACCAGATGGCGTCCAACCTGACCGGCCAGGTGCGCAACATCGCCATGGTCACGACGGCCATCGCCAAGGGTGACCTGACGAAGAAGATCGACATCGACGCGCGCGGGGAGATCCTGGAGCTGAAGACGACCATCAACACGATGGTCGACCAGCTGTCGTCGTTCGCCGAGGAGGTCACCCGGGTCGCCCGTGAGGTGGGCACCGAGGGGCAGCTCGGCGGTCAGGCACGCGTGCGTGACGTCGACGGCACCTGGCGGGACCTCACCGAGTCGGTGAACGAGATGGCCGGGAACCTGACCCGGCAGGTGCGTGCCATCGCGCGCGTGGCGACCGCGGTGACGCGTGGCGACCTGAACCTGAAGATCGACGTGGACGCGTCCGGCGAGATCCAGGAACTGCAGGACTACATCAACAAGATGATCGCCAACCTGCGCGACACCACGATCGCCAACAAGGAGCAGGACTGGCTCAAGGGCAACCTCGCGCGCGTGTCCGCGTTGATGCAGGGCCGGCGGGATCTGGAGGACGTGGCCTCGCTGATCATGAGCGAGCTGCCGCCGCTGGTGGCCGCGCAGCACGGCGCGTTCTTCCTGGCGATGCCGCCGGCCGACGGCGCGGGCGATGACTACGAGCTGCGGATGCTGGGCTCCTACGGGTACTCGATGGGGTCGATGCCGACCTCGTTCCGGCCGGGCGAGGCGCTGGTGGGCACGGCGGCCGAGGAGAAGCGGACGATTCTGGTCTCCAACGCGCCGAGCGGCTATCTGAAGATCTCCTCGGGGCTCGGAGAGGCGCCGCCCGCGCAGGTGATCGTGCTGCCCGTGCTGTTCGAGGGGCAGGTGCTCGGCGTGATCGAGCTGGCGTCGTTCACGCCGTTCACGCAGATCCAGAGGGACTTCCTCAACCAGCTGGCCGAGATGATCGCGACCAGCGTGAACACGATCTCCGTCAACACCAAGACGGAGCAGTTGCTGAAGCAGTCGCAGGAGCTGACCGAGCAGTTGCGGGAGCGGTCGGCGGAGTTGGAGCAGCGGCAGAAGGCCCTCCAGGCGTCCAATGCCGAACTGGAGGAGAAGGCCGAGTTGTTGGCCCGGCAGAACCGGGACATCGAGGTGAAGAACACCGAGATCGAGGAGGCGCGGCAGGTCCTGGAGGAGCGGGCCGAGCAGCTCGCGGTGTCGATGCGGTACAAGAGCGAGTTCCTCGCCAACATGTCGCACGAGCTGCGTACGCCGCTCAACTCGCTGCTGATCCTGGCCAAGCTGCTCGCGGACAACGCCGAGGGCAACCTCTCGCCGAAGCAGGTCGAGTTCGCCGAGACGATCCACGGGGCCGGTTCCGACCTGCTCCAGCTGATCAACGACATCCTCGATCTGTCGAAGGTCGAGGCGGGCAAGATGGACGTGTCCCCGACGCGCATCGCGCTGGTGCAGCTCGTGGACTACGTGGAGGCCACCTTCCGTCCGCTCACCGCGGAGAAGGGCCTGGACCTGTCCGTGCGGGTGTCGCCGGAGCTGCCGGCCACGCTGCACACCGACGAGCAGCGGCTCCTTCAGGTGCTGCGCAACCTGTTGTCGAACGCGGTGAAGTTCACCGACTCCGGCTCGGTCGAGCTGGTGATCCGGCCGGCCGGGGCGGACGTACCGGTGGCGATCCGGGAGCAGTTGCTGGAGGCCGGTTCGCTGGCGGACACGGACGCTCCGCTGATCGCGTTCTCGGTGACCGACACCGGCATCGGGATCGCGGCCAGCAAGATGCGTGTGATCTTCGAGGCGTTCAAGCAGGCCGACGGCACCACCAGCCGCAAGTACGGCGGTACGGGCCTCGGGCTGTCGATCTCGCGGGAGATCGCGCAGTTGCTCGGCGGTGAGATCTACGCCCAGAGCGAGCCGGGGCGTGGTTCGACGTTCACGCTGTATCTGCCGCTGCACCCCAGCGAGCTGCCGCCGCAGGGTTACCAGCAGGTCGTGCCCCAGCTGGAGGCCGGGGATCTGGTGGCCTCGGAGAACGGGATGCGGGAGCGGTTGGAGCTGTCCGGGCAGCAGATCCAGACGCCGGCCGAGGTGAGGTCGTACCAGGACACGCAGAACGGTCCGGCGGCGCTGTTCCGGCGTCGGCGCCGCTCGACGGCAGCGAGCGAGCCGCAGGTCGGGCGGCCCGAGCAGTGGGCGCCCGTGCGGCAGGAGGCGGCGCCGCAGCAGGGCCCGCGGGGCATCCGGTTCGGGGGTGAGAAGGTGCTGATCGTCGATGACGACATCCGCAATGTGTTCGCGCTGACCAGCGTCCTGGAGCAGCACGGGCTGTCGGTGCTGTACGCGGAGAACGGCCGCGAGGGCATCGAGGTCCTGGAGCAGCACGAGGACGTGGCGGTCGTCCTGATGGACATCATGATGCCGGAGATGGACGGGTACGCGACGACCACGGCGATCCGACGGATGCCGCAGTTCTCCGGGCTGCCGATCATCGCGCTCACCGCGAAGGCGATGAAGGGCGACCGGGAGAAGGCGATCGAGTCGGGTGCCTCCGACTATGTCACCAAGCCCGTCGATCCCGATCATCTGCTGGCGGTGATGGAGCAGTGGATGCGCGCGGAGTGACGGGAATCCTCCGCGGACGCGTGGCGTTGCTGACTCAGGGTGTACGAAGGCGTGTAGTGGGACGGGATTCCGGGAACCTTCTGGTCTTCCGCCGCGTTCCTGCTACGTGCACTGTGACATCACGGTGACAGGGTGTGGCGACGGTCGGGGTGCGGCTACCATGACCGGCACAAGGAAGGGCGGCGCAACGGAGTCGTCCCCAGGGGCGGCGCCCGGTGCACTGCCGGGGCGAGGAGGGCGGGCCATGGTGCAGAAGGCCAAGATCCTCCTGGTCGATGACCGGCCGGAGAATCTGCTGGCGCTGGAGGCGATCCTCTCTGCGCTCGATCAGACGCTGGTGCGGGCATCGTCCGGGGAAGAAGCGCTCAAGGCACTGCTGACGGACGACTTCGCGGTCATTCTGCTGGACGTCCAGATGCCGGGAATGGACGGTTTCGAAACGGCCGCGCACATCAAGCGGCGAGAACGGACTCGGGACATCCCGATCATCTTTCTCACGGCGATCAATCACGGCCCGCACCACACCTTCCGCGGGTACGCGGCGGGGGCGGTGGACTACATCTCCAAGCCGTTCGACCCGTGGGTGCTGCGCGCGAAGGTCTCCGTCTTCGTCGAGCTGTACATGAAGAACTGCCAGCTTCGGGAGCAGGCGGCCCTGTTGCGGCTCCAGTTGGAGGGCGGCGGGGACAAGGCGTCGGTCGGTGGGGCCAAGGAGTCGGCGGGACTGCTGGCCGAGCTGTCCGCGCGGCTCGCGGCCGTCGAGGAGCAGGCCGAGGCCCTCTCCAAGCAGCTCGACGACGAGTCGGCGGACGCGGCGGCGGTGGCCACGGCGGCGCATCTCGAGCGCAAACTCACCGGTCTGCGCCGGGCGCTGGACGCGTTGGAGCCCGGCACGCAGGGCGGTCCGCCCTCCGTGACGTCGCCGCACTGAACCGGAACGGACGGGTGCCGCGCCCCGAGTTGTGCGTGAGCGGGTGTCAGCCGCGCGGGGGCGCGCGTCAGTTCCGCGCCTCCCCGATGGCGACACGAACGGGTGAAGCAGCGGTCACACGTGTCGGCTGCCGTCTCCCCCGGTAACCTCACACCATGGCCTCACGTCCCTCCGCAGCCAAGAAGCAGCCCGCCAGGAAGGCGGCCGCTCCCGCGAAGGCTCCGGCGAAGAAGGCCGTCGCCAGAAAAGCCCCGGCGAAGAAGGCGCCCGCCCGGAAAGCCGCGGCCGCCAGACCCGCGCCCAGACCCGCCCCCAGTCCGACAGGGGGCGTCTACCGGCTGATGCGCGCCGTCTGGCTGGGCCTGGCGCACGCCGTCGGGGCGGTCTTCCGCGGCATAGGGAACGGCGCCAAGAACCTCGACCCCGCCCACCGCAAGGACGGCGTCGCGCTGCTGCTGCTCGGCCTCGCGCTGATCGTCGCGGCGGGGACGTGGGCCGATCTGCGCGGCCCGGTGGGCGACCTCGTCGAGATCCTGGTGACCGGAGCCTTCGGCCGGCTCGACCTGCTCGTGCCGATCCTGCTCGCCGTCATCGCCGTACGGTTCATCCGGCATCCGGAGCAGCCGGAGGCCAACGGCCGGATCGTGATCGGTCTGTCCGCGCTGCTCATCGGGGTGCTCGGGCAGGTCCACATCGCCTGCGGCTCGCCCGCCCGCAGCGACGGCATGCAGGCGATAAGGGACGCCGGCGGCCTCATCGGCTGGTCCGCGGCGACCCCGCTGACGTACGCCATGGGCGAGGTCCTCGCGGTGCCGCTGCTCGTGCTGCTCACCGTCTTCGGGCTGCTGGTGGTCACCGCCACGCCCGTCAACGCCATCCCGCAGCGGCTGCGGCAGCTCGGAGTGCGCCTCGGCGTGCTCCAGGACACCGAGATCGAGGAGTACGACGAGTTCGGCGACGACGAGGCGCGCTACGACGAGCAGTGGCGCGAGGCGCTGCCCGCGCGCCCCCGGCGCCGCTCCGGCGCCCCCGAGGCGTACGATCCCGACGGCGCGGAGCAGGAGGCCATCAACCGGCGCCGCGGCCGGCCCCGGCGCTCCGCGGTGCCGCAGCCCGCGATGGACCGGCAGCCGGACGCCGTCGACATCGCGGCGGCCGCCGCGGCCGACCTGGACGGCGCCGTGCTGCACGGCATGCCGCCGTCCCGGATCGTCGCCGACCTCACCCAGGGCGTGAGTGCCGGCGATCGCGAGTCCACCACGCCCACGCCCACGCCCGTACCCACGCCGGTGCCGGCCCCGGCCGGCCGGCCGAAGCAGGAGAAGCTCAGGGCCGGCGTCGTGCCCGACCTGACCAAGTCGGCACCCGAGGCACCGCGCGAGATGCCGTCGCGCGCCGAGCAGCTCCAGCTGTCCGGCGACATCACCTACGCGCTGCCCTCGCTCGACCTGCTCACGCGCGGCGGCCCCGGCAAGGTGCGCAGCGCCGCGAACGACGCGGTGGTCGCCTCGCTCACCAACGTCTTCTCGGAATTCAAGGTCGACGCCGCCGTCACCGGCTTCACCCGCGGCCCGACGGTCACCCGCTACGAGGTCGAACTCGGCCCCGCCGTGAAGGTCGAGCGGATCACCGCCCTGACGAAGAACATCGCGTACGCCGTCGCCAGCCCGGACGTGCGGATCATCTCGCCGATCCCGGGGAAGTCCGCGGTCGGCATCGAGATCCCGAACACCGACCGCGAGATGGTCAACCTCGGTGACGTGCTCCGGCTGGCCGAGTCCGCCGAGGACGACGATCCGATGCTGGTCGCCTTCGGCAAGGACGTCGAGGGTGGCTATGTCATGCACTCGCTGGCGAAGATGCCGCACATACTCGTCGCCGGCGCCACCGGTTCCGGCAAGTCGTCCTGCATCAACTGCCTGATCACCTCGGTCATGATGCGGGCGACCCCGGAGGACGTCCGGATGATCCTGGTCGACCCCAAGCGCGTCGAGCTGACCGCCTACGAGGGCATCCCGCACCTGATCACCCCCATCATCACCAACCCGAAGCGGGCCGCCGAGGCGCTCCAGTGGGTCGTACGCGAGATGGACCTGCGGTACGACGACCTGGCGGCGTACGGCTACCGGCACATCGACGACTTCAACCGCGCGGTGCGGGAGGGGACCGTCAAGAAGCCCGAGGGCAGCGAGCGGGAGCTTCAGCCGTACCCCTACCTGCTGGTCATCGTCGACGAGCTGGCCGACCTGATGATGGTCGCGCCGCGGGACGTCGAGGACTCGATCGTGCGGATCACGCAGCTGGCCCGCGCCGCCGGCATCCATCTGGTGCTGGCCACGCAGCGGCCGTCGGTGGACGTCGTGACCGGTCTGATCAAGGCGAACGTGCCGTCGCGGCTGGCGTTCGCCACCTCCTCGCTGGCCGACTCGCGGGTCATCCTCGACCAGCCGGGCGCCGAGAAGCTGATCGGCAAGGGTGACGGGCTGTTCCTGCCGATGGGGGCGAACAAGCCGACGCGTATGCAGGGCGCGTTCGTCACCGAGGCCGAGGTCGCGGTGGTCGTGCAGCACTGCAAGGACCAGATGGCGCCCGTCTTCCGGGACGACGTCACCGTGGGCACCAAGCAGAAGAAGGAGATCGACGAGGACATCGGCGACGACCTCGACCTGCTGTGCCAGGCGGCCGAGCTGGTCGTGTCCACCCAGTTCGGGTCGACGTCCATGCTCCAGCGCAAGCTGCGGGTCGGCTTCGCCAAGGCGGGACGGCTGATGGACCTCATGGAGTCGCGCAACATCGTCGGCCCGAGCGAGGGATCGAAGGCGCGTGACGTTCTCGTGAAACCCGACGAGTTGGACGGACTGCTCGCCGTGATCCGCGGGGAGTCTGAAGGATAGACGTCTGACCGCGGGGAAGGCGTGCGCCCGTGACTCACCCGTTAGGGAGCCGGGAGCAACCGTTTCCGCTCGTCGTACGTCAAGTTGAGCGAGAGAGCAGGTGCGGGTCCCTCGCCGGGAGTCGCACCTGACCCGTCGTCGGCGTGTCCGGCCATTCCGATGGCGTACAAAGTCCCACCGCCCGGTTGCCCCTCCCTTTGGCACCCCCCCTAGACTGAACCTCCAGCACAGGTGGCTACACGCTCGAAAGGCGCCCCCGTGTCCATCGGCAACTCCCCTGAAGACGAGCGTCCGTTCGAAGACGTTTCCGAGGCAGCCCACCCCTCCATCGGCCGAGCCCTCCAGCAGGCCCGTATCGCTGCCGGGCTCACCGTCGACGACGTCAGTACCGCCACCCGGGTCCGTATCGCCATCGTGCACGCCATCGAAGCGGACGACTTCGCGCCCTGCGGCGGCGACGTCTACGCGCGCGGTCACATCCGGACCCTGGCCAGGGCCGTCCACCTCGACCCCGCCCCGCTGATCGAGCAGTACGACGCCACGCACGGCGGACGCCCGGCGCCGACCCCGGCCGCGCCCCTGTTCGAGGCGGAGCGCATCCGCCCCGAGCGGCGCGGGCCGAACTGGACCGCGGCCATGGTCGCGGCGATCGTCGCCGTGGTCGGGTTCGTCGGGTTCACGGCGTTCAAGGACGACGACGGCACGACCGACGTCGCCGACGGCACCGCGCCGTCCAGCAGCGCGCCCGCCACGCCGACCCCCAAGACCGAGAAGCCCGTCGACGAGAAGCCCGAACCCTCCGACAGCGCCATCGCCGCGGCCCCGCAGGACAAGGTGACCGTCCAGGTCACGGCCACCGACGGCAAGAGCTGGATCTTCGCCAAGGACCACAACGGCCGGATGATCTTCGACGGACTGCTCAAGCAGGGCGAGTCGCAGACCTTCCAGGACAGCGAGAAGGTCAATCTCGTCCTCGGCGACGCGGGGGCGGTGACACTCCACGTCAACGGCAAGAAGATCGACGACGACTTCCAGCCGGGCGCCGTGGAGCGGCTGACGTACACCAAGGGCGACCCGCAGGCCGGCTGAGGCAGGCGGCGTCCGGTAGCGCACAGGGGTCGGCGGTCGTCGCCGGCCCCTTCGGCATGGCGCCTGGAGATCGCCAACCCCGTCGACATGGGGTGTCAGTCAGACAAAGTAGTCTTGAGTCCATGCCTGAACGCCGTACCGTCGCACTCGTCACCCTTGGCTGCGCCCGTAACGAGGTGGACTCGGAGGAGCTGGCAGGCCGTTTGGAGGCGGACGGCTGGCAGCTCGTGGAGGACGCCGAGGACGCGGACGTCGCCGTCGTCAACACCTGCGGTTTCGTCGACGCCGCCAAGAAGGACTCCGTCGACGCCCTTCTGGAGGCCAACGACCTCAAGGGCCACGGCAGGACCCAGGCCGTCGTGGCGGTGGGCTGCATGGCCGAACGCTATGGCAAGGATCTCGCGGAGGCCCTGCCGGAGGCCGATGGCGTCCTCGGATTCGACGACTACGCCGACATCTCCGACCGCCTCCAGACCATCCTGAACGGCGGCATCCACGCCTCCCACACCCCCCGCGACCGGCGCAAGCTCCTGCCGATCAGCCCCGCGGAGCGGCAGGACTCCGCCGCCTCGGTGGCCCTTCCGGGGCATGCTCCGGCAGACCTTCCCGACGGTCTCGCTCCGGCCTCCGGACCCCGCGCGCCCCTGCGCCGCCGGCTCGACGGCAACCCGGTCGCCTCGGTCAAGCTCGCCTCCGGCTGCGACCGGCGCTGCTCCTTCTGCGCCATCCCGTCCTTCCGCGGCTCCTTCATCTCCCGCCGCCCGAGCGACGTGCTGAACGAGACGCGTTGGCTGGCCGAGCAGGGCGTCAAGGAGATCATGCTGGTCTCCGAGAACAACACCTCCTACGGCAAGGACCTCGGCGACATCCGGCTGCTGGAGTCGCTGCTGCCCGAACTCGCGGAGGTCGACGGCCTGGAGCGGGTGCGCGTCAGCTACCTCCAGCCCGCCGAGATGCGGCCCGGACTGATCGACGTGCTGACCTCCACGCCGAAGATCGCCCCCTACTTCGACCTGTCCTTCCAGCACTCGGCGCCCGACGTGCTGCGCGCGATGCGCCGCTTCGGCGACACCGACCGCTTCCTCGAACTGCTCGACACCATCCGGAGCAAGGCGCCCGAGGCGGGTGTGCGCTCCAACTTCATCGTCGGCTTCCCCGGCGAGTCGGACGCCGACCTGGCCGAGCTGGAGCGGTTCCTGAACCACGCGCGCCTGGACGCCATCGGGGTCTTCGGATACTCCGACGAGGAGGGCACCGAGGCCGCGACCTACGAGAACAAGCTCCATCAGGACGTCGTCGCCGAGCGGCTCGCGCGGATCTCCCGGCTCGCCGAGGAACTCGTCTCGCAGCGTGCCGAGGAGCGGCTGGGCGAGACCCTGCACGTGCTCGTGGAGTCGGTGGACCCGGCGGAGGGCGTGTACGGCCGCGCGGCCCACCAGGCGCCCGAGACGGACGGCCAGGTGCTGCTCACGAGCGGCGAAGGTCTGATCGTCGGTCGTATGGTCGAGGCGAAGGTGGTCGGTACCGAAGGTGTCGACCTGGTGGCCGAGCCTCTGCCGGGCTCGATCGGGTGTAGTGAGGAGGCGGACAGATGACGGGTGTCCCGGCATCGGCCGCGGGGGGCTCCGCGCGGGCGAAGGGGGCTGCCACGAGCCCCGGCCCCGGTGCTTCCGGTTCCGCCGACGTTTCCGGGGCCGCCCCCGAGATGGGCTCCGACGTCACCGGCCCCACCCCGGACGAGCAGGGAACCCTCAGGCCCGCGCGGGGCGGGAAGATCGCGGCCGCGGCCGTCAACCAGGCCAGCGTCTGGAACGTGGCCAATCTGCTGACCATGCTCCGGCTCCTCCTGGTGCCCGGCCTGGTCGCCCTGATGCTGGCCGACGGCGGATACGACCCGGCGTGGCGCGCCTTCGCCTGGGCGGCCTTCGCCGTCGCCATGATCACCGACCTGTTCGACGGGCACCTGGCGCGGACGTACAACCTCGTCACCGACTTCGGGAAGATCGCCGACCCGATCGCCGACAAGGCGATCATGGGGGCGGCCCTGATCTGCCTCTCCGCGCTCGGCGACCTGCCGTGGTGGGTGACGGGAGTCATCCTCGGCCGGGAACTCGGGATCACCCTGCTGCGTTTCCTGGTCATCCGGTACGGCGTCATCCCGGCGAGCCGGGGCGGCAAGCTGAAGACCCTCACCCAGGGCGTCGCCGTCGGGATGTACATCCTGGCGCTGACGGGCTGGCTGGCCACCCTGCGGTGGTGGGTGATGGCCGCGGCGGTCGTGCTGACCGTCGTGACCGGGCTCGACTACGTAAGACAGGCCATTGTGCTGCGCAGGCAGGGGATCGCCGAGCGGCGGGCGGCTGCACGGGAGACGGAAGCGTGAGTTCGACCGCCACCGACGTGGTGCGACTACTGACGGTGAGGGGCGAGACGCTCGCCGTGGCCGAGTCGCTGACGGGTGGTCTGGTCGCCGCGGAGATCACCGCCGTGCCCGGGGCGTCCAAGGCCTTCCGGGGATCGGTCACGGCGTACGCCACCGCGCTCAAGCACCGGCTGCTCGGCGTGGACGCGGACCTGCTGGCCGCGCGCGGCGCCGTGGACGCGCAGGTGGCGGCCCAGATGGCGGCCGGTGTGCGCAGGGCGCTGGGCGCCGACTGGGGCATCGCGACCACCGGGGTGGCCGGCCCCGACGCCCAGGACGGTCAGCCCGTCGGGACGGTCTTCGTCGCGGTGGACGGCCCCTCGGGACGGGAATCCGGTTCCGCCTCTGGCGGAAAAGTGGAGGCCCTGCGGTTGAACGGCAGCCGTGCGGAAATTCGTAGAGAGAGTGTACGGAGCGTACTCGCAGTGCTTCTGAGGGAGCTGGCGGGCGAACAGACCGGGAATGAGCGGGCACAGGATACGGAACAGAACGGGGGGTTTTGATGTTTGCAGCCCTGAGTGAACACGACATCGCTCCCCGCACGGCCGCGGCGCAAGGCGGTACGGTGGGGCGTGAAGGATGCGGCTACGCGGTCCGAGGAGGGAGCCACCGATGATTCTGCTCCGTCGCCTGCTGGGTGACGTGCTGCGTCGGCAGCGCCAGCGCCAGGGCCGTACTCTGCGCGAAGTCTCCTCGTCCGCCCGAGTCTCACTCGGCTATCTCTCAGAGGTGGAGCGGGGGCAGAAGGAGGCTTCCTCCGAGCTGCTCGCCGCCATCTGCGACGCGCTGGACGTACGGATGTCCGAGCTGATGCGGGAAGTGAGCGACGAGCTGGCGCTCGCCGAGCTGGCCCAGTCGGCTGCGGCCACCCCCAGCCGGCCTGTACCGGCGTCGGTCCGTCCGATGCTGGGTTCCGTGTCGGTGACCGGTGTGCCACCGGAGCGGGTGACCATCAAGGCGCCCGCCGAGGCTGTGGACGTGGTCGCCGCGTGAGGTGCCCCCGGTGGGCGCGTCGACCGACGAGTGCGTGTGAGGACGGGTGCGAGTACGCGTAGGCGTACGGCAACTGTGAGGCCCCGGCCGGGGCTTCTCCGGAGATCCGGAGGGGTGCGGTCGGGGTTTTTGCGTGGGGTGCGCTGGTCCGTTTGCCGCGGTTCCGGGGTGCCGTCATGGTGGAGGGGCATGGCGGGAGTCGATCACCCGGAGGTGCGGATGTACGCCGTGAGGAGCGCGCTGGTCGACGGGGGTCGGTCCGGCGGGGGTCTGTCCGGCGGGGGTGGCGCGCGGACGTGTCTTGGTGCGGTTCGGCGGGTCGGTGTCGTGCGGGGGTTCGGTCTTGTGCGGGGGTTCCGTCTTGTGTGGTGGTCCGGCGGGATGGGGCGGTCCGGCGTTGTGCGGCCGTCCCGTGCCGTGCGGGGGTCAGAAGGCGCCGGGGGCGGGCCGAGGGGCTTCTCGGTGGTGGGCGGGCGGTGACAGGCGTGACGGGCCCGATAGTGCGGCGGGGGGCCGCGCTGGGGCTCGGGGCGGTGTGGTGGTGGGCCGCGGTGCGGCTCGCCGTGGCCCGTGACGCCGGGGTGCTGGAGGGGGCCGTCGCGGCCGGCGGGTGGGGACTGAGTCTGCTGCCGGTGCACTGTGTGGCCAAGTCGAGAGCCGTGGGGGCGGTCGCGGCGGGGCGGTGGGGGGCTGCTTGGCGGGGGGAGCGTGGGCGGGGCGGGGGAGACGGGCAGAGCGGGGCTGGTGGTTCGGGAGGCGGGTGAGGTGCCTGCCCGGGTGGTGCTCCGTGAGGCGGTGAGGTGCCTGCCCGGGTGGTGCTCTGTGAGGCCGGGTGAGGTGCCTGCCCGGTGGTTCGGCAGCCGGGTGAGGTGCCTGCTCGGGTGGTGGGGTCACGCGGCGGGTCGCGTTCTACCAGGGCATGGAGACGCCGCCGTTCGGGCGGAGGATCTGGCCCGTGGTGAAGGCTGACGCGTCCGAGGCCAGGTGGAGTACCGCGTGGGCGACGTCCTCCGGTGTGCCGACGCGGCCCAGCGGGGACATGCGGGACATGCGGGCCTCGGTGTGCGCCTGGGCGTCGGTGTCGTGGCGATCGGTCATGGGCGTGCGGATCCAGCCGGGGGCGACCGCGTTGACGCGGATGCCGTGGGGGCCGACCTCGGTCGCCAGGGTCTTGGTGAGTTGGACCACGGCCGCCTTGGCGGCGCCGTAGCAGAGGAGGCCGGGGCCGCCGGTGTCGACCGCCCCCGAGGCCATGGTGATGATGCTGCCGCGCGTGTGGTGCGCCAGCATCAGGCGGGCCGCCTCCTGGCAGGCGTAGAGGACCCCCTTGAAGTTCACGGTCAGGACGTGGTCCAGGTCCTCGTCGCGGGTCTCCAGGACCGGGCTGCTGTGCATGATGCCGGCGACTGCGGCCATGACGTCCAGCCGCTCGCAGGAGGCTACGGCTCGGCGCAGTCGGTCGCGGTCGGTGACGTCCAGGTGATGGGTGTGGGCCGTACCGCCCCGGTCCTCGATGAGGGCCGCCGTCCGGTGCAGTCCCCGGGCGTCGCGGTCGGCGCCGTGCACGATGGCGCCGGCCTCGGCGAGCAGGACGGCGCAGGCCCGGCCGATGCCGCCGGCGGCGCCGGTGACGAACGCGGTCCGCCCGGTCAGGTCGTACGCCTTCACGCCCATGAGGGGACGGTACGAGAGTGTCTGACGGTCCGTCAATAAACGGTGCGGGGGCGGACGCGGCGCGTGGGCGGGGAGCCCGGTGCCGGGACCGGGCCCGACTGGCAGGTGGGGCACCAGTACGTGGGGCGCTCGCGGGAGCCGTCGCCCTGATCGGCCACGCGGATCGGCGTGCCGCAGCGCAGACAGGGTCGGGGGGCGCGGCCGTAGGTGAACAGGTCCTGGCCGCGGCGGCCGGTGGTGGTGCGGACCGGACGGTCACGGTTCGCTTCGAGGAGCTGCTTGGCGAGGGCCGGAAGCATGGCGGCACGGTCGGCGGGAAGAGCCCCGACGGGCAGCCAGGGAGTGACGCCGAGGAGGAAGCACAGTTCGCACTTGTAGACATTGCCGATGCCGGCGAGATTGCGCTGGTCGAGGAGGGCCTCGCCGAGGGGGCGGGCCGGGTCCGCCAGGAGGTTGGCGAGTGCCTGCCCGGGGTCCCAGTCGGGGCCCAGCAGATCGGGGCCGAGGTGGCCGACCACGCGCTGCTCGTCGGGGGTGCGCAGCAGTTCCAGCACGGGGAGGCGGTAGCCGACGGCCGTACGGTCGTGGGTGGCGAGGATGGCGCGGATCTGGTGGGTCGGGCCGCCGCTCCAGCGTTGGCCGTTGGCGAAGACCTTCCAGGAACCGTCCATCCGCAGGTGCGAGTGGAGGGTGAGACCGCCCTCGATACGGGTGAGGAGGTGCTTGCCGCGCGGGGTGACGTCCAGGACGGTTCGGCCGGTGAGATCGGCGGTGGCGAACCTGGGCACGCGGAGGTCGGAGCGGGTCAGCACCTTGCCCGCGAGGGCGTCGTGCAGCCGGCTCGCGGCCTGCCGGACCGTGTCACCTTCGGGCATGGGTCAAGGGTGGCACGACGGGCGCGGAGTCCGCGCGCAGGAGTGCGGTCCGGCTTCTTGTCACGCTCGCAGTCTCAGACCGCGGGGGGTCGCGACGAAGCCCGCTCCTTCCAGGAGGGCGCCGAAGGGGGAGGTCAGGGCCGAGGTGCCGTTGACCCGCTCCACGGTGACCGTGCCGAGCGAGCCCGCGCGGGCGGCCGCGGCCAGGGACTCCGCAGCCGCGGGCAGCCGGGGATCGTCGGCCGGGGTGTCGGTGTGGTCGGGCGCGCCGGGCCAGGCCAGCAGGGTCTTGCCGCCGCGCTCCATGTACAGGGTCAGCTCGCCGTCCACGAGCACCACGAGGGCGCCTGCCTTGCGGCCCGGTTTGTGTCCGGCGCCGGTCGGCGGTTCGGGCCAGGGCAGGGCGGCGCCGTACGCGTTCGCCGGGTCGGCCGCGGCGAGGACGACGGCTCGGGAGGCGGCGGACGGCATGCCGGACCGCCGGTCGGCGAAGCCCGGCCCGTACGGGGAACCGCTGCCGCCACGGGGGCCACCGGCACCGGGGCTCCCCAGGTCGCGCGCTGAGATCCAGTCGCCCGGCGCCGGCGCGGGCGGGAGATCGGGGGTGTTGTCGAGGCCGGGGAAGTCCCAGTCGATGTCGGCCGCCGGGAAGCCGCCGGGCGCGGCGAAGGGGTCGGGCGCGGCGGAGGCGCCGGACGCGGCCGAGGATTCGGCGGTGCCTGGCGCCGCGGGTGTGCCGAGCATGCTGTACGGGGCGTCCGGGCCCGGGAGCGCCTCGCCCCGGTCGCGGGCGTTGGCCACCGCGCGGACACGGTCCACGGCGCCGTCCATCGCGAACTGCGCGGCGCCGAGCCCTTCCACGACATAGCCGCGCCGGGCCTGACCGCTGTCCTCGAAGGCGGACAGGATCCGGTAGACCGCCGAGAAGCCGCCCTGCACGCCCTCGGCCGCGACCGCTCCCCTGGTCACCACGCCGTGCCGGTCGAGGAGCGTGCGGGCGACGGCGTGGGCGCGGACGGTCGGGTCCGGCTCGGGGGCCGGGAGGAGGGACCAGCGGCCGGCGACGGTCGGAGGACCGCTGCGGGAGGTCGGGCGCGCGGCGGCCGCCAGGGAGCCGTACCGCCCGCGGGGGACCGCGCGCTTGGCACGGTGGGCGGTGGAACCCGCCGTGCGGCCCGAGCCCAGCAGGGCGCGCATGGGCGCCAGCGTGTCGTTGGTGAGGCGGCCGGACCAGGCCAGGTCCCAGACGGTGTCGGCCAGTTGGGGATCGGTGGCCTCGGGATGGGTGGTGGCGCGGACCTGGTCGGCGATCTGGCGGAAGAACAGACCGTAGCCGCCGGAGAGGGTGTCCAGGACGGACTGGTGCAGTGCGGACAGCTCCAGCGGATGCGGTGCGGCCAGGAGCAGTGGCGCCGCGTCCGCCAGGTACAGGGAGACCCAGCCGTCCTTGCCGGGGAGTGCGCCCGCACCGGCCCAGAGGACCTCTCCGGCGGCGGTGAGTTCGTCGAGCATCGCCGGCGCGTAGCCCGTGACGCGGGAGGGAATGACGAGCTTCTCCAGGGCGGACGCGGGCACGGACGCGCCCTGGAGCTGTTCGATCGCGCGCACCAGGCCGTCTGCGCCGCGCAGGGAGTGGCCCTTGCCGATGTGCTGCCACTGGGGAAGGAACTGCGCGAGCGCGGCGGGCGGGACCGGTTCGAGTTCCTGCCGCAGGGCGGCCAGGGAACGCCGGCGCAGCCTGCGCAGGACGGTCGCGTCGCACCACTCCTGACCGATGCCCGCCGGGTGGAACTCACCCTGGACGACGCGGCCGCCCGCCGCGAGCCGCTGGAGGGCACCCTCGGTGACCGCGACGCCCAGACCGAAGCGGGCGGCGGCGCCGGCCGAGGTGAACGGGCCGTGGGTGCGGGCATGGCGGGCGAGGAGGTCGCCGAGCGGGTCCTTCACCGGTTCGGTGAAGGCCTCCGGGACGCCGACGGGAAGCGCGGTGCCCAGGGCGTCGCGCAGGCGTCCCGCGTCCTCGATCGCCGCCCAGTGGTCGGCGCCGGCGATGCGGACCTTGATGGCGCGGCGGGCCGCGGCCAGCTCCGGCGCCCAGTGCGGCTCGGCGCCCCGCTCGGCCAGTTCGGCGTCGGTCAGCGGGCCCAGCACGCGCAGGATGTCGGCGACGCCCTCGACGTCCTTCACCCTGCGGTCCTCGGCCAGCCACTGCAGTTCCCGCTCCAGTTCGGTGAGCACCTCGGCGTCGAGGAGTTCACGCAGCTCCGCCTGGCCGAGCAGCTCCGCCAGCAGCCTGGAGTCCAGGGACAGGGCGGCGGCGCGCCGCTCGGCGAGCGGGGAGTCGCCCTCGTAGAGGAACTGGGCGACGTAACCGAACAGGAGGGAGCGGGCGAAGGGGGACGGCTCCGGGGTGGTGACCTCGACCAGACGCACCCTGCGGGACTCGAGGTCACCCATCAGCTCCACGAGTCCGGGGACGTCGAAGACGTCCTGGAGGCACTCGCGGACCGCTTCCAGGACGATCGGGAACGAGCCGAACTCACTCGCCACCTGGAGCAGTTGGGAGGCGCGCTGGCGCTGCTGCCACAGCGGGGTGCGCTTGCCGGGGCTGCGGCGCGGCAGCAGCAGCGCGCGTGCGGCGCACTCGCGGAAGCGGGCCGCGAACAGGGCCGAGGCGCCCACCTGGTCGGTGACGACCTGGTCGACGTCGCCCTTGTCGAAGACGACGTCCGCCGCGCCGATGGGGGCCTTCTCGGCGTCGTACTCCGTGCCTGCCTTCGGCGGCTGGTCGAGCAGGTCCAGGCCCATGAGGTCGGCGTCCGGCAGACGCAGCACGATGCCGTCGTCGGCGTGCATCACCTGGGCGTCCATGCCGTACCGCTCGGAGAGCTTGGCGCCGAGCGCGAGGGCCCAGGGCGCGTGCACCTGCGCGCCGAACGGGGAGTGCACGACGACCCGCCAGTCGCCCAGCTCGTCGCGGAAGCGCTCCACGACGATCGTGCGGTCGTCGGGGACGTGTCCGCAGGCCTGGCGCTGTTCGTCCAGGTAGGACAGCAGATTGTCGGCGGCCCAGGCGTCCAGGCCCGCGGTGAGCAGGCGCAGCCGGGCGTCGTCCTTGGGGAGCGAGCCGACCTCCCGCAGGAACGCGCCGACCGCGCGGCCCAGTTCCAGCGGGCGGCCCAGCTGGTCGCCCTTCCAGAACGGCAGGCGGCCCGGCACGCCCGGAGCGGGCGAGACGAGGACACGGTCGCGGGTGATGTCCTCGATGCGCCAGGAACTGGTGCCCAGGGTGAAGACGTCGCCGACGCGGGACTCGTAGACCATCTCCTCGTCCAGCTCGCCGACCCGGCCGCCACCCTTCTTGGGGTCGGCGCCCGCGAGGAACACGCCGAAGAGGCCGCGGTCCGGGATGGTGCCGCCGGAGGTCACGGCGAGCCGCTGCGCGCCGGGACGGCCGGTGATCGTGCCGGCGACGCGGTCCCACACCACGCGCGGGCGCAGCTCGGCGAAGGCGTCCGACGGGTACCGGCCCGCGAGCATGTCCAGGACAGCCGTGAAGGCGGAGTCGGGGAGGGACGCGAAGGGGGCGGCGCGGCGGACGAGGGCGAGCAGGTCGTCCAGCTGCCAGGTGTCCATCGCGGTCATCGCGACGAGCTGCTGGGCCAGCACGTCCAGGGGGTTGGACGGAATCCTGAGGGACTCGATGGCGCCCGTACGCATGCGCTCGGTGACCACCGCCGCCTGGACCAGGTCGCCCCGGTACTTCGGGAAGACCACCCCGGTCGAGACGGCTCCCACCTGGTGGCCCGCGCGGCCCACGCGCTGGAGGCCGGAGGCCACGGAGGGCGGTGACTCGACCTGGATGACGAGGTCCACCGCGCCCATGTCGATGCCCAGCTCCAGGCTGGAGGTGGCGACCACCGCGGGCAGGCGGCCCGCCTTGAGGTCCTCCTCGACCAGGGCGCGCTGCTCCTTGGAGACCGAGCCGTGGTGGGCGCGCGCGATGACGGGCGGCGCGCCCTGGGCGGCCCCCGAGCCGCCCATCAGCTCCGCCGGGGCGTGGTGCTCGTCGAGGGGCTCTCCGGTGGCCCGCTCGTAGGCGATCTCGTTGAGCCGGTTGCACAGGCGCTCCGCCAGCCGGCGGGAGTTGGCGAAGACGATCGTGGAGCGGTGGGCCTGGACCAGGTCGGCGATGCGCTCCTCGACGTGCGGCCAGATCGACGGGCGCTCCGCGGCCTCGGAGCCCTCGGCGACCGGGGAGCCGCCCAGCTCCCCCAGGTCCTCGACCGGGACGACCACCGAGAGGTCGAACTCCTTGCCCGACTTCGGCTGCACGATCTCGACCTTGCGGTGCGGGGAGAGATAGCGGGCCACCTCGTCGACCGGGCGGACCGTGGCCGAGAGGCCGATGCGGCGGGCCGGCCTCGGCAGGAGTTCGTCCAGGCGCTCCAGGGAGAGGGCGAGATGGGCGCCGCGCTTGGTGCTCGCCACGGCGTGGACCTCGTCGAGGATCACCGTCTCGACGTTGGTCAGCGCGTCGCGGGTGGCCGACGTCAGCATCAGGAACAGGGACTCCGGGGTGGTGATCAGGATGTCCGGAGGGCGCGTGGACAGGGCGCGGCGCTCGGCGGGCGGCGTGTCTCCGGAGCGGATGCCGACCTTGACCTCGGGCTCGGGCAGGCCCAGGCGCACGGACTCCTGGCGGATGCCGGTGAGCGGGCTGCGGAGGTTGCGCTCCACGTCGACGGCCAGCGCCTTGAGCGGTGAGACGTACAGCACGCGGCAGCGCTTCTTCGGGTCGGCCGGCGGCGGCGTCGAGGCCAGCTGGTCCAGAGCGGCCAGGAACGCGGCCAGGGTCTTGCCGGAGCCGGTCGGCGCCACCACCAGCACGTCCGAGCCCTCGCCGATGGCCTGCCACGCGCCCGCCTGGGCCGCGGTGGGCGCGGAGAAGGCCCCCGTGAACCAGGCGCGGGTCGCGGGGGAGAAGCCGTCCAGGGCTCGGTGTGCGTTGCCGACCATGCGTCCATCCTGCACCCGAGCACTGACAAAGCGCCTGACCTGCTGCTTTGGCGAGCCCGTCGCGGGGCGGGGCCTCGGGTTCGCCGTCGTCGCGGAGAATGGGGGTGTGGCGGGAACTCGTGAGGTGGCGCGGCACTGGCAGTACCCGGAGCTGCCCGGTGTGGACCTGCTGCGCGCCCGGTACGTGCGGAAGAACTTCGTGCGGCACACCCACGAGCACTTCGTGATCGCCGGGATCGCGGAGGGGGTGGAGATCTTCCAGCACCGGGGCGGTGACCAGTACGCGGGGGCGGGGACGCTCGCTCTGGTCAATCCGGACACCCCGCACACCGGGCGGGCCGGGGTGCCCGAGGGCTGGCGGTACGGGGCGGTGTACCCGTCGCCCGAGCTGGTGGCGGGGATCGCCGCCGAGACGACGACCCTGCGAGGTACTCCGGGGTTCGTCAGCCCCGTGCTCGAGGATCCCTACGCCGTCGCACTCGTGCATCAGGTCCTCCGGGCCGCCGAAGAGGGCAACGCGCTCGCCGCCGACACGCTGCTACGGGTCGCCGTGACACGGCTGCTGCGCCTCAACGGCGGCGCCCTGCCCGCCCGGCAGGTGCCCACGGCCGGCACGCGGATGGCCGTACGCGCCCGTGCCGTCCTGGAGGAGCGGCTCGTCGATCCGCCCACCCTGGAGCGGCTCGCGGGCGACCTCGGTTCGAGCCCCTTCGCCCTGCTGCGGGCGTTCCGGAACACCTACGGGATGCCACCGCACACCTGGCTCACCGACGCGCGGGTCCGGCGGGCACGGCGACTCCTGGACGCGGGGACCGCCCCGGCTGAGGCCGCGGTCGCGGTGGGGTTCACCGACCAGTCGCACCTCAACCGTCACTTCGCCCGGATCGTCGGCGTCCCGCCGGGGGCGTACCAGCGGGAGCGCAAGAACGTACAAGACGGTCGGCGGCGGCAGCTCGTACCCTCCGACGGATGGCAGAACAGACAGCACTCGCAGACATAGGGGACGACCGGGGAGGAAGACCGGACTCCGCCGTCGTACGGGACGCCCTCGGAGTCGGGGTCGCCGTCGGACTCTCCGGCTTCGCCTTCGGGGTCACCTCGGCGGGCGGCGGGCTCACGGTGTGGCAGACCTGCGCGCTCAGCCTCCTGGTGTTCACCGGCGCGTCCCAGTTCGCGCTCGTGGGGGCGCTCGCGGCGGGCGGCAACCCGCTCACGGCGGCCGCCGGCGCCTTCTTCCTCGGTGTGCGCAACGCCTTCTACGGTCTGCGCCTGTCCCAGTTGCTGGCCCTCCCGCGCGCGGTGCGCCCGTTCGCCGCCCAGTGGGTGATCGACGAGACGACCGCCGTCTCGCTGGCGCAACGCGATCGACGAGGGGCGCGGATCGGCTTCGCCGTGACCGGGTTCACTCTGTACGTGCTGTGGAACCTCACCACACTGCTGGGAGCCCTCGGCGCGGAAGCCATCGGGGACACCGACGCGTGGGGGCTCGACGCGGCCGGACCAGCCGTCTTCCTCGCGCTGCTCGCGCCCATGCTGAAGACCGCCACCGAGCGGGCCGCCGCGGCGCTCGCGGTCCTGCTGGGACTCGGTCTGCTGCCCGCCCTGCCCAGCGGCGTGCCCGTCCTGGTGGCCGCTCTCGCCGCGCCACTCGCCCTGTGGGCCGAGGGCCGGCGCAAGGGCCGCGCGCGCGACGACGCGGGCGAGGACGAGGACGAGGAGCGGCGGTGAACGTCTGGATCGCGATCGCAGCGACCGCCCTCGGCTGCTACGTCGTCAAGCTCACCGGCCTGCTCGTGCCCGTGGGCGTACTCGAGCGGCCCCTCGTCCGGCGCCTCGCGGCCCTGCTCCCCGTCGCCCTGCTGGCCGCCCTCACGGCCCAGCAGACCTTCGCCGACGGGCAGAGCCTCGTGCTCGACGCCAAGGCCGCCGGGCTCGCCGCGGCCGCCGTGGCGCTCGTGCTGCGAGCCCCGTTCCTGCTCGTCGTGGCGGCGGCCGTGGCGGTCACGGCGGGGGCGCGGGCCGTGGGCGGGTGAGGGTGCCGGCCGGTGCCCGCTGAACGTCGGCCGGCCATGCCCCCGACGTGTCGGGTCAGCCGACGACGCGGCCGTACGACCTGAGGGTTGTCAGCGCTTCGATCGTCACCACGGGGCGCGACTCCCCTTCCGCGCCCGGCGCCCAGCGGTGCCACCGGATCGGCCAGCCGCCGTCCTCCTGCTGCGCGTCGGCGAGGAAGTCCAGGGCGCCCGCCATCTCGGCGTCGCTGAACCACGCGCGTGCGAGCGAGCCCGGGGTCTTCGCGTAGTCGTACGGGAAGTGGTGCTCGCCGGGCGCGTAGCCGGGGGCGACGGGGTACACGTGCTGGTCGGCCGGGTCGAGTACGGCGAGCCGCTGCTCGCGCACCAGGCGGCCCAGGCGGTCGGCGGCCGCCTCCGCGCGCGTGCGGTCCGGGGCGGAGTCGAGGAAGGCCACGGCGGCCTGGACCTCGTACGGATGGGTCGTCTCCAGGGCGTCGACCGCCTGCCAGCAGAAGTCCGTCGCCCTGAACAGCCAGGCGTGCCACACCTCGTTGCGGTGCAACAGGCCCACCACCGGCCCGGTGGCCAGGAGTTCGCTGGGCGGGTCGTCCACGATCGGGACGAAGGGGGCGGCGGGGTAGCCGCGCTGGCTGGGACGGACAACCGGGAGCGCCCCGTCGGCGGCGGAGACGGAGGTGAGGTAGCGGCACACCCGCTCCACGCGCTGCCCGCCGCAGCGGCCGATCGAGTCCAGGACGTGCAGGGCGCGCGCGGCGTGCAGGGGCTGGCTGACGGGGCCGCGGAGATCGGGTTCCAGCGCGTGGCCGTATCCGCCGTCCTCGTTGCGGTAGGCGTCGAGTGCCGTCTCGACGGGGTCGGCGGCGCCATGGAGGAAGTGGTGTGCGAAGAGACGCTGTTCCAGCACGCGCGCGGTGAGCCAGACGAAGTGCTCGGCGCGGAAGACCGGGGAGTGCGCCGGGGGCGTCGGGGGGAGTGGGGATGCTCCTGATTCGACCATGGATCAGACCGTAGGCCGGAAAGCGGTATCCGCAGGCGGTCCCGGCCTGGGCCACCCCCGGGCGCGGGATACTGGTGTCATGCGGTTGACGGTCTTCTGGCAGCGGATGGCGGAGCACTTCGGTTCGGGGTACGCCGAGACCTTCGCGCGCGATCACGTGATGACGGAACTCGGCGGGCGCACCGTGCAGGAGGCGCTGGCGGCCGGCTGGGACGCCAAGGACGTGTGGCGTGTGGTGTGCGCGGTGATGAACGTTCCGCGGGAGCGGCACTGATCCGAGGAGAAGATCGCACGCGGGTCACCGATTGTCGTCGGCGTGGGCGAGACTTGGTCCGTGGCACCCACTGACGAGACCGGGCACGTCGGCCCGCAGACACCCCCGACGCCGCCCAACCGGGCGCCGTCCGGCACCGACACCGCGCCGGACAACCGCATGCCGCGCTGGCTCCCACGCGCCATGGTGCTCGCACTCGCCCTGGTCGGCGCGTTCCAACTGGGCACCTGGGCCTTCCACCAGGTCATCGGCCTGCTGATCAACGTCCTCATCGCGTTCTTCCTGGCCCTGGCCGTCGAACCCGCGGTGAGCCGGATGGCCGCGCGCGGCATGCGCAGGGGGCTCGCCACCTTCCTCGTCTTCTTCGGCCTGCTGATCGTGTTCGCGGGTTTCTTCACGTTGCTCGGCTCGATGCTCGCGGGGCAGATCATCAAGATGATCGAGGACTTCCCGCAGTACCTCGACTCGGTGATCAACTGGGTCAACACCACGTTCGACACCGACCTCAGACGGGTCGACATCCAGGAGGGCCTGCTCCACTCCGACTGGCTGAGGAAGTACGCGCAGAACAGCGCGGCGGGCGTCCTGGACATCTCCACGCAGGTACTCGGCGGCCTCTTCCAGCTGTTGACGATCGCGTTGTTCTCGTTCTACTTCGCCGCCGACGGGCCGCGGCTGCGGCGTGCGTTGTGCTCGATCCTGCCGCCCGCCCGGCAGGCCGAGGTGCTGCGCGCGTGGGAGATCGCCGTCGACAAGACCGGCGGCTACCTCTACTCACGCGGTCTGATGGCCCTGATCTCCGGCGTGGCGCACTACGTACTGCTGCAGATCCTCGGCATCCCCTACGCGCCCGTGCTCGCCGTGTGGGTCGGCGTGGTCTCGCAGTTCATCCCGACCATCGGCACCTATCTCGCGGGCGCGCTCCCCATGCTGATCGCCTTCACGGTCGATCCCTGGTACGCGCTGTGGGTGCTGATCTTCGTCGTGGTCTACCAGCAGTTCGAGAACTACGTGCTGCAACCGAAGCTCACCTCGAAGACCGTCGACATCCACCCCGCCGTGGCCTTCGGCTCGGTCATCGCGGGCACCGCGCTCCTGGGGGCGGTCGGCGCGCTGATCTCCATTCCCGCGGTGGCCACGCTCCAGGCGTTCCTCGGCGCCTATGTGAAGCGCTACGACGTCACCGACGATCCCCGTGTGCAGGGCCACCGAGGGCGGGGCGAGGGTCCGAACCCGCTCACGCGCGCGCGGTGGCTGTGGACGAAGGCGCGGGAGCGGACAGCCCGGCCGGAGGAAGGGCCCCACTGACGCGGGGCCGCTCATGCAGGGGCGCTGACACTGGGGTCCTGCCGGTCCTGCCGGTCCCGGTGGTCCCGCTGGTCTCGTCGGTCCCGCTGGTCTCTTCGGTCCCGGTGGCCCCGGTGGTGCTGAGAGTCGCGGTGGTCCTGCCGGGTTTGGCAGCCCTGGCGGTCCTGGCGAGTCGGGGCGGTCCTGACGCAGGCGCTGCCGCCACGGGCCGGCCGAGCGAGGCGGGCCGTCGAGGGCCCCGAGAGATGCCTGCTGTCACGGCGCCGACGAGAGACGCTGCCGTCACGGGGCCGACGAGACACGCCTGCCGTCACGGGGCTGCCGTGAATGTCTGCCTGCCGTCATGGGTCGTCGGGACGAGGTCCCGAGCGGACCGGTCGCGCCGAGGCCGAAGCGGGGATCCGCGGTGTTGCGGATACGCGAACGTAGGCTCGGAAGTGCCGCGTGGTGCGCTTGACACAAAAATCGAACATCCATTCTGATGGAAGCTCCGGCGAGGCTCTCGGCGGATACTTCGTCCCGGTTTGACCGGGTAGGTGTCCGAGTTATCCACAGGCTGGACCAGCGTCGAGGCGCGTTGTCAGTGGCAGGCGTTAGCGTCTTTGACGTGAAGCGATCGACTCAAGCAAATCGGGTGGAACCCATGGCAGGTACCGACCGCGAGAAGGCCCTGGATGCCGCACTCGCACAGATTGAACGGCAATTCGGCAAGGGCGCGGTCATGCGCATGGGCGACCGGTCGCGGGAGCCCATCGAGGTCATCCCCACCGGGTCGACCGCGCTCGACGTCGCCCTCGGCGTCGGCGGACTGCCGCGCGGCCGCGTCATCGAGGTCTACGGACCGGAGTCCTCCGGCAAGACGACCCTGACCCTGCACGCCGTGGCGAACGCCCAGAAGGCCGGCGGCCAGGTCGCGTTCGTGGACGCGGAGCACGCCCTCGACCCCGAGTACGCGCAGAAGCTCGGCGTCGACATCGACAACCTGCTGCTGTCCCAGCCGGACAACGGCGAGCAGGCCCTGGAGATCGTGGACATGCTCGTCCGCTCCGGAGCCCTCGACCTGATCGTCATCGACTCCGTCGCCGCGCTCGTCCCGCGTGCGGAGATCGAGGGTGAGATGGGAGACAGCCACGTCGGTCTCCAGGCCCGTCTGATGAGCCAGGCCCTGCGGAAGATCACCAGCGCGCTCAACCAGTCCAAGACCACCGCCATCTTCATCAACCAGCTCCGCGAGAAGATCGGTGTGATGTTCGGCTCCCCGGAGACCACGACCGGCGGCCGGGCGTTGAAGTTCTACGCCTCGGTGCGGCTCGACATCCGGCGCATCGAGACGCTCAAGGACGGCACCGACGCGGTCGGCAACCGCACCCGCGTCAAGGTGGTCAAGAACAAGGTCGCGCCGCCCTTCAAGCAGGCCGAGTTCGACATCCTCTACGGGCATGGCATCAGCCGTGAAGGCGGCCTGATCGACATGGGCGTGGAGAACGGCTTCGTCCGCAAGGCCGGCGCCTGGTACACGTACGAGGGCGACCAGCTCGGCCAGGGCAAGGAGAACGCCCGGAACTTCCTCAAGGACAACCCCGACCTCGCCAACGAGATCGAGAGGAAGATCAAGGAGAAGCTGGGTGTGGGCGTGCGCCCCGAGCAGCCCGCCGAGGGCGCGGAGACGGATGCCGCGGCCGCGGTCGCCCTGGGCGCACCGGCGGACGACGCGGCCAAGACGGTTCCCGCTCCCGCCGCCAAGGCCGCCAAGACCAAGGCCGCGGCCGCCAAGAGCTGAGCCGACCGTGACACGACGAACGGACTGGGCCGAGTACGACGCCCACCCCGGCATCTCCCGCCAGTCGGGGATCGGGGACGGCCTGGCCCGGGACGGTGACGAACGGCCGGACAGCGGCTCGCAAGGGGACGACGGGTCGGCCGGCGCAGGCCGACCCCGTGGCCGCCGGGGACGCGGCGGCGAGGGCGGTTCACGAGGCGGACGCCGTCGGCGTGGCTTCGGAGAACCGTCCGCCGAGGACGAAGACACCTCTGCCTCGTCGAGGGCCGAGAAGGGGGAGTCTTCAGGGGACCCGGCTGAGCGGGCTCGGGCGATCTGCCTGCGCCTGCTCACCGGGACCCCGCGCACCCGCAAACAACTCGCCGACGCCCTGGGCAAGCGGGAGATCCCGGACGACGTGGCCGAGGAGGTGCTCTCGCGGTTCGAGGAGGTCGGGCTGATCAACGACGGCGCCTTCGCGGACGCCTGGGTGGAGTCCCGGCATCACGGCCGCGGACTTGCCCGGCGTGCCCTCGTACAGGAGCTGCGGACCAAGGGCGTCGATTCGACGCTGATCGACGAGGCCGTCGCCCAGCTCGACTCCGAGCGGGAGGAGGCGACCGCGCGTGAGCTGGTCGCCCGCAAGCTGCGCTCGACCCGCGGACTCGACCGTGACAAGCGGCTGCGGCGTCTCGCCGGAATGCTCGCGCGCAAGGGCTACCCCCAGGGCATGGCCCTGCGAGTGGTCCGGCAAGCGCTCGAGGAGGAGGGCGAGGACACGGAGTTCCTGGAGGACGGGGAGTTCTGATCCAGGACACGGAGTTCCGGGGGCCGGGGAGCAGTGACGGAGGGGCCGCGGCAGAAGTGGGTGCCGACCGGAGTCTCCTGCACGACGTGACCGGCGGGCATGGGGGAGTGCGGGAGTGGGGCCCACTGGTTCGACTCCGCAGCTCAACAGCTCGACAGCTCGACAGCTCGACAGCTCGACAGCTCGGCAGCTCGGCAGTTCCGCAGGTCCGGTTCCGGACACGGTGGACGCGGGAGGAGGCGTCGATCGCGTTCGGCCCGCCCACGGCCGTGCCTGGGAGGCTGCCGCCCTCACGCCGTACCGGCTGACGGAGGGGACGCCGCCCCGGGCCGCCGCCGGTGTCGGCGTCGGAGTCGACCGGATGGTGCGGGCGCACCAACCGTGACAACGGCGTCGGGCCGCACAGCGGACTCGCGGTGGGACGCGGCCAGGGAGGTGGCCGACATCGGGCGGCTGAACGCCCGGGACATCGACGCGCCGCGCCGATCGTGCAGGCCGTCGGCGTGGACCCCTCGCCCCGAACCTGCCCCGCCGGGCGACAGCTCAGTACGTCACCGGCAGCCCGGCCGTCCGCCACGCCTGGAACCCGCCGACCAGGTCGGTGGCCCGGTTCAGCCCCAACCGGTGCAGGGACGCGGCCGCCAGGCTCGACGCGTAGCCCTCGTTGCAGATCACGACGATCCGCAGGTCGTGACCGGTGGCCTCGGGGGCCCGGTGGCTGCCCTGGGGATCGAGCCGCCACTCCAGTTCGTTGCGCTCGACGACCAGGGCGCCGGGGATCAGCCCGTCCCGGTCGCGCAGGGCCGCGTACCGGATGTCCACGAGGAGTGCCTCACCCGCGCGGGCGGCCTCGTACGCCTCCCGTGCCTGCACGCGCGTGTACCCGGCCCGCACCCGGTCCAGCAACTCGTCCACGCCCACGGGCCGCCGGTCCCGCACCGGAGCGCCCTCGGCCACGTCGCCGCTCGTCGTGCCGCCGCTCACTGCCAGTCCTCGGGGCGCTCGACCTGCTCCAGGCGCAGCACCTGGCCCGTGCGGCTGTACCGCCGGATCCGCGGGAGGGGCGGGTAGTAGGCGTGCACGGAGATCGCGTGCTCCTCGCGGGACTCGTTGAGGACCTCGTGGACGTGGTGGCGTCCGAAGGCGCGGCCCTTGCCGGCCGTCAGAACGCGTTCCCGGTCGACGTCCTCCGACAGCTCCAGCGTCTTCCAGCCGTCCGTGGGCAGTCGCGCGGCCAGGGAGTTCTCCGTCAGCTCGCCGCGGGCCGTGAGGAAGGCGCCGACCGAGTCGGCGTGGTCGTGCCAGCCGGTGCCGGTGCCGGGCGGCCAGCCGATCAGCCAGGCCTCACTGCCGCCGGGTCCCTCCAGGCGCACCCAGGTGCGGCCTTCCGGGTCGAGCGGGAGTGAGGCGATCAGCGCGGTGTCGGCGGCGGTACGCCGTACGAAGTCGAGGAGGTCCGCCTGCGTGGGTGGGGCGGCGGGCGCGGACAGGGAGGAAGACACGGAGGGGGAGACAGACACGGGTACCGTCCTGAGGGCGTTCGCGGGAGCGCGCGGGTACGCGAGAGCACGTCGGCGGCGCGCGCCGGGGCAAGGGGATGCGAATTCAGCAGGACGGACGACACACGCAGCCCGCATAGCGGACGAGGTCCATATGGACCCTCCGCCACAGGCGCACACAGGTGTCGGTCACGATCCGGAGTAGACCATGCCTAGGTGCGCCGGTCAACCGACTGTCACCATGTGGACCACCGAAGTGACGGTGAGTGGGATCAGCCGGTCGTCGCACCGGACTCAAACGGCCACCGCCCGCTCACGGCGACCCTCGAACCGGCGGCCCTCGAACCGGTCCGCCGACGCACCCCGGCCGCCGGGAACGCACTCCGGCCCCCGGAACGCCCGCCGAGCCCCCGGTCACATCACCGAGGGCCGCCCCCGTCCGTCCTCACTTGGCCCCGGCCCTCGCTTCCGCCTCGGTCGCCGCCTCCACGGCTCCCCCCACCGTCGCCTCCGCCGCCGCGTACAGGTCGGCGGGGCGCACCCCGCTCAGCGCGGTGACCAGGTGGCCGTCGGGCCGGATCAGCAGGACGGTGTGGGCGGCCGCGCCCGGATAGCTCTCCGCGACCAGCAGTTCGGCCGGGCTCGGCAGCGCCGTCACCGCGGCGGCGAGCCGGGGCATGATGCCGGCGCCCACCCAGTGCCGGCGCTCCCAGACGCCGGTGCCCGGGGCGATCAGCAGGACGAGCAGTGCCCCGCGGCCCAGCCGGTCCCGCAGCCGTACGAAGGTGCCGTCCTCCGCGGTGACGCGGACGTCCGTGACCTGGACACCGGGAGGCGTGTCCACCGGCACCTCCCCCTCCAGGGGCCGGGGGGCGAGCGGGGAGCCGGCGTACGCGCCGGGCGCGCCCAGCTGACCGCGCCCCAGGTGACCGTCGGTGAGCAGCGCGTCGTGGGCGCGGGTGGCGCCGGGGACGTACGCCCTTATGCCCGGGCCGCCGCGCAGGGTCGGCAGGATCTGGTCGGCGGCGCGCAGCCGGGCGGCGACCACCGTGCGCCGCTCCGCCTGGTAGCTGTCGAGCAGGGCCTCGTGCGGTCCGTGGTGCCAGGCCAGGGACAGTTTCCAGGCGAGGTTGTCGGCGTCCCGCAGACCCTCGTCCAGCCCCTGGGTGCCCAGGGCGCCGAGGAGGTGGGCGGCGTCCCCGGCGAGGAAGACCCGCCCGGCGCGCCAACGGCGGGCCAACCGGTGGTGGACGGTGTGGACACCGGTGTCGAGCAGTTCGTAGGCCGGGAGCGTGCCGCCGCTCCAGCCCGCCAGGGTCTCGCGGACGCGGGCCACCAGCAGCTCGGGTGTGACGAGGTCCTTGCCGGGCGGCAGCAGCCAGTCCAGTCGCCAGACGCCGTCCGGCAGCGGACGTCCGGTGATCTCGCCGGCGGACGGACCGGACGTCCGCCACGGCGGCGTCCGATGGAGCAACGCCTCGTCGGCCCATGGAAGTTCCGTGCGCAGCGCGGCCACGGCGTGCCGCTCCACCGCCGTACGGCCGGGGAAGCGGATGTCGAGGAGTTTGCGGACCGTCGAGCGGGGGCCGTCGCAGCCCACCAGGTAGCTGCCGCGCCACCACGTGCCCTTGGGTCCGCGGGTGTGGGCGGTGACACCGGAAGGTTCCTGCTCGACGCCGTCCAGGCGGCTGTCCACGACGACGCGGACGAGCCGCTCGCCGGCCAGGGCCGTGCGCAGGGCGTCGGTCAGCACATGCTGGGCGAGGTGCAGTGGAGCCGGGTCGCCGTCGTCGAACGTGATCCGGTGTGTCACCTGCTTGCGCCGCATCGACCGCCAACCGGCCCAGTGGACGCCCGCCCCGGCGAGCGAGGCGCCGGTGAGCCGCTCCAGCAGGGCGGCGGTCTCCTCGCGGAGCACGACCGTGCGCGCGAGCCGCGGCTCGTCCTTGCCCGGCCCCTCGTCCAGGACGACGGAGGGCACCTCCTGACGTGCCAGTGCCAGGGCGAGCGTGAGCCCCACGGGCCCCGCTCCGACGATGATCACCGGGTCCACGGCGTGGCGCCCCCTGCCCGCGACGGTGTCCTGAGGGACGTGAGTGAAGAAGGGGTAGGGGCAGGATGCGCGATCACAGAACGTATGCAACCCATTGCCGCAGCTTGCGTCAAGTGACGGAGGCAGCGGCGCGCACGCCACTGCCTCCGTACAGGTCACGCCATATGAGTGAGGGTCAGACCGCCTGGCCCGTTCCGTAGCTGCCGGGGATCGCGGCGGGGTTGTCCTCGACGTCGTCCGGGGCGAGCACCGCGCCCGTGCCGCGCTTGCTGCGGCGCAGCCGGCCCTCCAGCCAGGAGGCGAAGGAGGTGAGGATGAAGTTGACGACGATGAAGATGAGCGCCACGACGATGAAGCTGGGGACGACGTTGGCGTAGTTCGCCGCGAGGGTGCTGCGGGCGTTGAGCAGCTCGGTGAATCCGAGCATCACGCCGCCGAGCGCGGTGTCCTTCACGATGACCACGAGCTGGCTGACGATCGCCGGCAGCATCGCCGTGACGGCCTGCGGCAGCAGGATGCTGGTCATCGTCTGGCCCTTGCGCAGACCGATCGCGAACGCCGCCTCCGTCTGTCCCTTGGGCAGGGCGAGGATGCCGGCCCGGACGACCTCCGCGAGGACCGAGGCGTTGTAGAGCACGAGGCCGGTGACGACCGCGTACAGGGGGCGGTCCTCGCTGGAGATGTCCGACGAGCGGACGTACAGCTCGTTGGCGAACAGCATCAGCAGCAGGACGGGGATGGCCCGGAAGAACTCGACGACCGCGCCGGCCGGGACGCGCACCCAGCGGTGGTCGGACATCCGCGAGATGCCGAGGAACGCGCCCAGGGGAAGGGCGATGACCATGGAGAGCGCCGCGGCCTTCATGGTGTCGGCGAGGCCCGGCAGCAGATAGGTCGTCCAGGCCTGGGACGTCGTGAACGGTTCCCACAGGGCCCATTCGAGCTGCTTCTTGTCGTCCATCTTCTGCCACACCCACCACAGGGCCAGGGCGAGCAGTACGAAGAAGACGACGGACAGAAGGACGTTGCGCCGTCTGGCGCGGGGCCCGGGGGCGTCGTAGAGGACCGAACTCATCGCTTCACCGCCAGTCGCTTGCCGAGCCAGCCGAGCAGCAGGCCGGTGGGAAGGGTCAGGACCACGAAGCCGAGGGCGAAGACCGCGCCGATGGCCAGCGTCTGGGCCTCGTTCTCGATCATTTCCTTCATCAGGAAGGCGGCTTCCGCCACACCGATGGCGGCCGCCACGGTGGTGTTCTTGGTCAGGGCGATCAGGACGTTGGTCAGCGGGCCGATGACCGAGCGGAACGCCTGCGGCAGGATGACGAGTCCCAGCGTCTGGCTGAAGCTCAGTCCGATGGCGCGTGCCGCCTCGGCCTGGCCGAGGGGCACGGTGTTGATGCCGGAACGGATCGACTCGCAGACGAAGGCCGCCGTATAGGCGGTCAGACCGAGCACCGCCAGGCGGAAGCCCTGGACATCGAAGTTGTCGGACGCGCCCATCGTCATACCGAAGATGTCGGCGAGGCCGAGCGAGGTGAAGACGATGATGACCGTCAGGGGGATGTTCCGGACGATGTTGACGTAGGCGGTGCCGAACCCGCGCATCAGCGGGACCGGGCTGACGCGCATCGCGGCCAGCATGGTGCCCCAGACCAGGGAGCCGACGGCGGAGAAGACGGTCAGTTTGACCGTCATCCAGAACGCCGCGAGGACGTCGTAGCCTTCAAGAAAGTCGAACACGATCTCCCGCGCTTCCGGGTGTGTGGGGTACGTGGAGGGCGTGGCGCGCCGCCCGCCGTGATCGCGACGACGGGCGGCGCGCCCGCGGAACCCCACGTCCGGCGCGGGATTCCTGAGGCGGCGGATGCCGGGTTACTTGACGATGACGCCGATCTTCGGGGCGGCCTCGTTCTTGTAGCCGGCCGGGCCGAAGTTCTCCTGGACGGCCTTGTCCCACGAGCCGTCGCTGACCATCTTCTCCAGCGCGGCGTTGATCTTGTCGACGGTGGCCTTGTCGCCCTTCTTGACGCCGATGCCGTAGTTCTCGTTCGAGAGCTTCTCGCCCACGAGCTTGAACTGACCCTTGTACTTGTCCTGCGCGGCGAAGCCCGCGAGGATCGAGTCGTCGGTGGTCACCGCCTCTACGGCGCCGCTCTGGAGGCCCGCGATGCACTCCGAGTATCCGGAGTACTTACGAAGGTTGGCCTTCGGGGCGATCTTGTCCTTGACATTCTGCGCCGACGTCGAGCCGGTCACCGAACACAGGTTCTTGCCGTTGAGGTCCGCACCCTTGGCGATCTTGCTGTCCTTCTTCACCAGCAGGTCCTGGTGGGCCAGCAGGTACGGGCCGGCGAAGTCGACCTTCTTGGCGCGCTCGTCGTTGATCGAGTAGGTGGCCGTGATGAACTTGACGTCGCCACGGGAGAGCGCGTTCTCGCGGTCGGCGCTCTTGGTCTCGACGAACTGGATCTGGTCGGGCTTGTAGCCGAGTTCCTTGGCCACGTACGTCGCCACGTCCACGTCGAAGCCGGAGAAGGAACCGTCGGGCTCCTTCAGGCCGAGACCGGGCTGGTCGTACTTGATACCGATCTTGATCTTGTCGCCGCCGCCGCTGGAGCCGCCGCCGGTGTCGTCCTTGTCGTCGGAGCCGCACGCGGTGGCGGTGAGGGCGAGCACGAGAACGGCGGCCGAGGCGGCGGAGACCTTGCGAAGCTTCATGATCGACTTCCTTTGGGTGATGCCTTCGGTGATGAAGGAGACGTGCGAGCCGTCGAGAGGCGGGTGACGCTGGTCGCGGAGGCGCCGGGCGCCGTCAGTGATGCAGGATCTTGGACAGGAAGTCCTTGGCGCGGTCGCTGCGCGGATTGCTGAAGAACTGGTCTGGCGCAGCCTGTTCGACGATGCGGCCGTCGGCCATGAACACCACGCGGTTTGCAGCCGATCGTGCGAATCCCATCTCATGGGTGACGACGATCATGGTCATGCCGTCCCGGGCGAGCTGCTGCATGACCTCCAGCACCTCGTTGATCATCTCCGGGTCCAGGGCGGACGTCGGCTCGTCGAAGAGCATCACCTTGGGGTTCATGGCCAGGGCGCGCGCGATGGCGACGCGCTGCTGCTGGCCGCCGGAGAGCTGAGCGGGGTACTTGTCGGCCTGACTGGCCACACCGACGCGGTCCAGCAGGAGGCGCGCGTGGTCCTCGGCCTTCTTCTTGTCCGCCTTGCGGACCTTGACCTGCCCCAGCATCACGTTCTGCAGCACGGTCTTGTGCGCGAACAGGTTGAACGACTGGAAGACCATGCCGACGTCGGCGCGCAGCCGCGCCAGCTCCTTGCCCTCCTGGGGCAGCGGCTTCCCGTCGATCGTGATCGTGCCCGCGTCGATCGTCTCCAGGCGGTTGATGGTGCGGCACAGCGTGGACTTACCGGACCCGGAGGGTCCGATGACCACGACGACCTCACCGCGCTCGATGGTCAGATCGATGTCCTGGAGAACGTGCAACGCGCCGAAATGCTTGTTGACGCTCTTCAGGACGACCAGTTCGCCGGGCGCGGCCGCGTCTTCCTTGGCCACCGATACTTCGGTCATCGCTCTCGGGCTCCGTCCTCCTCGGTTTCGGAGGACAGTAGTAACCAGTGCGACCAGCGTCATTACATCTGAGGGGAATCTGAGGATCACGATCCGATAGCAATCGGACACCTGTCGTAGCACTTACGACCTGGGACCGTATCGGGCGGATAACGGAAGCCCCGCGCAACCGGAACCCACTTGACGGCGTCCTCGTCCATCAGCGTGACTGCCATGATGCACGCGCGCGTGCACCGCGCTTTTCCGACACCAAAACCGTACGCCTAGATCGTACGACTTTGTACAGAAAAAGATGGTACGCCCGCTGAACCGGAGGAGGCCGGGATGAGACTGCTGCTCGTCGAGGACGACAACCATGTCGCCGCCGCGCTGTCCGCGGTGCTGAAGCGGCACGGTTTCGACGTCACCCACGCGCGCAGCGGCGAGGAGGCGCTCCAGGCGCTCGTCCCGGAGGGCCCCGGCTTCGGGGTCGTCCTGCTCGACCTGGGCCTGCCCGACCAGGACGGCTACGAGGTCTGCGGCAAGATCCGCAAGCGCACCGCCACCCCCGTGATCATGGTGACGGCACGCTCCGACGTGCGCTCCCGCATCCACGGCCTCAACCTGGGCGCCGACGACTACGTGGTGAAGCCGTACGACACCGGTGAGCTGCTGGCCCGTATCCACGCCGTGAGCAGGCGCACCGTCCCCGAGGACGCGGCCGCCGCAGGCGACAGCGAGCTGCTGCTCGGGCCCGTACACATCGAACTGCCCACCCGACGCGTCACCGTGGGCGGTTCCGTCGTCCAGCTGACCCGCAAGGAGTTCGACCTCCTGGCGCTGCTCGCCCAGCGGCCCGGCGTGGTCTTCCGGCGGGAGCAGATCATCAGCGAGGTCTGGCGCACCAGCTGGGAGGGGACCGGGCGGACCCTGGAGGTGCACGTCGCCTCCCTGCGCGCCAAGCTGCGTATGCCCGCCCTGATCGAGACCGTGCGCGGCGTCGGCTACCGGCTCGTGGCTCCGGCCTAGCGGGGACCGTTGCGCACACGTCTCCTGCCGCTGCTCATCGTCCTGATGGCGGCCGTCCTGCTCGCCCTCGGAGTGCCGCTGGCGGTCAGCGTGGCCGGTGCCGAGCAACAGGACGTCGTCGTCGACCGCATCGACGACACGGCGCGCTTCGCCGCCCTCGCCCAGTTCGTCACCGCCCCGACCGGCGACTCCACCCCCGTTTCCACGACCAACGACGAGCGGCGCGGGGCGCTGATCCGTGAACTGGTCAACTACTACGACGTCTACGGCATTCGGGCCGGTGTCTTCTACGGCGGCGACACCCCCATGGCTCATGCACCGAGGGACTGGTACCTCCCCGAAAAGGGTGAGGTGAGGGAAGCGTTCAAGGAGGCGCTGCTGAGCCGGCGCAGCCACGACCCGAAGCAGGTGTGGCCCTGGCAGCGCAACCGGCTCGTGGTGGCCTCCCCGGTGATCCGGGACGGTGACGTCGTCGCGGTCGTCGTCACCGACTCGCCGACCGGGGCGATGCGTTCGCGCATCCTGCACGGGTGGCTGGTCGTCGGCGCCGGCGAGATCGCGGCGATGCTCCTCGCCATCGGAGCGGCCCTGCGCCTGACCGGCTGGGTGCTCCGGCCCGTACGTGTCCTGGACGCCACCACCCATGACATCGCCACCGGACGCCTCAAATCCCGGGTCGCGGTCGCGAGCGGCCCGCCGGAACTGCGGCGGCTCGCCCGGTCGTTCAACGAGATGGCGGACAACGTCGAGGACGTGCTGGAGCAGCAGCGCGCCTTCGTCGCCGACGCCTCGCACCAGCTGCGCAACCCGCTCGCGGCGCTGCTCCTGCGCATCGAACTGCTCGGCTACGCACTTCCGGAGGGCAACGAGGAGATCGCGTCCGTGCAGAACGAGGGCAAGCGCCTCGCCCAGGTCCTGGACGACCTGCTCGACCTGGCCCTCGCCGAGCACACCCAGGCCGACCTGCGGGTCACCGACATCGGCGCGCTGACCGCCGAGCGCGTCGCCGCCTGGGCGCCCACCGCCGAGGCCAAGGGCGTCCGCCTGGTCGGCGACTGCCCGCCCACCACGGCCTGGGCCGACCCGGTCACCCTCTCCAGCGCCCTGGACGCGGTGATCGACAACGCGGTCAAGTTCACGCCGGAGGGCGAGCGCGTCGAGGTGACGGTCGCCGTCGACGGCGACACCTCGACCGTCGTCGTCACCGACCACGGTCCCGGCCTGACCGACGAGGAACTCACGCGCGTGGGCGACCGCTTCTGGCGGAGCGGCCGGCACCAGAACATCAAGGGCTCCGGCCTGGGCCTGTCCATCTCCCGCGCCCTGCTCGCCGCCGGCGGCGGCACGATCTCGTACGACCGTCACGAGCCCACCGGGCTGAAGGTGTCGGTGTCGGTACCGAGGTCGAGACCTGTGGCCGCCTGACGCCGGTCCCGCCACGCGACACGGACGCGGACGCGGACCGGCAGCGGCGGGTGTGGTCCCTGTCGGGGCTCGACGCGTTGGGCGCTGGTGTCGGTCCCCTGCCGCGGCTCGACGCGGGCGCGGTGGTGTCGGCCCGGCCCACGGCTCGACGGCGGCCCGCGTTGGCGTCCGGCCCTGGTGGTGTCCGGCTCTGGTGGTGTCCGGCCCCGGCGGGCTCGACGGCGGCCCGCAGCGGGCGTCGACCCCCGCTACGGCGTTACGGCGGCGGCGGGCGTCAACCCCCGCTACGGCGAGACGGCGGCGGTGGTGTCCGCTGCGCCAGGGCTCCACGGACGGACCGTGGCGCCGGCACGCGTCACGGCTTGACGGAGCGGTAGTAGCGCCGGGCGCCCTCGTGCAGAGGGAGCGGGTCGGTGTAGATCGCCGTGCGCAGATCGACCAGCTGGGCGGAGTGGACGTGGCGTCCGATGCCGTCGCGGCTCTTGATCACGGTCCGGGTCAGCCACTCGGTGAGCCGGGGGTTCACGTCCGTGCGGGTCATCAACAGGTTGGAGACCGCGATGGTCGGCACCGTGGAGCCGTTCTGGATGGTCGGGTAGGCCGACTCGGGCATGTTCGTGGCCCGGTAGAAGCCCGTCGCGTCGTCCTGCTGATGCATCTTGGCCACCAGCGCGGCGTCGATCGGCACGAACCGGAAGGGGAAGTTGTCGGCCAGCTTCTCCAGTCCGGCCGTCGGCACCCCGCCGGACCAGAAGAACGCGTCGATCTTCCCCTGTTTCAGCCGCTCCGGGCCGGTGTCGATGCCCTGCGACACGGCCTCGATGTCCTTCGCCGGATCGACGCCCGCCGCCTTCAGGACCCGCTCGGCGATCAGCCGCACCCCCGAGCGGGGCAGCCCGGTCGCGACCGTCCGCCCTTTCAGGTCCGCCACGGACCGCACCTGCGAGTCGCGCGGTACGACCAGCTGCACATAGTCGTCGTAGAGCCGCGCGACGCCGCGGAGCCGGGCGGCCGCGCCGTGATGCTCCCGCTCGTACGTCTCCACCGCGTCGGCAGCGGCGATGGTGAAGTCGGCCTCGCCGGTCGCCACGCGCGCGACGTTCTCCTGGGAGCCGTTGCTGGTGGTCAGCTTCACGTCCATGTCGGGCATGTCCTCGTCCAGCTCGGTGCGCAGCCGGCTGCCGTACTCGTAGTAGACGCCGCTCGTGGTGCCGGTGCTGAAGGTGATCGTGCCGCTCGGCGGGTCCTCGCCCAGGGGGAGCAGCCACCACAGCAGCAGCCCGAGGACGACGACGGCGGCCGCGGCGCCCTGAAGGGCCCGGCGCCTGCCGATGGGAGCGAACACCTTGGACATGCGCGCGATCCTGCCAGGTGGCGCGCCGCACTGGCCAGGGCGGGGCGCACCGGGCGACGCCCGGTGACTGTCAGTGGCCGTCGTTACCGTCGGTCGCATGAGTTCTTCGCCCGCCGACCTGGTCCGTCAGTTCCACCTCGCCTTCGGCCTCGACGCCCGCGGTACACCGTCGGAGGTGTCGCCCGGCCTCGCCGCCCACCGCGGGGAACTCCTCGCGGAGGAGGCCGCGGAGGTCGCCGAGGTGTCGGTGACCGGCCCCCTGGACCGCCTCGCGCACGAACTGGCCGACGTCGTCTACGTCGCGTACGGCACGGCTCTGGTGCACGGGATCGACCTCGACGCCGTGACAGCCGAGATCCACCGCTCCAACATGACCAGACGGGGACCCGACGGGCAGATCGCCCGCCGCGAGGACGGCAAGATCCTCAAGGGCGAGCACTACGAGGCACCGGACGTGTCGGCGATGCTGCGCCGCCAGGGCTGGGTCCCCGGCGGCGCGGCCTGACGGGCGGCCGGGACCTGTCGTCGGCGCCGATGCCGATGCCGGTGCCGTTCCGTGCCGGTCCCGGTGCTCGCGCCCGTGACGGCGTCCCTCAGTCAGTCGCCCACCGGCGTCTCCGCGCGCGCCTCGGGTGCCCGTTGCTCCCGTTGCTCCGCCGGGGGCCGACGCGTCTCGCGGAGGCGGGTCCAGCGGGTGGCCAGGGGTTCCGTCCAGCGGGCGGTGAGCGGGCCGAGGACGACCAGGATCAGTACGTACGCCGTCGCCAGCGGGCCCAGGGACGGCTCGATGCCGGCGGTGACCGCGAGCCCCGCGATGACGATCGAGAACTCCCCGCGGGCCACCAGTGCCCCACCGGTGCGCCAGCGCCCCTTGACCGATATCCCGGCGCGGCGCGCCGCCCAGTACCCGGTCGCGATCTTCGTCGCCGCGGTCACGACGGCCAGCGCCAGGGCGGGCACCAGCACCGGGGGAATGCTGGCCGGATCGGTGTGCAGCCCGAAGAAGACGAAGAAGACGGCCGCGAACAGGTCCCGCAACGGACTCAGCAGCGTGTGCGCGCCCTCGGCCACCTCACCGGACAGTGCGATGCCGACCAGGAACGCGCCGACCGCCGCCGACACCTGGAGCTGCTGCGCCACACCGGCCACCAGGATCGTCAGCCCCAGGACCACGAGCAGCAGCTTCTCGGGGTCGTCGCTCGACACGAATCGGGAGACGACCCGGCCGTAGCGCACCGCCGCGAAGAGGACGAGCCCCGCGGCGCCCAGCGCGATCGCCAGCGTGAGGCTGCCGGCGGCCAGTCCCACGCCGGCCACCAGCGCGGTGACGATCGGCAGGTAGACCGCCATCGCCAGATCCTCGAGCACCAGGACGCTGAGGATCACCGGCGTCTCCCGGTTGCCGACCCGGCCCAGATCGCCCAGCACCTTGGCGATCACCCCGGACGAGGAGATCCAGGTGACGCCCGCCAGCACCACGGCCGCCACCGGGCCCCAGCCGAGCAGCAGCGCGGCGGCGGCGCCCGGCAGCGCGTTGAGCGAGAAGTCCACGAGGCCGGACGGATAGTGCGCCTTGAGGTTGGAGACCAGATCGCTCGCCGTGTACTCCAGGCCGAGCATCAGCAGCAGGAGGATGACGCCGATCTCGGCACCGATGGCCACGAACTCCTCGCTGGCGCCCAGCGGCAGCAGCCCGCCCTCGCCGAAGGCCAGACCGGCGAGCAGATAGAGGGGGATCGGCGAGAACTGGAAGCGGGCGGCGAACCGGCCGAGCAGTCCGAGGGCGAGAATGATGGAACCGAACTCGATCAGCAGGACCGCGGAGGAGTGCACGGGTTCACTCCCGACCGAGTATCGCCGCGGCCGCGTCCACGCCCTCGCGGGTGCCGATCACGATGAGGGTGTCTCCGCCCGCCAACCGGAAGTCCGGCGCCGGCGAGGGGATCGCCTCGGCCCGTCGCAGGACCGCCACGATCGACGCCCCGGTGTCCGTGCGCATCCGGGTCTCGCCCAGCAGGCGCCCGTTCCATCGGGAGGTCGCGGCCACCTCGACGCGCTCGGCGACCAGTCCGAGGTCGGTCGTGTAGAGCAGGCTCGCGCTGTGGTGGGACGGCTTCAGCGCGTCGATCAGCGAGCCGGCCTCGGCACCCGAAAGGCGCAGCGACTGGGCGCAGGAGTCCGGGTCGTCGGCCTGGTACACGCTCACCGTCCGGGTCCCGTCGCGGTGGGCCACCACGGACAGGTGGCGCTGTTCCCGCGTCACGAGGTCGTACCGGACCCCTATGCCTGGCAGTGGTGTCGTCCGGAGGCGTGGAGCGGACACGGTTTCTTCCCCTTGCTGGTCGTCGGCGGTGGTCGCCGGAGTACTGGCGGTATCGGGGCCGGCGCGGGTTCCGGCGTCGGCACTGGTCCCGGCCCGGTGCCGATTCCGGTTCCGGTGCCGATTCCGGTCCCGATTCCGGTCCCGGTTCTGCCACCAAGGACGGGCGCCGGTCGGCGGTGCCCGACCGGTCTTCGGGACCGTCGATCACCAGTACCCCGAACCGCCATGCTGTCATCCCCCGTACCGTGGCGACATGGGTGTCGTCACGGATGGACAGGGCCGGCGCGGGGCGGAGAACCTGGTCAGGGGGACGGCATGGTCCCGGACGGACCGTGCGGACTGTGCTGACCGGACGGACCGTGCGGACCGGGCGGACCGGGCGGACCGGATGGACCGTGCGGGCACGGCTGGGCCGCAGCGGGCGAACCGGCCGTCGACGAGGACCGGGGGAGGAGTCGCGCGCGTGTCGTTGTTCTGGCGGATCTTCGCTCTCAACGCCTGCGGTCTCGTCGTGGCCGCCGCCCTGCTCCTGGGTCCGGTCACCGTCTCCACCCCCGTTCTGCCGACCGAGGCGTTCGTCGTCCTGGCGGGCCTGGCCTCGCTGCTGACCGTCAACGCGGTCGTGCTGCGCGTCGGGCTGGTTCCGCTCAAGCGGCTGGGCCGGGCCATGAGCGACGCCGACCTCCTGCACCCGGGAGCGCGTGCCGTCGTCTCCGGCCCGGTGGAGACGGCCGAACTGATCAGGACGTACAACTCCATGCTCGACCGGTTGGAGGCCGAGCGCACGAGCAGCGCCGCCCGAGCCCTGTCCGCGCAGGAACGCGAACGCCACCGCGTCGCCCGCGAACTGCACGACGAGGTCGGCCAGACCCTCACCGCCGTACTCCTCCAGCTCAAGCGCGTCGCCGACCGGGCCCCCGACGAGCTTCGCGGCGAGGTGGGGCAGGCGCAGGAGGCCACCCGCGCCGGCCTCGACGAGATCCGCCGTATCGCCCGCCGCCTGCGCCCCGGCGTCCTGGACGAACTCGGCCTGGTCAGCGCCCTGCGCTCGCTCGCCGGGGAGTTCACCACGCACGGGCTGACGGTCCGCCCCGACCTGCGGACCGTGCTGCCCGCACTGACCGAGGAGACCGAACTCGTGCTCTATCGGGTGGCGCAGGAAGCCCTCACCAACACCGCCCGGCACGCCGGTGCCGACCGTGCCGAACTCCGGCTCCGCCCGGTCGCCGACGGCGTCGAACTCCTCGTGCGCGACAACGGCCGGGGCCCTGGTCCGGCCGACGGGGAGGGAGCGGGCGTCCTGGGCATGCGGGAGAGGGCCCTGCTGATCGGGGCGGCGTTCAGCTTCGGCCCCGGCCTCGGCGGCGGAACCGTCGTACGCCTGCGGACCGGGCCCGGCACCGCCGCGTCGGCCGAAGGCGGCCCCCGGTGACGGAATTCCGCCCGTCTCGGTACGGGGCCTCGTCGACCGCGCTCCGTGCCCTTCCCGCAGCCTCGCCGACCGTGCCCCATGTCCTTCCCACGCCCTCGCCGACCGTGCCCCACGCGTTCCCCACAGCCTCGGTGACCGTCCCCCACGCCCTCCCCACCGCCTCGCCGACCGTGCCCCACGCGTTCCCCACAGCCTCGGTGACCGTCCCCCACGCCCTCCCCACCGCCTCGCCGACCGTCGTCCCCCACGCCCTTCCCACCCTGCCCGGAGGCCGCCGATGACCGACGAGCGCGCACCGATCCGTGTGCTCCTCGCCGACGACCACACCCTCGTGCGCCGCGGAGTACGGCTCATCCTGGACGGCGAACCCGACCTGACGGTCGTGGCGGAGGCGGGCGACGGGGCCGAGGCGGTCGAGCGGGCCCGCGCGGGCGACATCGACCTGGCCGTCCTCGACGTGGCCATGCCCCGGATGACCGGTCTCCAGGCGGCCCGCGAACTCTCCCGCCTCCTGCCCGACCTGCGGATCCTCATCCTCACCATGTACGACAACGAGCAGTACTTCTTCGAGGCCCTCAAGGCCGGGGCGGGCGGATACGTCCTGAAGTCCGTCGCCGACCGTGACCTCGTCGAGGCGTGCCGGGCGGCCGTGCGCGACGAGCCGTTCATCTATCCGGGAGCGGAGCGCGCGCTCGTGCGGTCGTACCTCGAACGGCTGCGCCGCGGCGCCGACGTGGACGGTCTGCCCGACCGGTTCATCACCGAGCGCGAGGAGGAGATCCTCAAGCTCGTCGCCGAGGGGCACACCTCCAGGGAGATCGGCACGCTCCTCTTCATCAGCGTCAAGACCGTCGAACGGCATCGCGCCAACCTCCTCCAGAAGCTCGGCATGCGCGACCGCCTGGAACTCACCCGCTACGCCATCCGGGCGGGCCTGATAGATCCCTGACCCGGCTGCCCCAGCCGTCCCGCGGACGGCGGCGCCATGCTGGTGCGGATCCGGCCGCCCGCGCGCTCACGCGCCCGCGTGCACGTACGCCGCCCAGACGTGGGGGCGCTCCGGCAACCGCTCGCGCAGGGCTCGGACGCTGTGGTGCAGGGCCAGGGCCGGGCCCTGCCCCGAACCGCCCACGGCCCGGCGGTAGAAGTCGCGGGTGACGTGGTCCGCGTACGTGCTGTCGATCTCCCAGAGCGTGCCCACGGCGGTGGGGAAGCCGGCGAGCAGGAAGGCGCTGGTGATGTGGATCGCCTCGTCGCTGAGCCGCTCGGAGGTGCGGGCCGTACCGCACGCCGCGAGGAAGGCCAGGCGCGCGGTGCCCGGCCGCGCGCGGCAGATGTCCAGCACCGGGAGCGACTCACCGCTGGGCAGGTGGAGCAGGGCACCGGACGGAGCCCCGGGGTCGGTCGCCGCGTGGCAGCCGAAGTGCGCCCAGGCCGCGCCGCCCAGCCCGGCCAGGACGGCCTCCCGCGTCGCGGCGGCCCCGATCAGCGGCTCACCCGCCCCCAGCAGCCCGGCGGCGTAGCGGGTCGCGGCCGCGACACCGGGCAGCTCCTCCTCGGACGAGGCGACCAGCAGCGCGTCGCCGTCGGAGGCCAGGCCGCGTCGCCCCGCCCGGTCGCGTGCGTAGGCGAGCGTCTGGAAGCCGGGTACGTACGACGACACCACCGTGTCCAGCGCGGCACCGCAGCCGTCCAGCTCGCAGTCCGGCAGGGTGCACTGGGCCGCGTGCAGGGGCAGGGCGTGGAAGGCGCCCGTGGGCACCCACCAGATCCGGGGCCACGGCCCTGCCTCGGGAACCGGTTCGGCGGCACCGACATGCTCCAGGACGGGCCGCACGATCCGGTGCCAGGCCCAGGACAGGGTTCGGCGGATCTCCGCCCCGGCGCCGACCAGCTCGGCCGGGGAACTCCTCGCCGCGCCCTGGGCGTTGATGACGTCGACGGACTCCCGGAGTCGGCGGGCCGCCTCGGCCGCGTCCTCCGCAGTCGGTTCGAGGACCAGCGCGGCGATCGACCGTTCCGTCACCACGAGGGCGTGGCACAGCCGTCGCGCGTGGTTGAGCAGTACCACCGGCCCGTCGACCGCGAGGGCCCGCAGCCGCTCCGCCGTGAGCGGGCGCAGGAAGCTGTCGAATCCGGGGCGGTCACGGATGCCCTCGACCAGCCCGTCGAGGGCACGTGAGGTTCGGAGCTTGTCGAGCCGGTGCCGTTCGGCGTCCCCGGGGGCCGTCGGCTCCTGCTCGGCGGCCAGCAGATCGGTGAGCCGCTCGAACTCGTCCGCCAGCTCCGGATGGGCCGACCGCAGCTCGCCGAGGTCGGCCCGCGCCTCCATCCGCCGGGACAGCAGCAGACCGCGGCCGCGCTCCAGAAGCTCCGTGGCACGGTCGACGTCGGGACCGGTCACGGTGCGCCGGAGCGCGGAGAGGTCGGGCATCGCCTCCGGCGGGCGGCCGTCTCGTCTGACCGCGGCCAAAATCCTCTTCAGCCTCTCCATGTGGTCCCGGAGCCGGGCGGAGCCGTCACGGACCAGGACCGCCGCCAGGATCAGCTCGACGATGCCCCGGATGTCCCCCTCGAACTGCGTCAGGCCGTGCTCGGCGGACTCCTGGTCGCTGCCCCGGTCGGTGATGCCCGGCAGCACGGCGACCGCCGCTTCGAGATGGGACAGGGCCAGGTCGATGCGCGGCCGCGGCCTGCCCAGCGCGCCCGCCGCGGCCCCGATCTCGCCGTGCGCCCGGAACAGGGCCGGAATCCTCGGATCACGTATCGAGGCCGGGTCGTCGACACCGGCGAGGCGGTTGCGCAGCGGCGTCATCAGCGCCTCGAACACCTCCGGCAGGGACGACGCGACCTGCGGTGCCGGGGGAGCCTGCTCCGAGGTGACCGGGGGAAGCCGACCGCCGCCGGTGACGCCGATGGCGGTCATCGTGACGAACGGACGCATCGAGTCGGCCCAGCCGGCGGGCGCCTCCGGCGCGACGGCGTCCACCAGGTGCCCCGCCTCGGCGACGAGGCTCCGCGCGCGCTCCGGTTCGGTCTCTCGCAGGGTGAGGGCGCGCATGGCCAGCACGCGCATCAGCGTCATCGCGGTGAGGACCCGCGTCCCGGGGACGGCGGCCGACTCGTACCTGCGGCGACACTGGTCGACCAGGTCGTCGGTGACGTCGCTCCTCGGGCCACCGCCCGGCCCGACCGTCTCCAGCAGGTCGAGAAAGGCGTCGCTCATCATCTCGGCCCCAGGCGCGCCGACCTGTGATGTCGCGGTCTCCGCCGTCGCGGTGTGTCGCGTCCCGGTTCGTGGCCTCCCGCTCCGTCGCCTCCCGCTCCGTGGCCTCCCGCTCCGCGGTGTCCCGGTCTCCGTCGTCGCGGTCTCCGCCCTGTCTCCGCCGAGGGTGCGCAGCCGCCGGGCGATCCCGCGGGCCCGGTCGAGCTGCTGCGGATCCTGGCCGAAGAGGTAGAGCTGCAGGGCGTTGTGGAGTTCGGTGTGGGCGGCCATGAAGGCGTGGGCCGGGTCGGCCGAGGGGGCGCGCGTGGCGGCGTCCGGTGAGGCGGCACGCGCCCCCGATGCTCCCGTCGCTCCGGATGCGTCCGCCACCCCCGGGGTTGCGGGGGTCCCAGGGGCTTCCGAGGTTCCCGTCGCCCCCGACGTCGTCGCGAGGAGCACCGCCGCCTCGCGCGCGGCCTCGGTGTCCATCGTGGTGGCCGATACGACCGTGAGCGCCTGCGCGAGCACCACGTCGATGCCCGCGGGAAGTTCCGAGGCGTGCGCGCGGGCGTATCGCAGCAGCGGCACGGCTTCTTCCAGGAGGGCGGGATCGCCGAGGTGGGCGGCGTGCGAGGACAGCGCGCTGCCGAGCGCCGCGGACAGCTGGGCCCGCTGCTCGGTGGCGTCCTCGGGGAGCCCGTCCAGGAGTTCGCGCAGTACGGCGATGTCGGAGCCGAGGTCGGCGGGATCGTCGAGCCTGACGTCGGCCATGCGGGACAGCTGGGACACCACGCGGGCCAGCTCGGGGTCGGTCCGGCCGTCGGGTTCGCCGGTGAGGACGGTCGTCGCGGCGACGGCCAGCGCGACATCGAGAGCGCCCTTGCGGAACAGACCTGGCAGCAACAACCCGTCCGGAGCGGTGGCGGTCACCTCCCGCACCAGCGCGCGGGCCTCCGCGTCCAGCCGGTCGGCGGCGCGGACGGAGCCGGACTCCCGCAGCTCCCCGGCCCGCAGACCGGTGAGCGCGGCCAGTACGGCCACGCACGCGTACCGCTGCGGCGCGTCCGCCGGCACCCCGGCCAGCGCGGCACGGTAGCGGGTGATCCGCTCGTCGCGGGCGGTGTCCGAGGCGCCGTCGGCGAGGCTCTCGGAGAGCGACGACATGACGCCGTAGGTCTCCAGCGTGATGTCCGGGGCCTCGCCCCGCCGCGCGGAACCGTCCCGCAGCCGGTCGAGCAGCGGGCCGAGCGCCGCCACCGTGCCGTCCTCACCGCCCGACGGCGAACCGTCCTGGTCGAGCGACAGCCGGCGCAGTGCGCGGACCACTTCCAGCCGCTCCCTGTCGGCGTCGCCCAGAGCGGCCGCGTCGACGGCGTCGAGGAGCGCCGTCGCCTCGCGCGCGGCCGTGTCGTCGCCCCGCTCCTCGGCGAACGCGGCGAGCGCCTCGCTCAGGGCCATCGTGACGGCCAGGTGGGCCGGATGACCGGCCGGAGCATGGCCGAGAGCCGCGCGCAGCCGTCGTACGGCGCAGGCGATGCGGGCCGCGTCGTGCTCCCGTGTCCCCGCTTCGGCGACCACCGCACCGATCCGGAGATCGGGCTCGCCCGGCCAGGCGGAGCGCTGGGCGTGCAGGGCGCGCAGGAAGCGCAACCCCTCCGTGCCCTCCGGGTCGAGCGTGCCGTCGGGGGCCGCCGCCACCAGCCGTTCGACCTCGGCGAGCGAGGGCTCACCGAGCAGCCGGGCCGCGTCCACGACCGTCCTCAGCGCGAGGGCGGCCGCGTCGGCGGCGGCCGGGCCGAGGACGTCGGAGCCGAGGCCGGGCAGCCGCTCGCACACCGTCCTCGCGTGCCGGGCCGCGGCGGCGAGCGCGTCCGGCTCCGCCTCCAGCCGGAACCGGAACAGTTCGACGTCGAGGGCGTGCAGCGTCAGCTCCACGACCCCCTCGTGTCCCTCCGGCAGCAGCTTCCGCGCCGTCTCCGACCAGCTCAGCGCACGCTCCAGCGCGGTCCGCCGCTCGGGGTCGGGCAGGTCCGGGTCCTGGAGCAGCTCGCCGTGCGCCGAGCTGACGAGAGAGGCGAACTGCGCGTCGAGAGCCGGATCGTCAGGGTCGTGGGCCTCCTCCAGGACCGGCGGGAAGGGCACACCCTCCGGGGCGCGCGGCCGGAGGAAACCGAAGGTGCCGACGGCGATCGTCATGTTCAGCCGGATGTCCGGATCGTCGGGGCCCAGATGCCGGAACCAGAACGTCCAGAAGACGGCGGCGACCGCGTCCAGGTCGACGGCCCCCTCCGGTGAGGGCGCCGCCGCCCGCAGCAGGGCGAGCGCCTCGGCGACCGCCACCGGCTCGCGCAGGGGCGCCGGGTCGCGGCTGTTCTGGGCCGCCAGCAGACGGGCCACGACATGTTCATGAAGTTCCGTCATCCCACCCATGGTGTGGTGATTTACCGTCAGAATCGAGTGGTCGTCGCGAAGTCGAGGGGGCACGGTGGGGCACGGGGCCAAGGCGCAGAGGCTGTACGAGGACGCCGTCGCCTACGTGTGCCGCAATGCCGGCCCACTGCGCGACCTGATCGGCGCCGCCCACTGGGACGCTCCGTTCGCCGTCGTCCGGGACGGCGACCCGTCCGCGCGGTCCTGGCGGGACGCCGTACGCGCGCTGCACGACGCGGCGGAGACGGCCGGGATCCCCGGTGGACTCGGCCTGCGCCCCACGATGGGCGTGGGCGACTGGCCGTCCGCCCCGGCCCCGCGGTCGACCGGCTGGGTCTGCCCCACGGGTCGCTGCGCGCGCGTGGACCTGCACGAGGAGAGCGCCCCCGACACGGGCGTCTGCGCCCTGGCGGACGGCCCGATGAGGCGCGTGGACTGACCGCCGGGGCAAGGGGTTCGGGGCACGGCACCGCGGATTCACGGGGACACCCGGGGGAGGGGCTGAGACGGTGGCACTGCTTCTCGAACTCCAGAGGCGCATCCCCGACGGATGGTTCCTGCGGCGGCTGCTGCCCGCCCTGCTGTTCGTCGTCGTGGCCGTCGTGGGCGGCGGTCAGCTCGGTCATCGCCGCTGGGACGACGTGGGGCTCGCCCGCGACCGGATCGCCGGCGCGCTGCCGCTGGACCCGGGGCTCACCGCCGACGGCGCCGCCACACTGGTGCTCGTCGTCCTGGCGGCGGTGACGGCCGGGCTGGCGGTGCCCTTCGCCGCGGACGGGGTCGGCGCGCTGTCCGCCGGGGCCTGGCCCTGGTGGCTGGCGCCGTCGGCCCGGCGCCTCACCCGGTGGCGGGCCCGCCGCTGGACCTCCCCGCAGGAGATCGGCCGGGACGCCGTACGGGCCCGCGCGGCCGGGCACGAACTGCGCGCCGCCCGGCTGGACGCCCGAAGGGTCCGCGCCGCACCGGTCAGGCCCACCTCCCCGACCTGGTCGGGGGACCGGATCCGCGCCGCGGAGCGGAGCGCCGGGGCGGAGACGGGAACCGACCTCCCCGGCGAGTGGACCAGGCTCCTCCTCGAAGTGCCGGACGCCTCCCGCGCCGCGCTGGGCGAGGCCCGCGACGCCTACCAGGCGGCCTGCGAGGCGCTCGTCTGGAGCGTCGCGTTCACCGCCGTCGGCCTCTGGTGGTGGCCCGCCGGCCTCGGCGGGACCGTCCTGTGGCTGGTGTCCTGGCGGGCCCTGCGCCGGGCCGCGGACGGCCTGTGCCGTACGGCCGAGGCGGTCGTGGCCCTGCGCGGGACCGCTCCGCCGCCATCGGGCTGAGCCCCGTCGTCGCGGACGGGGCAGGGAGGGCAGCGGACGAAGGCCGGGAAGCGGCGGCCGGGGGGCGGGAAGCACCGGGCAAGGGTCGGGAAGCGGCGGCCGGGGGTCGGGAAGCACTGGGCCGGGGCTCGGGAAGGACTGGGCCGGGGCCGGGAAGCAGCGGCCGGGGGCGGGGACGCACCGGGCAGGGGTCTCCTGGGGACCGCCTACCCTTGAGGCATGACCAGCAGCAGCGACCGGAGCCTCGCAGTGGACGTTCCCGCACCCAAGAGCTACGAGATTCGCACCTACGGGTGCCAGATGAACGTCCACGACTCCGAGCGATTGTCCGGGCTGCTCGAAGACGCCGGGTACGTGCGCGCCCCCGAGGGCTCGGACGGTGACGCGGACGTCGTCGTCTTCAACACGTGCGCCGTACGGGAGAACGCCGACAACCGGCTCTATGGCAACCTCGGCCGCCTCGCGCCGAAGAAGGTCTCGCGGCCCGGCATGCAGATCGCGGTCGGCGGCTGCCTGGCGCAGAAGGACCGCGACACCATCGTGAAGAAGGCCCCCTGGGTCGACGTCGTCTTCGGCACGCACAACATCGGCAAGCTCCCGGTGCTGCTGGAACGCGCGCGCGTGCAGGAGGAGGCGCAGGTCGAGATCGCCGAGTCCCTGGAGGCGTTCCCCTCGACCCTCCCCACGCGCCGCGAGAGCGCCTACGCGGCGTGGGTGTCGATCTCCGTCGGCTGCAACAACACCTGCACCTTCTGCATCGTCCCGGCCCTGCGCGGCAAGGAGAAGGACCGCCGCACCGGTGACATCCTCGCCGAGATCGAGGCCCTGGTGGGCGAGGGCGTCAGCGAGATCACGCTGCTCGGCCAGAACGTCAACGCGTACGGCTCCGACATCGGCGACCGTGAGGCCTTCGGCAAGCTGCTGCGGGCCTGCGGGACGATCGAGGGCCTCGACCGCGTGCGGTTCACCTCCCCGCACCCGCGCGACTTCACCGACGACGTCATCGCCGCCATGGCCGAGACGCCGAACGTGATGCCGCAGCTGCACATGCCGCTCCAGTCCGGCTCGGACACCGTCCTGAAGGCGATGCGCCGCTCCTACCGCCAGGAGCGCTACCTCGGGATCATCGAGAAGGTCCGCGCGGCCATCCCGCACGCCGCGATCACCACCGACATCATCGTGGGCTTCCCCGGCGAGACCGAGGAGGACTTCGAGGAGACCCTGCACGTGGTGCGCGAGGCCCGGTTCGCCCAGGCGTTCACCTTCCAGTACTCCAAGCGGCCCGGCACCCCGGCCGCCACCATGGAGGACCAGATCCCCAAGGCGGTCGTCCAGGCGCGCTACGAGCGTCTCGTCGCCCTCCAGGAGGAGATCTCCTGGGAGGAGAACAAGAAGCAGGTCGGCCGCACCCTGGAGCTGATGGTCGCCGAGGGCGAGGGCCGCAAGGACGGCGCCACGCACCGCCTCTCGGGCCGCGCCCAGGACAACCGCCTGGTCCACTTCACCAAGCCGGAGCAGGAGGTCCGTCCCGGCGACGTCGTCACGGTCGAAGTCACCTACGCCGCCCCGCACCACCTCCTCGCCGAGGGCGCCGTCCTCGACGTGCGCCGCACGCGCGCGGGAGACGCGTGGGAGAAGCGCACCGCCGAGAAGACGGCCGAGTCGGCCGGCGTCATGCTGGGCCTGCCCAGGATCGGCGTCCCCGCCCCGCTCCCGGTGGCCACCGGCAGCGGCTGCGGCTGCGACTGACCCGCGCGGGCGACGTCCGTCCGGACCACGACGTCCGTCCGGACCACGGCGTACGCCGGTCCCGCCGCGCGCGAGGCCGGCGCCTCGGGGTTACCCTGCCGGTCATGCTTGTCGCCGCCGCAGTCTGTCCCTGTCCGCCCCTGCTCGTGCCCGAGGTGGCCGCGGGTGCCGCGCCCGAGCTGGCCGCCGCGCGTACCGCCTGCTCGGACGCGCTGTCGGTGCTCGCCGCCGCCCGGCCGGACCGGCTCGTGGTGATCGGCCCCGCCGAGAAGGCCGGGCGGGGCACGTACCCCGCGGGCACGCCGGGTTCCTTCCGCGGCTTCGGCGTGGACCTCTCCGTACGGCTCGGCCGGGCCGACGGGGACGTGGTGGCGGAGCGCGAGCTGCCGCCCTCCCTCGCCGTCGGCGCCTGGCTGCTGGAGCGGGTCGGATGGTCGCACGCCCCGGTCGAGGGCCTGGGCGTGGGGGAGTCCCTCGCGCCCGAACGGTGTGCCGAGGCCGGCCGCGAGATCGGCGCCCGGCCCGGCCGGATCGCGCTCCTGGTGATGGGCGACGCGAGCGCGTGCCGCACGCTGAAGGCGCCGGGCTATCTGGACGAACGGGCGGCGCCCTTCGACGCGGCGGCCGGGCGGGCGCTCGGCGCCGCCGACATCGCGGCCCTCGAGGCGATCGACGCCGAACTGGCCCGCGAGCTGAAGGCGGCCGGACGGGCCCCCTGGCAGGTGCTCGCGGGCGCGACCGGGAACGCCGGTCTGTCCGGCACCCTGCTGTACGAGGACGCGCCGTACGGCGTCGGATACGTGGTCGCGGCCTGGTCGTAGCCGGTTCGGTCCCGCCGGCCGGGTCGGCCGGCGGGAAAGGCGGACGGCCGCGTGCGCCAGGCGCCTCGCGACCGTCCGTCGGTATGCCGCTGCCGACCGTCGCTCAGGGAGTCGGCGGGGGCGTGGTCGGCGGCGTGAACGTGTCGCCGCCCGCCCCCGGCTCGTCCTTGTGCGCGAGCCGGTCCACCGCGCCCTTGGCCTTGCCGGTGCCCGACTGGATCCTGTCCGAGTACTTGCCCTTCGTCCTCTCGTCGACGACGTGGGCGGCCTTGTCGATCCCGTGCTGGATCTTGTCCCCGTGCTGTTGCGCGAGACCGGAGACCTTGTCCTTGGCGGGGCTGAGTCTGGCCTTCAGGTTGGTCAAGAGACCCATGGGTCACCTTCCCTAGCGGTCCGTCAGGTGCGGGCGCTCCCGCCGGCCTCACTGTCGACGGCCTCCCCGGACGAGTCGGCGGCCTCCCCGGACGACTGCTGCCGCGGGATGCCGACACCGTCCTCGGCGGGCTGCTCCGCCCCGGGCCCGTCCTCGGACGGACCGGTGAGCGCTCCGGCGGCGCCGGTCGCCTCCTGTCCGGCTTCCTCGGCAGCCGCTCCCGCGGTACCCGTCTCCTCCGTGACCGTCTCGCCCGTGGCCGCCTCCTGTGCCGTCTTCGACCTCCGGAAAAGCCGTGCCAAAACGCCCATATTCACTCCATACGGTACTCGTGCGGGCGAAATCCCGCGTCGCCCGGTGCGTCCGTTTGCGTCACCGGGTTGCGCCGCCCCGTGAACGGCGACGGATATCTCGCAACGGGCAACGACTCGGGACGAGTCCTGTCACCTAACTCGTTCGAGGGCATGGTGTGACGTTTGGGAGACTGGTCCCGTGAGCAGCGCACCCCCCGCCCCCCGCGTCATCGCCGTCGTCGGACCCACCGCGGCCGGAAAGTCCGATCTGGGCGTCTTCCTGGCCCAACGGCTCGGCGGCGAGGTCGTCAACGCCGACTCCATGCAGTTGTACCGAGGGATGGACATCGGCACCGCCAAGCTGACGCCCGAGGAACGCGGCGGCGTTCCGCACCACCTCCTCGACATCTGGGACGTCACGGTCACCGCCTCGGTCGCCGAGTACCAGCGACTGGCCCGCGCCCGCATCGACGCCCTGCTCGCCGAGGGCCGCTGGCCGGTCCTCGTCGGGGGCTCGGGGCTGTACGTCCGCGGCGCCGTCGACAACCTGGAGTTCCCCGGCACCGACCCCGAGGTCCGGGCCCGGCTGGAGGAGGAGCTGACGCTGCGCGGCTCCGGCGCCCTGCACGCCCGTCTGGCCGCCGCCGACCCCGGGGCGGCGCAGGCGATCCTGCCGAGCAACGGCCGCCGCATCGTCCGCGCCCTCGAAGTGATCGAGATCACCGGGAAGCCCTTCACGGCCAATCTGCCGGGGCACGACTCCGTCTACGACACGATCCAGATCGGTGTCGACGTGGCCCGCCCCGAACTCGACGAGCGCATCGCCCGCCGTGTCGACCGGATGTGGGAGGCCGGGCTCGTGGACGAGGTGCGCGCGCTGGAGGCGCGAGGCCTGCGCGAGGGGCGTACGGCCTCCCGCGCGCTCGGCTACCAGCAGGTCCTCGCGGCGCTGGCCGGTGAGTGCACCGACGACGAGGCGCGCGCGGAGACGGTCCGTGCCACGAAGCGCTTCGCGCGCCGTCAGGATTCCTGGTTCAGGCGCGATCCGCGGGTGAACTGGTTGAGTGGAGCCGCGGCGGACCTCACGGAACTTCCGCGGCTCGCGCTGGCATTGGTCGAACGACCGGTCACAGCCTGATCACGTCATGGCATCGGGACGCTCAGGCCGTCATACGGGCCTCCGGCACCATGCCATCATCGAGCTTCGATCGACCAAGTGGAGTCCGAGTTGGGAGGGCGCGTGGCGATGGAGGCCGGCCCTCGCGACACCGCACAAGGCACCGAGCACGGCACCACCGGGCGTGGTGAACCGGAGCCGGAGGAAAGCCGTCCGGATCTTGCCGGACCGGACGGCACCGACGCCGTCGACGGACCGGACGCCATCGACGGACCGGACGGCACCGACAGCGGGAGCGGCGTCGACGGCGTCGAGATCGCCGGTGGCGCCGACGACCTCCACGGTGCCGGCGCCATCCATGGTGTCGACGACCTCGACGACACGGACGACGCCGAGGACGGTGTGACCGCCGACGGTCCGGAGCCGGAGGAGATGTTCCCCGGCGGCCCGGAGGTCGAGGTCGAACTGCGCCCCCAGCGCAGGCTGCGGATCTGGCAGCTCGCCCCGATCGTCGCCCTGGCCGCCGCGGGCTCCCTGATGTTCGCCTTCCCGCTCGCCTTCGACTTCGGCGACAGCGGGGCCGTGATCGCCATGCTGGGCCTGCTGATCTGCTCCTGCGCGGCCGGCTGGGGCATGACGGCCGCGCGCCGCGTCGGCTACACCTGGCCCGGCCTGCCCCAGCGCGGCTCCGGCCGCCGCCCCGACTGGCGGGTCGTCCTCGCCTACGTCGTCCTGGTCGCCGCGGTCGTGGTCCTGGCCGTCTGGCGGGTCGCCCGGCTGCGCTAGCCGTGTCCGTCCGCCCACGGTCGCGCTCCGGGCGGGACGGTCGTGGTCACCCCGTACGATCGAGGGATGAGCACGCGGATCGCCTTCCTCAAGGGGCACGGCACCGAGAACGACTTCGTGATCGTCCCGGACCCCGAGAACGCCATCGACCTCTCCCCGGAAGCCGTCGCCGCGCTGTGCGACCGCCGGGCGGGCATCGGCGGCGACGGGCTGCTGCACGTCGTGCGTTCCGCCGCGCACCCCGAGGCCAGGGACCTGGCGGCCGAGGCCGAATGGTTCATGGACTACCGCAACGGCGACGGCTCGATCGCCGAGATGTGCGGCAACGGCGTCCGGGTCTTCGCCCGCTACCTCCGGCACGCCGGTCTGGTCCCCGAGGGGGACCTCGCGATCGCCACGCGCGGCGGCGTGAAGAGCGCGCATCTCGCCAAGGACGGCTCCATCACCGTCGGCATGGGCAAGGCGCGCCTCCCCGAAGGGGACGTCACGGTGAGCGTCGGCGAGCGCAGCTGGCCCGCACGGAACGTGAACATGGGCAACCCGCACGCCGTCGCCTTCGTCGACGACCTCGCGCACGCGGGCACCCTGCACTCCCCGCCGCCCTTCAGTCCCGCCTCCGCCTACCCGGACGGGGTCAACGTCGAGTTCGTCGTCGACCGCGGCCCGCGCCACGTCGCGCTGCGCGTGCACGAGCGCGGCTCCGGCGAGACCCGCTCCTGCGGCACGGGCGCGTGCGCGGTCGCCGTGGCCGCCGCCCGCCGGGACGGAGCCGACCCGTCCGTCACCGGTACTCCGGCCACCTACACCGTGGATGTGCCCGGTGGTCGGCTGGTGATCACCGAGCGGCCCGATGGCGAGATCGAGATGACCGGCCCGGCGGTGATCGTCGCCGAAGGCGAGATCGACCCGGAGTGGCTGGAAAACGCCGTCCGCTGAGGAGCGGGGCGGCTTGGCATCGGAGGCCGCGACCGTCCGGCACACACGGGAGTGCCGGCGGGGCAGGTGATGTGCGTGCGAAATCAAGACCGACTCCAGGTCGGCGGCGCGAACTCGTAAACCTCTGAGCCTTCGCTCGAATGGGTGATCCGTTTCACGCTCGGCGAGAGGCGGTCGGTCGGGCGTGATGGGCTCGGTAGCATCAAGCACCGGCCCGGACGGGGGATTGTCGCCGGCCCCCTGAGCCGTGTCCGCCCTGGGGCACCCCGTCCGCCGGTCAACGCAGCCGGAGGTGCCCATGAGTGCGGAGGCCACGAACCCCGCGACCCCAGGCCCGGTAGTGCCTGCCGCGCCCCGCAGGCGCAGCCGCCCCCGGATCGACCTGCGCCGTCTGGGCCGGGCGGCCCTGCTCGGCCCCGCCTCCCGCGGCAGGCTGCCCGACGCGATCGGCCACGTCGTCGAGGCCCACCGCTTCCACTATCCGGACGCGGACCTCGAACCGCTGCGCCGCGCCTATGTGCTCGCGGAGTCCTCCCACCGCGGCCAGATGCGCAAGAGCGGTGAGCCGTACATCACGCACCCGCTGGCGGTGACGCTCATCCTGGCCGAACTCGGCGCCGAGACCACCACGTTGACGGCCTCGCTGCTCCACGACACCGTGGAGGACACCGACGTGACGCTGGACCAGGTCGGTGACCAGTTCGGCGCCGAGGTGCGCTATCTCGTCGACGGCGTCACGAAGTTGGAGAAGGTCGGCTACGGCGCCGCCGCCGAACCCGAGACCTTCCGCAAGATGCTCGTCGCCACCGGCAACGACGTCCGCGTGATGTCCATCAAGCTCGCCGACCGGCTGCACAACATGCGCACCCTGGGCGTCATGCGTCCCGAGAAGCAGGAGCGCATCGCCAAGGTGACCCGCGACGTCCTGATCCCGCTCGCCGAACGCCTCGGTGTCCAGGCTCTGAAGACCGAGCTGGAGGACCTGGTCTTCGCGATCCTGCATCCCGAGGAGTACGCGTACACGCGTGAGCTGATCGTCGGCAACGCCTCGCGCGCGGACGATCCCCTCGCCGAGTTCGCCGACGCGATGCGCGCGGTGCTGCGCGACGCCGACATCCAGGCCGAAGTCCTCATCCGGCCGCGGCACTTCGTCTCCCTGCACCGCACCGCCCGCAAACGCGGGCGGCTGCGCGGCTCCGACTTCGGGCGTCTCCTCGTCCTCGTCAACGAGGACGCCGACTGTTACGCGGTCCTCGGCGAACTGCACACCTGCATGACGCCCGTGGTGTCGGAGTTCAAGGACTTCATCGCCGTGCCCAAGTTCAACCTGTACCAGTCGCTGCACACGGCCGTCGCCCGCGAGGACGGCCAGGTCGCCGAAGTCCTCATCCGCACCCACCAGATGCACAAGGTCGCCGAGGCCGGGGTCGTCGCGCTCGGCAATCCCTACGCTCCTCCCTCCGAGGAGCAGTCCGCGCCGGACGGCGAGCGCGTGGACCCCACCCGTCCCGGCTGGCTGTCCCGCCTCCTCGACTGGCAGGAGGCCGCGCCCGACCCGGACACCTTCTGGTCCACCCTGCGCGAGGACCTCGCCCAGGACCGCGAGATCACCGTCTTCCGCCCCGATGGCGGCGCCCTCGGCCTGCCCGAGGGCGCCACCTGCGTGGACGCCGCGTACGCGCAGTACGGCGAGGACGCCCACGCGTGTCTCGGCGCCCGCGTCAACGGCCGCCTGGCGACCCTGAGCACCGTGCTGCGGGACGGCGACACCGTCCAGCTCCTCATGGGCCAGGACCCGGCCTCCGAGCCCTCCCGGGAGTGGCTGGAGCACGCGCACACCCCCGCTGCCCGTATCGCCATCCAGCGGTGGCTGGCGGCCCACCCGGGCGCGGACGGCCCGGCCGCCGAGGCCGACGACACCAGGACCGGCCCCGCCCAGCCCCCGTCCGACGCCCCGGCGACCCGCCCGGCGCCCGAGGCCCCCGCACCCCGGCCCGGCGCCGCGATCACCGTCGTGGACCGCCCCGGCGCCGGGGTCCGGCTCGCCGGGTGCTGCACGCCCGTACCGGCCGACGAGATCACGGGCTTCGCCGTACGCGGGGGAGTGGTGACCGTGCACCGCGTGGAGTGCGTCGCCGTGGAACGCATGGCGCAAGCGGGGCGCGCGGCGGTCGACGTGCGCTGGGGGGACACCACCGAGTGCCGGGTCACCCTGTTCGCCGAATCGTTCGGCCGCCCCCACCTGCTGGCCGACCTCACCGAGGCGATGGCCCTGGAAGGCGCCGAGATCGTCTCCGCGACCGTCGAACCCCCCACCGAGCAGAGGGTCCGCCACACTTACACCGTCCAGCTCCCCGACGCGGCCCACCTGCCCACCCTGATCCGCGCCATGCGCAACGTTCCCGGCGTGTACGACGCGGGCCGCGCGCACCACCAGGCGCCGCCCTCCTGAGACGCGGCTCCGGCCGCCGTGTCCGCCCCGTCCGTCATCGCACGCGCGCGTCGGCAACCCGTTCGGGTGGGCCGGTCGCGCGTCGGCGCCGTACGGACGGGGCGCGCTGGTAGCGGTGGTGCATGCTGCTCTCCCCCCGCGCCCAGGCCCACCGGTACGGCACCGGCGTCCGCCGGCCCCGTACCGCCCGCTCCCGGCGGCTCGCCTCCGCCCTGCTCGCCTCGGCCGTCTCCGTCTGTCTCGTCGCCGCGGGCGCCCCGCCCACCCCGCTCGGCGTCGGCGACCGTCTCTACCCGCACCTGGGCAATCCCGGGTACGACGTGGCGTCGTACGACCTGGCCCTCACCTACTCCGGAAGCAACAGTGAGCCGCTCCAGGCGGTCACCACGATCGACGGCTGGACCACCGACGCCCTGGAGAGGATCAACCTCGACTTCGCGCACGGCGACGTCCGGTCGGTCGAGGTCGACGGGGAGCCCGCCTCCTTCGCCACCGCCGGCGAGGATCTCGTGATCACGCCTGCGGACCCGCTGTCCCGCGGTGACTGGACGCGCGTCACCGTGCGTCACACCAGTGATCCGGTGAGCGCCGAGGACCGGGACGGCGGCTGGGTGCGGACCGCGGACGGGCTCGCCCTGGCCAACCAGGCCGACGCCGCCCACCTGGTGTTCCCGTGCAACGACCACCCCTCCGACAAGGCCATGTTCACCTTCCGGGTCACCGCGCCCAACGGCTACACGGCCGTCGCCAACGGCCTGCCGACCGGCGTCGACCGCGCGGGCCGCACCACGACATGGACGTACCGCACCCTGCACCCGATGGCCACCGAACTCGCCCAGGTCTCCATCGGCCGCTCCGCCGTCCTGCACCGCGAGGGACCGCGCGGGCTGCCCGTACGGGACGTCGTCCCCGCCAAGGACCGCGAGACCCTCGAACCCTGGCTGAAGAAGACCCCCGACCAGATCGCCTGGATGGAGAGCAAGGTCGGCCCCTACCCCTTCGAGACGTACGGCGTCCTCGTCGCCGACACGGCCACCGGCTTCGAACTGGAGACACAGACCCTCTCCCTCTTCGAGAAGGGCCTGTTCACCGAGCCCGCCTACCCCGAGTGGTACGTCGATTCGATCATGGTGCACGAACTGGCCCACCAGTGGTTCGGTGACAGCGTCAGCCCGCGCACCTGGTCCGACCTGTGGCTCAACGAGGGACACGCCACCTGGTACGAGGCCCTGTACGCGGAGGAGAAGGCCGACCGCACCCTGCGGGCGCGCATGAAGGCGGCGTACGGCGCCTCCGACCGCTGGCGCACGGCTGGCGGCCCGCCCGGCGCCCCCAAGCCGCCCGCCCGCGGCCAGAAGATCGGCATCTTCCGTTCCAACGTCTACGACGGCGCGGCCCTCGTGCTGTTCGCCCTGCGCCAGGAGATCGGCGAGCAGGCTTTCGACCGCCTGGAGCGGGCCTGGCTGACCGACCACCGCGACGCCACCGCGAGCACCGCCGAGTTCGTCCGCCTCGCCGGCCGGGTCTCCGGCCGTGACCTCGCGAGCTTCTTCCAGCACTGGCTGTACGACGAGAAGACCCCGGCGATGCCCGGCCACCCGGAGTGGAAGACGGTCGCGCCCGCCGCCAGGGCTCCCGAATAAGGCGATGACGAGACGGGCCGTACCGTGCGACCATCGTCGAGTCGGCGGGCACGCGACCCGGGAATCTCCCGAGGTGCTCGTGCGTTGAGCACTATGCCCGCCGAACAGGCAACCCAACGACGTAAGGACCCAATGACCTCCTCTTCTTCCCCTTCCCAGGACACCAAGCGCTTCGCGAACGCCTACCCCGAAGGTCTTCGGGCCGATGCCCTGATGGAAGAGGACGTCGCCTGGAGCCTCGACACCGACGGAGACCGGGACGGCGACCAGCTCGACCGCTCCGAGCGCGCGGCCCTGCGCCGCGTGGCCGGCCTCTCCACCGAACTCGAGGACGTCACCGAGGTCGAGTACCGTCAGCTCCGCCTGGAGCGGGTCGTGCTCGTCGGCGTCTGGACCTCGGGGACCGCGCAGGACTCGGAGAACTCCCTCGCGGAGCTGGCCGCCCTCGCGGAGACCGCGGGCGCCCTCGTGCTCGACGGCGTGATCCAGCGCCGCGACAAGCCCGACGCGGCCACCTACATCGGCTCCGGCAAGGCCGACGAGCTGCGCGACATCGTCCTCGAAACGGGCGCGGACACCGTCATCTGCGACGGTGAGCTGAGCCCGGGCCAGCTGATCCACCTCGAGGACGTCGTCAAGGTCAAGGTCATCGACCGCACGGCCCTGATCCTGGACATCTTCGCCCAGCACGCCAAGTCCCGAGAGGGCAAGGCACAGGTCGCCCTCGCGCAGATGCAGTACATGCTGCCGAGGCTGCGAGGCTGGGGCCAGTCGCTGTCCCGTCAGATGGGCGGCGGCAAGGGCGGCGGCCTCGCCACCCGTGGCCCCGGTGAGACCAAGATCGAGACGGACCGGCGCCGGATCCGCGAGAAGATGGCGAAGATGCGCCGGGAGATCGCGGAGATGAAGACCGGCCGCGAGATCAAGCGCCAGGAGCGCAAGCGCCACAAGGTGCCCTCCGTCGCCATCGCGGGCTACACCAACGCCGGCAAGTCCTCGCTGCTCAACCGCCTCACGGGCGCGGGCGTGCTGGTGGAGAACGCGCTGTTCGCGACCCTCGACCCGACCGTGCGCCGGGCCGAGACCCCGAGCGGCCGGCTGTACACGCTGGCGGACACCGTCGGCTTCGTCCGGCACCTGCCGCACCACCTGGTCGAGGCGTTCCGCTCCACCATGGAGGAGGTCGGCGAGTCCGACCTGATCCTGCACGTGGTGGACGGCTCGCACCCGGCCCCGGAGGAGCAGCTCGCCGCCGTACGCGAGGTGATCAGGGACGTCGGCGCCACCGGCGTTCCCGAGATCGTCGTGATCAACAAGGCTGACGCGGCCGACCCGCTGACGCTCCAGCGACTGATGCGCAACGAGAAGCGCTCCATCGCCGTCTCGGCCCGCACCGGCCAGGGCATCGGCGAACTGCTGGCGCTGATCGACGCCGAACTGCCGAGGCCGTCCGTCGAGGTCGAGGCGCTCGTGCCGTACACCCACGGCCAACTGGTCGCGCGCGCCCACGACGAGGGCGAGGTGATCTCCGCGGAGCACACGGCGGAGGGCACCCTGCTGAAGGCGCGGGTGCACGAGGAACTGGCGGCCGATCTCGCGCCGTACGTTCCCGCGCCGCTCGGCTGACGCGTCGAACACACACCAGGGCCCGCCTTCCGCTCGTCGCGGAGGGCGGGCCCTCGTCGTGCGTGCCGGTCTACCGGCCGGCGAACTTGTCGCTCACCGAGTCGTACACGCCCTTGGCGACCTCGCCCAGCCGCGGTCCCGCGAGCCAGCCGGCGCCGACCGGGCCGATCGAGGTGTTGGACACCAGCGCGGGCTTGCCGTCCGACCCCGCGGCCACCCAGCCGCCGCCGGACGAACCGCCGGTCATCGTGCAGCCGATGCGGTACATCGTCGGGTCGGTGCCGTTGAGCGACAGCCGCCCGGGCCTGTCCTGGCACTGGTACAGCGTCTGCCCGTCGTACGGCGCCGCAGCCGGGTAACCGGTCGCGGTGATGCTCTTCACCTTGGTCACGGCGGGAGCCGCGAAGTCCACCGGCAGCGCCGAACCGACCATCTCCTCCAGCGACTTGCCCGAGCCACCCTCCTCGGGCGTCACGTGGATGACGGCGAAGTCGTACGAGGCCCCGTCGCCGCCGGTCTGACCGCCCTGCTCGATCCACTGGTCGGACGTCTGCGCCCAGTCACCCCACCAGACCCCGTACGGCGCCACCTCCTCCTTGGTGGCGGTCTGCAGCTTCGCGGCCGACATGCCCGAGTCGTTGTACGACGGCACGAAGGCGATGTTGCGGTACCAGCCGCCCTTCTTGCCGGCGTGCACGCAGTGGCCCGCCGTCCACACCATGTTCGACTTGCCCGGGTTGGCCGGGTCCCGCACGACCGTAGCCGAGCAGACCATCGTGCCCTCGGGGGAGTCGAAGAACACCTTGCCCGCCTCGGGAGCGTTGGCGTGGTACGTGGTCGGCACGGCCGCCGCGTCCACCGCCGCCGGCTCCGGATCGGTGACGCCCTGATCGTCGGAGAGGTCGTTCTCGTCGACGCTTCGGTCCGGGTCCTCCGCCTCACGCATCCGGTCCGGGTCCCACAGGCCCTTGATGATGGGGTTGACGTAGTCCTGCGCCTCGCGCAGCCAGTCGTCCCTGTCCCAGTTCTTCCAGGCGCCGTTCTTCCACTTGTCCAGGTCGATCCCGTGCTCTTTGAGCCGGTCCTTGATGTCGTCCGGGATCGTGATCTTTCCGTCGCCCGCGGCCGACGCGGAGGCGCTGGCCCGGCTGTCCGCGTCGGTGCCGCCCGAGTCGCAGGCGGTCGCGGTGAGGGCGAGCGCCGAGGCGAGGGCGACGGCGGTCAGCGCGGGGGGGATTTGGCGTGAGGCCTTCCTCCCCCGTCGGGCGACGAACGACGGCCGTATGGATCGCATGGTGTGACTCCCCGTGGTGTCAAGGAACTTGGAGCGGTGGCCGTGCCCGGCACGGGAACCCGGCGTCTTCTCATGCCTGGTTCACGTGGGTCTCACGGCCGGGTGGGACGGCATCACACGATAGGCGTTCGCCGCGGGCGACTGCCGACGGAACAGCAACGGTTCCGTCACGGCAAGGATCTTGAGGCAACCCGTAACCCGGTGGGAAACCGGCGGTTGGTAGCCGTGGGGCGGCCGCCCGAGCGTGGCCCGTCCAGCGGAACTCCCCCCGAGGGCGGAGCCGCCGCCCTCCGCCCGGCGCACCGGCGCGGACCCGGCGAGGGGGTTCCGCGGTGAACCGACTCGCCTCTGGACAGCGGGAGGACAGGAAGCCGTGGCCGTGACGGAGCCAGTGCCGGGGGAGACGCCCACGGGGCGCTTCACCGGCGGAAGTGACCTCGTGCCCACATCGGTTCGCGGGAGCGAGGGCGCCCCCACCCTCCCGGCCCCCGCGCCGGGGCGCGTCGTCCAGGAGGGCATCCTGCGCCGGCAGGCGGCACGCGAGTCGGCGGCGCGCACCTACGCCCGCGCCCTGCCGATCGTGCCGGTACGAGCCCGGGGACTGACCGTCGAGGGCGCCGACGGCCGCCGTTACCTCGACTGCCTCTCGGGCGCCGGAACCCTCGCCCTCGGCCACAACCACCCCGTCGTCCTGGAGGCCGTCCGCAAGGTTCTCGACTCGGGCGCCCCGCTGCACGTGCTCGACCTCGCCACTCCGATCAAGGACGCCTTCGTCACCGAGCTGTTCCACACCCTGCCACCGGGGCTGGCCGACCACGCGCGCGTGCAGTTCTGCGGACCGGCCGGCACGGACGCCGTGGAGGCCGCGCTCACACTGGTCCGGGCCGCCACCGGCCGGACCGGAGTCCTGGCCTTCACCGGCGCCTACCACGGAATGACCGCGGGTTCCCTCGAGGTTTCCGGCGGCGCCTCGGAGGTGCGGGTGACCCGGCTGCCGTATCCGCAGGACTACCGCTGCCCCTTCGGGGTCGGCGGCGGGCGGGGCGCCGAACTCGCCGCCCGCTGGACGGAGTCGGTCCTCGACGATCCCAAGTCGGGTGTGCGCCCGCCGGCCGGGATGATCCTCGAACCCGTCCAGGGAGAGGGAGGCGTGATCCCCGCGCCGGACGCCTGGATGCGCCGCATGCGCCGGATCACGGCCGACCGGGCGATCCCCCTGATCGTCGACGAGGTCCAGACGGGCGTCGGACGGACCGGCGCCTTCTGGGCGGTCGAGCACAGCGGCGTCACCCCCGACGTGATGGTCCTGTCCAAGGCCATCGGCGGCAGCCTCCCCCTGGCCGTGATCGTCTACCGGGACGAACTCGACGTCTGGGAACCGGGCGCCCACGCGGGCACCTTCCGCGGCAACCAGCTCGCCATGGCCGCCGGCACGGCCACCCTCGCCCACGTCCGCGCCAACGGCCTCGCCGAACGCGCGGCCACCCTGGGCGACCGCATCCTGCGCCAGCTCCGCCCCCTGGCCGACGACCACCCGTGCGTCGGGGACGTGCGCGGGCGCGGCCTCATGATCGGCGTCGAGATGGTGGACCCGGAGGGGGACCGGGGCGGACCCGACGCCGTCCGGAAGAGGCCTCCCGCCTCTCCCGAACTGGCCGCCGCCGTCCAGCGCGAGTGCCTGCGCCGGGGCCTGATCGTCGAACTCGGCGGACGCCACGCCGGCGTCGTACGCCTGCTGCCGCCCCTGACGATCACCGACGAACAGACGGCCGCCGTACTCGACCGACTGTCGGACGCGGTGCGGGCCGTGGCCCGCGCGCGAGCGAAGGAACGACCATGAGCACCCCACCCCTGCCACCGTCCGCCCCGCCCGTCCTGCCGGCCCCCCGCCGGCACACGGGCAGCGAGGCCGACCCGCTGAACCACCCCGACCCCCACCGGGCGGCCCAGGCGTCGGCCGTGGAGAACCTGCTGCGCTGCTGGGTCCGCGAGAGCGGCCTGCCCGCACCCGACGACGACGTGCTGAGCATCCCGCTGCCGGCCACCGCCACCGCGCTCCTCGTCCCCGTCCGCTACTGGTCGCCCACCGGCTGGCACCGTTTCGGGCCTCCCCGGCTGGCCCACACCCCCGAGCACTCCCCGCCCGCGGACGCGGTCACGGTCGCGGCGCTGCTGAGCCGGGAGACGTCGGGGACGGTCGCGGCGACCGGGGTCGCCCCGGCCGACGCCCGCCACCCGGAGCGCGCCCTCCCCGGCGGCGCGGCGGAGGGCCTCGACCTCGTCGCCCGTGTCGCCGACTCGGTCCGTCGCACGGCCGACTTCATCGGCGCCCACCGGGAACGCCCCACGGACCGGCCCGACCTCTTCCTCTCCGCCGAGCAGGCTCTGACGCTCGGGCACCCCCTCCATCCGACCCCCAAGAGCCGTGAAGGCCTCTCCGACTCCGAAGCCCGGCTGTACTCGCCCGAGTCGCACGGCTCCTTCCCCCTGCGATGGCTGGCTGTCGCCCCTCAGCTGCTGGCCGCCGACTCCGCGTGGACCGAGCGCGGCCGCCCGCTCGCCGCCCAGGTGCTCACGGCCCGGCTCGCCGGAACCGGACTGCCGCTGCCCGACGGACACGCGGCCCTGCCCGTGCACCCCTGGCAGCTCCGCGAGGCCCGGCACCGTCCCGAGGTCGCGGCCCTGCTCGACGCCGGGCTGCTCCGGGACCTCGGCGCCCACGGCCTCCCGTGGCACCCCACCTCCTCCGTGCGCACCGTTCACCGCTCCGGCGCTCCGGCGATGCTCAAGCTCTCGCTCGGACTGCGCATCACCAACTCCCGCCGCGAGAACCTCCGCAAGGAACTGCACCGGGGAGTCGAGGTCCACCGCCTGCTGCGCACCGGCCTCGGTGAGCGGTGGCGGGCGGCCCACCCGGGCTTCGACATCGTCAGGGACCCGGCGTGGCTGGCCGTGGACGGACCGGACGGCCGCCCCGTGACCGGCCTGGACGTCATGATCCGGCACAACCCGTTCGCTCCGTCCGACGACGTCTCCTGCCTCGCCGGGCTCGTCGCGCCCCGCCCCGGCCCGCACCGCACGGAGGGGGGAGGCCCCGCGCCCTCCCGGCTCGCCGCGCTCGTGTCGCGGCTCGCCGCCGCGACGGGCCGGCCGCGCGAGACCGTGGCCGCCGAGTGGTTCCTGCGCTACCTGCACCAGGTCGTACGGCCCGTGCTGTGGCTCGACGGCGAGGCGGGCATCGCACTGGAGGCGCACCAGCAGAACACCCTGGTTCTGCTGGACCCCGACGGCTGGCCCCGGGGCGGCCGCTACCGCGACAACCAGGGCTACTACTTCCGGGAGTCCCGCCGCCAGGAGCTGGACGCCCGGCTGCCGGGCATCGGCACGGCCAGTGACACCTTCGTGCCGGACGAGGTCACCGACGAGCGCTTCGCCTACTACCTCGGCATCAACAACGTGCTGGGACTCGTCGGCGCCTTCGGCTCCCAGCGCCTCGCCGACGAGCACATGCTGCTCGCCGCCTTCCGGCGGTTCCTGACGCATGCCGACGCCACCTCCGGCCGGACCGGGAGTTCCCTGCCCGCCCGGCTGCTCGACTCACCCGTGCTGCGCTGCAAGGCCAACCTCCTCACCCGCCTCCGCGGCCTGGACGAACTCGTCGGCCCGGTCGACACCCAGTCCGTCTACGTCACCGTCGCCAACCCCCTCCACCGCTGAACCACCGTTTCCCGCGAGGAGCCGAGCCGTGCCCGCCACCGTCACCGCCATCGACACCGAGGACGCGCGGGAGGCACGTCTGCCCGACGGCCTCCTAGGCCCGCCCGCGGAGGCGGCGTCCGGGACCGCGGCGGGCGGGACGGGTGCCGCGCTCCCCGGTGAGCCGCTCGACCACGTGGGCGACTGGGGACGGGCAGCCACCCCCGCCGGGGCCTTCCACCTGCTCCCCGTCCGGATCGAGAGGGACCTGCCTCGCGTCGCCCGGTGGATGAACGACCCCGCGGTCGCGGCCTTCTGGGAACTGTCCGGCCCGGAGGAGGTGACCGCGGCGCACCTGCGCCGCCACCTCGCCGGCGACGGCCGCTGTGTGCCGTGCCTGGGTGTCCTGGAGGGCACCCCGATGAGCTACTGGGAGATCTACCGGGCGGACCTCGACCCCCTGGCCCGCTGCTACCCGGCCCGCCCCCACGACACCGGCGTCCACCTTCTCCTCGGCGGGGCCGCCGACCGGGGCCGCGGGCTCGGTCCCGTACTGCTCAGGGCGGTCGCCGATCTCGTGCTCGCCAGGAGGCCCCGGTGTTCGCGGGTCGTCGCCGAACCCGACATCCGCAACACCCCCTCCGTCGCGGCCTTCCTGACCGCCGGCTTCCGGTTCTCCGCGGAGATCGTCCTGCCGGCGAAGCGAGCCGCCCTCATGATCCGGGACCGGGCGCCGCGTGATCCGTCCTGACACCTCGCCGACTTCCCCGATCACGGGCCGGTCCCGCAGGCGAACCGGATCGGTCATGCCCGAACGGAAACCGGCACCACTGGCTCGCCGAGCGGGCGGCCCCGTCCTGATCGCGTGCCTCCCGTCCCCCGTGACCACACCTTTGTCAGTGCCGCCCCGTAGGGTGGTCGCGCTATGACGAAGCCCTCACTCCCCGAACTCCTGCATGCTGCCGTCGCCGCCGTCGGCGGCACGGAGCGCCCCGGCCAGGTGACCATGGCCGAAGCCGTCGCGGAGGCGATCGACGACGGATCCCATCTGCTGGTGCAGGCAGGCACCGGCACCGGCAAGTCGCTGGGGTACCTGGTCCCCGCGCTCGCGCACGGGGAGCGGGTCGTCGTGGCGACCGCCACCCTCGCGCTGCAACGCCAGCTCGTCGAGCGCGACCTGCCGCGCACGGTCGACGCGCTGCATCCGCTGCTGCGTCGCCGCCCAGAGTTCGCGATGCTCAAGGGCCGGTCGAACTATCTCTGTCTGCACCGGCTGCACGAGGGCATGCCCCAGGACGAGGAGGACGGCCTCTTCGACCAGTTCGAGGCGACCGCGCCCACCAGCAGACTCGGCCAGGACCTGCTGCGGCTGCGCGACTGGGCCGACGAGACGGAGAACGGCGACCGGGACGACCTGACACCCGGCGTCTCCGACCGCGCCTGGGGCCAGGTCTCGGTCTCCTCCCGCGAATGTCTCGGCGCCACGAAATGCGCGTACGGCGCCGAGTGCTTCGCGGAGATGGCGCGGGAGCGGGCCAAACTGGCCGAGGTCGTCGTCACCAACCACGCCCTGCTGGCCATCGACGCCATCGAGGGCGCTCCCGTCCTTCCGCCGCACGAGGTGCTGATCGTCGACGAGGCCCATGAGCTGGTCTCCCGGGTCACCGGCGTCGCGACCGGCGAGCTGACCGCGGGCCAGGTCAACAGGGCCGTACGCCGCGCGGCGAAGCTCGTCAACGAGAAGGCGGCCGACCAGCTCCAGACCGCCGCCGAGGGCTTCGAGCGGCTGATGGAGCTGGCCCTTCCGGGCCGCCTGGAGGAGATCCCCGAAGACCTCGGGTACGTCCTGATGGCGCTGCGCGACGCCGCCCGCACCGTCATCTCCGGGATCGGCGCGACCCGGGACAAGTCCGTCCAGGACGAGGACTCGGTCCGCAAGCAGGCGCTGGCCTCGGTGGAGAGCGTCCACGACGTGGCGGAGCGCCTCGTGAACGGCTCCGAGTACGACGTCGTCTGGTACGAGCGGCACGACCGTTTCGGCGCCTCCCTGCGCGTCGCCCCCATGAACGTCTCGGGCCTGCTGCGGGAGAAGCTCTTCGCGGACCGCTCGGTGGTCCTGGCCTCGGCGACGCTGAAACTGGGCGGGGACTTCAACGGCGTGGGCGCCTCCATGGGGCTCGCCCCGGAAGGCACCCAGGGCGAGGACGTGCCGCAGTGGAAGGGCATCGACGTCGGCTCCCCCTTCGACTACCCCAAGCAGGGCATCCTGTACGTCGCGAAGCACCTGGCACGCCCGGCGCGCGACGGCGACCGCGCGGACATGCTGGACGAGCTGACCGAGCTGATCCAGTCGGCCGGCGGGCGGACCCTCGGTCTCTTCTCCTCCATGCGCGCGGCCCAGCTGGCCGCGGAGGAGTTGCGCTCCCGCATCCCCGAGTTCCCGATCCTGTTGCAGGGAGAGGAGACGCTCGGCGAGCTGATCAAGAACTTCGCGGCGGACCCGGAGACCTGTCTCTTCGGCACGCTGTCACTCTGGCAGGGCGTCGACGTGCCCGGTCCCAGTTGCCAGCTGGTGGTGATGGACAAGATTCCGTTCCCGCGTCCGGACGACCCGCTGATGAGCGCGCGCCAGAAGGCGGTGGAGGAGGCGGGCGGCAATGGCTTCATGGCGGTCGCGGCCACCCACGCGGCGCTGCTGATGGCGCAGGGCGCGGGCCGGCTCGTCCGTGCGTCGGGCGACCGCGGTGTCGTGGCCGTGCTGGACCAGCGGCTCGCCACCGCGCGCTACGGCAGCTATCTGAAGGCGTCGATGCCCGACTTCTGGTTCACGACGGACCCGAACCAGGTCCGCAGATCGCTGGCGGCCATCGACGCGGCGGCCAAGCGGACGGAGGCATAGGGAAGAGGGCCTGTCCCGCACGGGGACAGGCCCTCTTCCGGTGGGTCCTGTCGGTGACCGGCTCCCGGACAACACAGGGCCCCGGAACCGGCGCAGGGATCCCGGGGCCCAGTCAGGGAGGCGGTCGGAAGGCCCGTCCGCCGCCGCTCTCAGACGCGGCGCAGTACGGCCACCACCTTGCCGAGGATGGTCGCGTCGTCGCCGGGGATCGGCTCGTACGCGGCGTTGTGGGGGAGGAGCCAGACGTGGCCGTCCTCGCGCTTGAAACGCTTGACGGTGGCCTCGCCCTCCAGCATGGCGGCCACGATGTCGCCGTTCTCCGCCACCGGCTGACGGCGGACGGTGACCCAGTCGCCGTCGCAGATCGCGGCCTCGATCATCGAGTCACCGACGACCTTCAGCACGAACAGCTCACCGTCGCCGACGAGCTGCCGGGGGAGCGGGAAGACGTCCTCGACCGACTCCTCGGCGAGGATCGGGCCACCGGCGGCGATGCGGCCGACCAGCGGGACGTAGGACGCGGCGGGCTTGCCGGCGGTGTCCGTGGGCTGCACCGCCGCGGCCTGGTCGGACCCACGCACCTCGTACGCGCGTGGGCGGTGCGGGTCGCGGCGCAGGAAGCCCTTGCGCTCGAGTGCCATCAGCTGGTGTGCGACCGACGAGGTGCTGGACAGGCCGACCGCCTGGCCGATCTCCCGCATCGACGGTGGGTATCCGCGCCGCTGCACGGAATCCCGGATGACCTCGATCACCCGACGCTGACGGTCGGTGAGCCCCGAGCTGTCCGCCCGGATGCCTGGAGGTCGGCCCGGCAGGGACCGCTTGTGGCCCTCCGGGTTCGTGGGTTCGTTCATCGCATGCACCGGCTCGAGTCGGCCCTGGGAGCGGTCCTGGGCGGTGATGGTGGCACTGTCTGCGGTGGTGGTCACGTCGGCCCCTCTCGGTTGTCTCCCTGCTGGACAACGGTAGTTGCTTTCGAAAGGTTGCGCCAAACACACGTTCGAGTGAAAAAGCGTGGATAACCTGACTTGATCATGTGTCTGGGTGTATTGGCTGACGCGTTGCCCGCCGGGGAAGGGCTGCTCGGCCTACCCTTCGCCGCCGGAGCCGATGACCTCGTGGAGGCGTGCCCCAGTCTGCCATCCGTCTTCCCGCCGGGCGGGAGCCGGGCCCGGGTCTGCGCGAGAGTCCCACCTCTCCTCCTCCTGGCGCTCACGCTATCCCTCCGCGCGCCCCGGCTCCACGGCCGTACGCGCGCGCGTACGGCGAGCCGCGCGGGGCCGCTTCCGTGTGCTCGCTGTGACCGCCGGGCCGCGGCCTGTGAAGGCCGTCGGTGCGACACGCGACACAGCCTGGGTGAATGAGCAAAGCCCCATATCTAGTGGTTGGATGTCCCCAGTGGCCCACAAGTTGTGGTCCCCCGGGACTTCGGACCCTCTGGGATCGCCTATGCTGAGGGCTGCTTCGAGGGGCCCCTGAGGTCCTGCGAGGCCCATGAGACCGCTGTGAGGAGGGATGGACCATGCACTGCCCCTTCTGCCGGCACCCCGACAGCCGCGTCGTCGACAGTCGTACGACGGACGACGGCACGTCGATCCGCAGGCGCCGCCAGTGCCCTGACTGCTCCCGTCGTTTCACGACCGTGGAGACGTGCTCGCTCATGGTGGTCAAGCGGTCCGGGGTCACCGAGCCCTTCAGCCGCACCAAGGTCATCAACGGCGTGCGCAAGGCCTGCCAGGGACGGCCCGTCACCGAGGACGCGCTCGCCCAGCTCGGCCAGCGGGTCGAGGAAGCGGTGCGGGCCACCGGGAGCGCCGAGCTGACCACTCACGACGTGGGACTGGCCATACTCGGTCCCTTGCAGGAACTCGACCTCGTCGCCTATCTGCGGTTCGCCTCCGTCTACCGGGCGTTCGACTCGCTCGACGACTTCGAGGCCGCGATCGCGGAACTCAGGGAGACGGGGCGCCCCGCCGCGGACGACGGAGACCGCGAAGACGCCGAGGAGGCGGACGAGGCGGAAGGCGCTGCCGCGGGGAGCCAGGAGGACGACGGCGGGCGCGAAGGAACCGTACGGGTTCCCGAGCCCGCCCACTCCGCCGACTGACCGGCGGGCCGGTTCCGGGACGGCAGCTCCGGATTCCGGCCGGACGGCGGCGGACCAAAGACCTGTTGCGGGCGTGGCCAGCCATGCCCAAAACACAAGACAGAACACCGTGTCACGGGAACAACGTGGCATTTATGGGCGTTTTCGCCCGTACAGGGAGGCGGCATGACAGAGACGGCGAGCGGTCCGGCTCGGGGTACCCGAGCGAAGGGCGCCAAGGCGACCAAGGGCCTGCGTATCGAGCGCATCCACACGACCCCCGGCGTGCACCCGTATGACGAGGTGGCCTGGGCGCGCCGTGACGTCGTCATGACCAACTGGCGCGACGGCTCGGTCAACTTCGAGCAGCGTGGCGTCGAGTTCCCCGACTTCTGGTCGGTGAACGCGGTCAACATCGTCACCAGCAAGTACTTCCGTGGTGCCGTGGGCACCCCGCAGCGCGAGGTCAGCCTCAAGCAGCTGATCGACCGCATCGTGAAGACGTATCGGAAGGCCGGCGAGGACCACAAGTACTTCACGTCGCCCGCCGACGCCGAGATCTTCGAGCACGAGCTGGCGTACGCCCTCCTGCACCAGATCTTCAGCTTCAACAGCCCGGTCTGGTTCAACGTGGGCACCCCGCAGCCCCAGCAGGTCTCCGCCTGCTTCATCCTGGCCGTCGACGACTCCATGGAGTCGATCCTCGACTGGTACAAGGAAGAGGGCATGATCTTCAAGGGCGGCTCCGGCGCCGGCCTGAACCTCTCCCGCATCCGCTCCTCCAAGGAGCTGCTCTCCTCCGGCGGGAACGCCTCCGGCCCGGTCTCCTTCATGCGCGGCGCCGACGCCTCCGCCGGCACCATCAAGTCCGGTGGTGCCACCCGGCGCGCCGCCAAGATGGTCGTCCTCGACGTCGATCACCCCGACATCGAGGACTTCATCGAGACGAAGGTCAAGGAGGAGGAGAAGATCCGCGTCCTGCGTGACGCGGGCTACGACATGGACCTGGGCGGCGACGACATCACGTCCGTCCAGTACCAGAACGCCAACAACTCCGTCCGCGTGAACGACGAGTTCATGACGGCCGTCGAGCAGGGTGGCAAGTTCGGCCTGCGCGCGCGGATGACCGGTGACGTGATCGAGGAGGTCGACGCCAAGTCGCTCTTCCGCAAGATCGCCGAAGCCGCCTGGGCCTGCGCCGACCCGGGCATCCAGTACGACGACACCATCAACACCTGGCACACGTGCCCCGAGTCCGGCCGGATCACCGCGTCGAACCCGTGCAGCGAGTACATGCACCTGGACAACACGTCCTGCAACCTCGCCTCGCTGAACCTGATGAAGTTCCTGAAGGACGACGGCCAGGGCCACCAGTCCTTCGAGGCCGACCGTTTCCAGAAGGTCGTCGAGCTGGTCATCACCGCGATGGACATCTCCATCTGCTTCGCGGACTTCCCGACCCAGAAGATCGGCGAGAACACGCGAGCGTTCCGCCAGCTCGGCATCGGCTACGCCAACCTCGGCGCCCTGCTGATGGCGACCGGCCACGCGTACGACTCGGACGGCGGCCGCTCCCTGGCCGGCGCCATCACCTCCCTGATGACGGGCACGGCCTACCGCCGCTCCTCCGAGCTGGCCTCGGTCGTCGGCCCGTACGACGGCTACGCGCGCAACGCCGACGCCCACAACCGCGTCATGAAGCAGCACTCCGACGCCAACCAGAAGGCCGTCGGCATCGACGACCTGGACAGCCCCGTCTGGGCCGCCGCCACGGAGGCCTGGCAGGACGTGCTGCGCCTCGGCGAGCGGAACGGCTTCCGCAACTCCCAGGCGTCCGTGCTCGCCCCGACCGGCACCATCGGTCTCGCGATGTCCTGCGACACCACCGGCGTCGAGCCCGACCTCGCCCTGGTCAAGTTCAAGAAGCTCGTCGGCGGCGGCTCGATGCAGATCGTCAACGGCACGGTGCCGCAGGCCCTGCGCCGCATGGGCTACCAGGAGGAGCAGATCGAGGCGATCGTCGCCCACATCGCCGACCACGGCAATGTGATCGACGCCCCCGGTCTCAAGCAGGAGCACTACGAGGTGTTCGACTGCGCCATGGGCGAGCGCGCCATCTCCCCGATGGGCCACGTCCGCATGATGGCCGCGATCCAGCCGTGGATCTCCGGCGCCATCTCCAAGACGGTCAACATGCCGGAGACGGCGACCGTCGAGGAGGTCGAGGAGATCTACTTCGAGGCCTGGAAGCTCGGCGTCAAGGCGCTCGCGATCTACCGCGACAACTGCAAGGTCGGCCAGCCCCTCTCCGCGAAGACCAAGGAGAAGGAGAAGGCCGAGGTCACCGAGAAGGCCGAGGACACCATCCGTGCCGCGGTCGAGAAGGTGGTCGAGTACCGCCCGGTCCGCAAGCGCCTCCCCAAGGGCCGGCCCGGCATCACCACCTCCTTCACCGTCGGTGGCGCCGAGGGCTACATGACCGCCAACTCCTACCCGGACGACGGTCTCGGCGAGGTCTTCCTGAAGATGTCCAAGCAGGGCTCGACGCTCGCGGGCATGATGGACGCCTTCTCCATCGCGGTCTCCGTCGGCCTGCAGTACGGGGTGCCGCTCGAGACGTACGTCTCGAAGTTCACCAACATGCGCTTCGAGCCGGCCGGTATGACGGACGACCCCGACGTGCGGATGGCCCAATCGATCGTCGACTACATCTTCCGCCGCCTGGCGCTCGACTTCCTGCCCTTCGAGACGCGCTCCGCGCTCGGCATCCACTCCGCCGAGGAGCGTCAGCGCCACCTGGAGACCGGTTCCTACGAGCCGTCCGACGAGGACGTCGACGTGGAGGGCATGGCCCAGTCGGCCCCGCGCCCGACGGACCTGAAGGCCGTCGCCACGCCGAAGGCCGAGGTCGAGGCCGCCAAGCCGGCCCCGCAGCAGGCCCACACCAGCGCCGAGCTGGTCGAGATGCAGCTGGGCATCCAGGCCGACGCCCCGCTGTGCTTCTCCTGCGGCACGAAGATGCAGCGCGCCGGTTCCTGCTACATCTGCGAGGGCTGCGGCTCGACCAGCGGTTGCAGCTGAGCGAGTAGTACCGGCCAGGCCTGAATGACCTGGCAAGAGGGCGGTGGAGCCGGTCCCGGCTGCACCGCCCTCGTCCGTCCCCGGGATGTTCAGGACCGGCGCAGTCGCCCCATGATCCTGGTGAAGGTCGCCGGATCGTCCTCGTAGCCCTGCACGCCGTCGTGGAGCGACCAGCCGTCGGCCGGGTCACGCACGAACTCCGCGACCGTGGCGGCCGTCGCGCCGAGCACGCCGCCGAAGTCGTCCTCCGCCAGCACGGTGTAGCCCTCCCGGATCCGGAACGCCGGATTGAGCACGCTGACGAAGGTGCGCTCCTCGGGGCGCTGCTGGATCACGACGCCGACGACCACGCGCGTGTACCGGGCGTCCAGCCGGTCGAGTTCGAGCGTCATGACCTCGTCCCAGCCGAAGCCCTTGCCGTCCGTGCTGTCGCGGTTGAGCGTGATGGTGCCGTCCGGGGAGCGGCTGTCGAAGTGCACCACGTAGGCGGGCTCGCCCCGCGGGTCGTCCGCCAGGTAGGTCCCGGCCACTATGTCCAGGTCGGTCGGGGGTTCACCCGCCGGACTCGGGTCCCACTTGAGCGCCATCTCGACCTTGCGGATCCCCTTGTTGAGCCCGTTCACCGGTCTTCCCCTCCCCGTCCCCGTCTGCTGTCGCGCCGAACTGGCCGCTCATCAGGGCCGGTTGTCCATCCTGCCACGCCCGTGCGACAGCCCGCACGGATGCCGGTCGTCCAAGAGTGACCGACGCCACGCCTGCTGGCCTTACCATGGCGCGGTGCTGGTCAAGTGGATTCGCTGCACCGTGGTGGACCGCCGCGGTTTCGAGCGGGGGCAGCGGAAGTGGGCGGGGCTTCTGGGGGAGCCGGGATTCAGGGGACAGGGCGGGGGCTGGAGCAGGGCGCGGCCCTCGGTCGCGCATGTCTTCGCCTTCTGGGAGAGCCGGGCCTTCTACGACTCCTTCATGGCACGCTCCCACGACCGGCTCGCGACCGCGCAGGCGGGCACGTTCAAGGACGCCCAGGTCAGGCTGTTCGACTACCGCTTCGACGTGAAGACGGGTTTCGAACCCCGCTTCACCGACTCCGACCTGGTGCGGGTGGCCCTGTGCCGGGTCCACGGGGAACGCGCCGAACACTTCAGCCTGATGCAGGAGAAGGTGTGGAACCCGGCCATGGCCGGGTCGCCCGGCATGATCCGCGGCCTGTTCGCCGAGGCGCCGGGACACGAGTTCCTCGTCCTGTCGATGTGGCGCTCGCAGGCCGAGCACGGCAAGTACCGCACCGAGCGGGTGGAGCGGCTCGCCCTGCGCGCGCAGACGGAGGCGGACGTCTCCGCCCTCACGGGCGACATCGTCGAGCTGGAACCCACCTGGATAGTGTGAACCGGGACCCACCGGTGGTGCGGGCCGACGCCCTCCCAGGTGCGGGTTTGGTGTGACCTACGCCGTATGGAGGCCGTACGAGTGCTCGATCGGCCGCTACCCGATCTAGTGTTTTCGCATGGCAAGACCACGGCGCATCGTCCTTGTCCGGCACGGGGAGTCAACGGGCAATGTTGATGACACCGTCTACGAGCGTGAACCCGACCACGCACTGGCCCTGACGGAGCGGGGCCGGCAACAGGCGGAGGAGACGGGCAAGCGGCTGCGGGAGGTGTTCGGCAACGAGCGGGTCAGCGTCTACGTCTCGCCCTACCGGCGCACGCACGAGACCCTGCGCGCCTTCCACCTCGGCCTCGACCTCATACGCGTGCGGGAGGAGCCCCGGCTGCGCGAGCAGGACTGGGGGAACTGGCAGGACCGCGACGACGTCCGCCTCCAGAAGGCCTACCGCGACGCCTACGGGCACTTCTTCTACCGTTTCGTCCAGGGCGAGAGCGGCGCGGACGTGTACGACCGGGTCGGTGGCTTCCTGGAGAGCCTGTTCCGCAGCTTCGAGGCGCCCGACCACCCGCCGAACGTGCTGATCGTGACGCACGGCCTCGCCATGAGGCTGTTCTGCATGCGCTGGTTCCACTGGACGGTCGCCGAGTTCGAGTCCCTGTCGAATCCGGGGAACGCCGAGATGCGGATGCTCGTTCTCGGGGACGACGGCAAGTACGCCCTCGACCGGCCCTTCGACCGCTGGCGAGATCCGGAGCCGTACGGGATCACTGGAGAGTGGCAGAGCGATGACCGTTGACACCTCCCCCGAGGGGCGCCTGGGGCGGGCCCTGGCAGCGTTGCGCGGACTGGCGGTGGGGGACGCGCTGGGCTCACAGTTCTTCGTACCGGCGCACTACCCGCTGCTGAAGCACCGCGAACTGCCCCCCGGCCCGTGGCAGTGGACGGACGACACGGAGATGGCCTGCTCCGTCGTGGCCGTCCTGGCCGCCCACCACCGTATCGACCAGGACGCCCTGGCCCACTCCTTCGCCGCACACCACGACTTCGACCGCGGCTACGGTCCCGCCGTCAACCGGCTGCTGAGACTGGTCCGGGAAGGCGGCGACTGGCGTGAACTCGCCGCCGCCCTGTTCAACGGCCAGGGCTCCTGGGGCAACGGCGCCGCCATGCGGATCGCCCCCCTGGGCGCCTGGTACGCCGACGACCCCGAGCAGGCGACCCACCAGGCGGAGATCTCCGCCTACCCCACGCACCAGCACAGGGAGGCCGTGGTCGGCGCCATGGCCGTCGCCGCGGCCGCCGCGCTGGCCGGTGCGCCGGGCGGCCCACCCGGCGCGGACGCCCTCCTCGAGGGAGTCATCGGCCTCATCCCCAGGAGCGCGGTGACCGCGGGACTGAGGCGCGCCCGCGACATGCTCGACTACGACGACGCCGGCACCGTCGCGGCGGTGCTGGGCTGCGGACGCCGAACGACGGCCCATGACACGGTGCCGTTCGCGCTGTGGTCCGCGGCCCGCTCCCTTGGGGACTACGAGGAGGCCTTCTGGACCACCGCTCAGGTCGGCGGCGACGTGGACACGACCTGTGCCGTCGTGGGCGGCGTCATCGCCTCCAGCCGGACCGGGGCGCCTCCGGCCGACTGGGTGGAGCGGGTCGAGGCCCTGCCGGCCTGGATGCTGTCGCCCGCCTGAGCGGTGCCGCGTCTGGTCTTCGCGACGCCCTCCGTGCCGGACGGCCGCGACCGGACCCGCTGCTCGACCTCGGGCACGTCCGCGAGGACCTGCCCGCCCTGACGCGCAGGCACGCTGCGCCATGTACACCGGCCCGGTGTCGCGCCGCGTTCCGCCATTCGCGAACGCGATCCGCATCAGGCGGAACGCTTCCCCAGCTTGATCGTCATGGGGTCGTCGAGCCGACCGTACGGCTGCTGCGCGAGGTCGTCAGCCGTGGCATCGAGCGTGCACGGGTGCGTCCCAGGACCATGAACGGCTATGTCTCGGATGCGATCCGCGCCGTGATGACGTACCGCTCCAAGGTGTGCGACAGCGAATGGAGCGATCGGTGAGCTGGAGGAGTCGATCGACCAGCCCATGCTCCCGCCGCCGCGGCCGGACGCGGGCTGAGCGGGGCGCCGCGCGTCCCTCGGCGATCGCGCGGACGGTCCAGGCGACCGGGGTGTCGCGGGGGGATCAGGGCGGCGTAGGCTAGGCCCGCCATGCCGTACGAACCACCCACTCACACCGTCGAGCGCTCCCTCCGCGCCACGACCGGAGCCAAGATCATCGCCGGTGTCGACGAAGTGGGCCGCGGCGCGTGGGCCGGCCCCGTCACCGTCTGCGCGGCGGTCACCGGACTCCGTCGGCCTCCCCTCGGCCTCACGGACTCCAAGCTCCTCTCCGTCAAGCGTCGCAACGAACTCGCTGTGGAACTGCACAAGTGGGTGACCTCCTATGCCCTGGGGCACGCCTCTCCGGAGGAGATCGACGACCTCGGGATGACCGCCGCCCTGCGGCTCGCAGCGGTGCGCGCTCTGGACGCCCTGCCGGTCCGTCCCGAGGCGGTGATCCTCGACGGGAAGCACGACTATCTCGGCGATCCCTGGAGGGTCCGCACCGTGATCAAGGGCGATCAGTCGTGCGTGGCGGTCGCGGCGGCCTCGGTGCTCGCCAAGGTGCGGCGCGACAAAATGATGGCCGAACTGGGTGTCGAGCATGCAGACTTCGGTTTTGCGGACAACGCCGGGTATCCGTCACCCGTCCACAAGGCCGCACTGGAGGAGCGGGGCCCCACCCCGTACCACCGGTTGTCGTGGGCGTATCTTGATGCGCTGCCCCAGTGGCGGCATCTCAAGAAGGCCCGTACCTGGGCGAACGTAAGCGTCCCGGAGATCGAGGGCCAACTCGGATTCGACTTCTGACGATTCGCTCGCACTGATGTGCCACCCGCTGGCGCGAGCCGCACCAATGTCTGATAGATAACAGCCCATGCCTCTCATTCCCGAGGAGCCTCAGATTCACGAGAGTGCCCAGGGTCCCCGCGCCACTCCGGCCAGCGGCCGTATCGCGCCGACCCCTCGCCCCGTACCCGGTCCCCGTCCCGCGGCTCCGTCGCGTCCCGGTCGGCCTGGTCCCGTCCGGCCCACGCCGCCCGTGCAGCGCACGCCGCGCGATGTGGCCGCAACGCTCGGGCCTTCGGCCCCGGCCGTCCCCGCCGCTCCCGTCTCCGTGTCCGCTCCGGCGGGCCCGCAGGTCCAGCTGATCCCGGCCTCGGCCGAGGGCGCGCTGGACGCCGCCGAGGAGGCCGTCGACCTGCTGCTGGAGTCGGGCCGCGCCCCCGGTGAGGTGCTGGTGGTCACCACCGGCGAACAGCACCCCTGGGCGGCCCACGAACTGTCCTTCGGTGAGGCGTCCTACTGGGCGCAGCACGACACGGGGGACGACGTCTTCTACGCCGACGCCGCCGCGTTGGAACGGACGGCGGTGCGTCCCGTGGTCGTCGTCGCGGTCAACGGCGGGCCCGATGCCGTCGTCGCCACCGCTCTGCCGAAGGCCCGCGCCCGGGCCGGTGCCCTGTTGATCGTCTGTGGCACGCCGCAGCAGGTCAACTCGGTGCTGGCCGCGGGGATCTGAGCCCACTCCCGGTCGCCCCGGGCGCGTACCCGGGGCGGGTGGCGCCGTTCGCGGCACCTGCACCACGGGCCTTCGCCTGCGTGGGACGGGGGACGTCGGGGAGGTCCGGGGGGCGTCGGGGTCAACGCCTCGGCGCACGCGCGGACCGGGCCTCTGCGTCCTCCGGTGTCGAGGGAGCCCGGACTCCCGCCTGTTCGTCCGGCGCCGGGACAGCGTCATGGGCGGAGCCGACGCCCGGACTTCGTCAGGAGCGGTGGACGTCGTCGTGACCGGTGCCGGCGCCCAGCTGCGTTTCCGCACCACACGGCACCGGGCGCTCGGTCACATCCGGAGGGCCGCTGGGTACTTCGTTCCCCGCGACCCACCGGGCGCTCGGTCATCCCGGGGGCCGCTGGGTACTCCGTAACCCGCGACCCTTGACGGCGGCGAAGGCGCATCGTCTCTGCCGACCCGGCGAGGGAGTCGGCGGCCTTTTCAGCGGGCGGCCGCGCGGCGCAGCACCTCCGAGGCCGCGCCGCCGGTCCGCGGCAACGGTGGCGGCGCCTCGGACAGCCCGAAGGGCTCCGGCGGCGAACCCGCGTGCGGCCGACGGCCCCCGCGGCCCTCGCCGAGGACCTGCCAGCCGTCCCGGGTCAGCGTGATGTACGCCCCGCAGCGCAGCCCGTGCAACGTGCAGGCGTCACGCAGCCCCCACATCCAGGCGCCGTCCTCCTCCGTCCAGCGTGCGTCACCCTCGCGGCAGTAGAGCAGTACGGCGGTGCGCACCGGCGTGCGACGCCGTAGGTCGTGCGGGATGACCCGGCGCAACTGGGCGAGGAGCGCGTTGCGGAACATCCAGCCGTCGGCCTGAGCCTGGCGCCGCGTGAACGAGGCGCTGGCCAGCAGCCGTTCGTCCGGATCGAGCACCGCCACGATCGCCGTGTCGGGCGTCGGCCGATGTCGTGTGTGCAGGCCGCTGACGACCTCCCGCGGGCTGCGCAACAACGGAATGCCGGCCGAAGCCCACTCCGCGGGTTCGAGCAAGCGGTTGGAGGAAGCGGCGGACGTTGAGGTCGACAACGGTGCCGAGGACGGAGCGATTCCGAGGGTCACGAGCCTCCCTTCGGCTACGGCCCACACCTGCGGGCGGGTCGGATTCGGGGGCGCGCACACCGCAGGAGAGCCCTACCGGACCACGGGCGAGCCGTGCGGGGAGCGGAACTCAATTCTTCCTGTCGAACTTGGATGCGGCAACGAGCAATTGGGGCCACCGACCCTTATGTGGCAGAGAGTGTCTTATATCCTTACCCCATGAGCGCAGGGTGACGCGTGCGCCGGCCGAACACCGCACCTTCACCCGCGCCGGAGGCGGCCGTTCCCCGCCTGCGCGCATGCGGCGGCCCCCTGCCTCGGTTCCTGCTTCGGCCTCTGCTCCGCCGTGCACCCGCGGCCGCGATCGCTCACGGAGCGTGAGGTGGCCGATTGTCAGTGCCATCGGGTTGCATGGGGGCATGGACAACCTGGAGCTCCGCACCGAAGCAGATGCCATCCTCGCCGAGCTGGTGGGTACGCCGGGCGCGCGGCTGCGGGAGGACCAGTGGCAGGCGGTTGCGGCCCTGGTCGAGGAGCGCCGACGGGCACTGGTGGTGCAGCGCACCGGCTGGGGAAAATCGGCGGTGTACTTCGTCGCCACCGCTCTCCTGCGCCGACGCGGTTCGGGGCCGACGGTGATCGTCTCGCCGCTGCTGGCGCTGATGCGCAACCAGGTCGAGGCGGCGGAGCGCGCCGGTATCCAGGCCCGCACCATCAACTCGGCCAATCCGGAGGAGTGGGAGACGATCTACAAGGAGGTCGAGCACGGCGAGACCGACGTTCTCCTCGTCAGCCCCGAACGCCTCAACTCCGTCGACTTCCGTGACCAGGTGCTTCCCAAGCTGGCGGCCACGACCGGTCTCCTGGTGGTCGACGAGGCGCACTGCATCTCCGACTGGGGCCACGACTTCCGCCCCGACTACCGCAGGCTGCGGGCCATGCTGGGCGACCTCGCCCCCGGCGTGCCGGTCCTGGCCACGACCGCGACCGCCAACGCGCGGGTCACCGCGGACGTGGCCGAGCAACTGGGCACCGGGGCCGGCGAGGCGCTCGTGCTGCGCGGTTCGCTGGAGAGGGAGAGCCTTCGGCTCGGAGTCGTCCGGCTCCCGGACGCCGCGCACCGCCTGGCATGGCTCGCCGAGCACCTGGACGAGCTGCCGGGCTCCGGGATCATCTACGCGCTCACGGTCGCCGCGGCCGAGGAGGCCACCGCCTTCCTTCGGCAGCGCGGCTTCACGGTGGACTCCTACACGGGCCGCACCGAGAACGCCGACCGGCTCCAGGCCGAGGCCGACCTCCAGGGGAACCGGGTCAAGGCGCTCGTGGCGACCTCCGCGCTGGGCATGGGGTTCGACAAGCCGGACCTGGGATTCGTCGTCCATCTCGGCTCGCCCTCCTCACCGATCGCCTACTACCAGCAGGTGGGCCGCGCCGGCCGAGGAGTGGAGCACGCCGAGGTGCTGCTGCTGCCCGGCAAGGAGGACGAAGCCATCTGGCGCTACTTCGCCGACACCGCCTTCCCGCCCGAGGCCCAGGTCCGCCAGACCCTCTCGGCCCTCGCCGACGCCGGGCGGCCGCTGTCCGTCCCGGCCCTGGAGGCGCTGGTGGACCTGCGGCGCACCCGGCTGGAGACGATGCTGAAGGTCCTCGACGTCGACGGGGCCGTCAAGCGGGTGAAGGGCGGCTGGGAGAGCACCGGGCAGCCCTGGACGTACGACGCCGAGAGGTACGCCTGGGTGGCCCGGCAGCGGGCCGCCGAGCAGCAGGCCATGCGCGACTACGTGAGCACGACCGAGTGCCGGATGGAGTTCCTGCGCCGGCAGCTGGACGACGAGGGCGCGGTCCCGTGCGGCCGGTGCGACAACTGCGCCGGTGCCTGGATCGGCTCATCGGTCTCCACCGAGGCCCTCACCGGGGCGACGAAGGAACTGCACCGCCCCGGCGTGGAGGTCGAGCCGCGCCGGATGTGGCCGACGGGCATGCCTGCCCTGGGCATCGACCTCAAGGGACGCATCCCCGCCCGCGAGCAGTGCGCCACCGGGCGCGCCCTGGGCCGCCTCTCGGACATCGGCTGGGGCAACCGGCTGCGCCCCCTGCTGGCCGAGAACGCCTCCGACGGGCCCGTACCCGACGACGTCCTGAAGGCCGCGGTGGCCGTCCTCGCCGACTGGGCGCGTTCCCCGGGCGGCTGGGCACCGGACGTCCCGGACGCCTCGGCGCGCCCCGTCGGCGTCGTCGCCGTCCCGTCCCTGGCCCGCCCCCAGCTGGTCGGCTCCCTCGCCCAGGGAATCGCGACCATCGGCCGCCTTCCCCTCCTGGGCACGCTGACCTACACCGGCCAGGGCGGCGCCCACGCGGTACGCCGCAGCAACTCCGCCCAGCGGCTCAGGGCGCTCTCGGCCGCCTTCGGCGTCTCCGACGAGCTGGCCGACGCCCTGGCGGCCTCGCCGGGCCCGGTACTGCTCGTCGACGACTACACCGACTCCGGCTGGACCCTCGCGGTCGCCGCCCGCCTTCTCCGCCGGGCGGGCAGCGAAGGAGTCCTTCCGCTGGTCCTCGCCGCAGCGGGCTGAGTCCCCCTGTCCGCGGCGATGTCCAGGCCACCGCTGCGGCCGCCGGGGAGGGGCTGCGGTCCGCACGGCCAGGGCTTCCGGTTCGCAGGAGCTTGCAGGTGATGTGTCCCTGATCGGACTTATCCACAGGCTCAACCGGAAGCTTGCGGTCCGCGAGATCGTCTCCTCATGACGAATCACAGCGAAACGACTGGATCCTTCGAAAACGGCGACATCGCTGGGCGCGAGGGGCGTACCGGATCCGGTCGGCACGACGGCCGGGCCGCGGACGAGGACAGGGTCGCGTGCGGCGACAAGACGGAGTGCGGCGACACGGGCGCGTTCGGCGACAGCGGCGCTTACGGCGACACGGGCGCCGCGTACGACCATGCGACCGCGCACGACCGGGAGGCGGCCTACGAAGGCCACGTCCCGTACGGCGGACGCCCCGCGTACGACGAGGGTTCCGGCGCACACCAGGTCACCCTGCGCTCCCCGGCCGAGCTGGCCGACGCCCTGCCCTACCTGCTCGGGTACCGGCCCGAGGACAGCATCGTGCTCGTCGCCCTCCACGACCGGGGCGGCCGGGGCAGGTTCGGCGGCCGGGCCCGTCTGGGCATCCCCGCCAACCCCGAAGACTGGCCCGCGGTGGCCCGGCAGCTGGCACAGGGCCTCGTGATCAGCGGCGAACGCAGGGGAGCCCGGCCCGCGCAGATCGTGGCGTACCTCTGCCAGGAACCGGCGCACGGCGAGACGGGCGGTCGCGTGAGGGAGCGCCTCCAGCCGCTCGCGCACACGCTGCGTGTCGAATGCGGGCGACTCGACATCCCGGTGATCGAGGCGTTGTGCATCTCGGACGGCCGCTTCTGGTCGTACTGCTGCTCGGGCGAGGGGTGCTGCCCCGTCGAGGGAGTGCCGATGGGCCTGCCGGGCACATCGGTGCTGGCGGCGGCCGCCACCTACGCCGGCATCCAGGTCCGCGGCACCCTGCGGGAGTTGAGGGCCCGGCTGCTGCCTCTGGAAACCGGCGCCGCCGTGGAACAGGAGGTGGCATTGGACGCCGCGAGCATGGAGCTGGTCCCGAAGATGCTTCACGAGCTGAGTCGTGCGGTTGTCGCGGAGGAGACTCTCGCTCTAGCGGCACGCATGATGGGCAGGTTCTCCGAGGCGCCCACGGTGGTCGGCGCCCTTCCCGCGGACCGCAGGGACGACGCACTCCTGGCCCCGGACGAAGCGGCTGCGCTCATTCTCGGCCTCCAGGACCGGGTGACCCGCGACCGGGCGGCCGAGTGGATGGAGGGCGAGGAGGCGGCACCCGCCCTGCGGCTCTGGCGAGCCCTGGCCCGCCGCTGCGTCGGCCCCTACGGCGAGCACGCGGCGGCCCCCCTCACCCTCGCCGGCTGGGTCGCCTGGTCCAGCGGTGACGAACTGGAGGCCCGCGAGGCCCTCGCCATGGCCCTCGGCGCGGACCCGAGCTATCTCTTCGCCCGCCTCCTGCACCAGGCATGCAACGAAGGCCTCGACCCCGAGTCGGTCCGCCGCTGCCTGCGCTCCGAGCGCGAGGTGCGCGTGCCGGGGACCGGCGGAGGAACTGACTGTCCGGACGACGGCGGGACGGCAGACAGGGCTGGGGCCGGAGCCGCTGTTGCGGCCCGAGCCAGTACCGGAATCGACAGTCAGGGAAACGGCGCCGACGAAACCGGCGGGCGGGGCGAAGACCAGCGCTGTACGGCGGCGCCGGAGGCCGACAGTGCGACGGGTGGCGCCCCGGGATCGGTGTGGGCCCCCTCACCGGCTCCCGGCCGTCGCCGCCGCCGTACGCGCTCGGCCGGTGCCGCCGGCTCTCTCACACGCACGGCGGCGGTGCCCGGACAGGAGCGCGGAGCGACACCCCTCGGTGCCCGTCCGGCCGCCTCGACCCGTCCCACCGCTCCCGGCCAAGGCGAGAAACGCTCACGCGCCCGCACCTCTGACAAGGCCACCGCACGGCGGCGGAGCGGCTGCGTGGACGGCGACGAGACCAATGGGCAGAGGTGAGCCGTATCGGCCGCGCCGGTCGCAGTACCTCGGGGTGCCCGGCCGGTACTCCCGTCTGACCGGCCCGGTGACGCTCGCAGCCGTCAGCCGTCAGCCGTCAGCCGTCAGCCGTCAGCCGTCAGCCGTCAGCGCCGGGCGCCATAGCCAGGCGCCGGCCGACAGCGCCTGGCCGGCTGCCCGGCAGTGCGGCAGCCGAGCAGCCAGGTGAGTGGCCGATCGCCCTCTCCACCACCGCCGTCGGCGGGCCGCTGCCTCCACGGGCGTGACCTGGCGGAGTCCGGCTCCGTTCACCTGAGTGGCGGACAGCCCGCACGGGTTGTGCCGCCGTGCCCTGCCGAGCCGGCCGTCGACCCTGCCCGAGGCGTCCAGCAAGCGGAAGAAGTCACCTCATGCATCAACCGACTCCGCCCTCCGCCACCGACGAACGCCAGGACATCCCAGAGCGGGGGCCGACACCGCAGTCCAGGCGGGGCACGGTGCCCCCGGCCCCGGCCCCGGCCCTCGCAGCGCACTCGCCTCGCCCCGCCGAACTGCCCCCCGTCCACACAGCGATGATCTGCGTGGCCCTGCCCGGACTCGCCGTCTCCTCCGAAGAGGGCCAGCTGACCGGGCGCGGACTGGAGGGCTTCTACCGGGCGGGCCGACGCGTCCTGTCCCGCTGTCAGGTGCGGGTCGCCGGACGCGAGCCGCTCGTCGTCCAGGCGCGGATGACGTCGGCCGACCGGGCCCGTTTCGTCGCCACGCTGCGGGCCACACCCCATGGCGGACCGGACCCGGACGTCCTCGTCGAGCGGACCCGTTCCGCGGACGGTGTCGAGCGGATCACGCTGCACAGCGCGGCCGGGCGCCCCCTGCGCCTCCCGGTGGAGGTGGCCCTCGGCACGGATCTGGCCGACCTGGGCGCCATCGCCGCCGGTACCGTCGGACCCGAGCTGCCCGCCAGCGTCCATGACTCAGGTCTTCGCTGGTCCGGCCCCGCCGGGAACGCCTGCGTCACGGCCGACCCACCGCCCGCCGACGCGCTCGCCTCCGCGGGAGTCCTGCGCTGGGAGTTCGACGTGCCTCCGGGCGGCAGCGTGACCGTGGAACTCAGAGCCCGCCTCGAGGGTGTGGGACCGGTGCGGGCCGCGGGGCGCGCCGCGACGAGCCCCCTGGCCGCGGCGCGGGCGACCGGGGACGACCCGCGGATCCGTCCATGGCTGAACACGAGCATCGAGGACCTGGAGGCGCTCCTCGTACGCGATCCCACGCACCCCATGGACATCCAGCTCGCCGCAGGAGCCCCCTGGCGCTGCGGGCCGGCCCCCGCCGAGGCGTTGGCCGCGGCCCGCATGACCCTGGCGCTGGGGACGCGACTGGCCGCCGGCACACTGCGCACCCTCGCCCGCACCCAGGTCAGGGGCGACGGGCCACGGTCGGGCATGATCCCGGGACCACGGCGGGACGCGGGCGCACACCTGCCCCCGGGCTGCACCGGGACGGAGGCGACCCTGATCTTCCCCGTGCTCCTGGCCGAGGCACGCCGATGGGGGCTGCCCGAGCGCGAGACGGAGGAACTGCTGCCGGCGGCCGAGCGGTGCCTGACCTGGATGCGGGACACCGTGGGGGAGGGCGAGTACCTCCGCGACCCCCAGCCCGGTGGGCCCGTCCGCTGCGAGACGCAGGCCCAGGCCCACCGCGCGGCACTGCTCGGCGCCGACCTGCTCGACGCCCTGGGCAGACCGGGAGGCCAGGAACTGCGGGAATGGGCGCAGGCACTGCGGACCGCGTTCCGCAGGGACTTCTGGATCGACGGCCCAGGAGGTGGCCGGCCAGCCGCCGCGCTGACCCCGGACGGTCGCCGGCTGCCCCACCTGGGAGCGGCCACCGTCCACCTCCTGGACACCGGTCTGCTGGGCGGCGGCGAGTACGCCCCGGGACTCCTCGACGAGACGCGCACCGAACAGCTCGCCCGGCTCCTCGGCAGCCCGGTCATGGACTCCGGCTGGGGGCTGCGCGGACTCGGTCTGAAAGAGGCGGGTCACAACCCCTTCGGCCACCGCAGCGGTGCCGTACGGGTCCACGAGAGTGCGATCGGGGTCTCCGGGCTGGCAGCGGCCGGATACGAGAGGGAGGCCGGGTCCCTGCTGCGGGGCGTGCTGGCGGCGGCCGAGGCCTTCGGCCACCGGCTCCCCGAGATGTACGGCGGGGAGCAGCGAACCGAGGGAAGCGCCCCGCTGCCCCACCCCGCCGCCTGCCGCCCCGCCGCCACCGCGGCCGCCGCCGGAGTCCTCCTCCTGACCACGGTGGCGGGCGTCCGGCCCGACGCCCCGGCCGGGACCGTGACCCTGCGCCCCCTGCGCAGCGCCCCCCTCGGCGAAGTCGGTCTCACGGGGCTGCGGATCTCCGGAGCCGCCTTCTCCGTACGGGTCAGCCGACTCGGGCTGGCCATGGTCGAGGAAGCGGCGGACGGGCTGCGACTGGGTAGGTGACCTGCTGTGACGCGAGATGGGCGGCAGCTCTGGGCAAGGGGGGCGGCCGCCCCGGACGCCGTGGACCAGCGGCCGAAGCCGTGGATGAAGAGAGTGTTTATCGTCAGGAAGACGACTATGATCGCCGCATGCCCTACGACCCGTCAGCGTTTCCGCCCTTCGCCGTCACTGTGGACCTGGTCGTGCTGACCGTGCGCCGCCACGCCCTGTGCGCGCTGGCGGTGCGCAGGGGCGAGCCGCCGTTCCAGGGACGGTGGGCGCTTCCGGGCGGCTTCGTGCGGGACGACGAGGACCTCTCCCAGGCCGCGGCGCGCGAACTGGCGGAGGAGACCGGACTGCGTGCCCACGGCCCCGCGGCCCCCGACCAGGACAACGGCGCGCACCTGGAACAGCTCGCCACCTACGGCGATCCCGAGCGTGACCCCCGGATGCGGGTGGTGAGCGTCGCCCATCTCGCCCTCGCCCCCGACCTGCCCGCGCCGCGCGCAGGCGGCGACGCGAGCAACGCGCGGTGGGCACCGGTCGAGGAACTGCTGCAACAGGGCGGCTACGGCCGTGACGGCGAACCGGTGACGCCCCTCGCCTTCGACCACGCGCGGATCCTGGCCGACGGCGTCGAGCGGGCCCGCTCCAAGATCGAGTACTCCTCGCTGGCGACCGCGTTCTGCCCCACCGAGTTCACCGTCGGGGAGCTGCGCCGCGTCTACGAAGCGGTGTGGGGCGTGGCGCTGGACCCGCGCAACTTCCACCGCAAGGTGACCGGCACGCCGGGGTTCCTGGTGCCCACGGGCGGCACCACCACCCGTCAGGGCGGTCGCCCCGCACAGCTGTTCCGTGCCGGAGGCGCGACCCTGCTGAACCCGCCGATGCTGCGACCCGAGGTCTGATCCGGACGCACGCGCACCCGACGGCAGGCGGCGCGGTCACGACCACCTCACGTCGCTGATCCCGCCTACCGAGGCCGCGCGACGATCCCGCGTGGCCCGTGGCCCCGTGGCCCGCACTCCCGCCCGCCGCCCGCGGCTCGCACTCCCGCCCACCGCTCCCGGAGAAAGCGCGCGCGTCGAGCGTCTTGCTGTTGGGGGTGGTTGGCGTCCCTCGCTGATAAGGCGCCTCTGACCAGCCGCGCTATAACCCAAAAAGGGACATAGCGCGCTATCTTGCTACGGGTGATCCAGGCCTTCGGACTGACCGACAATCCCCGCAAGGGCCTCCCGCTCGCGCTCGACGACGTTTCCTTCGAGGCGAGGGCGGGACGCGTGACCGTGCTCCTCGGAGCACCGGGCGCGGGTAAGACCACGGCGTTGAGGCTCATGCTCGAACTCCAACACGGCCGTGGCCTGACCTACTTCAGAGGCCGGCCCCTGCACCGCATCGCCCACCCGTCACGCGAGGTCGGCGTCCTCCTGGGCGATGTGGCGGGGCATCCCGCCCGCACCGTCCGAGGCCATCTGCGCATGCTGTGCGCGGCCGCCGGGGTTCCGGTCCGACGGGCCGACGAAGTCCTCGAAGCGGTCGGCCTGGTCAGCCTGCGCGAGGAACGCCTCGGCACGCTCTCCCGCGGCATGGACCGTCGGCTCGGCCTCGCCTGCGCCCTCCTCGCCGACCCGCACACCCTGGTGCTCGACAACCCGGCCGACGGGCTCTCCGAGCGCGAAGGGCGATGGCTGCACGGCCTGCTGCGCGCACACGCGGCCCAGGGCGGCACGGTCCTCTCGACCACGGCCGACCCCAAGGAGGCCGCCCGCACCGCGGACCGGGTCGTCACGCTTGACCAGGGCAGACTCGTCGCCGACCAGGAGGCGGCGCACTTCGCCCGCACCCGGCTGCGCCCTCGGGTCGCTGTCCGCAGCCCGCACGCCGTGCGCCTTGCGGCCCTGCTCGCCAAGGAGGCCCGCACCGCTCGACGCTCGGTCGAGGTCGTGCAGGAGGACGGCAACCGCCTCTCCGTGTACGGCAGTACGTGTGCCGAGATCGGTGAGACGGCGTTCCGGCACCGCATCCTCGTCCACCAACTCGCGGACGAGATCGGCGACATGGGTCCGGGAGCCGACGGCACACACACGGGCCCCTCGTGCGCCGGGCAGGACACCGGCGGTTCGGGCGGAGAACCCCGCCCGGCCGACGCCCGCGACGACCGGATCGCCGACCACATGCCTCCCGCGCAGCCGCCCACCACGACCGGCGACGTCACCCCCACGGCTTCGAGCCGCTCGGACCCAGCCCTCACCGGTACCGTGGTCCGCCCCCGCCCGACAGCCGCCGGTTCAGCGCCCACAGCCGGAACCACGGAGGCGCCCGCCGGAGGGTCGGCCCCGTCGGGAGCGGCCGGAGCGGGGTTCGCAGCCTCCGAGGCAACGGCTTCCGTCGGTGGGTCGGCCCCGTCGGGAGGGGCCGGAGCGGGATTCACGGCCGTCGGTGCGGCGGTGTCCGAGGGTGAGCCGGCCGAGTCCGGAGCCGTCGGAGCGGGATTCGCAGCCTCCGAGGCAACGGCTTCCGTCGGTGGGTCGGCCCCGTCGGGAGCGGTCGGAGCGGAATCCACGGCCGTCGGTGCGGCGGTGTCCGAGGGTGAGCCGGTCGAGTCCGGAGCCGTCGGAGCGGGGTTCGCAGCCTCCGAGGCAACGGCTTCCGTCGGTGGGATGGCCCCGTCGGGAGCGGCCGGAGCGGCACTCGGCGCCGTCGGCGCAGCGGTGTCCGACGGTGAATCGGCGGGATTCACGGCCGTCGGTGCGGCGGTGTCCGAGGGTGAGCCGGCCGAGTCCGGAGCCGCCGGTTCAGTACGCACAGCCGCCGACGCGGAGGCGCCCGACGAAGGGACGGTCCGGCCCGGAGCCGTCGCCACAGGACCCACCGCCGCCGACACACCCGCACTTCCCGGACAGTCGGCCCGGCCCGGAATCGTCGTCGCCGACTCCACGGCCGGCATGCCTCGAGCCACCCGGGCCTCGGCCCAAGGTCACTCCCGCGCTCTCGATGGCGCCCTGCCCGACCTGCCGCCCCCCATCGCCGTCCGTTCCGCCCCCAGTCCGCTGCACCCTCTCCGCTACGAACTGCGCCGCGCCGCCGGCATCGGCACGGGCTTCCTCACCGGTGCCGTCGTCCTCGTCGTCTCCGCCCTCACCACCCTCGTCCTGGCCCGCATCGGACACACCTCGCAAGCGCGGCTGCTGGTCGCCTGGCCCGTGCAACTGCCACTGCCCCCGGCGGCGCTCGGCGCGGGCCTGCTCGGCGCGCTCGCCTTCGGGGACGAGTTCCGCCACCCTGCCCTGGCGGTGGACCGCGCAAGCGTGCCCCGCAGGCTGGGCCTGCTCACCGCCAAGCTGCTCGTCTCCGCGCTCACCGCGCTGACACTCGCCGTCCTCAGCGTGGGCTGTGACGCCGAGGCGCTCTATCTCGTCCACGGACGGGAGCTGGCACAGGTTCCCGCCGACTGGCTGCGACTGAGCGCGAGTTGGCTCGCGCTCACGGTGGGCTGCGGCTGGGCCGGCGTCCTGGCCGCGGGCCTGTTCCGGTCCACCACGGCCGGGCTGGCCGCGGTGGTCGCCGTACCGGTGGCCGTCGTACCGCTCCTGGGCAAAGCCGTGGAGAGCGCCTCCGTGCGGACGGCGGCCGGGTTCTCGGTGCGGCTGCGGGAGGTGCTGCTCTCGCAGTGGCCCTTCGGGGGAGGGCGCTATGTGGCAGCCGCACTGCGTGTGGTCGCTCAACCCGTGGGTGGGGCGCTGGCGTTGTCGCTGAGCGGCCTGCTGTGCGCGTATCTGCTCACAACCCTGCGTAGCAAGGCCCGGTGATGACCGTCTGTGTCCGTTTCGAGGAAGGATTGTGCGCAACTCCCCGGAGAAAGCCCATTTCTTTCCGATAAGGCGTCAATTGCGACGGGGTGAGCGATCACCCTTTCGTGTGCTTTTCACCAAAGCCCTCAAGGGAGTTGGAGACGGCGCCGACAAAAGATCCGTGAGTACCCTTGCGCACACCATGATGACCGCCGCCCGCTCCACCGACTCCGGTCTGTCCGGCCCGGGCGAACTCGACCGCTACCCCTTCGCGGAGGGCCCCGCCGCCGACCGCGTCGGCGCTCCTGTCTGGGAGAATGCGGAACCCGAGCTGGGCCGTGTGGGCCGGCGTGGCGCGGGCAGCCGCGGCCGCGGACTGCACGGCCAACTCGTCCAGCAACTCGGCCAGATGATCGTTTCCGGCGATCTGGGTGCGGACCGCCCTCTCGTGCCGGAGGAGATCGGACAGCGCTTCGAGGTCTCCCGCACCGTCGTCCGTGAGTCGCTCAGGGTCCTCGAGGCCAAGGGCCTCGTCAGTGCCCGGCCGAACGTGGGCACCCGGGTGCGGCCCGTGAGCGACTGGAATCTTCTCGACCCGGACATCATCGAATGGCGGGCCTTCGGTCCGCAGCGCGACAACCAGCGACGCGAGCTGACCGAACTGCGCTGGACGATCGAGCCGCTCGCCGCCCGCCTCGCGGCCGGGCACGGTCGCGAGGACGTCCAGCAGCGGCTCTCGGACATGGTCGAGATCATGGGGCACGCCATGGGGCAGGGCGACGCGCTCACCTATTCCCGGGCCGACACCGAGTTCCACTCGCTGCTCATCCAGATCGCGGGCAACCGCATGTTGGAGCATCTGTCCGGCATCGTGTCCTCCGCGCTCCAGGTCTCCGGCGGTCCGATCGCGGGTTGTGAACGGCCGACCGAGGCGTCCCTGGGCCACCACGGCAGAATCGCCGACGCCCTCGCCACCGGCGACGGCGCCGGCGCCGAAGCGGCCATGCGCCAGCTGCTCACCGTCCACCCCGAGGTGGAGCGGGTCGTGCCGGCGCCCCGCGAGCACTGACCTCACACCCGAGGCGGGGCGCTCGGAGCGGCTTTCGCCCTCCCCGCGTCGTCCGCGGCCTCCCCCGTTCTCCCGTCGGACCCCGCAGGACCCTTCACGGGCCTGCGGGGTCCGACCGCGCGTCGGGTCCCCTTGGGTCGCAACGGTGTCCGATTGGGTCGCAACGGTGTGGGTAGACACTGCGGGTGACCGTATCTGCCCTTGTCCGCCCGTTTTTGAGCGCTTACGCGGTGTGACTCGGGCCACGAAGATTGGGCGTAACGCTCATGGAAGCAACGCGATGACCTAAGAGGTGACTGCCGCGGAGGGAATACGGACGCCGTACAAGGCGCTGTGCAACTTCCCGGCCCCCGCCCGCACCGTCGGCCCGCCCCCAAGGCCGGTGGTCGGCTCCTGTCCGTACCGGACGGGGCCGGAAGCCGTTTTCCAACGTTCCGAGAGGTTGTTCGTGTCGGCCAGCACATCCCGTACGCTCCCGCCTGAGATCGCCGAGTCCGTCTCTGTCATGGCGCTCATTGAGCGGGGAAAGGCTGAGGGGCAGATCGCCGGCGACGATGTGCGTCGGGCCTTCGAAGCTGACCAGATTCCGGCCACTCAGTGGAAGAACGTACTGCGCAGCCTCAACCAGATCCTCGAGGAAGAGGGTGTGACGCTGATGGTCAGTGCCGCGGAGCCCAAACGCACTCGAAAGAGCGTCGCAGCGAAGAGTCCGGCCAAGCGCACCGCCACCAAGACGGTCGCGGCGAAGACGGTGACCACCAGGAAGGCCACCGCCACTTCCCCCGCCGCGCCGGCCGTCCCCGCTGTGGACGACCCCACAGACGAGGCCGCCACCGAGAAGAAGGCGACTGCCAAGAAGACGGTCGCCAAGAAGGCCACCGCCAAGAAGGCGGCCCCCGCCAAGAAGACCGCGGCGAAGAAGACCGCCGGCAAGAAGGACGACGCCGAGCTGGTCGAGGACGAGGCCCTCGAGGAGACCCCCAAGACGGGCGACGAGCCCGAGGGCACCGAGAGCGCCGGGTTCGTTCTCTCCGACGACGACGAGGACGACGCGCCCGCGCAGCAGGTCGCGGCCGCCGGTGCCACCGCCGACCCGGTCAAGGACTACCTCAAGCAGATCGGCAAGGTTCCGCTGCTCAACGCGGAGCAGGAGGTCGAGCTGGCCAAGCGCATCGAGGCCGGTCTGTTCGCCGAGGACAAGCTGGCCAACGCCGACAAGCTGGCCCCGAAGCTCAAGCGCGAGCTGGAGATCATCGCCGAGGACGGCCGCCGCGCCAAGAACCACCTCCTGGAGGCCAACCTCCGCCTGGTGGTCTCCCTGGCCAAGCGCTACACCGGCCGCGGCATGCTCTTCCTGGACCTCATCCAGGAGGGCAACCTCGGTCTGATCCGCGCGGTGGAGAAGTTCGACTACACCAAGGGCTACAAGTTCTCCACGTACGCCACCTGGTGGATCCGTCAGGCGATCACCCGTGCCATGGCCGACCAGGCCCGCACCATCCGTATCCCGGTGCACATGGTCGAGGTCATCAACAAGCTCGCGCGCGTGCAGCGCCAGATGCTCCAGGACCTGGGCCGTGAGCCCACCCCGGAGGAGCTGGCCAAGGAACTCGACATGACCCCGGAGAAGGTCATCGAGGTCCAGAAGTACGGCCGCGAGCCCATCTCGCTGCACACCCCGCTGGGCGAGGACGGCGACAGCGAGTTCGGTGACCTCATCGAGGACTCCGAGGCCGTCGTCCCCGCCGACGCGGTCAGCTTCACGCTCCTCCAGGAGCAACTGCACTCTGTCCTCGACACCCTCTCCGAGCGCGAGGCCGGCGTGGTCTCCATGCGGTTCGGTCTCACCGACGGTCAGCCGAAGACCCTCGACGAGATCGGCAAGGTGTACGGCGTCACGCGCGAGCGCATCCGCCAGATCGAGTCCAAGACGATGTCGAAGCTGCGCCACCCGTCGCGCTCCCAGGTGCTGCGCGACTACCTCGACTGAGCCGCGACCGCACGACGCCGAAGGCCCGGTTCCCCTCGGGGAGCCGGGCCTTCGGCGTGACGCGGGGGTGCGAGGCGCCGCGACCTGAATCACTCTGGGTGTCCATCGATCACTTCAGAGTGAGGAGCGTGCATGCGTCGTCCCTTTGCCCGGGTGCTGGCCAGGCCGCTGGTCCTGGCGGCCGCGGTCATGGTCATACCGCTGGTCTCCGCCGCCCCGGCGGCCTCCGACGGTGTCGTGGGGGGCTTCCCGGTCGATGTCTCGGGCAGCCCCTGGACCGTCGCCCTCTCCAGCCGTGACCGGTTCGGAGGTACGCGGTCCGGGCAGTTCTGCGGAGGAGTGGCCGTCGGCCCGACCACGGTGCTCACCGCCGCCCACTGCATGGGAGAGGAAGTCCTGGGGGTCCCTCCGGGCCGGGCGCGCGACCTGAAGGTCGTCGCGGGCCGCACGGACCTCTACTCGGACGCGGGCCAGGAGATCGCCGTGAAGGAGATCTGGATGAATCCCGCCTATGACAGCTACAGCAATTCCGGCGACTTCGCCGTGCTCAAACTGGCCGAGCCGCTTCCACCGGCCTCCGTCATCGCGATGACAGGCGTCGGTGATCCGGCGTACGAACCCGGGACGGAAGCCATGGTCTACGGCTGGGGGGACACCACGGGAGTCGGCTCCTACGCCCACGGGCTGCGGGCCGCGCGTCTGCATGTGCTGCGGGACAGCGTCTGCGAGAACGCGTACCCGGGACCGGCCGACGGTTCCTACCGGGCGCGGACCATGCTGTGCGCGGGGGAGACGCGGGGCGGTCCCGACTCCTGTCAGGGGGACAGCGGCGGGCCGCTGGTCGCCCGGGGCCGGCTGATCGGTCTGGTGTCCTGGGGAAGCGGATGCGGGCGCGCGGGCAGCCCCGGCGTCTACACCCGGGTGTCGGACATCGTCCGGACGCTGCGCTGGGAAGCCGCGCTGCCGGGCGCTGCCCGAGCGTCACACGAGGGCTGAGCGGGTTCTCGAACGAGTGCGGGCGGCCGCCCCCTGGGATGCAGGGGGCGGCCGCCCGCTACCAGCCTGTGCCGGTTGTGGCTCGTCGTCGTTGAACGCGAACTGTCAGCGTTCCTCTTCTGAGGCGGGAACGGCGGTCAGTCGCTCCGTCTCGTCCTGTATCTCAGCGGCGATCTTCTTGAGTTCCGGCTCGAACTTGCGACCGTGGTGGGCGCAGAAGAGCAGTTCTCCGCCGCTGAGCAGGACGACGCGCACGTACGCCTGGGCGCCGCAGCGGTCGCAGCGGTCAGCGGCCGTCATCGGGCTCGCGGGGGTCAGAACAGTAGTCACGTCGCCTCTTCTCTAGCTCGACGAGCTGTCGTACCAGGGTCAACATCCAACCAGCCCCAAAACGTTCCCGCTCGTGGCTTCTCCTCGAAAAAATCTTTCGAGGCGGCCGTCTGCTGCCGGTTTGGCGGCGAATGTGCCGTATTACGTATCTGTCGGGTCGTACGGTTTCGCGCTGTCGGTCACGGTCCTGTCCTGCCGGCTGGATTGCCGGTTTGTTCATGAGGACGTGCCCGGAGCCTAAATGGTTCATGCCTCGAAGGGAACGTGATATGCACTTCACTCCATCGAGGGATCGAACACTCATACGACGCTGGACTAGTGTGAGTTCCGGGGAGGGTGGCGTGACAACGGCTCTACCAGGCCTCGGTACCCTCTTTGCGGCGACCGAAGCCGCGCCCTTACCCCGTGAGGGCCCATCTGAAATTCAGCGAGGAGCGAACCGCGTGACCGCCGATACGTCCGTGCCGTCCACAGCGCTGCTGGCAGGAGCAGACCGGGACGGTTCCAACTACACCGCGCGGCACCTGCTCGTCCTCGAAGGCCTCGAGGCCGTACGCAAGCGCCCGGGTATGTACATCGGGTCCACCGACAGTCGTGGCCTCATGCACTGCCTCTGGGAGATCATCGACAACTCCGTCGACGAAGCCCTCGGCAGCTACGGCGACCACATCGAGGTGATCCTTCACGACGACGGCTCCGTCGAGGTCCGGGACAACGGCCGGGGCATCCCCGTCGACGTCGAGCCCAAGACCGGTCTGTCCGGTGTCGAGGTCGTCATGACCAAGCTGCACGCCGGCGGCAAGTTCGGCGGTGGCTCGTACGCCGCCTCCGGCGGTCTTCACGGCGTCGGCGCCTCGGTGGTGAACGCCCTGTCCGCCCGGCTCGACGTCGAGGTGGACCGGGGTGGTCACACCCATGCGATCAGCTTCCGCCGAGGGGTCCCCGGCGCGTTCGCCGGTGACGGGGCCGACGCGAAGTTCGAGCCCGCGAGCGGTCTGCGCAAGACCAAGCGAATCCCCAGGACCCGCAGCGGCACGCGCGTGCGTTACTGGGCCGACCGGCAGATCTTCCTCAAGGACGCCAAGCTCTCCCTGGAACACCTCCACCAGCGCGCCCGCCAGACCGCTTTCCTGGTGCCCGGCCTGACGATTGTCGTCCGTGACGAATACGGCCTGGGCGACGGGGGCAGCAAGGGCGAGGAGTCCTTCCGCTTCGACGGCGGCATCAGCGAGTTCTGTGAGTACCTGGCCTCGGACAAGCCCGTCTGCGACGTCCTCCGTTTCACGGGGCAGGGCTCCTTCAAGGAGACGGTCCCCGTCCTGGACGACCACGGCCAGATGACGCCGACGGAGGTCACCCGCGAGCTGGGCGTCGACGTCGCGCTGCGCTGGGGTACCGGGTACGACACGACGCTCCGGTCCTTCGTCAACATCATCGCCACCCCCAAGGGCGGCACTCATGTGGCGGGGTTCGAACAGGCCGTCGTCAAGACGATGAACGAGGTGCTGCGCAGCAAGAAGCTGCTACGGGTGGCCGAGGACGACATCGTGAAGGACGACGCCCTGGAGGGCCTGACGGCGGTCGTCACCGTCCGGCTCGCCGAGCCCCAGTTCGAGGGCCAGACCAAGGAGGTCCTGGGCACCTCGGCGGCCCGCCGCATCGTGAACACCGTGATCTCCAGGGAACTCAAGGCGTTCCTGACATCCACCAAGCGGGACGCCGCGGCCCAGGCGCGGGTTGTCATGGAGAAGGCGGTTGCCGCCGCGCGCACGCGCATCGCGGCGCGGCAGCACAAGGACGCCCAGCGGCGTAAGACGGCCCTGGAGTCCTCCTCCCTGCCTGCCAAGCTCGCCGACTGCCGCAGCGACGACGTCGACCGCAGCGAGCTGTTCATCGTCGAGGGCGACTCCGCGCTCGGCACGGCGAAACTCGCACGGAACTCCGAGTTCCAGGCGCTCCTGCCGATCCGGGGCAAGATCCTCAACGTCCAGAAGTCGTCCGTGACCGACATGCTCAAGAACGCCGAGTGCGGTGCGATCATCCAGGTCATAGGAGCCGGCTCCGGGCGGACCTTCGACATCGACGCGGCCCGTTACGGCAAGATCATCATGATGACCGACGCCGATGTCGACGGCTCCCACATCCGGTGCCTGCTGCTGACGCTGTTCCAGCGCTACATGCGGCCCATGGTGGAGGCCGGACGGGTGTTCGCGGCGGTGCCGCCGCTGCACCGTATCGAGCTGGTCCAGCCCAAGAAGGGGCAGGACAAGTACGTGTACACGTACTCGGACCGCGAACTGCGGGACAAGCTCATGGCGCTCCAGAGCAAGGGCGTCCGGTACAAGGACTCCATCCAGCGGTACAAGGGTCTCGGCGAGATGGACGCCGACCAGCTGGCCGAGACCACGATGGACCCGCGTCACCGCACCCTGCGCCGGATCAACCTCTCGGACCTGGAATCTGCCGAACGCGTGTTCGATCTCCTGATGGGGAACGACGTGGCGCCGCGCAAGGAGTTCATCTCCAGCTCGGCGGCGACGCTGGACCGGTCCCGGATCGACACGTAGGCGCTGCCGCTGACCGGACGGACGGTGTCCGTCCGGCGAGGTCGGGCGGTGGTGCGTCGGGCGGGGCCGGGCGGGTCCGTCGGGCGGTGCCCGTCCGGCGGGGCCGACCCGGAGTCACGGTTGGCCCCGCCCGGTGTTTCCGCCTTCGGGCGGGGAGGGTCTCCACCCGTCGGTGGAGAGCGCGGCTCGCTGAGATCCACCCATGATCCACCCGCAGTCCGATCTCCCGGCCCGGGCATTTCCGTAGCGTCGAAGGCGTCGACAGCGCTTGCTGTCGACGCCTTCTTCCCGCTCACGGAGGCTGTGATGTCCGGGCTCGTCAACGCACTGCTGATCGTGGCCGTGGCCGCTGTGGTGATCGTGAGGCAGTTCCGCGCCGTCCGCGTCGACACCGACCGGCGCTGGTGGCTCCTGCCCGGGATCCTCGCCGTCGTGGGCCTGCGCGAGCCCGGCCTCCTCGATGCCCACCACCCCACGGCGTCCGTTGCGATACTCACCGCGGAGGTGCTCGTCGGCCTCGCCACAGGAGCCGGCTGGGCTTGGACCACGCGCATATGGGTGGAGGCGGACGGCGCGGTGTGGAGCAAGAGCACCAGGGCGAGCGTGGCCGTCTGGGCCATCGGCATCGGCCTGCGCGTGGCTCTGTTCGCCTACGGCGCCGGCGCGGGCGTCCATCAGGGCAGCTCGGCCTTGCTGATAGCTCTCGCCGCCACCCTGCTCGTCCGCTCCGGGATCCTGACCTGGCGGGTGCGGACCCTGGACCGGACCCCTGCCCCCGCGTACGGTGACGCCGCGCACCGGCCGTCGCGGAAGGAACGCGTGCGATGAAGGACGCCATCCTGCGCTGGCCCTCCCGCGAGGCCCTCGACCGCGAGGGGATCCCACGCCCGAGGCGCCTGCTCGCCTGGGCCGCACGGCTCCTGGTGGCCGGGTTCCTGTTCTGGAGCGCCTTCCACGACAACCGTGTGCATGGCTGGACGGCAGTCGCCGGGCTCGGCGCGGTCCTCGTGGCCGTCATGATGGCCTGGGCGTTCTTCCGCCTGACCCTTGAGCACCGGCTGTGGCCGTCTGTGAGCCTGCTGCTAGGACTGCTGGCGCTCGCCTACGGTGTCCGTGCCGCGGGATTCGAGACGCCGGCCTCCGTTCTGTGGTGCGGGTCCGCGATCGTGGCAGTGGAGCGACTGCCCCTGGCTGCCGCTCTCCTGCCGGCAGCCGCGGGGTTCACCTCCTTCGCCCTCGTCAGCGGCGAGGGCTGGCTGGGCGCCGCCGTCACGACCGGTGGCATGGCCCTCGCCGGGTATGCGCTCCGTCTGGACGCGGAGGCCCGGGGCACCACGCAGCGGCTGCTCGCCCAGGAGCGGGCCGCGCGAGCCGCGGAGACGGAGTCGGCCGCGCTCGCGGAGCGGGCCCGCATCGCCCGGGAGATCCACGACGTGCTGGCTCACAGCCTCTCGGCGCAACTCGTGCACCTGGAGGCGGCCCGGCTGCTGATCGAGTGGGGCGCGGACCGCGACACCATCCTCGAACGGGTGGTCGCCGCCCGCGGGATGGCCCGCGACGGCCTCGACGAGACGCGGCAGGCGCTCTCCGCGCTGCGGGGTGAACTGACACCTCTGGAGGAGTTCCTGACCGGGCTGGTGAGGGCGGTCGGGGGTGCCGGGATCACCGTGGCAGGGGAGCGCAGACCGCTGCCGGTCGAGGCGTCGCAGGCCGTGCGCAGGGTCGCCCAGGAGGCCCTGACCAACGTCCGCAAGCACGCGCCCGGGGCCGGAGTGCGTCTGCGCCTGGACTACGGGCCGGATCAAGTCACGTTGTGTGTACGGGACTCGGGCGGCCCGCCGGGCGAATTCGCCGGGGTGGGAGGCGGGTACGGTCTGCTGGGGATGCGGGAGCGCGCCGAACTGCTGGGAGGCTCGCTCGAGGCCGGACCGGGCGAGGAGGGGTTCGTGGTGACGCTGAAGGTGCCGGTATGACCGGGGAAGGGGAGGCGAGGCCCGCCCGGGTCGTGGTGGCGGACGACCAGACAGTGGTCCGCGAAGGCATCGTGATGCTGCTCGGGCTGCTGCCGGGAATCGAGGTCGTGGGTTCCGCCGGGGACGGGGAGGAGGCGGTGCGGCTGGTCGCGGAACTCGCCCCGGACGTGGTGCTGATGGACCTGCGGATGCCCCGCTGCGACGGAGCCGAGGCGACTCGGCGCATCCGGGCCGACCATCCCGGCACCCAGGTCGTGGTGCTCACGACCTTCGGGGACGACGAATCCTTGTTCCCGGCGCTCAGAGCCGGTGCACGGGGCTACCTGACCAAGGACGCGGGCGGCGACGAGATCGTCCGGGCCGTGCGGAGCGTCCTGTCCGGGGACGCTGGACTCTCGCCGAGCGTCCAGCGTCGTCTGCTGGAGCGTCTTTCGGCGCCCGAACCGGAGCCGGAGATGCCCGCCGCACCGCCCGACGGGCTGACCGTGCGGGAGACCGAGGTGCTCGTCCTGATCGCCGGAGGGCTCAGCAATCGGGAGATCGCCCGCGAACTGCAGGTGTCCACCGCGACCGTGAAGACCCACATCAACAACATGTTCACCAAGACCGGGCTCAAGGACCGGTCACAGGCGGTGCTCTACGCCTTCAAAAAGGGGTTGGTGCGGCCGCCGACGGGCTGAATCGGTCCTTTCGTCACCTGATGGGGTGAAGTACGCGGGGAAGAAGAGTCGGGGATCTTCCCGTTCTGTCCATCCTTGGGCATGCAGTCAAGCAACGGCCCTGCCCGCGGCAGCGAACACGGTTCCGACAGTTCGGGCGAGCATGGGCAAGGCGTGGGGCGGGCGACCGTGCAGGCGCCGGGGGACGTCCGGTACGAAGACCCCTGGTACGACGCGCTCGCCTCGGGCTGGGGCGAGTCCGGCACTCTCAACCCGCCCCTGACCGAGGTTCCGGCAGCGCGTCGGCGGCGTGCGGACGGTGCCGACGCGACCGCCCAGGTCTATGTCGAGGTGCAGCGGAGCGAGGCGTTCCAGGAAGTCCGCAGCCGGTACCGGCGGTTCGTGGTTCCCGCGGTCATCGGGTTCTTCCTCTGGTACGTCGCCTATGTCGTGACGGCGACAACCGCGCCCGGATTCATGGCCCGTCCCGTGTGGGGTGCGGTGAACGTGGCGCTGGTCGCCGGGCTCGGGCAGTTCCTGAGCACCTTCCTGCTCACCTGGGCCTACTCCCGCCACGCCCGGTTGCGCAGGGACCGGCCGGCACTCGAACTGCGTTGGGACACCCAGGAACTGACGCGTGAGGCACGGGGCGGTGCGGCGTGACCGGCAACCATCAGACGCTGGCGTTGCTGTTGTTCAGTGTCTTCGTCGCGATCACCTTGGGCATCACCACATGGGTGAGCCGCAGCCGGCATGGCTCGGCGGAGGAGTTCTACGCGGGCGGGCGGCTGTTCTCGCCGATGGAGAATGGTTTTGCCATCGCGGGCGACTACATGTCGGCCGCCTCCTTCCTGGGTATCTCCGGGCTCATCGCCCTCTTCGGCTACGACGGGCTGCTGTACTCGGTGGGCTTTCTCGTCGCTTGGCTCGTCGTGCTGTTCCTCGTGGCCGAACTGGTGCGCAACTGCGGGCGGTTCACACTGGCCGATGTCATCGCCGCGCGGATGAGGGAGCGCCCCGTGCGGATCGCGTCGGGGACGGCCTCGGTCACCGTCTCCGTGCTCTATCTCGTGGCGCAGATGGTGGGTGCGGGAAGCCTGGTGGCGCTCCTGCTCGGCGACACCGGCGAGGCGGCCCAGGCGTGGGCCGTCATCGGCGTCGGCGCGCTCATGGTGATCTACGTGTCGCTGGGAGGGATGCGGGCCACCACATGGATCCAGATCGTGAAGGCCGTTCTGCTGCTCGGTGGCACCATCACGCTCACCGTGCTCGTCCTGGTGCGCTTCCACGGTGACTTCGACCGGCTGCTGCGTACGGCGGCCGAGCGGAGCGGGCACGGTGCCGCGTTCCTGGCACCCGGCCTCAAGTACGGCGGGGACTGGGTCGCCCGCTTCGACTTCATGAGTCTGGGGCTCGCACTGGTGCTGGGCACGGCGGGCCTGCCGCACATCCTGTCCCGCTTCTACACCGTGCCCACGGCGCGGGCCGCCCGTCGCTCCGTCGTCTGGTCGATCGGCCTCATCGGCGGTTTCTACCTGATGACGATCGTCCTCGGCTTCGGTGCGGCGGCGATCGTGGGCCCGGACGCCGTACGCGGCTCGAACGCCTCGGGCAACACGGCGGTTCCCCTGCTGGCTCTCGACCTGGGCGGCGGGGCCGGCTCCACCGGAGGGACGGTGTTGTTCGCGGTCGTGGCGGCCGTCGCCTTCGCCACGATCCTCGCCGTGGTCGCGGGCATCACACTCGCCTCCTCCGCGTCGGTGGCCCACGACCTGTACGCCTCCCTGCGACGCGGGCACGCCGCACCGCGCAGCGAGGTGACGGTGGCGCGGATCGCCGCCGTCGGCATCGGTGTCGTCGCGATCGGCCTCGGCCTGCTGGCTCGCGACCTCAACGTCGCCTTCCTGGTGGGACTCGCGTTCGCCGTCGCGGCGTCGGCGAATCTGCCCGTCCTGCTGTACTCGCTCTTCTGGCGGGGCTTCACCACGCGGGGCGCCGTCTGGGCTGTCTACGGCGGGCTGGTCCCGGCCCTGGTGCTCGTCGTGCTGTCTCCCGTCGTCTCAGGCGGTCCCCAGTCACTCTTCCCGCACCTCGACTTCCAGGTCTTCCCGCTCCAGAACCCGGGGCTGGTCTCGATCCCGCTGGGCTTCCTCGCCGGCTGGCTCGGCACGGTCACCTCGGCGGAGGCGCCGGACGAGGCCAGGCACGCGGAGACCGAGGTACGGTCGCTGACGGGTGCGGGGGCCGTCTAGGGTCCTCGCTCTCCTCAGGTGCGGGTCGCCCACACGTAACGGTGTTCCGGGCGGCCGGCGTCGCCGTACTTCAAGGTGAGCCGTGCCCTGCCCGTGCGCTCCAGCAGCTTGAGATAGCGCTGGGCGGTCTGGCGGCTCACCCCGGTCCGCTCGGCGATCTCCTGCGCGGACAGGGGCCCTTCGGCGTTCATCAGGGACTGTCGCACGAGTTCCGCGGTGGTGGGGGAGTGCCCCTTGGGCAGCCCCGGTTCCGAGGGCGCGGACAGGGCGCCGAAGATGCGGTCGACGTCGGCCTGTTCGGCCTCGCCGCCGCTGTCGAGTGTGCGGCGCAGCTCGGCGTACGCCTCCAGCTTGCCGCGCAGCCCCGCGAAGTTGAACGGCTTGACCAGGTACTGCAGAGCGCCCTGCCGCATCGCCGCCTGCACCGTCGTGACGTCCCGCGCTGCCGTCACCATGATCACGTCGGTCTGATGGCCGCGCCTGCGCATCTCCTGCACGACCTCCAGACCCGTCTCGTCGGGGAGGTGGTGGTCGAGCAGGATCAGGTCGAGCCGGGGCAGCAGTTCCACCTGGCGCAGTGCCTCGGCCGCGCTGTGCGCCTCGCCGGCGACGTGGAAGCCCGGCACCTTCTCGACGTAGGCCGCGTTGACCCGGGCCACCCTGATGTCGTCGTCCACGACCAGGACCTCGATCATCGCGTCTCCTCCTCGACCGTGCTCCGCGCGGGTGCGGCCATGACGGGTTCCGGTTCGGCCTCGGTCAGGGCCTCCGGCAGGACGACGGTGAACTCGGCGCCGCCGCCGTGCGCGTCGCTCACGGACGCGCGCCCGCCCTGGCGTTCGGCGAGCCTGCGTACCAGGGAGAGGCCGATGCCGCGCTTGCCGTGGGCCGGCGGCTTCTTCGTGGACCAGCCCTCGGTGAAGATCGATTCCCGCTGTGCGGCCGGGACTCCCGGCCCCGTGTCCCGCACCCTCAGGACGGCGGTGCGGCCCTCGGCGTGCAACTCGACCTCCACGCGCGCGTGGAGGGTGCCCGCCACGGCGTCCAGGGCGTTGTCCACCAGATTGCCCACGACCGTCACGAGTCCGCGCGGGTCGACCAGCCGGTCGGGCAGCCGGGTGCCGTCCGAGATCCTCAGGGCGACGCCGCGCTCGGCCGCGACGGTCGCCTTGCCGACGAGCAGGGCGGCCAGCAGCGGATCCCCGATCTTCTCCGTCACCTGCTCCGCGGTGGCGCGGTGGTCGCCGACCACCTCGCCGACGAACTCCACGGCATCGTCGTACATCTCCAGTTCGAGCAGCCCCAGGAGCGTGTGCATGCGGTTGGCGTGCTCGTGGTCCTGGGCACGCAGGGCGTCGATCAGGCCGTGCGTGGAGTCCAGTTCCCGCCCCAGTTGCTCCAGCTCGGTGCGGTCGCGCAGGGTGGCCACGGCACCGCCGTCGTCGGTGGGCATCCGGTTGACGACCAGCACGCGCTGCCCGCGGACGGCGATCAGGTCCGTGCCCGTCACCCGGCCGGCCAGGACGTCGGACGTACGGCCGTGACCGAGTGCCTCGTCCGGTGACCGGCCCACCGCCTCGTCTCCGATGCCCAGGAGGCGCTGTGCCTCGTCGTTGAGCAGGCGGACGCGACCGGCCCGGTCCAGGGCGACGACGCCCTCCCGGATGCCGTGCAGCATCGCCTCGCGTTCCGAGAGCAGCGCCGAGATGTCGGAGAAGGCCAGGTCACGGGTCTGGCGCAGGACCCGGCGGGAGATCAGCCAGGCTGCCAGCGCACCGACGGCGAGCGCGCCTCCCGCGTAGGCGAACAGCCCCGGGATGGCGTGGATCAGCCGGGCGCGCACACTGTCGTACTCGATGCCGACGGAGACCGCGCCGACGATCGTGCCTCCGCTGTCGCGCAGGGGTACCTTGCCGCGGGCCGAGCGGCCCAGGGTGCCGTCGTCGATCTCCATGACCTCCCGGCCGGCCAGGGCCTCACTGGGGTCCGTCGAGACGTGACCGCCGACCTCCTGGGGCTCCGTGTGGGACCAGCGCACGCCGCGAAGGTCCATGATCACCACGTACTCGGCCCCGCTCGCCCTACGGATCCGCTCCGCCTCCCGCTGTACGGGACCGTCGACCGACGGCTGGGTGTGCCGGAGGTCCTCGGCGATCTGGGGTACGGCCGCGGTGGTCTGCGCGATGGCGAGCGCGCGGCGCATGGCCTGGTCGTCCAGCTGATCGCTGAGCGGAGCCAGGAACAGTCCGGTCGCGAGCACGACGACTCCCGCGGCGATCGCCAGCTGCATGAGCAGGACCTGCGAGAACACGCGCCGGGGCATCCCGAGGCGCAGGCGGCGGACGGGGGGAGTGGGGCTCATACCCACGACGGTACGTGGACCGGCCCGCGGAGCCGTAGGGGTGTGTGGTGCGTATCTCTTGATCGACTCAAGAGGAAACGGTTCGGCTACCATCTCGCGGCCGGCCCCCAACAGAGAACGGCCGATCGGGAGGGACCGGTGGTGCGGACCGGACCCGCCGATCAGCCGACCAGAACCGCCGGCCTGCGTTCGCGCACCGCCACGACGTCCATCCGCGCGGGTGCTCCGAGGACCGCTGCCCCGCAGCTCTCCGGGCGGGGCGGCAGAGAGGCGCCCTGGGTCACGACGACCCCCCAGTGCCGCCCGTCGACATGGGCGACGGTCACCTCCCAGCGGGGCGCCTCCCCCCGCGTGCGGACGACGGAGAGGGCCTCGGCCGCGTACTCGCCGATCGCCCTCCGCACGGCCAGTTCCGCCGCCTGCCCGGGCCGCTCCCAGGCCGAGTTCCCGCGACATCCGTCCACGACGACGCGACCCTCACGGGCGCCGTGCAGCACCTCCTCGACAGAGTGGGCCTGGGCGCGGCCGTAGGCGTAGCCGTACGGCAGGACGAGCACGGTCGGCGAGAACCGATGACCGCCCAGATGGGTGACCTCCCAGACGCCGTCCACGCCACCCGCGGAGAGTTCGGCGGCGAGGGGGCGCCCGAGGAGGGCGCAGCAGCGGTCCCGCTTGCCGTTCGTGCAGACGAGGGCGAGTGGGTCGCCCGTGTGCGCCCTGGCGTCCAGAACGGTGTCGAAGGAGCGGTGGTCGCCGCGGCCGAGCGCCGCGAAGTCGACGTCCAGCAGTCGGCCGGGGTCGTCGGTGGTGGCGCCGCGCAGCCACACGCCGCCGGGGACGGTGTGGGCCGCGTACACCTGTCGAACGGCCGCGGTGCCGAAGTCGGCGTGCGGTCCGGGGCGCCGGATGAGCGCGACGCGTACGCCCGTGCCCTGTGCGGCGGCCTCCAGGGCGCGCCCCAGCGCGGGGTCGAGGTGGCTCGACGTGAGCGCCTTGGCACCCCAGGGGCCGGGCTGTTCCAGCAACAGCCAGGTGGTCGCCGTGGCCGCGGTCCCCGGCATGGGCTCGTCGAGGTCCCGCGAGACGGTCGTGCACGTACTCACAGAGGTGAGCCTAACCTGACTTGACGCCCGGTGACTTCCAGGCATGGGCATGTGTTCCGCGAGGCGGCACCCGCGCGCGTGCCGCCCGGGTTCCGGCGACCGTGGCGCGCGCCCGTCCGGCTCGGCGAGGCGGGCCTACTCCGGGAGCGGTCGGGGAGGCTTCGGGCCCACATAGAGTCCGCTCGGACGCATGCGCAGCGGGCGTTCGCCGTACTCCTCCAGGGCGTGTGCGATCCAGCCGGCCGTCCGGGCGACGGCGAACACCGTTTCGCCCGCCGACGCCTCCATCCCGCAGGACGTCGTGAGGACGGCCAGCGCGAGGTCGACGTTGGCGTGCAGCGGGGCGTGCCGGGCTGTCGTGACCACGATGTCGCGGGCGGCGGCCAGCGCGGGTGCCGCCTCGGGGATCTCCTCCAGGAGGGCGAAGAGGGCACGCGCCCGGGGGTCCTCCTGCGCGTAGAGCCGGTGTCCCAGACCGGGGATGCGGCGGCCGGCCCGCAGTTCCTCCGCGATCACGGGCCCCGCGGAGCCGTGATCGAGCACGTCGAGCAGGAGCCGGTGCGCGAGCCCGCTCGCCGCGCCGTGCAGCGGACCCTCGATCACCCCGAGACCGGCCGTGACCGCCGCGTAGGCGTGTGCGCGGGCGCTCGCCGCGACGCGCACGGCGAGCGTCGACGCGGCCAGGTCGTGGTCGACGAGAAGGGCGAGCGCGGCGTCCAGGACGTGCAGCGGTGCCTGTGCCGCGGGCTGCCGGCTGAGCCGCCCCCACAGCCGCTGGGCCATCGAGTCGCCGTCGCGGTGGGTGGGCAGTTTCGGCGGCAGGGCGGCGACGAGGGTGGGGATGAGGCCGCGGGCGGCGCCGAGCACCGCGCCCTCGGAGAGGTCGAAGCGGAGTGGGTCGGCCACCGCGGCGGCGATCGCGGCGACCCGCAAGCGGTCGGTGGGGCCGGTGTGTTCGGGCAGTGCGTCGACCGCGCGGCGGGCCGCCTCGACCGAGGCCCGCGGTGCGGTGAACGTGGTTCCGTGCCGCATTCGGCCGGTCCACAGCCACTCGGCGACCTCTTCGTACGAGTGCCGGGCGGCGAGTTCGGTCGCGTCGACGCCCCGGTAGTAGTACCGGTTCTGGTTTTGGTCGATGAGGGTGAGGCGGGTGCGCACGGACTGCTCGGCGCCCGCGCCCGGCGTCCCGTTGCTCTCCCGCCTGTTGCGCCGCGCGAGCGTCTCGACGTCCTCGGCGTCGAAGGTGCTGCCCCGGCCGCCGGGCACGCGTCGGCTGCTCAGCTGGCCGCGGCTGACGTACGCGTACACGGTCTCGGGCTTCACGCCGAGCAGCTCGGCGGCCTCCTTGGTGGTCAACCGTCGTTCCGGGTGGCCGGGGCCGGGTTCCTGATCGCGCATGAGGGTCACCGTATCCACAACCTTTGTACATTGAGTGGATCAATGTTGACAGGCTTCGAGTCAATCATAGACAGTCGAATCAAGTCCAAGGAGGAGACCATGTCCGTCAACAGGTCCGCAGCAGCCACATCCGTCGCGGTACCGCGGGGGCTTGCCGGCGTCGTCGTCGCCGACACCGAGGTCGGTGACGTGCGGGGGCGCGAGGGCTTCTACCACTACCGCCAGTACTCGGCCGTCGATCTCGCCCACAGCCGCCCGTTCGAGGACGTCTGGCATCTCCTCGTCCAGGGCGACCTACCGGACGCGTCCCGCGCCGCCGCCTTCGCCGCCGAGACCGCCGCGCTCCGTAGGCTCCCCGACCAGGTGGCTGCCGCCCTGCCGGCCGTCGCGGCGGCGGGCGCGGGTGCCGGCCCGCTCTCCGGCCTGCGGACCGCCCTGTCCCTGCTGGGCGCGGCGAAGGGCTTCCGGCCGGTCTACGACACCGACACGGACCGGCGCAGGCGGGACACCCTCGTCGCGGCCGCCGCCGTACCGACCCTGCTCACCGCGTTGCACCGACTGGGCAAGGGCCTCACCCCCGTAGAACCGCGAGAGGACCTCTCGTACGCGGCGAACTACCTGTACATGTTGACGGGCGCCGAACCGGAGCCGGAGCGGGCGCGTGCCGTCGAGCAGTACCTGATCTCCACCATCGACCACGGCTTCAACGCCTCCACCTTCACCGCCCGGGTCGTCGCCTCGACGGGCGCGGACGTGATCGCCTGCCTGGTCGCCGCCGTCGGTGCGCTGTCGGGGCCCCTCCACGGGGGTGCTCCCAGCCGGGCGCTGGACACCCTGGACGCGATCGGCACCCCCGACCGCATCGACGGATGGATCCGTCAGCGGGTTCTCGCCGGCGATCGCATCATGGGCTTCGGCCACGCCGTCTACCGGACCGAGGATCCCCGCTCGCGCATGCTCCGTGAGATCGCCCAGCGCTTCGGGGGACCGCGAGTCGACTTCGCCGTGGAGGTCGAGCGGCGGGTCGAGGCGATCCTCGCCGAGCTGAAGCCGGGCCGGGAACTCCACACGAACGTGGAGTTCTACGCGGGCGTCGTCATGGAGCTGTGCGGGTTGCCCCGCGAGATGTTCACTCCGACGTTCGCGGCGGCACGCGTGGTGGGCTGGAGCGCCAACATCCTGGAGCAGGCGGAGGACAAGAAGATCATCAGGCCCGCGGCGCGCTATGTGGGACCTCGTGCGCCGGCCCCCGTGACGGCGGCCTGAGCCGGGGCACGACAGCCCGCCGAATCACGGTTCCGACAGGTGCCTGCCGTGTGCACCCCTGTGATGCGGGCCCGCCCGGTGCGAGTCGGCCGGTTCTGAAGGCGACCGGGGGTCCGGCGGTCCTGAGGGCGACCGGAAACGCGTGCGGCCTGGTGCCGTTCTGGCGCCAGGCCTCATCGGTGCTGATCGAGCAGGGGCGGGGTGCCGCGGCTGCTCGCCGGGTGACGCCGGCTCGCTCAACGGTTGCGCGCGGCCGGGTGTGGGCGACGGGACGGGTCTTCGGGTGGACGCGTGCTCGTACGGTGGGGTCAGGCGTCGGGAATGTCCGCCTTGGCGCGGATCAGGGTCTCTCTGCTCACGACGACGATGCGTTCGTAGTCGGCGCGGGCGGCGTCCGCGGGGAGTTCACCGTCCAGCGCCTCGGTGGCCTCGGTGCCGATGACGGCGAAGTTCCCGTCACTCAGTTCGAACACATCCGGGCAGTTGGCTCCCGAGTTACTGCCTCGGGCGCTCGGAGGCACACCGATGCGGCGCACGATCTTCAAGAGGGTACCGGTCCTTCAACAGGTCTGGGCAGAGTGCAGAGCAAAAAGTACCGGGGTCCGTGGTGTTGTCGGGTCCGCATCGCTGAAAGTCACTCAGTGGTATTGCTGGTGCCGCCGAGTTGACCTGTTCGGCGGTGCGGACCGTGCTCACTCGGTCGGCGGATTGCCCACCACCCACCACTCGTCCGTGTCGGCCTCGTCGAGATCCTTCACGAGGCCATCCACCATGCGGCCGATCCTCGCCTCGTCGGACGACTGCTTCAGGGTCGCGCGCTGGCTCTGCGACGCCTCCCAGTACTCCCTGAACAGCGGGCTCTGGAAGAACTCGCGCAGATACGTGTACAGCTCCTCCCGGTCCACGCTTCCCGCGCGGTACAGGTGGAACAGGTGGGCGTACCAGGCGTTGGCGTACAGGAACTGGCGGCGCTTCTCCGCCGGGATGCTCTTGTCGTAGGTGTCGATCACCGCGGCGAGCGACGGGTCGTCGATCGCCCTGGCCAGCAGTTCCCAGTGCATGCGCTGCTGATGTGCCAGAGCCTTGCGCCGGAGCGCCAGCTCCTCCAGCTCCAGCCGGCGCTCGTCCAGGCGGGCGGTTGCGAGATACCGGTGCCGGGCCGCCAGCACCGCCGTACCGGCGGTGAGCAGCAGACCGAGTGTGGCGGATGCCAGCTTCCCCGCAGCGTGCTTTCGTGTGTCCATGTCAACCCCCGAATCAGGCGACCGTCAGCCGGTCGTCGGATGCGGGTCGGCTGACGGGGACCGGCGAGCGGTGGGCGGCGCTTGCCGTCTCCCAGGGTGCCGAGCGGCTCTGATCGGCGGGGGAGGCGGAGAGGAGGCGCACGGAGGGAAGTGAGGGTCGCACACCACGGCGCCTTGCCCAACGTCTGCCCCGCGAGCGCTGCTAACAATCGTTCACTTCGTGGTCATCGTCCCGGCTCGTATCCTGGCTGCGCATTCCATCCTCGACCGTGCGCCGGGCCGCGAGCCGGTGCACGCGTAGGTGTCAGAAAGGTCGCACGTTGACGCAGAGCCGCACTTCGCAGCAGATCCCGGTCGTCGTACTCGCCGGATTCCTGGGCTCCGGCAAGACGACACTGCTCAACCACCTCCTCCACCGCAGCGGAGGAAGCCGCATCGGCGCGATCGTGAACGACTTCGGCTCCATCGAGATCGACGCCATGGCCGTGGCGGGCGCGCTCGGCGACTCCACCGTCTCCCTCGGGAACGGCTGCCTGTGCTGTGCCGTCGACGCCGGTGAGCTGGACGTCTACCTGGAACGCCTCGCGCGCCCCGCCGCCGGCATCGACGTCATCGTCATCGAGGCCAGCGGGCTCGCCGAGCCGGGGGAACTCGTCCGGATGGTCCTCGCCAGCGAGCATCCGGGCATCGTCTACGGCGGGCTGGTCGAGGTCGTCGACGCCGCCGAGTTCGACGCGACCCGCGCCCGGCACCCGGAGATCGACCGGCATCTCGCCCTCGCCGACCTCGTCGTGGTCAACAAGCTCGACCGGACGGCCGACGCCGACCGCGTCCTCGGCCTCGTCCGCTCCCTCACCGACCGGGCCGCCGTCATAGGCGCCACCCACGGCCGTATCGACCCCGAGTTCCTCTTCGACTGCCGACCGGACGAGGAGCGCGTCGGGCAGCTCTCCTTCGACGACCTGCACCGGCAGGACGGCGACGACCGTACCGGGTCCGACGTACAGGACAGCCACGGCCCGGACGGCACCCACGAGGGCGGCAAGGGGCACGGCGAGCACGTCGGCCACCTGCACACCGACTACGACAGCCTGTCCTTCGTCTCCGAAGTCCCGCTCGACCCGCGCCGGTTGATGCCCTTCCTCGACAGCCGGCCCGAGGGGCTGTACCGCATCAAGGGGTACGTCGACTTCGGGCCGTACGACCCGGTCAACCGCTACGCCGTGCACGCCGTCGGGCGCTTTCTGCGCTTCTACCCGGAGCCCTGGGGCTCCGCCGAGGAGCACCGCACCCAGCTCGTCCTCATCGGCTCCGGCATCGAGGCGCCCGCCCTCGCCAGGGAACTGGAGGCCTGCCGGAACGACGCCCCGCACGCCGACGAGCGCGGCATGTGGGGCGTCCTCCGTTACGTCCAGGATCCCGAGGAGCAGACCTTCGAGGGAGCCGTTGAGGACGCCGTCGAGGAAGCCGTCGAGACGACCGCAGAGCAGGCCTAGATCGGGCCGGCGACCACCGACACCGGCTTGCCCAGTGACACACCCGAACCGTCCCGCCGCGGATCGATCTCCGGCAGGTCGACCGGTGTGCCGTTCTTCTGCGCGGCCCGCGCCGGGACGGGACCCGCCCACGCCAGGGACAGACAGTCCTCGCCCTTCAGGAACCGCTGGCAGCGCACGCCGCCGGTCGCGCGCCCCTTGCGCGGGTACTGGTCGAACGGGGTGAGCTTGGCGGTCGTCTGGACGGAGTCGTCCAGGGTGCCGCGCGAGCCCGCGACCGTGAAGACCACCGCGTCAGCCGCCGGGTCCACGGCCGCGAAGGAGATCACCTTCGCGCCGTCGGTGAGCTTGATGCCCGTCATACCCCCGGCCGGGCGGCCCTGCGGGCGGACCTGGGAGGCCTGGTAGCGCAGCAGCTGGGCGTCGTCCGTGATGAAGACCAGGTCCTCGTCGCCGGTGCGCAGTTCGACCGCGCCGACGATGCGGTCGCCCTCCTTGAGGGTGATGACCTCCAGCTCGTCCTTGTTGGTCGGATAGTCGGGCACCACCCGCTTGACGACGCCCTGCTCCGTGCCGAGCGCGATGCCGGGGGAGGACTCGTCGAGCGTGCTGAGGCAGACCACCGTCTCGTCGCCCTCCAGGGTCACGAACTCCACCAGCGGAGCGCCGCCCGAGAGGTTCGGTGCCGACGCCGTGTCCGGCAGCTGCGGCAGGTCGACGACGTTGATCCGCAGCAGTCGGCCCGCCGAGGTCACCGCGCCGATCTCCCCGCGCGCGGTGGCCGGCACCGCCGACACGATCACGTCGTGCTTGGTGCGGCGGGCGTCCGGGTCCTCCGCGAAGGGCTCGGCGTTCGCCGTGCGGGCCACCAGGCCCGTCGAGGAGAGCAGCACCCGGCACGGGTCGTCGGCGACCTGGAGCGGCACCGTGGAGGCCGGCGTGCCCGCCGACTCCATCAGGACGGTACGACGGTCGGTGCCGAACTTCTTCGCCACCACGGCCAGTTCGGCCGAGACCAGCTTGCGCAGTTCCGCGTCCGACTCGAGGATCCGGGTCAGCTCGGCGATCTCCTCGTTGAGCCTCTCCTTCTCCGCCTCCAGTTCGATCCGGTCGAACCTGGTCAGCCGGCGCAGCGGCGTGTCGAGGATGTACTGGGTCTGGATCTCCGACAGGGAGAAGCGCTCGATCAGGCGCTCCTTGGCCTGGGCGCTGTTGTCGCTGGAGCGGATCAGACGGATGACCTCGTCGATGTCGACGAGCGCCGTGAGCAGGCCCTCCACCAGGTGCAGACGGTCGCGGCGCTTGGTGCGGCGGAACTCGCTGCGCCGCCGGACGACCTCGAAGCGGTGGTCGAGATAGACCTCGAGCAGCTCTTTCAGGCCCAACGTGAGCGGCTGGCCGTCCACCAGCGCCACGTTGTTGATGCCGAAGGACTCCTCCATGGGCGTCAGCTTGTACAACTGCTCCAGGACGGCCTCGGGCACGAAGCCGTTCTTGATCTCGATGACCAGGCGCAGCCCGTGCGCGCGGTCGGTGAGGTCCTTGACGTCGGCGATGCCCTGGATCTTCTTCGACCCGACCAGGTCCTTGATCTTGGCGATGACCTTCTCGGGGCCGACCGCGAAGGGCAGTTCGGTGATGACGAGGCCCTTGCGGCGGGCCGTCACGGTCTCCACCGACACCGTGGCGCGGATCTTGAAGGTGCCGCGGCCCGTCTCGTAGGCGTCCCTGATCCCGGAGAGGCCGACGATCCGGCCGCCGGTGGGCAGGTCCGGGCCCGGGACGTGCTTCATCAGCGTGTCCAGATCCGCGTTGGGGAAGCGGATCAGGTGGCGGGCGGCCGAGACGACCTCTCCCAGGTTGTGCGGCGGCATGTTCGTGGCCATGCCCACGGCGATGCCCGAGGCGCCGTTGACCAGGAGGTTCGGGAAGGCGGCGGGAAGCGCCACCGGCTCCCGCTCCTGGCCGTCGTAGTTCGGGGAGAAGTCGACCGTGTCCTCGTCGATGGACTCGGTCATCAGGCTCGTCGCCGCGGCCTGACGGCACTCGGTGTACCGCATGGCGGCCGGCGGGTCGTCGTTGCCCAGCGAGCCGAAGTTGCCGTGGCCGTCGATCAGGGGCACGCGCATGGAGAACGGCTGCGCCATGCGCACCAGGGCGTCGTAGATCGACGCGTCGCCGTGCGGGTGCAGCTTGCCCATGACCTCGCCGACGACGCGCGCGCACTTCACGTATCCGCGGTCGGGGCGCAGGCCCATCTCGTTCATCTGGTAGACGATGCGGCGGTGGACGGGCTTGAGGCCGTCACGGGCGTCCGGCAGGGCGCGGGAGTAGATGACCGAGTACGCGTACTCGAGGAAGGAGCCCTGCATCTCGTCGACGACGTCGATGTCGAGGATGCGCTCCTCGTACGAGTCGTCGGGCGGCGGGGTCTTCGTGCTGCGGCGGGCCATCGCTGCCGGCTCCTCCTGTTTCCTGGTCGCTCGCCTGCGGGGCGCTCACGTCGGTGTCGGCGCGCGCCCTTCGGCTCACTCTTGCTGAGGCGTGTGACGGGATCTACGCGGACCATTGTGGACCGTGGCACTGACAGCGCGTCCCAGGGCCCGGGCGTCGGCGACCGGACCGGCCGGAGAGGCACCTCGTCCACGGCTGTCCGCAGGCTACGCGATCTCGCTCTCGGCGTACGCCGCCCGGGAACTTCGCCGCCGCTCCGCACGCTTGCATACAGTGGCAGGACCGGCAGGAAAATCGCGGTTTCGACGACCGCGTCCGCGATCGGAAGGACGTACATGCCCATGGGTCACACGGCCACAGCCCAGGCAGGTTCCGGGGGACTGACAGCGAGCGAGCACCGCCTGGCCAACGGCCTGCGCGTGGTGCTCTCCGAGGACCACCTGACCCCCGTCGCGGCGGTGTGTCTCTGGTACGACGTCGGGTCACGCCACGAAGTCAAGGGCCGTACCGGCCTTGCTCACCTCTTCGAGCACCTGATGTTCCAGGGCTCCGCCCAGGTCAAGGGCAACGGCCACTTCGAGCTGGTCCAGGGCGCGGGCGGCTCGCTCAACGGCACGACCAGCTTCGAGCGCACCAACTACTTCGAGACCATGCCCACCCACCAGCTGGAGCTCGCCCTCTGGCTGGAGGCGGACCGCATGGGCTCGCTGCTGGCCGCGCTGGACGACGAGTCGATGGAGAACCAGCGCGACGTCGTCAAGAACGAACGCCGTCAGCGCTACGACAACGTCCCCTACGGCACGGCGTTCGAGAAGCTGACCGCTCTGGCCTACCCCGAGGGTCACCCCTACCACCACACGCCGATCGGTTCGATGGCCGACCTGGACGCGGCGACGCTGGAGGACGCGCGCGCGTTCTTCCGCACCTACTACGCGCCCAACAACGCCGTCCTGTCGGTCGTCGGCGACATCGACCCGGAGCAGACGCTCGCCTGGATCGAGAAGTACTTCGGCTCCATCCCCGCCCATGACGGCAAGCCCCGGCCCCGTGACGGCTCCCTGCCCGACGTCATCGGCGAGCAACTGCGCGAGGTCGTCGAGGAGGAGGTCCCGGCGCGTGCCCTGATGGCCGCCTACCGCCTGCCGGAGGACGGCACACGCGCGTGCGACGCGGTCGACCTCGCGCTCACCGTGCTCGGCGGCGGCGAGTCCTCCCGCCTCTACAACCGCCTGGTCCGCCGCGACCGTACGGCCGTGGCGGCCGGTTTCGGCCTGCTGCGCCTGGCCGGCGCGCCGTCCCTCGGCTGGCTGGACGTCAAGACGTCCGGCGACGTCGAGGTGCCCGTCATCGAGACGGCCATCGACGAGGAGCTGGCCCGGTTCGCCGAGGAAGGCCCCACGGACGAGGAGATGGAGCGGGCCCAGGCCCAGTTGGAGCGCGAGTGGCTGGACCGTCTCGGCACCGTCGCCGGCCGTGCCGACGAACTGTGCCGGTACGCGGTGCTGTTCGGTGACCCGCAGCTCGCCCTGACCGCGGTCCAGCGAGTGCTGGACATCACCGCCGACGAGGTCAGGGAGGTCGCCAAGGCCCGTCTGCGCCCCGACAACCGAGCCGTGCTGGTCTACGAGCCCACCGAGCCCGCCGAGAACCCCGCCGACGAGGACGAGAACGAGGAGGCGGCCAAGTGACCGAGCTAGCCGCGATGGACTTCCACCCCCAGCCCCGCGCGGGCGAAGCCAGGCCCTGGGCCTTCCCCGCCCCCGCGCGCGGAACGCTCGACAACGGTCTGACCGTCCTGCACTGCCACCGCCCCGGACAGCAGGTCGTCGCCGTCGAGGTCATCCTCGACGCGCCCCTGGACGCCGAGCCGGCCGGCCTCGACGGGGTCTCCACGATCATGGCGCGGGCCTTCTCCGAGGGCACCGACAAGCACTCCGCCGAGGATTTCGCCGCCGAGCTGGAGCGTTGCGGCGCGACCCTCGACGCGCACGCCGACCACCCCGGCGTCCGCCTCAGCCTGGAGGTTCCGGTCTCCCGCCTGGCCAAGGCCCTCGGCCTCGTCGCGGACGCCCTGAGGGCGCCGGCGTTCGCCGACGGCGAGGTCGAGCGCCTCGTCCGCAACCGCCTGGACGAGATCCCGCACGAGCTGGCCAACCCCTCCCGGCGCGCGGCCAAGGAGCTGTCCAAGGAGCTGTTCCCGGCGACGGCGCGCATGTCGCGGCCGCGCCAGGGCACCGCGGAGACGGTCGAGAAGATCGACTCCGCCGCCGTACGCGCCTTCTACGAGAAGCACGTCCGTCCCGCCACGGCCACCGCCGTCGTCGTCGGCGACCTCACGGGAGTCGACCTCGACGCGCTCCTCGCCTCCACCCTGGGTGCCTGGACGGGATCCACGGCCGAGCCGCGGCCGGTGCCGCCGGTGACCGCCGACGACACCGGACGGGTCGTCATCGTGGACCGCCCCGGCGCCGTCCAGACACAGCTGCTGATCGGCCGCATCGGTGCCGACCGGCACGCGCGCGTATGGCCCGCCCAGGTGCTCGGCACCTACTGCCTCGGCGGCACCCTCACCTCCCGGCTGGACCGCGTGCTGCGCGAGGAGAAGGGCTACACCTACGGCGTGCGCGCCTTCGGCCAGGTCCTCAGGTCCGCGCCGGACGGTTCGGGCGCCGCGATGCTCGCCATCAGCGGTTCCATCGACACCCCCAACACCGGTCCCGCACTGGAGGACCTGTGGAAGGTGCTGCGCACTCTCGCCGAGGGGGGTCTGACCGACGCCGAACGCGACGTCGCCGTGCAGAACCTCGTCGGGGTGGCGCCCCTGAAGTACGAGACGGCGGCCGCTGTCGCCGGCACGCTCGCCGACCAGGTCGAGCAGCACCTGCCGGACGACTACCAGGCGACGCTGTACCAGCAGCTCGCCGCGACCGGCACCGTCGAGGCCACCGCGGCGGTCGTGAGCGCCTTCCCGGTGGACCGTCTGGTGACGGTCCTGGTCGGCGACGCGGCCGCGATCAAGGCGCCGGTCGAAGCCCTCGGCATCGGCGAGGTGAAGGTGGTCTCCGCGGAGTAGGTCGCGGAGCGGGCAGGCGCGGCGGGACCGTGAAGCGGAAACACGGAGCGGGACCGCCGAGCAGGAACGATCACCGAGCAGGAACGACGCGCGGTGGCGGCGCGGAGCGAGCGGCAACCGCGGCGCCACGCGCGCAGGAGCCCTGGTGGACGGATGTGTCACCAGGGCTCCCTGATGTCCGAATTGAGGGAGAGGCTGCCTGTCTGCCCTGTGGCATGCGCTACAAAAGCCGCGTTCTGTTTGGGGATTGAAGGCCGCCGCGTCTACTTTCGACCGGGCTGTTCGTCAGGCAGTGCGCCGCATCCGCGGCACCGGACAGTCATCGCCGAGTCCCCGCATGGCGCGAGCCAGGGGAGCCGGGGACCCAACTAGGCAGTCCCTGGGGTGAATCGGACGCCCGCGCACGTCGCGAGGGGGTCCGTAGGAGACCTTCCTGCTCCGAACCCGTCAGCTAACCCGGTAGGCGAGAGGGAAGGAAAGGACCGCTCAACTTCATGGCGTCCACTTGCGCCACCGGGAAGCACCGTCGTCCCAGCCGGATGAAGCGCACCACCGCCCGCGTGGCGGGTATCGCGGCGCTCACCACCACCGGCGTCATCGGCACCGTCGCCTCCAGCCCCGCCCTCGCCGCGGAGAGCCCCGTAGAGCAGACCGGCCTCATCCCGGTCGTCGCCGTCGGCGACACGGTCGCCGAGCGGATCGACGACCAGGCCGCCGCCCAGAAGCAGGCCGCCCTGGAGGAGGCCGCGCGCAAGGAGGCCGCCGCCCGGGCCGCGGCGAAGGTCAAGGCGGAGCGCGAGGCCAGGGTCCGCGCCGCCCGTGCGGCCGAGCGCGAGCGCCTCAACACCTTCGTCTCGCCGATCAGCGGCTCCTACGTCTCCACGGGCTACCGTTCCGGCGGCTCCCTGTGGTCCTCCGGCAGCCACACCGGCATCGACTTCCACGCCTCCACCGGCACCCCGGTGCACGCGGTGGGCCTCGGCACCGTCGTCGAGACCGGCTGGGGCGGCGCCTACGGCAACCAGGTCGTGATCCGGATGAACGACGGCACGTACACCCAGTACGGTCACCTCTCGTCCATCGGCGTCTCGGTGGGCCAGAAGGTCGCCCCCGGCCAGCAGATCGCCCTCTCCGGCGCCACCGGCAACGTCACCGGCCCGCATCTGCACTTCGAGGCCCGCACCAGCCCGGAGTACGGCTCGGACATCGATCCGGTCGCCTACCTCCGCACGCACGGCGTGCGCATCTGACGAGACGCGACACACCGTATCGCCCCGGCCCACACGGCCGGGGCTTTCGTCGTTTCAGGGACCGTGCTGTCCAAAAAATATCCATGGATTCCGGCCCGCCATCGGAAATTCCCGCTGATTGCAATAGAGTCACGGAACACACGTCAATCGTCGACGTTTCACGGGGATTAAGGCGGAGGTCGGTCATGCGTATTCCGGCGCACTCGGTGTGCACGGCCATCCGGGACGACATCGTCGCGGGTGTCTACGAGCGCGGCAGCCGCCTCACCGAAGAACTCCTCGCCCGCCGCTACGGCGTTTCGCGCGTCCCGGTCCGGGAGGCCCTGCGCACGCTGGAGGCGGAGGGCTTCGTCGTCACACGGCGGCACGCGGGCGCGTGCGTCGCCGAACCGACCGAGCCGGAGGCCGCCGACCTGCTGGAGATGCGCATGCTCCTGGAGCCGCTCGGCGCCGCCCGGGCCGCCCAGCGACGCACCGAGGCGCATCTCAAGGTGCTGCGCGGCCTCGTCCGACTGGGCCAGGAGCGTGCCAGGCGGGGCAACAGCGAGGATCTGCGCTCCCTGGGGGGCTGGTTCCACGAGACTCTCGCGCAGGCCTCCGGCAGCCACGCCCTGACCTCGACGCTCACCCAGCTGCGCCACAAGATCTCCTGGATGTACGCGGTTGACGCGCCGGCCAGTCCGGTGGAGTCCTGGGGGGAGCACGGTGCGATCGTGGACGCCGTGGCGCGCGGCGACGCGGAGCGCGCGCGGGCGGTCACGGCCCTGCACACCGAGCGCGCGACCTCCGCGCACCGACTGCGCTTTTCGGGCGGTGACCGCCAGGACCGTGTGAGGACTTCGCAACACGTCGTAAACATGTCCGGACTTCGGCATTAACACGAGGGCCGTATACAAAGAAGAGAATTCGGCGGAGAGGTATTTCCGCTGCCGTTTTTAGGCCGCCCCGCATTCCGGGTGGCGCGCTCGGGTGACGCACTCTTCCTCCGCCGTTCGCATGCCCCTCGCTCGCGCAGGCACCTTTCCCGACGGGTCCGGCAATTCCCCGCCCCGGAAACCGCGAAAGCCGCGTCACCAGGATCGGGTGACGCGGCTTTCGTACCTGCTGTGAGCGACAGCCGGCTCAGACGGTCTCGGGAAGCTCCTCGAGACCCTCGGCGACCAGCTTGGCCAGCCGGTCGAGAGCGGCGTCCGCACCCTCGGCCTCGGAGGCGAGGACGATCTCCTCGCCGCCCTGGGCGCCCAGGCCGAGGACGGCCAGCATGGAGGCCGCGTTGACGGGGTCCCCGCCCGCCTTGGCGATCGTCACCGGGACGCCTGCGGCCGTGGCGGCTCGGACGAAGATGGAGGCGGGGCGGGCGTGGAGGCCCTCGGCCCAGCCGACGTTGACGCGGCGCTCAGCCATGTGATGCTGCCCTTCACTGTTTCAGGTTGTCTAGACCAGTGTTCCACACGTGAAGCGTGTGAGGGACGGTCCGTGTGTCCCGTCCCGTGTGGTGGTCGGATCGCGGCCTCGATCCGACCTCCGTCCCACCACAGACTGCCTCGCGCCGTTGTCGTACGCGAGCCGTAGTCTGGGCCCCATGCAGAGCGCGTCGGACCGCCACGAGTATCCCGCCCACTGGGAAGCCGACGTGGTGCTGCGCGACGGCGGCACCGCGCGCGTCCGCCCCATCACCGTCGATGACGCCGAGCGCCTGGTCAGCTTCTACGAGCAGGTGTCGGACGAGTCGAAGTACTACCGCTTCTTCGCGCCCTACCCGCGACTGTCCGCGAAGGACGTCCACCGCTTCACGCACCACGACTTCGTGGACCGGGTGGGACTCGCGGCCACGGTGGGCGGCGAGTTCATCGCCACCGTACGCTACGACCGCATCGGCGCCGACGGCATGGCCGCCACCTCGCCCGCCGACGAGGCCGAGGTCGCCTTCCTCGTGCAGGACGCCCACCAGGGACGGGGCGTCGCCTCCGCCCTCCTCGAACACGTCGCGGCCGTCGCGCGCGAGCGCGGCATCCGGCGGTTCGCCGCCGAGGTGCTCCCCGCCAACAACAAGATGATCAAGGTGTTCACGGACGCCGGTTACACCCAGAAGCGCAGCTTCGAGGACGGCGTCGTCCGCCTGGAGTTCGACCTCGAACCCACCGAACGCTCCCTGGCCGTGCAACGCGCGCGGGAACAGCGCGCCGAGGCGCACTCCGTGCGACGGTTGCTGGCACCGGGATCGGTCGCCGTCATAGGCACCGGCCGCACCCCCGGCGGCGTGGGCCGCAGCGTCCTCGGGAACCTCCGGGACGCGGGCTTCACCGGGGACCTGTACGCCGTGAACAAGGCGTTCCCCGAGGACCTCGAAGAGTTCGACGGCGTGCCCGCCCACCGCTCGGTGCGTGACATCGACGGGCACGTCGACCTCGCGGTCGTGGCCGTCCCGGCCGAGCACGTGCCCGACGTCGTCACCGAGTGCGGCGAGCACGGCGTACAGGGACTCGTCGTCCTCGCCGCCGGGTACGCCGAGAGCGGCACCGACGGGCGCGAGCGCCAGCGCGAACTCGTCCGGCACGCGCGCGCGTACGGGATGCGGATCATCGGGCCCAACGCCTTCGGGGTCATCAACACCTCCCCCCGGGTACGGCTGAACGCGTCACTGGCCCCGCAGATGCCCCGGCCGGGCAGGATCGGCCTGTTCGCCCAGTCCGGCGCGATCGGCGTCGCCCTGCTGTCCCGGCTGCACCGGCGCGGCGGCGGCGTCACCGGAGTCACGGGTGTGTCGACGTTCGTCTCCTCCGGCAACCGCGCGGACGTGTCCGGCAACGACGTCCTCCAGTACTGGTACGACGACCCCGACACCGACGTCGCCCTCATGTACCTGGAGTCCATCGGCAATCCGCGCAAGTTCACCCGTCTCGCCCGCCGCACCGCGGCGGCCAAGCCGCTGGTGGTCGTCCAGGGCGCCGGCTCCGCCCCGCAGGGCCACGCCGTACGCGCCACCCGGCTGCCCCGTGCCACGGTGTCGGCCCTGCTGCGGCAGGCCGGGGTGATCCGCGTGGACACCATCACCGAACTGGTCGACGCTGGCCTGCTGCTGGCACGCCAGCCGCTGCCGGGCGGCCCGCGCGTGGCCATCCTCGGCAATTCCGAGTCGCTGGGGCTGCTGACGTACGACGCGTGCCTCTCCGAGGGCCTGCGCCCGCAGCCGCCGCTGGACCTCACCACCGAGGCGTCGGCCCAGGACTTCCACGCCGCCCTGGCGCACGCCCTGGCCGACGAGACGTGCGACGCGGTCGTGGTGACGGCGATCCCGGCGATCGGCGAAGCGTCCCCCGGCGACGCGGAGCTGGCGCAGGCGCTGCGCTCGGCCGCTGCCGCCGGACCCGCCAAGCCGGTGCTCGTGGTGCACGTGGAACTCGGCGGCCTCGCGGAGGCCCTGTCGGCCGCGACGAGCACGGCTCCACGCGCGCGTACGACCACGCCGGACACCGGAGCGGCCGACACGGGAGCGACGAGGGCCGGACCGTCCGCGGCCGGGAGGACGACGGCCGACACCACGTCGCCCCGCACGACCCCGACCGGCACGACCTCGCTCGGGTCGAGGCCCGGAACGTCCGCCGCGACGCCCCCGACCGGGAGGACGGCGACAGGCGCGACGGCGGCCGGCGTGACCGCGACCGGTGTGACCGCGGCAGCCGCGACGACGACCGGGCCGGCCGAACCCGGTCGGGCGGCGGCCGCCCGGACGCCAGGCGGCACGTCCCCCGCGCCGCCCGCGCATCGCCCGGAGGCCCGCGAGCCCGTCGATCGTGCGGAGGCGCTCAGGCTCGTCGATCGTGCGGAGGCCCGCGAGGGCGCCCACCTCATCCCCGCCTATCCCGCCGCGGAACGTGCGGTCCGCGCCCTGGCCGAGGCCGTGAAGTACGCGCAGTGGCGACGGGAGGCGGCCGACCCCGGCAGGGTGCCCGAGCACGAGGACATCGACGAGAAGGGCGCCGCCGCGCTGATCGACAGGCTCCTCGCGCGCGGACAGGGCCTCACCCTCGACACCGGCGAGACCTGTGAGCTGCTGGGCCGGTACGGGATCCCCGTCCGCCGGGCCATCCCGGCGCCCACCCCCGACGAGGCCGCGCGGGCCGCCGGCGCCCTGGGCTACCCGGTCGCCCTCAAGGCCACCGCACCCCACCTGCGCCACCGTGCCGACCTGGGCGGCGTCCGCCTCGACCTCGCCGACGAGGAGCAACTACGGCGGGCGTACGCCGAACTGACCGAGCTGTTCGGCGCCCCGCAGGAGCTGCGCCCGGTGGTCCAGCAGATGGCCCCGCGCGGGGTGGACACGGTGGTCCGGGCGGTCATCGACCCGGCGGCCGGAGCGGTGCTGTCGTTCGGGCTCGCCGGGGCCGCCTCGCAGTTGCTCGGTGACATGGCGCACCGCCTGGTTCCCGTCACCGACCGGGACGCCTCCTCCCTGCTCCGGTCGATCCGGACGGCCCCCCTCCTGTTCGGCTGGCGGGGTTCGACGCCCGTGGACACCCCCGCTCTGGAGGAGCTGCTGCTCAGGGTGTCCCGCCTGGTCGACGCCCACCCGGAGGTCGTCGCGGTGACGCTGGAGCCGGTCGTCGTCGCCCCGCAGGGCCTGAGCGTTCTCGGCGCCTCCGTCCGGCTGGCGCCCCCGCCCGCCCGCGACGACCTCGGTCCCCGGACGCTCCCCGCCTACTGAAGGGGGCGTGACCGGTCCCTCGCAGTCAGTGGGTCCCCGTAGGATGGAGGGCATGGCCAAGACCAGTACGACGACCCAGGGGCTGCGTGCGGCGATCGAGCGCAGCGGCTACTACCCGGCCCTCGTGGCCGAGGCGGTGGAGACCGCCGTGGGCGGCGAGCCCATCCGGTCGTACCTGGTCCACCAGGAGACCACGTTCGACCAGAACGAGGTGCGCCGGCATGTGACCGTGCTGGTCCTCACCGGCAACCGCTTCATCGTCAGCCACACCGATGAGCAGGCCGCCGACAGCACCTCGCCGACGCCGTACGCCACCACGTCCACCGAATCCGTGAAGCTCGGCCGGATCTCGTCGGTCGTGCTCAGCCGGGTGGTCGCCAACCCGGAGTCGTACACGCCGGGCAGTCTGCCGCGCGAGGTCGTGCTGACCATCGGCTGGGGCGCGGTCTCCCGCATCGACCTGGAGCCCGCCGCCTGCGGCGACCCCAACTGCGACGCCGACCACGGCTACACGGGCAGCTCGACGGCGGACGACCTCAGCCTGCGTGTCAGCGAGGCCGGGGACGGCCCGGAGACGGTACGCCAGACCCTGGCCTTCGCCCAGTCGCTCTCCGAGGCGACCGCGGATCTGACCGCGTAATGGCTCAGCCCGCCGTCTGGGACGACCCGGAACCCCTGGCCGTCTCCTCCGCGCCCGTCCCCGAGTACGGCTCCGGCTCCCTCGCCGACCTGCTGCCCACGCTGGCCGCCGGCATGGGTGTCCCGGGCACGACCGCGGCCATCCCGGAACTGACCCCGGCCGACCGCAACTGCGTCTTCCTGATCGACGGCCTCGGCTGGGAGCAGATCAGGACCCACCGCGACGAGGCGCCCTACCTGCACAGCCTGCTCGGCAGCTCGCGCGGCGGCACGGGACGCCCGCTCACCGCCGGATACCCGGCGACCACCGCGACGTCCCTCGCCTCCGTCGGCACCGGCCTCCCGCCGGGCGCGCACGGCCTGCCCGGCTACACGGTGCGCAATCCGGACACCGGCGAGCTGATGAACCAGCTGCGCTGGCAGCCCTGGACCTCGCCGCACGCCTGGCAGCCGTACCCCACGGTCTTCCAGCTGGCCGACGCGGCCGGCGTGCACGCCGCACAGGTGTCCGCGCCGCACTTCCAGAACACCCCGCTCACCAAGGTGGCCCTCAGCGGTGGCACGTTCCACGGGCGCCTCACCGGCGAGGAGCGCGTGGACTTCGCGGCCGAGCAGCTCGCCGCCGGCGACCGCTCCCTGGTCTACACGTACTACGCCGAACTCGACGGCGCCGGTCACCGCCACGGTGTCTCCTCCGACACCTGGCGCGGCCAGCTCATGTACGTCGACCGGCTCGTCCAGCGCCTCGCCGAACAGCTCCCGCCGCGCAGCGCGCTCTACGTCACCGCGGACCACGGCATGGTCGACGTGCCCTTCGACGAGGACCACCGCATCGACTTCGACGCGGACTGGGAGCTGCGCGCGGGGGTCGCCCTGCTGGGCGGCGAGGGCCGTGCCCGCCACGTCTACGCCGTACCGGGAGCCCAGGACGACGTCCTGACCTGCTGGCGCGAGGTGCTCGGCGAGCAGTTCTGGGTGGCCTCGCGGGACGAGGCGATCGCCGCGGGCTGGTTCGGCCCGCGCATCGACGAGCGGGTGTACGCCCGCCTCGGCGACGTGATCGCGGCCGCCCGGGACGACGTGCTGCTCATCGCCTCGGAGCGGGAGCCGAAGGAGTCGGCGATGGTCGGCAACCACGGCTCCATGACCCCGGCCGAGCAGTTCGTCCCGCTGCTCGAAGTACGCTCCTGACCCGTCGCCCCGTCCACGCCACCGAAACCCCGCCGAAAGGTGCTCGACTCCTCATGCCCGAGCTGGTGTTCTTCTCCGGAACCATGGACTGCGGGAAGTCCACGCTGGCTCTCCAGATAGAGCACAACCGCTCCGCGCGCGGGCTCCAGGGCATCATCTTCACCCGCGACGACCGCGCGGGCGAGGGCAAGCTCTCCTCCCGCCTCGGCCTGGTCACCGACGCGGTGGAGGTGGAGGACGGCCAGGACCTCTACGGCTACCTCGTCGACCACCTCTCGCAGGGCGGCCGCGCGGACTACGTGATCGCGGACGAGGCGCAGTTCCTCGCGGAGGAGCAGATCGACCAGCTCGCGCGCGTGGTCGACGATCTCGAGATCGACGTCTACGCCTTCGGCATCACGACCGACTTCCGCTCCAAGCTGTTCCCGGGCTCCCAGCGGCTCGTCGAGCTGGCCGACCGTGTGGAGGTCCTCCAGGTCGAGGCGCTGTGCTGGTGCGGCGCCCGTGCCACCCACAACGCCCGCACGGTCGGCGGAGTGATGGTCGTCGAGGGCGCTCAGGTCGTGATCGGCGACGTGGACCAGGCGGACACCGTCGGCTACGAGGTCCTGTGCCGACGCCACCACCGCCGCCGTATGACGGCCGCGTCGGCCCGCGCCGCGGTGCTGTCGCCGGACGTCCTGCCCGTGCAGCAGGCCTAGGGTCTCTCGTTCGGACCATGCCGGGCTCGCGGGGTCCGGCGCCGGACCCCGCTTCCTGATCCGCCTGATCCGAACGAAAGACCCTGGCAGGCCTCGGTCGGGCCGCGGCCGGACCTCGGTCGAGCCCGGAGCGGACGTCAGGCGGAACCGGACCAGGCCCGGCGCGGACGTAGCTCAGGCCTCAGGCAGGCCCTGGATCAGGGAGAAGCGTGCTCCCTCGGGATCGGCCACCGTCGCCACGCGCCCGTGCGCGCTGTCGTGCGCCGGTGCGAGGACCTGCCCGCCGAGGCCCCTGACCCGCGCGACAGCCTCGTCCGCGTCGCCCACCTCGAAGTACGTCATCCAGTGCGGTCCCCGGTCCCGGGGCAGCGCGGTCCCCAGCCCGCGGACTCCGGCGACCGGGCGTCCCGCGACGTGCAGGACGACGTGGTCGAGATCGTCGGACGCCACCGTTTCCCTGCGGTAGCCGAACACCGTCTCGTAGAACTTGGCGGCGCTCGCCGACTCGAAGGTCAGCAGTTCGTTCCAGGCGGGGGTGCCGTGCACGCCCGCGAGGTCCGTGCCGAGGCGGGCCGCGGCCTGCCAGATGCCGAAGACCGCGCCGGCCGGGTCGGATCCGATGGCCAGGCGTCCCGCGTCGGCGGCGTCCAGTGGACCGACCCCGATGGTGCCACCGCTCAGGCGGACCGTTTCGGCGGTGGTGTCCACGTCGTCGGAGGCGAGGTAGGGAGTCCAGGCCACGGGAAGGTGGCGGTCCGGGGGGAGTTGGCCGATGCCGGCCACCTCACGGCCGTCGAGCAGGGCACGTACGTAGGGTCCCAGCTGGTGCGGTCCCGGTTGGAACTCCCAACCGAACAGCTCACCGTAGAACTCCTGCGTGGCCGTCAACCCGTGCGCCATCAGGCTCACCCAGCAGGGTGTGCCGGGTGCGTACCGAGTGTGTGCTTCGCCGTTCAGGCCGGCCGGCCCACGTGCCTCGGGCATCGTCACTCTCTTCTCGACCACTCGCGGTGGCCGCGTCGCTTCCGCACTCCGGCCCCCGGGCCGATGCTCGCACCACTCACGGTGCCGAGCGCTCCGGGCGCGCCGCCGTACCGCGGCGGGCGCGCCGGGAGGGTGCCGGACATGCGGTTCTTCATCTGGTTTCGTGCGATTGCCGAAGGATGTCGATCGGCTGTACGGCCTGTGCCCGATCCCGTACGCGGAGTGATCGGACCTGTCCGGCCGAGCAGAGTAGCCGGACCTGGACGGCGGGGCCACCCCGTGCGCGAGGATGGACCCATGAACGCCATCATCTCCGCATCCGAACTCGCGGGCGCCCTGGCGGGGGAGAACCCGCCGGTCGTGCTCGACGTCCGCTGGCAGCTCAGCGTGGCGAAGGCGGCCGGCGAGCCACCGTTCGACGGCCGGGCCGCCCATGCGTCAGGGCACGTACCGGGCGCCGTGTACGTGGACCTGGACCGCGAACTGGCCGGGGCGTCCGGCGCGGGCGGCCGCCATCCGCTGCCCGACCTGGCGGACTTCGGCGCCGCCATGCGCCGGGCGGGCGTGTCGGCCTCCCGGCCGGTGGTCGTGTACGACGGCGGACAGGGCTGGGCGGCGGCCCGCGCGTGGTGGCTGCTGCGCTGGACGGGTCACCCGGATGTGCGGGTCCTCGACGGTGGGTTGACGGCGTGGCAGGGGGAGTTGTCGGTCGAGATCCCGGCGCCCCCGGAGGGGGACTTCGCGCCGCGGCCGGGGGCCGCGGGACTCCTCGACGCGGACGCCGCGGCTGCGCTGGCCCGCTCCGGCGTGCTGTTCGACGCGCGCGCGGGTGAGCGGTACCGGGGCGAGGTGGAGCCGATCGACCGGGTCGGCGGACACATTCCGGGCGCCGTCTCCGCGCCGACGACGGACAATGTCGGTCCGGACGGCCGCTTCCTGCCCGCCGAGGACCTGAGGGACCGTTTCACCGCACTGGGGGCGTCCGGCGGCAGCGAGGTCGGCGTGTACTGCGGCTCCGGCGTCTCCGGCGCCCATGAGGTGCTGGCGCTCGCGGTCGCGGGCATTCCGGCGGCCCTGTACGTCGGTTCGTGGTCGGAGTGGTCCTCGGACCCGTCCCGTCCGGTCGCGGTGGGCCCGGAACCCCGGTAACTCCGTCGCGCGGGAAACTAGGAAGAGGCCGCGCCGAACAGAGGCGGCCTCCTCCTACGTATGCATCCGTGTGCGAACCGACTGGTGCGAAGCGGCGGACGCCACGGCGGAGTCGCCGTACGGCGGTCCGCTCCCGCCGCCCGCGCTACTCCTGCTTCTTGCGCCGGGTCCCGAACACGATCTCGTCCCAGCTGGGTACCGCGGCGCGGCGGCCGGGGCGGACGCCGTCGGCCTCCGCCTGACGGTCCGTGGAGCCGATGAGACGGTCGCGGTGGCTGCCGACGGAGCGGGGCATGAGGACGTCCGCATAGGCGGAACCGGCGGACGCGGCAGGCGCCGGGGGCTCCTCCTCGGCCGGTTCCTCCGTCGGCTCCTCCGGTTCCTCGGAGGGGATCTCCGGGACGATCATGTCGCCCCGGAAGCTCGGTACCGCCTCCAACAGGCTGGTCAGCGAGTCCCGTTCGCGCTCGCCGGTGCTCTCCTCGGCAGGCTCGGAGGGCGGTGCGGGCAGGCTGGCGCGATCGAGAGCGCGGTCCATGGTGCGGTCTCGGGGCAACCGAGCGATGCGCGGCACGAACGGGAAGCTGGGCTCCGGCGCGGCGAGGTCGTCCGACTCGCCGATGAGCGAGCGCGCCTCGTCGTCGACGGCCTGGACGAGCCGCCGCGGCGGGTCGTACGTCCAGCTCGCGGAGTGCGGTTCGCCCGCGACCAGGTAGACGAGCAGGACCTCCCAGGTGCCGTCGTCCCGGCGCCAGGAGTCCCACTGGACGGTGTCCTTCTCGGCGCCGCGCAGCGTCAGCCGCTCCTGCACGGACTCACCGAGCTGCGGACCGGCGTTCTCGCCGGGCCGGCGGACCGGGGTCTTGCGGGCTCGCTCGGCCATGAACGCACGCTCGGCCAGCACGGGGCCTTCGAAGCGGCGTACCCGGTCGACGGGGATGCCTGCCATCTGCGCGACTTCTTCCGCTGTCGCGCCGGCACGTATACGCGCCTGGATGTCACGGGGGCGGAGGTGGCTCTCCACCTCGATCTCGATCTGGCCGAGGCGGGGACGGTCACCGCGGACGGCGGCGCGCAGACGCTCGTCGATCGGAAGCGTGTACTCCGTGCTGTCCGCAGCCTTCAGCACCAGCCGTGTGCCGTCATTCGAGACGGCCACGACACGCAGTTCGGGCATGGGGACCTCCCGGGTGGTGCCTGCCGACGTCACGTGCGTCGCTGCTTCCGCTAGTCGAGTGTGGCCTGCCCGGGTGCAGCCTGCCACAACCTTGCCGAGTTGCCCGGCGTGTCGCACGCGGGCCCTTGATCGCCGTTATGGCACGGTTATCAATTCGCCACGTTAAGTGACCAACTCCGTAACCCTGTGCAACCGGCCTCCTCCTGGCGGTCCGTGAAGGCTCCGGACATCCTGGTGGGAGACCGGACCCAGGGCTCGCAACAGTACTCCATTCGGGCCACGCACGTGGATTGGCGCGCCGCGCAACTTCTGGCGCGGGGTGCGACTTGTCGATGGGGCAAGCGCTTTTCACTACCTGGGACGTGGCCTACTTCACGCGATCACCGGAATCGGAACGATCCGCTTCGTCCGTACGTCCCTTTCTCGTGCGGTTGGTTGATCAAGTAGGAAAAGTCGATCAAGTACGGGAAAGGCAGGCAAGGACACGGAATGCGTGAACAGCCCGACGTCGATGACGAGTCGAGCGCGGCGGAGGCCGCGGAGGGGAGGAAGCGGATCGACCTGAGCCTCCCTCAGGTCGCGGGTGGTGCCGTCGCCGCCGTGGTGGCCGCCAGACTCGCCTCGTACTTCGGTGTCTACGGCACGATCCTCGGGGCGGGTGTCGTGAGCGTCGTCGCCACCTGCGGCGGCACCGTCTTCCAGCACTTCCTCAGCCGCACCGGCGAGCAGTTCCGCGAAGCCGCGGTGGTCCGTCGGCCCGGTCCGACGAGGGCCCCGGCACCCGGCGAGTACTCCGAGGGAACCGTCCACCGCGCGCGCGTGCGGGGCTGGAAACGGCCGGCCGTCGCGGCGGCCCTGGTCTTCGCCGTGACCATGGGCGGCGTCACCGCCTACGAACTGGCTTCCGGCAGCAGCTTCAGCGGCAACGGCGGTACGACCGTGGGCGACGCCCTCTCCGGCACCACCGCGTCGTCCTCGGGAGCGGACTCCGACCCGGACGGCGGCCCGGCCCCCGGCTCCACCGAACCCGCACCCGCCTCATCGGACAGCCCCGTGACCACCGGGACCGCCACACCCTCCGACGACGGCGTCCCCTCGGACTCCTCGCGGGACGACGACGGCGGTACGACGTCACCGGAGCCCACGGCGAGCGCGAGCCGGGACGCGGGTGCCGGTCAGGAGCCGACGCCCACGCCGACCGGGTCCGTCACGCCCCCAGAACCCTCCGCAAGTAGTCGTTCTGGAACCGCCGGTCAGGATCCAGCCGATCCCGCAACGCCGTGAACTCGCCGAACCGCGGGTAGACCCCGGCGAAGTAGTCGGCGTCCCGAGTGTGGATCTTGCCCCAGTGCGGCCGGCCCTCGTGCGCGGTGAAGATGCGCTCGGCGGCGGTGAAATACCGCTGGTAGGGCGAGCCCTTGACCATGTGGACCGCGATGTACGCGCTGTCGCGGCCGGAGGCGGTGGACAGGGTGATGTCGTCGGCCGGTGCGGTGCGCACCTCCACGGGGAAGCTGATCCGCAGCGGAGAGCGCTCGACCATGGCCCTCAGTTCGCGCAGCGTCTCGGTCACCGCCTCCCGCGGCACGGCGTACTCCATCTCCACGAATCGGACCCGGCGCGGCGAGGTGAAGACCTTGTAGGGGATGTCCGTGTAACTGCGCGCGGAGAGCGCCTTGCTGGACACCGTGGCGATCGCCGGGATCGTGGCAGGCACCGCACGGCCGACCCACTGGGCCGCCTGGAAGACGCCGTTCGAGAGGAACTCGTCCTCGAACCACCCGGCCAGCTGACCCACCGGCCTGCGCGGGCCCGCGCTGCGGTTGTTGCGCTTGGTGTTGGTGCTGCCGGTGTGCGGGAACCAGTAGAACTCGAAGTGCTCGTTCTCGGCCCACAGCTCGTCGAAGTCGGCGAGGACCTTGTCGAACGGCATCGGCTCCTCGCGCGCGGAGAGCAGGAAGATCGGCTCCACGGCGAAGGTGATCGCGGTGACGATGCCGAGGGCGCCCAGACCGATCCGGGCCGCCGCGAAGACCTCCGGGTTCTCCTTCTCCGAGCACGTCAGGACCGAGCCGTCGGCCGTGACCAGCTCCAGGCCCTTGATCTGGGCGGCGATGGAGGCCGACTCCCGGCCCGTGCCGTGGGTGCCCGTACTGGTGGCGCCGGAGACGGTCTGCTCCATGATGTCGCCCATGTTGGTGAGCGACAGTCCCTCACGCGCCAGCGCCAGGTTGAGCCTCTTGAGAGGGGTGCCCGCCTCGACCGTGACGGTCATGGCTTCCCGATCCACGTCGCGGATGCCGGTCAAGAGTTGAGGGCGTATCAACACACCGTCCGTCGCGGCGATCGACGTGAAGGAATGGCCCGTGCCGACCGCCTTGACCGTCAGTCCGTCCTCGGCCGCCCGGCGCACGGCTGCGGCCAGCTCGTCGACGGAGGCGGGCGTGACCTCCCGCGCGGGGCGGGAGGCGACATTGCCGCCCCAGTTACGCCACGTGCCGATCTTCCCGCTCGCTGTGCTGCTCAACGGTGCCTCCACGACCCGGCGCCGGCCTGCTGAGCCGGCGGTACCCGAGGAAACCGACCGCGACCGCGACGGCTCCGGACACCGCCGGAACCCCGTACCCGGCCCGCGCGCCCGCCGTGTCGATGACCCAGCCGGCGATCGAGGAACCCAGCGCGACCCCGACCGCGAGCCCGGTACTCACCCAGGTCATGCCCTCGGTCAGCTGCGCGCGTGGTACGTGCTCTTCGATGAGGGACATCGTCGTGATCATCGTGGGAGCGATGGCGAGGCCCGCGACGAAGAGCGCCACGGCCAGAAACGGCAAGTTCCCGACCAGTAGGAGGGGGATCATACTCACGCCCATCATGAACACGCCCAGCAACCAGCGTCGCTCGGCCGATCCCCGGGGGCGCAGCAGACCGAAGACCAGGCCCGCCACGCAGGAACCGGCCGCGTAGAGCGCCAGGACGAGGCTCGCGGCGGCCTTGTGCCCCTGCTCGTCGGCGTAGGCGACGGTGACCACGTCGACCGCTCCGAAGATCGTCCCCGTGGCCACGAACGTCGCCACCAGCACCTGCAGACCGGGCGAGCGCATCGCCGTGCCGCCGCCCTTCCGCTCGCGCGGGTGGGGCTGCGGCTCGGTGGCCCGCTGGGCGGTCAGCCAGAAGACGCCGACGGCGAGGAAGCAGGCCGCCAGCAGTGGACCGGCCTCCGGGAACCAGGCCGTGGACAGGCCGATGGAGATGATCGGGCCGAAGATGAAGCAGACCTCGTCCACCACGGACTCGAAGGAGTACGCGGTGTGCAACTGCGGGGTGCCCCGGTAGACGGCCGCCCACCGGGCCCGGATCATCGCGCCGAGGGAGGGCACCGATCCGATCGCGGCGGCGCACACGAACAGCACCCAGTCCGGCCATTCCAGGTGCGCGGCCAGCAGCAGTCCGGTCGCCGCGAGGAGCGCGACCAGCGTGGCGGGCCGCAGCACCCTGCGCTGCCCGTGCCGGTCCACCAGGCGTGAGATCTGCGGCCCGATCGCCGCCGCCGAGAGCGCGATCGTCGCCGAGAGGGCGCCCGCGAGACCGTACCGGCCGGTGAGCTGGGAGACCATCGTGACCACGCCGATGCCCATCATCGACAGCGGCATCCGGCCGATGAACCCCGCGGCGGAGAAGCCCCTGGAGCCCGGGGCGGCGAACAGGGCGCGGTAGGGGCTGGGCACGGACATCTCCGTCGGGTCCGGTCACGCGTGCGTGGCGGCTCGGCACGGCGCGAGGAAGGTGGCTCTGCGGGGCTCGGTGTGGGGGCGGCGGAGCTGCCTGGCGGGTAAGGCGCGAAGGCAGCTCATACAGCTTACGAGTTAGGCAACCCTAACGCACCCCTGACGCACCGCCCGGCGGACCCCCCGCGCCTTCCTCCGGGCGGGAGCCCCCCGCCACGACCACCCGGCGTTTCCGGGCTGTCGGCGACGGGTGGCAGGATCGAGACATGCCAGACGCGCTCGATGCCACCCCCTACGACGCCCTGCTCCTGCTCTCCTTCGGCGGCCCGGAAGGCCCGGACGACGTGGTCCCGTTCCTGGAGAACGTGACGCGCGGGCGCGGCATCCCCAAGGAACGCCTCAAGGAGGTCGGGCAGCACTACTTCCTGTTCGGTGGGATCAGCCCCATCAACGACCAGAACCGCGCCCTGCTGGAAGCCCTGCGCAAGGACTTCGCGGACCACGGGCTCGACCTGCCGGTCTACTGGGGCAACCGCAACTGGGCCCCCTACCTGACGGACACCCTGCGCGAGATGGTCGCCGACGGCCGCCGCCGCGTCCTCGTCCTCGCCACCAGCGCCTACGCCTCGTACTCGGGCTGCCGCCAGTACCGCGAGAACCTCGCCGACGCGCTGGCCGCGCTGGAGGCCGAGGGCCTGGAACCGCCGAGGATCGACAAGCTGCGGCACTACTTCAACCACCCCGGCTTCGTGGAGCCCGTGATCGACGGTGTGGTCCGCTCCCTCGCCGACCTTCCCGAGGACGTCCGCGACGGCGCCCACATCGCCTTCACGACCCACTCCATCCCGACGGCCGCCGCCGACGCCTCCGGCCCCGTCGAGGACCACGGCGACGGCGGGGCGTACGTCGCCCAGCACCTGGACGTGGCCCGGCTCGTCGCCGACGCCGTCCGTGAGCGCACCGGCGTCGACCACCCCTGGCAGCTCGTCTACCAGTCGCGCTCCGGAGCACCCCACATCCCGTGGCTGGAGCCCGACATCTGCGACCACCTGGAGGAGCGGCACGCGGCCGGGGCGCCGGCCGTCGTGATGGCCCCCATCGGCTTCGTCTCCGACCACATGGAGGTCCTCTACGACCTCGACACGGAGGCCACGGCCAAGGCCGGGGAGCTGGGCCTGCCGGTGCGCCGCTCCGCCACCGTCGGCGCCGACCCGCGCTTCGCCGCGGCCGTCCGCGAACTCGTACTGGAGCGCGCCGCGGCCGAGAGCGGCCGGGACGTCACCCCCTGCGCCCTGGGCGCCCTGGGCGCCAGCCACCAGCTCTGCCCCGTCGGCTGCTGTCCGTCCCGCGCCCCCAGGCCCGCCGCCGCCGGCGCCGACAGCCCGTACGCGTGAGGAGCGCCGTGACCGACCCCCTGCACACCGAACTGCTCGAACTGGCCGAGGAAGCCGCCCGCCGGGCCGGCGAACTGCTGCGGGACGGCCGACCGGCCGACCTCGCGGTCGCCGCCACCAAGTCGAGCCCCATCGACGTCGTCACCGAGATGGACATCGCCGCCGAGAAGCTGATCACCGGCCTGATCTCCGAGCACCGCGCCGACGACGGCTTCCTCGGCGAGGAGGGCGCCTCCAGCGAGGGCAGCAGCGGCATCCGCTGGGTGATCGACCCCCTCGACGGCACCGTGAACTACCTCTACGGCCTTCCCACCTGGGCCGTCTCCATCGCCGCGGAGCAGGACGGCGAGACCGTCGCCGGGGTCGTGGCGATCCCGATGCGCGGCGAGACCTACCGCGCCGTACGCGGACGCGGCGCGTGGGCGACCGGCGCCTGGGAGGGCGAGCGCGGGATCGCCTGCCGGCCGGCGGCCCCGCTCGAACAGGCCCTGGTCTCCACCGGCTTCAACTACGTCACCGAGGTCCGCGCCCACCAGGCCGAGGTCGCCCGGCGACTGATCCCGCTGCTGCGCGACATCCGGCGCAGCGGCTCCGCGGCCGTCGACCTGTGCGACGTGGCCGCCGGCCGCCTCGACGGGTACTACGAGCGCGGGCTGCACCCCTGGGACCTCGCGGCGGGCGACCTGATCGCCCGGGAGGCGGGCGCCCTGACCGGTGGACGCCCCGGACGGCGGCCCTCGCGCGAGCTGACGGTCGCCGGGACCCCCGGCGTCTTCGAGCCCCTCCAGCGGCTCCTGGAGGACTTCGGCGCCTGGCACGACTGAGCGCGCGGCACCGCGTCCCTGACCAGCCCGCACGGATGCGCGAAGGGGCCCCGGCGCTGGATTCGCCGGGGCCCCTCCGTCATTCGTGCGGCCTGGTCAGGCCATCGCCACACCGACCTGCACGCCGTGCTCGGCGGCGAGGCGGCGCAGGTCGTCCAGCTCGCCCTGCTCGACCTCCACGAGGAAGTCGTCGCCCTCGTCGCGAGCCCGCGTCAGGTCGGACTCGGTCGCCCTTATGCGCTGCAGAAGTCCTGCGGTGAAAGCGTCCATGCTGCGCCCCCTCGTCCTGGGTCGTGGGTCTGTGGCACGGGGGTGTGCCGATTTGGGAAGGGGCGATCACGTCTCCAGTAGGTGCCCAGCGCTGCCCGGCCGGGCGGCGACGGTGCCGGACACCCACGCCCACTCTGCGGCAAGCGGAACGCGGAGTGCCGCATGGTGCTACGGCACATGCAGAGCGTGATCGCGGGGTGTAAAGCCGTCCTCCCCCCGCTGCCTTCCGCAGAAACCTCAACCCCACGAGAAAATCTGGCATTCCCGGGCTTCACACCCGCCCTTCGGGGCCCTCCCCCCCGTCTTACCGCCGACTTATGGCCGAAAAGGGCAGGATGGAGGCCCACACTCACCACGCCCTGCCCGTGTGCGCCCACAGAGCGCTACGCGGGTGGACACAGGAAGGACAAGCGACGTGCGCGTACTCGTCGTCGAGGACGAGCAGCTGCTCGCCGATGCGGTGGCCACCGGACTGCGCCGGGAGGCCATGGCCGTCGACGTCGTGTACGACGGCGCGGCCGCACTGGAACGCATCGGCGTCAACGACTACGACGTGGTCGTCCTCGACCGTGACCTCCCCCTCGTGCACGGCGACGACGTCTGCCGCAAGATCGTCGAGCTGGGCATGCCCACGCGCGTGCTGATGCTCACGGCCTCCGGCGACGTCAGCGATCGCGTCGAGGGTCTGGAGATCGGCGCCGACGACTACCTCCCGAAGCCTTTCGCCTTCAGCGAGTTGATCGCCCGCGTGCGCGCGCTGGGCCGGCGCACCAGCCTGCCGCTGCCGCCCGTCCTGGAGCGCGCGGGCATCAAACTCGACCCGAACCGCCGCGAGGTCTTCCGCGACGGCAAGGAGGTGCAGCTCGCCCCGAAGGAGTTCGCCGTCCTGGAGGTGCTGATGCGCAGCGAGGGCGCCGTCGTCTCCGCGGAGCAGCTCCTGGAGAAGGCCTGGGACGAGAACACCGACCCGTTCACCAATGTCGTGCGCGTGACCGTCATGACACTGCGTCGCAAGCTCGGCGAACCGCCGGTGATCGTCACCGTCCCCGGCTCGGGCTACCGGATCTGACCCCGTGGCCACGACACCGGCGCCTCCCCAGGCGCCCCCGAAGCCCACCTGGGACCCCAGGAGGCCACAGGCCCCCTTCCCCTGGCTCCGTCCGACCATCCGGATACGGCTCACGCTGCTGTACGGCGGAATGTTCCTGATCGCCGGCATCCTGCTGCTGTCGATCATCTACCTGCTGGCGGCGAACGCGCTGAACGTGGGCAGCGATCTGCCCTTCAAGATCCTCGCCGGGCAGGTCGCCAGCGACATCTGCAACTTCCCGAACGAGCCGACCGCCAGCGAGCTGAACCGCGCGATGAACGAGTGCGCGAACCAGCAGCGCCAGCACGCCCTCGACGACCTGCTCAGCCGCTCGCTGCTGGCCCTCCTCGGGCTCGCCGTGATCGCCTTCGCGTTCGGCTACGCCATGGCCGGCCGCGTACTCGCCCCGCTCGGCCGGATCCTGCGCACCGCGCGCTCCGTGGCGGGCTCGGACCTGTCCCGCCGTATCGAGCTGGACGGGCCGGACGACGAGCTGAAGGAGCTGGCCGACACCTTCGACGACATGCTGGAGCGCCTGCAGCGCGCCTTCACCGCCCAGCAGCGTTTCGTGGGCAACGCCTCGCACGAGTTGCGGACGCCGCTGGCGATCAACCGCACGCTGCTGGAGGTGCACCTCTCCGACCCCGAGGCGCCGGTGGAACTCCAGCAGCTCGGCAAGACACTGCTGGCCACCAACGAGCGCAGCGAGCAGCTCGTGGAGGGCCTGCTGCTGCTCGCCCGCAGCGACAACCAGATCGTCGAGCGCAAGCCCGTCGACCTCGCCGAGGTCGCCGGGCAAGCCATCGACCAGGTGCACGGCGAGGCGGAGGCGAAGGGCGTGCGGATCCGCGGGAAGCGGGATTCGGCAACCGTCCAGGGCAATGGCGTACTCCTGGAGCGGATCGCGCTTAACCTGGTGCAGAACGCCGTGCGCTACAACGTCCCCGAGGACGGCTGGGTCGAGGTGACCACTGAGGTCCAGCACGGTCAGGCGGTTCTCGTCGTGTCCAATACGGGCCCGGTGGTCCCCGCTTACGAGATCGACAATCTTTTCGAGCCCTTCCGGCGACTGCGCACGGAGCGTACGGGCAGTGACAAGGGTGTCGGACTCGGCCTGTCGATCGCGCGCTCCGTGGCACGGGCGCACGGCGGCCATATCGCGGCCCAGCCGCGCGAGGGAGGAGGGCTCGTGATGCGAGTCACCCTGCCGCTCTGAGAACATGCCGCGACGCACATGGGCTTGTTCGCTTTAAGCGAAATTTTTAGGGCCTCGATCTGGCTTTCCCGTGTGTGATCGATCACAAGGGCGATTTTCCGGCCATCTACTCTCCGTGATCATGAATGCTGTCGGAAAGCCCGGAAACTCCGGGTTTTCGGGGGTCCCGATCACGGGAAGTACACGGTGAGGCGCCTTTGTAGTGCGGCATTCGGACCGTGTACGGTCCCGATCGCCATCCAAGCCGATCACTCTCGATGAGTCCGGTTGGGTGTCGATTGAGTAACAGACCTTGATGTGAGGCAAAATCTCCGCCTCGAGGCGGGCACAAGTCCGGCCTCTCACGCGTTACGTGCGCTGGAGACACCGCAGACACCCAGAGGGGGAGAGGCGAAATGGCAACCGATTACGACACCCCACGCAAGACCGACGACGACGTTGACTCCGACAGCCTTGAAGAACTGAAGGCCCGGCGGAACGACAAGTCCGCCTCCGCAGTCGATGTCGACGAGTTCGAGGCCGCAGAAGGCCTGGAACTGCCCGGCGCAGACCTCTCCAACGAGGAGCTGGCCGTCCGGGTTCTGCCCAAGCAGCAGGACGAGTTCACTTGCATGAGCTGCTTCCTGGTGCACCACCGCAGCCAGCTGGCCCGCGAGAAGAACGGCCAGCCGATCTGCCGCGACTGCGACTGAGGGCGGGTCGGCCGTGACTGGCTCGACCCCTCCTCGGAAGCGCCGCTTCCTCCTGTCGGGAGCGGACAAGGGACCGTCCGACGGCCCTCACGGCGTGCGTGACGACGAGCGAGGCTCATCCGGCAAGGGAGTTGCCCCTGCGGGATCGGCCTCGCTCGAAGCGGCGGGCGACGGGAGTGATCTCCCGGCGTCTGCTCAGGGCGCCGCGCCCGTCGCCAGGCGACGGGCCGCGGCGATCCGGCACAAGGCGGTGGACCTGGCCAGGGAAGGCGCCCGCAGGGGCGGCAAACGCGCCAGGGCGGGCATCGCCCACCTCGCCGACCGGATCATCGAGATGGCCCCGCGGGTCCCCGTACGGGATCTCCGGACGCTGCGTCGGCAGTTCCCCGGACTCGGGCCGGAGCAGCTCGCCGACAAACTCGTCGCGGGCGCGGCGAAAGCCACCTCGACCGTGGGCGCTGGCGTGGGCGCGGCGGCCATGCTGCCCGTACCGCCGGCGATGCCGGCCGAGATCGCCGCGGAGATCAGCGGCGTGGCCGCGATCGAGCTGAAGCTGATCGCCGAACTGCACGAGGTCTACGGTGTACGTCCCGCCGGGAACCTCGTCGAGCGCAGCACCGCGTACCTGCGCTCGTGGTCGGGCGAACGCGGCGTCGACGTACTGAAGCCCACCTCGTTCAACTCGGCCCTCGGCGGCCAGATGAAGCGCGAGCTGCGGCAGCAGATCATGAAGCGCATGGTCCGCGACCTGCCGAACCTCATGCCGTTCCTGGTGGGTGCCGCCGTGGGCGCGCTCATGAACCGCAGGGACACCAGGAAGCTGGCCGCGAAGGTCCGGGACGACCTGCGCAGGGTGCAGGTGCCGTGGGACGCGCTGCCCGAACTGCCGCCCCTGGAGAAGCCGGCGAACCCGCTGCCGCTGGAGACCGGACCCGGGGAACTCGAGGGCTGAGCGAAGTCTTCGCGCGGCGCAGGAGAAACCTTTTCCTACGCCGCGATCTTCCTCGCCTGCCTGCTGCCTGCTGCCTGCTGCCTGCCGCCTGCGTTCCGTGACGTGCGCCTGCGCCGCGATCCTTCCTTCCCGCCGCGGACCGCGAGAAAGCTCGCCTACGCCGCGGATTCCCGTGCCGCTCGCAGGGCCTCGGCCAGCCGCTGCGGTTCACGGGTCGACAGGTACAGGTAGGGCGTCGGGTCGGCCGGGTCGGTGACCTCCACGCGCAGCGCGGTGGGGATGTAGGCGCGCAGCAGCAGGAACGCCCGGGTGTCCGCCTTGTACGTGCGCCAGGCCCGCGCTTCCTCCGCGTCCAGCACCTCCGCCTCACCCAGCGCCGTCACCGGGATCCTGGCCTCACCCGCGATCAGCGAGTCGCCCACCACCCGGATGCGGAGGGAGCCGTACGAACTGGCCGCGACGGCGGCGACCGCGGTGCCGCCGACCAGCCCGCCCAGCAGTGGCAGGGTGCCGAACGGCAGCAGGATCAGGGCGAAGGCGACGCCCACGAGGCACGAGATGAACCACCAGGAGCGGGGAGCGGTGAGACGTTCGTCGTACGGGGTGGCGGAGAGCTGCATGGAACCAAGCTTGGCACGGTCCGCGACCCCTTCCCGGCTCAGGGTCGGGGTGGATGACGGGCGAGGCCTGGGGGCCGTTGGTCAGCGCTGTCGGCCAGGGTGGCGGTGGGTGACGGGCGGGCGGGTAAGGTCTGCGGCTGTGAGTGGTACTTCCGCAGCTCTTGAGCCTCCGGCCGACGCAGTGAAACCGGTCCGGCACCCCGATGCGCCCGCACCCGGCGAGCTTCTCGGCGCGCACTACGAACGGTGCTTCGGCTGCGGCGGCGGACAGCCGCACGGGCTGCATCTGGAGGCGCGGGCCGGCGAGGGAGTCACCGTCACCGCGGAGTTCACCGTGCAGCCCGCTCATCAGGGGGCACCGGGTCTGGCGCACGGCGGGGTCCTGGCCACCGCGCTCGACGAGACCCTCGGTTCGCTGAACTGGCTGCTGCGCACGATCGCCGTGACCGGACGGCTGGAGACGGACTTCGCGCGCCCCGTGCCCGTCGGCACCACGCTGCATCTCGAGGCCGAGGTGACGGCTGTGGCCGGCCGGAAGATCTACTCGACGGCCACCGGTCGGATCGGCGGCCCCGAGGGGCCCGTCGCCGTCCGAGCCGACGCGCTGTTCGTCGAGGTCGAGGTCAAGCACTTCGTCCGGCACGGGCGCCAGGAGGAGATCGACGCCGCCATGAGCGACCCGGACCGGATCCGCCGCGGCCGCGCCTTCGAGGTGAACCCGTGAGCCGTGAACCCGTGCCCGTGCTGATCCGGCGCGTCGATCCCGACGTACCGCTTCCGACGTACGCGCAGCCCGGTGACGCGGGGGCCGATCTGCGGACCACCGAGAGTCGTGAACTGGCGCCGGGGGAGCGGGCCGTACTGCCCACGGGGGTGGCCATCGCGCTGCCCGAGGGGTACGCGGCCTTCGTGCACCCCCGCTCGGGGCTCGCCGCCCGATGCGGCGTCGCCCTCGTGAATGCCCCGGGGACGGTTGATGCCGGGTACCGTGGGGAGATCAAGGTGATCGTGGTGAATCTCGACCCGCGCGAGTCCGTGCGGTTCGAGCGCTTCGACCGGATTGCCCAACTGGTTGTCCAGCAGGTCGAGAAGGTCCGCTTCCAGGAGGTCGCGGAACTTCCCGACTCGGCGCGGGCCGAGGGGGGCTTCGGGTCCACCGGTGGTCACGCCGCCGTGGGCGGCGGAAGCGGCACGAACGGTCAAGCCGCCGTGGGCGGCGCGACGGCTGGGAATCGATACGCATCGGTCGTATCCGACCGGGAAGGACAGTGACGTGTTCGGACGTCGCAAGAAGAAGGGTGCCGCCGAGGACGCGGCCGGCGAGGCCGAGCAGGTCGTCGACAGCGTCGGCACTGAGGCGGACGACACCGAGGCGGAGGGCGGGCGCGAGCGCGTCCGGCTGGAGCCGGAGCCGCGGCCGGACGGTCCCTGGGACAGCTCGGAGGTGCGCGACCCCGCCGAGGGCCGGGTGGACCTGGGTGGCCTTTTCGTGCCCGGAGTCGACGGCATGGAACTGCGTGTCGAGGTCGCCGGTGACGCGATCGTCGCGGCCACCGTCGTACTGCGCGACAGCGCCATCCAGCTCCAGGCCTTCGCCGCTCCCAAGCGTGAGGGCATCTGGGGCGAGGTGCGCGAGGAGATCGGCTCCGGCATCACCCAGCAGGGTGGCATCATCGACGAGGTCGAGGGTCCGCTGGGCTGGGAGCTGCGGGCGCAGGTACCGGTGCAGCTGCCGGACGGTACGAGCGGCTTCCACGTCGTGCGGTTCGTCGGCGTGGACGGTCCCCGCTGGTTCCTGCGCGGGGTGATCTCGGGCCAGGGCGCGGTGCAGCCGCAGGCCGCCGGTCTGCTGGAGCAGATCTTCCGGGACACGGTCGTGGTCCGCGGCGAGGGCCCGATGGCGCCCCGTGACCCGATCGTCCTGAAGCTGCCCAACGACGCCCAGATGGTTCCCGAGAGCGTCCAGCAGGACCAGGAGGAGGCGGGTTCCCGCTTCTCCGGTGGCATGGGCCAGTTGCAGCGCGGACCGGAGATCACGGAAGTCCGTTAGCCGCCCCACTGGGCCGGCAGCGTCACCAAGGGCCGCATCCCCTCCCGGGGGTGCGGCCCTTGCTGGCGTTGCGCGCACCCTTGACGGCGTATTGGTCTGTACCTACGGTCTCCGCTCAACGCCTAGTTCATGTGGGCGCTCTGTGTTCACATACGAGAACGGAGTGTCGCTGTGCGTAGATCTGCGCTTCCCGTGACCGTCACCGCCCTCCTCCTGGGCGCCCTCGCCGCACCCGCCGCCCCCCGCGCCGAGGCCGCCCCCGTCACCCCCCGCGCCGAGGCCGCCCCCGCGGCCTTCGCCCACCCGGGCGTCACCGTCTCCCGGGCCCAGCTCGATCTCGCCCGCCGGCAGGTCAATGCCGGCGCCCAGCCGTGGAAGGGCGCGTACGACCGGATGCTCGCGAGCAAGTACGCCGACCTGAACCGCGTCCCCAAGCCCCGCGCGATCGTCGAATGCGGCTCGTACTCCAATCCGAACAACGGCTGTACGGACGAGCGTGAGGACGCGATCGCCGCCTACACCCAGGCCCTCGCCTGGTACGTCACGCGCGACGAGCGCCACGCCAGGAAGGCGATCGAGCTGATGGACGCCTGGTCCGCGGTGATCCAGGACCACACCAACAGCAACGCGCCCCTCCAGACCGGCTGGGCGGGCTCCTCCTGGCCCAGGGCGGCCGAGATCATCAAGTACACGTACTCCGGCACCTGGGCCAACTCCGGGCGCTTCGCGGGCATGCTGCGCGACGTCTACCTCCCCGACGTCATCAACGGCTCCCACTCCAACGGCAACTGGGAACTGTCGATGATGGAGGCCGCCGTCGGCATCTCCGTCTTCCTGGAGGACAAGACGTCGTACGACAAGGCGATGGCCAGGTTCCGCACCCGTACCGCCGCCTACGTCTACCTCGCCTCCGACGGTGCCCTGCCGAGGACCGTGCCGAGTCAGAACCTCGACACCCGGGAGAAGATCGTCGCCTACTGGCAGGGTCAGTCCACCTTCGTCGACGGCCTCAGCCAGGAGACCTGCCGCGACTTCACCCACACCGGGTACGGCATCTCGGCCATCTCGCACATCGCCGAGACCAGCCGGATCCAGGGCCAGGACCTGTACGGCACCGATGTCGGCGAGCGGCTGCGGCACGCCCTCGGACTGCACGCCAAGTACCAGCTCGGCACGGCCGTACCGAGCTGGCTGTGCGGCGGCTCCCTGAAGCTGGGCCTCGGCCCGGTCACCGAGGTCGGCTACAACGCGCTGCACAACCGGCTCGGCATCGCGATGACGAACACGCAGACGCTGACCTCGCAGAACCGTCCGGCGGGCAGCAACAACCTCTTCGTGGCCTGGGAGACGCTGACGCACGGGGACAGCACGGTGTGAGAGGAGATCCCGCACGGCGTCGGAGCCGGCCTCGGCCCGACGTGCGAGATCGGGACCGTCCGGCGTGAACCGATCCGGGGGTCTCATCCGATGTAGGGATGAGGGGGACGGCGAAGGAGCGAGGGGGAGGGCGTATGGCCAGGTCGACCTGCGGGGTGTCCACCGCGTCAGGGATGCGTCAAAGGACGACCGTCCCCTCCTCCTCGCCCCTTTTGTCCGCAGCCTCGACCGTAAGGTCGACGCTGCGGAGGCAGGAGTCACCGGAAGAGAATGGGGCCATGGCACGCGGCAAGCTGCGGATCTACCTCGGCGCGGCGCCGGGCGTGGGCACGACGTACGCGATGCTCTCCGAGGCCCACCGCCGTGTGGAGCGGGGCACGGACTGCGTGGTGGCGTTCGTCGAACATCACGACCGGCCGCGCACGGAGGCGATGCTGGACGGCCTGGAGCAGGTCACCCGTCGGCGGCTGGAGCACCAGGGCGGGGCCCGCACCGAGATGGACGTGGACGCGGTGCTCGCCCGCGGCCCCCAGGTGGCGTTGGTGGACGAGCTGGCCCACACCAACGCGCAGGGCTCTCGTCACACCAAGCGCTGGCAGGACGTGGAGGAACTCCTCTCCGCCGGCATCGACGTGATCTCCACGGTGAACATCGCGCACCTGGAATCCCTCGGCGACATCGCCGAGGCGATCACGGGGGTCCGGCAGCGGGAGACGGTCCCGGACGAGTTCGTACGCCGTGCCGACCGGATCGAGCTGGTCGGCATGGAGCCGCAGGCGCTTCCCCGTCGCACGGCGCACGGCAACATCCACGCACCGGACCAGGTCGACGCGGCCCTGTCGAACCACTTCCGGCCGGGCGACCTCACCGGCCTGCGGGAGCTGGCCCTGCTGTGGGTGGCCGGCCGGGCCGACGAGTACCTGAATCAGTACCGCGGCGAACACCGGGAGCCCGCGCTCCGGGGTTCGCGGGAGAGGATCGTGGTCGGGCTGACCGGCGGCCCGGAGGGGCGGACGCTGCTGCGACGGGCGGCCCGGCTGGCCGAGAAGGGCGCCGGTGGAGCGGTGCTGGCCGTCCACATCGCCGGCAGCGACGGCCCGACCTCGGCCTCGCCCGAGGAACTGGCGGTGCAGCGCACCCTCGTGGAGGATCTCGGCGGCACCTTCCACCACGTCGTCGGCGACGACATCCCGACCGCGCTCCTCGACTTCGCCCGGGGCGCCGACGCCACCCGGATCGTCCTCGGCTCCTCGCGCCGCAAGGCCTGGCAGCACATGCTCGGTCCCGGCGTCGGTGCCACGGTGGCGCGCGAGTCCGGAACCGACCTCGACGTGCACATCGTCACCCACGAGGAGGCGGCCAAGGGGCGGCGGCTGCCGGTCCCCCGGGGCGCCCGGCTCGGGCGGGCCCGGATCATCTCTGGCTGGGCGGTCGGGCTGGCCGGCCCCCCGCTGATGACGGCGCTGCTCAGCGCGGTCCATCTCGGCCTCGCCAACGACATGCTGCTGTTCCTGGCGCTGACGGTGGCGGCGGCGCTGCTCGGCGGCCTGTTCCCGGCACTGGCCTCGGCGGCCCTGGGCTGCCTGCTGCTGAACTACTTCCACACGCCGCCCCTGCACCACTGGACCATCGCCGACCCGAAGAACATCGTCGCCATAGTGATCTTCGTAGGGGTCGCGGTGTCCGTGGCGTCGGTGGTCGACCTGGCCGCCCGGCGCACCGAGCAGGCGGCGCGGCTGCGGGCGGAGTCGGAGATCCTCTCCTACCTGGCGGGCAACGTACTGCGCGGCGAGACCAGCCTGGAAGCCCTGCTGGAGCGGGTCCGGGAGACCTTCGGCATGGAGTCGGCGGCCCTGCTGGAGCGCGGCGAGGGGACGACGCCCTGGACCTGTGCGGGGCGGGCCGGCGTGGGACGGCCCGTGCGGAGGCCGGAGGACGCCGATGTGGACGTGCCTGTCGGGGACCGACTGGCGCTCGCGCTCACCGGACGGGCGCTGCCCGCGGAGGACCGGCGGGTGCTGGGCGCCTTCGCCGCGCAGGCGGCCGTCGTGCTGGACCGGCGGCGCCTCCAGGAGGAGGCCGACCGGGCCCGCACGCTCGCCGAGGGCAACCGGATCCGCACGGCACTGCTGGCTGCCGTCAGCCATGATCTGCGCACTCCGCTGGCCGGGATCAAGGCGGCGGTGTCCGGACTCAGATCCGACGACGTGGCCTGGTCCGAGGAGGACCGGGCGGAACTGCTCGAAGGCATCGAAGTCGGCGCCGACCGGCTCGACCACGTGGTGGGGAACCTCCTGGACATGTCCCGTCTCCGGACCGGCACGGTCACGCCGATCATCAGGGAGACCGACCTGGACGAGGTGGTGCCGATGGCGCTCGGCGGCGTCCCGGAGGACAGCGTGGCACTGGACGTCCCGGAGACGCTGCCGATGGTCGCCGTGGACGCCGGGCTGCTGGAGCGGGCGGTCGCCAACCTGGTGGAGAACGCGGTGAAGTACAGCCCGGACGGCACCTCCGTGCTGGTCTCCGCCCGCGCGCTCGCCGGCCGGGTCGAGCTCCGGGTCGTGGACCGCGGGCCGGGCGTCCCGGACGACGCCAAGGAGCGGATCTTCGAGGCCTTCCAGCGATACGGTGACGCTCCGCGGGGGACCGGCGTGGGCCTCGGCCTCGCGGTCGCGCGTGGCTTCACCGAGGCGATGGGCGGGACGCTCGTGGCGGAGGACACACCGGGCGGGGGACTCACCATGGTGCTCACCGTGCGCGCGGCCGAGGACCGGGACACGGCCCGGCCGGGGCGGCCCACGGGCCTCGACTCCGCCGCCGTCGGCGACCCACCCCCGGAACAGCCCGCAGGATCCGAGAGGCAGGCTTCATGAGCTGGACCGGGGGGAGCCCCCAGAGCCCCACGAGGGTCCTCGTGGTCGATGACGAACCCCAGATCGTGCGCGCCCTCGTCATCAACCTCAAGGCCCGCGAGTACGAGGTCGACGCCGCCCACGACGGGACCACCGCCCTCCGGCTCGCCGCCACCCGTCCCCCCGACGTGATCGTCCTCGATCTGGGGCTGCCCGACATGGAGGGCGTCGAGGTGATCAGAGGGCTGCGCGGCTGGACCCGGGTGCCGATCGTGGTGCTGTCCGCCCGGCATTCCTCGGACGAGAAGGTGGAGGCGCTCGACGCGGGCGCCGACGACTACGTCACCAAGCCCTTCGGCATGGACGAGCTGCTGGCCCGGCTGCGGGCCGCCGTCCGCCGGGCCGAACCCGCGGGCGGGACAGAGGATGGGGACCTGGTCGAGACGGACGGGTTCACGGTCGACCTGGGCGCCAAGAAGGTCGACCGGGACGGCAAGGACGTACGGCTCACGCCCACGGAGTGGCATCTGCTGGAGGTGCTGGTGCGCAACACCGGCCGCCTGGTCGGCCAGAAGCAGCTGCTCCAGGAGGTGTGGGGGCCGTCGTACGGGACGGAGACGAACTACCTGCGGGTCTACATGGCACAGCTGCGCAGAAAGCTGGAGGCCGATCCGTCGCACCCCCGGCACTTCATCACGGAGCCGGGGATGGGGTACCGCTTCGAGAAGTGAGCCAGAGCGGGCCGGAGGCGGGGGAGGGCGGGCGTCACCACGGGGGTACGGGCGCGGGCGTGCCTCCCGGTACCCTTCAGACATGAGTGCTGTTCCTCGTTCCGAGAAGCCGGTGGGCCGGTTCCGGCGCATGCTCGATCGGCTCTCCTCCTCCCAGGAGGACCTGGAGTCCGAGGAGCTGCGGGAGGATGCCGAGACCGCCGGCTGCACGCGGATCGGAGACTGCCAGGACCGCCAGATCGTCACGGTTACTGGTACCTTGCGCACGGTCACCCTGCGGCCGCGGGCCGGAGTCCCGGCGTTGGAGGCCGAGCTGTTCGACGGCTCCGCCGCGCTGGACGTGGTCTGGCTGGGCAGACGCTCCATCGTGGGCATAGAGCCGGGGCGCAAGCTCATAGCATCGGGCCGGATCTCGCTGAGCCGGGGCCGCCGGGTGCTGTTCAACCCCAAGTACGAACTGAGACCCCTTGGTAGGGAGTAGCCGGTGACGTCGCTCGACAAGCCGACCGAAGACACTCAGCAGGACGACGCCCGGGCGGTGACGGAAGCCGCGCTGTTCGAGGCGTTCGGCGGGGTGCGGGGCATGGTCGAGACGGTGGTGCCCGGCCTGCTGTTCGTCACGATCTACACGATCAACAAGGACCTGCACATGTCGGCGATCGCCGCGCTGGCGGTGTCGTTGGTCCTGGTCGTGGTCCGCCTGGCCATGAAGGACACCGTGAAGCACGCCTTCAGCGGTGTCTTCGGGGTCGCCTTCGGTGTCGTGTTCGCGACGATGACGGGCAACGCGAAGGACTTCTACCTGCCCGGCATGCTCTACACCCTCGGGCTGTCGCTGGCGTACATCATCACGACCCTGTGCGGGGTGCCGCTGCTCGGGTTGATCCTCGGCCCGGTGTTCAAGGAGAACCTCTCCTGGCGGACCCGGAACCCCGGCCGCAAGAAGGCCTACGCGAAGGCCAGCTATGCCTGGGGGCTGATCCTCCTCGCCAAGTGCGCGATCCTCTTCCCGCTGTACTGGTGGGCCGACACCACCCAGCTGGGGTGGGTGCTGATCGCGTTGAAGATCCCGCCGTTCCTGCTGGCCGTGTGGCTGACGTGGGTGTTCCTGGCGAAGGCGCCCGCGCCGATCGACGTCTTCGCCGAGATGGAGGCCGAGGAGAAGGCGGCGGAGCAGAAGGAGAAGGCGGCGGAGTCGAAGGCCGCCGCGGAGTCCGCGGACGCCGGGCCGCGACACCGGCGGGACGGGTAATCCCGGCAGCGGCGACGCGGGTACTCCCGGCACGGGCAGGACGGGTAGTCCCGGCAGAGCGCGGCGCCGAAGCGGGTACTCCCGGCGCGGGCGGGACGGGTGGGGGCGGCGGGGTGTGTTTCCCCCGCCGCCCCCACCCGTCCGAGACCTGGAGGCTGCGCCCCGGACCCGCTTTCGTCCTGAGAGGCCTCGCCTGCCGGCCTCGCTCTCCGCCTCGGGGCCTGCCCTCGTCCCCGGTCTCGTGCGCGTCCCCCGGCCTCGTCCGCGGGCATCGGCCTCGTCCGCCGTCCCCTGGCCTCATCCCGGCCCATCCCCATCCCCGGCCGCATCCCCGTCCTCGAACGCAGGACGGGTCCCGTGGATGTCGTCGGACCGGGCGGGGAGTCAGTCCTCGCGGCGTACCGAGAGCAGGTCCTCCAGTTGTTCCTCCCGGGCCTGGGCGGCCACGAACAGGAGTTCGTCGCCCGCTTCCAGGGAGTCCTCGCGGGACGGGGTGAGGACTCGGGTGCCGCGGATGATGGTGACCAGGGAGGTGTCCTCCGGCCACTCCACGTCGCCGACCTGGGTGCCGGCCAGGGCCGACTCCTCGGGGAGGGTCAGTTCGACGAGGTTGGCGTCGCCGTGGCTGAAGCGGAGGAGGCGGACCAGGTCGCCGACGCTCACCGCCTCCTCCACCAGAGCCGACATCAGACGCGGGGTGGACACGGCGACGTCCACGCCCCAGGACTCGTTGAACAGCCACTCGTTCTTCGGGTTGTTCACGCGGGCGACGACGCGCGGGACGCCGTACTCCGTCTTCGCGAGCAGGGACACCACCAGGTTGACCTTGTCGTCGCCCGTGGCGGCGATCACGACGTTGCAGCGCTGGAGCGCCGCCTCGTCGAGGGAGGTGATCTCGCAGGCGTCGGCCAGCAGCCACTCCGCCTGCGGGACACGCTCGACCGAGATGGCGGTCGGCGCCTTGTCGACCAGCAGCACCTCGTGACCGTTCTCCAGCAGCTCGCCCGCGATCGAGCGGCCGACCGCGCCGGCTCCGGCAATGGCGACCCTCATCAGTGACCGTCCTCCTTCGGGCCCTCGGCGAACGCGGCTTCGACCTTCTCCACGTCGTCGGTGCGCATCATCACGTGCACCAGGTCGCCCTCCTGCAGAACCGTCTGCGAGGTGGGCAGAATCGCTTCGCCGAGGCGGGTCAGGAAGGCGACACGCACACCGGTCTCCTCCTGGAGCTTGCTGATCTTGTGTCCGACCCAGGAGGCGGAGGCGTGTACCTCGGCCAGCTGGACGCCACCGGTGGGATCCCGCCACAGCGGCTCGGAGCCCGAGGGAAGCAGCCGGCGCAGCATCTGGTCGGCCGTCCAGCGGACCGTGGCCACCGTCGGGATGCCCAGGCGCTGGTAGACCTCGGCGCGGCGGGGGTCGTAGATGCGGGCGGCGACGTTCTCGATGCCGAACATCTCGCGGGCCACGCGGGCGGCGATGATGTTGGAGTTGTCGCCGCTGGAGACGGCGGCGAAGGCCCCGGCCTCCTCGATGCCGGCTTCGCGCAGGGTGTCCTGGTCGAAGCCGACCCCGGTGACCCGGCGGCCACCGAACGATGAGCCAAGACGTCGGAAGGCGGTGGGGTCCTGGTCGATCACGGCGACCGTGTGCCCCTGTTGCTCCAGGGCCTGGGCGAGAGCGGAACCCACTCTGCCGCAGCCCATGATGACGATGTGCACGACCGTCCTTCCGAGGTCAAATGTTGCTGACTTGGCTGTAACAGGGTCTCAGACCGCCGACCAAGCTACACACGCGCGGTCCGGCGAGGGCACCCCTGTGCACCGTTCACGACGTCAGCGACGGCTGATGCTCCACAGACTGAGGAGGGTGAGGATTCCGAGGCCGACAAGGGTGCCGGCGGCGCCGATCAGCTCCGCGGTCGTATGCATGGAACCTCCGAGAGGGCGGCAGCGGACGGGAATTGTCATATAGACATGGCGACCGGTGCGGCCACGGAATCCGCAGCCGAGCCGTGGCCGAATTCACCCGTGAGGCAGACGGCGGGCGCCCGTGACGGAACCGGGACACCATGTCACCCGGCTGACGCCGGGGGAGAGTGGGCGGTCCCCTGTTCGAAGGCCTACGATGCTCAGTTGTGTCCAAACTGACCGACGTGCCCAAACGGATTCTGATCGGGCGCGCACTGCGCAGTGATCGGCTCGGAGAAACGCTCCTGCCGAAGCGCATCGCCCTACCCGTCTTCGCTTCCGACCCGCTGTCCTCCGTGGCCTACGCGCCGGGGGAGGTGCTGCTGGTCCTGTCCATCGCGGGCGTGTCGGCATACCACTTCAGCCCGTGGATCGCGGTGGCGGTCGTCGTGCTGATGTTCACGGTGGTCGCCTCCTACCGGCAGAACGTCCACGCCTACCCGAGCGGCGGCGGCGACTACGAGGTGGCCAACACCAACCTCGGCGCCAAGGCCGGTCTCACCGTCGCGAGCGCCCTGCTCGTCGACTACGTCCTGACCGTCGCCGTGTCCATCGCCTCCGGCATCGAGAACCTCGGCTCCGCGATCCCCTTCGTCGTCGAGCACAAGGTGGCCTGCGCGGTCGCCGTCGTCATCCTGCTGACGCTGATGAACCTGCGCGGCGTCAAGGAGTCCGGCAAGCTCTTCGCCATCCCGACGTACGTGTTCGTCGCGGGCGTCTTCATCATGATCGCGTGGGGCGCGTTCCGGGGTCTGGTCCTGGACGACTCCATGCGGGCGCCCACCGCCGACTACACGATCAAGCCCGAGCACCAGGGCCTGGCCGGTTTCGCCCTGCTCTTCCTGATGCTGCGTGCCTTCTCCTCCGGATGCGCGGCGCTCACCGGCGTGGAGGCGATCTCCAACGGCGTGCCCGCCTTCCGCAAGCCCAAGTCGAAGAACGCGGCGACGACCCTCGCCGCGATGGGCCTGCTCGCCGTCACCATGTTCTGCGGCATCATCGTGCTGGCCCTGGTCACCGACGTGCGCATGGCCGAGAACCCGGCCGTGGACCTGCTGCACAACGGCGCCGCGGTCGGCTCCGGCTACGTCCAGAACCCGGTCATCACCCAGGTCGCCGAGGCCGTCTTCGGCAAGGGCAGCTTCCTCTTCCTCGTGCTCGCCGCGGCGACCGCGCTGGTGCTGTTCCTCGCCGCCAACACCGCCTACAACGGCTTCCCGGTGCTCGGATCGATCCTCGCCCAGGACCGCTACCTCCCCCGCCAGCTGCACACCCGCGGCGACCGCCTCGCGTTCTCCAACGGCATCGTGCTCCTCGCGGGCGCGGCGACCCTGCTGATCGTTCTGTACGGCGCCGACTCCACGCGGCTGATCCAGCTGTACATCGTCGGCGTGTTCGTGTCCTTCACGCTCAGCCAGACCGGCATGGTCCGGCACTGGAACCGCCACCTGGCGACCGAGACCGACCCGGCCAAGCGCCGCCACATGGTCCGCTCGCGGGCGATCAACACCTTCGGCGCGTTCTTCACCGGCGTGGTCCTGGTGGTCGTCCTCATCACCAAGTTCACCCACGGCGCCTGGGTCGCCCTGCTCGGCATGGTGATCTTCTACGGCACGATGACCGCGATCCGCCGCCACTACGACCGCGTCTCCACGGAACTCGCCGCTCCGGAGGGACCCAGCGACGACAGCGTCCGCCCCTCCCGCGTCCACTCGGTACTGCTGATCTCCAAGATCCACCGGCCGACGCTGCGCGCCCTGGCCTACGCCAAGCTGATGCGCTCCGACACCCTGGAGGCGCTCACCGTCAACGTCGACCCGGCGGAGACCAAGGCACTGCGCGCGGAGTGGGAACGGCGCGGACTCGACGTACCGCTGAAGGTCCTCGACTCGCCCTACCGCGAGGTCACGCGGCCGGTCATCGAGTACGTCAAGAGCCTGCGCCGGGAGTCGCCGCGGGACGCCGTGTCGGTGATCATCCCCGAGTACGTGGTCGGTCACTGGTACGAGCAGCTGCTGCACAACCAGAGCGCGCTCCGGCTCAAGGGCCGGCTGCTGTTCACGCCCGGTGTGATGGTGACCTCGGTGCCGTACCAGCTCCAGTCGTCCGAGGTGGCCAAGAAGCGGGCCCGCAAGCGGCAGGAGTGGAACGCTCCGGGTTCCGTGCGGCGCGGTCCCGCCCACGAGGGGCGCCCGAAGGAGCCGTCGGGCAAGGGCTCCACCGGCGCCGCGGGTACGCCCGGCTCCGGTTCCCCGGGCCCGCAGGCCTGACCCGATCATGGTGAGCGGCCGGACGACAGCCACGTAGACTGGTGGGCTGTTGTCCGGCCGTACCTCGTTCGAGTAGTGGAGTCACCCCGCCATGCAGGCAGAACCGAAGAACTCGCAGGCGGACGCGCAGGCGCGGTCGCTCGTCGGCGAGGAGTACGAGGTCGAGGTCGGCCCCGTCGCGCACGGTGGGCACTGCATCGCCCGCACCGACGAGGGCCAGGTGCTGTTCGTCCGGCACACACTGCCCGGCGAGCGGGTCGTGGCCCGGGTGACCGACGGCGAGGAGGGCGCGCGGTTCCTGCGCGCGGACGCCGTGCGGGTGCTGGAGCCGTCCAAGGACCGCGTCGAGGCACCCTGCCCGTACGCCGGCCCCGGCCGCTGCGGCGGCTGCGACTGGCAGCACGCCAAGCCGGGCGCCCAGCGCCGGCTCAAGGGCGAGGTGATCACCGAGCAGCTCCAGCGGCTCGCGGGCCTCACGCCCGAGGAGGCCGGCTGGGACGGCACCGTGATGCCGGCCGAGGGCGACAAGCTTCCGGCGGGCCAGGTTCCGCAGTGGCGGACGCGCGTGCAGTACGCGGTCGACGCCGACGGCAACGCCGGACTGCGCCGCCACCGCTCGCACGAGGTCGAGCCCATCGAGCACTGCATGATCGCGGCACCGGGCGTCAGCGAACTGGGCATCGAGGACCGCGACTGGTCCGGGATGGCCTCCGTCGACGCCATCGCCGCGACCGGCTCCCAGGACCGCATGGTGATCCTCGAACCCCGCCCCGGTGCCCGCCTCCCCCTCGTCGAACTCGACAGGCCCGTCTCGGTCATGCGGGTCGAGGAGCACGACGGCGGCATCCACCGGGTCCACGGCCGCGCGTTCGTGCGCGAGCGCGCCGACGGCCGGACCTACCGGGTCGGCAGCGGCGGCTTCTGGCAGGTCCACCCGCAGGCCGCCGACACCCTCGTCAAGGCGGTCATGCAGGGCCTGCTGCCGCGCAAGGGCGACATGGCGCTCGACCTGTACTGCGGCGTCGGCCTCTTCGCCGGCGCGCTCGCCGACCGCCTCGGCGACAAGGGCGCGGTGCTCGGCATCGAGTCCGGCAAGCGCGCCGTCGAGGACGCCCGGCACAACCTCGCCGACTTCGACCGTGTGCGGATCGAGCAGGGCAAGGTCGAGAGCGTCCTCCCGCGCACGGGGATCAGCGAGGTCGACCTCATCGTTCTCGACCCGCCGCGAGCGGGGGCGGGCAAGAAGACGGTCGAGCACCTGTCGTCGCTGAAGGCGCGGAAGATCGCGTACGTGGCCTGCGACCCCGCCGCGCTCGCGCGGGACCTGGGGTACTTCCGGGACGGGGGATACCGGGTGCGGACCCTGCGGGCGTTCGATCTGTTCCCGATGACGCATCACGTGGAGTGCGTGGCGATTCTGGAGCCTGCTGCGAAGGGGCTTTGACCTGCGGGTTCGCTGGTCAGCAGGCTTGTCTTGGACGCACTCCCTGAGTCCGGCGTCGTCGAGATCGCCGGGTTCCGCGAGTTCAGGGTCGACCGGGTAGTCCTCGAGGATCATGAACACTTGGTCGAAGAGATCCTCGAGCGCTCCCAGGACTTCCCGGGGCGACGTCGCCCGGGTGGGACCAGGCTCTGGCCGGGGGGTGAGAGGTGGCCACGGCCGTGAGTGAGGGTGACGTTTCCGGAGAGCGCGCGCATGACGGCCGAAGCGTGCGCGTGCTGTGTCGGTGCCCGTTGACGGCCGCGGCCATGAAAGCGGCGGTCTCCGCGATCAGTGCGCAGCCTTCTTCCGGATGAAGCACGGCTCCTTGCGCATCGGATGTGCGCAGCAGGAGCGCTGGGCGGATACCCGTGCCATCCGCGTTGGCGGGAAGCCGGGACGTGGCACCGGGCTTGCCGGCGAGGCTCGTGGTGAGGATGTGGGAGGCCCCGCGGCACGGCAGCCGTCCGTGATCCGGTGAGCCAGCGCCGCGTCGATGTGCGCGCCCACAGGCACCGGGGCCACCGACTTCCCAAGCAGCCAGGACGAGGTGAAAGTGCCGTCCGTATCGAGCACGATCCTCAGGTCCGATGACTTTCCGTGTTCTGGACCGGTCACCCACAGAAACCCTTTGTCGATGATTCCCTGGGACTGTTTGTCGCCGAGTTTCAGGCCGACCAGAATCTACGACCGGGAAATGAGGGCTCGTGACGCTCATCGGACCTCAGAACTCGTGCACTACTACCCAGTAGTCGGATTCTTCGACCGAGGTGGCACACAGGTGGCGGCCGTTAACCGAAACGGCAATGAACTCGGGTGCACCCGTCGCCGCGCAGATGCGGGACGGGAGGTTCTTGCCGACCGGGTCTTTTACCCGCACCCAGCCGATCTGGCTCCCGCCAGGTACGGGCGGGAGGATCAAGAACTCTCCGTCCTCGCCGTAGAGCGAAACCTGTGCAGCATGGCGATGCCACGCCTCGTCCAGTTCGTCGGCGGCGTGGGGGGAGGAGGCGGGGGTTGCGGTGACCGGCTCCACCTCGAATCCGCTGACCGCATAGATGGCGGCGTTCACAGGTGGGCCGTCAGATGCCGCCTTCCCCGTCACCTCAAGCCCACAGCGCCCAAGGACGTCCAGCCACTCCGGTTCCTGCCGGTCGTTCATGATCTCTGACCCTCCGTCGGCCCTCACGGCATTCAGCCGCCTTCGTAGAACAGGTGTTGATCGCCACCCGGTTTGTTTATCTTGGTATATCTCTCCATGGACTCCGGATATCCAAAATTCCCGTCGGGCCGCTGCACCCTGGCGTTGTCCGAGCCGAAGCTTTGACCTGCGGGTTCTGCGGGACGGTCCAGCGTGACCGGTACGCTCGACAAGGGGGGAAGCCCGCTCGACAAGCGGGGGAAGCCGGTGCGGGCGTGTCCGGGGTCGGCCTCGGACGCCGCGGTGCCGGAGCGACGCCGGGCCCGCTGGTGCAAGCAGTCCACGAGGCAGAGACCGCCGATCCACGGATGAACCGTCCTCTCCCGCCCCTGCGCGGGCGCCCCTACGGTCGAGGCTGCGGGTGCTCACCGGCCCGCCGTACCGAAGGAGCGGGACCCCCATGAAGATGACCGGCAACACGATCCTGATCACCGGCGGAACCTCGGGCATCGGCCTCGGTCTGGCCCTGCGCCTGCATGAGGCCGGCAACAAGGTGATCGTCGCCGGCCGGCGCAAGGAACTCCTCGACGAGATCACGGCCGAGCATCCGGGCATCGACGGGCTCGTCCTCGACGTCGCGGACCCGGACTCGATCGCCCGGGCCCGTGAGACCGTGGCGGCGAGCCACCCGGGGCTGAACGTCCTGGTCAACAACGCGGGCATCATGCTGCGGGAGAACCTCCTCGACCCGGCCGGACTCAAGGTCGCCGAGGATCACGTCAGGATCAACCTGCTCGGCACGATCCGGATGACGTACGCCTTCCTGCCCCTGCTCGCGGGCAAGGACGGCGCGGTCGTCATGAACGTCACCTCCGCGCTGGCGTTCGTGCCGTACGCGAGCACCCCGACCTACAGCGCGACGAAGGCCGCTCTGCACTCCTTCTCCGAGAGCCTGCGCATCCAGCTCGCCGGCACTGACGCCGGCGTCCAGGTGATCGAGGTGGTCCCGCCGGGCGTGCGCACGACCCTCCTGGGCCAGCAGGACAACGACCACGCCATGCCGTTGGACGACTTCCTCACCCAGACCCTCGACCTGCTGCGCGAGAAGCCCGACGCGCAGGAGCTTGTCGTCGAGGGCGCCAGGTTCATCCGCGACGCGCAGGCCAACGGCTCCTACGACAACGTCCTCGCCATGATCGGCAGCAGCTGACCGACCTGTGGTGATCGACGCGGAACGGCAGCACGCGGGCAGGTTCTGCGGGGCCACATCATGGACGAACGCCTCCTGAACGCCGGCGGGCACGCGCGCGTCCGGCGACACGGCCGCGCACCGTCGTGCCGGCCGGGGCCGGGACCGGGACCGGCGACGAGGCCCGGGGCCGCTCCCGGAGCGTCGGGCGGCGTCGCCTGGGGACCGTCGTCGCGAGCCGTCTTCCATACCGGCGCGGCCTGCGGCGCACCGCCGACGGTCAGTGAGTTTCCAGCGGGCGTTTCCAGCGGGGGGTCGAGGGATCACCGGTCGTCCCGCCGCGAGCGCTCTCGGCGTCGGCCTCATGAGTGGCTTCGCGCGGGCGGGAGAGGAGCGGTCATCCATGGATCGGCGGTCTCTGGCTAGCCGGCCGGGATACGGCGACGATGGGGCCATGGACAAGAAGGAACTGGCGGATTTCCTGCGCCACCGGCGTGAGGCGCTGCGGCCCCGTGATGTCGGGCTGGCCGAGGGGCCACGCAGGCGCACCCAGGGGCTGCGCCGCGAGGAGGTCGCCCAGCTCGCCGGCATGTCCACCGACTACTACGCCCGGCTGGAACAGCAGCGCGCTCCGCAGCCTTCCGTCCAGATCGCCACGGCTCTCGCCCGGGCACTGCGGTTGTCCCTGGACGAGCGTGACCATCTCTTCGTCCTCATCGGCCACAACGCCCCGGCCCGCTTCCACCGCTCCGAACACGTCAGCCCGCCCCTGATGCGGGTCCTGGACCGCCTGGACGACTCCCCGGCCCTGGTGCAGACCGACCTGCTCGACACCCTCGCGATGAACCCCCTGGCCGTCGCGCTGCTCGGCGACCAGACCCGTCACACCGGTCTGGCCCGCAGTGGCTACTACCGCTGGTTCATGGACCCGGCCGAACGCCTGATGGTTCCCGAGGAGGCCCGCGAACGCCACGGCCGAGCACAGGCAGCCCGCCTGCGGGCCGCGCTGACAGCCGGCAGCGACACGCCCCGAGCCGCCCGGATCCTCGCCGAACTCCAGGAACACAGCCCCGAGTTCGTCCGCATGTGGGAACTTCAGGAGGTCGCGCAGAGCTACGACGACTGCAAGACCATCCTCCATCCCGAACTCGGCCGCATCGACGTCGACGCCCAGCTCCTGTTCACCGAGAACCGCGCCCAGACCCTGGTGGTGCTGACCACTCGCCCCGGCACGGAGAGCCACAGCAAACTCGAACTGCTCTCCGTCATAGGGCACCAGCAGCTCACTCCCTGACGTCCTGGGCCGGGAGACGGGTCAGGGCTCGGTGCGGAAGGGGCGGGAAGGGGCCGTACGAACCGGGCACGGTCCAGGACGGCGGAAGTCGTGGCACCGGCAGTGCGGCACCGCGCCCACCCGGCTCCGTACCGGCTCCGCACGGCTTTTGCCCAGCGACCTTCGGGCCAGCCAGGTCCGTCTGCCGAGCACTGTGCGTGCTCACCGCCCGCCGGATCCGTGAAGTGTCGGATGACCCGTACCGTCTCGCCCTCCAGATACCAGACCGGTATCATCAGGGTATGGCGATGACACTCCGGCTCCCCGACGACCTCGACGCGAAGCTCACCGAGCGTGCTCGTCGCGAGGGTCGCAGCAAGCAGGAACTCGCCATCGAGGCCATCCGCGACGCCCAGGACCGGGCCGAGCTGAAGGTCGATGACGTCCTGGGCGAACTGATGGACAGCGATGCGGAGATCCTGGACTACCTGAAGTGACCGAAGTGCGCTACCTCCAGATCGACGAGATCCTGGCCATCGCTCGCAAGGTCAACGGGACCGAGCACAGCGTGCGCGACATGGGTCTGCTGGTGTCAGCGATCGAACGGCCCCGGACGAACGTGTTCGGAGCCGAGCTGTATCCCACGCTGCACGAGAAGGCTGCGGCGCTGCTGCACTCCGTCGCCCGCAACCATGCGCTGATCGACGGCAACAAGCGCACCGCCTGGCTCGCCATGCGCGTGTTCCTGAGGTTCAACGGCGTCAGCGCCGGTATCGCCCCGCCGCCCGTCTCCCTTGCCGGCCCGTTCGTCGAGGGAGTCGCGCAGGACGCCATCGACGTACCGTTCGTCGCCAAGCGTCTGTCGGACTGGTTCCCGGTTTCCTGAGGACCTCCCGGCGCAGTGCGGGGTCGTCGGCATCGCCCCGAAACACTCCTCGGGAGGGAACCGGGGCGGTGCGCGCTGGAGGGCGTGGACCCTTGCCGAGCCGGAGAAGCGGCGCGGGGTACGGCGGTCTTTCGGTCGGCTGTCACCAGTTCCCGTAGTCCTGTACGTGGGTGGCGATCAGGCCGAGCAGGGCGTCGGCCCGCCGGCGGTCCTCGCGTTGTTCACGCAGGGCCTTGTCCGCGGCCTGGAGGCGGGCCAGGGCGGCCGGTTCGCCGTCGACCAGGTCGTCGACGACTGGCGTCGTGACCATGTCCAGGCATGCGCTGAGCAGGCGGCGGGTGGCCGGGACGGGGGGAGCCGGGTCGGGGGCGGTGAAGTGGGTGGTCAGGTAGCGCGCGGGATCGGTGAGGCTCCAGCCGACGACGGTGCCGTGCTGGACGAGGAGTGCCACGTCGGGGGCGATGCCGATGCGGGCCTCCACGGGCTCGTCGAGGACGTCGAGGTCGCGCAGGCAGATCAGCGCGGTGTCCCCGGGAGCGCGGCACAGCACCGTGCACGTCTCATGGCGGAAGTCCCGGACCTCGTCCGCGCGGAGCCCGCCCCGGTGTACGGCGGGCATGACGGGAAGGCGGGTGGAGGTCTCGTGGGCGGCGGACACGTACGGCAGCTGGAGTTCGGCCCCGGCCAGCTTCCGGCTGTCCGGGGCGAACCGGAAGACGTCGGGCGTGTCCCACAGCCAGTCCTGGCTGCCGAAGGTGTTCGCGAGGAACCGCTCACGTGCGCTCACGTTCGTGTACCGCGCGAGGCCCATGGAGTCGCCGGTGAAGCGGGGGGCGATGTGCAGCGGATCGTCCGTCACCGTCGCGCGCCAGCCGCCGTCGAAGGTCAGTCGTGTGGTCATCGCCGGCGACACGCCTCCCAGGCCGTGCGTACGGCGGTACGGAGTCCGGCATCGTCGAGATCGCCGGGTTCTGCGAGGTCGGGGTCGACCGCATAGTCCTCAAGGATCATGAACACCTGGTCGAAGAGATCGCCGAGCGCCCCCTGGATCCGTTCCCCGTTCGCCTGGGAAGCGCGCCGTGCCGTCCACCAGCCGTGCGCGAAGTCCGGTGCGGCGCACGTCCCTTGGGTGAACGCGCCCAGCAGCGCCAGTTGTTGTGCTGCCCTTGCGCGTCGGGGGTGCAGGAAGGGCGGGCGGATGCCCGTGCAGTCCGCGTCGGCGGGGAGCCGGGAGGTCGTGCCGGAGGTGTCGGCGAGGTTCGTGGCGAGGATGTGCGAGGCCCCGACGGCACGACAGCCGGCGGTGATTCGGCGGGCCGGCGCCGTGTCGATCCGCGCGCCCACGGGCATCGGGGCCACCGATTTCCCCCGCGGCCAGGACGACGTGAAGGTGCCGTCCGCATCGAGCACCGTCCTCAGCTCCGATGACCTTCCGTTTTCTCGATCGGTCATCACTACGCCAGCCCTTTGCGCCTTCTATCGGAACAGGAGACGGTCGTGTACCGAGAGGCGGGGCGTCACCTGAATCTCCGTGGTCCCCGTGCACTCGCCGGTGTGGAAATCGATGCGAATGTGCTTGGTCGACTGGCCTGAGGTGAAGGAAAGGCGCGTCGCGCTTTCGCGGAAGAGATCCATCATCTCGATTCCCTGCTCGTTCACCCAGCGAATCCTGACCGACCTGGCCAGCGCGTCGTAGGAAAAGGCTAGAGATTGTCCGGAATCATCGTGCAGAGTGAGGATCCGTGCGCCGCTCTCGTCCGCATACGGCCACTCGCCGACGGCCTCGTAGACCACTTCGTCGTCGGGGGTGATGAACTCTCGGTGCACGTCCGCCTCTCACTTCCCTGCACGACAGACTGCCACGGCCACGGCAGGCGTCGTGCCCCTTCATTCTTCCAGTAGATCACTGACGTATTCGCGGATCTGGGGAGGGAGGTCGTCGAGGTTGATCTCACGCAGTGGGGAAAGATCGTCGAGACGGACGTGGCCGGTGGCAGTGAGTTCGACGATGGCGTGCAACTCGGCCTCCATGGCCGAGTCCTCCACCTCTTCGGCGGCGGTCGCCGCCAGCAGTGTTGCCAAGGCCGATGCCTGGGCGGGTGTGTAGGCGCCTGGATGGTCGGTCACCTCGTCGGCTGCGCGCTCTCGTACCTTCGCGTCGCCTTCCAGAACCTTGCGTGCGATCTTGATGAATTCGTGGGACTTCAACTCGGAGGACCTGTCGTCATGGGGATGGAAGCGAAAGGCGGGCCGGCCATCGGTGAAGGTCAGTCGCATCGTCATGACCGGCTTGCCTGATCAGCCGGCGGATCGTGATCGGCGTACGCGAGGGTCAGGTGGTGCGCGGGCTCGGTGAGGCTCCAGCCGACGACGGTGCCGTACCGGACGAGGAGTGCCACGCCGGGGGCGATGCCGATGCGGGCGTCCAGCGGCTCGTCCGGTACGTCGGGACCGCTGCGGGGACGCGGTTCATGTGCTCCTCCGTGACGGGGGAGCGGAAGGAAGACGTCACTCGAGTTCCGTCGCGCGCCTCTTGAGGTCCTCGGCGAACGTGTCCCAGTCGGGTCCGAAGCACAGCAGGTCCGCGGCTGCTTCCCGGAGTAGCCGCGGGTCGTCGGGGCGTTGCAGGCAGGCCAGGCGGTAGGCGAGGTTCCGGGCCCAGGGTGGCAGGGCCGTCCAGTCCTCGGCGAGGACGTCCCGGAGCATGGCGAGGATCTCGTCGGCCGTCGCGAAGGTGAGCTTCTCGACGAACTCACGAGCCGCCTCGTTGACCTGCCGGCTGTCGGCGCTGTCGATCGCCTGGCTGAGGCTCCTGGCCGCGGGGGTCGGATCGGGCATGTCTCGCTTCTCCTGAGGGATTTCTTCCGGTTTCCTGCGGCGTTCCCGGCCGGCTGGGCAGTCGCGGCCGGCGGCGTCGTAGACGTGGTCGAGGGCGCGGCCGTCGACGAGTTCGGTCCTGAGCCGACCGCACCGGTCATAGCGGCGCACCAGTTCGCTGTCCGGGCCGGACGAGCCCCTGCGGGTCGGTGACCCGAGTGAGCCGAAGCCCGGCATCGTGCTCGAACTCGTACCGGGCGCCGTCGGGACGCCGACGGCCGGACCGCTCCCGAAGGAGCGGCCCGGCCGTTTCACGCGAGGTGCGCCAGGTGCGCGGTGCGTGCGGGGGTCAGACCAGGTCGAAGCGGTCCAGGTTGGAGACCTTGACCCAGGCGTCGACGAAGTCCTTGACGAACTTCTCCTTCGCGTCGTCGCTCGCGTAGACCTCCGCCAGCGCGCGCAGCTCGGAGTTCGAGCCGAAGACGAGGTCGGCGCGGGTGCCGGCCCACTTGACCTCGCCGGTGGCGGCGTCGCGGCCCTCGAAGGTGTTCTGGTCCTCGGAGGTCGACGTCCACGTCGTGCCCAGGTCGAGCAGGTTGACGAAGAAGTCGTTGGTCAGCGAGCCGGGCGTGGTGGTGAGGACGCCGAGCTGCGACTGCTGGTGGTTGGCGCCCAGGACGCGCAGGCCGCCGACGAGGACGGTCATCTCCGGCGCGCTCAGGGTCAGCAGGTTGGCCTTGTCGAGCAGCAGGTACTCGGCCGGCAGGCGGTTGCCCTTGCCCAGGTAGTTGCGGAAGCCGTCGGCGGTCGGCTCCAGCGCGGCGAAGGACTCCGCGTCGGTGTGCTCCTCGGTCGCGTCCACCCGGCCCGGCGTGAACGGCACCTCGACCTCGAAGCCGCCCTCCTTGGCGGCCCGCTCGACCGCGGCGGCACCGGCCAGCACGATCAGGTCGGCCAGCGAAACCTGCTTGCCGTCGGCGCGGCCCGAGTTGAAGGACTGCTGGACGCCTTCCAGGGTGCGCAGCACGAGCGCGAGCTGGTCGGGGTCGTTGGCCTCCCAGTCGCGCTGCGGCTCGAGGCGGATACGGCCGCCGTTGGCGCCGCCGCGCTTGTCGCTGCCGCGGTACGTCGAGGCCGACGCCCAGGCCACGGACACCAGCTGGGACACCGTCAGGTCGGAGGCGAGGACCTGCGCCTTGAGGGCGGCGATGTCGTCGGCGTCGATCAGCTGGTACGTCCGCTCCGGCAGCGGGTCCTGCCACAGCAGGGTCTCCTGCGGGACCTCGGGGCCGAGGTAGAGCGACTTGGGGCCCATGTCGCGGTGGGTCAGCTTGTACCAGGCGCGGGCGAAGGCGTCGGCGAACTGGTCCGGGTTCTCGTAGAACCGGCGGGAGATCTGCTCGTAGATCGGGTCGAAGCGCAGCGCCAGGTCGGTGGTGAGCATCGTCGGGAGGTGCTTCTTCGACGAGTCGTGCGCGTCCGGGATGATCGCCTCGGCGTTCTTCGCCACCCACTGCTTGGCGCCGGCCGGGGACTCGGTCAGCTCGTACTCGAACTCGAACAGGTTCTTGAAGAACCCGTTGCTCCACTGCGTCGGCGTGGCGGTCCAGGTGACCTCGAGGCCGGACGTGATGGTGTCGCCGCCCTTGCCGGTGCCGTAGGTGCTCTTCCAGCCGAGGCCCTGGTCCGCGAGGGAGGCGGCCTCGGGGTCGTCGCCGACGTGGTCGGCCGGGCCGGCGCCGTGGGTCTTGCCGAAGGTGTGGCCGCCGGCGATGAGCGCGACGGTCTCCTCGTCGTTCATGGCCATCCGGCGGAACGTCTCACGGATGTCGCGGGCCGAGGCCAGCGGGTCCGGGTTGCCGTTCGGGCCCTCCGGGTTGACGTAGATGAGACCCATCTGGACGGCGCCGAGCGGGTTCTCCAGCTCGCGGTCGCCGGTGTAGCGCTGGTCGTCGAGCCAGGTGGTCTCGGGGCCCCAGTACACGTCCTCCTCGGGCTCCCAGACGTCCTCGCGGCCGCCGCCGAAGCCGAAGGTCTCGAAGCCCATCTGCTCCAGGGCCACGTTGCCGGTGAGGACCATCAGGTCGGCCCAGGACAGGCTCTGGCCGTACTTCTTCTTGACCGGCCACAGCAGGCGGCGGGCCTTGTCCAGGTTGGCGTTGTCCGGCCAGCTGTTGAGCGGGGCGAAGCGCTGCTGACCGGCGCCGGCGCCGCCGCGGCCGTCGCTGATGCGGTAGGTGCCGGCGCTGTGCCAGGCCATCCGGACCATCAGCGGGCCGTAGTGGCCGAAGTCGGCCGGCCACCAGTCCTGCGAGGTCGTCAGCACTTCGGCGATGTCCTGCTTCACGGCGGCGAGGTCGAGGTTCTTGAACGCCTCGGCGTAGTCGAACTCCTCACCCAGCGGGTTGGCCACGGCCGGGTTCTTCGCAAGGATCTTGACGTTCAGGCGCTCCGGCCACCACTGGCGGTTTCCGCCGCCCTGGGTCGGGTGGAGGGCCCGCCCGTGCGCGACCGGGCAGCCGCCGGCCTCTTCCGCCTTCGGTTCCGTGACGATCGCGTCATGGTTCTCGGTCATTGGGGGAATCCTTCCGAACTGCGTGGATCACGGGGCTGGGGTACTGCGTGGATCAGGTGGTCACAGGGGTTGCCCGGGTGGCCCGGGTTGCCGAAGTCACAGGTGGTCGGCGGGGGTGCCGGAGCAGGCGGGGCACAGGCCCCAGTAGATGACCTCGGCCTCGTCGACGGAGAAGCCGCGGTTGTCGGAGGCGGTCAGGCAGGGGGCGTGGCCGACCGCGCAGTCGACGTCGGCGACGGTGCCGCAGGAGCGGCACACGAGGTGGTGGTGGTTGTCCCCGACGCGGCCCTCGAACCGGGCGGGGCTGCCGGGCGGCTCGATACGGCGCAGCAGACCGGCCGCGGTCAGCGCGTGCAGCGCCTCGTACACGGCTTGCAGCGATATGTGGCCCACTCGGTCACGTACACCGGCGGCGATCGCCTCGACCCCGAGGTGGTCGCCGTCGCGGACGGTGTCGAGCAGCGCGACGCGGGCGGCCGTCACCCGCAGGCCGGCACCGCGCAGCTCCTCCGCCGTGGACGGACTCCCGGGTGCGGTCATGCCCCCAACCTACCCTCATAAACACGAACGGTTCAAGAAATGGAATGGATCCAATTCTGTGTCGGGTCGGATCGCGTCGGATCGGGTCGGGTCGCGCCGGATGGCCTCGAAGGTCCGGTTCAGGGGACTTCGCGGTGACCGACCTCGACCTCGGTTGCCGGCGGCCAGTCGCAGTTCGTCGGGCGCGGTGACACCGAAGGAGCAGCCCGCCAGGCGCTGGACGTCCACGGCGGTGCCGGTGAAGGTCATCGCCGGGTGCAGGGCCAGCGGCAGCGCGCCCGCGCGCAGGGCGGGGTGCAGGACCCTCGCGCCGTACCGGCCGGAGGTGTGCACGAGCAGCTGGCCCGGGCGGACCGCGCCGGTCTCGGCGAGGCCTTCGACGAGGCCGGGGAGGGCGTCGTCGGGGACCGCGTCCTCGGCGCCGGTTGTCCGCCGCGCCCGGTCGTCCGCTGCGCCCGGGCGTCCACCGCTTCCCGTCGGCCTCGCGCGGTCGCCGGGCGACGGCCGCTGGTGCCCCTTGGGCTTTCGGTTTCTCTTGGGGTCGGGTGTCCCTTGGGCCGCCGCTGTCCTTTGCGCTCCCGCCCCCGCCGGCCTCGGTTTCCCTGCCGTCGTCGCGGTCACGCCCCCGTGGCCTCGGCGGTCACGTGCCTGCCGTCGTCGCGGTCGCGCCCCTGTGGCCTCCGCGGTCACGTGCCTGCCGTCGTCGCGGTCACCCCCCGTGGCCTCCGCGGTCACCCCCCGTGGCCTCCGCGGTCACGCCCCCGCGGCCTCCGCGGTCACGCCCCGGGGCCTCGGAGGTCACGTGCCTGCGACCCCCGCGGTCACGTCCCCGCCGCTCCGGTCGTCACGCCCCCCGGCCCGGCGCCGGCGTCGGCGCGGTCGTGGCCTCGGCGTCCACTCCCTGCGGCAGCAGCCCGTACATCGCCTCGCGCTGGTCCGGGCCGACGACGTGGGCGAGGGCCTCGGCGACCGTGGAGGCCAGCGCGCCGGACGTCTCCTGGAGCAGGAGGCGGGCCTTGTCGGTGAGGGTCACCTCGACGCCGCGCTTGTCCCCGCAGACCGACCTGCGGTCGACCAGGCCGGCGTGCTGGAGGCAGGCGACCTGATAGGTGAGCCGGGTCTTCGGGCGGCCCAGCAGCTCCGCGACGCGGCTCATCCGCAGCCCTTCGCCGGGCTGCTCCGCCAACAGGCACAGTACGAGGAACTCGTCGTGCGAGACGTCCAGCCGCTCCTTCACCACCGACCGCAGCCGCTGCTCCACCGCGCCCACCGCGGCGAGCATCACCATCCACGCGCGCAGTTCCTGGGGCAGCAGGCCGGAGCCCTGGGCGGACGGGCATTCCGGCAGGTCGGTGCTGTGCTCCGCGCGATCGGCCATGGGCCGAGTGTACCTGTCGTCCAAATTTGAAGCAGATGGGCAAGCGGGGTTGTTCAAAATTGGATGACACGCTAGCGTGCGTCGTGAAGTCATCCAAATTTGGATCACTAGCCGACAACGACAGCAGGAGAACACCATGACCGTCGCCGTGGAAACCGGACTGTGGCAGCTCGACGCGGGCGTCTCCACCGTCGCCCTACGGCACCGGACGATGTGGGGTCTCGTCGCGGTCAAGGGCACCTTTGGCGCCGTGGCCGGTCAGGGCGAGGTCGGCCCCGACGGGTCCGCCACCGGCACCGTCACGCTCGACGTCGCCTCCCTCGACACCAAGAACGCCAAGCGGGACGCGCACCTGCGCGGTGCGGACTTCTTCGACGCCGACCACCATCCCCACATCACCTTCGCCGCCAGCAGCGCGGAACTCCGCGGCGGCGATGCCGTACACGTCGTCGGCCGGCTGACTGTGCGGGGTGTCAGCCGGCCGCTGTCCTTCACGGCGCGCCTGACGGGCGCCGACGCCGAAGCGCTCACGCTGGACGGCGAGTTCACCGTGGACCGGGCGGAGTTCGGTATGGGCTGGAACCAGATGGGCATGATCCGCGGCCTGACCACCGTCGCCATGTCGCTCCGCTTCATCCGCGCGACGGGCTGACGGCCGGGCGATCGACCGGCGGACCGACTGACCGGCCGACTGGCTGACCGATCGACCGACCGGTGTGTTCCGCGCCGCGTTCCGCCGCCCAGCCGCCGCAGCTCGCAACCATGCGGTCCGCGGGCGGAGTTCACGGTGTGATGGGTGGTGGGCGGGTACGGCCCGATGACCGTCGAGGCTGTCGCGGACCGTGTCGCTGTTGGGCCGAACGGGTGACTTGGCGTAAGAATGGCTGGTGCAGGCAGCTAAAGCGAGTCAGTTCGGGGGGTGCCGGTGAACCGTTACGACGTCACCGATGAACAGTGGGAAGGGCTCGCTCAGGTCGTTCCGTTGCGCGGCCGGGACGCCTGGCCGTCGGCGGTGGGACATCGCGCGCTGCCGGACGCGGAGACGGAGACCCGGCGGCGCTTCGTGGTCCTGAGGGTCAATGTCTTCGCGGACGCGCGCGAGGTCGCCGAGACCCTGATGGCGGGCATTCCGGTACTGCTGGATCTGAGCAGTGCGGAGAGCGACGTGGCCAAGCGCGTCCTGGACTTCTCCACCGGCGTGGTCTTCGGCCTGGCCAGTGGCATGCACCGGGTCGACCGCAACGTGTTCCTGCTGACCCCGCCGGGCACCGAGGTGAGCGGGCTCATGGAGGGCGCGGGCGTGTGAGGGACGCGCGACGCGGAGGGTGACAGGCGCGCGGTGCGGAGCGCGGGGGTGTGAGACGGGCGCGCGGCCCGGAGGGGCGCGCGATGCGGTGCCGGAGACTCACCGGGTCCGCCCCGCGCGCGCCGTCGCTCGTTCGTAGGAAGCTCGCGAGGGCGGAACGGTTCGCCGGACCGGCGGAGTTCTACGGTCCGCACATGGCCGTGCCGCTGACCTCCCCCAAGTCCCCGCCTCCCGCCGAGCCCACGTCCGCCGCCGGGTTCCCACCTCCCGCCGAACCGGGATCCGCCGCCGGGTTCCCGCCTCCCGCCGAACCGGGATCCGCCGCCGGGTTCCCGCCTCCCGCCGAGCCCACGTCCGCAGCCGCGTCCCCGCCTCCCGCCGAACCCACGGCCGCCGGGGAGGCGCCGCCGTCCGCCGAGCCCACGTCGTCCGCCGGGTTCCTCACTTCCGGGTCGGCACGGCGCCCTGGCGATCCACGAACCCCCCAGAGCCAGGACGCCCACGCCTCCCAGGCCTCCCACGCCCCGCAGGCCGCTGAGGCCGCGCAGGTCCCCCAATGCGCCCAAAACCCCCCGGATCACCAGGCCGCCTCCCCCCGTTCCCTCCAGGCCCCGCCGCCCCGTCCGTCCCGCCCGGGCCTCACCGAACTGCGGCTCTCCGCCTTCGCGCGGCATCGGCGCGCCGCCCTCCCGCTGGGGGCGGTCACCCTCTTCGCCGGGCCCAGCGGGAGTGGGAAGACGAGCGCGCTGCGGGCGTACGAGGCGCTGGCCCGGCTCGCGGGTGGACGTTCGGTCGCGGAGGTGTTTCCGGACCCGGTCGCCTGTGTGCCGGAGCGGGCCCGGCCCGACGCCCAGCACCGGCGCGGGTTCCGCATCGGATGCACGGCCGACGGACCCGAGGGCCCGGTCCGGCTCGACGTCGCCGTCCAGGCCGAGCCGGACCTGCGGATCGTGGGGGAGCGGCTGACCGCCGGCCAACTCGTGCTGCTGGAGACGGCGCTGCGGGATCCGAGCCGGCGTACGGTGCAGGCCGCCTGGCACACCGCCGGCTCCTCCCCGGTCACCCGCGCCCCGCTGCCCGACGACCGCCTCGCCACCGCGCTGCTGCCGTTGCGCGTGGCCGGCAAGACCGACGGACAGCGCCAGGTGCTCGCCGCCGCCGAACAGATGCTGGTCGCGTTGCGCTCCGTCTTCGCCTGCGACCCCCGGCCCGACCGGATGCGCGCCCCCGTCCCTATGGGCTCCGGACGTCTGCTGGGCGGCTGCGACAACCTCGCCGACGTCCTGTGGCGGACCCGCGAGGAGTGCGTACGGCGGCACGCGCAGCTCGTGGCCGCCGTACGGGCCGGCTGCGCGGGACCGGTGACCGACGTGCTCGCCGAGCCCCTGGGCGAGGGAACCGTCCGTGCGCTGCTCGACCGGGGCGCGGGACCGCGTACCGAACTGGCCCGCCTCGGCGACGGTGAGCTGCGCCACCTCGCGCTCGCCCTGGTCCTGCTGACCGGCCCCGGTGTCCTGGACGTCGACCCGCCCGGCGAGGTGCCGGACGCGATGCGGGCCCTCACCGTGCTGGCCGACGGCTTCGACCGGGACCTGGACGGGTGCCAGCGCCGCCAACTGCTGCGGCTCGCCGTCCGGATGGGCGAGCGGGGACACATCCGCTGCGTCGGGGCGGTGAGCGACGCCTCCTGGGCCGAGGGGACGGCCGGGGTCACGGTGGTACACCTGGAGCCGTGACAGAACCTCTCGACGTGGCGCAGCTCCAGCGCCGGCTGGCCGAGTTCGCGGCCGCCCGGAACTGGCAGCCGTACCACACCCCCAAGAACCTCGTCTCCGCGCTCAGCGTGGAGGCCTCCGAACTCCTGGAGATCTTCCAGTGGTTGACCCCGGAGGAGTCGGCGCGTGTGATGGACGACCCGGACAGCGCGCACCGGGTGACGGACGAGGTCGCCGACGTGCTCGCCTATCTGCTGCAACTGTGCGAGGTGCTCGGCATCGATCCGCTGACGGCACTGGACGCGAAGATCGACCGCAACGAACGGAGATTCCCGGCGCCGTAGCCGGGACTTAAGGGAACGCCTCGCTCCACTATTACGGTGAGTAATCAACCCGCCGTCCGAAATCGATTTGTTGTCCACAGATTTCGGTCTTCCTCTGGCTTTTCGTCCCACAGACCCTCACTCTGGGTAGTGGTGCAGTGAGGTGGACGTGCGAGGAGCACGTCGGGACAGACGGGGGCGCCCATGGACGCGGTGCGGCTCATCCTGACGAGTAGCCGGGCTCTCGCGGACAGTGTCGACGGGAGGAGGACCCTGACCGAGGTGTGGCAGGCGCAGGCCCTGGCCCAGGCGATCGGCAGTCGCCTGGCGGTCTCGGGCCCGCCCGAACTGCGGGGCGAGGCCCTGGGGCTGACCGAGCTGGCGGGCCGGGGGTGCGGGGTGCTGGACACCCCGGATCTCGATCCCGGCGATCTGCTCGCCGCCCGGCTCACCGAACTGGACGACGCGCGCGAGGCCCTCCTCCGCCTGGGCGACCTGCTGGGAGAGGTCGGCATCGCCCTCGTCGGCGTCGCCAGCGCGGCGGCCGACGAGGGGACGTACTGGCAGTGCATGGAGGCCATCGACGCGGCGGACGAGTCCCGGGACCGGGTCCTGGAGATGCTGCGCAAACTCGCGGCGCGGGAAGGCGTGTTGCGGGAGGGCTGAGCCCGCCGGCGCGAGCGGTCACGACGACGTCGGCGGCCCGGCGGGTCCCGGTGCGCCGCCCCGCCGCAGCCCTCCTCGAACGGCCCCGGCCCGCCATCCGGCCGGAGGGCCGCCCGCGTGGACGGCTCCGTGTTCGGCGCGTCCATCGGCTCCTCCGTCCGCTGGAGCGGACGGACGGTCCCGGGGGGAGCGGTGGCGTCGACGAGGCGCTCGTGCAGGATGGAGGCATGGATCTGCGCATCTTCACCGAGCCCCAGCAGGGCGCCACGTACGACACCCTTCTCAAGGTGGCGAAGGCCACCGAAGACCTCAATTTTGATGCCTTTTTCCGTTCTGACCACTATCTGAAGATGGGTGACGTGGACGGCCTGCCCGGCCCCACCGACGCCTGGATCACTCTCGCCGGCCTCGCCCGGGAGACCGACCGGATCCGCCTCGGCACGCTCATGACCGCCGCCACCTTCCGGCTGCCCGGCGTGCTCGCCATCCAGGTCGCCCAGGTGGACCAGATGTCGGGCGGTCGCGTCGAACTGGGCCTGGGCGCCGGCTGGTTCGCGGAGGAGCACGCGGCGTACGGCATCCCCTTCCCGAAGGAGAAGTTCGGCCGTCTGGAGGAGCAGCTGGAGATCGTCACGGGCCTGTGGGCGACGGACGCCGGCAAGACCTTCGACTTCGAGGGCGAGCACTACCGGCTCAAGGACTCGCCCGGCCTGCCCAAGCCCGCCCAGGCGAAGATCCCCGTATTGATCGGCGGTCACGGTGCGAGCCGTACGCCCCGGCTGGCCGCCCGTTACGCCGACGAGTTCAACATGCCGTTCAGCTCGGTCGAGGACACCGAGCGGCAGTTCGGCCGGGTCCGGGCCGCCGCGCAGGAGGCGGGGCGCTCGGCCGACGCGATCACCTACTCCAACGCCCTCGTGGTGTGCGTGGGCAAGGACGATCAGGAGGTGGCCCGCCGTGCCGCCGCGATCGGCCGCGAGGTCGACGAGCTGAAGAGGAACGGCCTGGCGGGCACCCCCGCCGAGGTCGTCGAGAAGATCGGCCGCTACGCCGAGACCGGCTCCACGCGCTTCTACCTCCAGGTCCTCGACCTGCACGACCTGGACCACCTGGAGCTGATCTCCGCCCAGGTGCAGTCGCAGCTGCCGTAGCGGCGCCCGCACGGCGTCCACGGTGCACGGTCCGCGCGATCCGGGCACCGCATGGCGTCCACGGTGCACGGCCCACGCGATCCGGGCACCGGACGGCGATGTCCGGTGCACCGGACGCGAAGGCGAGCTCTCGAGGACGATCGCGCGCGCCCGAGGCACCTGTGACAGCCCTGTGACCGGAATTATGGCCTCCACCACAGTCGCCGGGGCGGCACCCTGATGAGGTGACCGGATGCGCGGACCCGCCTCCCTCCTGCCTACCGCCCTCGCCGCCGTCCTGCTGCTCTCGGCGTGCGGCACGGAACGCGCCGACACCCGCGACGGCGGTCCCGGCGCGGTCACGCCGACGTCCGGCACCCAGATGACCGACCCGGGCATCGACGGGGTCAGGATCACCTCGGTGACCCTCTCGTCGCCCTCCCCCTCTCCCGGGCGCGGCCACTCGGTCACCGCCGACCGGCTGCCCGGCGACTCCGGCATCTCCGCCGCGTACGAGGTCACCAACCGGGGCACCGAGGCGATGACGTACACGATCCTCGTCGACTTCACCGATGCCGCGGGTCGGGTGATGGGCAACACGCGTGAGACCGTGCGCGCGGTCGGGGCGGGGAGGAGCGTCCGCGGCACCGTCGGCCCGGGGGTCGTGGCGCCGGGATCGTCGTCGGTGACGCGCGCCGAGATCGCCGACGTCACCAGGGTGCCCGCGGACGAGGCACCTGCCGAGGCCGGCGACTGTCCGTCCTCCGGGATCCGGGTCTTCGCCGACGAGGGCGACGCGGCGATGGGCCTGCGCGCGGTCGGTCTGCGTCTGGAGAACTGCGGATCGCGCGACCACTTGGTGAACGGCTACCCGCTGCTGGAACTGCTGGACGACAACCGTGAGCCGGTCGACGGCGTCCGGATCCTCAAGGGCAGCGGCGGGATCACCACCGGCGCCGGGCCCGACGAGGCGCCCGAGCCCGTCACCCTGAAGCCGGGCGAGACCGCGATCGCCACTCTCGTGTGGCGCAACACCACCGCATCCGGTACGCCGGTGACCGTCCCGTACGTCCGGGTCCGGGCCCAGGCGGGCGCCGACCCGGTCATGGTGACGCCCGGACTGGACCTCGGCACCACCGGAGAACTCGGCGTCCGCCCGTGGCGGCGGGCGCCGCGGTAGAGCGCGAAAATTCCGGGTGCCCGGACACCGTTCTCTGTACGTTGGAGGCGCGCGCGGGCGCACCACCAGCGCTTTCGCTCCTTCCGAACCCTTTCGAGGCACCCACCGTGTTCCTGACGATCACCACCACCGGCACCCCCGAACGCCCCGCCACCGATCTGGGCTTCCTGCTGCACAAGCATCCCGGCAAAGCCCAGGCGTTCTCGACCTCCTACGGCACGGCGCACGTCCTCTACCCCGAGGCGGACGCCGAACGCTGCACGGCGGCGCTCCTGCTGGAGGTGGATGCCGTGGCGCTCGTCCGCCGGGGAAAGGGCAAGGGACGCGGTGGCGCACCCGACGCGGCGCTCGCGCAGTACGTCAACGACCGCCCGTACGCAGCCTCCTCGCTGCTCGCCGTCGCACTCGGCGGCGTCTTCTCCAGCGCCATGCGAGGCGTGTGCGCGGCCAAGCCCGAACTGCCGCCCCGACCCCGCCCCTTGCGCGTCGAGGTGCCCGCGCTGCCCGCCCGCGGCGGCCCCGACCTCGTACGGCGCCTGTTCGAGCCGCTCGGCTGGACGGTGGTCGCCGAACCGGTCGCGCTGGACGCGCGGTTCCCGGACTGGGGCGACTCGCGGTACGTGCGTCTCGTGCTGGAGTCCGAGGCGCTGACACTCGCCGAGGCCCTGCGGCACCTGTACGTCCTGCTGCCCGTCCTCGACGACGCCAAGCACTACTGGGTCTCTCCGGACGAGGTCGACAAGTTGCTGCGCGCCGGTGCGGGCTGGCTGCCCGGCCACCCCGAGCAGAAGCTGATCACCAGCCGGTTCCTGTCGCGCCGCTGGTCGCTGACCCGGCAGGCGATGGAGCGGCTGGAGCTGGTGCGGCTCGCCGAGACCGACGACAGCGAGGTCGAGGAGATCGACAACGCGGTCGAGGCGGAGGCCGAGGCCGAGGAGAAGCCGACCCCGCTCGCCGTGCGGCGCCGCGACGCGATCGTGGCCGCGCTGGCCGAGTCCGGAGCCGCCCGCGTGCTCGACCTCGGCTGCGGCCAGGGCCAGTTGGTGCAGACCCTGTTGAAGGACCCGCGGTTCACCGAGATCGTCGGCGTCGACGTGTCGATGCGCGCGCTCACCATCGCCTCCCGGCGGCTCAAGCTGGACCGGATGGGCGAGCGGCAGGCCTCCCGCGTCCGGCTGCTCCAGGGTTCGCTCGCCTACACCGACGCCCGCCTCAAGGGCTATGACGCGGCCGTGCTCAGCGAGGTGATCGAGCACCTCGACCTGCCGCGGCTGCCCGCCCTGGAGTACGCGGTGTTCGGCTCGGCCCGCCCCCGCACGGTCCTGGTGACCACCCCCAACGTCGAGTACAACGTCCGCTGGGAGACCCTCCCGGCCGGGCACGTCCGCCACGGTGACCACCGCTTCGAGTGGACCCGCGCGGAGTTCCGCGCCTGGGCCGGCGAGGTGGCGGAACGGCACGGCTACGACGTGCGGTTCGTGTCCGTGGGACCGGACGACCCCGAGGTCGGGCCCCCGACCCAGATGGCCGTCTTCTCCATGGGCGCGGCCACACCGAGCACCACGAACGAGAAGAAGTCGAGGACGGCATGACCGACGCTCAGGCAACTTCCGGGCAGGGCCGCGTCCTGCCCGTCACCGACCTCTCCCTCGTCGTGCTGATCGGCGCTTCCGGGTCGGGCAAGTCCACCTTCGCCCGGCGGCACTTCAAGCCCACCGAGATCCTCTCCTCCGACTTCTGCCGCGGTCTGGTCGCCGACGACGAGAACGACCAGAGCGCCTCGCGGGACGCCTTCGACGTCCTGCACTACATCGCGGGCAAGCGCCTCGCGGCGGGCCGGCGCACGGTCGTCGACGCGACCAGCGTGCAGCAGGACTCCCGACGGCAGCTGATCGACCTGGCCCGGCAGTACGACGTGCTGCCGATCGCCATCGTGCTCGACGTGCCGGAGGAGGTGTGCGCCGAGCGCAACGCGAACCGCTCCGACCGCGCCGACATGCCCCGCCGGGTCATCCAGCGGCACACCCGCGAACTGCGCCGCTCGCTGCGGCACCTGGAGCGCGAGGGCTTCCGCAAGGTGCACGTCCTGCGGGGCGCGGCGGACGTCGAGAACGCCACGGTCGTCACCGAGAAGCGCTTCAACGACCTGACCCACCTCACCGGTCCCTTCGACATCGTCGGCGACATCCACGGCTGCGCCGCCGAACTGGAGTCCCTGCTCGGCAAGCTGGGATACGTCGACGGCGTCCACCCGAAGGGCCGCCGGGCCGTCTTCGTCGGCGACCTCGTCGACCGCGGCCCCGACAGCCCCGGCGTGCTGCGCCGCGTGATGGCGATGGTCAAGTCGGGCAACGCGCTGTGCGTGCCCGGCAACCACGAGAACAAGTACGGCCGCTTTCTGCGCGGCCGCAAGGTCCAGCCCACCCACGGACTCGCCGAGACCATCGAGCAGATGGAGCGCGAGAGCGAGGAGTTCCGCGCCGAGGTACGGGAGTTCCTCGACGGCCTGGTCAGCCACTACGTCCTCGACGGCGGCAAGCTGGTGGTCTGCCACGCGGGTCTGCCGGAGAAGTACCACGGCCGCACCTCGGGCCGGGTCCGCTCGCACGCCCTGTACGGCGACACCACCGGCGAGACCGACGAGTTCGGCCTGCCGGTGCGCTACCCGTGGGCCGAGGACTACCGGGGCCGGGCCGCCGTCGTCTACGGCCACACCCCGGTCCCGGAGGCGAGCTGGCTCAACAACACGATCTGCCTGGACACCGGCGCCGTGTTCGGCGGCAAGCTGACCGCGCTGCGCTGGCCGGAGCGGGAACTGGTCGACGTACCGGCCGAGCGGGTCTGGTACGAGCCGGTGAAGCCGCTGCGGGCGGAGGCGCCGGGCGGGCACGACGGGCGGCCGCTGGACCTGAAGGACGTGCACGGCCGACGGGTGGTCGAGACCCGGCACGCGGGACGGGTGTCCGTGCGGGAGGAGAACGCGGCGGCGGCCCTGGAGGTCATGAGCCGCTTCGCCGTCGACCCGCGCCTGCTGCCGTACCTGCCGCTCACCATGGCGCCGACGGCGACCAGCCGTGTCGAGGGCTTCCTGGAGCACCCGGCGGAGGCGTTCGCGCAGTACGCCGAGGACGGTGTCGCGCGCGTGGTGTGCGAGGAGAAGCACATGGGCTCGCGGGCGGTGGCCCTGGTCTGCCGGGACGCGGAGACGGCCCGGAGGCGGTTCGGGGTCGGTGGCACCTTCCCATCGAGCGCGGCCGGGGTCGGGGAAGGTCCGACCGGCTCGCTCTACACCCGCACCGGCCGTCCCTTCTTCGACGACGGGGCCGTCACCGAGCAGATCCTCGACCGGCTCCGTACGGCGGTCGGCGAGGCCGGCCTCTGGGACGAACTCGACACGGACTGGCTGTTGTTGGACGCGGAGCTGATGCCGTGGTCGCTGAAGGCGGCCGGGCTGCTGCGCTCGCAGTACGCGGCTGTCGGCGCCGCGTCCGGCGCGGTCTTCCCGGGCGCCCTGGCCGCCCTGGAGGGCGCGGCCGCACGCGGGGTCGACGTGGGGGACCTGCTGTCCCGGCAGCGCGACCGCGCCTCGGACGCGGCCGCGTTCACCGAGGCGTACCGCCGTTACTGCTGGAGCACGGACGGTCTGGAGGGTGTGCGCCTGGCCCCGTTCCAGCTCCTCGCCGTCCAGGGCCGCAGCCTGGCGGCCCTGCCTCACGACGGCCAACTGGCCCTGCTGGACCGGCTGGTGAAGCACGACAGCGCCGGCCTGTTGCAGACGACCCGGAGGTTGTACGTCGACACGGCCGACCCCGAGTCGGTACGGGCCGGCGTCGACTGGTGGCTGGAGATGACCGGCCGCGGCGGCGAGGGCATGGTCGTCAAGCCGCTGGGCGCGCTGGTGCGGTCGGAGGAGGGCGGGCGCCTGGTCCAGCCGGGCGTCAAGTGCCGGGGACGCGAGTACCTGCGGATCATCTACGGCCCGGAGTACACCCGCCCCGACAACCTCGCCCGGCTGCGGCAGCGCTCCCTCAACCACAAGCGCTCGCTGGCGATCCGCGAGTACGCCCTCGGCCTGGAGGCCCTGGACCGGCTGGCGGAGGGCGAGCCCCTGTGGCGCGTGCACGAGGCGGTGTTCGGCGTACTGGCCCTGGAATCGGAGCCGGTGGACCCGAGGCTGTGAGGCCCGCGAAGCGCGGGCGGGCGGCCCGGGCGGCAGGGGGTGACGGGGGCGTGGGCGAGGGGAGCGGGGCTCGGCCCACCCGTGGGGTGTGGCGGGGAAGCCTGGGCCGCGGGGCTCGGCCCGCCCGTGGGCCGTGGCGGGGAAGCCTGGGCCGTTTCGGGGAAGTCCGGGCCGTGGCGGGGAAGTCGTGGGCTCAGCCCACCAGCCGCAGCCGCTCCCCGCACACCCCCACCGTCACCCGCTGTCCCCATGTCAGTTCCACCGCGTCGCTCTCGATGCCGTCGCCGAAGGCGATGAGCCGTTCGGACTCGACGGTGAGGGCGAGGCGGCCGCCGGCCCGGAGATCGCCCGCGACGAGGGTCGTCCCGGTCGCCGGGGAGGGCCAGGCCTCCCGGACGTACCACAGGAGCCGCTCCTCGGTGGGCCCCGGCAGCCGCAGGCCCCCGCCCCGCTCCTGCCACACCGAGCGGATCCAGCCGGTGGCTCCCGTGCCGGTGCCGACCAGCACGCCGGAGGAGGCCTGGGCCTCGGCGACACCCCCGTCGCCGTCGAGGCCCAGGCGGTAGCGGGCGGTCTGGTGGCCGGCCGCGCCGAGATAGATCTCGTTCAGGGCCACCAGCCGTTGGGTGTCGTCGGCGACGGCCTCCACCATGGTCAGTTCCTCCACGGCGTCCGTGGCGCTCAGCAGCGCCCCCGTGTCCGCGGGCCGGTGGCGGACCAGGACGCCCGGATTGCGGCCGGGGTCCGTGTCGATGCCCACCACCGGCTGCCCCGACAGGTACTTGGCGACGTTGGCCACCAGTCCGTCCTGTCCGACGACCACCACCACGTCCTCGGGCGCGAACAGGAAACGGTCCAGGTCCCGTCGCTCCACCCGCGTCTGACGCCAGGTGAGGGGAATGGCCGCCGTGACCTCGGCGAGCGCCCGCCGGGTGCGTCGGTGGCGGTCGGCGATCTCCCCGATGTCCCGTCCCCGCGAGGAGAGGAAGAAGGCGGCCTGGCCGTGCGTGCCGTGCCGGGCGACCAACTCCTCGTACTCCGTGGTGCGGTGGACCAGCACGGCGCGCGGGGCGAGACTCACTCCCGGACTCCCAGCTTGGCCAGCAGCCCTGTCAGCACGTCCGGTGAGACGGTCAGACTGTCGATGTGCGGCAGGTTCTCCGCGAGCCGGGTGCCGGTGAGGGCGTGCAGGGTCGCCACGTCGACGTCCGCGTGCACCCGGAGCCAGGCCGCCTGGGCCTGTGCCCGCGCCTCGCCCACCTCGCGGGCGGCCTCCGCCTCCGCGCGGGCGAGGCGTACCGACCGGGTCGCCTCCGCGTCGCCGAGGGTCACGGCGCGGGTCGCCTCCGCCTCCGCCAGCCGGACCAGCCGGGCCGCCTCCGCCTCGGCGCGCACCTTGTCGGCGGCCGCGTTCTCCTCCGCCTCGCGGCGGGCGTTGGTACCGCGCTGGTCGACCAACTGCTCTTCGCGGCGGGCGAGTTCGATCTGACTCGCGAGTTCGTTCTCGGCGATCGTCCGTTCCCGCTCGACGGCCACCGCCCGCCGTTCGTACGTCGCCCGGTCCGCCTCCTGCTGGATCTGCTCGCGCGCCGGGGTGCGCAGGGCCCGCTCCACCTCCGGCTCCGGCCGCAGCGCCACCACGCGTACGGCGACGATCTCGATGCCGGTGGCGGGCAGCCGGGGCTCCGCCGAGAGTCCGGCCGCGACCCGCTCACGCACCGACGTCACCCCGTCGACGAGCGCCGCCGACAGCGGCGTACGGGCGAGGACGGCCAGCGCGTGCTGCTGGGCCGTCTCGGTCAGCAGGGTGCCGAGCTGCTCCAGGGGGGCGCCGCGCCAGGCCCCGGTGTCCGGGTCGACCGAGAAGTCGAGGCGGGCGGCGGCCAGCGCCGGGTCGCTGACCCGGTAGGTCACGGTCGCCTGTACGGCCACGTCCTGGAAGTCGGCCGTACGGGCATGGAAGGTCATGGCCAACTCGCGGTCGTCCACCGGGACTTCGGAGAGTGCGGCGGTCAGTGAGCGGAACCAGAAGCTGAGTCCGGGACCGTCGTGGACCAGCGTGCCGGAGCGGTGGTGGCGGATGTGCGCGGTCGGGGCGCCCCGCAGATGGCGCCAGCCCAGGCGTCGGGTGATGTCGGCCACGGGGGTCCCCTCGTTCGCTCGTTTTCGTCAGTGCGACGATAAATGGAAGTGCCGCTTGTCGTCAAGGGGACGAGAACAAGCGTGGGCGGAATCGGGCCGGCAGTGGGTGAAGGCGGGTCGCGGTGGTCAGGATGAAGGCATGGGATTCCATGTCGACTCCGAGGCCGGGCGGCTGCGCCGCGTCATCCTGCACCGGCCGGATCTCGAGCTGAAAAGGCTCACCCCCAGCAACAAGGACGCCCTCCTCTTCGACGACGTGCTCTGGGTGCGCCGGGCGCGCGCCGAGCACGACGGCTTCGCGGACGTCCTGCGTGACCGCGGCGTCGCCGTCCACCTGTTCGGCGATCTGCTCACCGAGGCCCTGGAGATCCCGGTGGCCCGAGCGCTCGTCCTGGACCGGGTCTTCGACGAGAAGGAGTACGGGGTGCTCGCCACCGACCACCTCCGCGCCGCCTTCGAGAACCTGCCCGCGCCCGAACTGGCGGAGGTCCTCGTCGGCGGCATGACCAAGAGGGAGTTCCTCGACGCGCACCCGGAGCCGACCTCCGTGCGCTTCCATGCCATGGAACTCGACGACTTCCTCCTCGGCCCCCTCCCCAACCACCTGTTCACCCGCGACACCTCCGCCTGGATCTACGACGGCGTCTCCATCAACGCGATGCGCTGGCCGGCCCGGCAGCGCGAGACCGTGCACTTCGAGGCGATCTACCGCCATCACCCCCTCTTCCGGGCGGAAACGTTCCACGTGTGGTCGGAGGGCCAGGCCGACTACCCCTCCACCATCGAGGGCGGGGACGTCCTCGTCATCGGCAACGGCGCCGTCCTCATCGGCATGAGCGAGCGCACCACCCCCCAGGCCGTCGAGATGCTCGCCCACAAGCTGTTCGCGGCGGGCTCGGCCACCACGATCGTCGCCCTCGACATGCCGAAGCGGCGTGCCTTCATGCACCTCGACACCGTGATGACGATGGTCGACGGCGACACCTTCACCCAGTACGCGGGCCTCGGCATGCTCCGCTCCTACACGATCGAGCCGGGCGTCGGCGAGAAGGAGCTGAAGGTCACCGACCACCCGCCGGAGCACATGCACCGCGCGATCGCCGCCGCTCTCGGCCTCAGCGAGATCCGTGTCCTGACCGCCACCCAGGACGTGCACGCCGCCGAACGCGAGCAGTGGGACGACGGCTGCAACGTCCTGGCCGTCGAGCCGGGCGTCGTCGTCGCCTACGAACGCAACGTCACCACCAACACCCATCTGCGCAAGCAGGGCATCGAGGTCATCGAGATCCCCGGCAGTGAGCTGGGCCGCGGAAGGGGCGGGCCGCGCTGCATGAGCTGTCCGGTGGAACGGGGGCCGGCGTAGCCCACGGTCGGGGAGGCCGGTGCGGCCCGTGAGGGGGAGTGGGGCAGGTCCGTGAGGGGTGCGGGGCAGGTCTGTGAGGGGGTGCGGGGCAGGGCCGTGCGCCCGACACGCACCGACCGTATATAAATGTCAATGATCGTATAGACTTCCAAGGATCCTTGGCCACTCGTCACTGGATCCTTCACCGAACCTGTCAATAGACCTGCCACTGAACTCGTCACCGAACCTGTTCACCGCACCTCTGGAGCGCCCCATGGCGACAGTCCCGACCGCCCTCGCCGGCCGCCACCTCCTCAAGGAGCTGGATCTCACGCGGGAGGAGTTCCGCGGGCTGGTCGAGCTGGCCGCCGAGCTGAAGGCCGCCAAGAAGGCCGGGGCCGAGACGCGGCACCTCGGTGGCAGGAACATCGCGCTGATCTTCGAGAAGACCTCCACGCGCACCCGCTGCGCGTTCGAGGTCGCCGCCGCCGACCAGGGCGCCTCGACGACGTACCTCGACCCGAGCGGCTCCCAGATCGGCCACAAGGAGTCCGTGAAGGACACCGCGCGCGTGCTCGGCCGGATGTACGACGCCATCCAGTACCGCGGCGACAGCCAGGACAAGGTCGAGGAACTGGCCGCGCACGCCGGTGTGCCCGTCTACAACGGCCTCACCGACGACTGGCACCCCACCCAGATGCTCGCCGACGTGCTCACCATGACCGAGCACAGCGCCAGGCCGCTGCACGAGATCGCCTTCGCCTACCTCGGTGACGCCCGTTTCAACATGGGCAACTCCTACCTGGTCACCGGCGCCCTGCTCGGCATGGACGTGCGAATCGTCGCCCCCAAGGCCTACTGGCCCGCCCAGGAGATCGTCGAGCGCGCGCACGAGCTGGCCGGGACCAGCGGCGCGCGCGTCACCCTCACCGAGTCACCGGCCGAGGGCGTGCGCGGCGCCGACTTCGTCGCCACCGACGTGTGGGTCTCGATGGGGGAGCCCAAGGAGGTCTGGGACGAGCGGATCGAGGCCCTCGCCCCGTACGCCGTGACCATGGACGTGCTGCGCGCCACCGGCAACCCGGACGTCGGGTTCCTCCACTGCCTGCCCGCCTTCCACGACCTCGGCACCGAGGTCGGCCGCGAGATCCACGCCCGGCACGGCCTGGACTCGCTGGAGGTGACCGACGAGGTCTTCGAGTCCGCGCACTCCCTCGTCTTCGACGAGGCCGAGAACCGGCTGCACACCATCAAGGCCGTCCTGGTGGCGACGCTGGCCCGATAGGGCTCGGCTCACGCCGGACGCGGGCGCCCCTGCGGCGGCACCGCGGCCAGCCGGAACCACACCGCCTTGCCGGTCTCCGTCGGCCGGTGGCCGCAGGACGAGCTGAGCGCCCGGATCAGCAGCAGCCCCCGCCCGTGCTCCTGCCACGGGTCGGGCTCCTGGCCGGCGGCCGGGCGGGTCAGGTCGCCCGGCGGCACCGGGTCGGGGTCGTGCACCTCGACCTGGCAGCCGGTCGGCAGCAGCTGCACCACCAGCTCTATCGGTTCGTCCCCGGCCGTGTGCTCCACGGCGTTCGCGACCAGCTCGGCGGTCAGCAGCTCCGCCGTGTCGCTGTCCGCCCCGTGCTCCAGCTCCGCCAGCGCCGTGCGGACCAGGGCGCGGGCCACCGGCACGGCCGCTGCGGAGTGCGGCAGCGCGATGCGCCAGGAGGCTGCTGGGGACGGGCGTTCGTGCAAGGCGAGTCCATTCATGGCGCAGGTTCCTGTGTGCGACATCAGGTGGTCCTGCTCTCAACTCGAGGAATGGTACGGCGGCCTCCGCCAGGGGCCCAGACCGGCCGCCGTACGGGACCGTCCGTCCCGTCACCGGGCGGCTTACCCGTCACAACGGTCCCGCGCGCACCCCTGATCCCGTTGTTACCGCGTTATCGACGACCGGTGACGTGTGTGACGCGGACCGGTCACGCGGTGACACCGTTCGCATACCCGTTCCGCTTATCGCGCACTCCTGACGACAGTCACGTACGAGTGATAACTTCGGGGTGACCGCTCGCCGAGAGGCCGCCCTCATGAGTCCCTTCACCGGCTCCGCCGCCCGCACCTCCGACTGGCACCATCTGCGCGTCACCCGCACCGACGGCGTCGCCACCGTCACCCTCGCCCGCCCCGAGAAACTCAACGCGCTCACCTTCGGCGCCTACGCCGACCTCCGCGACCTGCTCGCCGAGCTGTCCAGGGAACGGTCCGTGCGCGCCCTGGTGCTGGCCGGCGAGGGCCGCGGTTTCTGCTCCGGCGGAGACGTCGAGGAGATCATCGGGGCGACCCTCGCCCTGGACACCGCCCAGCTCCTCGACTTCAACCGGATGACCGGCCAGGTCGTCCGGGCCCTGCGGGAGTGCCCGTTCCCGGTGATCGCGGCCGTGCACGGGGTGGCCGCCGGAGCGGGCGCGGTGCTGGCGCTGGCCGCGGACTTCCGCGTCGCCGACACCAGCGCCCGCTTCGCGTTCCTCTTCACCCGCGTCGGCCTCTCCGGCGGCGACATGGGCGCCGCCTACCTCCTGCCCCGCGTCATCGGCCTCGGCCACGCCACCCGCCTGCTCATGCTCGGCGAGCCGGTCCGCGCCGCCGAGGCGGAGCGGATCGGCCTCATCAGCGAACTGACGGAGGAGGCCCACGCCGACGAGGCGGCCCACCGCCTGGCCCGCCGCCTCGCCGACGGGCCGGCGCTGGCGTACGCCCGGACGAAGGCCCTCCTCACGGCCGAACTCGACATGCCCCTGGCGGCGGCGGTGGAACTGGACGCGGCGACCCAGGCGCTCCTGATGAACGGCGAGGACTACCGGGAGTTCCACGCGGCGTTCACGCAGAAGCGCCCCCCGAAGTGGAGGGGCCGGTGACCAGGGCGGCCGACGCGGGGAGGCCGACCCCGGGGACGCACCTCCCGCGCATCGCGATCATCGGCGGCGGCCCCGGCGGTCTCTACACCGCGGCCCTCCTGAAACGCCGCGCCCCCGACCGCCAGGTCACCCTCTGGGAACGCACCACCCCGGAGCACACCTTCGGCTTCGGCGTGGTCCTCTCCGACGAAACCCTCGGCGGCATAGAACACGCCGACCCCGTCGTCCACGAGGCCCTCCAGCGGAGCTTCGTCCGCTGGGACGACATCGACATCGTCCACCGGAACACCCGCCACACCGCCGGAGGCCACGGCTTCGCCGCCCTGGGCAGAAAACGCCTTCTGGAGATCCTGCACACCCGCTGCCACGCCCTCGGCGTGGACCTGCGCCCGCACACCGAGGCGCCGCCCGTGGAAGACCTCGCCGAGACGTACGACCTGGTCGTCGCCGCCGACGGCGTGCACAGCACCACCCGCGAGGCCCGCGCCCACGTGTTCCGCCCCCGGCTCACCGCCCACCGCTGCCGCTACATCTGGCTCGCCGCCGACTTCGCCTTCGACGCCTTCCGCTTCGAGATCGCCGAGACCGAGCACGGTGTGATGCAACTGCACGGCTACCCCTACGCACCCGCGGCCTCCACCGTCATCGTCGAGATGCGCGAGGAGGTCTGGCACGCGGCCGGATTCGACGAGGTCACCCCGCAGGAGTCGATCGAACGCTGCGCCAAGATCTTCGCGGAGGCGCTCGGCGGACGGCGGCTCAGGTCCAACGACTCGGCGTGGACGACGTTCCGCACGGTGGTCAACGAGCGCTGGTCGCACGGCAACGTGGTGCTGCTGGGCGACGCCGCCCACACCGCCCACTTCTCCATCGGCTCCGGAACCAAGCTCGCCGTCGAGGACGCCCTGGCGCTGACCGCCTGCCTGGAGGAACACCCCGACCTGCGCACGGCCCTGACCGCCTACGAGGAGGAACGCAAGCCGGTCGTCGCCTCCACCCAGCGAGCCGCCCGCGCCAGCTTGGAGTGGTTCGAGAACCTCGCCCAGTACGTCGGCCAGCCGCCGCGCCGGTTCGCGTTCAACCTGCTCACCCGCAGCCGCCGCGTCACCCACGACAACCTGCGGCTGCGCGACGCGGTCTTCACCGGGGGAGTGGAGCGGGAGTTCGGCTGCCCACCCGGCACACCACCGATGTTCACGCCGTTCCGGCTGCGCGGTCTGACCCTGCGCAACCGGGTCGTCGTCTCCCCGATGGACCTGTACTCGGCGGTCGACGGAGTCCCCGGCGACCTCCACCTCGTCCATCTCGGCGGCCGCGCCCTCGGCGGGGCCGCACTGGTCATGACGGAGATGGTGTGCGTGGAGCCCGAGGGGCGCATCACGCCCGGCTGCACCGGCCTCTACACCGGTGGGCAGGCCGAGGCCTGGCGGCGGATCACCGACTTCGTGCACGAGCGGGCACCGGGCACCGCGATCGGCGTGCAGCTCGGCCACTCCGGGCGCAAGGGCTCGACCCGGCCGATGTGGGAGGGCATGGACGAACCCCTGCCGGACGGCAACTGGCCGCTCGTGGCCGCCTCCGCGCTGCCGTACCGGCCGGGCGGCCGCGTGCCGCGGGAGCTGGGCCGGGCCCACCTCACCGACCTGCGCGAACGGTTCGCGGCCGCGGCCTGGCGAGCCGCGCGGGCCGGGTTCGACCTGCTCGAACTGCACTGCGCGCACGGCTACCTGCTGTCGGGCTTCCTCTCGCCGCTGACCAACCGGCGCACCGACGCCTACGGCGGCTCGCTGGAGCGGCGGCTGCGGTTCCCGCTGGAGGTCTTCGACGCCGTACGGGCCGTGTGGCCGGAGGAACGGCCCATGACCGTACGGATCTCCGCGACCGACTGGGCCGACGGCGGGACCACGGCCGAGGACGCCGTGGAGATCGCCCGCGCCTTCGCCGCGCACGGCGCCGACGCGATCGACGTCTCCACCGGTCAGGTCGTCGCCGAGGAGAGGCCGCAGTACGGGCGGTCGTACCAGACGCCGTTCGCGGACCGGATCCGGCAGGAGGCGCGGGTCCCGGTGATCGCGGTCGGCGCGATCTCCTCCTGGGACGACGTCAACTCGCTGCTCCTGGCCGGCCGCGCGGACCTGTGCGCCCTGGCCCGCCCGCACCTGTACGACCCGCACTGGACGCTGCACGCCGCCGCCGAGCAGGGCTACGACGGGCCGGGTGCCGTCTGGCCCGCGCCGTACCGGGCGGGCAGCCGACCGCCGCGCACCGGCCGCGCGGACGCCCCCAAGCCCCGCCTGAGGCTGGGCAGCTGAGGCGGCTCAGGCGTCGGGGAGCAGGCCGGTGAACTCGGCGCCCGCGTCACGCAGCCGTGCGTGCAGCCCCTGGAACACGGCCGCCGAGCGTGCGCCCGGCCAGTCACCGGGCAGCAGCCCGGCGGGCAGGCCGGGGTCGGTGTAGGGCAGGTGGCGCCAGGCGTCCAGGGCGAGGAGGTAGTCGCGGTAGGCCGCCTCCGGCGGGGTGTCCGCGCGTCGCTCCCAGGCGTGCAGCACCCGGGCGTGGCGGTCGAGGAACGCCTCGTGCTCCTTGGCGATGGCCGCCAGGTCCCACCAGCGGGCGACGGCCTCCACGGTCGGCGCGAAGCCGAGGTGCCCGCCGCGGAAGAAGTCGACGTAGGCGTCCAGGTCCAGCCGCTCCAGGGTGTGCCGGGTCTCCTCGTACAGCCGGGCCGGGGCGATCCACACGCCGGGGGCGGCCGTGCCGAAGCCGAGACCGGCCAGCCGGGAGCGCAGCACGTGCCGCCTCTGCCGCTCCGCCTCCGGCACCGAGAACACGGCCAGCACCCAGCCCTCGTCCTCGGGCGGCGCGGTGGCGTAGATCCTCCGGTCGCCGTCCTCCAGCAACTGCCGTGCCTCCGGCGAGAGTTCGTACCCGGCGGCGCCCTGGGCGGTGCGGGCGGGCAACAGCAGACCGCGTCGTTTCAACCGGGACACCGAGGAGCGCACCGAGGGCGCGTCCACGCCGACCGCGGCGAGCAGCCGGATCAGCTCGGCGACGGGCACCGGGCCCGGCGCGAAACGGCCGTACGCGCCGTAGAGGGTGACGATGAGGGACCGGGGTGCGGGCTGGTCGGACACGTTGATCATCTTAGGTCGTCGGCATCACGGCTGGTCACCATCGGTGTCGCCGGTCGTGCGCAGCCGGAAGCGCTGGAGTTTGCCGGTCGCGGTGCGCGGCAGCGCGTCCAGGAAGACGATCTCCCGCGGGCACTTGTAGGGCGCCAACTCCGCCTTGACGTACGCCCGCAGCGCCTCCGCGTCCGGCCGCGCCCCGGATCGCAGAACGGCGAACGCCACCACCACCTGTCCGCGCGCCTCGTCGGGCCGCCCGACGACCGCCGTCTCGACGACGTCGGGATGGCGCAGCAGCGCGTCCTCCACCTCCGGGCCCGCGATGTTGTACCCGGCGGAGACGATCATGTCGTCGGCGCGGGCCACGTACCTGAAGTAGCCGTCCTCCTCGCGGACGTAGGTGTCGCCGGTGACGTTCCAGCCGTCGCGCACGTACTCCCGCTGCCGCGGGTCGGCGAGGTAGCGGCAGCCCACCGGGCCGCGCACGGCGAGCAATCCGGGCCGGCCGTCGGGGACCGGCTCGCCGTCCTCGTCCTGCACGCGCGCGTGCCAGCCCGGCACGGGGAGGCCCGTGGCGCCGGGCCGGATCCGCTCGTCGGCCGCCGAGATGAAGATGTGCAGCAGTTCGGTGGCCCCTATGCCGTTGATCAGGCGCAGCCCGGTCCGCTCGTGCCAGGCCCGCCAGGTGGCCGCGGGCAGGTTCTCGCCGGCGGAGACGCAGCGGCGCAGCGACGACACGTCGTGCCCGTCGAGGTCGCCCAGCATCGCCCGGTACGCGGTGGGCGCGGTGAACAGCACCGACACCCGGTGCTCGGCGATGGCGGGCAACAACTGCCGCGGGCCCGCCTGTTCGAGCAGCAGGGCACTCGCGCCGGCCCGCATCGGGAAGACCAGCAGCCCGCCGAGACCGAAGGTGAAGCCGAGCGGAGGGCTCCCCGCGAACACGTCGTCGGCGCGCGGCGCGAGCACCTGCCGGGAGAAGGTGTCGGCGATCGCCAGCACGTCCCGGTGGAAGTGCAGACACCCCTTGGGGCGGCCGGTGGTGCCCGAGGTGAAGGCGATCAGCGCCACGTCGTCGGCGGCGGTCTCCACGGCCGGGAACGGCGTGGCGGGCGCCCGCCGGTGCAGCAGGTCGTCGGGGGCGTCGCCGCCGTACACCGCGATCCGCAGCCCCGGTACCTCCGCCTCGGCCAGGTCGTCCACGGACCGGACGTCGCACAGGGCGTGCCGCACCCGGGCGATCGCGCACATCGTGCGCAGCTCGTTCGTGCGCTGCTGGGCCAGCACGGTCACCGCGATCCCGCCCGCCTTCAGCACCGCCAGCCAGCAGGCCGCCAGCCAGGGCGTGGTCGGTCCGCGCAGCAGCACCCGGTTGCCCGGTACGACGCCCAGCTCGCCGGTGAGGACGTGCGCCAGCCGGTCGACGCGGGCGCGCAGGCCCCCGTACGTCCACGGCGGGCCCGTGGGGGTGCGGAACACCGGCCGTCGGGGGGCGCCGCCGGCGAGCAGCTCGGCGGCGGCGTTCAGCCGCTCGGGGTAGCGCAGTTCCGGCAGGTCGAAATCGAGGCGGGGCCACTGGCCGGGCGGCGGGAGATGGTCGCGCGCGAAGGTGTCGACGTGGGCCGATCCATGCATGGAAGGCCGCCCCCTTGCCTTGGTGGGCGCCCGAAGGCGCCGTGGCGGGCGTGACGGTGGGCTCGCCGACCGAGCGTATCGCGTTGATGACGACAGTCAACGGTCCGCGATACGGTGGAGCCGGCGGAAGCAGGTCATCGGCGGAGAGGGGCGGCGATGCCCGCGTTGTCGCTCGAACCCGAACAGAGCGCCTGGTGCGCCGAACTGCGCGCCCTGGCCGCGGACCGGCTGCGCCCGCTCGCGGAGCAGGGCGAACCCGGCCGGATCAACCGACCCCTGCTTCTCGAACTCGGCCGACTCGGCCTGCTGGCCCGGCTGTTCACCTCCGGCGCCCTCGACCTCTGCCTGATGCGCGAATCCCTCGCCCACGCCTGCACCGAGGCGGAGACCGCCCTCGCCCTCCAGGGCCTCGGCGCGCACCCCGTCCACGCGCACGGCACCCGCGAACAGCGCGAGCGGTGGCTGCCCCGCGTCACCGACGGCAGCGCCGCGACCGCGTTCGCGCTCAGCGAGCCGGGGGCCGGCTCGGACGCGGCCGCGCTCTCCCTCGCGGCGGAACCCGACGGCCCCGACGGCTGGCGCCTGACCGGCGAGAAATGCTGGATCTCCAACGCCCCCGAAGCCGATCTCTACACCGTCTTCGCCCGTACGACGCCCGGAGCGGGCGCCCGTGGCATCACCGCGTTCCTGCTCCCCGCCGACCGCCCCGGCCTCACCGGCACCGCCCTGGACATGCTCTCCCCGCACCCCGTCGGCACCCTCGCCCTCGACGCCGTCCCGGTCACCACGGCCGACCTGCTCGGCGAACCGGACCGCGGCTTCCGCGTGGCCATGTCCACCCTCAACCTCTTCCGGCCCAGCGTCGGCGCCTTCGCCGTCGGCATGGCCCAGGCCGCCCTCGACGCCACCGTCACCCACACCACCCGGCGAACCGCCTTCGGCGGCAGGCTGAGGGACCTCCAGACGGTCGCCCACCAGGTCGCCGAGATGTCCCTGCGCACGGAGGCGGCCCGCCTGATGGTCCACGCCGCCGCCACGGCGTACGACACGGGCGCCCCGGACGTGCCGCGCCGCGCCGCCATGGCGAAACTCCTCGCCACCGAGACCGCGCAGTACGTCGTCGACACGGCCGTCCAACTCCACGGCGCCCGCGCCCTGTGCCGCGGCCACCTGCTGGAACACCTGTACCGCGAGGTGCGGGCGCCACGGATCTACGAGGGGGCGAGCGAGGTGCAACGCGCCGTCATCGCGAAGGAGTTGTACGCGGAGGCGGACCGTGCGGCGGTTGACCGTGCGGGCGTCGATCCTGCGGGCAGGGATCGCAGGCGCGGCGGGCCCGGCGCGGGGAGCGCGGCTGTCGATCCCGCGGAAGCGGCGGGCGAGGGCGAGGGCGCGCCGCGCCGGCCGGGGCCGGGGGGCGTCCGATGACCGCCGAGCGCGTCAACCCGCCGGGCCTGTCCCCGCCGACCGGCTTCTCGCACGCGGTCGTGGCGACCGGCTCACGCCTGGTGTTCCTGGCCGGCCAGACCGCGCTGGACGCCGACGGGAAGGTGGTCGGCGACTCGCTGCCGGACCAGTTCGCCCGCGCCCTGGCCAACCTGCTGACCGCCCTCGCGGCGGCCGGCGGCACCCCGGCGGACCTGGCACGCGTCACCGTCTACGTCACGGACGTTCCCGCCTACCGGGCATGCGCCCGCCAACTCGGTTCGGCATGGCGGGAGTTGGCGGGCCGGGACTACCCGGCGATGGCGGTCGTGGGGATCGTACGGCTGTGGGACGAGGCGGCCCTCGTCGAGCTGGACGGGTTCGCCGTCCTGGGGGACTGATCAGGCGGCGACGGCGACGGTCAGAAGGCCGGCGAGCCGTTCGGCCGGGACGCGGTGCGGGGCCACGACGCGACCGTCGGGCAGCAGCTCGCCGGAGTCGTCGAAGACGATCGTGCCGTCGCACAGGAGGGTCCAGCCCTGCTCGGGGTGGGCGGCGACGACGTGTGCGGGGTCGGCCGTGGGGCTCGGAGTCCGGTGGGTACACATGGCGCACCTCCACGTCGGTGGGGTCACCGGGCGGTGGACCCCGTTGAACCGACCATGCGCCCGCGCGGGGGCCGCCGCCAGAGCCCGCCCGCGAGTGTGACAGCACCAGGACAACTCCCGGACCGTTCGTCGACGGACGGTGCGGACTCGCCACCGAAGGAGTGACGATCACGGTCCCGGCCCCGGCCTCCCGGTACCAGTGGAACCCCCTACCAGGAGGTCGTTCCATGTCGTTCCATCCTTCCCTGAGTCCCGCCCTGACCGCGGCGGCCGGTGCCGCCCTGCTCCTGCTGGCCGCCCCCGCGGCGACCGCGACCGCCGGTCCGTCCGAGTCCGTGACCGTCGACCCGGTCGGCCGGGTCGCCGCCGACGGCACGGTCACCCTCACCGGCACCTACCGCTGCACCGGCAGCTCCGGTCCGGTCTTCGTCAGTTCCTCCGTCGGTCAGGAGTCCTCGACCACCCGGCACGGCATCGGCGGCACCCGTGCCGTGTGCGACGGCGCCGAACACCGCTGGGTGAACACGGGCAAGCCCTCATCCGACCCGGTCGAGCCCGGCGCGGCCCGCGTCGAGGCCACGGTGATGGAACTGCGCCCGGCGGGCGGCCTTCCGATGCCGCACTTCCACGCGGCGGCCGAGAAGGACGTGACGCTGACGGCGAGCTGACAGCGTGGACCGACGTCGCGTGCGTTGACGTCGCCGCTGCCGAGGGCCCCGGCGGCCGGGCTGCCGGGGCCCTCGGCGCGCACGTTAGGATCGCCGGGTGAATACGTACTGGCACGTCGTGCTTCCGCCGCTCGCCGTCTGACGGGCGCCGCACCGACCGATCTGCCCCACCCCGCCCCGACCGGCCGCTTCCCGCGCCGGCCGGCGGCCGTGTCGTGCGCCCGTTCCGGATCGAGTCCCAGACGCATTCGACGACGGAAGACCCACGACTGTGCCGAACCGCACCTCATCCCTGACTCCCGCGCGCCCGGCCACCCCGGCCCCGCACCGCACCGGCCCGCGCCACCCCCTCCTCGGCGGTCCCGCCCCCCTGCTCACCGCGGCCGTGCTGTGGGGCACGACCGGGACCGCCGCCTCCCTCGCCCCGGCCGGCGCGCCCGCCGCGGCCATCGGCTGCGCCGGTCTCACCCTCGGCGGCATCCTGCTCCTGCTCACCACCCGCGGCGCCCGGTCCCTGCCGGCCCGCTGCACCCGCTCCGAGCGGTGGCTGCTCGTCCTGGGCGCCCTCACCGTCGCCGGATACCCGGTCACCTTCTACCCGGCGGTGGCCCGCACCGGAGTGGCGGTGGCCACCGTGATCGCGCTCGGCAGCGCGCCGGTCCTCGCCGGACTCCTGTCCTGGCTCACCGGGCAGGCCCGGCCGACCGCACGCTGGACCGGCGCCACCTCGGCCGCCGTCCTCGGCTGCACCCTCCTGGTGCTGGGCCCCCGGCTCACCGGAGCCACCACACCGGTGGACCTCACAGGCGTCCTGCTCGCCGCCATCGCCGGACTCTCGTACGCCGTCTACGCGTCGATCGGCGCCCGGCTCATCACCCACGGGCACGAGTCCGGCGCGGTGATGGGCGCGCTGTTCGGCGCCGCCGGGCTGCTCGTGCTGCCGCTCGCCCCGTTCGTGGACGTCACCTGGCTCGGCACCGTCAGGGGCGCGGCGGTGGCCGGCTACCTCGCCCTGTTCACCGTCTACCTCGCCTACCGCCTCTTCGGGCACGGACTGCGCCGTACGTCCGCGTCGGCGGCCACCTCACTGACCCTGGCAGAACCCGCCGTCGCCGCCGTCCTGGGCGTCACCGTCCTCGGCGAGCGCCTGCCGTACGTCTCCTGGTGCGGCCTGGCCGTCCTCGGCCTGGGGCTGGTCCTTCTCGCCGCCCCCGTGAAGGTCCCGGCGAAGAGGGCGGTCGCCGAGCCCCGGTAACCGACCAGCCCGGCGCCTTCATCCACCGGGTGCTGCCGAAGCGACTGCCCCCGACCATGCCGAGGCAGCCGTTGGAGCCGGGGAGCGCGGCGGCCGACCGCACGGTGTCGTAACCGTCGCTCTCCTCGTACGTGAACGGCTCCCGGTCCCCCTCGGAGGCGAACCGGCCGCGGGTGTCCTGGAGGACGACCACGAAGCCGCGCCGGACCGCCGCCAGGGGGTCGAGGACGCCGGTTCGACGTTCCGTCGGAGACGCGTGACGGTACGGTGCCGCGCGCGGACGTCTACCGGCCCGGCGGGAGCGGATCCGGGTCCCCGTCATGTACCGCTCCTGCGTGGTGGTCACCGTGGTCCGGGGCGCTCACGCCGCCGCGTTCAGCAGGTCGGCCAGTACGTCGGGGCGTTCCAGGGCGATGAAGTGGCCGGCCTTCGGCACCTGTGTGAAGTCGGCGGCCGGCAGCAGCCGCTTGTCGGCCTCCCGGTCCGAGGGGCGGGACCAGTCCTTCTCGCCGTAGACCAGGTGGACGGGGGCCTGCACCTCGGGGTAGCGCGAGCGGGCCGCGATGAGGCCGGGCAGGTTCTGGTACACGGCCCGGGCGACGGCCGGGTAGCCGGGGCGGCCCCCCACCCGGAGGAGTTCGTCCACGTAGTCCGCCCGCAGGGCGCTCCGGTCGCCGAGGCCGCCCTGAAGGATCTTGCGGAGGGCGGCCCTGGGCTCCACTCCGGCGACCACCGGACCCACTCCCGGCGCGAGGACGGCGCTGACCACCACGCGGGCGAGGAGACCGGACCGGGCGATGCCGTCGCGGTAGTCGTAGGTGTTCACCGCGACGACGCGCCGTACCCGCTCCGGCAGATCGGCCGCGGTGGTCAGGGCGAGCACCGCCCCCATGGACTCCCCGACCAACGTCACGTCGTGCAGGTCGAGTGCGGTGAGGAGCCGCTCGACGCCCGCGCGCATCGCCGGCTCGTCGTACGACGCACCGGGGACGATCTCGGAGTAGCCCATCCCCGGCAGATCGAGGGCGTACACGGTGTACCGGTCCGCGATCAGCGGGATGAGGAGGCGGAAGTGCTCGGCCTGGGTGCGCACGGTGTGCAGCAGGACCAGGGGAGCACCGGTGCCCGCCTTGAGGTAGCGCAGCGTTCCCTCGTGGCCGTGTCGTCCTGCGCGCGGGGCGAGGGTGTGGCTGGTGGTCCCCGGGATGTGGATCGTGGGACGTGACTCCTGGCTGGGCATCTCGCCGTCTCCCCGTCCTACTTGGCGAGCTGGGCGTACAGCCCGGCCAGGTCCCCGGCGAGGCCCGCCTTGACCTGCCGCGAGATGTCGTCGGCGAGCACCTCGTACGCGCCCGCCTCGACGCCGTCGAGGGCGAGGGCGGCGACGTCCCGGGGATCGGACTTGGGCGCGTCGACGCCGGCCGCCAGGTCGGTGTCCACGTAACCCACGTGCAGTCCGGTGACGGCGATGCCGCGCGGCTGAAGCTCCAGGCGCAGGGAGTTCGTCTGCGACCACAGGGCCGCCTTCGAGGCGCTGTAGGAGCCGCCGAGCGCCAGCCAGGACAGCACGGAGTGCACGTTGAGGAGGTGGCCGCCGCCGTTGCCCTCGATGACCGGGACGAAGGCCCGGGCGACCAGGAGCGGGCCGTAGAAGTTGGTCTCGAACTCCCGGCGTACGTCGTCGACCGGGGAGTCGAGGAAGGAGGCGCCGACCGCGGCACCGGCGTTGTTGATCAGTACGGTGACGTCCTGCGCCTGTGCGGCGGCCGCCGCCACGGAGGCGGGGTCGGTGACCTCCAGCGCGACCGGGACGGCGTCGGGATGCGTCACGCTCCGCGGGTCGCGGGCCGTGGCGTAGACCTTGCCGGCGCCACGCGCGTACAGCTCCTCCACCAGCGCCTTGCCGATGCCACGGCTGCCGCCGGTGACGAAGACGTTTGCGCCCTTCAAAGCGGTCATGACTGCCTCCAGAGAAATGGGAAACCGACTGGTTTCATCACAGTAAACCGATCGGTTTTCGGGCGCAAGTTCTTCAGGGGCGCCAGTCGCGTGGGCTCGGCTTCGGGATGTCGTTCCTGATCCGGGGGGCCCGGGACGTCTCCACCCGTCCGTTCGGCCTGGTCCATGTCGGCGTCGGCCGTGCGGCGGGGGAGTGGGTGTCGGTCGTGCGGCGGGGGAGTCCGTGGGAATGTCAGGGCTCACCGACGGTTCGGGTGCGGCGGCGGCCGTCAAGTGCTGCCGAGGGGAGGGGCTGCTCGCCGGGTCTGTGCGCCGAAGGGGGCCGCGTTCGACGACCGTGCGGTTCCAGGGGTGGGGTCATGGCTCGGAGTGGCTCCGGGGCGTGTCGCCCCGCCGGGGAGGCCGGGTGTGCACACCGCCATGGCTCGGGGCCGCCTTTCTCCGTGGCGTCGCCGAGACTCCGCGCGGGCGCCACCCTGGAAGCCGCGCGGGGGCCATCATGGAAACCGATCGGTTTTATTGTGCCTCTCTCTGGGTTAACCTCGTGGTATGACCACCGAAGTGAAACGAAGCCCCAGGGAGCGGCTGCTGGAGGCGGCGGCCACGCTCACCTACCGGGACGGTGTCGGTATCGGCGTCGAGGCGCTGTGCAAGGCGGCGGGCGTGTCGAAGCGCTCCATGTACCAGCTGTTCCAGAGCAAGGACGAACTGCTGGCGGCGAGTCTGGAGCGGCGCACTTCGGCCTACGTGGCGGAACTCCTGCCCGCGGCGGACGACGACCGTTCCCCCAGGGAGCGGATCCTGCATGTCTTCGAGCGGGTGGAATCACAGTCGCGGGCGCCCGAGTTCCACGGCTGCCCCTTCCTGGCCGCGCAGGTCGAGCTGAAGAACCAGAGCCACCCCGCGAGCCAGGTCGCCCATCAGGTCAAGGAGAACCTGACCGCCTTCTTCCGCGCCGAGGCGGAGCGGGGCGGGGCAAGGGATCCCGGTCTACTGGCCCGGCAGCTCAGCCTGGTCTTCGACGGTGCCAGCGCCCGCGCGGGCATCGGTGCGGACACACTGACGGGGCTCGTCGCGCCCACGGTGGTCACCCTGCTCGACGCGGCGGACGTGCGCTGACGACCGAAAGCCGGCGGCTGCCTGAGCCGCTGAGCGGTCCGGACGGAGCGGAACAGCGACGCCACGCCGGAGTCATCGAGTCGCGGACTCCGGCGTGGCGTCGGGGGTTCCGAGCCGAAGACTCCGGCCTGGCGGGGGCGTCGCCCGAGCGTGGACCGCCCGGCCGAAGCCCCGAAGCCCCGAAGTTCCGAAGCCCTGAAGGCCCGAAGCCTCGAAGCTCTGAAGGCCCCCCGGAAGATCCCGGAGCGGCCCGAACGAAGGCCTTCCCCGGCGGCGAAGCGGAGACGTGCCGCACGCCTGCCTCACCGACGGCGAAAAAGTCCCGGAGCGGTCCCACGCATGCCGCCGCACTCCCTCCCCGCCCCGCTTACTCGCGAGCCGGATCGGGTGTGACGGTCATGCCTCTCAGGACGTTCAGATGTCGCGGAAGATCTCGATCTGCGCCCCGATCGAGTTCAGCCGCTCGGCCAGGTCCTCGTAACCGCGGTTGATGACATACACGTTGCGCAGCACGGACGTGCCCTCCGCCGCCATCATCGCCAGCAGGACGACCACCGCGGGCCGCAGGGCCGGCGGGCACATCATCTCGGCGGCGCGCCAGCGGGTCGGGCCCTCCACCAGCACCCGGTGGGGGTCGAGGAGTTGGAGCCGCCCACCGAGCCGGTTCAGGTCGGTCAGGTAGATCGCGCGGTTGTCGTATACCCAGTCGTGGATGAGGGTCTTGCCCTGGGCGACGGCCGCGATGGCCGCGAAGAACGGCACGTTGTCGATGTTCAGACCGGGAAACGGCATCGGGTGGATCTTGTCGATCGGCGCCTCCAGCTTCGAGGGCCGGACCGTGAGGTCCACCAGACGGGTACGGCCGTTGTCGGCGGCGTACTCCGGCGTACGGTCGTGATCGAGCCCCATCTCCTCCAGCACGGCCAGCTCGATCTCCAGGAACTCGATCGGCACCCGGCGCACCGTCAGCTCCGACTCCGTGACGACGGCGGCGGCCAGCAGGCTCATCGCCTCGACCGGGTCCTCGGAGGGGGAGTAGTCCACGTCGACGTCGATGTCCGGCACGCCGTGCACGGTGAGCGTGGTGGTGCCGATGCCCTCGACCTCGACACCGAGCGCCTCCAGGAAGAAGCAGAGGTCCTGGACCATGTAGTTGGAGGAGGCGTTGCGGATGACGGTGACCCCGTCGTGCCGGGCGGCCGCCAGCAGCGCGTTCTCGGTGACGGTGTCCCCGCGCTCGGTCAGCACGATCGGACGGTCCGGGCGGACGGCGCGGTCGACGACGGCGTGGTACTGGCCCTCCGTCGCCGCGATGTCCAGCCCGAACCGGCGCAGCGCGATCATGTGCGGCTCGATGGTCCGCGTACCGAGGTCGCAGCCACCGGCGTACGGCAGCTTGAACTGGTCCATGCGGTGCAGCAGCGGGCCGAAGAACATGATGATCGAGCGGGTCCGTACGGCGGCCTCGGCGTCGATGGCCGCCATGTCCAGCTCGGCGGGCGGCACGATCTCCAGGTCCACGCCCTCGTTGATCCAGCGCGTGCGTACGCCGATCGAGTTCAGCACCTCCAGGAGGCGGTACACCTCCTCGATGCGGGCGACCCGGCGCAGCACCGTGCGCCCCCGGTTGAGCAGCGAGGCGCACAGCAGGGCCACGCACGCGTTCTTGCTCGTCTTCACGTCGATGGCGCCGGACAGCCGTCGGCCGCCCACCACGCGCAGATGCATCGGCCCCGCGTAGCCCAGTGAGACGATCTCACTGTCCAGAGCTTCACCGATTCGAGCGATCATCTCAAGGCTGATGTTTTGGTTCCCGCGCTCGATGCGGTTGACGGCGCTCTGGCTTGTCCCGAGCGCCTCGGCCAGCTGCGCCTGTGTCCAGCCGCGGTGCTGCCTGGCGTCACGGATGAGCCTGCCGATGCGTAGGAGGTAGTCGTCTGCCATGAGGTTGAGGTTATCTCAGATATGAGATCGCACCTCTTGGGGGGTCCGTTCGGATGACACCCCGTCAACGACGCTTGGCGGTACGCGTACGACGCCACCCGAAAGGCCCGGGCAGATCCACCGACGTCGTCTGACGCCCGGTGCTGCTGTGGGTGTGACGCGGCCCGTGCGAGCCGCCGCCGGTCGTGATGGACCACGAACGCCGGTTGATGTTCAGGCGCACCCCCGGAAAGATGCGGAAACTCTTGCGGAAAGTGAGGGGCATCGCGAACCTCCTTCTCGGTCGGCGGGTCGGGCTCGGTGTGCCACGGACGCTCCGCCTTCGTCTACCCCCGCTCGCCCGGGCCATGGCCGGGGCACACCGGAATCCCGGCACCTTCGCGCGCGGTGCTGACGCACCGACAGGCCTACCGGGGTATCGACGAGTGACGAAGGGTCGGGAACTGCCGGGAACCCCGGACACCGCTTCCGCGACACCGATCTTCCCGACGCGGGGCCGCCGGTCACCGCTTCCGCGCGGGGAGCTGCTTCTCGACCCCCTTGGTCACCCGTGCCCCTCGGAAGAGCACTGGGAGCCACAGAAGACAGGCCAGCAGGGGGACCGCGGCGTAGGCGGCCATGCCCACACCGGAGCCCAACCCGTCCATGAGCGCGCCGAGGACGAGATAGCCGATGCCGATGAACGCCGACTCCACGAACGCGATCATCGACAGCAGGCTCGCCCGGTGGCGCGACGGCACCGCCTCGTTGAACACGTTGTCCACGAGCACGGCCGTGATCTCGGGAACGCCGACCAGGACCAGGAACGCGGCGATGGTGACCTGGACAAGGCCGAGGCCGGTCAGGCCGAGCGCCACGGCGAGCGCCAGGAGAGACACCGGGACGATGACCCGATACCCGATGCGCCGGTCCGCGCGGTCCGACAGCAGGGGGACGAGCCCGCCGACGAAGAATCCCGCCGATATGACCACGCTGACCGATGCGGTGCCCGCTCCCTGATCGGAGAGGGTCTTCTGGGTGAAGATGATGTACGGCGTCAACGTCGCGTGCATCAATCCGGACACCACGACCAGCGTCACGAGCGCCGGGGTGGCGACCCGGAGCATCGCCCGCCATGCCGTGGCGTCGCGGTGCCCCTTCTCGGCTCCGTCCCGCTCGTCCACCGCGTCCGCGCCGCGGATCTCGGGCACCCGTGACATCAGCACCACCACGGCCAGGACGAGGCACGCCGCCGAACCTGCGTAGACGACTCCCCAGGAGATCTGCTGCAGTTGGCCGCCGAGGGCGATGGCGGCTCCCGAGGTGACCGTCCCGAGCATGGTGAACCGGGACCTGATCCTGACGTAGCCGGCCGTCGCGCCACGACGCACGAGCAGGTCGTACAGCAGGGCGGTGTCCGAACCGGACACGCATGCCATGCCCACGCCCTGTCCGATGAACAGCGTCAGGAACACCCAGTAGTCGGAGAACGTCACCTGACCGAGCAGGCATCCCGCTATCAGCACCTGACCGGTCACGATGCCGGCCCGCCTGCCGATGCGGTCGGCGATGACTCCCGTCGGCAACTCCGCGAGTCCGCTGACCAGGTAGAGCAGTGTCTGAAGGAGGGCCACTTGCCCGGCCGAGAAGCCTCGCTGGTAGAGGAAGAGGACGAATACGCCCCGCTGGAACAGCGAGTTGGCGAGCACGGCGTACACGTAGAAGGGGCGCGTGACGCTTCGTGCCGCGTCGTCGACTGTGGCCGGCCCGCCAAGGGCCTCCGTGGTGCCGGTCATGCTGTGGGCTCCCCCTGGTGACTCCGGTGATCATGGATGCCGGACCCCCGCCGCCGAGAGCCGGCGCTCCCGCTCGCCGTCGCGCCGGTGCGGCCGGAACGGTCGCGAGGTGATCGCACCGCCTCGCGACCGAAGTCCATCAGGAGAAGCCGGTCCCGCTCCAGTCACATTCGGACCCGACGTGCTGCCCGGTCGCCGCCGCTCAGTACCGCCGGAGATGTGACGTGCCACCCAGCACCACCGGAGACGTGACGCCGACCGCGCCGAGGAGGCCGAAGCGACCGGGTTCGCTGTCAAACGCCTCGATCGGAGGACAGCGGTCACGGCGGGCCCGGGCATGACCAACCAGCCCCAATGTACTAGAGTTATCTCGACATCGAGATATCTGCCGCGGCGCACCCGCAGCCGCCACCCCGGTAAGGGTGGCCTAACTTAGCCTGACCTTAGCGGATCGGCCAAGCCCGCGTGACGGCAGGATGCGGTGGAACGCGCACATGAATGAAGGAGACTGTCGTGTCGGCGAACAGCTTCGACGCCCGCAGCACGCTGCCGGTGGGCGACGAGTCGTACGAGATCTTCCGGCTGGACAAGGTCGAGGGCTCCGCGCGCCTTCCCTACAGCCTGAAGGTCCTGCTGGAGAACCTGCTCCGCACGGAGGACGGCGCGAACATCACCGCCGACCACATCCGCGCCCTCGGCAACTGGGACTCGCAGGCCCAGCCCTCCCAGGAGATCCAGTTCACGCCGGCCCGCGTGATCATGCAGGACTTCACCGGCGTGCCCTGTGTCGTCGACCTCGCCACCATGCGTGAGGCCGTCAAGGAGCTGGGCGGCGACCCGGCGAAGATCAACCCGCTGGCCCCCGCCGAGCTGGTCATCGACCACTCCGTCATCGCCGACAAGTTCGGCACCAACGAAGCCTTCGCGCAGAACGTCGAGCTGGAGTACGGCCGCAACAAGGAGCGCTACCAGTTCCTGCGCTGGGGCCAGACCGCGTTCGACGAGTTCAAGGTCGTCCCGCCCGGCACCGGCATCGTCCACCAGGTGAACATCGAGCACCTGGCGCGCACGGTCATGGTCCGCGGCGGCCAGGCCTACCCCGACACCCTGGTCGGCACCGACTCGCACACCACCATGGTCAACGGCCTCGGCGTCCTCGGCTGGGGCGTCGGCGGCATCGAGGCCGAGGCCGCGATGCTCGGCCAGCCGGTCTCCATGCTCATCCCGCGCGTCGTCGGCTTCAAGCTCACCGGTGAGCTGCCCGCCGGCACCACCGCCACCGACCTCGTCCTCACGATCACCGAGATGCTGCGCAAGCACGGCGTCGTCGGCAAGTTCGTCGAGTTCTACGGCGAGGGCGTCTCCGCCACCTCCCTCGCCAACCGCGCCACCATCGGCAACATGTCCCCGGAGTTCGGCTCCACCGCCGCGATCTTCCCGATCGACGACGAGACGCTGAAGTACCTGCGCCTGACCGGCCGTGACGAGCAGCAGGTCGCGCTCGTCGAGGCCTACGCCAAGGCGCAGGGTCTCTGGCTGGACCCGAAGGCCGAGCCGGACTTCTCCGAGAAGCTCGAGCTGGACCTGTCGACCGTCGTCCCGTCGATCGCCGGCCCGAAGCGCCCGCAGGACCGCATCGTCCTCGCGAACGCGGCCGAGCAGTTCAAGGCCGACGTCCTCAACTACGTCGAGGCCGGCGTCACCGGCGGCGACGACCGCAAGCCGGGCGTCCCGGCGCAGGAGAAGCCGCACGGCGTCGAGTCCCCGGTGGACGAGGCCGGCGCCGAGTCCTTCCCGGCCAGCGACGCCCCGGCCTACGGCCACGAGGACAACGGCGCCGGCGCCCCGCAGCACTCGGCCGTCGTGCCCGGCGCGGGCCCGTCCAACCCGGTCACCGTGACCGCCCCCGACGGCTCGACGTACGAGATCGACCACGGTGCGGTGACGGTCGCGGCCATCACCTCCTGCACCAACACCTCCAACCCGTACGTCATGGTCGCCGCCGCGCTCGTCGCGAAGAAGGCCGTGGAGAAGGGCCTGACCCGCAAGCCGTGGGTCAAGACCACCCTCGCCCCGGGCTCGAAGGTCGTCACCGACTACTTCGACAAGGCCGGTCTGACGCCGTACCTCGACAAGGTCGGCTTCAACCTGGTCGGTTACGGCTGCACCACCTGCATCGGCAACTCCGGCCCGCTGCCGGAGGAGGTCTCCCAGGCCGTCAACGACCACGACCTCGCGGTCACCTCGGTCCTCTCCGGCAACCGGAACTTCGAGGGCCGCATCAACCCCGACGTCAAGATGAACTACCTGGCGTCCCCGCCGCTGGTCGTCGCGTACGCGCTCGCGGGCTCCATGAAGGTGGACATCACCAAGGACGCCCTGGGCACCGACCAGGACGGCAACCCGGTCTACCTCAAGGACATCTGGCCCACCGAGGCCGAGGTCAACGACGTCGTGGCCAACGCCATCGGCGAGGACATGTTCAACAAGTCCTACCAGGACGTCTTCGCGGGCGACGCCCAGTGGCAGGCCCTGTCGATCCCGACCGGCAACACCTTCGAGTGGGACCCGCAGTCCACGTACGTGCGCAAGCCCCCGTACTTCGAGGGCATGACGATGGAGACCACCCCGGTCTCCGACATCACGGGCGCCCGCGTCCTGGCCAAGCTGGGCGACTCGGTCACCACCGACCACATCTCCCCGGCCGGCGCCATCAAGGCCGACACCCCGGCCGGCAAGTACCTCACCGAGCACGGTGTGGAGCGTCGTGACTTCAACTCCTACGGCTCGCGCCGAGGCAACCATGAGGTCATGATCCGCGGCACGTTCGCCAACATCCGCCTGCGCAACCAGATCGCGCCGGGCACCGAGGGCGGCTACACCCGCGACTTCACCCAGCCGGACGCGCCGGTGTCCTTCATCTACGACGCCTCGCGCAACTACATCGAGCAGGGCATCCCGCTGGTCGTCCTGGCCGGCAAGGAGTACGGCTCCGGCTCGTCCCGCGACTGGGCCGCCAAGGGCACCGCGCTCCTCGGCGTCAAGGCCGTCATCGCCGAGTCGTACGAGCGCATCCACCGCTCGAACCTCATCGGCATGGGCGTCCTCCCGCTCCAGTTCCCGGAGGGCCAGTCCGCCGCCTCCCTCGGCCTGACCGGCGAGGAGACCTTCTCCTTCACCGGCGTCGAGGAACTGAACAACGGCACCACCCCGCGCACGGTCAAGGTCACCACCGACACGGGCGTCGAGTTCGACGCGGTCGTCCGCATCGACACCCCCGGTGAGGCCGACTACTACCGCAACGGCGGCATCATGCAGTACGTCCTGCGCAGCCTGATCCGCAAGTAACGGGCAAGCGGCCCGGCAACGCGGTCGCGGACCGGTCAGGCAGCGCGGTCGAAGCGCGTTCGAGGGCCGCACCCCCGGTGACGGGGGTGCGGCCCTCCGCCGTGTGCGGCCACGCAGGTTCCCGGTCATCCCTCCGGCTCCGGTGGGATACGGTCCGGCCATGCATGAAGCAGGCGCAGCAGACGGTTCCGTGACCGACGATCCCGACATGGGCGGTCCCAGCGTGGGTGATCCGGGCTTGGGCCGCGGTCCCGGCGTGGGTGATCCGGGCGTGGGCGGTGCCTGTACGGGTGCGTCCGGCACGAGCGGTCCCGTCACTGCGGACGACGTCGAGTACGCCGTCCGCCTGGCCGTGACCACCCTGCGCCGGGCGGCGGCGGCGTCGAACTGGAACGCCAAGGCCGGTTCCCTGGAGTGGGACTGCTGGGAGACCGTCGAGCACCTGGCCGACGACTTGTTCTCCTACGCCGCCCAACTCGGCCCCCAGACCCCGCCGTCGGACACGCACGTGCCGTTCGCGTGGACCCGGAGGAGGCCGGACGGGCCGGCGAACGTCGTCTTCGTCGATCGTGCCGCCGGCCCGGCGGGCCTGTTGCAGGTCCTGGAGGCGTGCGGCGCGCTGCTCACGGCTGTCGTGCGCACCACGCCGCCGACGGTCCGTTCGCACCACGTCTTCGGCGTGGCCGACCCGGAGGGTTTCGCCGCGATGGGCGTCGTCGAGACGTTGGTGCACCTGCACGACGTCACGGAGGGACTCGGCCTCGGCCTCGGCTCGACACCCGAGGCCGGCCTCTGCGACCGGGTGTTGACCAGACTCTTCCCGGACGCCCCGACGGACACCGCCCGCTGGCCCACCCTCCTGTGGGCCACGGGCCGCGCGGAACTCCCCGGTCGTCCCCGCCTCACCCAATGGCGCTGGTACGGCGCACCCGCCGACGAGAGGCAGCGGTAACGCCTCCGGGCACCGCCGCCGGACCCGCGTTCCTCCCATCGCTCGCGTCCGCTGGCTCGCCTCCGCTGGTCGCATTCGCGCCGATTCCGTTTACAAGTCGGCTCCTTAGCGCTACCTTCCGGCACAGGTGAGGTGGGAGCGCTCCCACATGGTGGACCGGAACCCGCCGGGATCGCTTCCGCCTCCCTACCCCGGTATCCGGTATCCGGCATGCATGAGCCGGTATGCATCAGCCGGTATCCGGCATGCACGAGTCTGTATGCATTAGCCCGTAGCCCGTAGCCCGTAGCCCGTAGCCCGTAGCCCGTAGCCCGTAGCCCGTAGCCCGTAGCCCGTAGCCGGTATGCCGTCTCTCGTGTCCGGTCTCCGGTTCCGGTATCCGGGGTGCGCGCCGCTCCATCAGTACCCGCTCCACCAGTACCCGCACTGCTCCACCCCGCACGACTCCCCGCCCGCACGGTCCGTAGATGGAAGGACACTTCCTATGCGAGACGTCAATAATGTCATGATCATGACAAGCCTGAGGGCCAGGTTACGGACCAAGGCCCTCCTCCTGGTGCTCCTCTCCCTCCTCGCCACCCTCCCCGCCGTCGGACTCATCGTCACGGCCGGTGGCAAGGCCGAAGCGCACGGCACTCCCATGAAGCCCGGCAGTCGCACTTTCCTGTGCTGGCAGGACGGGCTGACCGACACCGGTGAGATCAAGCCGATCAACCCGGCCTGTCGAAACGCGCAGCAGGTCAGCGGGACCACGCCGTTCTACAACTGGTTCTCCGTACTCCGCTCCGACGGCGCCGGCCGTACTCGCGGCTTCGTGCCCGACGGGCAGCTCTGCAGCGGCGGAAACACGAATTTCACCGGCTTCGACGCACCCCGCGCCGACTGGCCGCTCACCCACCTCACCTCGGGTGCGACCATCGACTTCTCCTACAACGCCTGGGCCGCCCACCCGGGCTGGTTCTACGTCTACATCACCAAGGACGGCTTCGACCCCACCCGGACCCTCACCTGGGACGCCATCGAGGACCGGCCGTTCCTGAGCGTCGACCACCCGCCGCTCAACGGCAGCCCCGGCACGGTCGAGGCGGACTACGCCTGGAAGGGCAAGCTCCCTGAAGGCAAGTCGGGGCGGCACATCATCTACATGGTGTGGCAGCGCTCGGACAGCGCCGAGACCTTCTACTCCTGCTCCGACGTCGTCTTCGACGGCGGCAACGGCGAAGTGACCGGCATCCACCAGCCCGGCAACCCGACCGAGCCGGTGCCCGGCACCTGCACGGCCACCCGCAGGACGACGGGAAGCTGGAACGGCGGCTACCAGTCCGAGGTCACCGTCACCAACTCCGGCGACGTCCCGATGCTCGGCTGGATGGTCGACTGGACCCTGGCCGCCGGCCAGAAGGTCGACAGCCTGTGGAACGGCGCCGCCACGTACAACGGCCAGGCGGTGATGGTCCACAACGCCGGCTGGAACGGCTCCCTGAGTCCGGGCCGGAGCGCGACCTTCGGATACGTCGTCTCAGGACCAGGCGGTGACAGCACGGCGACCCTTCCCTGCCGGGTCGGTTGAGTGGTAACGGCCGCCACCTCACGCTGAACCGGGGCTCCGGGGCTTCCGTGGCCCTCGGAGCCCCGGCATGCCTGGCCTCGGAGCCCCGGGCACGCCTGGTGTGCCCGGGCTCGGGTGGAGTGGGGCAGGGCCGTGACCGCGTCACCTCACCCGTCCGCGCCGACGGCGGCACCGGCCCCGGCTTGCGATCCGGCCCCCACCCCGGCTTGCGATCCGGCCCCGGGCTCCGCTTCCGGAGCGGCCCCGGTCTCCGCCCCGGCCTCCCAGCGCAGCAGATCTCCGGGCTGGCACTCCAGGACCTCACAAAGGGCGGCCAGTGTCGAGAAACGCACCGCCTTGGCGCGGCCGTTCTTGAGGACGGCCAGGTTGGCGGGTGTGATTCCGACGCGTTCCGCGAGTTCGCCCACGGACATCTTCCGCCTGGCCAGCATCACGTCGATGTCGACGGCGATCGGCATCAGATCACCTCCGCCAGCTCGTCCCGCATCCGCGCCGCCTCGATGTCGCGCGCAACGGCCTGGGCGAGCAGCATGCGCAGCACGAGTACGACGAGTGCCACCCCCAGGATCGCCATGACGGCGCCGCCGATCAGCAGGACGATCCCGGGGGCGACGGCCTCGCCCGGTGCCAGCAGCACCCCGAGCGTGAACATCAGCAGGGCGGCCGCCACGAAGGCTCCGATCACGATGTGGACGTAGCGGAAAGCGGCGTGGGAGAAGACGGTTCCACGGCGCACCATCGTCACCAGGCGCCACACGCAGACCAGGACGACCTGTGCCGTCACGACGCCCAGGACGACGATCACCAGGAACGCGGCGGGCGGGTAGGCGAGGTCCGTGTCGACGTCGTCCAGATCCCGGCCCAACAGCGGAACCATCACCGCCTGCAAGAACCCCGAACCGGCGAGCAGTGCCACGAGCACACCCCGCAGTGCGAGCACGGTCAGCTTTCCCATGTTCTCCCCTTCCATCGAATCACGATGGAAAGCTATCGATATTCGATAGGCAGGGCAAGTGCGTCACCGCCCCTGCCCGCCCATCGGCTGCAGGCGCCCACACCTCCCCCGTCCGCCTCGCCCCGCCCGGTCCCGTCCCGCCTCGCCCTCGTCCCCCGAGTCGCCCTACGTCACGATCCCCAGCACGAGGTCGCACCTCTCGCCGGCGGAGGAGCCGCGTATCACCTCGCCACCGAACAGCCCGCACGCGGCCGCCACCTCACCGTTCACGGTGTCCACGAGTGGCCCCGTGCCCCGGATCAGCGTCGGCCGCTCACCCCAGCGGCCGCCACGCCTGCGACGGCAGCCGGGCCGGATCCACGTCGGCGGGCAGGACGGGCTCGGGAAGCGGCATCGAGTCCCTCCGGCTCCGGCGACGGCGTCCGACCCGGTAGTCGCTGTCGTCCTCCGATCACGACAACAACTCGACTTCCGTGACAACGGCTTGTGCGTCGAAGGCCAACCGGTAGTGCCGGTACGAGCCGGGCCGTGGGACCGAGAAGGCCCGGGTCTGCCGGTCCCAGCGGAACGACTCGCCCGTGCGGCGGTCCAGGTCGGTCCAGGTCACGCCGGAGGACGAGCCCTGAAGCGTCCAGGCCGTCGGCGCGTCGGCCCGCTCGGCGGAGGTGAGCGTGTACTGGACGGCCTTCTCGGCGGCGTCGACCGGCAGGTCCACCGTCCCCGACACGTCGGTTCCCGTCGCCGACGTGTCGTCGAAGAGGGCGCCGCCGCCCGTGAGGACGTCCGTACGCGGAGTCGGCGCCCTGTCGTCCTTGGTGATCGACACGGGCGCCGCGCCCTTCCCGCTGCCCCACGCAGAGGGCCTGGGCCCCATGGCGAAGTCCAGGACCGCGCCCTTCGCCAGCACCGCGTGGGGGAGTGAAGTCGACGTCCAGGGACGGCCGTTCACCTTGAGGCCCTGCACGTACACGTTGCGGGCGCTGTTCCGCGGCGCCCGGATCACGAGGTCGGCGCCGTTCTCCAGGTGGACGGTGGCCTTCTTGAACAGCGGGGACCCGACCGCGTACTCGCCGCTGCCCATCACCAACGGGTAGAAGCCGAGGGCGGAGAAGAGGTACCAGGCCGACTGCTCGCCGTTGTCCTCGTCACCGTGGTACCCCTGCCCGATCGCGCTGCCGGTGTACAGCCGGGCCAGCGCCTCGCGCACCCTGGCCTGCGCCTTCCAGGGCTGCCCGGCCGCGTCGTACATGTAGATCGCGTGGTGGGCCACCTGGTTGGAGTGCCCGTACATGCCCATCCGGACATCCCGCGCCTCCGTCATCTCGTGGATCACGCCGCCGTAGGAGCCGACGAAGTCGGGGGAGGCGGTTTCCGGGGTCGTGAAGTAGGTGTCGAGCTTGTCGGCCAGGCCGGCGCGGCCGCCGTAGAGGTTGGCCAGGCCCCGGCTGTCCTGCGGGGCGGTGAAGGCGTACCCCCAGCCGTTGGTCTCGGTGTAGTCGTGACCCCACACGCGAGGGTCGTAGGCCGACGACTTCACCCGCCAGTCGCCCTCGGCGTCCCGGCCCTGGAAGAAGCCCGCCGTCGAATCGAACAGGTGCACATAGCCCTGTGCGCGGTTGAGGAAGTACGCCGACTCGTCCCTGTAGCGCTTCTCGCCCGTCCTGCGGAACAGTTCCTGGCCCATCCGGGCGATTCCGTAGTCGTTGAGGTAACCCTCCAGGGCCCAGGACAGGCCCTCATGGGTGTCCGTGGCGGTGTAGCCGAGGAAGGGCGAGGTCGCCATGCCCTTGCGGCCCACGCCCGACGAGGGGGGCACGACCGTCGCGTTCTTCACCGCCGCGTCGTACGCCGACTCCGCGTCCAGGCCGACTCCCTTGACGTACGCGTCCGCGAAGGCGACGTCCGAGGAGGTGCCGGTCATCAGATCGGCGTACCCCGGAGACGACCAGCGCGAGGTCCAGCCGCCGTCCCTGTACTGCTGCACGAACCCGTCCGCCAGCTCGGCCGCCCGGGTCGGCGTCAGCAGCGAGTACGCCGGCCAGGTCGTCCGATAGGTGTCCCAGAAGCCGTTGTTGACGTAGACCTTGCCGTCCACGATCTTCGCGCCGGTGTGCGTCGGGGTGTCCGGGCCCGGCATCGGCGAGAAGGGCGAGGCGTATCTGTCCGTCGAACCGACCCTCTCGAAGCCCGAGTTGGGATACAGGTACAGCCGATAGAGGTTGGAGTACAGCGTCGTGAGCTGGTCCGGGGTGGCGCCCTCGACCTCCACCGTGCCCAGCAGCTCGTCCCACTGCCGCTGGGCACGCCGCTGGACCGTCTCGAAGGCGGTTCCCTCCGGGATCTCCCGGCGCAGGTTGTCGCGGGCCTGGTCGACGCCGATCAGGGAGGTCGCCAGCCGCAGGGTCACCGAGCGGTCCGCGCCCGCGTCGAACCGCAGATAGCCCTTCACCCCGCTCGACGATCCGTCTGTCACCGGCGCGTCGAACTCGCCGTACACGAACAGCCGGGTGGCGCCCGTGGACAGCCCCGACTTCACGTCGGAGTAGCCCGTCACGACGCCGTTCCCGGTGTCGAGCGTCAGGCCGGCCTGGTCGGTCACGTTGTCGAAGACGACGCCGGCGTCGTCGCCCGGATAGGTGAAACGCAGAGCGGCCGCGTGATCGGTCGGCGTCATCTCCGCCTTCAGGCCGTTCTCGAACCGCACCCCGTAGTAGTACGGCCGGGCCGTCTCGTTCGCGTGCCGGAACGGCAGCGCCCGCGCCGTCCGCCCGGTGTCCGGAACACCGGCCGCCGCCGACGGCATGACCTGGAACGTCTGACGGTCGCCCATCCAGGGACTCGGCTCGTGGCTCGCGCTGAACGCCTGGATCGTGGGCAGGTTGCCGGCGTCGTTCGCGCGGGCGTAGTCGTAGAGCCAGCCCAGCGTGGACGCGTTGGTCACCGGGGTCCAGAAGTTGAAGCCGTGCGGCACGGCGGTCGCCGGGAAGGTGTTGCCGCGCGAGAAGCTCCCGCTGGAGTTGGTGCCGCGGGTGGTCACCGCGTAGTCCGACACATGCGCCTTCGGGGCCTCGGGCGCTGCCGTGCGCAACGCGATGTCGTCCACCCAGCCCCGGAACCGCGCGGGCCCGCCGGGGGAGTCGTACCCGACGAGGATCCGGTCGACCGTCTTCCCGGCCGCGACCGAACCGATCCCCGCCACCACGTCGTTCCACTGGTTGACGTACAGCGACTTGGCCGCGCCCTGTCCGCGCGGCGACAGGGCGAAGCCGTACTGGTCGGTCGCCCCCAGCCCGCTCAGATACGTCCCGTCGGTGAACGCCAGATCCACCGACACGTGCGTCGCCGCGTAGTCCGTGTCCCCCTCGGCCATCGCCGGGAAGATCTGGTACGCGAGCCGGGTGCGCGAGGAGACCCGCACGTTCACGTCGAAGACCTTGTTGTAGGAGTAGCCGCGCCCCTCGGCGGTGTGGCGCCCGGCGTAGCGCAGGGCCCGCAGCCCGGTGAAACCGGCGCGCGCCTTGGCGGTGGGCGAGCCGCTCGGACCGCGGTCGACGACGGTCAGCATGTCCGGCGGCACGGGATCACCGCTCCCGCCCGTGCCGAACCGCACATCGGCGAGCTGGAGGATCCCGGAGCCGTGGTTCTTCGTCACCTCCAGCCGGAAGTGCCGGTAGGAGGCGGGGGCACCGAGCGGGTACGTCCTCGTCTGCAAGCGCTTGTCGAAGCCCTCCCCGGTACGGCTGTCGACGGTCGTCCAGTCGGCCCCGTCCGCCGAGCCCTCGAGGATCCAGTCCGCCGGGTCGCGCTCGGCCGCGTCGTTGGCGGAGGTGAGCGCGTACACGGTCACCGCCACCGGCTCGGGCAGGTCGAACTCCACCCAGCCGGAGGCCTCGAAGGCCAGCCACTTGGTGCCCGGCTCGCCGTCGACGAGGTTCTCCTTCACCTCGCCGCCGGCCGTGTTCTCGGCGCTCGCCCGAACGTCCGTCACCCGGTCGGTCACCTCGCCGGGGAGACCGCCGCCGTAGCCGCCGTCGACCCCCGACGCCCGTGCGCCGCCGCCCGGCACCGACTCGACGGTGCTCCGCCAGTCGGGAGCGCGCTCACCGGTCTCGAAGGAGGACGCGAACTCCCGGTCGGCCGCCGGCCCCCGGTCCGGCAGGGCCACCGCCGCTCCCGGAGCCCCCGCCGCCATGACGAGAGCGGCCGTGCACACGACCGCCCGTCTCCATCCGATCCACCTCGGCCGAGCCCCGAAGCGCTGCATACGCGAGCACCCTCCCTGCGCCGGACAACGTTGTCTTCATCGATGCGCAGGAACAGTAGGTGGCCAAGTGCCGAGTGGTGTCAAGGACGTTGACTGCGCCATCCGAGTGCCGGGAGGTCGGTTCCGCAGGTCCCGGGAGGTTGGTTCCGGCGGTCCCGCGAGGTCGGTTCCACCGGTCCCGCGAGGTCGGCTCCGCAGGTCCCGCCAGGCCGACTCCGCAGCACCACGAGGCGTCCGTTGCGGGGCCGTGGTGGGGTCCGTCGCGGAGCCCGTGGTGGGCCCGTGGTGGGCCCGCCCCCTTCCCTCGGGGGCCCATGTCCGGCGATTTTCCGGTGAGTCGATCGCGGTGTGCTCATATTTCCGCCAGGTCTCAACTCGGAAAAGACCCATGGCCAACCTTGCATTCGATCTTGTCCGGTGACGGGAAGTGGACTATACCTGTCGGCGATTCACCCGATCCGCACGACCCTGCTTGACCTGACCGCGGTGCCGGGAAGGATCCCGTTCACCGCCTGAGTCCTGGAGAAGGCGAGGACTTGAGCATGGGATCCACTTCTGCGTCCGATTCGGCCGAGAATCGCGTGGCGAACCGTGTCGGCCGCCGTGATCTGATCAAGAGGTCGGCCGCGCTCGGACTGATCTCCGTCCCCACGGTGGGTTTCCTCTCCGCCTGCGCCAGCAGCGGCGGTGACGGCGACGAGGGCAAGGCGAAAACCGGCAAGAGGACCGAGAAGAACCCGCTCGGCGTGAATGACACCGCACGGATGGAATTCGTCCTGTTCGACGGCGGTTTCGGCAAGGAGTACGCCGAGGACGCCGTGAAGATCTACGAGCAGCACTTCCCGAAGGCCGAGGTGAAGTTCTCGGCGACCCAGAAGATCCAGTCCACCTTGCAGCCCCGCTTCAACCAGGGCACCCCGCCGGACCTCATCGACAACTCCGGCGCCGAACAGATGGACATGGGCGTCCTGGTCGGCAAGGACCAGCTGGCCGACCTCACCTCGCTGCTGGACGCCCCGTCCTACGACGACCCGGCCAAGAAGGTCCGTGACACGCTGCGCCCCGGCATCGTCGAGATGGGCCAGTTCGACGGCGACCCGGTCTGGATCATGTACTACGCCTACACCGTGTACGGCGTCTGGTACTCGCGGAAGGCCCTGGACTCGCTGGACGCGACCTACCCCGAGACCTGGGACGAGATGCTCGCGGTCTGCGAGAAGGCCAAGAAGAAGGGGATGGCGGGCTGGACGTACGCGGGCAAGTACCCGTACTACGTCCCGTTCGCCCTGTATCCGATGATCGGCAAGGTCGGCGGCCGCGAAGTCCTCGACGCCATCGACAACCTCGAGCCGAACGCCTGGAGGCACCCGGCGGTCAAGGCCTGTTTCGAGGCCTACTACGAGCTGTACAAGAAGGGGTACATCCTGCGCGGCACCCCCGGCCTGGACCACATCCAGTCACAGACCGCGTGGGCCAAGGGCAAGGCCCTGTTCCTTCCCAACGGCTCCTGGGTGGAGAACGAGTCGGCCAACGTCATCCCCGCCGACTTCGACCTCGCCGTCTCCGCGCCCACCGGCATCGACAGCTCCGACAAGCTGCCGTTCGGCACCATCTGGGCGTCCGGCGGTGAGCCGTTCGTCGTCCCGGCCAAGGCGAAGAACCCGGCCGGCGGCATGGAGCAACTGCGCATCATGCTCAGCGAGGCGTCCTCGAAGAACTTCACCTCCAAGGTCAAGTCGCTGACCGCGTACAACGGCGGCACCGACGGCATCACGCTCACGCCCGGCCTCAAGTCGGGTGTCGCAGCCCTGGACAAGGCCGGTCAGAACGTGGTGAATCCGCGACTCCAGGACTGGTACGTGCAGTTGCAGAAGGAGAAGATCGGGGTGTCCGGTCTCGGCGAGATGATGGCCGGCCGCATCACCCCGGCGGAGGCGATCAAGAAGATCCAGGATTACGCCGACGAAACGGCCAAGGATTCCTCCGTCAAGCACTACAAGCACCAGTAACCGGCATTATCACGACACCGGAGTGGCGATGCAGCACGGCAAGTACCGGTTCATCGTGGGGTTCCTGGCGCCGCCCCTGGGACTGTACGCGCTCTTCGTGGTGTGGCCGTTCATCCAGTCCATCTACTACTCGTTCACGGACTGGACCGGTCTGAGCCCCGAATTCACGATGGTCGGCCTGGACAATTACCGGAGGATGCTGGACGACGAGATCTTCTGGAAGTCCTTGCGGCACAGCTTGACGTTCGCGGCCGTGCTGCCGCTGGTGACGATCGGTCTGGCCCTGTTCCTCGCCTTCATGATCAATGTGGGTGGACGGCGGAGGAGGGGCGGCCCGGTCATTTCCGGCGTACGGGGGTCGTCCTTCTACAAGATCGTGTATTTCTTCCCGCAGGTGCTCTCGATCGCCATCGTGGCCCTGTTGTTCGCCTTCGCGTACAACCCCGACAGCGGCGCCGTGAACGCGTTCCTGCGGGGGATCGGCGTGGACGGCGTGCAACCGCTGTGGCTGGGCGATCCCGACCTCGCGCTGTGGTGCGTGATGGCGGTGCTCGTCTGGTCCACGGTCGGCTTCTTCGTGGTGCTGTTCTCCGCCGGCATGGCGTCGATCCCGGTGGACCTGTACGAGGCGGCGCTGCTCGACGGCGCCGGCCGGGCCACCATGTTCTTCCGCATCACCCTGCCGCTGCTGTGGGACACCGTGCAGTCCGGCTGGGTCTACCTCGGCATCCTCGCGCTCGGCGCCGAGTCGTTCGCGGTGGTCCAGATCATGACGACCGGGCCGGGCGGTCCCGACTACTCGACCACCGTCATGGTCCTCTACGTGTACCAGAAGGCGTTCCGCGACGGTCAGGCCGCCTACGCCACCACCATCGGAGTCGCCCTGCTCGTCGTGACGCTGGCCTTCGCCGCGCTGGTGATGCGGCTGGGCCGGCGCGAGCGGCTGGAGTACTGATCATGAGCATCGAGAAGACCGCCGAGCCCCCGGCGCCCGTTCCGGTCACCAAGGCGGCCGCGCCGGCCGCCGACGCGCCGCCCCGGCGGAAGAAGGAGGGGCAGGTCCTCAACGCCTTCTCGCACGGCATCCTCGTCCTCTGGGCGGTGATGGTCGTCCTGCCGCTGCTGTGGGCGGTGATGACCTCCTTCAAGGACGACGGCTCCATCTTCGGATCGCCCTGGTCGCTGCCCGACAGGCTGCACGTCGACAACTGGTCGCGGGCCTGGACCGAGGCCAACATGAGCGACTACTTCCTCAACACCGTGCTGGTGGTGGGGGGTTCGCTCATCGGCACGTTGGTGCTCGGCTCGATGGCGGCGTACGTGCTGGCCCGGTTCGACTTCCCCGGGAACCGCTTCGTGTACTACCTGTTCGTCGGCGGTATGAGTTTCCCGATCATGCTCGCCCTGGTGCCGCTGTTCTATGTGGTGAACAACATGGGCCTGTTGAACACCATCCACGGCCTGATCCTGGTGTACATCGCCTACTCGCTGCCGTTCACGGTGTTCTTCCTGACGGCGTTCTTCCGCACGCTGCCCTCCTCGGTGGCGGAGGCGGCGTTCGTCGACGGCGCCTCGCACAGCCGCACGTTCTTCCAGATCATGCTGCCGATGGCCAAGCCCGGCCTGATCAGTGTGGGGATCTTCAACTTCCTGGGCCAGTGGAACCAGTACATGCTCCCCACGGTTCTCAACACCGACCCCGACAAGCGCGTCCTCACCCAGGGACTGGTCCAGTTGGCCGTCAGCCAGGGCTACAAGGGTGACTGGTCGGGCCTGTTCGCGGGGCTGGTGATGGCGATGCTGCCGGTGCTCGCCGCCTACGTCGTCTTCCAGCGACAGGTCGTGCAAGGGCTGACGGCGGGGGCCCTCAAGTAACGCTCACTTGATCACTTGGACGCCCCGGTAGCGCTCCGCAGCCACCTGGACGCGTGCCGTTCCCGACACCGGGGACGGCACCGTTCGGTGTGTGCACGAACGCGATTAGTGTTCAACCTCTTGACGGGAGGCGACCCGAACAGCTCAGCTTAGAGTTCACTAGTTGGACATAGACGGGGCCTCATCGAAGCGGTCCCGCGCGCAGGAGGTCGTCGTGGAGACTCCGGGGTCGCAGTCGTCGCTGCACCGAGCCAACCTGGAGCGGGTCGTACGCGCCGTGCGTCTGGCCGGATCCCTCACGCAGGCGGAGATCGCCCGGTCGACGGGGTTGTCCGCGGCGACCGTGTCCAACATCGTGCGTGAGCTGAAGGACGGCGGGACCGTCGAGGTCACGCCCACCTCGGCGGGCGGCCGCAGGGCCCGCAGCGTCAGCCTGAGCGGGGACGCCGGCATCGTCATCGGGGTGGACTTCGGCCATACGCACCTACGGGTCGCCGTAGGCAACCTCGCCCATCAGGTGTTGGCCGAGGAGTCCGAGCCGCTGGATGTGGACGCCTCCTCGACACAGGGCTTCGACCGGGCGGAACAGCTGGTCAGCCGCCTGATCGAGGCCACCGGGGTGGACCGTTCGAAGATCGCCGGAGTGGGGCTGGGCGTCCCCGGTCCGATCGACGTGGAGTCCGGCACGCTCGGCTCCTCCGCGATCCTGCCCGGGTGGATCGGCACCAGGCCCGCCGAGGAGCTGCGGGGGCGGCTCGGCGTGGCCGTGCACGTGGACAACGACGCCAACCTCGGCGCCCTCGGCGAGATGGTCTGGGGCAGCGGCCGAGGCGTTCGTGATCTTGCTTACATCAAGGTCGCGAGCGGTGTCGGCGCCGGTCTGGTGATCGACGGGAAGATCTACCGGGGGCCCGGCGGTACTGCGGGAGAAATCGGACATATTACACTCGATGAGTCCGGCCCCGTCTGCCGTTGCGGAAACCGGGGCTGCCTGGAGACCTTCACGGCCGCCCGCTATGTGCTGCCGCTCCTCCAGTCCAGCCACGGCACGGATCTGACCATGGAGGGAGTCGTGCGGCTGGCGAGGGACGGAGACCCGGGCTGCCGTCGGGTGATCGCCGACGTCGGCCGACATATCGGCAGTGGAGTCGCCAATCTCTGCAACCTGTTGAACCCGAGCCGGGTGGTCCTGGGCGGTGATCTCGCCGAGGCCGGCGAGCTGGTGCTCGGGCCGATCAGGGAGTCCGTCGGCCGCTACGCGATCCCCAGTGCGGCGCGGCAACTCACCGTTCTTCCGGGGGCACTTGGCGGCCGCGCCGAGGTGCTCGGAGCGCTCGCCCTCGCACTCAGCGAGATGGGCGATTCGACCCTTTTGGACGGCACTTTGTCGGCCGCCGCGCCTGCCTTCACTTAGAGAACGAATGACGCCGTTGCCATCTCGTTAAGTATTTACTTCTTGACGTCGCACGTGTGGCCGAGTTGACTTCCAGCCACCTCGGCCGCAGCGTTGCGGCCCTGTCAGGGAGGCACACCCCAATGAACGCAACGATGCGTAGAGTCGTGATCGGCGCCACCGCTGTTTCCATGGCCCTGTCCATTGCCGCTTGCGGCAAGGCGGGCGACGACGACTCCGACAGCAGCAGCTCCGACAGCAAGTCCATCGGCCTGCTGCTCCCCGACAGCGTCACGGCGCGCTACGAGAAGTTCGACAAGCCGCTCTTCGAGGCCAAGGTCAAGGAGCTGTGTTCCGACTGCGACGTGCAGTACGCGAACGCCGCCGCCGACCCGGCCAAGCAGGCTCAGCAGATGAGCAGCATGGTCACCAAGGGCGTCAAGGTGATCGTCGTCTCCGCGCAGGACTCGGCCGCCATCAAGTCCTCCATCCAGTCCGCCGTGGACAAGGGCGTCAAGGTCGTCGCCTACGACCGCCTCGCACAGGGCCCCGTCTCGGCGTATGTCTCCTTCGACAACGTCAAGGTCGGCGAGCTGCAGGGCCAGGCCCTCCTCGCCGCGCTCGGCTCGAAGGCCACCCCGTCGGCGAACGTCGTCATGATCAACGGTGACGACGCCGACCCGAACGCCGGCCAGTTCAAGGAAGGCGCCCACAAGGCCCTCGACGGCAAGGTCAAGATCGCCTACGAGCAGTCCGGCCTGTGGAAGGACACCGTCGCCGCGCAGAAGATGTCCGCCGCGATCACCCAGCTGGGCGCGAAGAACATCGTGGGCGTCTACGCCGCCAACGACGGCATGGCCGGTGGCATCGCCAACACCCTCAAGGGCGCGAAGATCAGCGGCATCCCGCTGACCGGCCAGGACGCGGAACTGGCGGGCATCCAGCGCATCGTCGCCGGCACCCAGTCCTCCACCGTCTACAAGGCCTTCAAGCCGGAGGCGGACGCCGCCGCCCAGCTCGCGGTCAACCTGCTCGAGGGCAAGGACATCAAGTCCCTGGCCACCCAGACGCTGACCAGCGGCTCGGGCGACAAGGTGCCCTCCCAGCTGCTGACCCCGGTGTCGGTCACCAAGGCCAACATCAAGGACACCGTGATCGCGGACAAGCTGTACACGGTCCAGGAGATCTGCACCGCCGAGTACGCCGCCGCCTGCAAGGCCGCCGGCCTCCAGTAGCCGTACAGCGCCCCGCGCGCATCCGGCTCGGGTCCCGGCACGGGACCCGGGCCACCGGCCGCACAGCGGCCTCGTGAGACCCCTCCGACGCCCGCCCCACCTTCACACCCCGCTGCCGGGGCGGGCGTCGGATGGAACCGTTGCCAACCGCGACGGACTCGCGCATGTTCATCCTGTAAACCTCGTGCGTCGACGCCCCGTACCCGTGGGCGTCGCGCACACCCTTCCGCGCCTGTCCCACGGCGCGGCATCCCCGCCGGTCAGGCGGCGAAGGAGATGGTTCACGTGTCCGCTACGCCCGTGCTGGCGTTGCGCGGAGTCTCCAAGCGATTCGGTGCGGTGCAGGCACTCACCGACGTCGAGCTGGAGGTTCACGCCGGAGAAGTGGTCGCCCTGGTGGGCGACAACGGCGCAGGAAAGTCCACCCTGGTCAAGACGATCGCGGGTGTCCACCCCATCGATGAGGGCGTCATCGAATGGGAGGGCAAGCCGGTCAGCATCAACAGGCCCCACGACGCGCAGGGCCTCGGTGTCGCGACGGTCTACCAGGACCTCGCCCTCTGCGACAACCTCGACGTCGTCGGCAACCTCTACCTCGGCCGCGAACTGCTGCGCCGCGGCGTCATCGACGAGGTGACGATGGAGAAGAACGCCCGCGAACTGCTCTCCACGCTCTCCATCCGCATCCCGAGCGTGCGCATCCCGATCGCGAGCCTCTCGGGCGGTCAGCGCCAGGTCGTCGCCATCGCCCGCGCGCTGATCGGCGACCCGAAGGTCGTCATCCTCGACGAGCCCACCGCCGCCCTCGGTGTCGAGCAGACCGCGCAGGTCCTCGACCTGGTCGAGCGGCTGCGCGAGCGGGACCTCGGCGTCATCCTCATCAGCCACAACATGGCCGACGTCAAGGCGGTCGCGGACACCGTCGCCGTCCTGCGCCTGGGCAAGAACAACGGCTCCTTCCCCGTGAAGGACACCAGCCACGAAGAGATCATCGCCGCCATCACGGGTGCCACGGACAACGCCGTGACCCGTCGTGCGGGGCGTCGCACCGCGGAGGCGGCAAAGTGAGCGACACGTCCAAGACCGTGAAGAGCGACACCACCAAGGCCGAGAAGACCGGGGGCGTGGTGGAGGAGCAGAGCACCGTCGCCCCGGCCGACGACCCCACGGCCGCCCCGGTCTCCGTCGTCGACCCGCGCCTGCTGGTCCGCGAGGAGGGCCTCAAGGGCTACGTCACCGAGTTCAAGCGCAAGGTCAAGGGCGGCGAGCTGGGCTCGCTGCCGGTGGTCATCGGCCTGATCGTCATCTGGACGATCTTCCAGTTCAAGAACGACCGCTTCCTGAGCGCCGAGAACCTCTCGAACATCAGCTTCTTCCTCTCGGCCACCGGCATGCTCGCCATCGGCCTGGTGTTCGTGCTGCTGCTCGGTGAGATCGACCTGTCCGTCGGTTCCGTCAGCGGCCTGGCGTCCACCCTGTTCGCGGTGTTCGTGGTGGACCACACCATGAACCCGTGGCTGTCGCTGCTGCTGACGATCATCACCGGCGTCGCCATCGGCGCCCTGCACGGCTGGTTCTTCGCCAAGATCGGCGTACCGGCCTTCGTGGTGACCCTGGCCGGCTTCCTCGGCTGGAACGGCCTGATGCTGTGGCTGCTGGGTTCCAGCGGCACCATCAACATCCCGTCCGACTCGGGTCCGGTCCACCTGCTCGGCCAGAACTCCTTCTTCATGGACCAGGCCATCATCGGTGCCTACGTCCTGGCGGGCCTCGGTGTCGGCTCCATGCTCATCGGCTCCTTCGGTGAGCAGCGCCGCCGCCGGATCGCGGGCGTCCCGTACCGGCCCACCAGCGAGATCCTGCTGCGCGTCGGCGCCCTCGCCGTCGCGTCCTTCACCGCCGCGGCCGTCCTGAACAACGCGGCCGGCGTCTCCAACGCACTCGTCATCTTCCTGGCCGCGCTGGTCATCGTCGACTTCGTCCTGCGCCGTACGACCTTCGGCCGTCAGGTCTTCGCGGTCGGCGGCGGCATCGAGGCGGCCCGCCGCGCCGGTATCAACGTGCCGATGATCCGCATCACGGTGTTCGCCATCGCCGGTGGCTTCGCCGCGGTCGGCGGTATGTTCTTCGCCGGCCAGACCGCGAGCGCCACCCTGAACGCCGGTGGCGGCAACACGCTGATGCTGGCGATCGCCGCGGCCGTCATCGGCGGCACGAGCCTCTTCGGCGGCCGTGGCACCGTGTGGTCGGCCCTCCTGGGCATGCTGGTCATCCAGTCCATCCAGACCGGTCTCGACCTGCTGAACATGAACACCTCGATCCAGTACATGATCACCGGCGGTGTTCTGCTCGGCGCGGTCGTCATCGACTCCATCTCCCGCAAGAGCCAGAAGGCCGCCGGCCGCGGCTGACGGTTCACGGACGCGTCGTACGGCGCGCCCGCCGCAGCACCCGACCGTGCCCGGCACTGCGACAGTGCCGGGCACGGTCATGTCGTACAGCCCTCTCGTACAGCCGTTTCGCACAGCCGCGCCGATCGCACGGTCATGTCATAAGAAGCCCGCATGGTGGGTACGGCCGATCCGTGACGTACGACGCACGGGGCGGGCGCCGGCCGCCGGACCGGAACATTAGACTCGACGAGCCCGGCAACAGCTCGATCAGCTCTACAGCAAGGAGGCACGGGTGCCGCTGCTGACCCGCATCAGGGGACCGCGCGATCTGGACCGGCTCAGCCTGGAGGAGCTGGACCAGCTGGCAGGGGAGATCCGGACCTTCCTCGTCGACGCCGTGTCCAAGACCGGCGGCCACCTCGGCCCCAACCTGGGCGTGGTCGAGCTCACCATCGCCCTGCACCGGGTCTTCGAGTCGCCGAAGGACAAGGTGCTCTGGGACACCGGCCACCAGTCCTACGTGCACAAACTGCTCACCGGCCGGCAGGACTTCTCGCGGCTGAAGATGAAGGGCGGCCTGTCCGGCTACCCCTCGCAGGCCGAGTCCGAGCACGACGTCATCGAGAACAGCCACGCCTCCACGGTGCTCGGCTGGGCCGACGGCATCGCCAAGGCCAACGAGATCCTGGAGCGGGACAGCCGTGTCGTGGCCGTCATCGGTGACGGCGCCCTGACCGGCGGTATGGCCTGGGAGGCGCTGAACAACATCGCCGAGGCCAAGGACCGTCCGCTCGTCATCGTCGTCAACGACAACGAGCGGTCCTACGCGCCGACCATCGGCGGCCTCGCCAACCACCTGGCGACCCTGCGCACGACCGACGGGTACGAGCGTTTCCTCGCCCGGACCAAGGACATCCTCGACCGCACCCCGGTCGTCGGAAAGCCCCTCTTCGACACGTTGCACGGCGCCAAGAAGGGCCTCAAGGACTTCATCGCGCCCCAGGGCATGTTCGAGGACCTCGGCCTGAAGTACGTCGGCCCGATCGACGGCCACGACATCGAGGCCCTGGAGTCGGCGCTGGCCCGGGCCAAGCGCTTCGGCGGCCCCGTCATCGTGCACTGCCTCACCGAGAAGGGCCGCGGCTACCAGCCCGCCCTCCAGGACGAGGCCGACCGTTTCCACGCCGTCGGCAAGATCCACCCCGACACGGGGCTGCCGATCGCCAGCAGCGGGGCCGACTGGACCTCCGTCTTCGGCGAGGAGATGGTCGAACTCGGCTCCGAGCGCGAGGACATCGTCGCCATCACCGCGGCCATGCTCCAGCCGGTCGGCCTGGACAAGTTCGCCAAGGCCTTCCCCGAACGCGTCTACGACGTCGGCATCGCCGAGCAGCACGGCGCCGTCTCCGCGGCGGGCCTCGCCCACGCGGGCGTGCATCCCGTCTTCGCGGTCTACGCCACCTTCCTCAACCGCGCCTTCGACCAGGTCCTCATGGACGTCGCCCTGCACCGGTGCGGGGTCACCTTCGTGCTGGACCGGGCCGGTGTCACCGGCACCGACGGCGCCTCCCACAACGGCATGTGGGACATGTCGATCCTCCAGGTCGTGCCGGGCCTCCGGCTGGCCGCCCCGCGCGACGCCGACCAGGTGCGCGCCCAGCTGCGGGAGGCCGTCCAGGTCGACGACGCGCCGACCGTGGTGCGCTTCTCCAAGGGCGCCGTCGGACCCGCCGTACCCGCCGTGGGACGCGTCGGCGGCATGGACGTGCTGCGGGAGCCGGGCACCGACCGGCCCGACGTGCTGCTCGTCTCCGTGGGCGCCCTCGCCCCCATGTGCCTGGAGATCGCCGCCCTCCTCGACCGGCAGGGCATCTCCACCACCGTCGTCGACCCGCGCTGGGTCAAGCCCGTCGACGAGGCCATGGCCCCGCTCGCGGAGCGGCACCGCGTCGTCGTCACCGTGGAGGACAACTCGCGCGTCGGCGGCGTGGGCTCCACGATCGCCCAGGCGCTGCGCGACGCCGGCGTCGACGTACCCCTGCGCGACTTCGGCATCCCGCCCCGCTTCCTCGACCACGCCACCCGCGCCGAGGTCATGGCCGAGATCGGACTGACCGCCCCCGACATCGCCCGCCAGGTCACCGGCCTGGTCTCCAGGCTCGACGGGCGGTACGACAGCACGGCCGCCGAGGTCGAGCCCGCACGCGACTGACCGGACCGAACGGGACCGACGGGACCCGTGCCGACCCGCCCGACGGGCCGGTTTCACCGCTGATTGAGTGGTGAAACCGGCCCATTTGCGTGAATGAGCCCGCGCCGGGGCATACGCAATAGGCCCCCTCTCGATCATGTCGGGGACGACACAGCGTGGGAGGTAAACCCGTGAGCAGCAGCCTCTTCCGGACGAAGAAGGTCGAGCAGTCCATCCTCGACACCGAGGAACCGGAGCACGCGCTCAAGAAATCGTTGTCCGCGCTCGATCTGACGGTCTTCGGCGTGGGCGTCATCATCGGCACCGGCATCTTCGTCCTGACCGGCACGGTCGCCAAGAACAACGCCGGCCCCGCCGTCGCCCTGGCCTTCGTGGCGGCCGGCGTCGTCTGCGCCCTCGCCGCGCTCTGCTACGCCGAGTTCGCCTCCACCGTCCCGGTGGCCGGCTCCGCGTACACCTTCTCCTACGCCTCCCTCGGGGAACTGCCCGCCTGGACCATCGGCTGGGACCTGGTCCTGGAGTTCGCGCTGGGCACGGCGGTGGTCGCGGTCGGCTGGTCCGGTTACATCGCCTCGCTGCTGGACAACGCGGGCTGGCATCTGCCGGAGGCCCTCGGCGTCCGCGACGGGGCCGACGGCTTCGGTTTCGACATCCTCGCCGCCGCGCTCGTCCTGGTCCTCACCGGCATCCTCGTCCTGGGCACCAAGCTCTCCGCGCGCGTCACCTCGATCGTCGTCGCCGTCAAGGTGACCGTCGTCCTCGTCGTGATCATCGCGGGCGCCTTCCTCATCAAGGGCGACAACTACGACCCGTTCGTCCCCAAGGCGCAGGCGGTGCCGGCGGGTGACAGCCTCCAGTCCCCGCTGATCCAGCTGATGTTCGGCTGGGCGCCGTCCAACTTCGGCGTGATGGGCATCTTCACCGCCGCGTCCGTGGTCTTCTTCGCGTTCATCGGCTTCGACGTCGTCGCCACGGCCGCCGAGGAGACCAGGAACCCGCAGCGCGACATGCCCCGCGGCATCATCGGCTCCCTCATCATCTGCACCGCCCTCTACGTGGCGGTGTCGATCGTCGTCACCGGCATGCAGCACTACACCAAGCTGTCCGTCACCGCGCCCCTCGCCGACGCCTTCAAGGCCACCGGACACCCCTGGTACGCGGGTTTCATCAGCTTCGGCGCCGCCGTCGGCCTCACCACGGTCTGCATGATCCTGCTGCTCGGGCAGACCCGCGTCTTCTTCGCGATGAGCCGCGACGGACTGCTGCCGCGCTTCTTCTCCCAGGTCCACCCGCGGTTCAAGACCCCGCACCGGCCGACCATCCTGCTCGGCGTGCTCATCGCGATCCTGGCCGGCTTCACGCCCCTGAGCGAACTCGCCGAACTGGTGAACATCGGCACGCTCTTCGCCTTCGTGGTCGTCGCGATCGGCGTGATCATCCTGCGCCGCACCCGCCCCGACCTGCCCCGCGCCTTCCGCACGCCGTGGGTGCCGATCCTGCCGATCCTGTCGGTGCTGGCCTCGCTGTGGCTGATGCTCAACCTGCCCGCCGAGACCTGGCTGCGCTTCGCGATCTGGATGGTGATCGGTTTCGTCGTCTACTTCCTGTACGGCCGTTCCCACAGCCGTCTGGGACGCGGCGAGGGGACGCCCGTCGGCCGGGTGATCAAGCCCGACCCCGGCGAAGGCCGCTGAACACCCCGTCACACGGCCCCGTGTGTCCCGCCCCGGCGGTGACCGCGGGGCCGGGCTCGGTTCGGCCGCGTACGACCGTCCGAGGGGTGCGCGGGGCGCGGCCGCTCACGCCCGGATCGTGCGGGGCCCCGTCACCTCGGCGCCCAGCGCGGTCACCCGTCGGCGCAGCTCGCGGTCGGCGGTGACGACCAGGCGGGGGCGGTCGCCGAACCGGGCCACCAGGTCGACGATGTGGTCGTCGCCGCTGCCGGGCGCCGACTCCACCCGCACGCCGGAGACCGGTTCCACACCGCGTGCGGCGCCCTCGACGACGAGGACCACCTCCACGGGCCCGGAGTGCCCCGGCAGCCCGTCGGCGGCCAGCCGGTCCCGCAGCCGCTCCGCGGCGCCCCGCCGGTCGCGCCACCACCCGTCGGGCACCGACCCCACGACGTTCGCGGCGTCGACGATCAGGAGGAGCGGGCCGTTGTCGTCGTCCATGGCGCCCAGGGTGCCACGGACGAACGCCCCGGAGGGCGGCCTCGCGCGACGGCCCCGCGACGACGGCTTGCGACGACGGGGTCGGACCCGGTCCCGCGCGACGGCCACGGGTGACGGCCCGCGACGACGGCCCGCGATGACGGCTTGGGCGACGGCCCCCGGTCGACGGCCCTTCGATGACGGCTTCGGACACGGCCGCGCGACGACGGCCTGCGATGACGGCTTCGGCCCCGGTCCTGGGCGACGGCCTTGGGCGATGGCCTTGGGCGATGGCCTCCGACGACGGCCCCTCGACGGCAGCTTCGGACACGGCCCCGCGACGACGGCCTGCGATGACGGCTTCGGAGCCGGTCCCGGGTGACGGCCACGGGCGACGGCCCCGCGCGACGGCCTTGCGACGACGGCTTCGGACGCGCCCCCCCGCGACGACGGCCCCGCGACGACGGCCTCGGACCTGGCCCCGCACCGCGGCCCCGCACCCGCCCGCGCACGACGGCCTCCGACCTGCCCCGCGCGCGGGCGTCCGGGGACGGCCGTCATACAGTGATCGGGTGAACGGCGAATGGCTCGTACGTGGCCGCGACGGGCGGCTCTGTGTCTACCTGACGTCGGACGACGCGGTCCTGTGCCGCGCGGAGCACACCCCCGGCGGCACCTGGGACCCACCCCGCAAAGTCGGCGGCGACCAGAAGGTGCATCCCGTCCTCGCCGTCGGCCGGGGGCGCGACGCGTACGCCCATCTGGTCTCCTGGCGGCCCACCGCGGCGGGCCAGGCGGGCCTGGTGCACTCCGTCCACTTCCGGCCCCTGCTCGCCGCCCTCGACTGGGCCCCGGTCGGCCACCCGAACGCCAAGGGCGACCGCACCGGCACCCCCGCCGTGGCGGTGGACGCCCAGGGGCGGGCGCACGTCTTCGTGGCCCGCGCCGGCACCGGACTCGGCATGGCCGCCCAGAAGGAGAAGGGCGGCTGGGACCCGTGGCGCGACCTGAAGGGGCCGGACGTCGAGGGAGCGCCGGTGGCGCTCGCGGGGGAGTCGGGGCGCGTCGAGGCGTACGCGGCCGTCCCCGGCGGGCTCCAGCACTGGCGGCAGGAGCAGCCGGGCACCCCGCCCGTCCTCGGGGAGTCACTGGAGACGCCGGTCCGCCCCGGCACCCTGCGGGCCCTGGCCACCTCGCCGCAGCGCACCACGCTGTACTACACCGACCACTCGGGCGACCTGTGCGCCTGGCGGCCCGGCGGCAAGCCCGTCGCCCTGCTCGCCGCGGCGGGCCCCGGTCCGGTGGCCGCCGTGCGCTGTGAACTCGACGGCCACGACTGCACGTTGCTCGCCCAGCGCTCGGCCGGCGGCCGGGTCGCCTTCGCGGCGTACCCCACGGAGGAGGAGGGCGCCGGCGCCTGGTGGACCGAGTCGGGACCCCGGCTTCCCGCCGACGCCGAAGTGGCCCTCGCCCGGGACCACGAGGACCGGGTGGTCGCGGCGAGCCTGTCCCCGTCGGCCGGCCGGCTCCTCGTCACCCGCCGCAAGGACGAACCGGGACTGGCGCTGACGGCGTGGCAGGAGGTCTGACGGGTCTCGGCCCACCCGCACGGACAGGAAGAGGGCCCCCGCCGACCGGCGGAGGCCCTCTTCTCACGCGTACGCGTACGCGTCCCTGCTGTGCGTCCGTGCTACGCCGGGATCGACGCCACGCCCGGAGCCAGGAACTTCTTGCCGTTCACCCGCTCCGACACACCCTCACGGTCCAGGTACGGCGTGATGCCGCCGAGGTGGAAGGGCCAGCCGGCACCGGTGATGAGGCAGAGGTCGATGTCCTGGGCCTCGGCGACGACGCCCTCGTCGAGCATGAGCCCGATCTCCTGCGCCACCGCGTCCAGGACGCGCTCGCGGACCTGCTCCTCGGTCAGGACGGTGTCGCCCTGCTTCAGCAGCGCGGCGACCTCCGGGTCCAGCTCCGGCTTGAAACCGTTCTCCGCCGAGTAGACGTAGAAGCCGCGCTTGCCCGCCTTGACGACGGCCGCGAGGTTCGGGGAGACCGTGAAGCGGTCCGGGAAGGCCCGGTTGAGGGTCTCCGAGACGTGCAGGCCGATCGCGGGACCGACCAGCTCCAGGAGGACGAGAGGCGACATGGGCAGGCCCAGGGGCTCCACCGCCTTCTCCGCCACCTCGACCGGCGTGCCCTCGTCGATGACGTTCTGGATCTCGCCCATGAAGCGGGTGAGGATCCGGTTGACGACGAACGCCGGGGCGTCCTTCACCAGCACCGCGGTCTTCTTCAGCTTCTTGGCGACGGCGAACGCCGTGGCCAGGGAGGCGTCGTCGGTCTGCTCACCGCGGACGATCTCGAGCAGCGGCAGGATCGCGACCGGGTTGAAGAAGTGGAAGCCGACGACCCGCTCGGGGTTCTTCAGCTTCGACGCCATCTCGGAGACGGACAGCGAGGAGGTGTTGGTGGCGAGGACCGCGTGCGCCGGGGCGACCGCCTCGACCTCCGCGAACACCTGCTGCTTGACGCCGATCTCCTCGAACACGGCCTCGATGATGAAGTCCGCGTCCGCGAAGCCCTCGGCCTTGTCCAGCACACCGGTGACCAGCGCCTTGAGGCGGTTGGCCTTGTCCTGGTTGACACGGCCCTTGCCGAGCAGCTTGTCGATCTCGGCGTGGACGTAGCCCACACCCTTGTCGACGCGCTCCTGGTCGATGTCGGTCAGCACGACCGGCACCTCCAGGCGGCGCAGGAACAGCAGGGCGAGCTGCGAGGCCATCAGGCCCGCGCCCACGACGCCGACCTTGGTGACCGGGCGGGCCAGGTTCTTGTCCGGGGCGCCGGCGGGACGCTTGGCGCGCTTCTGCACCAGGTTGAAGGCGTAGATGCCGGCGCGCAGTTCGCCGCCCATGATCAGGTCGGCGAGGGCCTGGTCCTCGGCGTCGAAGCCCTGCTGGAGGTCGCCGTTCTTGGCGGCGGCGATGATGTCGAGGGCGCGGTAGGCGGCCGGGGCCGCGCCGTGCACCTTGCTGTCCGCGAGGGCACGGCCCTTGGCGACGGCCTGGTCCCAGGCCTCGCCGCGGTCGATCACCGGACGGTCGACGACGATCTCGCCCTTGAGGACGGACGCCGTCCAGATCAGCGACTGCTCCAGGAAGTCCGCGCCCTCGAACAGGGCGTCGGCGATGCCCAGTTCGTAGACCTGGGCGCCCTTGAGCTGCTTGTTCTGGTTGAGCGAGTTCTCGATGATCACCGAGACGGCCTTGTCGGCGCCGATCAGGTTCGGCAGCAGGGTGCAGCCGCCCCAGCCGGGGACCAGACCGAGGAAGACCTCGGGCAGCGAGAAGGCGGGCAGGGCCGCGGACACCGTGCGGTAGGTGCAGTGCAGACCGACCTCGACGCCGCCGCCCATGGCCGCGCCGTTGTAGTAGGCGAAGGTCGGCACGGCCAGGCCGGAGAGGCGCTTGAAGACCTCGTGGCCGCCCTTGCCGATGGCGAGCGCGTGCTCGTGCTCCTTCAGCAGCTCGACGCCCTTGAGGTCGGCGCCGACCGCGAAGATGAACGGCTTGCCGGTGACGCCGACACCGACGATCTCGCCGGCCGAGGCCTCTTTCTCGACCTGGTCGACGGCGGTGTTCAGGTTCGCCAGCGACTGCGGTCCGAAGGTGGTCGGCTTGGTGTGGTCCAGGCCGTTGTCGAGGGTGATCAGGGCGAAGCGCCCGGCACCCTGCGGCAGGTCGAAGTGGCGTACGTGCGCCGACGTGACGACCTCGTCCGGGAACAGCTCGGCCGCACCCTTCAGCAGCTCAGCGGTGGTGCTCACTTGTCCCCCTCGAAGTGCGGGTTCTCCCAGATGACCGTCGCGCCCATGCCGAAGCCGACGCACATGGTGGTCAGGCCGTAGCGGACGTGCGGCTGCTCCTCGAACTGGCGGGCCAGCTGCGTCATCAGACGGACGCCGGAGGAGGCCAGCGGGTGGCCGAAGGCGATGGCGCCGCCGTACTGGTTGACGCGCTCGTCGTCGTCGGCGATGCCGTAGTGGTCCAGGAAGGCCAGGACCTGGACGGCGAAGGCCTCGTTGATCTCGAAGAGACCGATGTCGGAGATGGACAGACCGGCCTGGGCCAGTGCCTTCTCCGTGGCCGGGATCGGGCCGTAGCCCATGACCTCCGGCTCGACACCCGCGAAGGAGTAGGAGACCAGGCGCATCTTGACGGGCAGGCCGTTCTCGCGCGCGAAGTCCTCGGAGGCGATGAGGGAAGCGGTGGCGCCGTCGTTGAGACCGGCCGCGTTGCCGGCGGTGACCCGGCCGTGGACGCGGAACGGGGTCTTCAGCCCGGACAGGTTCTCCAGGGTCGTGCCCGGACGCATCGGCTCGTCGGCGGTGACCAGGCCCCAGCCCGTCTCACCGGCCTCGGGGCTCGTCCGCCGAACGGAGACCGGGACCAGGTCGGCCTGGATCTTGCCGTTCGCGTAGGCCTTGGCGGCCTTCTCCTGGGAGCGCACGGCGTACTCGTCGGCGCGCTGCTTGGTGATCTGCGGGTAGCGGTCGTGCAGGTTCTCCGCGGTCATGCCCATGAACAGGGCGGACTCGTCGACCAGCTTCTCGCTGACGAAGCGCGGGTTGGGGTCCACGCCCTCACCCATGGGGTGGCGGCCCATGTGCTCGACACCGCCGGCGATGGCGATGTCGTAGGCGCCGAAGGCGACGGAGCCGGCGACCGTGGTGACGGCGGTCAGGGCGCCCGCGCACATGCGGTCGATGGAGTAACCGGGCACGGAGGTCGGCAGACCGGCCAGGATGCCGGCGGTGCGGCCGATGGTCAGGCCCTGGTCGCCGATCTGCGTGGTCGCGGCGATGGCGACCTCGTCGACCTTCTTCGGGTCGAGACCGGGGTTGCGGCGCAGCAGCTCCCGGATCGCCTTCACGACGAGGTCGTCGGCCCGGGTCTCGTGGTAGATGCCCTTCGGGCCCGCCTTGCCGAACGGGGTACGGACGCCGTCTACGAAGACGACGTCCCTGACGGTACGAGGCACGATGGCTCTCCTCCAGGTGCGGGATGGCACTGCTGCGTTGCGCAAGCGCTGAGCGCGCGCTCAGAACCCATGCTACTTGTGGGTAACGTAGCTGCACAGCCCTTGCGGTGGGAGCGGCGAATGTCACACGTCCGGCGGAGCGGTCGAGCCCCGCGGCGTCGCACGGTCGCGGCCTCCCGACGGCTTCGCGGACCGTCTCCGGATCGGAGAACGGTCCGTCCCAGGGTCGCAGGAGGGGTCCGTCTCCGGATCGCAGGACGGTCCGCCTTCGGTGTTGAGGCCCGAACAGCGTACGGGCCGCCTCCGCGCCCTGTCCGCGCACGTCGCCGCTGATCGTCGTGGCTGATCCCGGTGAGCGTCGGACGATCAGCCGGCACGGCCGGGAGTCGTCCCGGACCGACGCCGACACGTCCCGCGCGCGACACGCCCGCCCCGCCCCCGCTCGGTCGCCGCGCCAGCCCGGCCCCCCGCTCGGTCGCCGCGCGAGCCCGGCGGCGGCCGACGGCGTGCACGTCCGTCGCCGACCGGTCCGACCGGGTGTGCGTGAGCACCGCCGTACGGGATCTTGGCGCGATTTCGACGTCGCTGTTCCCCTTCGCGGGCCCCTGAGCGGCCCACGGGAGGCGACTCTCGGCAGGAGCGGCGATCAGGTGAGGCCGCCGACAGGGGGGCGGGCACGAGCCCGCTCACGGCCGCGGCGGTCGCCGTATGACAGCGATGTCCACGGCGGTTAGGCGGGTCCCCGCGCCCCGGTCTCCTCCGCGCCGGTCTCCTCCACCCCGGCCACCGGTGACCCGGACCCGGCCTGGCGCGTGCCGCTTCCCTGTTCGCCCGTCCCCTTCGCCGACAGTGCCGCCGTCAGCACCGGCGTCACCTGCTCGACCTGCCAGGGTCGTGCGCCGAGGGCCGTCAGGGCCGACGCGATCGACTCCGTGTCGACGGGCTGCGGCGGCTCCCAGCAGACCCTGCGGACGGTGTCGGGGGAGATCAGGTTCTCCTGCGGCATGTTCAGCTCCTCGGCCACCGCCGAGACGGCCGACCTCGCCGCCGAGAGGCGGGCCGCCGCCTCGGGGTCCTTGTCCGCCCAGGCCCGCGGCGGCGGGGGCCCCACGACCGACTGCCCCGGCTGCGGCAGCTGCGACTCGGTCAGTGCCTTGGCCCGGTCGACGGCCGCCTGCCACTGCTCGAGCTGGCGCCGGCTCATCCGGTGCCCGAAGCCGTTGAGCGCGGCCAGCGCGTGCACGTTGACCGGCACGGCGAGCGCGGCCTCCACGATCGCCGCGTCCGACAGCACCTTGCCGGGCGACACGTCCCGCCGCTGGGCGATCCGGTCACGCGTCTGCCACAGCTCCCGCACCACACCGAGCTGGCGGCGTCGGCGCACCTTGTGCATTCCGGACGTACGGCGCCAGGGATCCTTGCGGGGCTCGGGCGGCGGCGCGGAGGCGATCGCGTCGAACTCCTGCCAGGCCCAGTCCAGCTTGCCCTGCCGGTCCAGCTCCTTCTCCAGCGCGTCCCGCAGGTCGACGAGGAGTTCGACGTCCAGGGCGGCGTAGCGCAGCCACGGCTCGGGCAGCGGACGGGTGGACCAGTCGACGGCCGAGTGTCCCTTCTCCAGGACGAAACCGAGGACGCCCTCGACCATCGCGCCGAGGCCGACGCGGGGGAACCCGGCGAGCCGCCCGGCCAGCTCGGTGTCGAAGAGGCGGGTGGGCACCATGCCTATTTCCCGCAGGCAGGGCAGGTCCTGGGTGGCCGCGTGCAGGACCCACTCCACGCCGGACAGGGCCTCGCCGAGCCCGGAGAGGTCGGGGCAGGCGATGGGGTCGATCAGTGCGGTGCCGGCGCCCTCGCGGCGCAACTGCACCAGATAGGCGCGCTGGCCGTAGCGGTAGCCGGACGCGCGTTCGGCGTCCACGGCGAGGGGACCGGAGCCGGCGGCGAAGACGGCGATCATCTCGGCGAGCGCGGCGTCGTCCGCGATCACGGGGGGAATGCCCTCGCGCGGTTCGAGCAGTGGTGTCGGCGCCCCGGTAGCAGTCGATCCGTCGTCTTCCGGAGGGGCGCCCCCGGTGGTTCGCAGTGAGCTGGCTGCTGCGGTTTCTTCGGCGTCGGTCACCTGTCAAGGGTATCCGTGTGTGGACGGAGCCCGCCGACGGAACGTTCCGTCGGCGGGCTCCGCGGGGTCGCAAACCAGTCAGGTCGGTGAAGGGGAAGGCGTGGATCGGGCGGATCGAGGGGGAGAGGGGTGGATCAGCGGCCGATCGGGGGAGGGGCGGGATCGTGCTTGACATGGGGGCGGACCCTCGGCCCGGCCGTGGTCCTCAGTGGATGATGCCGGTGCGCAGCGCCACCGCGACCATCCCGGCGCGGTCGCCCGTGCCGAGCTTGCGGGCGATGCGTGCGAGGTGGCTCTTGACGGTCAGGGCGGACAGGCCCATGGAGACGCCGATCGCCTTGTTGGACTGGCCTTCGGCGACCAGACGCAGCACCTCCACCTCGCGGCCGGACAGCTCGCGGTAGCCGCCCGGGTGGCTCGGGGCACCCGGGGGGCGGCGGTGGAGGCGGGCGGCGGCCGCGCCGATGGGGGCGGCACCGGGCCGGGTGGGGAGCCCGACGTTGGTGCGGGTGCCGGTGACGACGTAGCCCTTGACGCCGCCGGCGAGGGCGTTGCGTACGGCGCCGATGTCGTCGGCCGCGGAGAGGGCGAGCCCGTTGGGCCAGCCCGCGGCGCGGGTCTCCTGCAGGAGGGTGAGGCCGGAGCCGTCGGGAAGGTGGACGTCGGCGACACAGATGTCGCGGGGGTTGCCGATGCGGGGACGAGCCTCCGCGACGGACGAGGCCTCGATGACGTCGCGCACACCGAGCGCCCACAGGTGGCGGGTGACGGTGGAGCGGACGCGCGGGTCGGCCACGACCACCATGGCGGTGGGCTTGTTCGGGCGGTAGGCGACCAGGCTTGCGGGCTGCTCGAGGAGAACGGACACCAGGCCTCCTGGGAGGGGGACGACGGGGCCGGCTCGTGGGGATGAAGCCGGGACGAACCGTGCTTTCAAGGTCACAGTCGTCTTCGGCACCGAACCCTTGGTCCTTTAGAGAATGATCACGATCTAGTGAGTAACAATCCGTGCAATTCGGACGCGTGATCGATCATCCGAAGATCGAATCGGTTTGAGCGGGCGTTGTATGCGATCGAAAGTGGCCGTATCGACAAAGAGATGGTCAATCGAGGCGGCCGTTCGAGGGAGTCCGCGGTTATCGGCGCCGAACACGGCGCGTGAGCATGGCCGGTCGGCCGGAAAGCCCAGGGCGGCACGGCCGACCACAGGAGCGCGGAGACGCGGAGACGCGGAGACGCGGAGACGCGGAGACGCGGGAAGCCCGGTGGTCGGTGAGACCGGCGAAGGCCGAGAAGGCGGAGCAGGCCGAGAAGGCCGAGCAGGCCGAGAAGCCGGAAGGGGGTCAGCGAAGTCGGAGCGGCGGGGGCGGCCGGAGCGGGGCCGGGGCGGCCGGGGGAGGCGACGCGGGGGGAGGCGACGCGGCCGGAGCCGTCCGAGCGGCCGCGGGGGTGCCGGCGGTCGGCGAGGCGTGCGAGGGCGGGGTGCGGCGGGATCCGCCGGTGGGCGTGGTCAGTGCGACTGCGGGCCCCGCCGCTGCGGCAGCGTCACCACGGAGGCGTCCCCGGGACCGGCCGGCGGCAGCCCCGCGACCTGCGCCAGCAGATCGCACCAGGCCGCCATGTGCGCCGCCGTGTCCGGCACCCCGCCCAGCCCCTCGCGGGGCGTCCAGGAGGCCCGGATCTCGATCTGCGAGGACGGCGGACGTTCCGACAGCCCGCCGAAGTGGTGCGAACTCGCGCGCGTGACCGTGCCGCTCGGCTCGCCGTACGTCAGCCCGCGCGCCTGGAGCGCCCCGGTCAGCCACGACCAGCACACCTCCGGCAGCAGCGGGTCGACGGCCATCTCCTGCTCCAGCTCCGCCCGCACCAGGGTGACGAGCCGGAAGGTGCCGCGCCAGGCGTCGTGCCCGGCCGGGTCGTGCAGCAGCACGAGGCGACCGTCGGCCAGGTCCTGGTCGCCGTCCACGACGGTCGCCTCCAGCGCGTACGCGTACGGCGCGAGACGCCGCGGGGCCGGTGTCGGCTCGACCTCGATCTGGGGCCGCAGCCGGGCGGTCCTCAGCGCGTCGACGGCGGCCCGGAACGGCGGGGGATCCGCCCTGCCGCCCTCCCGGCCCTCCTCGTTCCCGTCATCCATCCCGCCCGTGCCGTCCGACAGTCGTCCCTGAGCCGCAGCCATGCGGGGAAGATTAAGGGGAACGGGAGCCTCGCGCAGGGCAAGACACCCGTGCGCGCACCTCGGACGGCTGCGCGCTGGGCGAACACGCGCACGGTCAGGGGGGTGCCGACGGGTGTGCCGCGGGCGGTGAGGGCGGCGGCCCCGCCGGTTTCCGCCGGGTTTCCGCGCCATGGGAGACTTGCCGTCGTGAGCGCGAACGAGAGCCCCGCGGGCCGGCAGCCGACAGCGACGTACGACAGCCCCTTCCTGAAGGCGTGCCGGCGGGAACCGGTGCCGCACACGCCCGTGTGGTTCATGCGCCAGGCCGGGCGCTCGCTGCCGGAGTACCGCAAGGTGCGCGAGGGCGTCCCGATGCTCGAGTCCTGCATGCGGCCGGAGCTGGTCACCGAGATCACCCTCCAGCCGGTGCGCCGGCACGGCGTGGACGCGGCGATCTACTTCAGCGACATCGTCGTCCCCCTCAAGGCGATCGGCCTCGACCTCGACATCAAGCCCGGCGTCGGCCCGGTCGTCGCCGAGCCGATCCGCACCCGCGCCGACCTCGCCCGGCTGCGCGACCTCACCCCCGAGGACGTCTCCTACGTCACCGAGGCGATCGGCCTGCTGACCCGCGAGCTGGGCCCGACCCCCCTCATCGGTTTCGCGGGCGCGCCTTTCACCCTCGCGAGCTACCTCGTCGAAGGCGGTCCGTCGCGCACGTACGAGAACGCCAAGGCGATGATGTACGGCGACCCCGGGCTCTGGGCCGACCTGCTGGACCGTCTCGCGGACATCACGGCCGCCTTCCTGAAGGTGCAGATCGAGGCGGGCGCCTCCGCGGTGCAGCTGTTCGACTCCTGGGTGGGGGCCCTCGCCCCGGCCGACTACCGCCGCTCGGTGATGCCCGCCTCGGTGAAGGTCTTCGAGGCCGTCGCCGGGTACGGCGTCCCGCGCGTCCACTTCGGCGTCGGCACCGGTGAGCTGCTCGGCCTGATGGGCGAGGCCGGCGCGGACGTCGTCGGCGTCGACTGGCGGGTCCCGCTCGACGAGGCCGCCCGCCGGGTCGGTCCCGGCAAGGCGCTCCAGGGCAACCTCGACCCGACGGTGCTGTTCGCGTCCACCGAGGCCGTCGAGACCAAGACCCGTGAGGTCCTCGACGCCGCCGCGGGCCTGGAGGGCCACGTCTTCAACCTCGGTCACGGCGTCATGCCGTCCACCGACCCGGACGCGCTGACCCGCCTCGTGGAGTACGTCCACACCCACACCGCTCGCTGACCCGCGGGGTCCGCCGCATCCGCCGCGCGCGGGGAGCCCGCGACCGCCGGTGCCGGGCCTGCCGAGGCCGGTCAGGTAGACGCCGGCCTGCCGTGGCACCGCCGAGGCCGGTCAAGCCCACGCCCTGCCCGGCCGGCGGCGCTTCCTCCACCTCGGGCCGTCCCACCCGGCCCGGGGCGGACGGCCGCCGCGGGCTCTCACCAGCCGGGCCGGGCTCTCCTGCCGAACAGCAGGCCGCGCGGCTCCGGGGGCGGCGGCGTGCCGCGTTTCAGGGGCCAGGCGAGCAGCATGCCCGCGAGGAAGCCGACGACGTGCGCCGCGTACGCCACCGTGCCCGCGTCGGAGACGCCCTCGCCGGACGAGTACACCGCCTGGAGGCCGAACCAGAACCCCAGCACCACCCAGGCCGGCAGCCGCAGCGGCAGGAAGATCAGGAACGGCACCAGGACCCACACCCTGGCCTTCGGGTACAGCACCAGATAGGCGCCCAGCACCCCCGCGATCGCTCCCGAGGCACCGATCAGCGGGTCGGTCGAGTCCGCGTTGACGAGCGCGAAGCCGTACGACGCCGCATAGCCGCAGGCGACGTAGAACAGCGCGAAGCGGACGTGGCCCATGCGGTCCTCGACGTTGTTGCCGAAGATCAGCAGGAACAGCATGTTGCCCAGCAGGTGCAGCCAGCCGCCGTGCAGGAACATCGCGGTGAGGACGCTCAGCGCCGGGGACTTCTCGTAGTCCGGTGGACCCGCCAGGCAGCCGCCGCCGCGGACCTCCCCGGTGGGGACGAGCTGCGGCAACTGATGGTGGATCAGCTCGCGGGGGACGGCCGCGTAGTGCTCCAGGAACGCGTGCAGATGGCAGGTCTGCGCCAGCGTGCTGTCACCGGCCACCGAGCCGGACAGGCCCGGCATGAACAGGAACACGAAGACGTTCACGGCGATCAGCGCATACGTCACCACGGGAGTGCGGCGCACAGGGTTCACGTCATGGACGGGGATGACCACAAGGAAGTACTGCCCCCGATCCGTTGGGTGAATCGGTGAACGGGGCTCCCCGCGGACGCGTATGAACCGGCAACCGCCCGCGGCACTGGGAAGGCGGGCCGCGGGAACGACGTGAGGAACAGGCGATGAACGACCGGGTTACTCCTCCGATGCACGCCACACCCGACGGCGAGGCGGAGATCGCGCTCGTGATCCGGCTCCCCTGGGAGGACGTGGCACGGCTCGGCCAGGAGGCGGGGCGGCTGGCCGCGCAGACGCAACGGCCGGTGACGCTCGACGAGGCCGTCAGCCACCGGCTGCGGTCGCGGCCCGCGCCGGCGGCGCACGCCAAGCCGGCCGAACAGCCGCCCTCGGCGGCGGTCTCCGCGTTGCCGCGGCTCAGCGGGACGGCGTAGGCCCGGTCGTCGCCATCCCGTCCGCCGGGCCACGCCCGGCACGCGCTCCCGCCGCACCGGGCGAAGGCCCGCGTACCTCCGGGACGAGGCCGTCCGCCCGGCACACCACGATCAGGCACCGGACGCCGCCCGGCCCGTCGTGCGGCCCGTCACCCGGCCCGTCGTGCGGCCCGCCGTGCGGGCGGACGACGGAGAGGCGGCGACAGGATCGGGGCGCGTCGCGGGTGCGGCTCGGTGCGCTCACGAGGCCCGCACCTTCGACGCCGCCTTTCGCGCCGCCACCAGTACGGGATCCCACACCGGGCTGAACGGCGGGGCGTAACCCAGGTCCAGGCTCGTCATCTGTTCGACGGTCATGCCCGCCGTCAAGGCCACCGCCGCGATGTCGACGCGCTTGGCCGCGCCCTCCCTGCCGACGATCTGCACGCCGAGGAGACGGCCCGTGCCGCGTTCGGCGAGCATCTTGACCGTCATGGGGGAGGCGCCGGGGTAGTAGCCGGCCCGGCTGGTGGACTCGATGGTGACGGTCACGTGCCGGAGGCCGGCCCGGCGCGCGTCCTTCTCGCGCAGGCCCGTGCGGGCGATCTCCAGGTCGCACACCTTGCTGACGGCGGTGCCGACGACGCCGGGGAAAGTGGCGTGGCCGCCGCCGGCGTTGGTGCCGATGACCTGTCCGTGCTTGTTGGCGTGGGTGCCGAGGGGCACGTGGCGTTCCTGACCGGAGACCAGGTCCAGGACCTCGACGCAGTCACCTCCGGCCCAGATGTTCTCGTGGCCGCGCACCCGCATCGCCAGGTCGGTGAGGAGACCGCCGTGGGCGCCCAGGGGCAGGCCCGCCGCCTCGGCCAGGGTGGTCTCCGGGCGGACGCCGATGCCGAGGACCACCACGTCCGCCGGGTACTCGGCGTCCGGTGTGACGACCGCCCGCACCCGGCCGTCGTCGTGGGTGAGCAGCCCGGTGACCTCGGCGTCGTTCACCATGGTGATGCCGAGGCCCTCCATGGCCCGGTGCACCAGGCGGCCCATGTCCGGGTCGAGCGTCGACATCGGCTCGCTGCCCCGGTTGACGACCGTCACCAGGTATCCGCGCTTGATGAGCGCCTCGGCCATCTCCACGCCGATGTAGCCCGCCCCGATCACCACGGCATGCCGCCCACGCGCGCGTGCACGCGTGAGCGTGTCGAGCAGCTCCTGCCCGTCGTCCAGCGTCTGCACCCCGTGCACGCCGTCCGCGTCGGCCCCCGGCATCTCCGGCCGGATCGGCCGGGCTCCGGTGGCGATGACGAGCTTGTCGTAGGACGCCCAGGAATCCGCCCCGGAATCGACGTCACGCGCGTGCACCCGCTGCCGGGCCAGGTCGATCTCCGTGACCTCGGTGCGCAAGCGCAGGTCGATCCCCCGCGCGCGGTGTTCCTGCGGGGTGCGGGCGACCAGTTCGTCCCGCTCGGCGACGTCACCGCCGACCCAGTACGGGATGCCGCAGGCCGAGTAGGACGTGAAGTGGCCCCGCTCGAAGGCCACGACGTCCAGTTCTCCGGGCTCCCTCAGCCGACGGGCCTGGGACGCCGCGGACATGCCCGCGGCGTCCCCGCCGATCACGACCAGCCGCTCCCGCCCGGCCGCCCCGCGGCCCGTGCTCTCCCTCATCCTCATGCCGACACGCTACGGCGCACGGGGATGTGGGCCTGGCCTGGCCCTGCCGGTCCCGGTCCTGCGCGGCCTGTCCCGGTCCGGCCTGCCCCGGTCCGGTCCGGTCCTGCCCGGCCGGGTGCCGTCCGGGCAGGTTCCGTCCGGCCCGGTGCCGTCCGGCCGGTTCCGCCGGTCCCTCCGAGGTCCGGCCGGCGACGGGATCAGTCCTCTTCGGTCCCTTCCCGCTCGGCCTCGACCGCCCGCGCGGGTCGGCGCCGGGGCCGCAGCAGCCGCAGCCACACGAACAGGAGCACCGCGAGCACCGCGGCGAACGGCAGCACCGCGCCGAAGACGACCGCGATCCAGCGCAGCATCGTCACGAACGCCTCCCAGCCGCCGGCCAGCGCGTCCACGAAGCCGGGGTCGTCGTCCTCCGCCTCGACCGGCACGGGCTTCTCCGACAGGGTCAGGGTGATCGTGGCCATGCTGGTGCGGTCCTTCAGGGACGCCTGCTGGGCGAGGAGGGCCTCCAGGTCGGCCTCCCGGCGGCCGAGTTCGCCCTCCAGGGTGACCACGTCGCTGAGCTTCGTCGCCCGGTCCATCAGTTCGCGGACGCGGGTCACGCTGGCGCGCTGCGAGGTGATGCGGCTCTCCACGTCCACGACCTGGTCGGTGACGTCCTGGGCCTTCGCCGTGCGCTCCAGGAGCTTGCCCGCGCCCTGGAGGCCGGCGAGGACGTCGTCGTACTTGTCCACCGGCACCCGCAGGACGACGTGGGTCTGTTCGCTGCTGTCCGTGTCATGGACGGTCGTCTCGTCGCTGACGTAACCGCCCGCGTTCTCGGTGGTGGTGAGGACCTGACCGAGGGCCTTGGGCACGTCCTTGACCTGGACGGTCAGGGTGGCGGTGCGGATGATGCGGTTCGCGGACGGTTTCGGCGCCGTGGTCGCCTTCGAGCCGCTCGCGCCCGCACCGGCCTTGGCGTCCTCGGCCGGCCGCGCGACGCCGGCCTCCGGGCCGGCCGCCTTCCCGGAGCCGCTGCCGCTGTCCGCCGTGTCGCCGGCGCCGGCGCCGCATCCGGTGAGGGCGACGGCGGCGGCGAGCAGGATGCCCGTCAGGGCGTGGGCGGGTCGTACGGAACGTCGTGTGCGCATGTGGGCGTACCCCCGGGGTTCGGCGACGGCTGTCGGTCCTTCGACGCGCGGGCGGTCCGGGACGTTGGCCTCCAACGGTTCCGAACAGGTCACGGTCGGGACGCGGGAAGGACACCCGGGGACGGACACGGGGCGATCGGGGGCGCGATCGGGGCGTCGGTGCGGTTTGAGAGAGTGGGGACATGAGCGCAACGGGTACGAGCACGGGGCACGTCGTCGTGGTGGGAGCCGGTATCGCGGGGCTGGCGGCCGCCCACCGGCTGCTGGAGCGCGGCGCGCGCGTGACCGTCCTGGAGGCGTCCGACCGGGTCGGCGGCAAGCTGCTGCCCGGTGAGATCGCGGGCGTCCGGGTCGACCTGGGCGCCGAGTCGATGCTCGCCCGCCGCCCCGAGGCGGTCGCCCTCGCGCGCGAGGTGGGCCTCACCGGCCGCCTCCAGCCGCCGGCCACCGCCACCGCCTCGATCTGGACCCGCGGCGCCCTGCGCCCCATGCCCAAGGGCCATGTCATGGGCGTCCCCGGCACCGCCTCGACGCTGGCCGGCGTCCTCTCCGACGAGGGGCTCGCCCGCATCGCCCGCGACGCCGACCTGCCCCGCACCGAGGTCGGCGAGGACGTGGCGGTCGGCGAGTTCGTGGCCGCCCGCCTGGGCCGTGAGGTCGTCGACCGCCTGGTGGAGCCCCTGCTCGGCGGGGTCTACGCCGGCGACGCCTACCGCCTCTCGATGCGTTCGGCCGTCCCGCAGCTGTTCCAGGCCGCGCGCACGCACCGCTCGCTCACGGAGGCGGTCCGCGAGATCCAGGCGAAGGCCGCCGCGAACCAGCAGACCGGGCCGGTCTTCATGGGCGTCGAGGGCGGCGTCGGCTCACTGCCCCTCGCGGTGGCCGCGTCCGTCGAGGCGCGCGGCGGCGAGATCGTGACCCGCGCGCCGGTGAGCGCGCTGCGCCGCGAGCCGGCCGGCGGCTGGCGCGTCACCGCCCGCGACCGGGTCCTGCACGCCGACGGGGTGGTCGTCGCCGTCCCCGCGCCCGCCGCCGCCGCACTGCTCGCCGCCGAGTCCCCGGGGGCCGCCGCCGAACTGCGCACCGTCGAGTACGCCTCGATGGCCCTGGTCACGCTCGCCTACCGCCGCTCCCGGGCCGTCCTGCCGGACGGCAGCGGATTCCTCGTCCCGCCCGTCGACGGCCGCACCATCAAGGCGGCCACCTTCGCGTCGCGGAAGTGGGGCTGGATCGCCGACGAGAACCCGGACGTCACCGTGGTGCGCACCTCCGTCGGACGGCACGGCGAGACGGAGATCCTTCAGTCCTCCGACGCCGAACTCGTCGACGTCTCCCGGCACGACCTGGAAGCCGCCACCGGCCTGGACGCCACGCCCCTCGAAACCCGCGTTACCCGGTGGACGGACGGCCTGCCCCAGTACCCGGTCGGCCATCACGCGCGCGTGGCCCGCATCCGCGAGCACGTCGCGAAGCTCCCCGGCCTCGCGGTGTGCGGCGCGCCCTACGACGGCGTCGGCATCCCCGCCTGCATCGCGAGCGCCTACGCGGCGGTCGACCGGATCGGCGGCGACGACAGCGCGGGACGGGAGCTGACGGCCGACCCCGTGCAAAGTCTGCACGGCGGGGCGGGAGAATGAGAACCATGAGTGACGACGCCCCCACCACCGAGCCCGGCAGGATCCCGAACAAGGGCAAGCTGGCCAAGGACCTCAACGAGGTCATCCGCTACACGCTGTGGTCCGTCTTCAGGCTGAAGGACACCCTCCCCGAGGACCGCGCAGGTTACGCCGACGAGGTCCAGGAGCTGTTCGACCAGCTCGCCGCCAAGGACGTGACGGTCCGCGGCACCTACGACGTGTCCGGTCTGCGTGCCGACGCCGACCTCATGATCTGGTGGCACGCCGAGACCAGCGACCAGCTCCAGGAGGCGTACAACCTCTTCCGCCGCACCCGCCTCGGCCGCGCCCTGGAGCCGGTGTGGTCGAACATGGCGCTGCACCGCCCCGCCGAGTTCAACCGCTCCCACGTCCCGGCGTTCCTGGCCGACGAGACGCCGCGCGACTACATCAGCGTCTACCCCTTCGTGCGCAGCTACGACTGGTATCTGCTGCCCGACGAGGACCGCCGCCGCATGCTCGCCGACCACGGCAAGATGGCCCGCGGTTATCCGGACGTCCGCGCCAACACCGTCGCCTCCTTCTCCCTCGGCGACTACGAGTGGATCCTGGCCTTCGAGGCCGACGAGCTGTACCGCATCGTCGACCTCATGCGTCACCTGCGCGCCTCCGAGGCCCGTATGCACGTCCGCGAAGAGGTCCCGTTCTACACGGGCCGCCGCAAGGACATCGCCGAGCTGGTCGCCGGACTCGCCTGATCAGCGCGCCGGCCGGGCGGCCGCCGTCCTCTCGGCGGGGTCGGCCGGCCGCGGTTCCGCGTGCGGCGCGCACGCCGCGTGCCGCGCCGGCAGCCGCCCCTCCAGCAGGTAGGCCTCCAGATGGCCGTTGACGCAGGGGTTCGGCCCGCCCGCGATGCCGTGGGTGCCGGCGTCCCGTTCCGTCACCAGCACCGACCCCGTCAGCCGCCGGTGCATCTCCAGGGCGCCGTCGTAGGGTGCGGCGGCGTCCCGTTCGGCCGCCAGGATCAGCGTCGGAGGCAGCTCGCCGGGCCCGGTCCGTACGTCCAGGGGCTGTTGACGGGGTGCCTGCCAGTAGGCGCACGGCAGGTTCGTCCACACGTTGTCCCAGGTCTCGAACGGCGCCACCCGCGCGAGCCGCGTGTTGTCCCGGTCCCACACCCGGAAGTCCGTCGGCCACGGCCCGTCGTTGCACTCCACGGCCGTGTAGACGGCGTTCGCGTTCTCCGCCGCCGCCGCGGCCGCGGCCTCCCGGGGCGGCGCGGCGAGCGCGACCAGCGGCTTCGGATCGCCCTTCAGGTACGCCGAGAGCGCCTCGGCGCGGGACGGCCAGGAGTCGTCGGAGTACCCGGCCTGGAGGAACGCCCCCTGCAACTGCGCGGGCCCCACCCTGCCGTCGGCCGGCTCCGCGGCCAGCTTCTCCTGCGCCCGCTCGTAGCCGCGCAGCACCGCCTGCGAGGTCCTGCCCAGCCTGTACACCCGGTCGTGCCGCGCGACCCACTCCCGGAAGTCCTCCCAGCGGCTCTCGAACGCCGCGGACTGGCCGAGGTTGTTGCGGTACCAGATCCGCGCCGGATCCGGGTTCACCGCCGCGTCGAACACCATCCGCCGCACGTGCGAGGGGAACAGCGCCGCGTACAGCGCACCGAAGTAGGTGCCGTACGACGCGCCCATGAACGTCAGCCGGTCCTCGCCGAGCGCGGCCCGCAGGACGTCCAGGTCACGGGCGTTGTTGAGCGAGTTGTAGTGCCGCAGCGCCTCGCCCGTGCGCTGAGCGCAGCCGCGCGCGTACGCCTTGGCCCGCGCCACGCGCTCCCGCTTGTACGCCTGTGAGGGGTGCGTCGGCGCCGGGGCGGGCCCCTTGAAGAAGGTCTTCGGGTCCTCGCAGGACAGCGGGGCCGAGCGGCCGACCCCGCGCGGGTCGTACCCCACCAGGTCGTAGGCGGCGCCGACGCGCTTCCACTCGGGGATGGTGCCGATCAGCGGGAAGAAGAGTCCCGAGGCGCCCGGCCCGCCCGGGTTGAAGACCAGCGAGCCCTGTCCGGGCACCCGGCGCTTGCTGTTGCGCGGGTCGCGGTGGGTGGCCCGGATCCGGCTGACGGCCAGCTCGATCCGCCTGCCGTCCGGCCGCGCGTAGTCGAGCGGCACGCCGACGGTGCCGCACTCCATGCCTTCCGGCGGATCCGGCAGGTACGAGCAGGCCCCGAAGTCGACGCCCTCCGCCGCGGCCCGCTCGACGGCGAGCACGACGCCGGGGACTGCGCCGGGGACGGCGTTCGGGGTCCCGCCCGCCGGGACCGCGGACAGGGTGGTCAGGAGCAGGGCTCCCGCGGCCGAGTAGACGGCAGCTCTCATCGGGCGTCCCTTCGAGGCGTGGCTACGACAAAGGGGATGCTTCGTCCGCCCCCGGCCGAGGGCAAGCACCACGGGAGGGTGTCGGCACCAATGCCCCCTGTGCGCCCCCGCGGTACGCGTACGCGCCGGGGGCCGGCGAGGCTCGGCCGGGCCCCGCCCCGAGGCGCGCCCGCGCCAAGGAGGTTCCACGGGGCCTGCCGGATGCCCGGTCGGCGCGACCGCCGACCTCAGTCGCCCCCGTACGCCCCGTGGCCCGGGTCCCGGTGGGCGAACGCCGCTCGGAGGTCCGGTTCGGGTGCCGCGCGGATGCCGCGGACGGCGATGGAGGTGAGGTACGTGCGATCGTCGCTCGTGGCCGTGGTGCGCAGGGGCAGGGCGGCCAGCAGGTGCTGTCCCGCCGGGGAGGCCCAGCGGGAGTACGGGTGCGCCTCGATCCGGGCGAGGGCCAGGCAGCTCAGGGTGAGCGCGAGCGGCAGCCCGAACCAGGCGGCGACGAGGGCGCGCGGCAGGTCCGACGGGATCGGCGTCAGCAGCGCGGCCGTACCCAGCGCGAGGACGGCCAGGGCGGCACCGCGCACCTGCCGGACGCCCGCCGCCACCGTCGTACGGGCGCCGTCGGGCACCGCGAGGCCGGCGCCGACCAGGCGGTCGGCGAGTCCGCGCACCGCGTCGGCGGCCGCCGCGGCGGCCCGCACCGGGCCGATGCGCGACTGGCCCTGGGGGCCGATGGCCCCTATGACGGACCGTTCCATCTCGTCGCGTCCGTGCGGGTCCACGACCGTGGCCCAGCCGGTGTGGGCGAGCAGCAGCCGCCGCTGCCGGGCCATCGACACCAGGGTCAGCTCGGCGACCCGGCCCGGCCCGCCGGACAGGAACGCCGCCTCGTACAGCGTCAGGTCGTGTTCCCGATCCGGGGCCGCGTCGGCGGACGCCGCACGGACGGCGGCCAGGCACAGCCGGGTGCACGCGACACCGGCCACGGCCCAGGCCGACAGCAGCAGAAGGACCCAGAACATGACACGTTTCTATGCCGGAGGCATCGGGAGACGCCATGCCCTGTTCACCATCCGGACCGGGCGTGGTGGACAGGTGACGTTCCGTCCGCCTTCGTCCCGGCGGGTCAGGAGCCGTCGGACGGTGGCGGACCGGTCGCGGCCGGCGGGAGCGGATAGCCGGTGGACGGCGACGGCGTGAGCGGCACGACCGCTCCGGGGTCGGCGACCGGGCCGGGCGGTGCGGGGGAACGGGTGGCCGGCGGGGTGCCGCCGGTCGCCAGGTCCCGGGCCAGGCCGGCGAAGTCGACGTAGCCGGTGGCCTCCAGGATCTTGATGTGGTCCAGGACGGTGGTGTTCGCGTCGTCGGCGAGGTCGCGCACGAGCGCGTTCTGGGTGCCGGCCCGCACCTGGGCGACGACGGAGAACACCCGGCCGTGCGCCAGCCGCAGGATGTTGGCGAACGCGCGGTCGAAGTCCTCGCCGTCCGCCGCGTCCAGCCGCTTCAGCCAGTCGCTCTGCTGACCGTTGGGCTCGTTCGGCAGCGCCAGCCCGAGCTGCGCGGCGACCGTGCGCACCCGCTCGTCCAGGAAGGCGTGTCCCTCGACGAGATGGCGTCCCGCCGTCCGTACGGCCTCGGTCGTGCCCTTGCTCTGCGCCAGCCGGCCGGCCGGGAGTTCCCACAGCCCGGCCAGCCGCACCTTGGTGACGAAGTCGCGGTCGAGCCCGGACAGCGGCCCGTACTGCGTCGCCACGGTCTCCGCGTTCAGTACGTCGACGCCGGTGCCCGACCGATCCTCGTACGACCAGACCGGGAAGATCAGCGCGACGAGTGTCGCGGCCAGGCCGACGACGATGAGACCGGTCCCACTGAGGATGCCTCTGCCCTGGATCGGGGGGCGGGGTCGCATGGTGCCTCCTGCTCACGGCACCGCACGCTCGGGCTTCGGGTGCGGAGTTGGCATGCTACTTCGCCTGCGGGGCCGACTGCCGTACACGGGCGAAGCGTGGCAACTCGGACATCCGTGGAGGAAAAGAGGGCTGTGGGCAGGGGGTGAAAGGGGGGAAACCGTCGGTAATCGTCTGGCGGGGACGGTGGTCCGACGCCGGTGTTAACCCCGGCACACTTCACCCTGTGGCCGGCTCGACGCCTGCGCCGTCCGGGTCACCGCCCGATCAGCGACCGCCCCACCCGCCCCAGCCGGGACAGCGGCCTCGGCGCCGGACCCGAGCGGTCGAGCCACCAGCGGCGCAGCTCACGCCGGGCCCGCCCCTCCGCCAACCCGTCGCCGAGAAGCAGCCGCTCGGCGAAGTCCAGGGCGTCCTGCCGGTAGCCGCCGCGCATCGGGTGACCTTGGGCGTACGCGACGAACGCCGCCCGGTAGCCGGCGCCGAGGATCAGCGGCAGCTCCGGCGCCAGCTTCGCCACCACGTCCGCCCGCTTCGCGGCCAGCGCACGGGCCTGCACACCGAGCCGCACCCGGTCGAAGCCCTCCGGGACGGGCGTCCCGGCCACCAGCGCGGACAGCAGCGCGGCCTGCGCGAGCCCGAGCCGCTGCCGAGTGGCGTCCTCACCGGCCGACGGCCCGCGCTCGCCGGTGGCGCCGACGGCTGACGGCCCGGCCTCGCCGGTGGCGCCGACGGCTGACGGCCCGGCCTCGCCGGTGGCGCCGACGGCTGACGGCCCGGCCTCCGCAGTCCGCGGTGCCACGCCTCCGGTCCCTGCGGCGGGCGTGTCCCGAGGGGCCGGCCCCCGTTGCCCGGAACCCCGTCGCATCGCCTCCCGGATCCCGTCCAACTCCCGCTCCAGTTCGTCCGGTGCGGGGAAGTTCTCGTCGCGCTCCAGCAGGACGCCGGGTGGGGCCACGCGCGAGGTGAGGTCGGTCAGGATGTCGAGGACGGGACGCGGCACCGGATGCGCGTGGCTGTCGTGCCAGACGCCGTCCCGCTCGAAGCCGCCCGCGACATGGACGTACGCGATGGCCTCCAGGGGCAGTTCCGCGAGCGCCTTGGCGGGGTCCTCGCCGCGGTTGACGTGGTTCGTGTGCAGGTTGGCCACGTCGATGAGCAACCGGACACCCGTGCGGTCGGCCAGCTCGTACAGGAACTGCCCCTCCGTCATCTCCTCGCCGGGCCAGGCGAGGAGCGCCGCGATGTTCTCCACGGCGAGCGGTACGGGCAGCGACTCCTGCGCGATGCGCACGTTCTCGCACAGCACGTCCAGCGCGTCCCGGGTGCGCGGCACGGGCAGCAGGTGCCCGGCCTCCAGCCGGCGGGTGGCGGTCAGCGGGCCGCCCGCGCGGACGAACGCGATGTGCTCGGTGACGAGCGGCGAGCCCAGCGCCTCGGCCCGCTCGGCGAGCGCGGCCAGCCGCTGCCCGTCGGGCCGGTCGGCGCCGCCGAGGCCGAGCGAGACGCCGTGCGGGACGACGGTGACTCCCCGCGCGCGCAGCCGCAGCAGGGACTCGGGGAGGTGACCGGGGCAGACGTTCTCGGCCACGGCCTCGACCCAGTCGATGCCCGGCATGCCTTCCACGGCGTCCGCGATCTCCGGCCGCCAGCCGATTCCCGTACCGAGCAGCGTCATGGTCCCCTCCTTCATCGCCGACCCCCCTGCGTGGTGACGGGGATATGACCCCGCCGACCGGGCGCGAACCGCCGACGGCGCTCCTTCAGAGCAACATTTGAGGTTCGGCCGCGCGCCACCGCACGGCCCGCCCGCCCCTGGAGGTACGCGCGGCGGGCCCGCCCGGTTCAAAGGAAGGAAGGACACGAGGCAAGGGGGGACACAAGGCGGGCGCACAAGGCGGGGACACGGAAGGTCAGGACGCGGACGGTCAGGACACGGAAGGGGCCGGTGCCCTCACCGCGCGCGCAGCGCCGGATGCTCCGCGACCACCGTGCAGCTGCCCGGCGCGATCTCCGTGAACCCGGCGTCCCGCACCAGCGGCAGTCCGCTCGCGGTCAGCTCGCGCCAGCGCTCGGGACGCGCCGTGCGTACGGCCAGCGGGAAGCCCGCCGCACGCCAGGCCGACCGCTCCGCGTCCGTCAGCTCCCACCAGGCCAGCTGCGCGCCGTGCCCGGCCTGCGCCATGGCCTTGCCCGCGGACATCTCCACCTCTGGGCTCATCCACAGCACCGGCACCCCCGGGTCGGCCGGCGGCGGCTCCTGCGGGTCGTCGAGGTCGGTCCCCGACACCTGGAGCTTCGCCAGCTCCTTCGGCCACCCGTCCAACGGCACCGGCACGAACACCCGCACCTCAGCCGTCTTCCCGGTCACCGTGATGCCGGGCAGCTCCCCGGCCCGCCGCCACTCGGCCCCGCGGGCGCGCCGGACGACCTTGCGGATCCGGGCGTCCTGCCAGTCCTCCACGGCCCGCGCCCACTCGCCGTCCCCGAGGGCCCGCTCGTCGCTCAGCAGCACGAGCACGGCCCGGGCGGCGGTCTCCAGGGCGTCGGTACGGCCGGGAGGGTCGGCCTTCTCCAGCCGGACGACGAGGGGAAGGACGAACTGCGGCGCCTGATCACGCGGATTCGGCTCGGTCTGAAAGGGGCTCTCACTCACTTGGCGCAGGGTACTGGACCGGCCGATCGGACCGAGGCCCCGACGGTCCGCGGCCCGGTGCGGGGAGATGCCTCCACGGAACGCGCGCCACGTCCGGACGACGCCGGCCGCGGGGTGCGCGCCGCTCTCCCGGAGATCACCCCGAGCAGGCGGTCCGCTGGGCCTCCTGCCACTCGCAGACCGGGCACAGCGTGATCCCCTTGTACGACTCGGGGTACTCCGTCGGCTTGCGGCACAGCACGCACTCCGCGTACGGCGGCCCCTCGGCCGCGGGCGGCCCGCTCGCGTCGATCGGACGGGAGGCGTCGTCGCTGTCGTCGCTCATGGCTCCAGCGTACGAGAGTGCCGGGGCCTCAGCGGCGGCCGTCCGCGGCGCCGATCAGCTCGGACACCTTGACGAACCGGTAGCCCCGGCGGCGCAGCTCCGGCACGATCGCGCGCACCGCCCGCTCGGTGACCGGGGCGGCGCTGCGGGTGCAGTGCATGACCACCACGGACCCCGGTTTCACCCCCTCCAGCACCTGCCGGGCCACCGCGTCCGCGTCGGTGGCGAAGGCGTCGCCGCTCACCACGTCCCACTGCACCGCCGTGACCCCGGTGCCGCTCACCGCGCGCAGCGCCCCGCCGTCGTAACAGCCGCCGGGGAAACGGAAGTACGGCATCGCGTCGGGTACGCCGGCCGCGCGGAAGGCCGCGTACGCCCGCTCCACGTCCGCCCGCATCGCGCTGCGCGCCACGGTCGGCAGGCCGTAGCAGTCGTCGGTGAAGGCGTAGTGGCTGTAGGAGTGGTTGGCGACCTCGAAGAGCGGGTCCCGTCCGATGGCACGGGCCTGGAGCGGGTACTCCTCGGCCCACCGGCCGGTCATGAACACGGTGGCCGGCACCTTCAGCGCCCGCAGGGCCGTGATCAGCTCGGGGTTGTCGAAGCGTTCCCCGGCCGCCGCCCGCGCCCCCTGGCCGGCGGTCATGTCGGCGTCGAAGGTGAGGGCGACGGCCTTGTCGCGGGTGCGGGGGGCGTGCGCGAAGACGGGGGCCTGCCCGGCCGGGCCGGGCGCGAGCGTGGGCGGCCGGGAGACGGCGGTCGAGGGCTCGGGACTCGGGGGCCGGGCGCTCGGGGACAGGGCGGTCGGAGACTGGGCGGTCGGAGACTGGGCGGTCGGGGGCCCGGCGGGCCCCGGGCGGGCGGCGCGGGGCGCCTCGGCGGTGCCGCAGGCGGTGAGCACGGCACCGAGGAGGCAGACGGCGGTGAGACGGCGTACGGGAGGGATCACCGTATGAAAATACGAGCAGCGAACCCTGACTTGTGTGTCTGTATGTGCGCGCCTCGTGCCCCGTCACCCGCCCGGGTCACCGGACGCGGTCGGGCCTACCGCCGCCAGGGTCCCGTCACCGCGAAGGTCGTCCCCGGCGTGTAGCAGTTGAGGTACATCGTCCGGCCGTCGGGGGAGAAGGTCACGCCGGCGAACTCGCCCCACTCGGGCTCCTCCGGCGTACCGATGTTCTGCCGTCCGCGCGCCATCGCGTACACCTCGCCGCTCCGCGTCACGCCGAAGACGTGCTGGGCGCCGTTGCCGTCCTCGCAGACCATCAGACCGCCGCTGGGAGCCAGGCAGATGTTGTCGGGGGACTCGCCCGGCAGCTGTACGTCCGTGTCCGGGCCGAAGACGATCACCAGGGTCAGCCGGCGACGGGCCGGGTCGTAGCGCCAGATCTGGCCGAAGTGGTCGGCCGCCGAGCCGTCCGTGCCGCGCGCGAACGACGACACGAAGTACACGCACCGCCCGCCCCAGTAGCAGCCCTCCAGCTTCTGGGCGTGCGTGATGCCCCCGGGACCGAAGTCCTGGAGCCTGATCGGCGTCCCGGCGGCCAGCGGGTCCGGTACGTCGACCCACTCGACGCCGTCGAAGGCGGCGCCCGTCTCCTGGACCGAGGACAGGTCGGGCACGCCAGGCACGCGCATCGCCTGGAGCCGGCCGCCGGCGCGCAGCGAGCCCACGCCGCCCAGCGGCTTCTCCGGGAGGAAGCGGTAGAACAGGCCGAAGGGCTTGAGGAAGGCGTCCTCCGTCTCGTAGACGATCCCCAGGTGCGGGTCGACGGCGATCGCCTCGTGCTGGAAGCGCCCCATCGCGGTCAGCGGGACCGCTCCGGTGCGGCGCGGGTCGCAGGGATCGACCTCGAAGATGAAGCCGTGGTCCTTGGTGTATCCGTTGGTGCCGGCTCTGTCCTCGGTCTCCTCGCAGGTCAGCCAGGTCTGCCACGGGGTGGGCCCACCCGCGCAGTTGACGGCCGTACCGGCGATGGCGACCCGCTCGGCGAGCACCCGGTTGCCCGGGTCCAGCGTCAGGGCCGTACAGCCGCCCTTGCCGGCCGGGTCGTAGGTCAGGCCCTCGACGGTGGGGACGGGAATCGCGGCGGTGTGCCGGTTCTCGTGGTTGCGGACCAGGTGGACGCGGCCGTGGCGGCCGGACAGGGCCGTCATGCCGTCGTGGTTGGAGGGAACCGGGCCCTCCCCGGAGCGCAGCGGGTCGCCCTCGCGGGACAGCACGCGGTAGCGGAAACCTTTCGGCAGATCGAGCAGGCCGTGCGGGTCGGGCACGAGGGCGCCGTAGCCGTCGTGGCCGAGGTTCTGGGCGGCGGTGGCCGTCCCCGGGAAGAGTTCGGACAGCGCCCCGGAGAAGGCGATCCCGGCTCCCAGGGCACCGGTGCGGGCGAGAATCTGACGACGGGTCGCGGACATGGGGTGACCTTCCTGCTGGCGGACAGGGACGGTGACCCCGCCGTGTCTATCACCCGGCGCGCGCCTCGGGAACCACGCGCGTAGCTCGTGTCACCGCTCCACCGGTGGCGCAGGCGGCGGTGGGGCGGGCGGCGGTGGTGGCTGATGTCCGACTTGCGGGGGTGGTTGTGCCGGGGGCTGTTGCTGCGGCTGGGCGGCGCGTTCCAGGAAGCGCAGCAGTTCCACCGGGAAGGGCAGCACGAGCGTGGAGTTCTTCTCGGCGGCCACCGCCACCACCGTCTGGAGCAGCCGGAGTTGCAGCGCGGAGGGGGTGTCCTCCATCTGCTGGGCCGCCTCGGCGAGCTTCTTCGACGCCTGGAGTTCCGCGTCCGCGTTGATGATCCGGGCCCGCCGCTCACGGTCGGCCTCCGCCTGGCGGGCCATCGAACGCTTCATCGTGTCGGGCAGCGACACGTCCTTGATCTCCACCCGGTCGATCTGCACGCCCCAGCCCACCGCCGGGCTGTCGATCATCAGCTCCAGGCCCTGGTTGAGCTTCTCCCGGTCGGACAGCAGGTCGTCCAGTTCGCTCTTGCCGATGATGGACCGCAGCGAGGTCTGCGCCATCTGCGAGACGGCGAAGCGGTAGTCCTCGACGTTGACGATCGCCGCCGCCGGGTCCACGACCCGGAAGTAGACGACCGCATCGACCCGCACCGTCACGTTGTCGCGGGTGATGCCCTCCTGGGCGGGCACGGGCATCGTCACGATCTGGAGGTTCACCTTGCGCAGCCGGTCGATGACGGGGACCACCAGGGTGAAGCCCGGCCTGCGCACCTCGCGGGCGACCCGGCCGAGCCGGAACACGACCCCGCGCTCGTACTGCTTGACCACCCGCGCGCCCGCCACCACGTACGCGATCCCCGCGGCGCCGACCGCCGCGCCCGCCGCCAGCAGTTCCTCCACCATGACGACCCCCTCCGGCAGAGGTCCGAAATGTCTGTTCTGCAAAGATAGGCCCGCCGCCGGGTCCTGGGCCATGTGCGGGGCCCCGGAACCGGCGGCGGGCAGGTGGAGAGTGTGCGGCGAGGCCCTTCGCGACGTGTCTCCGCGAGCGCCGGCGACGTCCTCGGGTCGTCCTAGGCGGCCATCGTGACCCGCACCGGTTCGGTGCCGGCGTCGCTGTGCCGTTCGGCCCAGTTCTCCAGCGCCGTACGGCAGGCGTGGTCGAGGTGGTGCAGACCGGAGAGGTCGAGTTCGACCGGACGGTCCTGCGGCAGAGCCTCCAGACTGTCCAGGATCTTCGGCAGCCGCAGGAAGGTGGCGTTGCCCGAGAGGTACGCCAGGACGGGTCCGGCGCCCTTGTCGACGAAGTCGATCCTGATGTGCGAGGCCTCCCAGGCCGTCTTGACGACCGCCAGCGCGAGGCCGATCAGGACCCCCTCGAACATGCTGACCGCGACGATGGACACGGCCGTGACGACCAGTATCAGCGCCTCGCCCCGGTGCTCGCGCCACAGCGGCACGATCGCGCGGACCGGGATGAGCTTGGCCCCCGCGTGCACCAGGATGCCCGCGAGGGCCGGCAGGGGTATGTAGGCGAGCAGGTTCGGCAGGAGCGCCGCGAACAGCAGCAGCCAGATGCCGTGCAGCACCCGGGACGCCTTGGTGCGGGCGCCCGCCTGCACGTTGGCCGCGCTGCGCACGATCACCGCGGTCATCGGCAGCGCGCCGAGCACACCGCAGACGGTGTTGCCCGCGCCCTGCGCGAGGAGTTCCCTGTCGTACTCGGTGCGCGGGCCGTCGTGCAGCCGGTCCACCGCCGCCGCGCTGAACAAGGATTCGGCGGACGCGATCAGCGTGAACGCCACGATGGTGCCGAGCAGGCCGACGTTGGCCAGGTCGCCGAAGGCGCCCAGGGACGGCGGCTGTATCGAGCCGAGCAGACCCTGCACCTCGACGGTGGCCACGGGCAGGTCCAGCACCAGTGCGGCGAGGGTGGCGAGACCGACCGCGGCGAGCGGGCCGGGGACGGTGCGCGCCTTCGCCGGCAGCCGCTTCCACAGGACGAGGACGGCGACCGTGCCGACGCCGACGGCGAGCGAGGCGAGCGCCGCGGTGCTGCCGAAGGCGTCCACCAGGGCGCCCGGCAGTCCGGCGATCTTCTCCAGGCCGGACTCGGGCGCCTTGGTGCCGATCAGGGAGTACAGCTGTCCGGCGATCAGCACCAGACCGATACCGGCCAGCATGCCCTCGACGACGGAGACCGAGATGGCGCGGAAGTAGCGCCCCAGTTTCAGGGCGCCCATCGCGATCTGGAGCAGGCCGGTGGCGAGCACGATCACGCCGAGCGCGGGCAGCCCGAATTCCTGGACCGCCTCGAAGACCAGCACGGTCAGACCGGCCGCCGGGCCGGACACCTGGAGGCTGCTGCCCCGCATGAGGCCGGTGACGATGCCGCCGACGATGCCGGTCACGAGCCCCAGCTCGGCCGGCGCACCGGAGGCCACGGCCACGCCGACGCACAGCGGCAGCGCGACCAGGAAGACGACGAGGGAGGCGGCGAAGTCCTGCTTGAGGTGGGGGAACTTGGTCATCGGGGTCCTCACAGGGCCTCGAAGGAGTCGGATTCCACGCGGTGTTCGCGCACGGCACCGGTGTGCACCTCGTAGTACCAGCCGCGCACCCGCAGCCGGCCGTCCGCGAGCCGCTTCTCGACGCACGGGTAGGAGCGAAGCCGCAGCAGTTGCGCGAGGACGTGGTTCTGCACGGCCCCTGCGACGGTCGGATCGTCGGCGTCGGCGGCCGTGGGCTCGTCGGCGGCGTGCGCGAGCCAGGCGCGCACGGCGGGGACGGATTCCAGGTCGTCGCCGCGGACGAGGGCGCCGACGGCACCGCAGTGCGAGTGGCCGCAGACGACGACGTCGCGCACGCCGAGCACCTCCACCGCGTACTCGATGGTGGCGGCTTCGCCGGTCGGGGGGGAGGAGACGTAGGGGGGAACGATGTTGCCGGCGGTGCGCAGCTCGAACAGCTGGCCGGGGCGGGCGCCCGTGATCAGGGCGGGGACGACCCGGGAGTCGGAGCAGGTGATGAACAGGACGTCGGGGGACTGGCCATCTGCGAGTTTGGCGAACTCCTCAGGGCGCTGTCCGAACGTACGGGCGTTGTCGATGAGGGGCTGCATGACGTGGTGACTCCTCCTGGCGCGCCGTGGGGGGCGCGTCGGACGTGCAGGACAGGTGGGGGAAGCGCTGTTCTGCTAGGCCCTCAGCAGCGGAAGACCTGGAGGGCCGCCGGTGAGTGGGCCGTCGAGGGTCTCGCCAGGTGCCGGCGGAGGTCGGCCGGGTCGGCGGGCCGGTGACCGGCCGCCGGGTCCTGGACCGTCCGGGTGCGCTCGGGGTGCTGCGGAGTCGGTGCGGCGGCGACGGTGGTGCGGTGCCGGTGCCGGTCGCGGGTGCGCATCGGGTCGAAGGGTTCCTCGGACCGGCCGCAGGGGCGGGAGGTGAGGATCTCCTCGCGCGCGGGCTCCGCGGAGGACTCGGCGGAGGGCTTGATCCCTGCCTGGGCTTTGGCCTCGGCGTGACGGACCGTGTGCGCATATGCGAAGGAGGACGTGACTGCGAAGAACGGGAGGGCGAGCAGGGCGGCGGCGAGGACGGAAACCACGGTCCGGGCCGTCGTGCCTCGGAACATGCGCCCCCCTCCCGGCATCCCGTGTCTCTAGTCCAGACCAAGGGTTGGTCAACCACTGGTCAAGAAACACGTTAACCCTGCGAACTTCTTTGCAGGGTTAACTCCACGTTTCGAAACCGACTGCGCCTCAAAAGTGAGGGGTGAGTGGCGTGAACCGGCCCCTGTGCGGGGTGGACGGGCCTCAGGCGGTAGGGACGGGCCTCAGGCGGGGTCGACGAGCCCCTTGGCGTCGCGGGCCAGCGCGGTCAGGCGGGATATCGCCCGGAAATACTTCTTGCGGTAGCCGCCGTTCAGCATCTCCTCGCTGAACAGTCGGTCGAACGGGAGGCCGGAGGCCAGCACCGGGACCTCGCGGTCGTACAGCCGGTCGGCGAGCACGACCAGGCGCAGCGCCGTCGACTGGTCGGGGACCGGCCGGACGTCGGTGAGGCAGACCACTTTCAGGCCATCGGTCAGCGCGCCGTAGCGGCTGGGGTGGACCCGGGCGAGGTGGTCGAGCAGGCCCGGGAAGTCGTCGAGCGAGGAGCCGGCGGTGGCGTACGCCGCCCTCGTCACCTGTTCCTCGGAGTAGGGCGCCGGTGCCTCGGGCAGGCCGCGGTGCCGGTAGTCCTCGCCGTCGATGCGCAGGGCACGGAAGTGCGCGGACAGGCCCTGGATCTCGCGCAGGAAGTCGGCCGCCGCGAACCGGCCCTCGCCGAGCTTGCCCGGGAGGGTGTTGGAGGTGGCCGCGAGGGCGACGCCCGCCTCGACCAGCCTGCCCAGCAGCGTCGAGACCAGGACGGTGTCGCCGGGGTCGTCCAGTTCGAACTCGTCGATGCACAGCAGCCGGTGGCCGGAGAGGGTGCGCACCGTCTGCTGGAAGCCGAGGGCGCCCACCAGGTTCGTCAGCTCGACGAAGGTGCCGAACGCCTTCAGCGCGGGCTCGGCCGGAGTGGCGTGCCACAGGGACGCCAGCAGGTGCGTCTTGCCGACGCCGTACCCGCCGTCCAGATAGACGCCGCGCGGGCCGGCCGGGACCTTCGGCGCCTTCGCCCGGCCGAAGCCGAGGAACCCCCGTCTGGCGGTGCCGGCGGCATGCGCCCCGCCGAGCCCCGCGGCGAAGTCCTCCAGGACCCCCACCGCCTGCGTCTGGCTGGGCTGGTTCGGATCCGGCACGTACGTGCCGAAACGCACCGAGTCGAACCGGGGCGGCGGCACCATCTCCGCGACCAGCCGGTCCGCGGGGACACGCGGCTCACGGGCGCAGAGGGACACGGGGGCCGCGTCGGCTGTCGGATCGAGGCCGGGGGCGGGACGGGAGGACGACACGGTTCCCCATGGTAAGCGCCGTGCCAGACTGCCAGCATGCGACGGCTGTTCCCTGTGACCGACCAGACAGTGGCCGACACCCCGGGCGAGGGGGGTCCGGCGCCCGGCGCTCGTGGGCGGGGCCCCGACGGGCACGAGCGGAGCCTCGACGGACGCGAGTGGAGCCTCGACGAGATCGCCGACGCCTACGCCTATCCGGCACCCGGCCCCGGTGAGCCCGTGCCCTGGCTGCGCGCCAACATGGTCTCCACCCTGGACGGGGCCGCCCAGCACGACGGGCGCTCCCAGCCCATCTCCAACGCGACCGACATGCGCATCTTCGGCACGTTGCGGGCGCTCGCCGATGTGGTGCTCGTCGGTGCCGAGACGGTACGGCAGGAGCAGTACCGCCCGGCCCGCGCGCGTGCGGAGTTCGCGGAGCGGCGGGAGGCTGCCGGGCAGGGCGCCGCCCCGGCGATCGCGGTCGTCAGCGCCGCCCTGGACCTGGACTTCTCGCTCCCGCTGTTCACGTCCCCGCTGGTCCCGACCCTGATCCTGACCGGTGCGGCGGCGGCACCCGACCGGGTCGCGGCGGCCGAGAAGGCGGGCGCCCGGGTGGTGACCGCCGGGGACGGCATGGGCGTCGAACCCGCGCGGGCCGTCCGGGCCCTGGCCGGCCTCGGGCACACCCGGCTGCTCACCGAGGGCGGCCCCCGCCTGCTCGGGCAGCTCGTGGCCGCGGGGGTGCTCGACGAGCTGTGTCTGACGGTCTCCCCGATGCTCACCGCGGGCGGCGCGCAGCGGATCGCGGGCGGACCGACGGTCGCGGTTCCGCGGCGGTTCGCTCTGGTGTCCCTGCTGGAGGAGGACGGGTTCCTCTACAGCCGTTACGGGCGGGTCTGACGTGCCAGGTGGAAGGGGGTGTGACCGGGTGCCGCCGGGGAAGGCGGTGGCAACACCCCCGGAAGCCGAATCCGGTGGAATCTACCGCTCCGGTTAGCTTCGGGTGGGCAGACTAGGACACGCAGACCCCGTGCGAGCACGGGGAAGGACGGTTTCCGCAGGGCCTTGCCGGCCCACGGAGGACTGAGGGCCACGGGGGTCCTCGAAGGAGAATGAGGCGCTGGTGTTCACAAGCGTTTTGATGATCGAGAAGGCCCTGACCTCCGCCGACGTGGAGTTCGTCACCACTTTGCACGGTGATGAGCCGGTGTCGTTCCACGTGCTGCTCCAGCCGCGCGGCGATCAGGCGGACCGCTTGCTGCGGGCCATCGACGACGTCGCGCTCGGCGAGCTGGACGAGGCGGCGAAGGAGGGCGGGACGCCCGAGGGCGAGGAGGCCAAGGGGTTCGGTGTCCGGGCCCTGGACGTCTCCTTGCAGGCGCTGCACGCCGCCGGCAACGAGGCGGTGGGACGGCTGGTGGAGGACCATCCGCTGGACGCGCTGAAGGCGCTGGTCGAGGAGACCGGGGCGGACGAGGTGATCGTCCTGACCGATCCGCACTACGTGGAGGAGTTCTTCCACCGCGACTGGGCCTCGCGGGCCCGTCACAAGGTGGGGGTCCCGGTGCTGAAGCTGTTCTCGCACAGCAAGGCGTGACTGCCGTCGGCCGGGTGGGGTGACTCGGCCGGGTGGGTGGTGAGGTGCCGTGGTGGGGCGGCCGGCGGTCGTGGGTGGCTGGTCGCGCAGTTCCCCGCGGGGTGACTGCCGTCGGCTGGGTGGGGTGACTCGGCCGGGTGGGTGGTGAGGTGCCGTGGTGGGGCGGCCGGCGGTCGTGGGTGGCTGGTCGCGCAGTTCCCCGCGCCCCTGGGGGCCTGTGGTCGGGGCCCGTGGAAAGGGGCGGGTCGGTGGCGGAGAGGTGTGGGTGGCGGCCGTTCGTGGTCGGCTCGTGCCCGTGGGGGCCTGTGGTCGGGCCTGTGGGACGGGGGGCCGTGCCCCTGGGTCGGTCGGGGGGGTTGTGCGGAATAGGGTGGGGGCCGTCACCGTCGTACCGCATCTGGGAGAGACACGCATGGCACCCGGCCTTCCTTCCGCCATGGACCGACCGCACTTCATCGGGATCGGCGGGGCCGGGATGTCCGGGATCGCCAAGATCCTCGCCCAGCGTGGGGCCGAGGTGGCCGGCAGCGACGCCAAGGAGTCGGCGACCGCCGAGGCGCTGCGGGCGCTCGGGGCGACCGTGCACATCGGGCACGCCGCCGCGCACCTGGCCGACGACGCGAGTTGTGTCGTCGTGTCGTCGGCGATCCGCGCGGACAACCCGGAACTGGCCCGCGCCGCCGAGCTGGGCATCCCGGTCGTCCACCGCTCGGACGCCCTCGCCCGGCTGATGGACGGCCTGCGGCCGATCGCGGTCGCCGGCACGCACGGCAAGACCACCACGACCTCCATGCTCGCGGTCTCGCTCTCCGAGCTGGGCCTGAACCCGTCGTACGCCATCGGCGGCGACCTCGACGAGCCCGGGTCCAACGCGCTGCACGGCGACGGCGAGATCTTCGTCGCCGAGGCGGACGAGTCGGACCGCAGCTTCCACAAGTACGCCCCCGAGGTCGCGATCGTCCTCAACGTGGAGCTGGACCACCACGCCAACTACGCGTCGATGGAGGAGATCTACGAGTCCTTCGAGACGTTCGCCGGGAGGATCGTGCCCGGCGGCACGCTGGTGATCTCCGCCGACCACGAGGGCGCGCGGGAGCTGACCCGGCGGGTCGAGGGCGTGCGGGTGGTGACGTACGGCGAGGCGGAGGACGCCGACGTGCGCGTGCTGTCGGTGGTGGCGCAAGGGCTGAAGAGCGAGGTCGTCGTCCTGCTGGACGGGCAGGAGCTGACCTTCGCGGTCTCCGTGCCCGGCCGGCACTACGCGCACAACGCCGTCGCCGCCCTGGTCGCCGGCGTCTCGCTCGGGATCCCGGCCGCCGAGCTGGCGCCCGCCCTGGCCGCCTACACCGGAGTCAAGCGCCGCCTCCAGCTCAAGGGCGAGGCGGCCGGTGTGCAGGTCATCGACTCCTACGCGCACCACCCGACGGAGATGACGGCCGACCTGGAGGCGATGCGCGCGGCCGCCGGCGACGCCCGCATCCTCGTCGTCTTCCAGCCGCACCTGTTCTCCCGCACCCAGGAACTGGGCAAGGAGATGGGGCAGTCGCTGGCCCTCGCGGACGGCTCCGTGGTCCTCGACATCTACCCGGCCCGCGAGGACCCGATCCCGGGCGTGACCAGCGAGCTGATCATCGACGCGGGACGGGCCGCGGGCGCGACGGTGACCCCGGTGCACGACCAGGACGAGGTGCCGTCGGTGATCGCGGGAATGGCCGGGCCCGGTGATCTCGTTCTCACCATGGGCGCGGGCGACGTGACGGACCTGGGCCCGCGCATCCTGGACCGTCTCGCACAGAAGTAGAGAGGTTGGCCTTCATGTCGTACGACGTCGAAAAGCCCGACGAGCAGTGGCGGGCGGAGCTGACCCCGGCCGAGTACGCCGTCCTGCGCCGGGCCGGAACGGAGCCGGCGTTCGTCGGTGAGTACACCGACACCAGGACGACCGGTGTCTACTCCTGCCGGGCCTGTGGCGCCGAACTGTTCACCTCCGACACCAAGTTCGAGTCGCACTGCGGGTGGCCGTCCTTCTTCGACCCGAAGGACACCGACGCGGTGGAGCTGATCCAGGACCGCTCGCACGGCATGGTGCGGACCGAGGTGCGCTGCGCGCGCTGCGGCTCCCACCTCGGCCATGTCTTCGAGGGGGAGGGCTATGCCACCCCCACCGACCAGCGGTACTGCATCAACAGCATCTCCCTGCGGCTGACGCCGACCGAGGCCTGAGGCCGACCGAGGGCTGACGCCGACCGGCATCCGCAGCTGCGGCAGGTGCCCGCCGGCCCCTCACAGCGCCTTCCGCTGGACCAGCGCCGAGAGCACCAGCATCCCCGGCAGCAGGGGGAGCCAGACCGTCAGGACGCGGTAGCCGATGACGGTGGCCGTGGCGAGGGCGAGGGGCGTGCCGTAGCCGGCCAGGGTGAGGACCAGGGCCGCGTCGATCGGTCCGATGCCGCCGGGGGCGGGGACCGCGCCCGCGGCGGCGCCGGCGGCGAGGAACGCGAAGACCAGCTGCGGCCAGGACAGTGGGACGCCGAGCGCGGTCCCCACCGAGGCCACCACGCACGCCTGGAGCAGGGGCGCCGCCATCGCCCCTCCCCACAGGGGGAGAAGGCGGCCGGGACGGGTGTGCAGATGCCGGGCGTCGGTGAGGGCCGTACGGACGAAGTCCCGCGCCGGGCGGCGCAGCGGCCGTACCAGCGCCAGGACGACCGCCGCCGCGACCGGTACCAGGAGGACACCCCCGACGGCCAGGACCAGGGTCCGCCCGTCCGGGAGGACCGTCACGGGCGGTACGGCGGTGGGGGCGGCCAGGAGGAAGACGATCAGCAGCGGGATCTTCGCCACTGCTCTGACCAGGGAGTACAGGGCGATCGAGGTGGTCGCGCGGGGCAGCGGCACACCCTGGCGGAGCAGGAAGCGGACGGTGACCGCGTGGGCGCCGATGCTCGCGGGAAGCAGGTGGTTCGCGGCGCCCGCGGCGATCTGGGAGGCGAGCAGCAGACCCTTGGGCAGCCGGTCGGGGACCGCGCCCTGGCGCACGCAGGCGGCGGCGACCCAGCCCAGGCAGGTGAAGACGAGTCCGGACAGCAGCCACCACGGGTCGGCGGTGGTGAGGCGCGCGGCGCCGTCGCGGACGGCGTTCCAGTCGAGCGCCGCCCAGACGGCGAGCAGCAGGAGCGGGAGCAGGGTCAGGGCGTGCCGGGCGGTGGCCGAGCCGAGAGCGCGGCGGGCGGCCGACGCGGGCGGCGGGGGGCGGTCGTCCGCGTGGGGGAGCGGGGAGGCGGGACCGTCGAGCGGCAGCAGGGGCACGGCGCACGGCGTCCTTCCGCGTCACGCCCGCGCGCGGCGGGGTGACGGATCGTGGCGGGCCCGTCCGGCGTGTCCCCGCCGCCCTCCCGAGGGCGGGCGGCACGGCACCGGACCTCGGCGGGTGCGGGCGGGCCGGCGGCGACGGCCGGCGGGACTCGTCGGGTGGACCCTGGGCTGGAGGGGACGGGGAGAAACGTTCCCCTCCGGTGTGACGACGCGGTGTCCGCGAGCCGACGGTGGAGGGGGACCGGGGTGCTGGGGAATGTCTGCCCGGCGCACGGCCCGCTCATCCACGGGTCGTGCGCCGGGCGGCCCTCGGGTCCCGGTCCGCCCGGCCGGGCCGGTGGGCCGTCCGGTCGAGGCGACGTCCCGACCGCGCGGTGTCTCAGCGGACCGGTCCCAGGGGCAGTGTGAGGGTGAAGACCGTGCGGGCCGGGTTGTCGCCGAGGGTGAGGGAGCCTCCGTGGGCCTCGGCCAGGGAACGGGCCACCGCGAGGCCGAGTCCGCTGCCGCCGCGGTCGCGGCTGCGGGCCTTGTCCACGCGGTAGAAGCGGTCGAAGACGCGGTCGCGGTCGCCGGGCGGGATGCCGGGGCCCTCGTCGGTGACGCGCACCTGAGCCGTGTGCGGGGTCACCGTCACCTCGACGGACACCGCGGTGCCGGCCGGGGTGTGCACGGCCGCGTTGGTCAGGAGGTTGTCCAGGACCTGCCGGACGCGCTGCGGGTCCAGGCGCAGCGGGACCGCCCCGGGGCCGGGCGCCACCGACAGCGGATGGGCGGGGTGGCTCGCGCGGAACGCGTCGGCCGCCTGCTCGACCAGCTCCACCAGGTCCGCCCGCTCGGCCCGCAGCGGGGTCTCCACCTCGGCCGCGTCCAGCCGCGCCAGCATCAGGAGGTCGTCGAGGAGCACGCCCATGCGGGCGGCCTCGGCGCGCAGCCGGGCCAGGTGCTTGTCCCGCTCCTCGGGCGCGTTGGCGGCCGCGTACTGGAAGAGGTCGGCGTAACCGCGTACCGACATCAGCGGGGTGCGCAGCTCGTGCGAGGCGTCCGCGACGAAGCGGCGCAGGCGCTGCTCGGCCTCGGCGCGCACCGCGAGGGAGTCGTCGATGTGCTCCAGCATGGTGTTGAACGCCGTGCGCAGCTCCTCCACCTCCGGGCCGCCGCCGGGGGCGTCCGCGCGCACATGCAGCCGGGACGCCGACCCGGTGAGGTTGTGCGAGGCGATGCCGTGCGCGGTGTGCGCCATGTCGCTCAGCGGCTTCAGACCGCGCCGCAGCAGCGCCCGCCCGGCCACCACCAGCCCCAGCAGCGCCAGGCCGAAGGCGACGACCTGCACGGTGACGAGCTGCTCGATCGTGGAGTCGATGTCCTTCATGGGCGCCGCGCTGACGAGCACCACGCCGGGCTGGACCTCGCAGGCCCGCAAGCGGTAGACGCCCTCGCCGTCGAGCCTCACGGTGCGCAGCAGGTCGGTGTCCGAGTGCGCCATCTCCTCGGCGAACCGGGTGAGGGGGCGGGTGTCGTGCGGGATGTCGGCGGGCTGCCGCAGCACGGCCGAGCCGCCCGACACGTCGTACACCGCGGAGAACCAGCCCCAGTACGGCTTCTGCGTCACGGTGCCGTGCGCCTCGGCGTCCTTGGACTGCACGGTCTGCACGACCTTCATCTGGTAGCCCAGCTGGTGCTCCAGGTACTCCCGCATGTACGCCGTCAGCGCCGTGCCCACCACCGCGAACACCACCAGCGACAGCGCGCCGAGGCCCAGCGCGAGCCGGGTGCCGAGCCGCAGCCTGCGGTACGACCGCCAGGCGCGGCGGATCACTCGGCGGCCTGCCGGACGACGTACCCGAACCCGCGCACCGTCTGGATCAGCGGCTCGCCCGTCGCGTCGAGCTTGCGGCGCAGCCGGCTGACGACCAGCTCCACCACGTTGGAGCGGCCGCCGAAGCCGTACTCCCACACGTGGTCCAGGATCTGCGCCTTGGTCAGGACCGTCGGCGACTTGCGCATCAGGTAGCGCAGCACCTCGTACTCGGTGGGGGTGAGCGTCAGCATGCTGTCGCCGCGCCGCACCTCACGGGTGTCCTCGTCCATCGACAGGTCCCCGACCCGCAGCACGGACCGCTGGAACGCCGGACCCGCGCTGCGCCGCAGCACGGTCCGCAGCCGTGCCATCAGCTCCTCCACGGCGAACGGCTTCACCAGATAGTCGTCGCCGCCGCGGGTCAGTCCCGCGACCCGGTCGGCGACCCCGTCCCGGGCGGTGAGGAACACCACCGGCACCATCGTCCCCGAACGGCGCAGCCGGTCCAGGACGCCGAACCCGTCGAGGTCCGGCAGCATCAGATCGAGGACCACGATGTCCGGGCCGAACTCGGCGGCGCGTCGCAGCGCCTCCTCGCCCGTGTTCGCGGTGACCGCGTCCCAGCCCTCGTAGCGGGCGACCGTCGCGACGAGATCGGCGATCGGCGGGTCGTCGTCCACCACCAGGAGTCGTACTTTTTCCACTCGCTCATAGTGCGCCACGCACTCCCCGGCACCAGACCCCGGTGGCCCGCGGGACCACATCGATATCCTCTTGAAAGTTCTACGACAGGGTATCGACAGCAACGGGCGGCGAAGCTCTATGACCTGAGGACCCGATCAAGGAGTTCCGTCCGTGACGACCGTCCAGTCGCCTTCCGTACCCCCCACGGCGATACGTCCCAGAGTCGTGGCCCGCACCGGCCTGTACGCCGTGCTGGCCGCGAACGCGGCCGTCGTGACCCTCTTCGCCGTGCAGGCGGGCTTCGCCTCCAACGCCCTGGTCGTGCTCGGCCGCTTCGCCGGCCTCTACGCCGCCCTGCTGATGGCGTTCCAGCTGCTGCTGGTCGCCCGGCTCCCCTGGCTGGACCGCCGCATCGGCATGGACCGGCTCACCAACTGGCACCGCTGGACCGGCTTCGGCCTGCTGTGGACGCTGCTCGGGCACGTCGTGTTCATCACCTTCGGCTACGCCCGGTCCTCCACCATGGACCCGGTCAGCCAGCTCGTCGACCTCGCCGAGACCGTCGAGGGGGTGTTCCGCGCGGTCGTCGCACTCGGGCTGATCCTCGTCATCGGCGGCGTCTCCGCCCGCTGGGCCCGTCGCCGGCTGGCGTACGAGACCTGGCACTTCGTCCACCTGTACGCCTACGTCGCCGTGGTGCTGGCCTTCACCCACCAGGTGGCCGTCGGTACGACGTTCACCGCGTCGTCCGCCGCGACGGCGTACTGGTACGCGCTGTGGGGCGTCGCCCTCGGCTCGGTCTGCCTCGGCCGGCTCGTGCTGCCGCTGTGGCGGAACTGGCGCCACCAGCTGCGCGTCGAGGCCGTCGTCCCCGAGTCCGACAACGTGGTCTCCGTGTACATCACCGGCCGCGACCTGGACCGGCTGCCGGCCCGCGCCGGCCAGTTCTTCCTGTGGCGGTTCCTCACCAGGGACCGCTGGTGGCAGGCCAACCCGTTCTCCCTGTCCGCCGCGCCCGACGGCCGCACACTGCGCCTGACGGCCAAGGCCGCCGGCGACGGCTCCGCCGGACTGCGCCACCTCGAGCCCGGCACGCGCGTCTTCGCCGAGGGCCCCTACGGCGCCTTCACCGCGATGCACCGCACCCGGCCGGAGGCCGTCCTGGTCGCCGGCGGGGTCGGCGTCACCCCCATCCGCGCCCTGCTGGAGGAGCTGCACGGCCACGCCGTCGTCATCTACCGGGTGGGCTCCGACCGGGACGCCGTCCTCTACGACGAGCTGCGCGACCTCGCCCGCCTCAAGGGGGCCGAGCTGCACCTGGTGACCGGGCCGCCCGTGCCCGACCGGCTGGCCGCCGGGGAGCTGCTGCGCCTCGTACCGGACATCGCCGACCGGGACGTCTTCCTGTGCGGGCCGCCCCCGATGATGAACGCCGTCCTGGGCAGCCTGCGCGCGCTGGACGTGCCCCGGACGCAGATCCACTTCGAACGCTTCAGCCTGGCGGGATGAGAGAGACATCGTGAAGCGAGCCATACCCGTCCTGGTCCTGTCCGTGGCCGGACTCGTCCCCGTCTGGCGCTACGAGCCGTCGACGGGCGCGTCCTCCACGGAGGTCGCCGCGCCCGCGCCGACCGCCTCGCCCCCCGCCGGCTCGTCCTCCGGCTCCGGCGGGTCGGCCGTCGTCGTCAGGGGCACGACGGTGCCCACGGAGAAGGGGGACGTGCAGGTCGAGGTCACGTTCGAGGGTGACGAGATCACCGCGGTGCGGATGCTCAAGCAGCCCAACCATCCGCAGACGACGGCGGCCGTGCCGACGTTGGTGTCGGAGACCCTTGAGGCGCAGAGCGCGGACATCGACACGGTGTCCGGCGCGACGCTCACGAGCGAGGGCTACAAGGACTCCCTCCAGGCCGCGATCGACGCGAAGGGCGCCTGAAGTGCGCCGCGTCGAGCAGGTGATGGGGTTCCCGGTCTCCCTGCGCGTCGACGACGTGGAGGGCACCGACGACGGCGACGCGCTGTCCGAGGCCGGGGACGCCGTGTTCGCGTGGCTGCGCGAGGTCGACGAACGGTTCAGCCCGTTCAGAACCGGCAGCGAGGTGTCCCGGTACGGCCGGGGCGAGCTGCCCGCCTCCCGGCTCAGCGCGGACCTGGTGGAGATCCTCGCCCTGTGCGAGCGGTACCGGGTCGCCACCGGCGGCGCCTTCGACGCGCGGCTGCCGGGACGGGGGTTCGATCCCTGCGCGATCGTCAAGGGCTGGTCGGTCCAGCGGGCCGCTGAGCGGCTGGCCGCCGCCGGGGCGAAACGCTTCTGCCTCAACGCCGGGGGTGACGTCGTCGTCGGCGGGGGCCCGTGGCGGGTGGGCGTACGGCACCCGGAGATCGCCGACAGACTGTGCACGGTGCTGGAGCTGACCGACGGGGCGGTCGCGACCTCCGCGCGCTACGAACGCGGCGATCACATCGTCGACGGGCGGAGCGGGCTGGCGGCGACCGGGCTGCTGTCCGTCAGCGTGGTGGCGTCGACGCTGACGGAGGCGGACGCGGTGGCGACGGCCGCCTTCGCGATGGGCACGGAGGGCGTCGCGTGGGCGGCGGGCCTGCCGGGCTGCGAGGTGTACGCCGTGGACGCGGGGCGCTCCGTCGTACGGACGGCCGGGTTTCCGTCGGCGGGGGCGAGGGCGGCGTGAGCCGGGTCGGGACGGCGGCGCGAGCGGGGACGTGCGGCGGGGGCGAGGGCGGCGTGAGCCGGGTCGGGACGGCGGCGCGAGCGGGGACGTGCGGCGGGGGCGAGGGCGGCGTGAGCCGGGTCGGGACGG
>NZ_JBIAHY010000009.1:0-354039 GCF_042870975.1 Streptomyces sp. NPDC006259 | reverse complement strand
CTGTCCTGGAAGGAACGGACGAGGACCTCGTAGAAGACGGCTCGCTTGAACCAGTCGGGATCGCGGTCCTTGGCCGGGGTGTCCTCGAAGGTGTCATGAACGGGCTCGTTGACGATCATCGTGTGGGTGACCCTCCGATCTGCGGGGCCGACGGTCGCAGGACGGTGAATACGTGCGCGGACCGGGTGCCCGGTTCGAGGCGCACGTAATTGGCCCTGCCCCAGTGGTAGGTCTCGCCGGTGAGCAGGTCGCGCACCGGCACGGACTCGTGCCAGTCCAGGCCGAGTTGCGGCATGTCCAACGAGACGGTGGCCTCCTGGGTGTGGTGGGGGTCGAGACTCACGACCACCAGAACCGTGTTCGAACCGCTCCGCTTCGAGTAGGCGATCACCGCGTCCTGATCGGCGTGGTGGAAGTGCAGGTCGCGCAGCTGCCGCAGCGCGGGGTGGGCCCGCCGGATCTCGTTGAGACGGGTGATGAGCGGGGCGATGGTGCGGCCCTCACGGTCGGCTGCCTCCCAGTCGCGCGGCCTGAGCTGATACTTCTCCGAGTCGAGGTACTCCTCGGCGCCTTCCCTGACCGGGGCGTTCTCACACAGTTCGTAGCCGCTGTAAATGCCCCAGGAGGGGGACAGGGTAGCGGCGAGGACCGCGCGGGCCTCGAAGGCGGGCCGGCCGCCGTGCTGGAGATAGGCGTGCAGGATGTCGGGGGTGTTGGGGAAGAAGTTCGGCCGCATGTAGGAGGCCGCCTCGCCCGACAGCTCGGTCAGGTACTCGGTCAGCTCCTCCTTGGTGTTGCGCCAGGTGAAGTACGTGTACGACTGCTGGAAGCCGATCTGCGCGAGGGTGTGCATCATCGCGGGCCGGGTGAACGCCTCCGCCAGGAAGATCACGTCCGGGTCGGTCCGGTTGATCTCCCCGATGACCCGCTCCCAGAACACGACCGGCTTGGTGTGCGGATTGTCCACCCGGAAGATCCGCACCCCGTACGACATCCAGTGCCGCAGCACCCGCAGGGTCTCGGCGACCAGGCCGTTCATGTCGGCGTCGAAGGCGATCGGGTAGATGTCCTGGTACTTCTTCGGCGGGTTCTCCGCGTACGCGATCGTCCCGTCCGGCCGGTGGTGGAACCACTCGGGGTGCTCGTGCACCCAGGGGTGGTCCGGGGAGCACTGGAGCGCGAAGTCCAGCGCGATCTCCAGGCCGTGTTCTCTCGCCCGGTCCACGAACCAGGCGAAGTCGTCGATCGTGCCGAGATCCGGATGCACGGCGTCGTGGCCGCCCGCAGGCGAGCCGATCGCCCAGGGCACGCCCACGTCCTCGGGGCCGGGGTCCAGGGTGTTGTTGCGGCCCTTGCGGAAGGTCGTGCCGATCGGATGGATCGGCGGGAGGTAGACGACGTCGAAGCCCATCGCGGCGATCGCGGGCAGCCGCCGCGCGGCCGTGCGGAACGTGCCGTGCGGCCGCTGCGGCGTCCCCTCCGAACGGGGGAAGAACTCGTACCAGGAGCCGTACAGCGCCCGCTCCCGCTCCACCTGGAGGGGCAGCGTCTCGGACTCGGTGACCAGCTCCCGCACCGGATGGCGGGCCAGCACCGCGTCCACCTCCGGGTCGAGTGCCGCAGCCAGCCGGGAGGCGGCCGGACGCGACGCGTCGCGCAGGGCCTCGACCGCGGCGAGCAGGACGTCCCGCTTCGCCCCGGCACCCTCCTCCGTCCCGGCGATCCCGGCGGCGGCCCGCTCGTACAGCCGGGCGCCCTCCTCCAGGACCAGCTCGGTGTCGATGCCCGCCGGGATCTTGATGCGCGCGTGGTGCCGCCAGGTGCTGACCGGGTCGCCCCAGGCCTCCACGGTGTACGTCCAGTGGCCCGGCGCGTCCGGGGTGACGTCGGCGCCCCAGCGGTCGGTGCCGGGGGTCAGCTCGCGCATCGGGGTCCAGGGCCCGGGACGGCCGTCGGGATCGCGCAGCACGACGTTGGCGGCGACGGCGTCGTGGCCCTCGCGGAACACGGTGGCCGAGACCTGGAACGTCTCTCCGGTGACCGCCTTGGCGGGCCGGCGGCCGCGCTGGACGACCGGCCGGACGTCGAGTACGGGTATCCGCCCCACGGCTGTGCCGTCTCCCGCGGAGGATCGCTCCGGGGCCGGCGGTCCGGCGCCGGCGGGACGCCCGGAGGGTGGAGCCGCGGTGCGCGGGGGTGTCGGGGGTGCTGACGAGTGGTGCGTGGCGGGCATGACCGCTCCTGTCCGCATCAACGAGGGTGGGCGGATGGATGTGGGGAGGTGGGGCCTGCGAGGTACGGGGTCTGTACCGGAGAAACCTTCCCACCCTGTTCGGGTGAGCAATCCGGCTCGTTGTTAACTCCTCGCGCCCATGTATTCACAAAGTCCGTGCGGCAGCGGCCGACGGCGCGGAACCCGCAGGAGCCTGTCCGGCGAACCGGGGCCACGGCCGGACACCTTGCCGTTCGTGGCGCCCGCGACGACCAGTGCCCGCACCCCCACCCCCTCTCCGGGCGTCACGAGACAGCTGCCGTCCATGGAGCCGGGCCGACCGGCGCCGTCCGTCGTCCCCTCCGGTGGTGCGGCGTGCGCGGGCGGGGTGACCGCCGAGAACACCACGGTCGTGGCGCCCGCGACGAGACCCCCCGCCCGACGCGGACGCCGTGTCCGCGTCCGGGCCATGGTTCGCTTTCCCCTCCTCGACTCGACGCACGGCGGCGGTGTCGGGCGCGCCACCCGCAGCCTCTCGTGCGGCGTGAAGTGTCACAAGGTGGCCTGCGGGGGTGGAACCGGCCATAAAGGGGCGCACTGGGGGGCTCCGGGGCGCCGGTCAGGGCATCCGGCGGGCCGGGCGGGGCGACCGGATCGTCCGGCGGGGCCGGAGAGGCCCCGCCGAGGACCGCAGCACGGGGTCCGGCGGAGGCAGCCTCCAGCAAGTCCGGCACCGACGCCGGTACCGTCGTCAGAGACGTTGGCGCACACTGCCGTGCGCCGCTCCCCACGCACGCCGAGGTGGAATGTGAAGGCGATCCGTCGATTCACTGTCCGACCCCTTCTCCCCGAACCCCTCCGGCCGCTCAGTGACCTGGCGCGCAATCTGCGCTGGTCATGGCATGCGGAAACCCGCGACCTCTTCCGGTCCGTCGACCCCGAACACTGGGCGACCGTGGGCGGTGACCCCGTACGGCTGCTCGGCGGCGTACCCGCCGCACGCCTCCAGGAACTGGCCGAGGACCACGCATTCCTGGCCCGGCTGACCGCCGCGGCCGACGATCTCCACGACTACGTGACCGGCGACCGCTGGTATCAACAGCAGTCCGCCGAGCTGCCCGCCGCCATCGCCTACTTCTCTCCGGAGTTCGGCGTCACGGCCGCCCTGCCGCAGTACTCCGGCGGCCTCGGCATCCTCGCCGGCGACCATCTGAAGTCCGCCAGCGACCTGGGCGTCCCCCTCATCGGGGTCGGGCTGCTCTACCGCCACGGCTACTTCCGCCAGACCCTCTCCCGCGACGGCTGGCAGCAGGAGCACTATCCCGTCCTCGACCCCAACGAACTGCCGGTGACCCAGCTGAAGGAGGACGACGGCACCCCCGCCCAGGTCTCCCTCGCCCTCCCCGGCGGAAAACAGCTGCGCGCCCGGATCTGGCTGGCCCAGGTCGGCCGCGTCCCGCTGCTGATGCTCGACTCCGACGTCGAGGAGAACGACCCCGGCGAACGCGGGGTGACCGACCGGCTCTACGGCGGCGGCAGCGAACACCGGCTGCTCCAGGAGATGCTGCTCGGCATAGGAGGTGTCCGGGCGGTACGCACGTACTGCCGGCTGACCGGGCACGCCCCGCCCGAGGTCTTCCACACCAACGAGGGACACGCCGGCTTCCTCGGCGTGGAGCGCATCGCCGAACTCTGCGACGAGGGGCTCGACTTCGACTCGGGCCTGGAGGCGGTCCGGGCCGGCACCGTCTTCACCACCCACACCCCCGTCCCGGCCGGCATCGACCGCTTCGACCGCGAGCTGGTCGCCCGGCACTTCGGACCCGGCGCCGAACTCCCGCGCATGGACGTCGGCCGCATCCTCGACCTCGGCAGGGAGACCTATCCGGGCGGCGAGCGCAACCTCTTCAACATGGCCGTGATGGGGCTGCGCCTCGCCCAGCGCGCCAACGGCGTCTCGCTCCTGCACGGCCAGGTCAGCCGGGAGATGTTCGCCGGCCTGTGGCCCGGCTTCGACGCCGAGGAGGTCCCGATCACCTCCGTCACCAACGGCGTCCACGCCCCCACCTGGGTCGCCCCCGAGGTGCTGCGGCTCGGCGCCCGCCAGATCGGCGCCGAGCGCGCCGAGGAGGCACTCGGCGTCGGCGGCTCGGACCGCTGGGACTCCGTCGCCGACATCGCCGACCAGGAGATCTGGAACCTCCGCCGCGACCTGCGCGAACAGCTCGTCATGGAGGTACGGCAGCGGCTGCGCGCCTCCTGGCGGCAGCGCGGCGCGGGCACGGCCGAGCTGGGCTGGATCGACGGCGTCCTCGACCCCGACGTCCTCACCATCGGGTTCGCGCGCCGCGTCCCGTCGTACAAGCGGCTCACGCTGATGCTGCGGGACCGCGACCGGCTGACGGAGCTGCTCCTGCACCCGGAGCGGCCCGTCCAGATCGTCGTCGCGGGCAAGGCGCACCCCGCCGACGACGGCGGCAAACGACTCGTCCAGGAACTGGTCCGCTTCGCCGACGACCCGCGGGTCCGCCACCGCATCGTCTTCCTCCCCGACTACGGCATGGCGATGGCGCAGAAGCTGTACCCCGGCTGCGACATCTGGCTCAACAACCCGCTGCGCCCGCTGGAGGCCTGCGGCACGTCCGGCATGAAGGCGGCGCTCAACGGTTGCCTCAACCTCTCCGTCCTGGACGGCTGGTGGGACGAGTGGTTCCAGCCCGACTTCGGCTGGGCGATCCCCACGGCGGACGGCTCCGGCACCGACGCGGACCACCGCGACGCCATCGAGGCGGCGGCGCTGTACGACCTGCTGGAGCAGCGCGTCACCCCGCGCTTCTACGAGCGGGGCGCGGGCGGGCTCCCCGACCGCTGGATCGAGATGGTCCGCCAGACCATCACCCTCCTCGGCCCGAAGGTGCTGGCCGGCCGCATGGTCCGCGAGTACGTCGAACGCCTCTACACCCCGGCGGCCCGGGCCCACCGCGCCCTGGACCCCGACTCGGCCCGCGACCTCGCGGCCTGGAAGGCGAAGGTGCGCGCCGCCTGGCACGCCGTCACCGTCGACCACGTCGAGACCTCCGCGGCCGCGCCGACCGCCGAACTCGGCACGACGCTGGCCCTCCGGGTCCGCCTGCGCCTCGGCGACCTCACCCCCGACGACGTCGAGGTCCAGGCCGTCTCCGGCCGCGTCGACGCGGAGGACCGCATCACCGACGGCACAGCCGTCTCCCTGAAACCGGTGGGCGGCCCCGATCTGGAGGGCCGCTGGGTCTACGAGGGCCCCCTCTCCCTCGACCGCACGGGCCCCTACGGCTACACCGTCCGCATCCTGCCGGACCACCCGCTGATCGCCTCGGGCGCGGAGTTGGGCCTGGTGGCGGGACCTTCGGAGGAACTGGTGGAGGGGGCGGGGGTGTTGATGCGGTAGGGGGCGGCAGCGCTGGGTGAGGGCGGGTCCTGCGGCAGGGGTGGGTGCTGCGGGGCCCGTCCTCTATTTCTGGATACATGAGGGAGGTTGGCGCGATGTGGGCACCTCTTGACGTGAAGGGGGCCCCGCACCCGCGGTTCGGCGGAACATTCGCGTGTCGGTGACGCCCGGTGGAGTGCGCCATCGAGCCAATGCGGCGGCACCTCGGGTTGTCGTACACCGTTGTACGTCCAAGTCGTAGGGGTCTGACGGACGCCGTGAACACGGCCATCGAGCGGCCTGCCCGACTGACGCCGTCCTCACCACGGGCAAATACTTCCGCGTCATGCGCCACCTGGCCCGCCAGATACGGCGACGTGGACGCAGCTTACGGTTTCGGTACCGTCCCACCGGCCTCGGGTTTGACGGCGGGCCATCGTGGCCCGCGCGTCGACGAGCTGAGGGTCTCCTCCTCGGTGACAGGAGGGACAACCGGCCCGCCACCGAGGTGACTTGCCCGGTGCGTTGTCAGTGGGCCCCGATACGTTGCGGAGGTGTCGCGGGCCGCAGGGTCAGTCCGTGCACCAGGCGACCGGTACGGCCGGTACGCCCCGGACGACGTAGGGACACCATGGAACCCGTATTCGCCGACTTCTCCGTCGACCCGGCCCAGCTGTCGAACGCCGTGGTGGCCCACCACCGTTGCGGGATCGCCCCCTCGCACCTCGCGCTGGGCGCCGGCGGACACATCAGGCTGGACTTCACCGTCGGGGAGCGGGAGGAGATCGCCGAGGCCGTCGTCGCGGTGACCGTGCTCGGGGCGAGCGCCCCGAGGGACGTTGTGCTCAACGGCAAGGCTCTCGTCGAGCAGGTGGCGACACCGGGGGACGAGGGGCACCGGGAGCACAGCGACCCGCGGGTCACCGTCCTCAGCGTTCCGGGGGCACTCCTGGTCGCGGGCGACAACCTGCTGGAGGTGCGCAACCCGGAGGGCGCGGAAGGGCTGCTGCGGCTGCGGGCCGTGACCGTGGACCCCGCGCACGACCGGGACCGGTCGGAGCGCGCCAGGGCGGGCCGGGCGGCCGGCCGGTCCGTCGCCGCCTTCACGACCGAGGTCCGTGCCCCCGGCGCCACCGCCTGGCAGTCCGCCTCCCGGCTGCTCTTCCACGTCGAAACCGTCGACGGCGGCGGGCGGGCCCTGCCCGCGCACCTGGCCTGGCGCGGGGCGGACGGATCGGAAGCGACGATCGGGCTGCGCGCGGACCTCTCCGCCTTCCTCGGCCACCGCAGGACCGCCGACGGCACGGTCACCGAGTACCGCGGCACCCTCGCCGACCGCCGGGCCTACCCGGAGGGCACGGCCGGAGCCCCACTGCACCGGTTCTCCACCGAGGAGGGGCACGACGGCGCCTGGTCACCCTCCGGCGAGCTGCGGCTGCTGCTCGACGACGGAGGGGCGCCCGTGGAGCGCGTGTCCTGGACCGACCGGCGGGGCACCACCGCCTCCGTCGTCCTCGGCTCCGCCGGCGGACCCGACGTGGCGGTACCCGCCGGCGAGCTGCGGGACATCACCCGTACGGTCGTCGGCGTCGAGGCGAGCGACGAGTTCGACCTGGTGGGCGAGGTCGCGGACAACCTGCTCGGCAAGGACGGCAGCAAGTGGCTGGCGAACGACGAGACCGCCGAGCTGGACTTCACCCTGGAGCGCCCCGCCGTCATCGCCGCCTACCGGCTGACCTCGGCCAACGACGCCCCCGAGCGGGACCCGCGGGACTGGCGGCTCCAGGGATCGCACGACGGCGGCCACTGGACGACCGTGGACTCCCGCACCGGCGAACGCTTCCGGCAGCGCCACGAGACGAACGAGTACTCCGTCGCCTCACCCGCGTCCTACGCCCGCTACCGCCTGAGCATCACCCGCAACAACGGCTCCGACCAGACCCAGCTCTCCAGGGTCCAGTTCCTCGCGGCCGAGGCCCCGGCCGCCGGGCCGACGCAGCGGGCCGCCGACTTCACCGGTTACCGGGCGCCGCGCGGGGGCGAGCCCGTCGGATACCGGGGCACCAGCGTTCCCGGCCCCTGGTCCGACGTCCCCGGCGGGGAGGGCGGGAGGGAAGCGGCGCGAGCCCTGGATCAGCTGCTCGCCGGCGACCTCGGCGACACGGCCCGCGGCCTGGACGACGCCGCCCGGCTCATCGGCAAGCTGGCGGCGTACCTGAGGAACGCCTGAGGCCCTGACGGTCACCGCGGGGACCGTCAGGGAGAGAGCGGGCCGTACTTCGTGCGGCCCGCTCGCCTGCGACCGGCGCTCTCCGGACGTCCGTCGGGAAGCGTCATCCGGCCTCGGTCCCGGCAGGCCGCACGGCGGGCGGCGGGAGGGTACGACCCACCGCCGCCCGCAGCGTCACCGTCGCCGCGACCCCCGCGAGGACGCCCCACAGCAGTGTCGCCGTCACTCCCTCGCCGAGGCCGGACGCCATGTACAGCAGCCGTGAACCCGTCCCCGTGCCGTCCTGTGCCAGGCGCAGCGCCTGTTCGGTCAGCAGTCCCAGGACGATCGCGCAGATCCCGCCCGCCGCCATCGCCGGGACGGACACCCGGGTGAGCAGGGCGGGCAGCCACCGCAGGGCGCACCAGACGACGGCGAGGAGCAGGGCGTCGCCGAGGCGGTACAGGAGCCAGTCGCCGAGCGGGGCGCCGGCCGGGCCGGACCAGGCGCCGAGCAGCAGCCACTGGCGCAGCAGGTCGCCCGGTTCGCCGAAGAGTCCGCTGCCGGTGAAGGCCGTCTGGAGGGTGGCGGCGTTCTCCTGGTAGGAGAGGACGATCAGGGAGACCGCGACCACCGCGGTTCCGGCGGTGGCGGCCAGCACGGCCGGCCGCGCCGGCGGGTTCTCGCGCGGCTGCGGCTCGGTGCCCTTCAGCGCCAGCCGCGCGACGAAGACCGTCCATGCCGCGGTGACCAGCGCCACCGGTACGGCGATCTGCCGCCCGGACGCGGAGGCGGCCGCCAGCTGCGGCAGGAACCGGTAACTGCCGTGGCCGCCGGCCGCGATGAGCCAGGGCGCTGACACCGTCACCGCCAGGGTCGCCGCCACCAGGCCCCAGGCCCACAGGGCGAGCAACGCGGCCCACGTCCGGTGGCCGCGCTCGGCGGGAAGCCGCCGGATCAGCAGGAGCGCCCCGGACGTGTAGAGGACGAACACGGCGGCGAAGCGGATCTGGATCGCCGTGTGGTGCAGCTCGAGGTAGTGGGACGCGCCGGTCCCGTCGACGTACCCGCCCGCGGTGCCGGAGGGCTCGTACGCCCAGGGCAGCAGCCATCTCTGGAGGTCGGCGACGGCCGCGAAGCCCAGAACGTCGTTCGCGCCCTCCAGGCGCAGCGCCTCGGCGCTCGCCCCCGCCCACCACAGCAGCAGCGTCACCATCAGCCCGCCCGCCACCGCCGGTATCGCCGCGCGCCGGTATTCCATGTCCTGCCCCCGTGTTCGCTGCCCCGTGTTCGCCTGTCGTCGCCACGAGTCACCGTGGCCCATGGGACCTTACGTCGCGACGGTCAGCTACGGAGCACAGCCCGCCCCGGCTACTCCTTCAGCCCCGCCGTCGCCAGCCCCCGCAGCACCACGCCGCACCGCCGCGCGTACGCCTGCTGCAACCCCCGTGTGGCCGGGCCGCCCGCCCGCGCGTACCACTTCGCGCCCCGGCTGAAGGCGGACACCGTCAGCCAGACCGTGCCGTCTCCCGTGCGGTCGACCACGAAGGACTCCTCGCCGGACTCCGGGTGGCCGGCAAGGGTGCCGTAGGCCCAGCCGGCCCGTCGGCGCTCCTCCACCGTCCACACCACGCGGCAGGGAGCCTTGATGACGCCCGCCAGGGTGACCGTGACGTCGACGTCGGGGGCCGCGCGGTCGGCGCTCGCGTCGACGCCGACGCCGAGGGCGCGGTGCAGCTCCCAGGTGAGGAGCGCCTCGGCGGCGCGGCGGAAGACCTCCTCGCCCTCGCCGAGGCGCGTGCGCACGTGCAGGGCGTGGAAGCCGGGCGGGCAGAAGCCGGGCTCGCGCGTGGCGCCGACGTCCTCGTACGTGAAGTCCCCAACTGACATGGGACCCAAGAGTAGGGCGGCACCCGGAAGGCCTGCTTCCCGGGTGCCGCCCTCACGTCCGGCGAACGGTCAGGGACCGGTCAGGCGACGTTGACCGCCGTCCAGGCGGCCGCGACCGCCTTGTACTCCGTGCTGGTGGAGCCGTACAGGGCCGACGCGGCGCTCAGGGTCGCCGTGCGGGCGCCCGCGTACGTGGTCGTCGACGTCATGTACGACGTCAGCGCCTTGTACCAGATCTGGACCGCCTTGGCGCGGCCGATGCCGGTGACCGTCGAGCCGTTGTAGGTGGGCGAGTTGTAGGCGACGCCGTTGACCGTCTTGGCGCCGCTGCCCTCGGACAGGAGGTAGAAGAAGTGGTTCGCCGGGCCGGACGAGTAGTGCACGTCCAGGTTCTTCAGCGACGAGGACCAGTAGTTGGCCGAGCCGCCGTCCTTGCTCGGCTGGTCCATGTAGCGCAGCGGGGTGCCGTCGCCGTTGATGTTGATCTTCTCGCCGATGAGGTAGTCACCGGGGTCCGAGGAGTTCGCCGCGTAGAACTCGACCGCCGTGCCGAAGATGTCCGACGTGGCCTCGTTCAGGCCGCCGGACTCGCCCGAGTAGTTCAGGCCCGCCGTGTTGGAGGTGACGCCGTGCGTCATCTCGTGGCCGGCCACGTCCAGCGAGGTCAGCGGGTGCGTGTTGCTGGTGCCGTCGCCGTACGTCATGCAGAAGCAGCTGTCGTCCCAGAACGCGTTGACGTACGCGCTGCCGTAGTGGACCCGGGAGTACGCGGCCACGCCGTTGTTCTTGATGCCGTTGCGGCCGAAGGTGTTCTTGTAGAAGTCCCAGGTGGTCTGGGCGCCGTAGGCCGCGTCGACCGCCGCCGTCTGGTCCGTGGAGGAGCTGGAGGCCGCGCCGGTGCCCCAGGTGTTGTCCGCGTCGGTGAACAGCGTGCCGGCGGCACTGGTCGTGCTGCGGGCCTTGTTGTACGTCTTGTGGCCGCCGCGCGAGGTGTCGTACAGCTGGTACGTCGAGCCCGACAGGGTGCTGCCGATGGTGACCGTGCCGGAGTAGAGGCTCTTGCCGGTGCCGGTCTCGATGCCCTGGTACTCGTACAGCTTGGCGCCGGTGGCCGCGTCGGTGATGACGTGCAGCTCGTTGGGGGTGCCGTCCTCCTGGAGGCCGCCCACCACGGTCTCGTAGGCCAGGACCGGCTTGGCGCCGTTGCCCGCCCAGATCACCTTGCGGGGCGCCTGCGAGGCCTCCGTGTCGTCGGAGCCCGCCGCCTTCGCCAGCGACAGGGCCTGGTTCTCGGCCTTGGCGGCGCCGACGGCCGGGGTGGTCGAGGCGACTCTGATGGCGGCGCGGGTGGCCTTGACGACGGACTCCGTCGCGCCGGCCGGGGTGGACTCGACGACCAGGTCGCCGCCGAGGACCGGCAGGCCCGCGTAGGTGCGCTCGTAGCGGGTGTGGACCGTGCCGTCGGCGTCCTTGACGACGTCGCGGACGACGAGTGCCTCCTGGGCGCCGAGGCCTATCTCCCGCGCGGTCGCGCCGGCGTCGGCCTGCTTGTCCTGGATCAGGGCGGTGCGGACGGCCGGGGCCAGCGTGGTCGGGACGGCGAGGGGCTTGGCGGCCGTCGCGTCCGCGGGGGTCTGGGCGGCGGCGCTGCCGGAGGTGAGTCCGGTGGTGACGAGCGCTCCGGCCGCGACGGCGGTCGCGATGGCCAGGGTGGTGCTCTTGTGACGCGCGTAGAGGGAGGACACACAAGCTCCTTGGATGTGGGGGTGCCCGGGCGGCGTGGGGAGGCCGGCCGTGACGGTCGTGAAGTTGTGCGGCGGGTGACAGGAAGAGTGACATCCAGGTCGCGTACATGTCAGGACCCCAAAGTGATGTTGACCGAAAATCGACCAACCGATGAACATTGCGGCTGTGTAAACGGACGTGACCTCGGTCAAACGCCAACAGCAGGCGGGTCATCGGATGGCAAAAAGAGGACGCCGCCCCGGGGCCGAAGCCCCGGAGCGGCGTCCTGTGGGTGGGGGGTGGGCCGACGTGCGGCCCCCTGGCGCCGACCTACGGGAAGGTCAACTTCCAGCCGTTGATGTAGCCGGTGTCCACCGCCGCGTTGTCCTGGACCCTCAGCGTCCAGACGCCGTTGGCCACCTCGGAGGAGGCGTTCACCGTGTACGTGGTGTTCAGGTTGTCGGTGCTGCCGCCGGTGCCGTACGCCTTCAGCGTGTACGCCGTGCCGTCGGGCGCGACCAACTGCACCTGGAGGTCACCGATGTAGGTGTGGACGATGTCCACCGCCACCGCGAGGTTCGACGGGGCGTTGCCCGTCCGGCCGGAGACGGTGATCGGCGAGGTGACCGCCGCGCCGTTGTCCGGGATCGACACGTCGGTGGTGCTCTCGAAGGAGGTGCCGCCACCGCCGCCGCCACCGGGCCGCGCGCCGACCGCGATGGCCGCCCACGCGTTCTGCACCGCCGTGTACTCGGCGCTCGTCGTGCCGTACAGCTCACCCGTCGCGGCGAGCGTGCCGGTGCGGGCGGACGCGTAGTTGGTGGTCGAGGTGAACTTCGTGGTCAGCGCGCGGAACCAGATCTTCTCCGCCTTGTCCCGGCCGATGCCGGTCACCGGCAGCCCGTCCGAGGTGGGCGAGTTGTACGTGACACCGTTGATGGTCTTGGTGCCGCTGCCCTCGCTCAGCAGGTAGAAGAAGTGGTTCGCCGGGCCCGAGGAGTAGTGCACGTCGACCGAGCCGATGCCGGAGTACCAGCTGTCCTTGGACGAGCCGTCCTTGCTCGGCTTGTCCATGTAGCGCAGCGGCGTGCCGTCGCCGTTGATGTTGATCTCCTCGCCGATGAGGTAGTCACCGACGTCGGAGGAGTTGTTGGCGTAGAACTCGACGGTCGAGCCGAAGATGTCCGACGTCGCCTCGTTCAGCCCGCCCGACTCGCCGCTGTAGTTGAGACCGGCCGTGTTGGAGGTGAGCCCGTGGGTCATCTCGTGGGCGGCCACGTCGATCGACGTCAGCGGGTTGGCGTTGCCGGAGCCGTCGCCGTACGTCATGCAGAAGCAGCTGTCCGACCAGAACGCGTTCACGTAGTTGTTGCCGTAGTGGACGCGGGAGTACGCGCCGACCCCGTCGCCGCGGATGCCGGAACGCCCGTGCACGTTCTTGTAGTAGTCCCAGGTCAGCTGGGCGCCGTAGGCGGCGTCGGCGCCGGCCGACTCCAGGTTCGACGCGCTGCCGTTGCCCCAGACGTCGTCGGGGCCCGAGAACAGCGTGCCGGTGCCGGAGGTGCCGCGGTTGAGGTTGTACGTCTTGTGGCCGCCGCGGGCGCCGTCGGTGAGGTTGTACGTCGACCCGGACTGCGTGCTGCCGATGGTGACCTGACCGCTGTACACCGTGTTGCCGGTGCCGGTCTCGACGGCCTCCCACTCGTACAGTTTCGCGCCCGTCGTGGCGTCCGTGACGACGTGCAGCTCCTGCGGGGTGCCGTCGTGCTGGAACCCGCCGACGACCGTCTCGTAGGCCACCGTCGGCGTGCCGTTCGCGGCCCAGATCACCTTGCGCGGCGCGCGGTTGACGTCGGGGCTCTTGGCCTCCTCCGCCTTCGCCGCCGACAGGGCCTGCGCCTCGGCCTTGGCCGCGGGCACCTTGGCCGTGGTGGTGGCCGGCTGGATGGCGGCGCGGGTGGCCTTGACGACGGACTCCGTCGCGCCGGCCGGGGTGGACTCGACGACCAGGTCGCCGCCGAGGACCGGCAGGCCCGCGTAGGTGCGCTCGTAGCGGGTGTGGACCGTGCCGTCGGCGTCCTTGACGACGTCCCGGACGACGAGTGCCTCCTTGGCGCCGAGGCCCAGTTCCCTGGCCTGCTGCGCCTTGCCGGCGTTCGCGTCGCGGATCAGCTCGGCGCGCTGGGCGGGGGTGAGGCGGACGGACTCGGAGCCCGGTATCGCCTGGCCGGCCGCGCGCGGTGACTGCTGGGGGGCGGCCGTCGCGGCGCCGGACTGCACGGCGGCGGCGATGAGCGCGGAGACGCCGACGAGGGCGAAGGCCGCGGCCCTGCGGGAGGGGGTGTGGGAGGTGCGTCTGCGAGAGGGACTGCTGCTCAACACTGACTCCTTCTGCGCGGCCGCGGGTCACGCGGCCGGGGGAGACCGCACGGCGGGTGGGCCGCGCGGGCACAACTAGGGCCGTACGCAGAACGGGTGACGCTGTGGGGTTGCTGTGCAGTAGCAGTGGGAAGAGTGGCAGCCGACAGCGCTATCTGTCAGGAGCGCGTCAGGAAGTTGGCCAAAAACGGTTCGTTGTCCGGGAGTTCATGTTCGATATACGGATCTGATCACTGAAGGTGGCTTTTGGGGCCCGGTCGCTCCGCCCCGGCGGTCCGCGTGCCGGGGTCGGCGTGGACGTCGACCGGCTGCCGCCGCGTCCACCGGACCCTCACGCGAGACTGTCCCGCCAGGCGCGGTGCAGGTCCGCGAACCGGCCCGTGCCCGCGACGAGTTCGGCCGGGGTGCCGTCCTCGACGATCCTTCCGTGCTCCATGACGAGGACCCGGTCGGCGATCTCCACGGTCGACAGCCGGTGCGCGATCACCACCGCCGTACGGCCCCGCAGCACCGTCGTCATCGCCGCCTGCACGGCCCGTTCGCCGGGTACGTCGAGCGAACTGGTGGCCTCGTCGAGGATCAGCACCGCCGGATCCGCGAGCAACGCCCGGGCGAACGCCACGAGCTGGCGCTGTCCGGCGGAGATCCGGCCGCCGCGCCTGCGGACGTCCGTGTCGTAGCCGTCGGGCAGCGCGCTGACGAACTCGTGCGCGCCGATGGCCTTCGCCGCCCGCTCGATGTCCTCCCGGCTCGCGTCCGGCCGCCCGATCGCGATGTTCTCCGCGACCGTCCCCGAGAACAGGAACGCCTCCTGCGTCACCATGACCACCCCGCGCCGCAGTTCGGCCGTCGTCAGGTCGCGCAGGTCGACGCCGTCGAGGAGGACCCGGCCCGCCGTCGGGTCGTAGAAGCGGGCGAGGAGCTTGGCCAGGGTGGACTTCCCGGCGCCGGTCGAGCCGACCACGGCGACGGTCTGTCCGGCGGGCAGGGTGAGGTCGAAGCGGGGCAGCACCTCGCCGCCGGTGCGGTAGCCGAAGCCGACGCCGTCGAAGACGACCTCGCGGCCCGGCATGTCCGACCGGCGGGCCGGAAGCTCCCGGGGCGCGGTCGGCTCGGGCACGGACGGCTCCTGGGCCAGCAGCCCCGCGATCTTCTCCAGGGAGGCCGCCGCCGACTGGTAGGAGTTGAGGAACATGCCCAGCCGGTCGATCGGGTCGTACAGCCGCCGCAGGTACAGCACCGCCGCGGCCAGCACACCCAGCGCCAGCGAACCGTCCGCCACCCGCTGGGCGCCCCACAGCACGATCAGCGCGACGGCGGTGTTGGCGACCAGCCGGGAACCGACGACGTACCGGGCCATCTCCAGGAGCGCGTCGCCGTTGGTCCGCTCGTGCCGCTCGTTGAGGACCCGGAAGTCGGCCTCGTTGACGGCCTCGCGGCGGAACGCGCGCACCGGCCGGATGCCGTTCACCGTCTCCACGAACTTCACGATCACGGCCGCGATGGCGGTGGACCGCGCCCGGAACACCCGGCCCGCACGCCGCTGGTAGACCCGGACGAGGAGGTACAGCGGCCCGAACGACGCCACCGCCACCGCGCCGAGACCCAGGTCCAGCCAGAGCAGCGTCGCCGAGATGTACAGGAAGGACAGGACGACCGTCACCAGCTCCTGGAGGCCCTCGCTGAGCAGTTCGCGCAGCGACTCCACATCGGTGGTGGAGCGGGAGATGAGCCGGCCCGAGGTGTAGCGCTCGTGGAAGTCGATGCTCAGCGCCTGCGCGTGCCGGAAGATCCGCCCGCGCAGGTCCAGCAGCACGTCCTGGTTGACGCGGGCGGAGGCGATCAGGAACGCGTACTGGAGCCCGCCGCCGACCAGCGCGCACCCCAGGTAGCCGACGCCCACCGCGACCAGCGGCCCCAGGTCGTCGTTCCGGAACGCCGGTACGCCACGGTCGATGGCGTACGCCACCAGCAGCGGGCCCGCCTGCACGGCCGCCTGCTGGAGCAGCAGCAGGAACGTGGTGAGGGCCACGCGCGCCTTCATCGGCGCGAGCAGCGAGCGCAGCAGCGTGCCGGTGGCGCCCGGCGCGGTGGGCAGGACGTCCCGGTCGAAGGCGTCGGCCTGCTCCCGCGCGGCCGTCGCGTCCTGGTCGTCGTCGGCGGTGGGGGAGGCGGTCGTGGGCGCGGTCATCGGCGGTCGGCCTCCTGGTCCCCGGACATGAGATGGGCGTACTCGGCGTTGGTGCGGAGCAGTTCGTGGTGGGTGCCCACGGCGGTGACGCGGCCGCCGGACAGCAGGGCGACCCGGTCGGCGAGCAGCACGGTGGACGGCCGGTGGGCGACGATCAGCGCGGTCGTGTCGGCGAGGACGCGGCGCAGCGCGGCTTCCACGGCGGCCTCCGTGTGGACGTCCAGCGCGGACAGCGGGTCGTCGAGCACGAGGAACCGGGGCCGGCCCACGACCGCCCGTGCCAGCGCGAGGCGCTGGCGCTGCCCACCGGACAGGCTCAGCCCCTGCTCTCCGACCTGGGTACGGGTGCCCTGCGGCAGCGCGTGCACGAACTCGGCCTGCGCGACGGCCAGCGCCCGCTCCAGATCGCCGTCGTCCGCGTGGCCGCCGGCGCCCATCAGCACGTTCTCCCCGACGCTCGCGGAGAACAGCGTCGGCTCCTCGAACGCGACGGCGACCCTCGCCCGCAGCTCCTCGCGGGGCATCGCGGTGATGTCCTCGCCGTCGAGCGTGATCCGGCCGGAGGTCACCTCGTGCAGCCGGGGCACGAGCGCGGTGAGCGTCGTCTTCCCGCTCCCGGTCGCGCCGACGAGCGCCATGGACTCCCCGGGCCGGATGTGCAGGTCGACCCGGTCCAGCACGGGAGGGGAGCCGGGCTCGGCGTCGGGATAACGGAAGGTGACACCGTGGAAGCGCAGGCCGTCGCCGCCCGGCGCGGCCGCACGCTCCTCGGTGTCGGTGGACGATTCCGGCTCCGCGTCCATCACCTCGAAGTACCGCTCCGTCGCCGTCGCCGCCTCCTGGCTCATCGCCAGCAGGAAGCCGATGGAGTCCACCGGCCAGCGCAGGGCGAGTGCCGTGGAGAGGAAGGCGACCAGGGTGCCCGCGGACAGCTCGCCGTCCGCCACCCGCACCGTCCCCAGCACCAGCGCGGCGCCGATGGCCAGTTCGGGCAGCGTCACGATGACGGCCCAGATCGTCGCGAGCAGCCGCGCCTTGTGCAGTTCCGTCCCGCGCAGCGTCGAGGACAGCTCGCGGAACGCCCGCGCCTGGCTGCGGTGCCGGCCGAAGCCCTTGATGATCCGGACGCCGAGGACGCTCTCCTCCACGACCGTCGTCAGGTCGCCGACCTGGTCCTGGGCGCTTCGCGCCACGCGCGCGTAACGGTTCTCGAAGATCACGCACATGACGACCACGGGGATCGCGGGCCCGAGGATGACCAGCCCGAGGATCCCGTCCTGTAGCAGCATGATGGTCACACCGACGAGGATCGTCACCCCGTTGACCAGCAGGAACGTCAGCGGGAAGGCGAGGAACATGCGCACCAGCATCAGGTCCGTGGTGCCCCGGGACAGCAGCTGCCCCGACGCCCACCGGTCGTGGAAGGCCACCGGCAGCCGTTGCAGATGCCGGTACAGGTCGGCGCGCATCTCCGCCTCGACATGGGACAGCGGGCGCGCCACCAGCCAGCGCCGCAGCCCGAACAGGACCGCCTCCGCGGCCCCGAGCAGCAGCAGGCACAGCGCGCCCAGCCAGACACCCGCCGAGTCCCGGTCCGCGACCGGACCGTCCACCATCCACTTCAGTACGAGCGGGATGACCAGCCCCGTGCAGGAGGCGACGACCGCGATGGCCGCGGCGGTGAACAACCGCACCCGGACGGGACGCACATACGGCCACAGGCGCAGCAGCGTGCGTACGGCGGAACGGTCCTCGGTGGGTGCGTGTGTCGTGGGCATCAGGGCGAGCCTACGGATCGGCACCGACGACGCCCACCGAGTTTCGGCCCGACCGGGCTCGGTCCTCGGACCTACGACCTGCGCGTTCGGATCCCCGAACCGGTCGGGCCGGGGCCCGGTCGTGGGCCGCCGTCATCCGATCGGCCGACGCCTCCTCACGCGTCACGGCCGATGCGCCGGGCGCCGCGCCGCCCGGACGCGCGGGGCGTGGCACGCCCGCCCGTCGTCGAGGCCGACGACCCGGGGGTGCCGCGGACACCGACGTGCGAGCCGGGGACCCGGGGCCGGCCGGGGGACCGGCGCCGTTCAGCGGTCGGCCACCCGCATCTCGAACCAGGTCGTCTTGCCGCGGGGCAGCAGGTCGACGCCCCAGCGGTCGGAGAGCTTGTCGACGAGGAACAGCCCCCGGCCGCTGACATCCATCTCCTGGACCGGCATCAGGCAGGGCAGCCCGCGTGAGGGGTCCCGGACCTCGACGCGGATCCAGCCGCGGCGCCTGCGCATGCGCAGTCCGAAGACGCGGGCACCGGTGTGGCGTACGGCGTTGCCGACGAGTTCCGAGACGAGCAGGACGGCGTCCTCGGTCATCTTGGGGGTGAGCTGCCAGCGGCGGAGGACGATGACCTGGGTGAGGCGCCGGGCCGTGGCGGCGGATTCGGGGAGGGACGGCAGCTGGACCTCCGCGTCCGTGGGATCGCCGAACAACTCCAGTGCCTTGAGCGCCTGTTCGTCCTCGACCGCAGGCGACCAGCGTGCCGCGGCCACGCGCCCGTGCCCCCGCGGCTGTTCGATACCCTCCAGCCCCGCCATGCCCCCATCATGGCGGCCCGGGGCCTCCCTCGGGGCCGTTCCGGGGGAATGCGCCCCCCGGAAGCTCTCATTCCACCCCGGTCGACCGGTGTGCGCCGGAGACGGCCAGGGACCTGGTGCACCCCAGCTGACCTGCGCTGACGCCGGCCCGGAGACAAGGGGCGGGTTCCCTCGACGCGGCGGTCCCGAGGCCGCCTCGTGGCCTGCGGGAACCGCCCCATCGAGGGACCCGGACGCGACCGGGACGAGCCACGGACCCGGGCCGCGATGAGACGTCCCGTCAAGGGCAAGGTCTCCGGCGGGAACTGCACGAGACGAGTCTCACACCGGCCCCGCCCGGAAGGGCCGGGGCATACGGCCTCACCGGAACTTCGCCTTGCCCGGCCCCTCCTCGACGAAGCTGCGCATGCCGATCTCCCGGTCGGGGGTCGCGAACAGGCCCGCGAACCAGTTCCGCTCCACCGCCAGGCCGGTCTCCAGGTCCGTCTCCAGCCCCGTGTCGATCGACTCCTTGGCCGCCCGCAGCGCGATCGCCGGACCCTGCGCCAGCTTCGCCGCCCACGCGTGCGCCTCGGCGTACACCTCGCCGGCCGGGACCACCCGGTCCACCAGGCCCAGCGTCAGCGCCTCGTCCGCCCTCACCGTCCGGCCGGTGAAGATCAGGTCCTTCGCCTTCGACGGGCCGATCAGCCGGGACAGCCGCTGGGTGCCGCCCGCGCCCGGGATCAGACCGAGCAGGATCTCCGGCTGGCCCAGTTTCGCGTTGTCCGCGGCGATCCGGAAGTCCGCGCAGAGCGCCAGCTCGCAGCCGCCGCCCAGCGCGTATCCGGTCACGGCGGCCACCACCGGCTTGGGGATGCGGGCCACCGCCGTGAAGGCGTCCTGCAGGTCCCGGGCGCGCAGGACCATCGCCGTGTGGTCCATGGGCCGCATCTCCTTGATGTCCGCGCCCGCCGCGAACACCTTCTCGCCGCCGTACACGACGACGGCCCGTACGTCGTCACGACGGCCCGCCTCCTCGGCGAGTTCCTTGAGCCGGTCCTGCGTGGCGACGTTCAGCGCGTTCATGGGCGGGCGGTCCAGGCGCAGCGTGCCGACGCCCTCGGCGACTTCGAGATTCACGGTCATGCCAGCAGGTTAACGGGGACTAACGCGGGTGGTGCGGGTGTGGTCGGTCACGTGCGGCCGGGGGCCTGGGGGTTGCTTCCCCCAGGCCCCCGGCCGATGTCGCACCCAAGACCTACTTCGTCCACTCCGCCCACGGGATGTTCCAGCCGTTGAGGCCGTTGGACGGGCTGACCGTCGGGTCGGTGGAGTTCTTCACGACCACCACGTCACCGGTCATCGAGTGGTTGAAGAACCAGGCGGCCGGCACGCCGCTGTCGTAGCCGCCGCGCACGTCCCGCAGGCCGATGCAGCCGTGGCTGGCGTTGTAGTTGCCGAAGGCGTCGCCGCCCCAGTAGTTGCCGTGCACGAAGGTGCCGGAGTCGGTGAGCCGCATGGCGTGCGGGACGTCCTTGATGTCGTACTCGCCGTCGTAGCCGACCGTGTCGCCGTTCATGCGGGTCACCGTGAACTTCTCACTGATGACCATCTGGCCGTTCCAGGTGGCGTAGCCGGGCTTGCCGGTCGTGACCGGGATGGTCTTGACGACCTTCCCCTCCTGCGTGACCTGCATGGTGTGCTTCTTGGCGTCCACGATGGTCACCTGGTCGCGCCCGACGGTGAAGGACACCGTCTTGGACTGCTTGCCGTAGACGCCCTTGCGGCCCTCGACGCCGTCGAGGTTCAGCTCGACCGTCACCTTGGTGCCGGCCTTCCAGTACTTCTCGGGCCGGAAGTCGAGACGGTCGTTGCCGAACCAGTGGCCCCGCACGTCGACGGCCGGAACCGTCTTGATCCTGATGGCCTTCTCGACGTCGTCCGGCGCGGTGATGCCGCGCGTGAAGCGGACCGAGAACGGCATGCCGACACCGACGGTGGAACCGTCCTCCGGCGTGAAGGTCCCGACGAAGGTGTTCTCCGGCGTCAGCGTGGTGAAGGACGCGTCCTCGGCGGCCGTACGGCCCTCGGAGTCCTTCGCGACCGCGTGCACCTGGTACTTGGTGGCGGCGGAAAGATGCGTGCTGGGCGTCCAGCCGGCGCCGTCCGCGGAGATCGCGCCGTCGACCCGGGCGCCGTCGGCGTCCTTGACGACGACCTCGGTCAGCTTGCCCTTGGCGGCCGTCACCTTCAGGGCGCCGCTGGTGTCGACGGACTTCGCGCCGTCCTTCGGGGCGATCGAGACGACCGCCTCCGACTGCCCGCTCGCCGCGGTCGCGGCGCCCGCCCCCTTGTCGTCCTTGGTCTGCTCCGAGCCGGAACCCCCACCGCCGCAGGCCGTGAGGGCCAGCAGCAGTCCTCCGGCGATCAGCGCCAACCGCTTGTCGCGGCCGTGTGGGCGCCCGCCAACCGATGCCCCCGATATCGGTCGCACGTTCACGTTCGTTCTCCCCTCCCCCGGGCCGTTCAGGCCCGCACGCAGGCACGTCCCCTGCGCTGCGCGCATATTAACCACATGGTCAGCGGCCCTGGTGACCCCGAAGTGTCACCGTTCAGTCCCAACATGGACCATGGGAGAGAAGGGGGAGGGAAGAGACGCACGGAGGTCAGTTCACCGCGCTGCCGGCGCTCCATTCCCCCCAGTTCATGTTCCAGCCGCCGAGCCCGTTGTCGGGGGCGACCGTCCTGTCCTCGCTGCGGACCACCTCGACGACGTCCCCGACGAGGCTGCGGTCGAAGAACCAGCCCGCGGGCGTGTCCGCGCCACCACCCTTCACGTCCCGCAGGCCCACGCAGCCGTGGCTGAGGTTGACCCGCCCGAAGTCCCGCGGCGACGCCCAGTAGTTGCCGTGCAGGAAGGTGCCGGACTCGGTGAGCCGCATGGCGTGCGGCACGTCCGGGATGTCGTACTCGCTCTTGCCGTTCTTCTTCCTGAAGCCGACCGTGGCGCCGTTCATCCGGGTCAGTTCGAGCATCTCCGTGACGACCATCTTGCCGTTGTACGTCGTCGTCCTCGGGGCCCCGGCGGTGATCGGCACGGTGGCGAGCAGCCGGCCCTCGCGCCGCACCCGCATGGTGTGCTCGGCGGCGTCGACGAGGGAGACCTGGTGGCGGCCGACGCTGAAGGAGAACGTCCGGTACTGGAGTCCGTAGACGCCGGGCGCGCCCTCGACGTCGCGCAGGCGCAGGGAGACGGTGACGCGGGTGCCGGGTTTCCAGTAGTGCTCGGGGCGGAAGTCGAGCCGGGACGTGCCGAACCAGTGCGGGCGGACCTCGACGGCCGGCTCCGCGGTCACGTGCACGGCGCGCTCGACGGCGGCACGGTTGTCGATCTCCCGGTTGAACTCCAGGGACACGATCATCCCGGTGCCGACCGTGGCCCGGTTCTCCGGCGTCACGTACCCGATGAACCGCTCCTCGGGGACGTACGTCGTGAACGTGGTGTGCCGGGCCGAGCGGTGCCCGTCGCCGTCCACCGCCACCGCGTCGACGGTGTAGCGGGCGGCGAGCGCGAGCCGGTCGTCCTCGGGACTCCAGCCGCGGCCGTCCGCGGAGATCCGGCCCGCCACCTCGGCCTCCTGCGCGTCCTGCTCCTTGCGGACCTTCACCGACTCCAGCCGCCCGTCCGGCACCCGGACCCGCAGTGCCTGGCCGGGGCGCACCTCCCTGGCGCCGTCCTGCGGGGTGACCCGGATGGCGTCCTCGGGGGCCGGGGGTTTGCCCAGCACGCGGTCGAGGCCGCTCCTGCCGTCCCCGCTGCATCCGGCGGCTCCCGCCAGCAGTCCTGCCCATGTCAGTACGGCGGCCAGTGCGACCCCCGCGCGCCGTGCGCGCCCAGTTACGTGCCTCACGCGGTACCCAACGACGTGGCCCGCTTCCGGGAAACGTGAGTGCGAGGCACACGCTGGGCAGAACAGGGGGGAGGACGACGCCAAGGGGAGCGGCGGTCGGGACGCCGCACGCCCCGGGCCCGCGTCGTGCCATGAGCCGCGGGAGGCTGAACGGTGTCCAGCGCAGCCGAGCAGGAGGCGGTGGCGGAGGCGCGCCCCGCCGTGTCCGCCGTCGTGAACGGGGCACCGCGCAGGACGCCCGGCGTGCCCGTGTGGCCGGGCGCGTCCACGCCGCTCGGTGCCCGCTTCCGGGTCGGGCCCGACGGCGTGGCCGGCACCAACTTCGCCCTGTGGGCGGGCGGCGCGGAGGCCGTCGAGCTGTGCCTCTTCGACGAACAGGGCCGCGAGACCCGAGCCCGGCTGACCGAACTCACGCACGAGATCTGGCACGGCTTCGTGCCCGGCGTGATGCCCGGCCAGCGCTACGGCTACCGGGTGCACGGCCGCTGGGACCCGTGGACCGGCGCCCGCTGGAACCCGGCGAAGCTGCTCCTCGACCCGTACGCCCGCGCCGTGGACGGAGAGTTCGGCCTGCCGCCCGAGGTGTACGGGCACGTCCGTGACTGGCCGCAGCAGCAGGTCGCCGACACCGTCCGCGACGAGCGGGACTCCGCGCCGCACGTCCCCAAGGGCGTCGTCGTCCACGACGACGACGACTGGGCCGACGACCGCCGCCCCAAGACGCCCTGGGCCGACTCGGTCATCTACGAACTGCACGTGCGCGGCTTCACCATGCGCCACCCCGGCATCCCCGAGGAGCTGCGCGGCACCTACGCCGGCCTGGCGCACCCGGCGGCGATCGAACACCTGGTGAACCTGGGCGTGACCGCCGTCGAGCTGCTCCCGGTCCACCAGTTCGCCCACGAGGACCACCTGCTGCGCAGGGGCCTGCGCAACTACTGGGGCTACAACTCCGTCGGCTACTTCGCCCCGCACGCCGGATACGCCTCCGCCGGGACGACCGGCGGGCAGGTCGGCGAGTTCAAACGGATGGTGCGCGCGCTGCACGCGGCCGGCATCGAGGTCATCCTCGACGTCGTCTACAACCACACCGCGGAGGCGGGCGAGCTGGGCCCGACGCTCTCCCTGAAGGGCATCGACAACCGCGGCTACTACCGGTTGCAGTCGGACGCCCGCCGGTACGCCGACTACACCGGCTGCGGCAACACCCTGCACGTGGTCCAGCCGCACGTACTGCGCCTGATCACGGACTCGCTGCGCTACTGGGTGACGGAGATGGGCGTCGACGGATTCCGCTTCGACCTGGCCGCCGCCCTGGCCCGGTCCATGCACGACGTGGACATGCTGTCGCCGTTCCTCGCGGTGATCGCCCAGGACCCGGTGCTGCGGAGGGTCAAGCTGATCGCGGAACCCTGGGACGTGGGCTCGGGCGGCTACCAGGTGGGCGCCTTCCCCCCGCTGTGGACCGAGTGGAACGACCGCTACCGCAACGCCGTACGCGACTTCTGGCGGCACGCCCTGCCGGACGTCCGCGAGATGGGCTACCGCCTGTCGGGCTCCAGCGACCTGTACGCCTGGGGCGGCCGACGCCCCTACGCCTCCGTCAACTTCGTCACGGCCCACGACGGATTCACCCTCCGCGACCTCGTCTCCTACGAACGCAAGCACAACGAGGCCAACGGCGAGGGCAACCGGGACGGCACGGACGACAACCGGTCCTGGAACTGCGGGGTCGAGGGCGAGACGGACGACGAGCGGGTCAGGGCGCTGCGGCGGCGGCAACTGCGCAACCTGATGACCACGCTGCTGCTGTCGACGGGCGTGCCGATGCTGGTCGCGGGCGACGAACTGGGCCGCACCCAGCGCGGCAGCAACAACGCGTACTGCCAGGACAACGAGATCAGCTGGCTGGACTGGACCCTGCTGGAGGACCCCGGCTGGAAGGCCCTGTACGACCTGACCGCCCGCCTGATCGCCCTGCGCCACCGCCACCCCGTGCTGCGCCGCCGGGCGTTCTTCTCCGGGCGGGCCCACTCCGTGGACGGCCTGCGGGACCTGGCCTGGTTCACGTCGCGCGGCACCGAGATGACGGAACGGGACTGGTACGCGCCCGCGGCCACGCTCGGCATGTATCTCTCCGGACGGGACATCCCCGGCCGGGACGAGCGGGGCGCCCCCATCACGGACGACAGCTTCCTCGCCCTCCTGCACGCGGGGGACCGCCCGGCCGACTTCCTCCTGCCGGGCCCGCCGTGGGCCGACCGCTACGAGGTGGTCGTGGACACCTCCCGCGAGGACCAGGGGACCGCTCCGGCGGTCACGCACCGGGCGGGCACGGGGGTGACGGTCCCCGCCCGGTCGGTGCTCCTGCTCCGGGTCGCGTCCTGACCGCTCTCCCGTACACGTCGGGCCCGGCACCCACCCGTCCCCTAGCGGGCGGTGAGCAGCGCCTCCGCCCCCACCGGCACGTATCCGGCCGCCTGGAACGCCCGCATGCTGCGGGCGTTCCCCGGCGAGATCTGCGCCCACACCGGCTCACCCCCGGCGAGCCGGCGGGCCGCCGTCACCAGCGCCCGCCCCAGCCCCCGGTGCCGTACGTCCTCCTCGACCTCGACGGCGACCTCCAGCCGGCCGCCGATCCCGCGCCCCAGGACCAGCACCCCGCCGTCCGCCGCCCACACCCGCACGTCGTCGCGCCGCCTGCGCGAGCTGACCACCCGCGGATGGTCCGGGTCGTCGATCTCCGTCAGCTCCACGGCCGGCCGGCCCGTGAGCGGGGACCCCACCACCATCGCGTCGACCGTGTCCGTCCGGCGACCCGTGCGGTCCATGAACGCCGTCAGGAAGCGGGCGTTCATCGTCGCGGCCAGCGCGTCGCAGTCCGTCGCGCGCAAGGTCGCGCGCACCCACTCCGGGTCCTCGTCGGTGAACACGACCGAGTGCGCGGTGAAGGACAGCACACCCGCGTCCCGTCGGCAGGCCTGGGGCACGACCGTCGTACGGCCGTCGGCGGGCGGGAACACGCCCCGCGCCGCCGCGTCGAGAATGTCCCGCAACGTCCGCACAGCGCTCCTTGCCGCTCCCGTCGCTTCCGTCGCGCCGGTCGCTCCGGTGGCTCGGGTGGCTCCTTGAGTCTCCACCCGCTGGAGGGCCCAGAATCACACACATGAACGACGACGGCACCGGGCTTTTCACCATCGGAGAGCTGGCCCGGGCCACCGGCCTGTCCGTGCGCACCATCCGTTACTGGTCCGACGAAGGCGTCCTGGCCCCGGTCGCCCGCAGCGCGGGCGGCTACCGGCTCTACGACGCCGAGTCAGCCGCCCGCCTGGAGCTGATCCGCACCCTGCGCGAGCTGGGCCTCGGCCTGGACGCCGTGCGCCGGGTACTGGCGGGCGAGACGATCGTCGGCCTTCTCGGCGACGCCGACCGGGCCGCCGTCCTGGACCGGCTCACCGCGGCCGCCGACGTCCGGGTCGCCCGCTACCGGGAGTTGTCGGCCGTCCTGAACGGTCTGGGACCCGTCCCGGGGTACGAGCGAGAGTTCGCCTGGGTGGTGGCCGCACTCCGTGCTCACCCGGACCGTTAACCTGACCTGCGTCAGCACGACGGCAACGCAGCACCGCAAGGTATGACGAAGAGGGGCGGATCGGTGGCGGACATCGAAGAAGCACGCAAGCAGTTCCAGCGGATCGACACGGACGGTGACGGTTTCATCACCGCGGCCGAGTTCAAGACCGCTCTCGCCCAGGGCGGCGACTGGAACGTCACCGAGACGGTCGCCGAGGCCGTCATCAGGACCCGCGACCTGGACGGTGACAAGGTCCTGTCGTTCGACGAGTTCTGGGTCTACCTGAACAAGTGACGCGGACCGGTCTCGCGCGTGAGGCCGCAGGGGCGCCCCGACTCCGGGGCGCCCCTGCCTCGTTCCCGCACTTTCCTCCGGCCGCCGGGGAATAGCCCGCCCACCGGCGCGGTTGAGCCGATCGACAGGAACATGCGCGTGCATATACTCACCTGGAAGGGTGCGTCATGAAGATCGGCATCATCGGAGCGGGCAACATCGGCGGCAACCTCACCCGCCGGCTCACCGCCCTCGGCCACGAGGTCTCCGTGGCCAACTCCCGCGGCCCGCAGACGCTCACGGAACTGGCCGAGGAGACCGGCGCGACGCCCGTACGGGTGGAGGAGGCGGCCCGCGGGGCCGAGATCGTGGTGGTCACCGTCCCGCTGAAGGCGGTCCCGGACCTTCCCGAGGGCCTGTTCGACGAGGCCGCCGAGGGCGTCGCCGTGATCGACACGGGCAACTACTACCCGCAGCAGCGCGACGGCCGGATCGACGCCATCGAGGACGAGGGTGTCACGGAGAGCCGCTGGACGGAGCGCCACATCGGCCACCCGGTGATCAAGGCGTTCAACGGCACCTACGCCCAGGACATCCTGGACCGCCCGCTGCCCGCCGGCGACCCCGACCGCGTGGCCCTGCCCGTCGCGGGCGACGACGGGGCCGCCAAGGCGAAGGTCCGGGCCCTGATCGACGAGCTGGGCTTCGACACCGTCGACGCGGGCGGCATCGACGACTCCTGGCGCCAGCAGCCCGACACCCCGGTGTACGGCCTGCGCGGCGGGGTCGACGAGGTCACCAAGGCCCTGGCCCAGGCGTCACCGGAGCGCCCGGAGGGCTTTCGGGGCTGAGGCGCTCAGTCCACCGTCGCCCACGCCCGCAGCGCCGCCCGGCTCGCGAACCTCGCCACGTTCTTGTCGAGGGGCTCGTCCGTGTACTGGTGGAAGCGCCACTTCGCCTTGACGCGCGGCTTGCCGGCGGTGACGTAGTCGGCGATCCAGAGCCCGTCGCCGGCGTACGAGGTGTCGTCGATGTTCAGCCAGTACGTCCTGTTGCAGTACAGGACGACCCGGTTGCGCGGCCGCAGCTCCTTCAGCCTGCGGATGAAGCGGTCCTTCTCCGCGTTGCTCGCGTGGGTGCCCTCGCCCGTCGTCTCCCAGTCGACGGCGAGGATGTCCCCGGGGCGGTCCGGGGCCGTGGCGAGGAAGTGCTCCGCCTGGGCGGTCAGGTTGCCGGGCCACAGGAAGTGGTAGAAGCCGACGACCAGACCGGCGTCGCGCGCCCGCTCGGTCTGGGCGGCGAGTCGGGGATTGACGTAGGTGCGCCCCTCCGTCGCCTTGACGAAGACGAAGGAGAGGCCTTCCGTGGAGTAGCTGGAGGACTGGTAGGCGCTGACGTCGACACCGCGGAGCATGGGGCGACTCCCGGAAGTGCAGGAGGGTGGACGGGAGTTGTGTTATGCCCCGACACGCCGAGGGCGGAACCTCCGCTTCCGTCCCGCGGCGCGGCGCCCGGCGTTCAAACGTTGACCGGGCCGGTGACCGCTGTCCCGATGTGATGGGCGGCGACGGATCCGGCCCCTATTGCCTGGAAAGTGGATTCCGTCACCGCTGGACCCGCCGAATCCCGTGGCGAACGGTGACCGTCGACCTTTCTTTCCCCGACGGCCTACTGCGTGCCCTTATCTCAGTCCCCTCTGCAGGCCGACTGGGTGTCTCGCTCCCCAGCACGGCGCGCACGTGTTTCCCACGTTGGGTCAGTATCGGCTGAGGCGCCGAGAGTTGCATGGAATCGGGGCTTCGTTGCTGACACGATCGTTGATGTTGAGGTCGGACACGCGCCCCCCAGGAGCCGGTGGTCTTGAGACTCCTCAGTCTCAGTTGTGGTCTCAGGTGGTGGGAAATCTGGGATGGTCCAACTTGGTCCATGGTCGTTCGGCACCAGCACTGACCAGGTGTTTCGTTCTTGTGGTGGATGCCTATGGAAGTCGGTAGATCAAGGTCGGACAATTCGTCATGCGTAGGTTCCGGTCGTCATGCGTAGGTTCCGGGGCTGCCCCGAAGGCCTGGTCGGCAGGCCAGGCCTGGTTCATGACCACGTGAGGGTCGCAGCACTCCAAGTGAGGTTGACAGCCTCGCCGTTGAGGAGGGTGTCTGCGAAGGCGGTGACCTGCCGGACGACGTCCGTGAAGCGTCCGGGGTAGCTCGTTGCGGCGGTGCCTTGCCGGCGGCGCCAGGCGGTGTAGGAGGTCTGGCGGCGCTCGCCGAGATCGGTGATGGTGGTGCTGAGGGGTTTCAGAGTGATGCCGCGGTGTGTGGCGGTGGCGGTCAGCGCTGTGGTGAGTTCTTGGCCGTCCAGGTCGTTGAGGGTGAGCAGGCGGTAGAGGTCTCCGTAGTCGCGGTCGCGGGTGTTGAGGTCGCCGAGTGAGATGGCGGTGGAGAGTTTTTCGGCGATGACGGTGGCGAGTGGGTAGCCAAAGATCTGGAAGCTGTCCGGCGTGAGTTGCTGCGGATAGTCGATGATCCGGGGGCCGGGGGTGACGGGGTCGCCGAAGCTGATATCCAGTTGGAGCTTGAGTCGTGCTCGGGCGATGGAGGCGGCCATCGACAGGCGTAGACCGTGGTACTCGTCCTCCTCACGAATGGGGACGGTCTTGAGTGTCGTGGGATCGAATACGACGCCGTCGTCGCTCTCGGTGGCGGCGATGGCCGCGATTCTGTGGATGATCTCTGTTTCTGTGCCTGGGAAAGATCGACCGAGGATGTCGATGTCCCGGGTCATTCGACGTGCGCCGAACTGGGCGAGCAGCAGGCCACCTTTGAGGACGAAGTGCTCCCGGCCCAGGGGCGATGAGGCCAGGCGGTAGAGGAACCGTTCGAGGACGTACTCGACCATGACCTCGTCCGTGGACCGGCTGTTGCGGCGCGCCAGGTTGCGCAGGTCGTTGTAGACGCGGCCGGCGGTGGTGTCGCGGGTAGGGTTGGCCATCAGGCGAGCACCGCCTCTACGGCGGGGCGGACGACAGAGAGGGCGTCCAACTCGCGTGCGATGTACTGGAGTTCGCCAACCCCGCCGCGTCCGCTCCGGCGCAGGTAGCGGCCGAGCGCGGACAGGGCGAGGGTCTCGCCGAGGCGGCTGCGGTGGCGCATCGCGTCGACGACGCTGCGGGCCGCGTTGTACATGGGGACGGTCTCTCCCGGAGCTGCTTCGAACCGTTCGATACCGAGGTCGAAGGTCCTAGCGGCGTACTGCGCCACCACGGTCGGCGGGTAGGAAATCGTCGGGCGGCGTGAACCGCGCGGCACGGCGATGTGTACTGCTGCGGGGATGTCGTCGATCAGTTCATGCAGGGCCAGGGCGGATTCACCGCACACGACGGCGCGAGGGGCCCGTGCGCACACGGCCAGCAAATCCGCGTGCGCCGTTTCCGGGGCGTCTGCCCGCCGGTACACCCCACGGGACAGTTCGTCTATCTCCCCCTCCGTGACCAAGTGCGTCAGATCGCGAGGGGAGAGCAGGGCCTGTCGCGCCTGCGCCGTCGTAAATGTGGGGGAGAGGCCGGCCAGCCGCTGCTCCAAGCGCGGGTTTTCCGCAGCGTTCATGTATCGAATGATACCCCTTGAGCGGGGGTGGGGGATCGATTTGATACATCAGCTGGTGGGTGAGCGGCGCATTCGGCGTTGATCACGTGCCGCGAACCTGCAGGTCAAAAGCCCCTTCCAGGGGGATATCCCAGGGACTTTTCAGGGACTTTCACGTCTGTCCCGGGGGGGTTCCAGGGACCTTCCGCCGCGTAAGCAGGGAAGGCCCTGACAGCGCTGAAAGATGCGAACGCGCTGGTCAGGGCCCATCCGCCTAGCACTCGATGATGTTCACCGCGAGCCCGCCCCGCGCCGTCTCCTTGTACTTGACCGACATGTCGGCGCCGGTCTCCTTCATGGTCTTGATGACCTTGTCCAGCGACACCTTGTGGGTGCCGTCGCCGCGCATCGCCATCCGGGCCGCCGTGACCGCCTTCACCGCGGCCATGCCGTTGCGTTCGATGCAGGGGATCTGGACCAGGCCGCCGACGGGGTCGCAGGTGAGGCCGAGGTTGTGTTCCATGCCGATCTCCGCGGCGTTCTCCACCTGTTCGGGAGAGCCGCCGAGGACCTCCGCGAGCGCGCCCGCCGCCATCGAGCAGGCGGAGCCGACCTCGCCCTGGCAGCCGACCTCGGCGCCGGAGATGGAGGCGTTCTCCTTGAAGAGCATGCCGATCGCGCCGGCGGCGAGGAGGAAGCGGACGACGCCCTCCTCGTCGGCGCCGGGGACGAAGTTGACGTAGTAGTGCAGGACGGCGGGGATGATGCCGGCCGCGCCGTTGGTGGGGGCGGTGACCACCCGGCCGCCGGCCGCGTTCTCCTCGTTCACCGCCATCGCGTAGAGGGTGATCCACTCCATGGAGTGGGCCAACGGGTCGCCCTCCGCCCGAAGCTGACGAGCCGTCATGGCGGCGCGCCGGCGGACCCGCAGGCCGCCCGGCAGGATGCCCTCCCGGGACATGCCGCGGGCCACACAGGCCTGCATCACCCGCCAGATCTCCAGCAGCCCCTCGTGGATCTCCTCCTCGGTGCGCCAGGCCCGCTCGTTCTCCAGCATCAGCGAGGAGATCGACAGGCCCGTCTCCCGCGTCAGGCGCAGCAGCTCGTCGCCCGTGCGGAAGGGATACTTCAGGACGGTGTCGTCCAGCTTGATCCGGTCCGCGCCGACGGCGTCCTCGTCGACGACGAACCCGCCGCCCACCGAGTAGTACGTCTTCGACAGCAGCTCCGCGCCGTCGGCGTCGTACGCCCAGAGCGTCATGCCGTTCGCGTGGTAGTCGAGGGTCCTGCGGCGGTGCAGGACGAGGTCGTCGTCGAAGGAGAACGCGATCTCGTGCTCGCCGAGCAGCCGGATGCGGCCGGAGTCCTTGATCCGCTCCACCTCCGCGTCCGCCGCCTCCACGTCCACCGTGCGCGGCGAGTCGCCTTGGAGGCCGAGCAGGACGGCCTTCGGCGTGCCGTGGCCGTGGCCGGTCGCGCCGAGGGAGCCGTACAGCTCCGCGCGCACCGACGCGACGGAGTCCAGCAGGTCCTCGTTGCGCAGCCGCCGCGCGAAGATGCGGGCCGCCCGCATCGGGCCGACCGTGTGGGAGCTGGACGGGCCGATGCCTATCGAGAACAGGTCGAAGACGGAGATGGCCACGGGAACTCCTCGATACGGGGTGGTGCAGAAGGCTTCCGGTGGGGTGTCCCGCCCACAGACCAGTGTGCGGGACACCCCCCGGAAACTTTTCGGAGAGCGGGAACTACTTGTTCAGACCGGGGTACAACGGGTGCTTCTCGGCCAGGGCGACGACCCGGGCCTTGAGGGCCTCCACGTCGGAGGACGGCTTCAGCGCCTCCGCGATCACGTCGGCGACCTCGGCGAAGTCCTCGGCCGTGAAGCCGCGGGTGGCGAGGGCGGGCGTGCCGATCCGCAGGCCCGAGGTGACCATGGGGGGCCGCGGGTCGTTCGGGACCGCGTTGCGGTTGACCGTGATGCCGACCTCGTGGAGACGGTCCTCGGCCTGCTGACCGTCCAGGGCGGACTCGCGCAGGTCGACCAGGATCAGGTGCACGTCGGTGCCGCCGGACAGGACGTTGATCCCGGCCTCGCGGGCGTCCGGCGCGGTCAGCCGCTCGGCGAGGATCCGCGCCCCGTCGACCGTACGGCGCTGGCGCTCCTTGAAGTCGTCGGAGGCCGCGATCTTGAAGGACACCGCCTTCGCCGCGATCACGTGCTCCAGGGGACCGCCCTGGAAGCCCGGGAACACGGACGAGTTCAGCTTCTTCGCGAAGGCCTTCTTCGCCAGGATGATGCCGCCGCGCGGGCCGCCCAGCGTCTTGTGGGTCGTGGAGGTCACCACGTCCGCGTGCTCGACCGGGTTCGGGTGCAGACCCGCCGCGACCAGACCGGCGAAGTGCGCCATGTCCACCCACAGGTAGGCCTCGACCTCGTCGGCGATCCGGCGGAACTCGGCGAAGTCCAGCTGCCGCGGGTACGCCGACCAGCCCGCGATGATCACCTTCGGGCGGTGCTCCTTGGCGAGCCGTTCGACCTCGGCCATGTCGACCAGGCCGGCCTCGTCCACGTGGTAGGCGACCACGTCGAACTGCTTGCCGGAGAAGTTCAGCCGCATCCCGTGGGTCAGGTGACCGCCGTGCGCCAGGTCCAGGCCCAGGATGGTGTCGCCGGGCTGGGCCAGCGCGAACAGGGCGGCCTGGTTGGCGGAGGCGCCCGAGTGCGGCTGGACGTTGGCGTACTCGGCGCCGAACAGCTCCTTCACCCGGTCGATCGCGATCTGCTCGGCGACGTCGACGTGCTCACAGCCGCCGTAGTACCGGCGGCCGGGATAGCCCTCGGCGTACTTGTTCGTCAGGACCGAGCCCTGCGCCTCCATGACGGCGAGCGGAGCGAAGTTCTCCGAGGCGATCATCTCGAGCGTGGACTGCTGGCGGCGCAGCTCGCCGTCGACCGCCGCGGCGATCTCCGGGTCGAGCTGGTGCAGGGGCGTGTTCAGGACAGACATGCGTCTTTTCGACCTCTCAGCCGGCGATGAAGGCGGTGTACTCGTCGGCGGAGAGCAGCTCGGCGGGCTCGTCCGTGACGCGTACCTTGAACAGCCAGCCGCCCTCGAAGGGGGCGGAGTTCACCAGCGCCGGGTCGTCCACGACGTCCTGGTTGACCTCGACGATCTCTCCGGTGACCGGCGCGTACAGCTCGCTGACCGACTTGGTCGACTCCAGCTCGCCGCAGGTCTCGCCCGCGGTCACCGTGGCACCGACCTCGGGGAGCTGGACGAAGACCACGTCGCCGAGCGCGTTGGCCGCGTGCTCGGTGATGCCGACCGTCGAGACGCCGTCCTCGGCGCCCGACAGCCACTCGTGCTCCTTGCTGTAGCGCAGCTGCTGGGGGTTGCTCATGGCCTGAATTCTCCTGTACGCCGGGGAGTGCTGATGGATGGGGGACAGCTGGAAACACGCGTGAACAGCGAAAATGTGCGCAGGGTCACGCGTGAGGGGGTCTGGGCCCGGCTTTCGGGCCGTGCGTCAGTCTCTACTTCTCGCGCTTGTAGAACGGCAGCGCCACGACCTCGTACGCCTCGTGGCTGCCCCGGATGTCCACGCCGACACCCGCCGTGCCCGGCGCCGCGTGGGCGGCGTCGACGTACGCCATCGCGATCGGCTTGCCCAGCGTGGGGGAGGGGGCGCCGGAGGTGACCTCGCCGATCACCTCGCCGCCCGCGACCACGGCGTACCCGGCGCGCGGGACACGGCGGCCCTCGGCGACCAGGCCGACGAGGACGCGCGGCGGGTTCGTCGCGGCGCGCTCGGCGGCCGCGGCGAGCGCCTCGCGGCCCACGAAGTCGCCGTCCTTGTCGAACTTCACGACCCGGCCGAGGCCGGCGTCGAAGGGGGTCAGCGCGGTCGACAGCTCATGCCCGTACAGCGGCATGCCCGCCTCCAGGCGGAGCGTGTCCCGGCAGGACAGGCCGCAGGGGATCAGCCCGACGCCCTCGCCGGCCTTCGTCAGGGCCTGCCACAGCTCGACGGCGTGCTCCGGCTTCACGAACAGCTCGAAGCCGTCCTCGCCGGTGTAGCCGGTGCGCGCGACGAGCGCGGGGACACCGGCGACGGTACCGGGCAGGCCGGCGTAGTACCTGAGGCCGTCGAGGTCGGCGTCGGTGAGGGACTTCAGGACGCCGGCGGCCTCGGGGCCCTGGACGGCGAGGAGCGCGTAGGCGTCGCGGTCGTCGCGCACCCGCGCGTCGAAGCCCCCGGCGCGCGCGGTCAGCGCGTCCAGGACGACCTGGGCGTTGGAGGCGTTGGCGACGACCATGAACTCGGTGTCGGCGAGCCGGTAGACGATGAGGTCGTCGAGGATGCCGCCGTCGGCGTCGCAGATCATGGTGTAGCGGGCCCGGCCCACGCCCACGGCCGCGATGTTGCCGACCAGGGCGAAGTTCAGCAGAGCGCCCGCCTGCGGGCCGGTGACGGTGATCTCGCCCATGTGGGACAGGTCGAAGAGGCCGGCCCGGGTGCGTACGGCGTGGTGCTCGTCGCGCTCGGAGCCGTAGCGCAGGGGCATGTCCCAGCCGGCGAAGTCGGTCATGGTGGCACCGAGCGAGCGATGCAGGGCATCGAGGGCGGTGTGGCGGAGCGGGGTACTGCTCATCGGGCGTTCGTCTCCCAGGGCATGACGGCGAGGTCGTTCCTCCCCATCTGTCATCGGAACCTGAGAGGTTCGCCATGACCGCCGCGAACGGCTCCGGTCATGGGTTGCACCTTGGGTGGAGCCACCACACGGTGACCCGCTTTTCAGATGTGCCTCGCCCGCGCGGTAACGGGGCCTGAGAGATTCAAGGGAGGGACTTGCTCCTTCGGCGCCCCAGCGATGCTGTCGGTGGGGACTCTCCCGCGCGGATTCAAACGGCCGGTATGCAGTTGGGCGGCCATCATCGCACGCCCCGCCCGATCACGGCATACCGGATCTGTAACCGGCCTGTGGCGGTAAGCGCACGAAAACGCCGGACAGCGCGCATTACCTTCTCTTTACGCTCGACGGGGAGAAGACTTGTCTCACCCCAGGGGAGGACGAACACGGTGAACAGGACCACGGCACTCGCCGCCGGCTCGGCACTCGCACTGCCCGCCCAGCCGCAGGCCACGGCCCGGGAGGCGTGCGACGCACCGCCCGCCCCGGTCGTCCGCGACCTGCGCGACCGCGCCGGCCACAGCCCGCACGGCCTGCTGTTCGGGCCCCGCGACCTGGTCGTCGTCACGGGACTGCCCGGCAGCGGCAAGTCGACGCTGATGAAGCGCACGGTCACGGGCGTCCGCGTCGACTCCCAGGACACCCGCGACTGCTGGGACGCCCGCATGCCGCGCGCCCTGCCGTACGCCCTGTACCGCCCGTTGGTCCGCCTCTCGCACTACGCCGGTCTGCGCCGCGCGCTGCGCACCGGTGAGGGCGTCGTGGTGCACGACTGCGGAACGCAGGCCTGGGTGCGCGCGTGGCTGGCCCGTGAGGCCCGCCGCCGCGACGGCACCCTGCACCTGGTGCTGCTCGACGTCACGGTGGACACCGCCCTGGAGGGCCAGCGCGAGCGCGGCCGGGGCGTCTCCCGGTACGCGTTCCGGCGCCACCGCCGGGCCGCCTCCCGCCTGCTGCGCGCGGCGTACGAGGGCCGTCTGCCCGAGGGCTGCGGCTCGACGGTCCTCCTGGACCGCGCCGCCGCCGACACCCTGCGCCGCATCGCCTTCACCGGCTGACCGCCCGACCGCCCGTCTTCCCTTCGGCGGACGGCCCGGGGCCCGTCGGCGTACCCGATAGCCTTTTGCGACACACCCAGTGGTTCCCAGCAGGCGGTAGGCAGATGGACTTCCCCCCGGCGGACTTCCCCGCGGACTTCCCGGCACAGGCGCACCCCCATTCGCACGGCGGATGGCCCGGCAACGAGCTGGAGGAGGTGCTCTCCGCCGCCCTCGGCGTTCCAGGGGCCGGCGGACGCGTGGTGGAGGTGCTCGGCCGCAGCTTCGTCTGGGTGCCGCTGCCCGGCGGGGGCGGCCCGCACAGCGGGCCCCTCGACCTGCCCACCCTGGAGCTGGAGGGTCAGGCGTACGTGCCGGTCTTCAGCTCCGAGGAACAGTTCCGGCAGGTCGTCGGCGCGCACATGTCGTACACCGTCGCCCCGGCCGTCGAGTTCGCCCGCGGCCTGCCCCCGCAGGTGGGCATCCTCGTGAACCCGGACGGCACGGTCGGCATCCCGCTGCCCCCGATGGCCGTGGCCGAGCTGTGCCGGACCGGCCGCACCCCGCTGGACGGCCCCGCGAGCGGAGGCCGCGTCCGTCTCCACGAGCCCGACTGGCAGGACGACCCGGTGGACTTCCTGGCCGCCGCCTCCGCCGAGTTCGAGGCGATCGGCGTCGTCCTCACCGCCCGCCGCTGCCTCGCCGTGATCGAGACGGCCGACCCCGTGATGTTCGTCGGCGTCGAACTCTCCCAGGTGGAGGGCGATCTGCGGGCGCTTCCCCTGGAGGCCCTCGGCAGGGCGCTCGGCCGGGTCCAGGCGCCCTGGCCGGTCAACCTCGTCCTCCTCGACATGACGGAGGACCCGGTGGCCCGATGGCTGAAGGAACACGTCCGGCCCTTCTACTCCAGGATCCACTGAACGCGCCCGCCGCGGGCTCGGTCCGGCCGCTGCGCGAGGCCCCGGCGGGTGAGTCCCCGACCCGGTCCCGCCGCCGGCGCGCGGGCACGGCGGACCGCCCCGATCCGGTCCCGCCGAGGACGGACAACCCGGTCCCTCGGGGGCACCCGTTGTCGGCGAAGACACCTAAGCTGGTCTCCCGGAAGCGGGGCAACTTATCGAAGGGGCGGTACAGGTGAGCGCCAGCGGCATCGCGGCCGGGCAGGTCGAGCACATGCTGCGCCAGGTGACCCCCGGGCGCTACGACGCCTACGAGGCACTCCTGCGCGCCCTCGCCACCCCGGGCACCGGCCAGGTGTGGATGCTGCTGTGGCAGGGTCAGGCCGGCTCCCCCGACGCCCAGTACGGCACGATGGACGTCGAGGGACACGGCTACGCCCCCTGTGTCACCTCCGCCCAGGAGCTGTCCGCGAGCGGCTGGAACCGGTCGTACGAGGTGGTCGACGGGCTGGACGTGGCCCGCACCCTCTACCCCGACCACTACGGCCTCTGGCTGAACCCGCACGCCCCCGGCGGTGGCGTCGGCATCCCCTGGCTCGACCTGCGCCGGATCGCCACCGGCCTGGACCGCCAGCCGGCCGGCCCGCTGCGGCTGTCCGAACCGGCCATCGAGATCCCGCAGTTCTACGCCCTGCTCACGCAGAACGCGCACCGCGCCCCCGCCGTGCGCTCCCTGCGCCGCGCCTGGGTCCAGCCGGCCCTCGGCGCGCCCTACCTCGCGCTCGGGCTCGACGTGTACGACACCTCTCCGCAGGCCGTGGACGCGGTGCGGGCGATGATGCGGCAGTCCGTCGGCGCGGTGCCGGACGGACTGCCGGTGTCCACGGTCGCCATGAGTGACGACCACGACCCGGTGGTGCTGTGGATGCGCGCCCACGCCCGCCCCTTCTACGACCGTGAGGCGCACGCCCCGGCCGCGCAGTCCCCCGCGGGCGGCTACGGCTTCCCGCCGGCCGGCCGCTACTGACCGCCGGTTCCCGCCCGCCCCCACCGTCGCCGCCGGGCGCCCGTGGGACCCGACCGCGCGCGAGGCGCACACCGCCCCTTCGCGGCCCACTGGGGCGCTGACCTGCCCGGCCTCCGGACCGGGCCGCCGCCCGGCTCGTCCTCCCCGACCGCGGCCGTGTCGCGCCGGCCTGCGTGCCGAGCCTCCCGAGGGTCGAAGTGGATCACCGCAGGGCGGCAAGTCGCGTTCGCATAACGGATTCCCCTACGTGGCATCACGGTTATGCATACTTTCGGGGGTAGACCTGGCGCGTGATCACGAACGCGTTGAAGACTCGCCTCTCAGACGCGAGGTCGTGTCGATCCTGTGAGCGACTACCCATCCGGGGATCGGCTGGACAGTTTGGCCGTACCATCTGCGGCCGCCGCGAAGCAGGCAAGTGGATCATTGCGCCCACAGCGGCGGAACAAAGAGCCGGTCACCACCGGCGAGAAGGGGCAGGGCGCTTGTGACGGCACCGATCGAGACCACCGGATCGCAGGCCGAGGCGCAGCCCGAGGCTGTGCTGAAGGGCGTCGAGTCCAAGCAGATCGAGGGTCGTTCGCTGGGGCAGATCGCCTGGTCCCGGTTCAAGAAGGACAAGGTGGCCGTGGCCGGCGGGGTCGTCGTGATCCTGCTGATCCTGCTCGCGGTCCTCTCGCGCCCCCTCCAGGCGCTCCTCGGCCTGGACCCCAACGACCTCCACCAGGACCTGATCGACCCCAACACCTCGCTGCCGACGGGCGACTTCGGCGGCATGAGCTGGGACCACCCGCTCGGTGTGGAGCCGAAGTTCGGCCGGGACATCGCCACCCGCATCCTGGAAGGCTCCTGGGTCTCGCTGGTCGTCGCCTTCGGCGCCACGATCCTCTCCAACACCATCGGCGCGGTCCTCGGCGTGGTGGCCGGCTACTACGGCGGACGGGTGGACGCCGTCATCAGCCGGCTGATGGACACCTTCCTGGCGTTCCCGCTCCTGCTGTTCGCGATCGCCATCTCCGCCACCCTCCAGGGCGGCGCCTTCGGCCTCGAAGGCCTGCCCCTGCACATCAGCGTGCTGATCTTCGTCATCGGCTTCTTCAACTGGCCGTATCTGGGCCGTATCGTCCGGGGCCAGACCCTGGCCCTGCGCGAGCGGGAGTTCGTCGACGCATCCCGGGGGATGGGCGCCAAGGGGCCCTACATCCTCTTCCGGGAGCTGCTGCCGAACCTCGTGGGCCCGATCATCGTCTACTCGACGCTGCTCATCCCGACCAACATTCTCTTCGAGGCGTCGCTGAGCTTCCTCGGCGTAGGCATCCAGCCCCCGCAGGCGTCCTGGGGCGGCATGCTCAACCAGGCGGTCGACTACTACCAGGTCGACCCGCAGTACATGATCGTGCCTGGTCTCGCCATCTTCGTGACCGTCCTGGCGTTCAACCTGCTCGGTGACGGTCTCCGCGACGCTCTCGACCCGCGCAGCCGCTGACCCGCGGCCGTGGTGAGAGTCCATCAGATTTCCGACAACAAAGGGGAAGCAGACCATCATGCGAAGGTCAGCGTTGGCCGCGGTGGCGGCCATCGGCAGTGCGAGTTTGCTGCTTTCGGCTTGCAGCAAGGCCGATGACAACTCGGACAACAACGGAAACAAGTCGGCTGGGGCCAACGCAGCGACCAAGGGTGTCGTCAACGCCTCCACCCAGAAGGGTGGGACGGTCACGTACGAGTACTCGGACGTCCCGGACTCCTTCGACCCCGGCAACACGTACTACGCGTACATGTACAACCTCAGCCGGCTGTACGCCCGCCCGCTGATGACCTTCAAGCCCGGTCCGGGCGAGGAGGGCAACGAGCTGGTCCCGGACCTCGCGTCGGGCAAGGGCGTGCCGAGCGACGGCGGCAAGACCTGGACGTACAAGCTGCGTGCGGGCCTGAAGTACCAGGACGGCACCGCGATCACCGCGAAGGACGTCAAGTACGCCGTCGAGCGCTCGAACTTCGCGCGTGACGTCCTCTCCCTCGGCCCGAACTACTTCCAGCAGTTCCTCGAGGGCGGCGACAAGTACAAGGGTCCGTACAAGGACAAGAGCGCCGAGGGCCTGAAGTCCATCGAGACGCCGGACGCCACCACGGTCGTCTTCCATCTCAACCGCGCCTTCCAGGAGTTCGACTACCTGGTCGCCACGCCGCAGACGGCTCCGGTGCCGCAGGCCAAGGACACCGGCATCGACTACGTCAAGAACATCGTGTCCTCGGGCTCGTACCAGTTCGAGAGCTACGAGGAGGGCAAGCAGGTCGTCCTCGTCCGCAACAAGAACTGGGACGCGAAGACGGACCCGCTGCGCAAGCAGTACCCGGACAAGATCGTGGTCAAGCTCAAGGTCAACTCCGAGACCATCGACCAGGACGTCCAGGCCGGTGACGCGATCGACCTCGGCGGTACGGGTGTCCAGGCCGCGACGCAGGCCAAGGTCGTCAACGACGCCTCGATGAAGTCCAACACGGACAACACCTACGGTGGCCGTCTGGTCTACCTGGCGATCAACACCCAGGTCGCGCCGTTCGACAAGGTCGAGTGCCGCAAGGCCGTCGAGTACGCCATCGACAAGGTCTCCGTGCAGACCGCCGAGGGCGGCCCGATCCGTGGTGACATCGCCACCACCGTCCTCCCGCCGGACATCCCGGGCTACCAGAAGGCCGACGCCTACCCCACCGCCGGCAACAAGGGCGACGTGACCAAGGCCAAGGAGCAGCTGAAGGCCTGCGGCAAGTCGAACATCACCACCAACATCTCGGCGCGCAGCGACCGCCCGCAGGAGATCGACGCGGCCACCGCGATCATCGCCTCGCTGAAGAAGGCCGGCATCAACGCCAGCCTGAAGCAGTACCCGTCGGGCAAGTACTTCACCGACTACGCGGGTGTGCCGACCTTCGACAAGAAGCAGAACATCGGCCTGCACATGATGCAGTGGGGTGCCGACTGGCCGGGCGGCTACGGCTTCCTGCAGCAGATCCTGCACGGTGACGCGATCGGCGCCTCCGGCAACACCAACCTCTCGTACCTCAACGACAAGCAGATCAACGAGGCGCTCGAGAAGGCCATCGCCACGCAGGACGAGACTCAGCGCAACGCCATGTACGCCGAGATCGACAAGCGAGCGATGGATCTGGCGGCGCTCGTCCCGCTGACCTACTTCAAGGTCCTGCTGTACCGCCCCGCCGCGTTCACCAACCTGGTGTCCACCGCGGCCTTCAGCGGTCAGTACGACTACCTCAACATCGGCACGACCAAGAAGTAGCCCCGGAAGGCAGGTGAAGGCATTGGTGCCCGCGGGCTTAGCGGCCCGCGGGCACCAGCGCCGGTCCCCGTGATCTCGTACATCCTCCGTCGGACGCTCGCGGCAGTGCTCCTGCTGCTGGTCGTCACCGCGGTCACCTTCGCGATTTTCTTCCTGCTGCCACGGCTCGCCGGCCAGAGCGCCGACCAGCTCGCGCAGCAATACATCGGGAAGAGCCCGACGAAGGCGGACATCGCCGCGGTCAAGCAGAACCTCGGTCTGGACGAACCCCTGTACGTCCAGTACTGGCACTTCATCAAGGGGATCGTGGCCGGCGCCACCTACAACCTGGGTCCCACGACGGCGCACTGCGACGCGCCGTGCTTCGGCTACTCCTTCAAGAACCACGTCGCGGTGTGGCCGCAGCTCACCTCGCGCCTCCCGGTGACCCTCTCGCTCGCCGCCGGTGCCGCCGTGCTGTGGCTGGTGTCCGGCGTGCTGATCGGTGTGGTCTCCGCGCTCAAGCCCCGCAGCTTCTTCGACCGCGCCTTCATGGGCGTCGCGCTCGCCGGTGTCTCGCTGCCCATGTTCTTCACGGGCAACCTGGCGCTGCTCCTCTTCACCTACCAGTGGCCGATCTTCGGCCGCACCTACGTACCGTTCACCGAGAATCCGGCCGAGTGGGCCAACACGCTCTTCCCGGCCTGGTGCTCGCTCGCCCTGCTGTACTCCGCCATCTACGCGCGGCTCACCCGCTCCGGCATGCTGGAGACGATGAACGAGGACTTCATCCGCACGGCCCGCGCCAAGGGTCTGCGCGAGCGCAAGGTCGTCGCCCGGCACGGGCTGCGGGCCGCGCTGACCCCGATCATCACCGTCTTCGGCATGGACCTGGGTCTGCTGCTCGGCGGCGCCGTGATCACCGAGAGCGTCTTCTCGCTGCCCGGCATCGGCCAGTACGCGGTACAGGGCATCACCGACAACGACCTGCCCCCGATCCTCGGCGTCACCATGCTCGCCGCACTCTTCGTCGTGATCGCAAATCTCCTGGTGGACCTGTTGTACGCCGCCGCCGACCCGCGGGTGAGGCTCTCGTGACCCAACTGTCCAAGACCGGCGCCGCCCTGGGCGAGGCATCGCCCGCGAACGTCCCGGACGCCTTTCTCGCGGTCCGTGATCTCAAGGTGCACTTCCCGACCGACGACGGCCTGGTCAAGTCGGTGGACGGGCTCAGCTTCCAGGTGGAGAAGGGCAAGACCCTCTGCATCGTGGGCGAGTCGGGCTCCGGCAAATCCGTGACCTCGCTGGCGATCATGGGCCTGCACCGGCTCGGTGCCGGCGGCAAGCACGTCCGGATGTCCGGTGAGATCTGGCTCGACGGCAAGGAGCTGGTCTCCGCCGACCCGGACGAGGTGCGCCGGCTGCGCGGCCGCGAGATGGCGATGATCTTCCAGGACCCGCTGTCCGCGATGCACCCGTACTACACGATCGGCAACCAGATCGTGGAGGCGTACCGGGTCCACCACGACGTCAACAAGAAGACCGCGCGCAAGCGGGCCGTCGAGATGCTCGACCGGGTCGGTATCCCGGAGCCGGACAAGCGGGTCGACAACTACCCGCACGAGTTCTCCGGCGGTATGCGCCAGCGCGCGATGATCGCCATGGCGCTCGTCAACAACCCCGAACTGCTCATCGCGGACGAGCCGACGACCGCCCTCGACGTGACCGTCCAGGCGCAGATCCTCGACCTCATCCGGGACCTGCAGAAGGAGTTCGGCTCCGCGGTCGTCCTCATCACGCACGACCTGGGAGTGGTCGCCGAGATCGCCGACGACGTCCTGGTGATGTACGGCGGCCGGTGTGTGGAGCGCGGTTCGGTCGACTCCGTCTTCGAACGGCCGCAGCACCCGTACACCTGGGGACTGCTCGGCTCGATGCCGCGCATCGACCGCGAGACCTCGGACCGGCTCATCCCCGTCAAGGGCCAGCCGCCGAGCCTCATCAACGTCCCCTCGGGCTGCGCCTTCCACCCCCGCTGCCCGTACGCGGACATCCCCAAGGGCGATGTCACCCGTACCGTGCGCCCGGAGCTGCAGCCGGTCGGCAGCGGACACTTCTCCGCCTGCCACCTCTCGCCGGAGGACCGTACGCGGATCTGGACCGAAGAGATTGCGCCGAAGCTGTGAGTGAGACGAAGAAGACGGGCGCGACCGCGGTCCCGGCCCAGGCCTCCGCCCCCGACGAGCGCGAGGTGCTCCTCAAGGTCGAGGGCCTGCAGAAGCACTTCCCGATCCGCAAGGGCGTCCTCCAGCGCCAGGTCGGTGCGGTCAAGGCGGTCGACGGCATCGACTTCGAGGTGCGCAAGGGCGAGACCCTCGGCGTGGTGGGCGAGTCGGGCTGCGGCAAGTCGACCATGGGCCGGGTCATCACCCGGCTCCAGGACCCGACCGGCGGCTCGATCCACTTCGAGGGCCAGGACATCACGCGGCTGAACGCGGCCGGGATGCGTCCGCTGCGGCGGGACATCCAGATGATCTTCCAGGATCCGTACGGCTCGCTGAACCCGCGGCACACCATCGGCTCCATCGTCTCGGCGCCGTTCCGCCTCCAGGGCGTCGAGCCCGAGGGCGGGGTGAAGAGGGAGGTCCAGCGGCTCCTGGAGCTGGTGGGCCTGAGCCCCGAGCACTACAACCGCTACCCGCACGAGTTCTCCGGCGGCCAGCGCCAGCGCATCGGCATCGCCCGCGCCCTGGCCCTCAAGCCGAAGCTGGTCGTGGCCGACGAGCCGGTCTCCGCGCTCGACGTGTCCATCCAGGCGCAGGTCGTGAACCTCATGGACGACCTCCAGTCCGAGCTGGGCCTGACGTACGTGATCATCGCGCACGACCTCTCGGTCGTCCGGCACGTCTCGGACCGAATCGCGGTGATGTACCTCGGCAAGATCGTCGAACTCGCCGACCGCAACTCGCTGTACAAGGCGCCGATGCACCCGTACACCAAGGCCCTGATGTCGGCCGTGCCGGTGCCGGACCCCAAGCGGCGGGGCGCCAAGAGCGAGCGCATCCTCCTCAAGGGCGACGTGCCCTCGCCGATCTCCCCGCCCAGCGGCTGCCGGTTCCACACCCGGTGCTGGAAGGCGACGGAGATCTGCAGGACGACCGAGCCCGCGCTCGTCGAGCTGCGGCCGGGCCAGCAGGTCGCCTGCCACCACCCGGAGAACTTCGCGGACCAGGCTCCGCAGGACACCGTCCTGCTGACGGCCGCGAAGGAAGCGGCCGAGCTGGTGGCCGACGAGGTGCTCGCCGAGTCGGCGCAGACGTCGGCGGCGGTGGCGGCGGAGATCGGCTCGGAGGCCGGTGCGAAGGTCGGTTCGGAGGCCGGTTCGACGGCTGTGGCCAAGAGCGCGTCGGAGGCCGAGGCGGAAGCCGCGGCTTCGGGGGCCGGGGCCTCCGAGTCGGCCGAGGTCGCGTCCCCCGAGGTCGCGTCCCCCGAGGTCGCGTCGCCCAAGGTCGCGTCCCCCGAGGTCGCGTCGCCTGCGGCGGAGTCGGCTGAAGCTGAGGCGCAGGTCGTCGAGGGCGAGGCCGACTCGGACGCTCCCGAGGCGGAGACTCCGAAGGCGGACGTCGTCAAGGCGGAGACCCCCAACGGGGACATCGCCAAGGTGGACATCCCCGAGGCGGAGACCCCCAACGGGGACATCGCCAAGGTGGACATCGCCGAGGCGGAGACCCTCGAAGCCGCCGCCTCCGCGGAGGAGCCTCCCGCCAAGGAGAAGTAAGCGAAGTAAGAAGCGAACGAGCCCCTGCCTTGCAATGTAAGGCAGGGGCTCTGTGCTGGGTGAGAATGGTGGGGTGCTCCACCAACTCTTCAGCCCATCCGTCCAGCACACGCTCGACCTGATCGGCATCTTCGTCTTCGCGATCTCGGGCGCACTGCTGGCCGTGCGGAAGAACTTCGACGTCTTCGGTATCGGCGTCCTCGCCGAGGTGACCGCGCTGGGCGGCGGCATCTTCCGGGACGTGATCATCGGGGCCGTGCCGCCCGCCGCCTTCACGGACCTGGGCTACTTCCTCACCCCGCTGCTCGCCGCCCTCCTCGTCTTCTTCCTGCACCCGCACGTGGAACGCATCCAGTCCGGCGTCAACGTCTTCGACGCTGCGGGCCTCGGCCTGTTCTGCGTCTCGGGCACCGTGAAGGCGTACGACCACGGCCTGGGCCTCACCGCCTCCGCGGCCCTGGGACTGGCCACCGCCGTCGGCGGCGGTGTGCTGCGCGACGTCCTCGCCAACGAGGTGCCCTCACTGCTGCGCTGGGACCGTGACCTCTACGCGGTCCCGGCGATCGTCGGCGCCACGATGGTGGCGGTCTGCCTCCGTTACGACGTCCTCACCCCGCTGGCCAGTGGAGTGGCCGCCCTCACGGCCTTCGTCCTGCGGCTGCTCGCGATGCGGTTCCACTGGCGAGCGCCGCGTGCGTGGAACCGTCGCTCGACGGTGCGGGAGGAGTAGCGCCACCGGCAGGGCCACGCCGGCCCAGCTGGGTGGTCAGCCAGCGGAAGGCGGGCACCACCTGCGGTCGCCACAGCGCCATGTTGTGACCGCCGGCGCTTTTCGGGATGTAGACGACGTGCACGGCCGTCGGGGCCTTCGCCGCCCGCTGGAGGGCGAGGCCCGCCTCGTAGCCGTCGTGCGGCTGGCCGGAGACGTAGAGCGCGACGGCGGGCGCCGCGGGCGCCGCGCGCAGCACCAGACAGGGGTTGTTCGCCCGGCGCAGGGTCGGGTTCTGCGCGGTGAGCGAGTCGCGTTCGCCGATCGGGTCGTTGTAGCCGGACATGCTGACCGCCGCCCGGAAGCGGTCCGGATGGGAGACGGCCAGTTTGGCCGCGCAGTGGGCCCCCGCCGAGTACCCGGCGACCGCCCAGCCCCGCGGGGCCGGCTGGGCACGGAAGTTGTCCCTCACCATCTTCGGCACGTCGAGGCTCAGCCAGGAATCGGCGTTGACCGTGCCGGGCACGTTGGCGCAGCCGGTGTCCACGCCGGGCAGGAGCGTGGTGCGCGGCGCGACCAGGATGAACGGTGCCACCGTGCCCTGGCGCATCAGCGGCAGCAGCTGCTCGTGCACGCCCAGTGCCCCGAACCACGACTTCGGCGATCCGGGGTAGCCCGGCAGCAGTTCCACGACGGGGAACTCGCGGTGCCGGTAGGCGGGGTCGTCGTACTGCGGGGGCAGCCACACGTAGACCTCGGCGGTCACGCCGGAGACGCGGCCCCGCAGTTCGGTGACGCGCACCCCGCCGGCCGCGTGCATACCGGGCCCGTCGGCGCCGGTGAACGTCTGCCGGACCCGGGGCAGCCGCTCCAGGGCGATGCCGCCGGTGCCGTCGACGCCCAGATCGGCGGCCTGCCGCACATGGGTGCCGGTGCCGAGCAGGTCGGCCCAGTCGTCGTAGAGGTTGTTGGCGTTGTTGACCAGCACGAAGACCAGCGCGACGGCCGTGCCCTGGGCGAACATCAGCATCAGCATCCGGGCGGCGGCGCGCAGGATCCGGGGTCCGCGCAGCCGTGACCACCACAGCAGCGGCACGGCGACGGCGACGACGGACAGCGCGATCAGCGTGTAGAGGAACGGGGTCCCGGTCAGGCTCATGTCTGTGCAGAGGGAAAACGTGGGCCCGAGGTTTACGGACGAGTGCGGACACTTACCGGGAAATTGCCCGCCGTTCACCTGGGAGCGGTGAGGGTGCCGAGGAGGAAAGCTACCGCTTAGTAATTGGCTGTTGTACCGTTCACGCATGCCTGAAGCAGCCATCGCCCCCGCCGCCCTCGGCGACAGCGAGTTCGACCGGGACACCGCCGTCACCCTCCGCGAGCCCGGCGTGTACGACACCGACCTCTCGGCCGGCTGGACCGTCTTCGGTGCCGTCAACGGCGGTTACCTGCTCGCCGTGCTGGGCCGCGCGCTCGCCGACGCCCTGCCGCACGGCGACCCCTTCACCGTCACCGCGCACTACCTGAGCGCCTCGCGCCCCGGCCCGGCGGTCGTCCGCACCGAGACCGTCCGCGCCGGCCGCACCCTCTCCACCGGCCAGGCCTCCCTTTTCCAGCGCGACGAGGAGGGCCGCGAGGTCGAACGGATCCGCGTCCTCGCCTCCTACGGCGACCTCGACACCCTCCCCGACGACGTCCGCACCTCCGCGAAGCCGCCCGCCCTCCCGCCGATCGGCCAGTGCTTCGGGCCCGAGGACGGGCCCGCCCCGGCCCCCGACGCCGACCAGCAGCCCATCGCCGAGCGGCTGATGCTCAAACTCGACCCCTCGACCGTCGGCTGGGCGCTCGGACAGCCCTCCGGCAAGGGTGAGATGCGGGCCTGGTTCGGGCTCGCCGACGGCCGGGACGCCGATCCGCTCTCCCTGCTGCTCGCGGTGGACGCCCTGCCGCCCACCGCCTTCGACCTCGGCATCGCCGGCTGGGTCCCGACGATCGAGCTGACCGTCCACGTCCGCCGCCGCCCGGCCCCCGGCCCCGTGCGCGTCTCCCTCACCACCCGCAACCTCGCGGGCGGCTTCCTGGAGGAGGACGGCGAGGTGTGGGACAGCGAGGACCGGCTGGTGGCCCAGTCGCGGCAACTGGCGCGCGTGCGCCTCGGGTGACGGCGCTCCCTCCGGCCCTGGGTGACGGCGCTCCCTCCGGCCCCGGGTGACGGCGCTTCCGGCCGGCCACCGGGCCGGCGGGGCGTCTTGGCCCGCGCTTTGCCCGATTGACAGGCGACGGACAGAGGCAGCCCAAGGAAGGCCCAAGCGGCGTTGGTTGAGTGACGGTCTCAGACCTTCCTCATCCCATCTGGAGCTGTCTCTCATGAAGCGTGCGCCGATCGTGCCGGTACGTCTCCTCCCCGCGACCGCCCTGCTGGCGCTCATGCCGCTCGCCCTGGTGGCCTGCGGATCGGACGACTCGGCGTCGTCGAACGGCGGCACGTCAGGGCAGGAGACGTGCGGACGGCCCAGTGGGGGACCCAGTGGGCTGCCCGGCGGAGCGCCGTCGGGGGCGCCGTCCGGCGCTGCCTCGGGGGTCGCTGCCTCCGGGGCCCCGACGGGTGCTGCCCCGAGCGGCACTCCGACCGGGACTCCGACGGGCGTGCCGACCGGTGCCCCGTCGGGCATGCCGAGCGGCGGGCCCGGCGGGGGCGGGCAGGGTGGTCCCGGTGGGGGACAGGGCGGCGGCTGCGGTGGCGGGCCGGGCGGCGGCCGGACCGGCGGTGGCCAGGGGTAGTCGATTCGGCAGGGCGGCAACAGGGCTGCACCGCCGACGTGTTCGTGGGCCAAGGGCGGTCACTCGGAGCCGAGTGGCCGCCCTTCGCGTTCGCGCCCTTCTCCGGGATGCCGCGTGTGCCGCCTGTATCGGCCAGGGCGAGCCAGGCCGAGCGTATGAGGCGTACCGGGAGCACCGGATCTATCGCGTGGAAACGGAGGTGCGGTGTGTCCGCGCGTACCGCCTGTGCCGGGATTCCGCCGGCTCAGGAGTCGAGCCAGTGTTGGCGGCCGATGCTGATGAGCCGCATCTGACGGGTCGCGAGCCGGACGACGCGGTCCAGGTCCTCCGCCGAGGCCTTGCCGGACTCCTGGGCCTCTCGCGCCTCCAGGAAGAGTGAGCCCGTGATGAGCATCTGGTCGACGTAGAGGTGCGACAGCATCAGCAGGTCGTCCTCGCTCCATCCCTCGGCCGCGGGGTCCTTGGCCAGCTCGGTCTTCACCTCCTCGGCGAACCGTCCGAGTTGGTCCCGGATCGCCTCCCGGACCGGCTGAACCCCGCCATGTCGCTCGCGGGCGATAAAACGGACGTGTGCGGGGTACGCGTGGACGTGACGGGCGATCAGGTCGACGGCCCGCGCGATGCGTTCGTCGCTGGTGTCGGCCGTGGTCACCGTGGTCCGGATCATGGCGTGCAGGCTGCCCAGCGCCTCCTCGACCAGGGCCACGCCCAGGTCCGCGATGGAGCGGAAGTGCCGGTAGAAGGCGGTCGGGGCGACGCCGACGGCGCGGGTGACCTCGCGCAGGCCGAGGCTGCTCAGGCTCTGGTCCTCCAGTAGCCCCAGTGCGGCCTCCAGGAGCGCCTGCCGGGTCTTCTGCTTCTGGGCCTGCCGGATGCCAAGGGTGTGACTCATGTCATCCAGTTAACAACTGTTCTCTGTAATTGCAAAGCCGTGAGACACGCTAGACTCCAGAGTCAGTGAACAACTGTAACCACAACTGTTCACCCAAACGTCACGAGAGACGGACACGCCAACCGTCCCGGAGGGGATCGATCCCATGCTGTTCCTCGTCGCCGCACTTCTGCTGCTCGGCGTCGTCATGGGCACCGTGGCCCACGCGCCGCTCGGCTTCAGCCTCGCCGCCGCCGCCGTGATCGCCGCGTGGCTCGGCATCTTCGCGCTGCGCGAGCGCCACGGCCACCGCCGCCACACCTCGACCCACTGACGGAAGGAACGATCGACATGCAGCTCACCGCACCGGCCACGCGCCGCACGGGCATCCGCGACACCGACGGCATGGCCGTCGCGTCCTTCATCCTGGGTCTCGTCGGCCTTCTGGTCCTCAACGTCTTCCTCGGCCCGATAGCCATCATCCTGGCCTCGGTGGCCCTGTGGCGAGGCACGAAGCGCCGCGGCCGAGCCGCCCTGGGCCTCACCCTCGGCATGGCCGACCTGGTCGTCCTGGCAGCCTTCATGCAGGCGGACTCGACGGTGTCCTGGAGCTTCTGAGGTCCGCCGCCCGGCCCGCGCGCGGTAGGCCTGATGGTGGCCGGGGCTCGCCGGTCCGGGGCAGCCCCTCAGTCGGCTCCTCGCCGCCCGGCCCGCGCCCGGCAGGGGCAAGGCGCGCCGCCCGGCCGCGGCCCGGGGTCACCTGATCCCGGGTCCGAGGACGCCGCGCCGTAGAATCGGCTCACCATGGCATACCTCGACCACGCCGCGACCACGCCCATGCTCCCGGAGGCGGCAGAGGCACTCACCGCCCACCTGGGCGTCACCGGCAACGCCTCCTCCCTCCACGCGGCCGGCCGCCGGGCCCGCCGTACGGTCGAGGAAGCCCGCGAGGCCCTCGCGGAGGCACTCGGCGCCCGCCCCAGCGAGGTGGTCTTCACCTCCGGCGGCACCGAGGCCGACAACCTCGCGGTGAAGGGCCTGTACTGGTCCCGCCGCGCCGCCGACCCCGCCCGGACGCGCGTCCTCGCCAGCCCCGTCGAGCACCACGCCGTCCTGGACGCCGTGCACTGGCTCGGCGAGCACGAGGGCGCGACGGTCGAGTACCTCCCGGTGGACGCCCACGGAAGGGTCCACCCCGACGCACTGCGCGAGGCCGTCGCCCGCGACCCCGACGACGTGGCCCTCGCCACGGTCATGTGGGCGAACAACGAGATCGGCACGGTCATGCCGGTCCGCGAACTGGCCGAGGCCGCCGCCGAGTTCGGCGTCCCCCTGCACGCGGACGCCGTCCAGGCCTTCGGCCAGATCCCCGTCGACTTCGCCGCCTCCGGCCTCGCCGCGATGACGGTCTCCGGCCACAAGATCGGCGGCCCCTACGGCATCGGCGCCCTCCTCCTGGGCCGCGAGCACACCCCCGTACCCGTGCTGCACGGCGGCGGTCAGGAACGGCACGTCCGCTCCGGCACCCTCGACGTCCCCGCGATCGCCTCCTTCGCGGTCGCCGGACGCCTCGCGGCCGAACGGCGCGAACGGTTCGCCCGGGAGATCGGCGCCCTGCGCGACGCCCTGGCCGCCGCGGTCCGTACCGCCGTCCCGGACGCGATCCTCGGCGGCGACCCGGCACCGGAGGGCCGCCTTCCCGCCAACGCCCACTTCACCTTCCCCGGCTGCGAGGGCGACTCCCTGCTCCTCCTGCTGGACGCCCAGGGCATCGAGTGCTCCACCGGCTCCGCGTGCACCGCGGGCGTCGCCCAGCCGAGCCACGTCCTGCTGGCCACCGGCACCGACCCCGACCTGGCCCGCGGCACCCTCCGCTTCTCCCTCGGCCACACCTCCACCGAGGCCGACGTGGAGGCGGTCGCCAAGGCCATAGGGCCGGCGGTGGAACGGGCCCGCGCGGCCGGACTCACCTGAGCCGAGCGGGGAGTCGGACGGCCGCGTGCGCCTCCCGCACCAGCCGCATGTACCGGTCCCAGTCCCAGTGCTCACCGGGGTCGGTGTGATCCGTCCCCGGCACCTCCACATGGCCGATGACGTGCTCGCGGTCCATGGGTATGCCGTACCGCCGGCAGATCCCGGCCGTCAGCCGCGCGGAGGCGGTGTACATCGCGTCGGTGAAGTCCTTCGGGCGGTCCACGAAGCCCTCGTGCTCTATGCCGACACTGCGCTCGTTGTACGCGCGGTTGCCCGCGTGGTACGCCACGTCCAGCTCGCGGATCATCTGCGTGATCCGGCCGTCCTTGCCGACGATGTAGTGGGCCGCCGCCCGGTGGGCCGGGTCCTGGAAGACCTTCACGGCGCTCGCCAGACTGCCCTGGGTGACATGGATGACCACCATGTCCACCCCGTAGTCGTCAGGGCGGTCCGCCCACCGGAAGTTGCCGGTCGAGGCGGCCAGCCACCGCGCGCCGCGGAAATCGACCGCACCCTCCACCCGCGCCTTCTCCACCCCCGGCATGCGCCACCACAGCCTGGCCAGCTCGTCCCGCGCCAGCACGCCCGTCCCGACGGCGGCGGCCAGGCCGCCCACCAGCAGCGCACGCCGCCCGATCCGCCGGTCCGCGTCCTTCCCCGACGCCCCGGACCCCACCCCGACACCCGTCTCCGCACCCATCTCCGCCCCGCCCTTCCTCGCCCCTCGAGATCCACAACGGATACTCGCGGGCCCCGGTTCCCGGCGCCCCGTACCCTGGAAGGGTTATGACTGAGACCTCGCAGCGCCCCCTCCGCGTCCTCGCCGCCATGTCCGGCGGGGTGGACTCCGCCGTCGCCGCCGCCCGTGCCACGGAAGCCGGCCATGACGTCACCGGTGTCCACCTCGCGCTCTCCGCGAACCCCCAATCCTTCCGCACGGGCGCGCGGGGCTGTTGCACGATCGAGGACTCCCGCGACGCCCGCCGCGCCGCCGACGTCATCGGCATCCCGTTCTACGTCTGGGACCTCGCCGACCGCTTCCGCGAGGACGTCGTCGAGGACTTCGTCGCCGAGTACGAGGCCGGCCGCACGCCGAACCCCTGCCTGCGCTGCAACGAGAAGATCAAGTTCGCGGCGCTCCTGGACAAGGCCCTGGCGCTCGGCTTCGACGCCGTCTGCACCGGCCACTACGCGAAGGTGATCGTCCGCGAGGACGGCGGCCGCGAGCTGCACCGCGCCTCCGACATGGCCAAGGACCAGTCGTACGTCCTCGGCGTGCTGGACGACAGGCAGCTCGCCCACGCCCTGTTCCCCCTCGGCGACACCGTCACCACCAAGGACGAGATCCGCGCGGAGGCCGAGCGGCGCGGTCTCGCGGTCGCCAAGAAGCCCGACTCGCACGACATCTGCTTCATCGCCGACGGCGACACCCAGGGCTTCCTCGCCAAGCGGCTGGGCAAGGCGGAGGGCGACATCGTCGACGAGAGCGGCGCCAGGATCGGCACCCACGAGGGTGCGTACGGCTTCACCATCGGCCAGCGCAAGGGCCTGCGCATCGGCACCCCGGCCGCCGACGGCAAGCCGCGCTACGTCCTCGACATCTCACCGGTGGACAACACGGTGACGGTCGGACCCGCGACCGCCCTGGACGTCACCGCCCTCACCGCGATCAAGCCCCGCTGGTGCGGCACCGCCCCCACCGGCCCCGGCACGTACACGGCCCAGCTCCGCGCGCACGGCGGCGAGACCGAGGTCACCGCCGAACTCGTCGACGGCGCCCTCGAGGTCACCTTCACCGAGCCGGTCCGCGGCGTCGCGCCCGGCCAGGCCGTCGTCCTCTACGACGGCACGCGCGTGGTGGGCTCGGCGACGATCGCCTCCACCACGCGCGCGCGGACCGCCGCCGTGTGACCGCTGGCCCTACGGCGCGAGGAACTCGGCGAGTACCGGTGCCAGCACGTTCGGGTCCACCATGTGGGTCTGGTCCTCCAGGGAACGGTGGGTGCCCTCGGGGACGGCCTCCGCGACAGCTCGGGCGGCCCGGAGCATCCATTCCGGGCTGGCCGAGCCGGACAGGGACAGCACCGGCACGCCGATCGAGGCCAGCCGCTCCCGGGGGACCAGGCCGTCGCCCATGACGGCGTCGTCGTAGGCCAGGCTGGGGGCGATCTGCTCCATGGCGGGCCACATCGGGGACTGGCGGGCGCCGTGGATCATCTCCTCCGCGAGGCCCGTCAGGCGGAGGAACAGTTCCACGGCGTCACCGCGGTGGTCCTGGGCCAGGGCCCGCGTCAGGTGTTCGGTGTAGGCGGCGCGCTCCTCGGCGCCGCCCTCCGAGAAGTCCGCGAACGGCACCTCGTACACCGCCACCCGGCTCACCGGCAGGCCGGCGGCCGCCGCCTCCAGGGCCAGCGCACCGCCCGAGGAGACGCCGTACAGGGCCGCCTCGCCGCCCGCCGCCTCGATCAGCGCCGCCAGGTCCTCGACCTCGCGCTCCACCGCGTACGGCGCCGTGTCGCCGCTCTCGCCGCGGCCCCGGCGGTCGTACCAGAGGGTGGTGTGGTGCTGGGCGAGGAGCCCGGCCAGGGGCGCCACCGTGCCGCCCGTCGACATCGCCCCGCTCACCAGGATGACCGCGGGGCCCTGCCCGGCACGGGCGTACGCGAGGGAGGTGCCGTCGCGGGAAAGGGTCTTCTTGTCCATGCCTGTGCAGACTGCCCCAGGACACGGAAGTTATCGGCCTACGACACTTCCGGTTCGTAGAAGCACAGGTGGTCCTTGATCCGTTCGACGTCCGGTTTCGGGTCGGAGTACGCCCACACGAGGTCGGGCGCGTCCGGCAGCGACCAGTAGGACGCCGTGCCCTTGAACGGGCAGTACGTGTGGGTGTCGGAAGGGGTGAGGAGGTCCAGGCGTACGTCCTCGGGAGGGAGGTAGTACCGCGCCGGGCAACCGGTCTCCCGCAGGATCAGGGGCCGGTCCGTCTCGGCCAGCACCTGGTCCCCGTGGACGACCCGCACGTGCCGGGTGCCCTGCTCGATCGTGATCGTGTGTCCGTCAGCCATGCCGGGACAGCGCTCGCGGGCCGCCGGTTGTTCCCGCGTACCGTGGCGGCATGCACATCTGTGTCTTCCTCTCCGCCGCCGACCTGGACGACCGCTACACCGGGCCCGCCCGCGACTTCGCCGAACTGCTCGGCAAGGGCGGCCACACCCTCGTGTGGGGCGGCTCCGACGTGGGGCTGATGAAGGTGGTCGCCGACGGGGTGCAGGAGGCCGGCGGCCGGCTCTGCGGCGTCTCCGTGGGCTTCCTCGCGGCCAAGGCCCGGCCCGGCGCCGACGAGATGATCGTCGCCCGCGACCTCGCCGAAAGAAAACGGCTGCTTCTGGAGAAGGCCGACGCGGTGGTCGTCATGGTCGGTGGAACCGGAACCCTGGACGAGGCCACCGAGATCCTGGAACTGAAGAAGCACGGCCACACCGACATGCCCGTCGTCCTGCTGAACACCGCCGGTTTCTACGACGGCCTCAAGGAGCAGTTCCGGCGCATGGAGGCCGAGGGATTCCTGCCCCGGCCCCTCACGGACCTGGTGTTCTTCGCGGAGGAGCCGGTCGGGGCCCTCGCCTACCTGGAGGAGAGCCGGGGCATCTCCTGAACCGGTGGACCGGGCGCTGATGCGAGCATGGCGACCATGGCTACTCATGTGATCACCGGAGCGGGCTCCGGCATCGGTGCGGCCGTCGCCCGCCGGCTCCACGCGCGCGGGGACGAACTCGTGCTGCACGCGCGGGACGCGGGCCGGGCGAAGGAACTGGCGGCGGAGTTCCCGGGGGCCCGCACGCTCGTCGGAGACCTGGCGGATCCCGACAGGCTCAGCTGGGCCTTCTCCCACCAGTCGTTGCCGGAGCGGGTGGACTCGCTGCTGCACGTCGCCGGCGTGGTCGACCTCGGGCCGGTCGGTGAGCTGACCCCGAAGTCGTGGCGTCACCAGCTCAACGTCAACCTCGTCGCCCCCGCCGAACTGACCCGGCACTTCCTGCCCCAGCTGCGGGCGTCCCGTGGGCACGTGGTGTTCGTCAACTCCGGGGCGGGGCTGCGGGCCGGCGCCGACTGGTCGGCCTACGCCGCCTCCAAGCACGGACTGAAGGCGCTGGCGGACTCCCTGCGCGCGGAGGAGCACGGGCACGGGGTGCGGGTGACCTCCGTGTACCCGGGCCGTACGGCCAGCCCCATGCAGGCCAAGGTCCACCAGCAGGAGGGGAGGGCCTACGACCCCGCCGAGTGGATCGATCCCGAGTCGGTCGCGACGACCATCCTCATGGCCGTCGACCTGCCGCGGGACGCGGAGGTCAACGACCTGACGGTGCGGCCGGGCCGGTAGCGGAGCCCGACCGCCACGGCGGTGCGTGGGGGAGCCCCCGCAGTACGTAGGCTTCCGCCCGTGAACGCACACTTCAGGTTCGGGCCCGCCACGGGGATCGGTTCCATGCCCGGCGGTGACGCCAGGGAGGCCGCCAGGACGGTCGCCGGGTCCTTCGAGGACTTCCCCTTTCTCGCCGAGCTGCCCGGCAGAGGGCCCGGCGCCGACATGATCGGCCGCACGGCCGGCATGCTCGTCGAGCTGTACGCGCGCGTGGAGCCCAGCGGCTGGCGCCTCGGCGACCGCCCCGGCAGGGACACCCGGCGGGCCCGGTCCTGGCTCCGGGAGGACCTCGACGCCCTGGAGGAGGCCACCCAGGGGTACGAGGGACAGGTGAAGGTGCAGGCCGTCGGCCCGTGGAGCCTCGCCGCCGCCCTTGAGCTGCGCAACGGCGAGGCCGCCCTCTCCGACCCCGGCGCCTGCCGCGACCTCGCCGCCTCCCTCACCGAGGGCCTGCGTCTGCATCTCGCCGAGGTACGGCGCCGTGTCCCCGGCGCCCAGGTCGTCCTCCAGCTCGACGAGCCCTCCCTCACCGCCGTACTGCTCGGCCGGGTCAGGTCCGCCAGCGGCTACCGCACCTACCGCGCCGTGGACCGCCAGGTCGTCGAGGCCACGCTCCGCGAGGTCGCCGGGGTGCACGACGGCGGCCCCGTCGTGGTGCACTCGTGCGCGCCGGACGTCCCGTTCGACCTCCTGCGCCGGGCCGGCGCGACGGCCGTGTCGTTCGACTTCTCGCTCCTCACCGACCGTGACGAGGACGCGATCGGAGAGGCCGTGGAAGCGGGTACCCGACTGTTCGCCGGTGTCGTGCCGGGCACGGACGCGGCATTGTCGGACCCTGCCGGTAGCGTCATGGGTGTCAGGACGCTGTGGCGCAGGCTGGGGCTGCGACCGGACCTCCTCGCGGAGGCGGTGACGCTCACCCCGGCGTGCGGCCTCGCGGGGGCTTCCCCCGCGTACGCGCGGCAGGCCCTCGCCCACTGCGTCCGGGCGGCGAGATCCCTCGCGGACAACCCAGAGTGACGGGAGGACAACACGGTGGCCGGCGACAGGCAAGCGGAGACGACGGTGCCCACGGAGGCACGGGAGAAGCACGCGCAGCTCGCTGAGCAGATCGAGGAGCACCGCTTCCGGTACTACGTGAAGGACGCCCCCGTCATCAGCGACGCGGAGTTCGACCGCCTGCTGCGCTCCCTGGAGGCGCTGGAGGAGCGGTACCCCGGACTGCGCACCCCCGACTCGCCCACCCAGAAGGTCGCGGGCGCGTACGAGACGGAGTTCACCGCAGTCCAGCACCGCGAGCGCATGCTCTCGCTGGACAACGCCTTCGACGATCTGGAGCTGGCCGCCTGGGCCGAGCGGGTCCACAAGGACGTCGGCGCCTCCGCCTACCACTTCCTGTGCGAGCTGAAGGTCGACGGCCTCGCCGTCAACCTGACGTACGAGCACGGCAGGCTCACCCGCGCGGCCACCCGGGGCGACGGCCGTACCGGCGAGGACATCACGCCCAACGTGCGCACCATCGCGGAGATCCCCGACCGGCTGACCGGCGACGGAGTGCCCACCCTCGTCGAGATCCGCGGCGAGGTCTACTTCCCGATGGAGAAGTTCGAGGAGCTGAACGCCCGTCTGGTCGAGGCCGGTGACAAGCCCTTCGCCAACCCGCGCAACGCGGCGGCCGGTTCACTGCGCCAGAAGGACCCGCGCGTCACCGCCACCCGCCCCCTGCACATGGTCGTCCACGGCATCGGCGCCCTGGAGGGCTACGAGGGCCTCACCCGCCTCTCCGAGGCGTACGACCTCCTCAAGTCCTGGGGCCTGCCCACCTCCCGGCACAACAAGGTGGTCGACGGCCTCGACGGCGTACGGGAGTTCATCGCGTACTACGGCGAGAACCGGCACTCCGTGGAGCACGAGATCGACGGAGTCGTCGTCAAGCTCGACGAGATCCGGCTCCAGGGGCGGCTCGGCTCCACGGCCCGCGCGCCACGCTGGGCGATCGCGTACAAGTACGCGCCCGAGGAGGTCAACACCAAGCTCCTCAACATTCGCGTGGGCGTCGGCCGCACCGGCCGCGTCACGCCGTACGCCCAGGTCGAGCCGGTGACCGTGGCCGGTTCCGAGGTCGAGTTCGCGACCCTGCACAACCAGGACGTCGTCAAGGCCAAGGGCGTCCTCATCGGCGACACCGTGGTGCTGCGCAAGGCGGGTGACGTCATCCCGGAGATCCTCGGGCCGGTCGCCGACCTGCGGGACGGCAGCGAGCGCGCGTTCGTGATGCCGTCCGAGTGCCCCGAGTGCGGCACCCCGCTGCGGCCGATGAAGGAGGGCGACGTCGACCTGCGCTGCCCCAACGCCCGAGCGTGTCCCGCCCAGTTGCGCGAACGCCTCTTCTACCTCGCCGGCCGCAAGGCGCTGGACATCGACCACTTCGGGTACGTCGCCGCCGCCGCCCTCACCAAGCCGCTGGAGCCCGGGGAACCGCCGCTGGCCGACGAGGGCGATCTGTTCGACCTCACCATCGAGCGGCTGCTGCCCATCAAGGCGTACGTCCTCGACCAGGACAGCGGTCTGCCCAAGCGGGACCCCAAGACGGGTGAGGAGAAGATCGCCACCGTCTTCGCCAACCAGCAGGGCGAGCCGAAGAAGAACGCGCTCGCCATGCTGGACACCATCGCGGCCGCCAAGGAGCGCCCGCTGGCCCGCGTCCTCACCGGCCTGTCCATCCGGCACGTGGGGCCGGTCGCGGCCGAGGCGCTGGCCCGCGAGTTCCGCTCCATCGACCGCATCGAGCAGGCGAGCGAGGAGGAGCTGGCCGGCACCGACGGCGTCGGACCGATCATCGCGGCCTCCCTCAAGGAATGGTTCGCCGAGGACTGGCACCGCGAGATCCTGCGCAAGTGGAAGGCCGCCGGCGTCCGCATGGAGGAGGAGGGCTCGGCAGGAGACGAGGGTCCGCGGCCGCTGGAGGGCCTCACCGTCGTGGTCACCGGCACCCTGGAGCGCTTCACGCGGGACGGCGCCAAGGACGCGCTCCAGAGCCGTGGGGCGAAGGTGACCGGATCGGTGTCGAAGAAGACGTCGTTCGTCGTAGTGGGTGAAAGCCCCGGATCGAAGTACGACAAGGCGATGCAGCTCAAGGTTCCGGTGCTGGACGAGGACGGCTTCACCGTCCTGCTCGAACAGGGACCGGAGGCGGCCGCCGAAGTCGCCCTGCCGGTCCCCGAGTCGTGAGGACCGGCGGTTGAAGGCCACCCGATCGGCGCATACCAGATGCTTACGGGTGCCAGGGGCGCATTCGGGCAACCGCCGACGAGCGCTGCCGTGGAAGCCTTCCGCGGCCTACTGTTGAGAGGTGCGCCCGCCGTGCCCCGCTGCGGCCGGGGCATCCCCGCGCTTCCGAGGAGCCGGGGGAAGGGTCTTCCAACGCGGCGCCGGCGAAAGGCAGTCGGGCAGCGGACCGCGTGGCGTGGGCACCGCCGGTTGTGAGAGGGACGGGAATGGAACCGACCGAGAGCGCCGCCCCGGACACCGGGCTGCCCCGGCGCCGGGTCACCGACGCCTGGTGGGGCAGCCGGTGGGTGGCGTGGTCGGAGCGGCCCCCGGACCGACCCGACCGCGCCGGCGACCCGCTCACCCGGACGGACGCGCGCCCCGCCATCCCGTTCCCGCCCGGCTCCGGCACCCGCGGACCGTACGACGTCGACGCGGAACGGCATCTGACCTGGCCCGCGCTCCCGGCCGCCGTCGTCGCGGCCGCCGGCTTCGCCCTCGGCGCCGCCTTCTACCGGGCCTTCACCACCAGCCACGCCCTCTTCCCGTCCGGCACCGTCGGCTGGTCCCTCGCCGTCCTGACCGGCGTCATCGTCGGCCACCTCGTGATGCTCGGCCGGGCCCGCTGGTGGGGCGGTACCGGCTCGGGAGCCGCCCTCACCCTCGCCGTCCTGCTGCTGTACGGCTGGCTGTCCGCGGGCCTGGTCAGCCTCACCGTCGTCGTCCTGGTCGGGGTGGCCCGCCGCCACCGCTGGCGGCAGGGCGTCCTGCACGGCGCGGTGGACATCCTCGGCATCGGCACGGGCGCGCTGCTGCTGGCCGCGTGCGGGCGGGTGCCGTCCGTCGAACGGCCGTGGACCCCCGACACCTGGACGGTCTACACCGCTCCCCAGGTGGTGCTGGTCGCCGTCGCCTACCTCGCCGTCACCCGCGTCCTGCTCTGGTACCTGCACACCCCCCGCGCCGGCAGTCTGCCCACCGTCGCCCGTACCGCCCTCCTCAGACAGGGCCTGGTCGCCGTCGCCCTGCTGGGGATAGCCCCGCTGGTCTGCGTCGTCGCCGTGGCCGAGCCGATCCTGCTGCCGCTGTTCGCCATCCCGCTCATCGCCCTCGACTCCACGCTGTGGATGGCCCGCGCCCGCGCCGAGGAGCAGTTGCGCGACCCGCTCACCGGGCTGCCCAACCGCCAGTGGCTCGGCGAACGGATCTGGACGGCCCTCGACGACGCCGAACGGATCGGCGCCCGCGCCGCGCTGATGCTGATCGACCTCGACCGGTTCCGGTCGGTCAACGACACGCTCGGTCATCTCGCCGGGGACCGGCTGCTGCTCCAGATCGCCGACCGGCTGCGGCTGGCCCTTCCGCGCGGGGCCGAGGTCGCGCGGCTCGGCGGCGACGAGTTCGCCGTCTTACTGCCCGTCGCGGACTCCACGACCTCCGCGACCCGCGTCGCCCGCGGCCTCGTCGCCGCCCTCGGCTCGCCGCTCGACCTCGACGGGCTCACCCTCGTCCTGGAGGCGAGCGCCGGGGTGGCCGTCTTCCCCGACCACGCGCTCGACGCGGAGGGGCTGCTGCGGCGGGCGGACGTGGCCATGTACCAGGCCAAACGGGACCGTACGGGCGTCGAGGTCTACGAGTCCAAGCGCGACTCCAACACACCCGACCGGCTCGGCCTGCTGGGCGACCTGCGCCGCGCGCTCGACGCGCACGAGGTCCAGTTGCACTACCAGCCGAAGGTCCGCTTCGACGGACAGGTCGCCGGGCTGGAGGCGCTGGTGCGGTGGGTGCATCCCGAGCGCGGGAAGGTGCCGCCGGACGAGTTCATCGCCATAGCCGAGTCCTCCGGGCTGATGCCCCACCTCACCGAGTACGTGCTGGACACCGCCCTCGCCCAGGTCGCCCGGTGGCGCGCCCAGGGCCTGCACGTGCCGGTGGCCGTCAACGTCTCCCCACGCGACGTGCACACCCCCGGTTTCGCCGGCTCCGTCGCGGCCCGGCTGGCACGGCACGGGGTGCCCGCGGCGGCGCTCCAGCTCGAGATCACGGAACACGTCCTCCTGGAGGACCCGCAGCGCGCCGCCGACACCCTCAACGCGCTGACCGGGCACGGGGTGAAGATGTCCCTCGACGACTTCGGCACCGGCTACTCCTCGCTGGTCCATCTGCGGCGCCTGCCCGTGAGCGAGCTGAAGATCGACCGGTCGTTCGTGGCCCGGCTGGCGGTGGACACGGAGGACGCGGAGATCGTGCGCTGCACGGTCGACCTCGCGCACTCCCTCGGGCTGCTCGTGGTCGCGGAGGGCGTCGAGGACGACGAGACGTGGGAGCGGTTGAGGGACCTCGGCTGCGATGCCGTGCAGGGGTGGCTGGTCGCCGCGGCGATGCCCCCGGGGGAGACCACGGCGTGGCTGCGGGCCCGTGGGTCGCGCGGCTGGCAGCGGCCTGCGGCGGCGTTGCCCGCGGTGTTGCCGGTGGCGTCCGAGGAGTGATCCCACCCGGCCACGGTCGGACCGGCCGAGGAGTGGGCCTCTCCCACGCGGAACCCCACCGTCCCCGTCCTCGCGCCACCGCGTCCCCGCTCGCCGGTCGCCGTGAGGCCGGGTCTAGTCCGTCCCCGCCGCGAAGTGGTCGATCAGCAGCTGGAGTCTCTGTTCGTGGGCGGGCTCCGGGAGGCGGCCGCTGCGCATCAGGGTGATGAGGCCGTGGAGGCCGGCCCAGTACGTCTCCGTCAGGAGGCCGGGGTCCTCACCGGGGGACGTCACCGGTCGGACGGCCGACAGCAGTTCCCCGAAGGCCTCGTGCAGGGCCGCCGGGGCCTCGGGGGTGGCGAAGGGGAGTCCGACCGCGAGCGTGAACATGGCGTCGTACAGGGCCGGGCGGCGGCGGGCGAAGGCGGTGTAGGCCGTGCCGATCGCCGTGAGGGACTCCCGGGCGCCGCTCACCCCGGCTCGCGCCGCCCGCAGTTCCCGGGCCAGTTCGGCGCAGCCCTCCACCGCGACCGCCGCCATGATCGCTTCCTTGCCCTTGAAGTGGCTGTAGAGAACCGGCTGGCTGTACTCGATCTCGGCCGCCAGCCGACGCGTGGTGACCGCGTCCCAGCCTTCCGCCTCCGCCAGTTCCCGCGCGGCCGTGACGATCAGCCGCTCGCGCTCCGCTCTTTCGCGCTCCCGGCGCGTCTGGATCGACATGCCCTGATTCTAGCAGCGCTAGCCAATCTTTCGATGCTCCGCTATCTTCGAAAGAGAAGCTAGCGTTGCTAGCAACCCACAGGAGGAATCCGCATGACCGTCGCCGCCTACACCCTGGCCGTCGTACTCGACCTGTTCATCGTGTTCATCGGGGCCCGCTTCCTGTTCCAGGCACGCCCCGCCGCCGCCGGCTACGGCGCCCCGGCCGACCCCGGCGGCGACGCCGGCGCCTACCTGACGATCAAGGGGGTCAGGGACGGCACGCTCGGGATCCTCGGTCTCGCGCTCCTGGTCTTCGTCGGCGCCCGTGCCGAGGCCTGGTTCATGCTGTGCGCGGCGATCATCCCGTTCATGGACACCGCGATAGTCCTGCGGCACGGCGGAACCAGGGCCGTCGCCTTCGGAGTCCACTTCGCCACGGCGGTGGTCGTGCTCATCAGCGCCGGACTGCTGTTCGCCGTCTGACGCGGGACGGTGAGGCGGCCCGGACCTGATCGCCCGCGACGCCGACGCGTGGTGGCGGCGGGCGGCGGGGACCGGAGGGTGGTCGGCGGGCGGCGGGTGGCGGGGACCGGAGGGTGGTCGGCGGCGATGGGCGGTGCCGGCAGCCCTCCCGCCGCCAGCCGTCCAGCCGTCCGCCGACGGGGCCCCACGGTGCACCGTTTAACCGGTAGGCGCCGCGGCCCCATAGGATTGGCTCCCGAACCACACACACTCACCCCAGAGGAACGCCGCATGCCTGGCATCACGCGCGAGGAGGTCGCCCACCTCGCCCGGCTGGCGCGTCTGGAGCTGAAGCCCGAAGAGCTCGACCACTTCGCGGGACAGCTGGACGACATCATCGGCGCGGTCGCCCGCGTCAGTGAGGTCGCCGACCAAGACGTACCGCCGACCTCGCACCCGCTCCCGCTGACGAACGTCATGCGCGCGGACGAGGTCCGTCCGTCGCTCACCCCCGAGCAGGCGCTCTCCGGCGCCCCGGCCCAGGAGCAGCAGCGTTTCAAGGTGCCGCAGATCCTGGGGGAGGACTAACCGCAATGACGGACATCATCAAGCTCACCGCGGCCGAGATCGCCGCGCGGATCGCCTCCGGTGACCTCACGGCCGTCGAGGTCACCGAGGCGCACCTGGCCCGTATCGAGGCCGTCGACGAGAAGGTGCACGCCTTCCTGCACGTCGACCGCGAGGGCGCGCTGGCCCAGGCCCGCGCCGTCGACGAGAAGCGGGCCCGCGGCGAGAAGCTCGGCCCGCTCGCCGGTGTCCCCCTGGCGCTGAAGGACATCTTCACCACCGAGGGCATCCCGACGACCGTCGGATCGAAGATCCTCGAGGGCTGGATCCCGCCCTACGACGCGACGCTGACCAAGCGGCTCAAGGCCGCCGACGTGGTGATCCTCGGCAAGACCAACATGGACGAGTTCGCCATGGGGTCCTCTACGGAGAACAGCGCCTACGGCCCCACCGGGAACCCCTGGGACCTCACGCGCATCCCCGGCGGCTCCGGCGGCGGTTCCTCCGCCGCCCTCGCCTCCTACGAGGCCCCCCTCGCCATCGGCACCGACACCGGCGGCTCCATCCGCCAGCCGGCCGCCGTCACCGGCACGGTCGGCGTGAAGCCGACGTACGGCGCGGTGTCCCGGTTCGGCATGGTCGCCTTCTCCTCCTCCCTGGACCAGGGCGGGCCCTGCGCCCGTACGGTCCTGGACGCGGCCCTGCTGCACGAGGTGATCGCCGGGCACGACCCGCTGGACTCGACGTCGATCGACGCGCCCGTCCCGCCGGTCGTCGAGGCCGCCCGCAACGGCACGGTCGCCGGAATGCGCGTCGGCGTCGTCAAGCAGTTCCGCGGCGAGGGCTACCAGGCCGGCGTCATCCAGCGGTTCGACGAGTCCGTCGCGCTGCTGAAGGAGCTGGGCGCCGAGATCGTCGAGCTGGACTGCCCGTCCTTCGACCTCGCCCTGTCGGCGTACTACCTGATCGCGCCCTCCGAGTGCTCCTCCAACCTCGCCCGCTTCGACGGTCTGCGCTACGGCGTCCGGACCGGTGACGACGGCACGCACTCCGCCGAGGAGGTGACCTCCCTCACCCGTGAGGCGGGCTTCGGCCCCGAGGTCAAGCGGCGCATCATGCTCGGCACCTACGCCCTGTCGAGCGGCTACTACGACGCCTACTACGGCTCCGCGCAGAAGGTCCGCACGCTCATCACGCGCGACTTCGAGAAGGCCTTCGAGCAGGTCGACGTGATCGTGTCGCCGACCACGCCCACCACCGCCTTCCCGATCGGCGAGCGCGCCGACGACCCGATGGCGATGTACCTGGCCGACCTGTGCACCATCCCGACCAACCTGGCGGGCAACGCGGCCATGTCGCTGCCGTGCGGGCTCGCCCCGGAGGACAACCTCCCGGTGGGCCTCCAGATCATCGCCCCGGCGCTGAAGGACGACAGGCTGTACAGGGTCGGCGCCGCCGTCGAGGCCGCCTTCGTGGAAAGGTGGGGGCATCCGCTGCTCGAGGAGGCTCCGTCGCTGTGAGTAAGGCACTGTCCAAGGCCAAGGGCTTCAAGAAGTCCAAGTCCGGCCTGTACCTGTCCATGGCCACCACCGCGTTCGGCGCGGTGAGTGTCGCCAAGCAGGCCAAAATGGCCCGCACCGAGAGCGACACGCTCCGCCTGATCGACGCCGCCGTGTCCGCCGCCGCCATCGCCACCGGCCTCGCCATCCTCTACCGCGAGCTGAAGCGGCTGGGCGACGACGACGTCCTGCTGGGCTGAGAGGGAAGTTTCACCGTGACCACCACGACCGACCTGGTGTCGTACGAGGACGCGCTGGCGTCGTACGACCCCGTCATGGGCCTCGAGGTCCATGTCGAACTCGGCACCAAGACGAAGATGTTCTGCGGCTGTTCGACCGAGCTGGGTGCCGAGCCCAACTCGCAGACCTGCCCGGTCTGCCTCGGCCTGCCCGGCGCGCTCCCGGTCGTCAACGCGATCGGCGTCGAGTCCGCCATCAAGATCGGGCTCGCGCTGAACTGCGAGATCGCCGAGTGGTGCCGGTTCGCCCGGAAGAACTACTTCTATCCGGACATGCCGAAGAACTTCCAGACCTCCCAGTACGACGAGCCGATCGCCTTCAACGGCTACCTCGACGTCCAGCTGGAGGACGGCGAGACCTTCCGGGTGGAGATCGAGCGCGCCCACATGGAGGAGGACACCGGCAAGTCGACCCACGTGGGCGGCGCGACCGGCCGGATCCACGGCGCGTCCCACTCCCTGCTGGACTACAACCGCGCCGGCATCCCGCTCATCGAGATCGTCACCAAGCCGATCGAGGGCGCCGGGGAGCGCGCCCCCGAGGTGGCGAAGGCGTACGTCCGTGAGCTGCGCGAGGTCATCAAGGCGCTCGGCGTCTCGGAGGCCCGCATGGAGATGGGCCAGATGCGCTGCGACGTGAACCTGTCGCTGCGCCCGCACGGCCGCGAGAAGTTCGGTACCCGCTCGGAGACGAAGAACGTCAACTCCCTGCGGTCCGTGGAGCGCGCGGCCCGCTTCGAGATCCAGCGGCACGCCGCCGTACTGGACGGCGGCGGGACGATCATCCAGGAGACCCGGCACTTCCACGAGGACACCGGGTCGACGACCTCGGGCCGCGTGAAGGAGGAGGCCGAGGACTACCGGTACTTCCCGGAGCCGGACCTGGTGCCGGTGGCCCCGACGCGCGAGTGGGTCGAGGAGATCCGCGCCTCGCTGCCCGAACTGCCGCTGGCCCGCCGCAACCGCCTGGTGGCGGAGTGGGGCATCTCGGCCACCGACATGCAGGCGATCCTCAACGCCGGCGCCCTGGAGCTGATCGTCGCCACGATCGACGCCGGCGCCGACGCCGCCTCCGCCCGCAAGTGGTGGATGGGCGAACTGGCGCGCAGCGCCAACGAGTCCGGCAGGACGCTGGACGAGCTGGCCATCACGCCCGAGCAGGTCGCCCGCGTCGCCGAGCTGGTGAGCAAGGGGGACCTGAACGACAAGCTGGCCCGTCAGGTCATCGAGGGCGTCCTCGCGGGCGAGGGAACCCCGGACGAGGTCGTCGACAAGCGCGGGCTGAAGGTCGTCTCCGACGACTCGGCGCTCGGCACGGCGGTCGACGACGCCATCGCGGGCAACCCGGGCATCGCCGACAAGATCCGCGGCGGCAAGGTGGCCGCGGCCGGTGCCCTGGTCGGCGCGGTCATGAAGGCCACCCGCGGTCAGGCCGACGCGGCCCGCGTCAAGGAGCTGATCCTGGAGAAGCTGGGCGTCGGCGAGGGCTGATCCCGAGCCCTGGCCCCTGGGGGGATGCGCCGGTTCCGGCGCATCCCCCTTCTCCGTCTCCCGGCCCGAGGCGCTACGCTCGCCCGCCATGAGTGGACGTACCGACTCCGACACCCAGGACGGCATACGGACCGACGCGACCGAGGCGCACGACACGGACGACATGCCCCGCCCCGACGCCGATGACCCCGGCGCCGAGGACCCTCACGGGGACGACCCCGAGGACGACGAGTACGCCGGTGGGGACGCCCGGCGGGCCCGCTGGACCGCGGCCGGCACGGGCGCCCTGCTCACCCTCGCCGGGCTCGCCGCGGCCCTTCTGCGCCTCGCCGGCTCCGCCCCGGCCCTGGTGCCCGCGGCCTACGCCCTGGGCGCCGCGGTGTGCGGACTCGCCGCGCTGCTGGGTTCCCGCGGCCGCACCCGGCGCGCGCTGTGGCTGCTGATCGCCGGCGTGATGGTGATGGCGGTCGGCGACCAGTCGGACTGACCGGCCCGGCCGGCGGAGTCGCCGCACGGCCCTGTGATCTGTCTCCCACTCCGGTGAACAGGCCCATGAACCGGACGAACGATCACTTACGCCTGCAAGAGTGCTCCTAGCATTCCTCATGCGTTCTTTGCGGGCTGTTCAGTTCATGTACGACTGTTCCCGGTCAAAGATCCCCACACGGTCTTCAGAGTCTCCGGGAGCACGTCTCGTGGCAGCCCTCGCGCAGTGGTGCGTCCGCCATCGCCTCGTCGCGGTCCTGCTGTGGCTCCTCGCCCTCGGTGGGACGGCCGCCGCCGCCGTGGTCACGGGCTCCTCGTACGCCAACGACTACGACGTCCCCGGCACCGAGTCCGGCCGGGCCGCCGGGCTGCTCGCGGAGGGCTTCCCCGGTCTCGGCGGTGACAGCGACACCGTCGTCTGGCACACCGACCCGGGCACCGTCCGTGCCGCCGCCGTCGAACAGACCATGACCCGGACCCTGTCGAGGATCGCGGACCTGCCGGGCGTCGCCGCCGTGGCCGGCCCCTACGACGACCAGGGCGCCGCGCGGATCAGCGCCGACGGACACACCGCGTACGCCACCGTCACCTTCGAGGACAGTGCCGAGGACATCGACCGGCGCGAGGCGCGGGCCGTCGTCGACACCGCCCGGTCGGCACGGACCGACGGGCTCCGCGTGGAGCTGGGCGGCGGCGCGATCGCGCTCACCGAGTCCTCCGGCGGGCACCTCGCCGAGGTCGTCGGCGTGGCCGTCGCCGCCGTCGTGCTGTTCCTGGCCTTCGGCTCGCTCGCCGCCTCGCTGCTGCCCATCGCCACCGCCCTGGTCGGCGTCGGCACCGCCTACGCGGGGATCGTGCTGCTCGGGCACGCCATGACCGTCGCCGACTTCGCACCCATGCTGGGCGTGCTCGTCGGGCTCGGCGTCGGCATCGACTACGCGCTGTTCATCGTCACCCGGCACCGGCGCGGCCTCAAACGCGGACTGCCGGTCGCCGAGGCCGCCGCACACGCCGTCGCCACCACCGGACGGGCCGTGGTCTTCGCGGGCGCCACCGTGTGCATCGCGCTGCTCGGCATGCTGATCCTGCGACTGGGCTTCCTCAACGGCGTGGCGATCGCCGCCTCCCTGACCGTCGTGCTGACGGTCGCCGCCTCCGTCACCCTGCTGCCCGCCCTGCTGTCCTTCATCGGTCCCCGCGCCCTCGGCCGCCGCGAACGGCGCCGCCTCGCCGAGCACGGGCCCGAACCGGAGCTGCCGACCGGTCTCGCCGCCCGCTGGTCGGCCTTCGTGGAGCGCCACCCCAGGCTGCTCGGCGCGCTCGCCCTCACCGTCATCGCCGGGCTCGCCCTGCCCACGCTCTCCCTCCGCCTCGGCACCTCCGACCAGGGCAACCGCCCCGAGACCACCACCACCCGCCAGGCCTACGACCTCCTCGCCGAAGGCTTCGGCCCCGGCGTCAACGGCCCGCTGACTCTGGTCTCCCGCGTCGCCGGCGCCGACGACCGGCTCGCCCTGGACAACCTCGACGCCACCCTGCGCGGCACCGAGGGCGTGGCCGCCGTGACCCCGGTGACCTACGGCGCCGGCGGAGACACCGCGCACCTCACCGTCGTACCGCGGTCCGCGCCCCAGTCACGGCGGACCAGCGACCTCGTCGACCTGCTGCGCGGCGAGGTGCTGCCGCGGGCCGAGGCCGGCACCTCCCTCGACGTACAGGTGGGCGGCGTCACGGCCGGCTACGACGACTTCGCCGAGGTCATCGTCGGCAAGCTGCCGCTGTTCGTCGGTGTCGTCGTCGGTCTCGGCTCCCTGCTGCTCCTGCTGGCCTTCCGGTCCGTCGGCATACCGCTCAAGGCCGCCGTGATGAACGTGGCCGCCGTCGCCGCCGCCTTCGGCGTCGTCGTCGTGGTCTTCCAGTGGGGCTGGGGGAGCGAACCGCTGGGCCTGGGCCGGGCCGGGCCGATCGAACCCTTCCTCCCGGTGATCATGGTCTCGGTCCTCTTCGGGCTCTCCATGGACTACCAGGTCTTCCTCGTCAGCCGGATGTACGAGGAGTGGCTGGAGACCGGCGACAACCGGCGGGCCGTGCGCGTCGGCCTCGCCGAGACCAGCCGGGTGATCAACTCCGCCGCGGTCATCATGATCTCCGTCTTCCTCGCCTTCGTCCTCAGCGGCGACCGCGTGATCGCCATGTTCGGGATCGCGCTGGCCGCCGCCGTGGCCCTCGACGCCTTCGTCCTGCGCACCCTCCTCGTGCCCGCCCTGATGCACCTGCTCGGCCGCGCCAACTGGTGGCTGCCCGGCTGGCTCGACCGGCGCCTGCCGCGGATCAGCATCGAACCTCCCGAGTGCCGGGCCGCCCATGAGAGGCTCACCGAGGTCGTGGCGGAACTGGAGAAGGAGCGGCAACCGGATGTACGCGACAACGCTGGGTGACGGAGCGGAACTGCGGCCCCTGGAGACCTGGCACGCCGAGGAGTTCCTGACCCACCTGGAGCGCGGGCGGGAGTTCATCAACCAGTACATCCCGTTCGCCGCCAAGGCCACCGACGTGCCGGGCGCGCGCGAAGTGCTCCAGCGGTACGCCGACCTGCGTGCCGCCGACACCGGCTCGCTGCACGGCATCTGGCTGGAGGGTGGACTGGTCGGCGGCGTGCTCTTCCTGAACTTCGACGCGGAGCAGGCGAACTGCGAGGTCGGCTGCTGGCTGGAGCCCGCCGGAACCGGGCGCGGGCTCGTCACCCGCGCGATGCGGGTGCTCATCGACCACGCCGTCGAGCAGCGCGGGATCCACCGCGTCGAGTGGGTCGCCGCCGCGGGCAACGTGCCCAGCCTCAACGTCGCCCGGCGGCTCGGCTTCACCCAGGACGGCGTACGCCGCGAGGCCTACCCCTATCGTGGGGTGCGGCACGACCTCCAGGTGTGGTCCGTGCTCGCCCACGAGTGGCGAGCCGCCCGCGCGCGTGCCGCTCACAGCGATCATTAAGAAACCTCTCAGAGAGCCTCCGTACGGTGCGAGACATGGGAACCGAGACAGTTGACCAGGCCGGCGCCGAGACGGGCACCGAGGCCGCCGAGGCGAAGCGCGACGGGGAGACGGTGGGCGCCACCGAGAAGGACGCGAAGGACCGGGCCACGCCGGCCTCCGAGGACACCGGCGGCGTGGACGACGGCCGCCTCGCCGAGGACGCCGAGGACGCCGATGTCGTCGACGCCGTCGAGGAGAGCCGTCCCTCCGGCATCGGCCTGGGCGCCGGGGCCGTCGTCTCCGCGGCGCTCGGCCTGGTGTCGCTCAGCGGCGGCTGGATCGGGACCGTCGCCTCCGCGCGCCAGACCCTGATCGGCCAGTTGGAGACGTCGTCGAGCGCCAGCGTCGCCCATCAGGTCCAGGCGGTCTACGGCGACGCCTGGCAGGCCACCGCGCTGTGGGCGGGCCTGTTCGCGCTGGCCGCGCTCGTCACCGGCGTCGTGGTGCTGGCCCGGCCCGCCTTCGGCGCTCCCGGCAGGGTGCAGGCCCCCTGGATCAAGTCCGTCGCCTGGGCGGGGGTCGCGCTCGGCGTGATCGGCCTGCTCCTGGCGGTCCTCAAGTACACCGACGCCCTGCTCGGACTGCCCTCCGCCGGCTGAGCCGGGGGCGCGACGCACGAGGGGTCCTGGAGCGGCCGTAGGCACCTTACGGCCGCCCTAAGGCCCCTCACACGCGTCTAAGGCCCCGGCCGGCCCCCAAGATGCGGAACTCTCCCGATGTGACGGGCCCCCCTGGGAGACGAAGGTTGAGGCATCGAGAGCGTCGCGGAGAGCGACGCCGGATCCACCGACCTTCAGGGGACGTCACCATGTACGAGTACGAGGTCCAGCAGGCCCGTTCCGCCGAACTGCTCCGCCGCGCCGCGGCCGAGCGCCTGGCCCGCGAAGCCGTCCGCGGCCGCCGCGCCGCCCGTCGGGAGGCCGCCGAGCAGACCGCCCGCGGCGCGGCCCCCGAGAGCGAACCCCATATCCACCGCCCCCGCCGGCTGCGGTCCGCCCGGACCGCGTGAACACCGGGGCACGGAAGGGCGGCCGCACGGGGGTCGGCCGCCCTCCCACGCCCGCGATCGCGCCGACAGCCGCGGTACCGACGGCACGCACGATGCCGGAGGCGTCCGAAGCACCGACGGCACGCATGATGCCGACGACAGCCGCGGTACCGAGGGCACGCGTCACGCCGGTGACGTCCGTTGCGCCGGCGGCGATGCCTGGGCCGGCGGCGATGCCTGGGCCGGCTGCGGTGAGCCGGGCGGCGGTTGCGGTCAGTCGGGCGGCAGGTGTCGTGCCGACGGCGGCGGCCGTGCCGGCGGGGATGCCCGTGCCGGCAGGGATGCCTGGGTCGGCAGGGATGCCTGGGTCGGCAGGGATGCCTGGGCCGGCTGCGGTGAGCCGGGCGGCGGTTGCGGTCAGTCGGGCGGCAGGTGTCGTGCCGACGGCGTCCGCCGTGCCGGCGGGGATGCCCGTGCCGGCAGGGATGCCCGTGCCGGCGGGGATGCCCGTGCCGGCGGGGATGCCCGCGTCGGCAAGGATGTCCGTGCCGACAGCGGTCAGCCGGGCGGTGGTTGTCGTGCCGGTGGCGTCCGCCGGGGCGGTGGTTTCCACCCCGTCGGCAACGGCCACCGGGCGGCCGGTCCCGGCCGGGCCGCCGATATCGACTGGGCCCGCCTCGTACCGCCGTGCGATGCTCGCCCCCGTGGAGAACAGGTCCGTCAGCCCCGTCTTCGTCGGCCGCGCCGACGAGTTGGACACCCTGAACGACGCGCTCGCCCGTGCCGCCGCGGGCGAGCCGCAGGCGTTGCTGATCGGCGGTGAGGCCGGCGTCGGCAAAACCCGGCTCGTCGAGGAGTTCGCCACCGCCGCCGACCGCCGGGGAGCCGTCGTCGCGCTCGGCGGCTGTGTCGAGATCGGTGCCGACGGACTGCCGTTCGCCCCATTCTCCACCGCGCTGCGCGCCCTGCGACGGGCACTGCCGGACGAACTGGCCGCCGCCGCGGCCGGCCAGGAGGAGGAACTCGCCCGACTGCTGCCCGAGTTGGGGGAGACGAGCGGAGGCAGGCACGACGAGGAGAGCATGGCCCGCCTCTTCGAACTCACCGCCCGCCTCCTGGAGCGCGTCGCCGCCGACCGCACCGTCGTGGTGGCCCTGGAGGACCTGCACTGGGCCGACGCCTCCACCCGCCACCTCCTCTCCTACCTGCTGCGCACCCTGCGCACCGGCCGCCTCGTCGTCCTCGCCACCTACCGCTCCGACGACATCCACCGCCGCCACCCGCTGCGCCCCCTGCTCGCCGAACTCGACCGGCTGCGCACCGTCCACCGCCTCGAACTCGCCCGGCTCACCCGCGACGAGGTCGGCCGCCAGATCGCCGGCATCCTCGCCGCCGAACCCGACCCCGCCCAGGTCGACGACATCTTCGAACGCTCCGACGGCAACGCCTTCTTCGTCGAGGAACTCGCCGTCGCCGCCCACGAGGGCTGCTGCACCGGCCTCACCGACACCCTGCGCGACCTGCTGCTCGTCCGCGTCGAGGCGCTGCCGGAGAGCGCCCAGAAGGTCGCCCGGATCGTCGCCGAGGGCGGCTCCACCGTCGAGTACCGGCTGCTCGCCGCCGTCGCCCGGCTCACCGAGGACGACCTCATCGAGGCCCTGCGCGCCGCCGTCGGCGCCAACATCCTGCTCGCCGCCCCCGGCGGCGACGGCTACCGCTTCCGCCACTCCCTGGTACGGGAGGCCGTCGGCGACGATCTGCTGCCCGGCGAACGCTCCCGCCTGAACCGCCGCTACGCCGAAGCCCTGGAGGCCGACCCGACGCTGGTCCCCGCCGACGAGCGCGTCACCCGCCTGGCCAGCTACTGGTACCACGCGCACGACCCGGCCAAGGCCCTCCCCGCCGTCCTGGACGCCTCCGTGACCGCCCGCTCACGCCACGCCTACAGCGAGCAACTGAGGCTCCTGGAACGCGCGATGGAACTCTGGGACGCCGCCCCGGAGGACGTACGGAACCGGCTGCGCCCCCTCGACTACGCCGAGGCCTATCCCGCCTGCGGCTGCGACCCCGTCACCACGCCACTGCGCTACCTCGACCTCATGGCCGAGGCCGCCGTCGCCGGCCGCCTGTGCGGGGAGCGCGAACGCGCCCTGAAGATCACCAAGCGGGCGCTGCGCCTTCTGGCGGACGAGGACGACCCGCTGCGCACGGCCTGGTTCTGGGTGCAGCGCTCCCGGCTGGTGCGCGCGCTCGGCCGGGGCAGCGGCCGCGAGGAGCTGACCACCGCACAGGACCTGGTGCGCGGCCTGCCGCCCAGCGAGGTGCACGCCGAGGTGCTCACCCACGTCGCCAACTGGTCCATGCTGCACGCCCCCGGACCCGACGCGTACGCCGCAGCCGAGCACGCCGTGGAGTACGCCCGCATGGTCGGCGTCCGCGAGATCGAACTCGACGCCCGCCAGATCCTCGGCGTCCTCATGGTCGACGCCGGCCATGTCGAGCCCGGCCTCACGGAGCTGTACGACGTCAAGGACCAGGCCCTCGCGGAGGACATCCCGTCCGTCGCGCTGAACGCCTACGTCAACCTCCCCTCGGAACTCGAAGCGGTCGGCCGCTCCCGCGAGGCCCTGCCGATCCTGGAGGAGGGCATCGACTACGCGCGACGGCACGGACTGTCCGAGACGGAGGCCTGGATCTGGGGCAATCTGGCGGAGTCCCTTCTGCCGCTGGGCAGCTGGGAGGAGGTGGACCGGGCCTGCGCCGCCGTCGGACGCATCGGCCAGGGCGTGGGCATCCGGGGCGGTCATGCCACCCTCCGCGCCGAACTCGCCCTGCACCGCGGCGACCTCGCCGAAGCGGGCCGCCGACTGACCGAGGCGCGCGGCTACTTCAGCTCGCACGACCGCGCGCCCCAGCACGACCTGCCCCTCGTCCGCCTCGCCGTCGCCCTCGCCGCGGCCGACGGCCGACTCCCGGAGGCCCGCGCCCACCTCGCCCGCGCCCTCGACCAGGGGTTCCCGCCCGGCGCCCAGCGGTACGCCTGGCCGCTGCTCCTCACCGGGGCCGCCGCCGAGGGGGACGCCCGCGCCCTGCCCGCCACCGAACCGGGCCGCGCCGAACTCCTCGAACGCATCCGGGAGACCGCGAAGAAGATCGTCGCCGTGGTGCCCGTCTGGCAGGCCCACGAACGCTGGCTGCGTGCCGAACTGCTGCACGCCGAGGGCCGCGACGGCCCCGAGGACTGGGTCGAGGCGGTCACCGCCTTCGAGAGCATGGAGCGCCCCTACGACCTCGCCCGCGTCCGGTACCGCCTGGCCGAGGCGCTGCTGACCGAGGGCGGCGAGGACGAACGCGACCGCGCCGCCGAGCTGCTCCGCCTCGCCCACGCCGTCGCCGCCCACCTGGGCGCCCGCCCGCTCGGCGACGCCGTCGGCCGGCTCGCCCAGCGCGCCCGGCTGGCCCTCACGCCCGGTCCCCGCCCGGTCCCGGCCGCCACCGACCCCGTCGAGGCGCTCGGTCTCACCAGCCGGGAGCGCGACGTGCTGCGCCTGGTCTCGGCCGGCCGCACCAACCGCCAGATAGCCGAGACACTCTTCATCTCCCCGAAGACGGCGAGCGTCCACGTCTCCAACATCCTGGCCAAGCTCGGCGTCTCCGGACGGGGCGAGGCGGCGGCGGTGGCCCACCGGCTGGGACTCTTCCCGGCCGACGCTCTCCGGGCGCCCTCCGTGGGGTGAGGCGTACGCTGGCGGGAACCGGCAGGGGAGGCGCCGTGTTCAGCATGTTCGACGACCTGTTCGCACCCGGCCGCAAGCACACCCGCGACGAGCAGAACCGCCTGGAGCTGACCCGGCACGACGTCGGCGACGCCGACCCCGGACGCGGGCCGATAGACCTCGCCTCCGGGAAGGTCGTCGTGCGTGCGCCCGACCCCGTGGACGAGGAGGCCGACGCGGCCCCGGCGCCCCGCGACCGGGGGCTCACGCCCCCTGGCGGCTGAGCCCTCAGCTCACCTGCAGCTCCAGGATCCGGTCGTCGCCCTTCTTCGGCGTGCTCCGCCCGTCCGTGTTGCTGGTCGTCACCCACAGCCTGTCGCCGCCCGCCGCCACCACGGTCCGCAGCCGGCCGTACTCACCCTCGAGGAACGACTGCGGGTCCGCCGACGCCACCGTGCCCTTCAGCGGGACGCGCCACAAACGCTGCCCCTTCAGCCCGGCCATCCACATCGATCCCTCGGCGTAGGCGACCCCGCTGGGGGAGGCGTCGTCGGTGCCCCACTGCGCCACCGGGTCCCGGTACCTCTCGTCGTCGGACTCGCCCTCGGCCTGCGGCCACCCGTAATTGCCGCCCGGCACGATCGCGTTCAGCTCGTCCCAGGTGTCCTGGCCGAACTCGGCGGCGAACAGACGCTGCTCGGCGTCCCAGGCGAGCCCCTGCACATTGCGGTGGCCGTACGAGTACACCGGGGAGTCGGGGAACGGGTTGCCCGCGGCCGGCTCACCCTCGGGGGTCAGCCGCAGGATCTTGCCGCCCAGGGACTTCTTGTCCTGCGACAGCCCCTGCTGTCCGCTCTCGCCGGTGCCCACGTACAGCATCCGGTCCGGGCCGAAGGCGATCCGCCCGCCGTTGTGGATCACCCCCTTGGGGATGCCCCGGAACACCGTGTCCGGCGCGCCGAGCTGCTCACCGGCCGGCCGCTCGGCGTCGTACAGCATGCGGACGACGCGGTTGTCGGACGCGGAGGTGAAGTAGGCGTAGACCATGTGGTCCGAGGCGTAGTCCGGGGAGAGGGCGATGCCGAGCAGGCCGCCCTCGCCGGCCGCCGATACGCCCGGCACCTCGCCCAGCTCCGTCTTCTTGCCGCTGTCCGCGTCGACCAGGGTGATCGTCCCCTCGTCGCGGGAGGCCACGAGGAGGCCGCCCTCGGGGAGCGGTGCGAGGCCCCAGGGGGTGTTCAGGCCCTCGGCGACGGTGCGCACCACCTTGACGATGCCCTTCGCGGGCGGGGTCTTTCCGGCCGCCGGCGAGGAGCCGGCGGCGGTGGGGCTGGCGGACGGGCTCGGGGCGGCCCCCGGGGGCGCCTCGTCGTCCGAGGAACAGCCTGCCGTCAGCAGGAGCACACTCGCGGCCAGTACGGCCGTCACTGCGCGACGTTGCACGATCTTGGTCCCTTCGACGCGGCGGTCCTGGGCAGGTTCTCCTTGTCATACACCGCTCGCGCCCCAGGAGTTCCCGATCTCCGGAACCCGACCCGACGACAGCGCCGACTTCTCGGGCGGTCCGGCTTCCCGGTGGCCCTGACATCCGCGCCTTCCGGTTTCCCCGTAACCCCGGTTTCTCTTGGTTCCTACGGCGATCGAGGCGCTTGCGGCCTCCCACGACACCCGGTCGTCCGCCGCGGCCCCGCTGCCGACAGGTCATGGCGCGCCTGTGACCCCGGCTGTCCCGAAGTTCCCGGCTTCCCCGGCGCGCGCCGTTCCACCCCGGTCCGGCTGATCCGGTCCTTCCGGTTTCCCGCAGGTTCGGGTCCGGCTGATCCGGTGCTTCCGGTTTCCCGCAGGTCTGGGCCCCGCCGCCCCGCGGTCGACGTGACGCCCTCAGCCCCAGGAGCCGCGGGCTGCCGGGCCCCAGGAGCCGCGGGCCGCCGGCAGCTCGGCCAGGTCTCGTGGCGGCCCTCAGTCCCAGGAGCCGCGGGCCGCCGGCAGCTTCGCCAGCTCGGCCAGGTCCGGCCCGGTCAGCCGCAGGCCGGCCGCCCCCGCGTTCTGCGCGACCCACCGCTCCTGCTTGGCCCCCGGCACCGGCACCACGTGCCGCCCCTGCGCCAGTACCCAGGCCAACGCCACCTGCGCGGCCGTCACCGTCTCGCCGTGCCGGGCGGCAACCCGGCGCAGACCGGCGACGATCGGCTGGTTCGCGGCCATCATCTCGGCGGTGAAACGGGGGTGCCGGGCCCGCATGTCATCGGGTTCGAAGCCCTCGCCCGGCGTCAGCGTGCCGGTGAGGAAACCATTCCCCAACGGCATGGCCGCGAGGAGGCCGATACCGCGGGCCTCGCACCACGGCAGCAGCGCGTCCAGGGCCTCCGGCGACCACAGCGACAACTCCGCCTCCACCGCGCTCACCGGGAAGACCTGCTGGACCCGCCGCAGCTGCCGGATCGTCGCGTCGTACAGCCGTCCGCCCGCACGGCGCCCGCCCCGCGCGCCCACCGCGCACAGGCCCAGGGCCCGCACCTTGCCCGCCCGCACCAGCTCGGCCATCGCGCCCCAGGTCTCCTCGACCGGGACCTCGGGGTCCGCGCGGTGCAACTGGTAGAGGTCGATGACGTCCGTCTGGAGCCGCCGAAGAGAGGCGTCGCAGGCCCGTCTCACGTATCCCGGGCGGCCGTTGGCCACGACGTGCTGCTCACCGACCAGCAGTCCGACCTTCGTCGACACGAACGCGTCCCCGCGCCGCTCCTTCAACACCCGCCCCAGCAGAAGCTCGTTGGTGAACGGGCCGTACATGTCGGCGGTGTCCAGCAGGGAGACACCCAGATCCAGCGCCCGGTGCAACGCCCGCAGCGACTCGTCACCCCGCTGCCGCGACCCGCTGTAGCCCCAGCTCATCGGCATGCATCCGAGTCCGACGGCCCCCACCGCGAGCGCCGCCGCGCCGATCGTCCTGCGCTCCACCTGCTCGTGACCCTCCCTCGCCCGGCCCACCAACCTAACCTCTGCACGCGCGCGTGCCTGACATAGCCTCCTGACCATGACTGCTGACGTGTGGCTTCCCATCCCGCCGGACGAGATCGAAGGGCTCCCCGAGGGCCTCAACCCCCTCTTCTGGGACGGAGGCACCACCGGAGAACAGGAGTTCCCCGGCGACCCCGCCGACTGCGTCTTCTACGTGGTGCCGTACATGAAGCGGCAGCCGGTGAAGGTGCGTCCGCTGGCGCGGATGCGCAACGTCCGCGTCGTCCAGACGCTCACCGCCGGCGTCGACGACGTCACCGCGCGGCTGGCCGACCTCCCGCCGGGCGTGCGGCTGTGCAATGCGCGCGGGGTGCACGAGGCGAGCACCGCCGAACTCGCGCTCACCCTCACGCTGGCCTCCCTGCGCGGCATCCCGAAGTTCGTGCGCGCCCAGCAACAGGGGCACTGGCAGAGCGAGTTCCACCCGGCGCTCGCCGACAAGAGCGTCCTCATCGTCGGTTACGGCGAGATCGGCTCGGCGATCGAGGACCGGCTCGTGCCGTTCGAGGTCGCGCGGGTGGTGCGCGTCGCACGCTCCGCGCGCACCACGGAGCGCGGTCCCGTGCACCCCCTCACCGAACTGCCCGCACTGCTGCCGGAGGCGGACGTCGTCATCCTCTCCACCCCCCTGACCGAGACCAGTCGCGGGTTGGTGGACGGCGCCTTCCTCGCCCGGATGAAGGACGGGGCGCTGCTGGTCAACGTCGGCCGCGGCGCGGTCGTCGACACCAAGGCCCTGCTCACCGAGGTGGAGAGCGGCCGCCTCACCGCCGCCCTGGACGTCACCGACCCCGAACCGCTGCCGGGTGACCACCCGTTGTGGCAGGCGCCGGGCGTGCTGATCAGTCCGCACGTCGGCGGGCCCACGTCCGCCTTCCTGCCGCGCGCCAAGCGTCTGCTGGCCGACCAGTTGGGGCGATTCGTGAACCGGGAACCCCTGCGCAACGTGATCCTCACGACGGGCGCCGCCGACGAGGCGTGACGGCCGCGGCCCGCTTGCGACCCGGTTCGGGCACCCTCCGCAGTCCCGCGGACGCGGGCCGTACGGGCATAGTCGCTGGTCGTCACTGAGCGTAGAGAAGCTATGTCCCTGAGTGACGAGACTGGTGTATCGTCCCGACAGGGGCTGCGCCGTGCACCGTTCGGCGCCGGGGTTGGACATTTCAGACTGTGAGGGGGGCGACGGGCGATGCACGGCCTATGGACGAAGGACCCGACGCGGCGGAGCCGCCGCGGACGGCCCTGCTGCACGGCCACGCGCGCGAGCGATGGCCCCACCGGTCACGGAAGTCGGCACGGCGGCCGCCACCGCCGCGGGCACGGCGGCCGCCGCGGTCGCACGCACCCGGCGCACCGGCGCGGGCGGGACGCGGGAGCGGCACGGACCGGGAGGCCCCGGTGAGTTCGCCGCCGACCTCCACGACCCTCCTCGACGGAGCACCGCGGGCGCAGGCCCGCACCGGCACGCCGCCGACCAAGCCGCCGTCGCCGGGCGGCCCGGGATCGAACACGGTCCACCAACTCCTGCTGGCCGTGGTGTGCGCGGCCTACGCCGTCGGTTCCGCGCTCGGCTGGGGCTCCGAGACGGTCGCCCTGATCATGGGCGACTTCGGGCTCTCCGCGGCCGCGGGCGCCGCCTCCGTGTCCTGCTTCCACTACGCGCGCACCCGCCGCGTCAGCCTGCGCCCGGCCTGGCTGCTGTTCTCGTTCTCGTCGGCGATGGCCGCCCTCGGCAACCTGGTCTGGGGGTGGTACGAGGTCGTCCTTCAGCGGCCCGTGCCCAGCCCCAGCTACGCCGACGTGTTCTTCCTCTGCTTCGCGCCGCCCGCGATCGTGGGACTGCTGGTGCTCGCCGCCCGACCCGTGACCAGGGCCGGCTGGGTCTGCCTCGCGCTCGACGCCTGGCTCATCGCCGGCTCCCTGCTCACCCTCTCCTGGAGCCTGGCGCTCGCCCAGACCGCGGACCTCGACGGACCGGGCGTCGCGCACGCGGCGCTCACCCTGGCGTATCCGCTGCTCGACATCGCCCTGGTCAGCATGGTGCTGGTGCTGCACTTCCGGCGCTCGCCGGTCAACCGCACGGCGGTCAACACCGCCGTCAGCGCCCTCGCGCTGACCGTGATGTGCGACGCCCTGTTCACGTCACCGCTGCTGCACAACAACTACCGTTCCGGCCAGCTCCTCGACGCCGGCTGGTTCGCCGGCTCGCTGCTCCTGGCCTACGCCCCCTGGGCCGCCGGCCGGCACCGCCGGGCCGGCGCCGGGGGGCACACGCGCGTGGTGCACGAGCATCTGCCCCGCCAGCGCGCCGGCGTCCGGCCGCCCCAGCCGCCCCTGCGGACGCCCGCGCCGGGAGCCGACCCGAGCCGCTATCCGGGCACCCGCCCCATCACCGGCTCCCTCGCCGCCCTGACGCCGTATCTCGCCGCCGCCGTCTGCACGCTGGGGATCCTCTACAACGTCCTCAACGGCCGCAGTGTCGACCGTGTCGTCCTCCTCACCGGCGGCGCCGTCGTGCTGGCCCTCGTGGTGCGCCAGGGCATCATGCTGCTCGACAACATCACCCTCACCCAGGAACTGGCCCAGAAGGAGAACCACTTCCGCTCCCTGGTGCAGGGTTCCAGCGACGTCATCATGATCGCGGCCCCCAGCGGCGTCCTGCGCTACGTCTCCCCGGCCGCCGCCGGTGTCTACGGACGCTCCGCCGAGGACCTGGTGGGCACCGAGCTGGCCGATCTCATCCACCCGGACGACCTGGGGTGCGTGGTGCACGAGGTGCGCCGTTTCCTCGCCGCCAGCCCCCAGGAGGAGCCCACCACCAGGATCGAATGCCGCTTCCGCTCCGGCGACGGCGGCTGGCTCAATGTCGAGTCCACCGTGAACCGGCACCACGGCGGCCTGATCTTCAACAGCCGGGACGTGACCGAGCGGGTGCGCCTCCAGGCGCAGCTCCAGCACAACGCCGAGCACGATCCGCTCACCGACCTGCCCAACCGCGCCCTGTTCACCCGGCGCGTGCAGCAGGCGCTCTCCGGCCGCCGCAGCTCCGACCGGGGCGCCGCCCTGCGCAACACCGCGGTCCTCTTCATCGACCTCGACGGCTTCAAGGCCGTCAACGACACCATCGGCCACCAGGCGGGCGACGAACTCCTCGTCCAGGCCGCGCGCAGGCTCCAGGACGCCGTCCGGCAGGGGGACACCGCCTCCCGGCTCGGCGGCGACGAGTTCGCCGCCCTGATCGTCGGCGACGGCACGCGTGACCGCGGTGCCCGCGAGGGTCACATACTGGAACTCGCCGACCGGCTGCGGATCACGCTCTCCCAGCCCTATCTGATCGGCGGCAACGAGGTGCGGGTGGCCGCCTCCATCGGTGTCGCCTTCGCCGAGGCCGGGTTCGGCGCCGGAGAGCTGCTGCGCAACGCCGACCTCGCGATGTACCGGGCCAAGGCGGGCGGCAAGGGCCGGGTCGAGCTGTACAAGCCGCACATGCAGCAGGACGTCGTACGGAAGGCGGAGCTGGCCACGCGGCTGCGGGCCGCTCTGCACGACGGCGAGTTCGCGCTGCTGCACCAGCCCGTGGTGCGGCTGGAGGACGGCCGGATGTCGTCGGTCGCGGCCCAGCCCCGGTGGCGGTCCTCCCAGGGCGTGCTGTTCACCCCCGCCGAGTTCCTGCGGGTGGCGGACGAGGGCGACCGGACCGCCGAGCTGGGCCGCTGGGTGCTGGAGCAGGCCGTCCAGCAGGCCGCCGACCGGTCCGCGAGCGGACTGGACGTACCCGTGATGGTCCAGGTGGGCGCCAGGCGCCTGCTGGACCGTTCGCTGCCGCCGGGCTCCGTCGAGGCGCTGCTGACCCGGCACGGGCTGCCGTCCGGGTCGCTGGTGATAGAGCTGTCCGACATCGATGCCGGAGTGTCGCTGGACGACCTGGAGCGCCGGCTCGCCGCGCTGAGGCGCCTCGGTGTCCGCATCGCGCTGGACGGCTTCGGCGGCGGCATGGCCATAACGGCACTGCGCCGGCTGCCCGTGGACATCCTGAAACTCGACCGCGGGCTGGTCGAAGGGGTCGTGGAGTCCGCGCGACTGCACAAGATCACCAGCGGGCTGCTGCGGATCGCCGGCGATCTCGGGCTCCAGTCCCTGGCCGAGGGCGTGGACCTGCCCGAGCAGGTCGTCGCCCTGCGCGCGATGGGCTGCACCCACGGGCAGGGCATGGCGTTCGCCGGACCGCTCGACGAGTACCGGCTGCGCCGGGCGCTCGGCCGGGGCAGCTGTCCGGTGCCGCACGGCCCCGTCGAGCCCGCGTTCGCCGGTGGCGGCGCGGGGGTGTGCGGCGGTGGCGTGCCGGCGGTTCTGGGGCGCGGGAACCTTGGTGGCGGCACGGCCCTCCGTTCACATGATGAGACCCCCGTCCCACCCACTTGACAGTCGATGCGTGCCGGGGGGAGGGTCAATGCCATGCGCACCCGAATTCTCGTACTTGGACAGCGCGTCGGCTGAGCTGGGAACCACCGGAGGACGATCCGGAAATCCCAGCGACCACACCGGCGCGCTCCCCTCGCTTGCCTTCTGGCACGAGGGGTTTTTTGTTGCACCAGCACCTGCCGACCAGCAGTCGAACACCGCACGAACCTCGCAAAAACCCTCAGCATCGAGAAGAGAATGACGATGACCGAGCAGGCCACCGGGGCCCATCACCCGCAGCCGCGGCCCCGATCCGGAGGACACTCCGCGTCCGTCGAGCACGTGACGGGTGCGCAGTCCCTCATCCGTTCTCTCGAGGAGGTCGGCGCCGACACGGTATTCGGCATTCCCGGCGGTGCGATCCTTCCCGCCTACGACCCCCTGATGGACTCGACGAGGGTCCGTCACGTCCTGGTCCGCCACGAGCAGGGCGCGGGCCACGCCGCCACCGGCTACGCGCAGGCCACCGGCAAGGTGGGCGTCTGCATGGCCACCTCCGGCCCCGGCGCCACCAACCTGGTCACGCCGATCGCCGACGCCCACATGGACTCGGTGCCGCTGGTCGCGATCACCGGCCAGGTCGCCTCCAAGGCGATCGGCACGGACGCCTTCCAGGAGGCGGACATCGTCGGCATCACCATGCCGATCACCAAGCACAACTTCCTGGTCACCAAGGCCGAGGACATCCCGCGGGTCATCGCGCAGGCGTTCCACATCGCCTCCACCGGCCGCCCCGGCCCGGTCCTGGTCGACATCGCCAAGGACGCCCTCCAGGCCCGGACGACCTTCTCCTGGCCGCCCACCATGGACCTGCCCGGCTACCGACCGGTGACCAAGCCGCACGCCAAGCAGATCCGCGAGGCCGCCAAGCTGATCATCGCCGCCAAGCGGCCGATCCTCTACGTCGGCGGCGGCGTCCTCAAGGCCCGGGCGACCGCCGAGCTGAAGATGCTCGCCGAGCTGACCGGCGCGCCCGTCACCACCACCCTGATGGGGCTGGGCGCGTTCCCCGACACCCACCCGCTCCACCTGGGCATGCCCGGCATGCACGGCTCGGTGGCCGCCGTCACCGGACTGCAGAAGGCCGACCTGATCGTCGCCCTCGGCGCCCGCTTCGACGACCGCGTCACCGGAAAGCTCGACAGCTTCGCGCCGTACGCCAAGATCGTCCACGCGGACATCGACCCGGCGGAGATCGGCAAGAACCGCGCCGCCGACGTGCCGATCGTGGGCGACGCCCGCGAGGTCCTCGCCGACCTGGTGCAGGCCGTGCAGAAGGAGCACGCCGAGAGCGGTCCGGGCGACTACAGCGCCTGGTGGAAGGACCTGAGCCGCTGGCGCGATACCTACCCGCTGGGCTACGACCAGCCCGCGGACGGCTCGCTCTCCCCGCAGCAGGTCATCGAGCGCATCGGCCAGCTCGCGCCCGAGGGCACCGTGTTCGCGGCCGGTGTCGGCCAGCACCAGATGTGGGCCGCGCACTTCATCCAGTACGACAAGCCCGCCACCTGGCTGAACTCCGGCGGCGCCGGCACGATGGGCTACGCCGTCCCGGCCGCGATGGGCGCCAAGGCCGGCGTCCCCTCGAAGACGGTCTGGGCGATCGACGGCGACGGCTGCTTCCAGATGACCAATCAGGAACTGACCACCTGCGCCCTCAACAACATCCCGATCAAGGTCGCCATCATCAACAACGGTGCCCTCGGGATGGTCCGCCAGTGGCAGACCCTCTTCTACAACCAGCGCTACTCCAACACCGTGCTGCACAGCGGCCCGGACGCGGACGGCAAGCAGCCGAGCGCCGGCACCCGCGTCCCCGACTTCGTGAAGCTGTCGGAGGCCATGGGCTGCTACGCCATCCGCTGCGAGGACCCGGCCGACCTGGACAAGGTCATCGAAGAGGCGAACTCCGTCAACGACCGCCCCGTCGTCGTGGACTTCATCGTCCACGAGGACGCGATGGTCTGGCCGATGGTGGCCGCCGGCACCTCCAACGACGAGATCATGGCCGCACGGGACGTCCGCCCCGACTTCGGCGACAACGAAGACGACTGAGCGAGGAAGACCCAAGAGACATGTCCAAGCACACGCTCTCCGTCCTGGTGGAGAACACGCCCGGCATCCTCGCCCGGATCGCCGCCCTGTTCTCCCGCCGCGGCTTCAACATCGACTCGCTCGCGGTCGGCGTCACCGAGCACCCCGAGATCTCGCGCATCACCATCGTGGTGAACGTGATCGAGGAGCTGCCGCTCGAGCAGGTCACCAAGCAGCTCAACAAGCTCGTCAACGTGCTCAAGATCGTCGAGCTGGAACCCGGATCGGCCGTTCAGCGCGAACTCGTCCTGGTGAAGGTGCGCGCCGACAACGAGACCCGCTCGCAGATCGTCGAGATCGTCCAGCTGTTCCGGGCCAAGACCGTGGACGTCTCCCCGGAGGCCGTGACCATCGAGGCCACCGGCGGCAGCGACAAGCTCTCCGCCATGCTCAAGATGCTGGAACCGTACGGCATCAAGGAGCTGGTCCAGTCCGGCACGATCGCGATCGGCCGCGGCTCCCGTTCGATCACCGACCGGTCGCTGCGCGCACTGGACCGGTCGGCGTAACGACGGAGACGGGCGGCCGCCGACACCGGCCGCCCGTATGCCGAGACCCCGAGACTTCCCTTCCGCCCGCCGTCATACGGTGGGACGCAACACCTGCACACCAAGGAGAGAACCCAAAGTGGCCGAGCTGTTCTACGACGCTGACGCCGACCTGTCCATCATCCAGGGCCGCAAGGTCGCGGTCATCGGCTACGGCAGCCAGGGCCACGCCCACGCGCTGTCGCTGCGCGACTCCGGTGTCGACGTGCGGGTCGGTCTGCACGAGGGCTCCAAGTCCAAGGCCAAGGCCGAGGAGCAGGGCCTGCGCGTGGTGAGCCCGGCGGAGGCCGCCGCCGAGGCCGACCTCATCATGATCCTGATCCCGGACCCGATCCAGGCCCAGGTCTACGAGGAGTCGATCGCCCCGAACCTGAACGACGGCGACGCCCTGTTCTTCGCGCACGGCTTCAACGTCCGCTTCGGCTTCATCAAGGCCCCGGCCGGCGTGGACGTCGCCCTGGTCGCCCCGAAGGGCCCGGGCCACCTGGTGCGCCGCCAGTACGAGGAGGGCCGCGGCGTCCCCGCGATCGCGGCCGTCGAGCAGGACGCCACCGGCAACGCCTTCGCGCTGGCCCTGTCGTACGCCAAGGCCATCGGCGGCACCCGCGCCGGTGTCATCAAGACCACCTTCACCGAGGAGACCGAGACCGACCTGTTCGGTGAGCAGGCCGTGCTGTGCGGCGGCACCTCGGCGCTGGTCAAGGCGGGCTTCGAGACCCTGGTCGAGGCCGGCTACCAGCCGGAGATCGCCTACTTCGAGTGCCTGCACGAGCTGAAGCTGATCGTGGACCTCATGTACGAGGGCGGTCTGGAGAAGATGCGCTGGTCGGTCTCCGAGACCGCCGAGTGGGGCGACTACGTCACCGGTCCGCGCATCATCACGGACGCCACCAAGGCCGAGATGAAGCAGGTCCTCGCCGAGATCCAGGACGGCACCTTCGCCCAGAACTGGATGGACGAGTACCACGGCGGTCTGAAGAAGTACAACGAGTACAAGACGGCCGACTCCGAGCACCTGCTGGAGACCACCGGCAAGCAGCTGCGCAAGCTGATGAGCTGGGTCGACGAAGAGGCGTAAGCCTCACACCCGGGGGGCCGGAGCGAACCGCTCCGGCCCTCTCGGGTTAACCCGCGGTAACGCCGTGTGTCATGGTGTTGTCCAACCCGTCCGGCCACGGACGGGTGATCCTTCCGCAGAGGCGCAAGACGCTCCTCGCCGCGCCACTACACTGCTGCACTAATACGCGTCAGGCCCACAGCGTCGTGCGTCTTCCACGCGGCTAGCCCCTCCTCCGCCTGCGGCCGTCGGGACGGCCGTCCGCACGCTCTGGACTTGTGAGGACTCACGTGAGCTCGAAACCTGTCGTACTCATCGCTGAAGAGCTGTCGCCCGCGACCGTGGACGCGCTTGGCCCGGACTTCGAGATCCGGCACTGCAACGGAGCGGACCGAGCCGAACTGCTCCCGGCCATCGCCGATGTCGACGCGATCCTGATCCGCTCCGCCACCAAGGTGGACGCCGAGGCGATCGCCGCCGCGCGCAAACTGAAGGTCGTCGCGCGAGCCGGCGTCGGCCTGGACAACGTGGACGTCTCCGCCGCCACCAAGGCCGGCGTGATGGTCGTCAACGCCCCCACCTCCAACATCGTGACCGCCGCCGAGCTGGCCTGCGGTCTCCTCCTCGCCACCGCCCGCCACATCCCGCAGGCCAACGCCGCGCTGAAGAACGGCGAGTGGAAGCGGAGCAAGTACACCGGCGTGGAGCTGGCGGAGAAGACCCTCGGTGTCGTCGGCCTCGGCCGCATCGGCGCGCTCGTCGCGCAGCGCATGTCGGGCTTCGGCATGAAGGTCGTCGCCTACGACCCCTACGTGCAGCCCGCGCGCGCCGCGCAGATGGGCGTCAAGGTGCTGTCGCTGGACGAACTGCTCGAGGTCTCCGACTTCATCACCGTCCACCTGCCCAAGACCCCCGAGACGGTCGGTCTGATCGGCGACGAGGCGCTGCGCAAGGTCAAGCCGAGCGTGCGGATCGTCAACGCCGCGCGGGGCGGCATCGTCGACGAGGAGGCGCTGTACTCGGCGCTGAAGGAGGGCCGGGTCGCCGGCGCCGGGCTCGACGTGTACGCGAAGGAGCCCTGCACGGACTCCCCGCTGTTCGAGTTCGACCAGGTCGTCGCCACCCCGCACCTCGGTGCCTCCACCGACGAGGCGCAGGAGAAGGCCGGTATCGCCGTCGCCCGCTCGGTGCGCCTCGCCCTCGCCGGTGAGCTGGTCCCGGACGCGGTGAACGTGCAGGGCGGCGTCATCGCCGAGGACGTCAAGCCGGGCCTGCCCCTCGCGGAGCGCCTCGGCCGCATCTTCACCGCGCTGGCCGGTGAGGTGGCCGTCCGCCTCGACGTCGAGGTGTACGGCGAGATCACCCAGCACGACGTGAAGGTGCTGGAGCTGTCCGCCCTCAAGGGTGTCTTCGAGGACGTCGTCGACGAGACGGTGTCGTACGTCAACGCCCCGCTGTTCGCCCAGGAGCGCGGCGTCGAGGTGCGGCTGACGACCAGCTCGGAGTCGGCCGACCACCGCAACGTGGTCACCGTGCGCGGCACGCTCAGCAGCGGCGAGGAGGTGTCGGTCTCCGGCACGCTGGCCGGTCCCAAGCACCTTCAGAAGATCGTCGCCGTCGGTGAGTACGACGTGGACCTCGCGCTCGCCGACCACATGGTCGTCCTGCGGTACGAGGACCGTCCGGGCGTCGTCGGCACCGTCGGGCGCATCTTCGGCGAGGCGGGGATCAACATCGCCGGCATGCAGGTCGCCCGCGCGGCGGTCGGTGGGGAGGCGCTGGCCGTCCTCACCGTGGACGACTCCGTCCCCGCCGGTGTCCTGGCGGAGGTCGCCGTGGAGATCGGCGCGACGTCCGCGCGCGCGGTCAACCTGGTGTGACGTGGGCGGGGTTCCCGGGGGCTGCTGCCCCCGGACCCCGCTCCGGCCCCGGACGGGCCTCGTCGTCAAGCTCTCCTGGAGGGGGCACCCCCGGACGGGCTGAGATGCTCGTCCGGGGTTTTCCTGTGCTCCGGCACCGGCGACCGCCGCAGGCTGATCGCCGCCAGGACCGCCGCCCCCGACAGCAGCACCGCCCCGGCGATCGCCGCCCCGTTCATCCCGCTCGTGAAGGCCTCCCGGGCCACCGTCGCCAGCCCCGGCACCCGATCGGCGACCGCCAGCGCCCCGCCCAGCGTCTCCCTTGCGGCATCCGGGGCCGACGACGGCATCTCGTGGCGGTAGACCGCCGTGCCGATGGAGCCGAGGACGGCCATGCCGAGGGCGCCGCCGAACTCCGTGCCGGTCTCCATCAGGGAGGACGCGGTGCCCGCCCGTTCCACGGGGGCGGCGCCCAGGGCGAGGTCCATGATCTGGGACATCACCATCACGATGCCGGACGCGAGGACCCCGCACGCGGCCAGCACCAGCCACATCGCGTCCGAGCCGGCCAGGGCCAGCATGCCGTAGCCGCTCGCGGCGATCGCGAAGCCGGCCGTGACCACGTGGGCGCGGTGCACGCCCTTCTGTACGAGCAGGGTGGCCAGCGGGGCCGCGGCGCCGATCGGCACCGACGGGAGCAGGGCCCACAGGGCCGCCTCCAGCGCGCTCTTGTCGAGCACCGACTGGATGTACTGGGTGGTGAAGTAGGCCGAGCCCATCATCCCGAACGCGGAGACCAGGTTCAGGGCCACGGCGGGGCCGAAGCCACGGGCGCGGAACAGGGCCGGGGAGATCATCGGGGAGGCCGAGGTGCGCTGGCGGTGGACGAACAGCGCCGCGAACAGCAGGCCGACGGTGACCGAGAGGACGTAGCGCACGTGCCAGCCCTCGGACGGGATCTCCTTGAGGCCGTAGACGACGGGGAGGACGGCGGCCATCGAGAGGGGGACGCTCGGCCAGTCGAAGCGGCCGGGGTCCGGGTCGCGTGACTCGGGGAGCAGGATCGGGCCGAGGACCAGCAGCAGGGCCATCGCGGGCAGGTTCACCAGGAAGACCGACCCCCACCAGAAGTACTCGACCAGCACGCCGCTCAGCACCGAGCCGAGAGCGACGCCCGCCGTCAGCACGCCGGACCACAGCGCGATCGCCCTGGCCCGCTGGCCGGCGTCGGTGAACATCGTGCGGATCAGCGCCATCGTGGACGGCATCAGGGTCGCGCCGCCGATGCCGAGGACGGCGCGGGCCAGGATCAGGGTCCCGGCGCTGTCGGCGTAGGCCGCGGCGAGGGAGGCGGCGCCGAACGCGGCGGCGCCGATCAGGAGCAGTCGGCGGTGGCCGATGCGGTCGCCCAGCGAGCCCATGGTCATGAGCAGGCCCGCCAGGACGAAGCCGTAGATGTCGAAGATCCACAGTTGCTGGGTGCCGGTCGGTTCCAGATCGGCGCTGATCGCCGGGATGGCGAAGTAGAGGACCGAGACGTCCATCGAGACCAGGAGCAGCGGAAGCATCAGCACGCCGAGGGCGGTCCATTCGCGGCGCCCGGCGCCGGCGCCCGGGGAGGTGCTCGTCGAGTTCGTCATGCCGGTGACTGTACGGGCGTGTTAAACGCTTGTCTAGGACGGTCGTATAAGTCGCTCGTCTAGGACGCCTGTATGGATCCAGGGGTACCCTGACCGCATGGGACACCGTGAGGATCTGCTCGAAGGCGCCAAGCGCTGCCTGCTGGCCAAGGGGTTCGCGGCGACGACCGCACGCGACGTCGTCAAGGAGTCGGGCACCAACCTGGCCTCCATCGGCTACCACTACGGCTCGAAGGACGCGCTGCTGGCGCAGGCCTATGTGTCGCTGGTCGAGGGGATGGGCGACGCCTTCGAGGGGGGCGACGGCGCGGGGCCGGCCGGGGAGCCCGGCTCGCTCGAGCGTTTCCGCTCGGTCTGGGCGAACATCATCGGCACCATGCGGGAGCCCGGCTCGCTGTGGCGGCTCAGTATGGAGATCCTGGTCATGGGCGACAAGCTGCCCGAGGTCCGCGACCATCTGTCGCGGGCCCAGCGGGAGGCCGGCCGCGGCCTGATCCCGCTGCTCATGGGCGGCCGCGAGGAGGACGTCTCCGACGAGAGCGCGGACACCGTCGGCCTGTTCTACGTCACCCTGATGACCGGCCTCATCGCCCAGTGGACCTTCGATCCGACGAGCGCACCCGAGGCGGATCAGCTCGCCGAAGGGCTGCGCCAGGTCATCGCGGCGGCGGCGAAGGACTGACCCGGCCGTCGCGCATCTCCACCACCCGATCCGCGAAGTGCCGTACGACCGCCCGGTCGCGGCGGACGGACAGGTGGCCGAGGCCCAGGTCGTCCCGGAGGTCGGCCGGCAGCTTCAGGACCCCCGCGCGGACCGGCGGGTCCGGGGCCGGCAAGGTCCAGGGCCGCTGGTCCGACGCCGCGGCCCCGACCGCGTGCGCGCCCTGTCCTCGACCGCGTGCGCGCCCTCCTCGACCGCGTCGGCCTGGATCCGTCGTACGGCGGGCGCCGCCCCTCACGAACTCTCCGGCGGGCAGTGTCAGTGCGCCGGCATCGCCCGCGCACTCGCCTCCGAGCCGGCCGCGCCTGCTGGCCCTCGACCAACCGGGGCTGCATGCGAGGGCGCAGTTCACGCTCCGTCAGGTTCGTCAACTCCCTTTCGCCAAAGCGCACTTCACCCACGTCCGGGCGACGCGGCCGGAGAACGGCCAGGGCCGTGGCCGTGGTCGACTTGCCGCAGCCGGACGGGCCGTCGAGCGTGAGGGTCTCGCACCCGCCTCCAGGGTGAAGGAACGCCCGCGGTCCCGTAGCCGCTGTGCTCGGGACCGCTGTGCTCGGGACCGCTGTGCTCGGGACCGCTGGGCCTGCGAACCACCGCCCCCGGACGCCCCCGTGCCTCAGAGCCGCTGTGCCTTGAGGGTCATGTGCAGCAGCAGCCGGTCCTCACCGTCGTCGAGGTCCAGGCCCGTCAGCTGCTCCACCCGCGACAGCCGGTAGTACAGCGTCTGCCGGTGGATCCCCAGCTCCGCCGCCGTGCGGCCGGCCTGGCCCGCGCAGTCCAGGTACGCCTCGGCGGTGCGGGCCAGTTCGTGGTGGGCCGGGGTCAACAGGGCGCGTACGGCCGGGTCGTGGGCGGAGTCGGGCGGCAGCGACGCCAGCAGGCGGTAGGGCCCGATCGACGCCCACTCGGCGGTCGGGCCGAGGCGGGGCTCCGCGAGCGCCGCGCGGGCCGCCGCCGAGGCCTCCTGCCAGGCCGTCCCCAGCTCCGCGAGGCCGGCCCGGCCGGCCGCGATCCCGGCGGCGCTCGCCCCGCCGGCCCGGTCCAGCAGCCGCGCCGCCGCCGAGGCCGCCGGGGTCAGGGTGTCCGTCGAGCGCAGCCGTACCAGCAGCGCGAGGCACTGGCCGCTGACACCCCACGGCACCGTGCACAGCGCCTCGGCGCCGGGCAGGGTGCGCAGCGACGGCGCGTCGTCCGGGTCGGCCGACGGCCAGGGCGCCACACACACCACCGTATGGGGGCCGTCCGCGCGGGCGCCGAGCGCGGCGCGCAGCTCCGCCACCGCCATGTCCCGCTGCCAGCCCCGGTCGGCGGCCAGGACCGCGCGCAGCTCGCGGGTGAGGTCGGCGCCGTGCTGGGCCTCGTCGGCGAGCAGTGCGCCGATCCGGCCCGTCACCTCCATCGCGGCCGCCAGCTGGTCGTCCGAGGGGCCCGGATCGCCGTCCAGCAGCCAGACGTAGCCGAGGACGACCCCCCGGTGGCGCACCGGGAGGCAGACGCGACCCCGGTGGACGCCGGCCTCAGGGGTCGGCGGGATGCGGACCGGGCCCGTGGCCCGCGTGATGCCGAAGCCCTCGAACCAGGTCCGCACCGCCGGTGTGGAACGCCGGGTGAGGATCGACCGGGTGCGCACCGGGTCCAGCGCCGCGGCGTCCAGCTCGTCCTCGCTGTCGTAGGCGCCGAACGCGATCAGCTCGAAGTCGCGGTTCTCCAGGGTCGCCGGGGCGCCGAGCAGCTCCGAGATCTCGTCGACCAGCTCCTGGTACTCGCCCTTGAAATCCGCCGTCACCCGGTCATTCTCCCGCATCGACCCGACCGCTTCATACATCTGTCTGAGATCGGCGGCACGGATGCGTGACAGCTGTCGATGGCCGAGGATCGGAGGGATCCTTAGGTTTCACGGTGGTTCTCCGTGCCGTTCCCGAAACGTCGGGAAGCGGCCTCGTATGGGTTGGTATGTGGAGGTGCCCCGTGCTGGGTCCCGTGATTCTCGCCGCGTCGCGCAGCGACCGGATGCGACGCCTGATCTCGGCGGCCCCGGTGACGAAGCAGGTCGTGGACCGCTTCATCCCCGGTGAGACGGTGGGCGACATCGTTCCGATCATCGAGGAGCTGACCGCCAGGGGCCTGGAGCTGACGATGGACGTCGTCGGCGAGGACATCACGACCCCGGAGCAGGCCGCCGCCGCCCGCGACGCCTACCTGGAACTGGTCGACCGCCTCCGGGAACTGGAGCGGGGCCCGCGGGTCGAGATGTCGGTCAAGCTGTCCATGTTCGGCCAGGCTCTCGCCGACGGTCACGAACTGGCGCTCGCCAACGTCCGGCCCGTCGTCGAGGCCGCCGCCGCCATCGGCACCACGGTCACCCTGGACGCCGAGGACCACACCACCCTGGACTCGATGTTCGCCATCCACGAGGAGCTGCGGAAGGACTTCCCGCAGACCGGCTGCGTCATCCAGGCCTACCTCTTCCGCACCGAGGCGGACGCCCGCCGCCTCGCCGCGAGCGGCAGCCGCGTCCGGCTCGTGAAGGGCGCCTACAAGGAGCCCGCCGCCGTCGCCCACCAGCTCAAGCACGAGATCGACAAGGCGTACGTCCGCGTCCTGCGCACGCTGATGGAGGGCGACGGGTACCCGATGATCGGCTCCCACGACCCGCGCCTGATCTCCATCGCCCAGGAACTGGCCCGCAGGGCCGGCCGCAAGCCGGACGAGTACGAGTTCCAGATGCTCTACGGCATCAGGGGCGACGAGCACCTGCGGCTCGCCGCCGAAGGGCACCGCATGCGCGTCTACACCGCCTACGGCACCGACTGGTACGGCTACTTCATGCGCCGCCTGGCGGAGAAGCCGGCGAACCTGCGGTTCTTCCTGCGCAGCATGATCACCAAGGGCTGAACCACACCGCTCACCTCAAGGAGTACGGAACACATGGACGCTGTGACCCAGGTCCCCACCCCCGTGAACGAGCCGGTGCACGGCTACGCCCCCGGCTCGCCCGAGCGCGCCCGGCTGGAGGCCAGGCTCAAGGAGCTGGCCGACAACCCGATCGACCTGCCGATGACCATCGGCGGTGAGCGGCGGATGGGCGGCGGCGAGCGCTTCGACGTCGTGCAGCCGCACAACCACAAGGCGCGCCTCGGCACCTACGCCAACGCCACCCAGCAGGACGCGCGGGACGCCATCGACGCGGCCCTCGCCGCCGCGCCCGCGTGGCGTGCGATGGCCTTCGACGACCGCGCCGCGATCATCCTGCGCGCCGCCGAACTGCTGGCCGGCCCCTGGCGCGAGACCCTCGCGGCCTCCACCATGCTCGGCCAGTCGAAGACCGCGCAGCAGGCCGAGATCGACACCCCCTGCGAACTGGTCGACTTCTGGCGCTTCAACGTCGCCTACGCCCGCCAGATCCTCGCCGAGCAGCCCCCGGCGAACTCCCCGGGCGTGTGGAACCGGCTGGACCACCGTCCGCTGGAGGGCTTCGTCTACGCGATCACGCCGTTCAACTTCACGGCCATCGCGGGCAACCTGCCCACGGCGCCCGCGCTGATGGGCAACGTGGTGGTCTGGAAGCCGTCCCCGACGCAGACCCACGCGGCCGTGCTGCTGATGCGGCTCCTGGAGGAGGCCGGACTGCCCAAGGGCGTCATCAACCTCGTCACCGGCGACGGCGTCGCGGTCTCCGAGGTCGCCCTCGACCACCGTGACCTGGCCGGCATCCACTTCACCGGCTCCACGAAGACCTTCCAGTACCTGTGGAAGACGGTGGGCGCCAACATCGAGAAGTACCGCTCCTACCCGCGTCTGGTCGGCGAGACCGGCGGCAAGGACTTCGTCGTCGCCCACCCGAGCGCCGACCCGGCCGTGCTGAAGACCGCCCTCACCCGCGGCGCCTTCGAGTACCAGGGCCAGAAGTGCTCGGCGACGTCGCGCGCGTACATCCCGGCGTCGATCTGGAACTCCGGTTTCAAGGAGGAGTTCGCCGCCGAGGTCGACTACCTCACCATGGGTGACGTGACCGACCTGTCGAACTTCCTCGGCGCGGTCATCGACGAGCGGGCCTTCGCCAAGAACAAGGCCGCGATCGACCGTGCGAAGGCGGACCCGACCTGCACGATCGTCGCGGGCGGCAGCTACGACGACTCGGTCGGCTACTTCGTGCGCCCGACCGTCGTCGAGTGCACCGACCCGGAGAACGAGGTCTTCACGACCGAGTACTTCGGCCCGTTCCTCGCCGTGCACGTCTACGAGGACGACCGCTACGACGAGATGCTGACCCAGATGGAGTCGGTGTCCGACTACGCCCTCACCGGTTCGGTCATCGCCAACGACCGCGCGGCGGCGGCCCACACGATGGAGAGGCTGCGCTACGCGGCCGGCAACTTCTACATCAACGACAAGTCGACCGGTGCCGTCGTCGGACAGCAGCCCTTCGGCGGCGGCCGCGCCTCCGGCACCGACGACAAGGCCGGCGCCCCGCAGAACCTGATGCGCTGGACCCTGACCCGCGCCATCAAGGAGACCCTGGTCCCGCCGACCGACTACACGTACCCGCACATGGGCTGACACCCCGCGCGCACCCCGCGCACCGCCGACGGGCCAGGCCTCACCGACCTGGCCCGTCGGCGTGTCCGGGCGGGCAGACTGGCCCCATGACGTGGACCGAGGAGAGGGTGACCGCCGACGACGGGGTACGGCTCTGGACGGCGCGGGCGGGCGAGGGCGAGCCGCTGGTGCTGTGCCACGGCGGGCCCGGCCTGTGGGACATGTTCGACGCCGTCGGCGGCGAACTCGCCGACCGGGCCACCGTGATCCGCTGGGACCAGCGCGGCTGCGGGCGCTCCCAGCGCGGCGAGGGCCCGTGGACGACCGAGCGGTTCGTGGCCGACCTGGACGCCGTACGGGACCGCTTCGGCCGGCCGGGCGTGGCGCTGCTCGGCCATTCCTGGGGCGCCCAGCTGGCGTTGGGGTACGCGCTCGCGCACCCGGAGCGGGTGAGCACGCTGGTCTACGTCAGCGGAACGGGCATCGGGCCCGACGCCGACTGGCATCCCGACTACCGGCGGAACTTCCTGGCCCGGCTCGGTGATCATCCCGAACGGCTCGCCCGCTGGCGGGAGTTGACCGGCCGACGCCTCTTCACCGACCAGGAGGCGCGGGAGCGCGCCGTGCTCCAGTGGTCGGTCGAGTTCGAGGACCGCGACCAGGCCATGGAGCACGCGGGGCGGATGGCCGACCCCTGGTTCGGGGTGGCCACCGAGTGCGGCAAGGTCCTCAACGAGGAGCGCAAGCGCCTCTGGGGCACGCCCGCGCTCTACACCGCCTGCGAGTCCCTCGACGTACCCGTGGTGATCGTGGACGGGGCACGGGACATCCGCCCGCGCTCGGCGGTCGACTCCCTGGAGCGGGCCCTGCCGAGGGTGCGCCGGGTGACGCTGCCGACGGCCGGGCACCTGCCGTGGGTGGAGGACCCGGACGGCTTCCGGGCGGCGGTCGCCGCGGCGATCGACTGATCCGCCGACCCGTTCGGCCGGCGGTGAGATCGGCCGGCGGTGCGGGATAGGCCGGCGGTGCGACCGGCCGCCAGTGCGACCGGTCGGCGGTGCCACGGCCGGACGGTGCGACCGGCCGCCAGTGCGATCGCACCGTCGGTGCGATCGGCCGACACGGGCGTCGGCCGTGCTCGTCCCGGGGCTGTGATCTCTCAGGAAAGCCCAGGTGGGCAGGGTGTGACCCGGTACGCCGTCTCAGATAGTAGGAAGTCCGAGTAATTGTGGAGACAGGCGCGGGCTCCTCCCTTACTTTTGTAGGAGCCGAACGTCTCGCTCGACCCAGCGAATGGCGGTCGTGAGCCGGGCCCGTGCAGGCAACCCCTGCGGCACCGCTCTTTGGCCCTTCCGGGGGGACCTCCCACGCCCTTGAGGCGGTGGGGGAGTCTCGAACCCCCGCCGAACTTCCTGGTTCCGCGAATGGAGTCGATTTCCCATGGCCGAGACGACCGTCCGCCGCCGAGTCCGCCACAGCTCCCGTACGAGCGAGTCCGACCGCAAGAACGCCGCCGCGGCCCTCCAGCGCGCCCTCGACCGCCGTGACAACGGCGGCGAGACCGGTCACTGAGGTCCCGCCAGGCCCCGCCGACGGGCCGCAGGCCGCCCCCTGACCGGCGGTCGGCCGGGAGCCGGGTCAGGCCACCCGCGCAGTCCGGGGGCACACGCCGACAGATCGGGGGCCGCACCCCCGCGGTCGGCCACACCCCACGTCCGGGAGCCGCACCCGCACGGGGTGCGGCGCGGGATCCGAACGGGACTTCGGACCCCGCGCCGCACCCCGGACCGGCCACCCGTCCGTGTCCGCATCGCGGACGGTCCATGTCATCCCCTGGGACGGCGAGTAGGGTGCTCACATGTCTCGCAGCATCAATCTCGCAGTGATCCCCGGTGACGGCATCGGTCAGGAGGTGGTGGCCGAGGGTCTCAAGGTCCTCTCCGCCGTCCTCCCGCAGGATGTGAAGCTGGAGACCAAGGAGTTCGACTTCGGCGCCCGGCGCTACCACGCCACCGGTGAGACCCTCACCGACGCCGACCTCGACGCGCTGAGGAAGCACGACGCGATCCTGCTCGGCGCGATCGGCGACCCGTCGGTGCCGTCCGGCGTCCTGGAGCGCGGCTTCCTGCTCAAGCTCCGGTTCGCCTTCGACCACCATGTCAACCTGCGTCCCTCGAAGCTGCTGCCGGGTGTCGCCACCCCGCTGGCCGGCGAGCCGCAGATCGACTTCGTGGTCGTCCGCGAGGGCACCGAGGGCCCCTACACCGGGAACGGCGGCACCATCCGCAAGGGCACCGCGCACGAGGTCGCCACGGAGGTCTCCGTGAACACGGCCTTCGGCGTCGAGCGCGTGGTGCGGGACGCCTTCGCCCGTGCCCAGGCCCGCCCCCGCAAGAAGCTCGCGCTGATCCACAAGAACAACGTGCTGACCTTCGCCGGTCACCTGTGGACCAATGTCTTCAACAAGGTGGCCGAGGAGTTCCCCGAGGTCACCACCGAGTACATGCACGTCGACGCGGCGACCATCTACCTGGTCACCCAGCCCGAGCGCTTCGACGTCATCGTCACCGACAACCTCTTCGGCGACATCATCACCGACCTCGCCGCGGCCGTCTCCGGCGGCATCGGCGTCGCCGCCAGCGGCAACATCAACCCCGCCGGCGACTTCCCGTCCATGTTCGAGCCGGTGCACGGCTCGGCCCCGGACATCGCGGGCCAGGGCAAGGCCGACCCCACCGCCACGGTCCTGTCCGTCGCCCTCCTGCTGCGCCACCTCGGCCACGAATCCGAGGCCGCCCGCATCGAGGACGCCGTCTCCGCCGACCTCGCGGAGCGCACCGGCAAGCCGGCCCGGTCGACCGCCGAGATCGGCGACGCGCTCGCCGTACGAGTAGCCGGCTGACCCCCGCGCCACCTCGAACCCTTTCGAAGCCGCCGGGTCGCATCCGCACCCGGCGGCTTTCGCATGTCCCCCGCCGGGTGTCACCATCGACCCCGGGCCGCGTTCCGCCCTGTTTCTCCCACCGCCGAACCCGCGCGATAATCGAACGCGGAGCCGCGGAATGAGGGAATGCTCGGACGTCCTAGCACTGGGCGTACAGGAACGGAAGCGGCCCGTCACTACAACACCGGTGAAGGACACCCACTCATGACGACGCCCACGATCGAGCTCAAGCCCTCCGCCAGCCCGCTCTCCGACGCCGAGCGCTCGGCGATCCTGGCGAGCCCCGGGTTCGGCCGCCACTTCACCGACCACATGGTGACGATCAAGTGGACCGAGGGCCGCGGCTGGCACGACGGCCAGCTCGTTCCGTACGCGCCGATCCCGCTCGACCCGGCGACCAACGTCCTGCACTACGCCCAGGAGATCTTCGAGGGCCTCAAGGCCTACCGCCGTCCCGACGGTTCCGTGGCCACCTTCCGTCCGGACCAGAACGCCAAGCGCTTCCAGCGCTCCGCCCGCCGTCTCGCCATGCCCGAGCTGCCGGTCGAGACGTTCGTCGAGGCCTGCGACGCGCTGGTCCGCCAGGACAAGGACTGGGTCCCCGCGCACGGCGGCGAGGAGTCCCTGTACCTGCGGCCGTTCATGATCGCCACCGAGGTCGGCCTGGGTGTGAAGCCCGCCAACGAGTACCTGTTCCTCGTCATCGCCTCCCCGGCCGGCGCCTACTTCGCCGGCGGGGTGAAGCCGGTCTCCATCTGGGTCTCCGAGGACCGCGTCCGCGCCGTCCCCGGCGGCATGGGCGACGCCAAGACGGGCGGCAACTACGCGGCCTCCCTGCTCGCCCAGGCCGAGGCCGCCGCCAAGGGCTGCGACCAGGTCTGCTACCTCGACGCGGTCGAGCACCGGTGGGTCGAGGAACTCGGCGGCATGAACCTGTACTTCGTGTACGGCGACAAGATCGTCACGCCCACCCTCACCGGCTCCATCCTGGAGGGCGTCACCCGTGACTCCCTCCTTCAGGTCGCCCGCGACCTCGGCTTCGCGTCCGAGGAGAGCCGCGTCTCCCTCGAACAGTGGCAGAGCGACGCCGCGGACGGCACGCTGACGGAGGTCTTCGCCTGCGGCACGGCCGCGGTGATCACCCCCGTCGGCACCGTCAAGCGCGCCGGCGGCGAGTGGCGGCACTCCGGCGGCGAGCCCGGCCCGGTCACCCTCAAGCTGCGCGAGGCACTCCTCGACATCCAGCGCGGAAAGGCCGAGGACCGGCACGGCTGGATGCACACGATCGGCTGACCCGCCCGCTCCACCGCCAGGGCCGTCCCGGACCACGTGTCCGGGACGGCCCTTTCGCATGTCCACCGCCGGGCACGTCGGTTTGCCTTAGAGCAGTACTCCATGCGGTCTGCATCCCTCTTCATCGTTGTCTATCCTTCCGCCGCTCTCCTGGTTACGCTGACTTAGAATGACGTTCTAACGCAAGGATGCGAGGAGGTGTCGTGGCGTGAGACTGACCCCGACCGAACGCGACCGGCTGCTGCTGTTCAGCGCCGCCGAGCTGGCCCGTGCCCGCCGCGCCCGCGGCCTCGGGCTGAACGTGCCGGAGGCCACCGCGCTGATCGCGGACACCGTGTGCGAGGCCGCCCGCGACGGCGCCCGGCTCGCCGAGGCGATCGAGCGGGCCCGCGCCGTCCTCGGCCCCGATGACGTACTGCCGGGCGTCGCCGACATCGTCACCGAGGTGCATGTGGAGGCCGTCTTCCAGGACGGCTCCCGGCTCGCGGTCGTCTCCGACCCGATCGGAGGCGGTCTCGGCGCCGCGGCCCCCGGCGCGCTGCTGCCGGGGCCCCGGCACACCGAGCCGGCGGCGGCGGTCCGGCTGACGGTCACCAACACGGCGGGCGTGCCCGTCTCCGTCACCTCCCACTTCCACTTCTTCGAGGCCAACCCCCGCCTCGACTTCGACCGTTCGGCCGCCTACGGCATGCGGCTCGCCGTCCCCGCCGGCTCCTCCGTGCGCTTCGGACCCGGCGAGCGCGGCGAGGTCGGGCTGCTCCCCATCGGCGGCGACCGGATCGCGATCGGCTTCGCCGGGCTCGTCGACGGCCCGCTGGACGCGCCGGGAGCCCGGGAGGAGGCCCTGCGCAGGGCCGCCGCCTGCGGATACCTGGGCGCGGCGACGGGCGACGCCACGACGGCGGGGGTGGGGCCGGGGGCCGAGACAGAGGGAGCCGGGCCGGGGAGCGAGACAGAGGGGGCCGGGCTGTGAACCCCTACGAGTACGCCGCCACGCACGGCCCGCGCGCGGGCGACCGCCTCCGGCTCGGCGACTCCGGGCTGGTGATCCGTGTCGAGTCCGACTCCCAGCGCCCCGGCGACGAGTTCCTCGCCGGGTTCGGCAAGACCGCCCGCGACGGACTGCACCTGAAGGCCGCCGCCGTGCGCGAGACCTGTGACGTCGTGATCAGCAACGTCGTCGTGATCGACGCCGCGCAGGGCATCCGCAAGGTCTCCATCGGCATCCGCGAGGGCCGGATCCACTCGGTCGGGCGGGCCGGGAACCCCGACACCCTCGACGGGGTCGACGTGGTCGTCGGCACCGGGACCTCGATCGTGTCCGGCGAAGGGCTGATCGCCACCGCCGGTGCCGTCGACACGCATGTCCATCTGCTGTCGCCGCGGATCATGGAGGCCTCGCTGGCCTCCGGCGTCACCACGGTCATCGGGCAGGAGTTCGGGCCGGTGTGGGGCGTCGGCGTCAACTCGCCGTGGGCGCTGCGGCACGCGTTCAACGCGTTCGACGCGTGGCCGGTCAACATCGGCTTCCTGGGCCGGGGTTCGTCCTCCTCCCCGGCGCCCCTCGTCGAGGCGCTCGCCGAGGGCGGCGCGTCCGGTTTCAAGGTCCACGAGGACATGGGCGCCCACACCCGGGCGCTGGACACGGCGTTGCGGGTGGCGGAGGAGCACGACGTCCAGGTCGCCCTGCACAGCGACGGTCTGAACGAGTGCCTGTCCGTCGAGGACACCCTGCGCGTCCTGGAGGGCCGTACCGTCCACGCCTTCCACATCGAGGGCTGCGGCGGCGGACACGTGCCGAACGTGCTGAAGATGGCGGGTGTGCCGAACGTCATCGGTTCCTCCACCAACCCCACCCTGCCCTTCGGCCGGGACGCGGTCGCCGAGCACTACGGCATGATCGTCTCCGTCCACGACCTGAAGACCGACCTGCCGGGCGACGCCGCCATGGCCCGCGACCGCATCCGCGCCGGAACCATGGGCGCCGAGGACGTGCTGCACGACCTGGGCGCGATCGGCATCACCTCCTCCGACGCGCAGGGCATGGGCCGGGCCGGCGAGACCGTCCGCCGCACGTTCGCCATGGCCGGGAAGATGAAGGCCGAGTTCGGCGCCCCGGACGAGCACGACAACGAACGCGTCCTGCGCTACATCGCCAAGCTGACGATCAACCCGGCCGTCGCGCACGGGCTCTCGCACGAGATCGGCTCCCTCGAAGCGGGCAAGCTCGCCGACATCGTGCTGTGGCGCCCCGAGTACTTCGGGGCCAAGCCGCAACTCGTCCTCAAGGCCGGCTTCCCGGCGTACGGCGTCGTCGGCGACCCCAACGCGGCCACCGACACCTGCGAACCCCTCGTCCTGGGACCGCAGTTCGGCGCGTACGGCGCCACCCCCGCCGACCTCTCGGTGGCCTTCGTCGCGCAGGCCGCGCTGGACCAGGGCAACGACCGGATGCCGACCCGCCGACGCCGGGTCGCCGTGCGCGGCACCCGCGGCATCGGCCCCGCCGACCTGCGGCTCAACTCCCGTACCGGGGCGGTGGACGTCGACCAGCGCACCGGTCTGGTCACCCTCGACGGGGAACCGCTCCGCTCGGAGCCGGCCGACTCCGTCTCCCTCAACCGCCTCTACTTCCTCTAAGGACCTCCCCGATGAGCAAGGCTGCCGCCGACGGGTTCCGGATGCCCGCCGAATGGACCCCGCACGAGCGCACCTGGATGGCGTGGCCCGGCCCCAACCCCACCTTCGACACCGGCGGGGACCTCGCCGCCTCCCGCGCCGCCTGGGCGTCGGTGGCCCGCGCGGTCCGCCGCTTCGAGCCGGTGACGGTGGTGTGCGGACCGGGGGAGTCGGCGCGCGCACGAGCCCTCCTCGGACCGGGCGTCGACACCGTCGAGCGCGAACTCGACGACGCCTGGATGCGCGACATCGGCCCCACCTTCCTCACGAACGGGCGCGAACTGGCCGCCGTCGACTGGACGTTCAACGGCTGGGGCGCCCAGGACTGGGCCCGCTGGGAGCACGACGCGAAGATCGCCGCCCACGTCGCGGACCTCGCGGGGGCGAAGACGTACGCCTCGAAGCTGGTCAACGAGGGCGGGGCGATCCATGTCGACGGCGAGGGGACGGTGCTGCTCACGGAGACCGTGCAGCTCGGCCCGGAGCGCAACCCGCACTGGACCCGTGAGGAGGTCGAGACGGAGATCCACGCCCAGCTCGGCACCCGCAAGGCGATCTGGCTGCCGCGCGGCCTCACCGGCGACTATCCCCCGTACGGCTTCGGCACCCTCGGCCACGTCGACATCGTCGCCGCCTTCGCCCGTCCCGGTGTGGTCGTCGCCCACCGGCAGCCGGACCCCGCGCACCCGGACCACGAGGTGACGAAGGAGGTCGTCGGTCTGCTCAAGGCGCAGACCGACGCACGCGGGCGCCGCCTGGAGGTGGTCGAGGTCCCGGCGCCCACCGTCCTGGAGGCCGACGGCCACTGGGCCGACTACTCCTACGTCAACCACTACCTCTGCAACGGCGGCGTCGTCCTGTGCGGCTTCGACGACCCGCGCGACGAGATCGCCGCGGGCATCTTCCGCCGGCTGTTCCCCGACCGCACGGTGACACTGGTCGACGCCCGTACGATCTTTGCCGGTGGCGGTGGCATCCACTGCGTCACCCAGCAGCAGCCGAGGATCTAGAGGACACGGAGGAGCCGCGATGGCCGGTGCGGCACGCGAGCGCAGACCCGCCCCGCCCCGCGCGGACGTCCTCGCCGCCGCCATGGAGATGATCGCCGAGCGCGGTCTGGAGAAGCTCACCATGGCGGCGCTCGGGCGCGAGGTCGGGATGAGCAGCGGGCACCTCCTCTACTACTTCCGCTCCAAGGACGAACTGCTCCTGCAGGCCCTGGAGTGGAGCGAGGGCCGCCTCGGCGCCGAGCGCGGCCGGCTGCTGACCGGTCCGGGCACGGTCCGCGAGCGGCTGGACGCCTACGTCGACCTGTACGTCCCCGACGGCCACCGGGACCCGCACTGGACCCTGTGGCTGGAGGTCTGGAACCGCTCGCAGAGCGCCGCCGCGGACGCGGCCGCCCGCGACCGGCAGGCGGCCATCGAGGGCGCCTGGCACCGCGACCTGGTGGCGCTGCTGGCGGAGGGCGTCTCGCGCGGCGAGTTCCGCCCCGTCGACCCCGACCGGTTCGCCGCCCGGTTGCGGGCACTGCTCGACGGCTTCTCCATCCATGTGGCGATCGGGCTGCGCGGCACCGACCGCGGGCAGGTCATCGGGCATGTGACGGAGTTCGTGACGGACGCGCTGCTCGCATCCTGAGACAGCCGGTGACCGCCGGGCCACCCTGTGCCAGACTCCCTCCGTGCTCTCGTTCGCCACGATTATTGGCAGCAGGCGCGCCGGTCCGCAGTGACCGCCTCGTACGACCAGGTACGGGCGGCCATCGTGTCCTCGACCCGCGCGCAGACCTCTCGCTACCCGCGAGGGGTTTTTCGTTTTCCTGGCCCACCTTCAGCCGGGAGGCAAGCGCGAGGGACCATGGGGGGACGGTGGAGCCGGTCATTCCGGTAGACCGAGATCCAAAACAGGAGCCTTGAGACCATGACGGAAACCAGCGAGCCCGACGACTCGTTCCACGTCTTCGACACCACCCTGCGCGACGGCGCCCAGCGCGAGGGCATCAACCTCACGGTCGCCGACAAGCTCGCGATCGCACGGCACCTGGACGAGTTCGGCGTCGGCTTCATCGAGGGCGGCTGGCCGGGCGCCAACCCGCGGGACACCGAGTTCTTCGCCCGCGCGCGGCAGGAGATCGACTTCCAGCACGCCCAGCTCGTGGCGTTCGGCGCCACCCGCCGGGCCGGCGCCAAGGCCTCCGAGGACCCGCAGGTCAAGGCGCTCCTCGACGCCGGAGCCGACGTGATCACGCTGGTGGCCAAGGCGCACGACCGGCACGTGGAACTGGCCCTGCGCACCACGCTCGACGAGAACCTGGCGATGGTCGGCGACACCGTGTCCTTCCTGAAGGGACAGGGCCGCCGCGTGTTCGTCGACTGCGAGCACTTCTTCGACGGCTACCGCGCGAACCCCGAGTACGCCAAGGCCGTCGTCCGCACCGCCGCGGAGGCCGGCGCGGACGTCGTCGTCCTGTGCGACACCAACGGCGGCATGCTGCCGGCGCAGATCCAGGCCGTCGTCTCCACCGTCCTCGCCGACACCGGCGCCCGCCTCGGCATCCACGCCCAGGACGACACCGGCTGCGCGGTCGCCAACACCCTCGCCGCCGTCGACGCGGGCGCCACCCACGTGCAGTGCACCGCCAACGGCTACGGCGAGCGCGTCGGCAACGCCAACCTGTTCCCGGTGGTCGCCGCCCTGGAGCTGAAGTACGGCAAGAAGGTCCTGCCCGACGGACGGCTGCGCGAGATGACCCGCATCTCGCACGCCGTCGCGGAGGTCGTCAACCTCACGCCCTCCACGCACCAGCCGTACGTCGGTGTCTCCGCCTTCGCCCACAAGGCCGGCCTGCACGCCTCCGCGATCAAGGTCGACCCGGACCTGTACCAGCACATCGATCCCGAGCTGGTCGGCAACACCATGCGGATGCTGGTCTCCGACATGGCGGGCCGCGCCTCGGTCGAGCTGAAGGGCAAGGAACTCGGCATCGACCTCGGCGGCGACCGCGAGCTGGTCGGCCGGGTCGTCGACCGGGTCAAGGAACGCGAGCTGAAGGGCTACACCTACGAGGCGGCCGACGCCAGCTTCGAGCTGCTGCTGCGCGCCGAGGTCGAGGGCCGCCCGCTGAAGTACTTCGACGTCGAGTCCTGGCGGGCCATCGTCGAGGACCGCCCCGACGGCACCCACGCCAACGAGGCCACGGTCAAACTGTGGGCCAAGGGCGAGCGCATCGTGGCCACCGCGGAGGGCAACGGCCCGGTCAACGCCCTCGACCGGGCCCTGCGCGTGGCCCTGGAGAAGATCTACCCGCAGCTGGCCAAGCTGGAGCTGGTGGACTACAAGGTCCGCATCCTCGAAGGGGTCCACGGCACCCAGTCCACCACCCGCGTCCTCATCGCCACCACGGACGGCGGCGGCGAGTGGTCCACGGTGGGCGTCGCCGAGAACGTGATCGCCGCGTCCTGGCAGGCACTGGAGGACGCCTACACCTACGGGCTGCTGCGGGCGGGGGTGACCCCGGCCGAGTAGGCCGCGTCATCCGTGGCCCCGCAGGCTCCCCCTCCGGCCGGCGGTGCCCGAGCGGCTCCGTGTCCGGGCTCGGGCGCCGTCGACGGCGGTGTTGTCCGCCGCGTGGAGGTACTTGTCCAGGTGGTCAGGCAGGCGGTCACCGCGTTCGCCGGCCAGCCGGGCGGTCACCGCGCGCGCCGGCCAGCCGGGCGGTGGCCGCGTTCGCCGGCCAGCCGGGCGGTCACCGCGCTCGCCGACCGCCTGCGGGGAGGCAGGCCGGCGGCCCCGACGCCGACCGTGGTGCCGCCTGTGCGGGAGGCACGCCGGCCCAGGCGCCGACCGTTCTCAAGGGCGCGGCCGAAAGCTGCCGGCCGCGGTGCCGGGCGCTCCGCTCGGACGCCTCGCCCTTCCTGACGGGCGTCTTGACGGGTGTGCGGGCCGCTAGTTAACTCACGTCGTGATCTAAGTCCTGAGTGAATCGCGCGTCCAGAGTGAACCAGAGAGCCGAGGGAAGGTCCATGCCAAGAACCGCCCTGCTCGTCTCAGCCCCCAGAACCGCCCTGTTCGCCTCCGCGGCACTGCTCGCGACCCTGCTGCCGCTGTCCTCGGCCCGCGCCGCCGCCGACCCGGCCCCGCCCGTCGTCGCCGTCGACCGCTTCGAGGGCGAGATCCCCTTCGCGAACCCGCCCGCCGAGGGGCTGTTCCCCTGGGGAAGCGACACCGACGACCCGCCCGCCCTGCGACTCGCCGCCCGGCCCGACGCCCCCGAGGGCGAGAAGGTCCTCAGCGGCAGCTACGACATCAGCGGCTGGGGCGGCTTCACCCACGACTTCGCCTTCGACCGGCCACCGCACGACTGGTCGGCCCACCAGGGCGTGCGTCTGTGGTGGGAGGGCCACGGCACCGGCAAGAAGATCGCCTTCGAGATCAAGGACGGCGGCGCCGACGGCGAGGCCTCCGAACTGTGGACGACGTCCTTCACCGACGACTTCACCGGCTGGCGGCGGATCGAGCTGCCGTTCACCGACTTCGTCTACCGGACCGACTACCAGCCCGTCGGCGGCATCGACCAGATCCTGGGCCTCACCGAGACCTGGGGATACGCACTCACCCTCCCGGTGGGCGTCAAGGGCGAGTTCGCCATGGACGGCGTCGAGCTGTACGGCCGGGCCGACCAGGCGCGCACCGCGACCGTCACCACGGACGCCGCCGTGGTCCCCGTCGACGAGGGACACACCGCGACCGTCCGTCTCACCGTCGCCACCACCGGCGCCGTTCCCCTCGAAGAACCGGTGACCGTCGCGTACGAGACGACCGGCGGCACCGCCTCCGCCGCGGACTACACCCCGGCCACCGGCACCCTCACCTTCCCCGCGGGCACCCCCTCCGGTACCGGCCGCGCGATCCGCGTACCCACCACGAGGGACCGGTCCGCGGAGAACGCCGAGACCGTCCCGGTGAAGCTGACCGTCTCCGGCGCGAAGGCCCCGGCCGAGACCCCGCAGGTCGTCATCGACGCCCACGGACTGCCCTACCTGGACGCCAGGCTGCCGGTGCGCAAGCGGGTCGCCGACCTGCTCTCCCGGATGTCCCTGGAGGAGAAGGCCGGCCAGATGACCCAGGCCGAGCGCGGCGCGCTCACCGCGCCCGGCGACATCGCCGCCTGGGACCTCGGCTCGCTCCTGTCCGGCGGCGGCTCGACCCCCACGCCCAACACCCCCGCCGCCTGGGCGAAGATGATCGACGCCTTCCAGCTCCGCGCGCAGGCGACCCGGTTCCAGATTCCGCTGATCTACGGGGTCGACGCGGTGCACGGACACAACAACCTGGTCGGCGCCACCGTCATGCCGCACAACATCGGCATCGGCGCCGGCCGCGACCCCCGGCTCGCCCAGCAGACGGCCGCGGTCACCGCGGCCGAGGTCCGCGCCACCGGCGTCCCCTGGGACTTCGCGCCCTGCCTCTGCGTCACCCGCGACGAACGCTGGGGCCGCTCCTACGAGTCCTTCGGCGAGGACCCGGCCCTCGTAGAGTCCCTGGAGACCGTGATCCAGGGCTTCCAGGGCGCCCGCGACGGCAGCGATCTGGCGGACGACGACAAGGTCCTCGCCACCGCCAAGCACTTCGTCGGCGACGGCGGCACCACCTACGGCTCCTCCACCACCGGGAGCTACACCATCGACCAGGGCGTCACCGAGGTCACCCGCAAGCAGTTGGAGGCCGTCCACCTCGCGCCGTACCAGGACGCCGTCGACCGCGGGGTCGGCTCCGTGATGCCCTCGTACTCCTCGCTCGACATCGCCGGCGACGGACGGGGCCCGGTCAAGATGCACGCCCGCGCCGACATGATCGACGGGGTCCTGAAGGACCGGATGGGCTTCGAGGGGTTCGTCGTCAGCGACTGGGCGGCGATCGACCAGCTTCCGGGCGACTACGCGAGCGACGTGCGGACCTCGGTCAACGCGGGCCTCGACATGATCATGGTCCCGTACGCCTACAAGGACTTCCGCGCGACCCTCGTCGACGAGGTCCGGGCCGGACGCGTCGGCGAGCGGCGCGTCGACGACGCCGTCTCCCGCATCCTCACGCAGAAGTTCCGCCTCGGCCTCTTCGAGAAGCCGTACGCCGACACCTCGGGCGCCGCCGCCATCGGCTCCGCCGCGCACCGGACCGTCGCCCGGCGCGCCGCCGCCGAGTCCCAGGTGCTGCTGAAGAACGCGGGCGGCCTGCTGCCGCTGAAGAAGGACCAGAAGGTCTACGTCGCCGGGTCCAACGCCGACGACATCGGCAACCAGACCGGAGGCTGGACCATCACCTGGCAGGGCGCGTCGGGGGCCGTCACCCCCGGCACCACCATCCTGGAGGGGATGCGCCGGGCGGGCGGAGACCTCACCTACTCCAAGGACGCCTCGGCACCGACGACCGGCTACGACGTCGGTGTGGTCGTCGTCGGCGAGACCCCGTACGCGGAGGGCGCCGGCGACGTCGGCAACGGCCACGACCTGCGGCTGTCCACCGCCGACCAGGCCGCCGTCGACACCGTGTGCGCGGCCATGAGGTGCGCCGTGCTGATCGTCTCCGGGCGCCCCCAGATCATCGGCGACCGGCTCGACGCCGTCGACGCCCTGGTGGCGTCCTGGCTGCCGGGCACGGAGGGCGCCGGGGTGGCGGACGTGCTGTACGGCAGGCGCCCGTTCACCGGGCAGTTGCCGGTGACCTGGCCGAAGTCCGAGGCCCAGCTCCCGATCAACGTCGGCGACGCCTCGTACGACCCGCAGTTCCCCTACGGCTGGGGCCTGACCACCCTGACGAAGATCCCCTCCGGCGGTACGGCCACACTGCGTGCCCTCGCCACGGCGGCCACGGCGGCCGAGCGGGCGGGCGCCGACCAGGCCGGCCGGACGCTGGTGAACCGGGCCCGGCTGATCGTCCAGCAGAGGATCGGCCAGTCCGTCACGGCCGCCGTCTCCGCCCCCTTCGCGGACGCCGACCACCTGCTGCTGACCGGACGCTACGGAGAGGCGGTGCGAGCGCTGATCGAGGCGTACCGCAAGGCCTGAGCCGCCGCTGCCCTACTTCGCCCGTGTAGGGGTAGCTTCGAAGTATGAAGGTCGCACTCACGGCCCGAGGGTTCGCCGGACTGCTCCTCGCGCTGGCGCTCGCCGCCCTGACCCTGGTGTCGGCGGGCGCCCCGCGCGCCGCTGCCGAGACCAGTGTGTCGACGATCGCCGCGGCCCTGCGCGAGAGCCCCGTCTACGTCGACCCGGCGGCGTCCGCCCAGCTCTCCCCGGCGGACGCCCGGGCCCTCCGCGAGAAGATCGAGAACGCCGACAAACCCGTCTTCGTCGCCGTCCTCCCGGCCGGCTACCCGACGGAGAACCTCTTCACCGACCTGCGCACCGCCACCGGCGTGACCGGCCTCTACGCGATCCGCCTCGGCGACCGCTTCGACGCCCGCGCCGACTCCTCGGTCCTGCCGACGGCCGCCGTGCGCAACCTCGTCACCAGCGTCCAGGGCCGCGGCGACGCCACGGCCCAGCTGACCGACTTCACCGACCGGGCCGTCGCCAACATGGGCGGCTCCGCCCCCGGCGGCTGGGGCTCCCCGGACGCCGGTGGCGGGGTCTCGACCGCGGGACTGATCACCGCGGGAGCGGTGGTCGCGGTCGTCGGCGCCGGCGCGTACACCCTCGTACGACGCAACCGCAGGCGGCACGCGGAGGAACAGCGGGCCGCCCTGGAACGGCTCCGGGTCGTCGTCGACGAGGACATCACCGCCTTCGGCGAGGAACTGGACCGGCTCGACTTCCACCCGTCCGAACCCGGCGCCGACGACGCGATGCGCGGCGACTACGAGCACGCCCTCGACGCCTACGAGAGGGCCAAGTCGCTGATGGCGGACGCGACGAGGCCCGAGGACGTGCGCCCGGTCACCGAGGTCGTGGAGGAGGGCCGCTTCGCCCTGGCCCGGCTCGCGGCCCGCCGGGCCGGCGAGCCGCTGCCCGAGCGCCGCCCGCCGTGCTTCTTCGATCCGCGCCACGGCCCCTCCGTCGCCGACGCCGCTTGGACCCCGCCCGGCGGAGCCGCCCGCGAGGTCCCGGTCTGCGCGGCGGACCGCACCCGCCTGGCGGACGGCCGGGACCCGATGGTCCGCGAGGTCGACACCGACTACGGCCGCCGCCCCTACTGGGAGGCGGGCCCCGCCTACGGCCCCTGGGCGGGCGGTTACTTCGGCGGCGGCCTGCTGCCCGGCCTGCTCGTCGGCACGATGCTCGGCGGCATGATGGCCACGCCCGCCTACGCCTCCGACTACGGCAGCGGCTACGGCGACTTCGGCGGCGGCTACGAGGGCGGTGACGTGTCCGGAGCGGACTTCGACGCCGGCAGTTTCGGAGACTTCGGCGGTGGCGGAGGCGACTTCGGCGGCGGCGGGGACTTCGGCGGCGGCGGAGGGGGCGGGGACTTCGGCGGAGGCTTCTGACGACAGCCGCGCGCACGGGCCCGGCGCTGCACGCGCCGGGCCCGAGACGTCGTACGACGGGTGGGGGAGCGGGTCAGAGGGAGGCCGCCGCCGAGGCGATGGCGGAGGCGAACGTGGAGACCTCGCTGTAGACGCCGGGGGCGTTGGGCCGGGCGCAGCCGATGCCCCAGCTGACGATGCCGACCTGGATCCAGGCGTTGGCGGAGTCCCGGCGGAACATCGGGCCGCCCGAGTCGCCCTGGCAGGTGTCGACGCCGCCGGCCGCGTATCCGGCGCAGATCTCGTCGCTCGCGATCAGACCGCTGTAACCGCTGTAGGAGCGGCAGGTGGCGTCACTGACGAAGGGCACGGTGGCCTTGAGCAGGTACCGCTGCTGGGCACCGCCCTCGGTGGCCGAGCCCCAGCCGGCGACGGTGAAGGTGCCGGTGTTGTACTGCGTGGTCGTGGCGATCTTCAGCGTCGGCAGGTTGATGGGCTGCGCCAGCTTGATGAGCGCCCAGTCCTTGCCGTTGCCGTTGTAGCCGGGGGCCCGGTAGACGTACGTGGAGCGGACCTGGACCCGGCCGGTGGTGGACTGGAGGTCCACGACGCCGGCGGTCGCGGTGATGCCGGTGTTGGCGCCGGTCGACCCCACGCAGTGCGCGGCGGTCAGCACGATCTGCTGGGTGTACAGGGCGCCGCCGCACCCCATGGAGAGCCGGACCATGAACGGGAACTCGCTCTGCGCGGCGCGGGTTCCGCCGACGACGGGCGAGGGAGCGGCCTGGGCGGACGAGACGGGCTGAAGGCTGGCGATCGCGAGGGCCGCGGCGCCGACGGCCGCGAGTCTCTTGAGTGCGGTGAGGAGCTTGTGCACGGTGATGCCTTCCGTGGGGGGTCGACCCGGAGTCGGGAGGGTTGGCGGTGCCCGGAACACGGAGTTGACGCGCGCATGACAAGGGGCAGTAAAGAAGTGCCCATGTGCTGGCATGAGCAGGTCAAATCTGTTGCTGGATTATGAGAACGCCGCAAGCCTTCGCACAAGGGGTGTGATTCGGCCACCCCCGGCCACCCGCCCGGCGGCGGCGAACCGGTGCCGTTCCAGGGCCGAACCGGCCCGCGCGACTCCTATGCTGCCTCTGTGACCGATCCCGCCACCCCCCTCGCCTTCCCGACCGCCTCCGCGCTGGACGACTGGCTCACCCGCCACCCGGCGCCCCACCCCGGCCTCTGGGTCGAGGTCGCCAAGAAGGGGTCCGGGGCCGACTCCGTCACGGCCGCCGAGGTCAACGACGTGGCCCTGTGCCACGGCTGGATCACCGGACAGCGCAAGGGCGTCGACGCGAGGACGTTCCTCCAGCGGATCACACCGCGCAGGCCGGGCAGCCTCTGGTCGGCGGTCAACGTGCGCCGGGTGGCGGAGCTGACCGCGGCGGGCCGGATGCGGCCCGGCGGCCTCGCCGAGGTGGCGGCCGCACGGGCCGACGGACGGTGGGCGGCGGCGTACGCCTCCCAGCAGGACGCCACCGTCCCCGCGGAACTGGCGGCCGCCCTGGAGTGCAGTCCACGGGCCCTCGCGGCCTTCGACCGGCTGGGCGGCACCGACCGGTACCTCGCCATGCTCGGCGTCCTGCGCGCCCGCACCCCGCAGCGGCGGACGGCCCAGGCGGCGGCCGTCGTCGCCGGCCTGGAGGCGTCGGCCGACTCCGGGTGACACGCCGTCGGCCCCACCGGCCGCGGCGGACGGCGCGGCGGTCAGCCCCGCACGGCCGCCTTCGCCAGCCTGATCAGTTCGTCGAAGTCGATGGCCCCCGGGTCGCCGTGATCGTTCTCCGGCACGTGCATGTGCCCGCACACGCCCTTGAAGGCGTTCCACCGCTCCGCGCTCATCCGCTGCCCGGCCCCGTTCCCGTAGGACTTCGGGTACGCCGGCCACAGCGCGGGGCCGCGCAGCGGTACGTCGTGCTGCTCGTGCGCCCACGCCAGGAAGCGGGCGACGCCGAGGAGCGCCCACTCCGGCGCCTTGGGCCAGTGGACGTGGGCCTTGCCGCTCGTCCGCCACTTGGTGTGCAGCTCGGGGTCGCAGGTGCCGACCAGCTCCACCTGGCAGACGTTCAGCGTGTTGGTCTCCACGCCGCCGGGCCTGTTGCGCAGGGCACGGGAGGAGACGTCGATGTCGAAGTGCTGGTACCACGTCAGCCTCTTGGCCGCGAGATCCGGCACCGCGGTCAGGTGGGGGGCGGACGCGCCGCCCTGGTAGCCGGGGAGCGAACGGCCTTCGGTGGTGTGCAGGACGACGACGTTGACCTCCATCCGGTCGCCGCCGAAGTCGTCCTGGTACCAGTGGTCGCGGTGCGCGCCGGGATAGTGCTGCGGTCCGGTCCTGGTCATGGCGCCTCCTCGGTCGGGAGCCCCGGCCGCGTCGGCGGGGCGCCCTGAAGAACGACCGACCTCCGCACTCCGTGGCGCACCCGGCGGGCCCCGCACCTGTGTCCGGACCCGGGTCCAGCCGTGCCCGGCGTCAGGGATTCCGGGCGGCGTCGCGCCCGCGCGGTGCCCGAACCGGCGTGGCGTCCCGCCCGCGTCGCGTCCCGCCCGCGCGATGCGCGCCGGCGTCGCGGACGGCCCTACGCGACGCGTGGTGTCGCGGTCTCCCGTCTCCGGCGCGGGCGTCGGTGCGGTGTCCCGCCTCCAGGGCGCTCCGGACACGCCGAGCGCCCGCCCTCCCTACGGGGGGAGTGGAGGGCGGGCGCGCTCGGGGGCGTGGCGGCGCTGACGCGTCACGCGTTCTTGATGGCCGAGATGTCGAAGTTCAGCTTGATCTTGTCGGAGACGAGGACGCCGCCGGTCTCCAGCGCCGCGTTCCAGGTCAGGCCCCAGTCGGAACGCAGGATCTCCGCCTTGCCCTCGAAGCCGACGCGCTCGTTGCCGAACGGGTCCTTCGCGGCGCCGTTGAACTCGAGGTCGATGGTGAGCGGCCTGGTGACGCCGAGGATGGTCAGGTCGCCGGTGAGGCGGTAGTCGTCGCCGCCCAGGGCCTCCGCGCCGGTCGAGCGGAAGGTCATCGTCGGGAACTCGTCGGCCTTGAAGAAGTCCGAGGTCCTGAGGTGGTTGTCACGGTCGGCGGACCCGGTGTCGACGCTCGTCATCGTGACGTCGAGCGTGGCGGTGGACCGGGCGGGGTCGGCGCCGTCCAGGTGCAGCGAGCCGGTGAACTCGTTGAACTTGCCCTTGACGTTGGTGACCATCGCGTGCCGGGCGACGAACCCGATGGTCGAGTGCGCCGGGTCGATCGTGTAGTCGCCGGTCAGGGCGGCGAGGTCCGGGTTCACGACGCCGACCGTGGTGGCGGTGGTCGCGGTGGTCTCGGTGGTGTTCCTGCGGCCGAAGATGCCCATGACGTGCTCCTTGGGGACGGATCGATGAACGGATCGATGAGACGAGCGTTGATGTTGAATGTTCAACGTTTCCAACAAGGCAGACCGTAGTCCTATTCCGTTCAACTTTCAACTTCCTGGACGGATGTGTTTCGGACGCTGCCCGGTCATCGCGTGAGCCCGCCTCCCGGCGGTCCGCCCCGTCCGTCACTCCACTGGACGGCCCCCACCGGGCGACGGTGTGGGCTTGGTCTCACCGCCCGTCTTTGTGCGACCTCCACAAGCGGAACGGGCTCTGAGCAGTCGGAATGCCTGCATTTCGGCATGGTTCTGTTCAGGGCTACCAGGAAAACACGCCGGAGACTGTACGGAGTCGACGTCTCACTTTCCTTGGTGGGCTTCGTAAGGTCACTACATGACCGTTTTGGAAGAGACGACCGGTGAGCCGACCGCCGAGCCCACGGACGCGCGCGGGCGCGTAGCCGAGCTGCACGTGATCCGTGCGCAGGCGCTGGCCGGGCCGAGCGAGAAGGCGACCCAGGCGCAGCACGCCAAGGGCAAGCTGACCGCCCGTGAGCGGATCGAGCTGCTCCTGGACCCGGGGTCCTTCCAGGAGGTCGAGCAGCTGCGCCGGCACCGGGCGACCGGCTTCGGCCTGGAGGCGAAGAGGCCGTACAGCGACGGTGTCATCACCGGTTGGGGCACGGTGGAGGGCCGTACGGTCTTCGTCTACGCCCACGACTTCCGCATCTTCGGCGGCGCGCTGGGCGAGGCGCACGCCACGAAGATCCACAAGATCATGGACATGGCCATCGCGGCCGGGGCCCCGCTGGTGTCGCTGAACGACGGTGCCGGGGCCCGTATCCAGGAGGGCGTCTCCGCGCTCGCCGGTTACGGCGGCATCTTCCAGCGCAACACCAAGGCCTCGGGCGTCATCCCGCAGATCAGCGTCATGCTCGGCCCGTGCGCGGGCGGTGCGGCCTACAGCCCCGCCCTCACCGACTTCGTCTTCATGGTCCGCGAGACCTCGCAGATGTTCATCACCGGCCCCGACGTGGTCAAGGCCGTGACCGGCGAGGAGATCACCCAGAACGGCCTCGGCGGCGCCGACGTGCACGCCGAGACCTCGGGCGTCTGCCACTTCGCCTACGACGACGAGGAGACCTGCATCGCGGAGGTGCGCTACCTCCTCTCCCTCCTCCCGCAGAACAACCGCGAGAACCCGCCGCGCGCCGAGTGCTCCGACCCGGCCGACCGCCGCGGTGACGTCCTGCTCGACCTCGTCCCGGCGGACGGCAACCGGCCGTACGACATGACCAAGGTCATCGAGGAGGTCGTCGACGACGGCGAGTACCTGGAGGTCCACGAGCGCTGGGCGCGCAACATCATCTGCGCGCTGGCCCGGCTCGACGGCCAGGTCGTCGGCATCGTCGCCAACCAGCCGCAGACCCTCGCCGGTGTCCTCGACATCGAGGCCAGCGAGAAGGCCGCCCGCTTCGTGCAGATGTGCGACGCCTTCAACATCCCGATCATCACTCTTCTGGACGTACCCGGCTTCCTGCCCGGCGTCGATCAGGAGCACGGTGGGATCATCCGCCACGGCGCCAAGCTCCTCTACGCCTACTGCAACGCGACCGTGCCCCGGATCTCCCTCATCCTGCGCAAGGCGTACGGAGGTGCCTACATCGTCATGGACAGCCAGTCCATCGGTGCGGACCTCACGTTCGCCTGGCCCACCAACGAGATCGCCGTGATGGGCGCCGAAGGTGCCGCCAACGTCATCTTCCGCCGCCAGATCGCCGAGGCCGAGGACTCCGAGGCCATGCGGGCCCGCATGGTCAAGGAGTACAAGTCCGAGCTGATGCACCCCTACTACGCGGCCGAGCGCGGCCTCGTCGACGACGTCATCGACCCCGCCGAAACCCGCGAAATCCTCGTCAGGTCCCTGGCGATGCTGCACACCAAGCACGCCGACCTGCCCTCCCGCAAGCACGGCAACCCCCCGCAGTAACCAGGCGGATCCTCCGCGCCACCCTTGCGGAAACCTCTCTCACGGAGACTGACACCCATGACCACGCCTGACATCCGCGTCGAGAAGGGCCACGCCGAGCCCGAGGAAGTCGCCGCCCTCACGGCGATCCTGCTGGCCCGCGCCGCCCGTTCCCCCGAGCCCGCCCCGGTCCACCGAGGCCGCCCCAAGGCCGGCTGGCGCCGGCTGGAGCGCGAGGGCGGCTTCCGCGCCCCGCACAGCTGGCGCTGACCGCCCGAGCCGCCACGAGCACGAAGAAGGCCCCGACGCCCCCTGGGCGGCCGGGGCCTTCGCACGTACGGACCGCCCGCGGACCCCGGGGGGCGAGGGGGAGCTGACCGACCCGCGGGCCGCGCCGCCCCGGTGGCGTGAAAAGGCCCCTGCGCCTCCCTCGAGGAGGGGCACAGGGGCCGTTTCACGTCAGGTCCTACCGCAGGCGCGCCATGAGCGCGTGCTCCACCAGCGTGATCAGCGCCGACTTGGCGTCCGCGCGGTGGCGGGCGTCCGTCGTGATGATCGGGGTGTCGGGGCCGATCTGGAGGGCCTCGCGCACCTCGTCCGGCTGGTACGGCTGGTTGCCGTCGAAGCCGTTGAGGGCGATCACGAAGGGGAGACCCGAGTTCTCGAAGTAGTCGACCGCGGGGAAGCAGTCGGCGAGTCGGCGGGTGTCCACCAGGACGATCGCGCCGATGGCGCCGCGCACCAGGTCGTCCCACATGAACCAGAAGCGGTCCTGGCCGGGTGTACCGAAGAGGTACAGGATCAGGTCCTGGTCCAACGTGATACGGCCGAAGTCCATGGCGACCGTCGTGGTCGTCTTGTCTCCGGTGTGGGTGAGGTCGTCGATGCCCGCCGAAGCAGACGTCATGACGGCCTCGGTACGCAGCGGGTTGATCTCCGAGACGGCCCCGACGAACGTGGTCTTGCCCACGCCGAAGCCACCCGCCACCACGATCTTCGCTGAGGTGGTGGAGCGGGAAGGACCGCCGCTAGAGCTTGCGAAGTCCACTGAGCACCCTTTCGAGCAGTGTCACGTCTGGCTGGCCGCCGGCGTTCTCGTCGCCGCCGGGCTGATGGATGGCGACCAGTCCCGCCTCCGCCAAGTCGGCGACGAGGATCCTGGCCACGCCGAGAGGGATCGTCAGGAGGGCCGAGATCTCGGCCACCGACTTGATCTCCCGGCAGAGGTTGCAGATCCGCTGATGCTCGGGCAGTTGCCCCTGCATCTGGTGCGGAGCCGCGGTGGTGTGCACCAGCGCCTCGATGGCGAGCTGGTACCGCGGGCGGGTCCGGCCGCCGGTCATGGCGTACGGACGCACCAAGGGGTTGTGCGACGCCCCGGCGGGCGACGGCTCGGGGGTGCGGCGATGCGGCTGCACGGGCTGGATGCGCGGCTGGTGCGGCTGGTCGTACGGCGACTGCCCGGGGCCCTGCGGGTCCTGGGGTGCGTACGGCTGACGCTGGCTCGGAGCGGAGGGGAAGTCGTAACGGTTCGGGTTCTGAGAACCGTCGCCCTGGCCCTGGGCAGGGCCGTACGACCAGTTACCCGAATGCGAACCGGCTGGGGGTGTTGCCACTCTCTCTCCTCCTCCGACTGTGCCTGGCATCCATCACGTGGAGGCCGCGTCCCGAAACCCTACGGCCTCGGGACGCCAAAACGCACCGTCCATCTGTTAGTTGAGAAGGCTCCCTTGGAGCTCCGCGCGAAGATCGGGCGTCAGGACCGTACCTGCTCGGTCCACCAGGAGGGCCATCTCGTACCCGATAAGGCCGATGTCCGCCTCGGGATGGGCGAGGACCGCGAGCGACGAACCGTCCGAGATGGACATGAGGAACAGGAATCCTCGCTCCATCTCCACAACCGTCTGGTTCACGCTGCCGCCCTCGAAGATCCGGGAGGCGCCTGCCGTCAGCGACGTCAGACCGGAGGCGACGGCCGCGAGCTGGTCGGCACGGTCGCGGGGGAAGCCTTCGGACATCGCCAGAAGGAGTCCGTCGGCGGAGACCACCACCGTGTGGGACACCCCCGGGGTGTTGTCCACGAAGTTGGTGATCAACCAGTTCAGGTTCTGTGCCGCCTGGCTCATCGGGCTCACACTAACGCTCCTGGTCGTAGGTGCTGTCAGGCCCACTGTGCTGATTCCTGGCCTGACCGTTCGGTTCACTTCCTGCGTTGCGTCCCCGCTGCACGCCTCGACGCAGGTTGCTCAACCTGCCTCGGACGTCCTCCGGGGCGCGGGAGACCTGGGGGCCTCCCTGGGGGGTGCTCTCGGCGGCGCCCTCGATCAGGTTGGCCTTCGGCACCCGTCGCGGCAGACCGGAGGAGGTGACCCCGCCCGCCTTCGGCTTCTTGAGCTGGGCGGCCTGCTGCCAGCGATCGTCGTTCGCCGAACGCCAGTCGGCGGGGCCGTCCGAAGCGGGAGCCGGCGCTTCCTGGGGCGCGGGCCGGGATCCGTTCGAACCGCTCGCCGCGTGGGATCCGCGACGGGGCAGTCCCGCGTCGGTCAACGCGTGGGCCGCGGAGGGGGCCGGTCCCGGACGGTCGAAGCCTACGCTGTCCTGCTCACCGGTGTCAGTGGCCTGCGCGGATTCCGCTTGCGCAGCGTACTGGTCCGGATAACCGTTCTGGTAGCTGTTCTGCTGCGGCCAGTCGTCCTGGTAGGGCTGCTCCTCGTACGGCTGGAAGCCCTCCGGCGCGGCCTGCGGTTCCGCCGCCCGCTCCTCCTGCGGAGCTTCCGCATACGCGTTGTCGGGGTAGCCGCCGTGCTGCCCGAAGGCGCCGTTCTGCGCCCCCGTGCCGTTCGCCGGGAAGGCCTCGCCCTGCGGCCCACCGCCGTTGGCGGCGCGGTACGGGTCCTCGTACGCCGTGTGCTGCTGTCCCTCGTACGACGTCTGCGGGTGGTCGTACGCCCTCGGCTGCTCGGCGTACCCGGTCGCGCCGCCGTCGTAGCCGTTCTGCGGCGAGGCGAAGCCGTTGGGGGAGGCGTCGAACGCGGCCTGCTGCTGCGACTGGTCGAAGCCGTCGCCGTACGCGGGCGTCTCGGCGGACTGCTGCCGACCCGGCCGGTCGGGCGCGGGGGACTCCAGGGCCGCCCGGCGCTCGTCCCGCATCAGGGAGCGGCCGACCGGGTCCAGGTCACGCAGGTCGTCGGGGACCTCCGTGTACTGGCTGTCGTCGAAGCCCAGCTCGGCCGCCGTGCGCAACGGCTGGTGGTTGAAGTCCTCACCCTGGAACCGCTGCTCCGGGATGATCTGGGAGACGGTGAAGTCGTCGCGCTCGGGCTGGTGCTCGCCACCGCCACCGTGGGTGATGGCGTCGGGCAGCATGACCAGCGACGTGGTGCCGGCCTGCTCGCCCGAGGGGCGCAGCTGGACCCGGATGCCGTGCCGGTCGGACAGCCGCCCGACCACGAACAGGCCCATGCGCTGGGAGATCGCCGCGTCCACGGTCGGCGGGTTGGCCAGCTTGTGGTTGATGTCCGCGAAGTCCTCGGCGGTGAGGCCGATGCCCTTGTCGTGGATCTCGATCATCACGCGGCCGTCGGGGAGACGGGTCGCGGTCACCCGGACCTTGGTCTGCGGGGAGGAGAACGTGGTGGCGTTCTCCAGCAGCTCGGCCAGCAGGTGCACGAGGTCGGTCACGGCACGGCCGTGGATCTCGGCCTCCGGTACGCCCGACAGCTCGACGCGCTCGTACTGCTCCACCTCGGAGGAGGCGGCGCGCAGCACGTCGACCAGCGGGACCGGCTGGTCCCAGCGGCGGCCCGGCTCCTCGCCGGCGAGGACCAGGAGGTTCTCGCCGTTGCGGCGCATACGGGTCGCGAGGTGGTCCAGGCGGAAGAGGTTCTCCAACTGGTCCGGATCGGCCTCGTTGTTCTCCAGCTCGGTGATCAGGGTCAGCTGGCCCTCGATCAGGGACTGGTTGCGGCGCGACAGGTTGGTGAAGATCGCGTTGATGTTGCCCCGCAGCAGGGCCTGCTCGGCGGCGAGCCGGACGGCCTCACGGTGGACCTGGTCGAAGGCGCGGGCGACCTCGCCGATCTCGTCCGTGGTGTTGATGGGGATCGGCGTGACCCTGGTGTCGACCCGGCCGGGATCGGTCCGCGAGAGCTGGTCGACCAGCATCGGCAGCCGCTGCTCGGCGATGCCGAAGGCGGCGTTGCGCAGCTGGCGCATGGACTGGCTCATCTGGCGGGCCATGAGACTGGCGATGATGAACGCGGTCAGCAGGGCGATGATGACGATCGCGCCGTTGATGATCGCGTCCCGCTGGGCGTCGGAGGCGATCTGCCCCGCCTCGCCCACGGCCTTGTCGATGAGTTCGCTCTCGACCTCGCTGTACCCCTGGAACTTCAGGGTCGCGGCCGTCATCCAGGCCTGGGCGGTGACGCCCTGCTCGGCGAGCTGGGCGGGCGACCGCCCGCTGGCGATCGCCTGGATCATCTTGTCCATGGCGGGCGGAGCGACGAAGTCCTGGTCCGCGGCCTCGGCCTTCTGCTGGGCCTCGGCGGCCTGCTTCGCGCCTTCCTCGGTCTTCTGGGTCATGACCTCGGTGAGGCGCGCCGCGTCCTGCGTGGTGCCACCGGAGACGTACTCCTGTAGGGCCACCCGCTCCAGGTAGGCGTACGAGGTGAAGGCGGTGAGCTGCTGGCGGAAGACCGTCTCGTCGGGGCTCGGCCGGACCAGCAGGTGCATGCCGATCGAGCGCTGGAGGGACTCGGCGCCCTTGGCGAGCGCGATCGCGTAGACGGTACGGCCGTACGCCGTGATGTTGCCGGTGCCGAGGCCGAGTTCGTTGGAGAACTCCATGAGCAGGTGCTCGATCTCGACGTAGCCCTCTTCGGTCTTCACCGGGTCCAGGGCCTTGGTGTAGGCGGCCGCGCGGAGCTTCGTGATGCTCGGCTCCTTCTCGATCACCAGGCCGAGGCGGCGCTTGAGGCCTTCCTTGTCCGGCATGCCGGACGTCTCGCTGTGGAAGGCGGCGGCCTTCTGGTCGGTCACGGCGCGGGCGTCCTTGACGACCTCGCTGTCCTTCTTGTTCTGCAGCAGGGGTTCGGCGGAGACGTCGCGCTCGTTCAGCAGCGCCTCGGCGTACTCGCCGGCGGCGGCCACGATCTTCGCGACCTTCTCGGCGTCGCGGGCCTCCTGCCAGGTGTCGATCGAGCCCTTCACCTGGAAGCCGCCCATGACGAGACCGACCAGCACGGGTATGAGCAGGATCGCGTTCAGCCTGGTGGGCACCCGCCAGTTGCGAGGGGAGAGACGGCCACCGCTCTTCGCGGGTGCGGCCGACTGCTCCGCACCGGGCACAGGGGCGGGCGCCGCTCCGCGCGGCGGCGGGGTGAAGTTGCCCCGGGCCGCCGGCTCGGGACTTTTCTTGCTTCGCCTCACTCGACCAACAACCTCTCGGCGGTCGGCACCTTCGTCGTGCCGCAGTGTCTCAGAGCCCGGTCAGCCATCGACCATGAGTACGTCATTGACCATTGGGCAGTTCAGGCATTCCAGCACGACGACCAGCGCAGTTCCAAACATGGAGAAGTGCCGGTTCGAAGTGATGTAAGCCCCAGATAAAACGGTCAAAAAGAACGAGCCCCGTCAAATGACGGGGCCTTCATGCGCGCAGCGGTACCAAGCGACCGCGACGCGTGGCCGTACCACCCGATTCCTCTGCCGAAACGTTATGAACACCGGGGCCGGCCGTGTCAAAGGCCACAGCCGGCTCCGGTACGTCTACGGCAACTGACGTACGGCACGATGGATTTGTTCCCCGCTCACCGCAGACGAGCCATGAGCGCGTGCTCCACCAGCGTGATCAGCGCCGACTTGGCGTCCGAACGATGCCGGGCGTCCGTCGTGATGATCGGGGTGTCCGGCCCGATCTGGAGCGCCTCGCGGACCTCCTCCGGCTGGTACGGCTGCTGACCGTCGAAGCCGTTGAGGGCGACGACGAACGGCAGACCCGAGTTCTCGAAGTAGTCCACCGCCGGGAAGCAGTCGGCCAGGCGGCGGGTGTCCACCAGCACCACGGCGCCGATGGCACCGCGCACCAGGTCGTCCCACATGAACCAGAAGCGGTCCTGACCCGGCGTACCGAACAGGTAGAGGATCAGGTCCTGGTCGAGCGTGATACGTCCGAAGTCCATGGCCACCGTGGTGGTGGTCTTGTCCCCGGTGTGGGTGAGGTCGTCGATGCCCGCGCTCGCGGACGTCATCACGGCCTCCGTGCGCAGCGGGTTGATCTCGGAGACGGCGCCCACGAACGTGGTCTTGCCCACGCCGAAGCCGCCCGCCACCACGATCTTCGCGGAGGTGGTGGCCCGCCCCCCGTCAGAGCTTGCGAAGTCCACTGAGCACCCTTTCGAGCAGCGTCACGTCAGGTGCGCCACCGTTGTTCTCGTCGCCGCCCGGCTGGTGAATGGCCACCAGTCCGGCCTCGGCGAGGTCGGCCACGAGGATCCTGGCCACGCCCAGCGGCATGGCCAGGAGCGCCGAGACCTCCGCGACCGACTTCACCTCACGGCAGAGGTGGCAGATGCGCTGGTGCTCGGGGAGCAGCCCCATGAGCGCTGCCGGGTCGGCCGTGGTGCTGATCAGCGCCTCGATGGCGAGCTGGTAGCGCGGCCGGGTCCGGCCGCCGGTCATCGCGTACGGACGCACCAGCGGCTGGTCGCCCTCGTCCCCGTACGGCTCCGCGTACGGATCATGAGAGGCGGTGGGCGGGGTCATGAATCCTCCGGGCGGGACAGCAAGTCTCGGTCAGTCGTGCCGTCCGTCGAGGCCGGTGGGGGGATTGTGTCGGCCGGACGGTGATTTCGTGAGGCGGGTGGTACCTGGGCGGGTCAGTGGAGCAGACTGCCCTGTAGTTCGGCGCGCAGGTCGGGCGTGAGTACCGCGCCCGCGCGGTCGACCAGGAGTGCCATCTCGTAGCCGACGAGGCCGATGTCACATTCGGGGTGCGCGAGGACGGCGAGGGACGAGCCGTCCGAGACGGACATGAGGAAGAGGAAACCCCGCTCCATCTCGACGACCGTCTGTGCCACGCTGCCGCCCTCGAAGATCCGGGAGGCCCCGGCCGTCAGCGAGGTGAGGCCCGACGCGACGGCCGCCAACTGGTCGGCACGGTCGCGGGGGAAGCCCTCGGACATGGCGAGCAGGAGCCCGTCGGCGGACACGACAACGGTGTGGGACACCCCGGGGGTGTTGTCCACGAAGTTGGTGATCAACCAGTTCAGATTCTGTGCCGCCTGGCTCATCTGGCTCAACTAACGCTCCTGCTGGTGAGTGGGGTTCGGGAAGCTGCCGGTCTGGCCGTTGCCGACCTGACGACCTTGCGCGATACCCCGACGAAGATTGGTCAGCCGTCCGCGTACGTCGTCAGGCGCACGCGAGACCTGCGGACCGGTTTGGTGCTGTTGCTGCTGAGCCGTGCCCGGGACGAGGTTCGCCCTGGGCACCCGGCGCGGCAGGCCGGAAGTGGTGACGCCGCCCGCGGCGGGCTGCCGGACGCGCTCGGCCTGACGGACGAGTTCGTCGTTGGGCGAGGTGCGCCAGGAGGACCCGGTCGCCGCGGGACGTTGGGGGGCAGCCGGAGCCTGCGGCTGCTGTGGCTGCGGCGTGGGGGCCGAGCCGTTGCCGTTTCCGTCGGCCTGCTGTCCGTGGAACCAGTTGGTCTCCAGGGTGTCGTACAGCGGGGTACGGCCGTCACCCGGACCGGCCGGCGGCAGCGCCTCCGGCTCGGAGCGGACGGCGGGGCGCGGCGGGACGGGCTGCTGCGGAGAGCCGTAGCCGTTGCCGCCGCCCGTGTTCTGGGGGCGGTCGAACTGGCCCGTGGACGAGGGGTCCTGGCGGCCGGGCAGCGCGTACTGGCCGGTGCCGGAACCGTCGTGGCCGGGGGCCGGGAACTGACCGGTGGAGCCGTTGTCGTAGGCCTGCGGAGCGGTGTACCGGCCCGGACCCGTCGGGGCGTTCTGCCCGCCTGGGGTGCCGAAGACGTCGTTGCGGACGAAGCCGTCCTGCCGTCCGCCCGCGCCCGGAGCCGGGAACTGGCCCGTGTCCTGGGCGCCGTTCAGGCCGGAGAACTGGCTCATGTCCTGGTACTGACCGGTGTGCTGCGGGCCGCCCGAGCCGGGGCGCGCGAAGTCCGCCGGGCCGGCCGGACCCTGGCGCTCGTCGATCCGCGGTATCTCGGCGGTGCCGCCGGGACCCTGACGGTCGTCGATGCGCGGCATCCGCGAGGTCTGCGCGACATCCGGCTCGTCGTGGCCGCGCGGGGCGTCCAGCGGGGTGCGCGCGACCGGCGGCTGGGCGTTCTCGTCGCCCCAGCTGGTGCCGCGGGGCTGCGGGTCGCCGCCCGGCAGCTCGGCACGCGGGCCGCCGCGCGGCGGCAGCTGCGGCTGACGGCCACGGCCGCGACCACCTTGGTCGCCTCGGTTGTCGCTCTGGCGCGGCGCGGGCGGACGCCCGGCGCCGAACATGTCCTGGCCCTGGCCCTGGCCCGGCGTACCGGTACCGGCCGACTGGAGACCCTGCGGCGCACCCGGGGCCTGGCCGCCGAAGCCGGCGCCGGCCGGAGCCGGGCGGCCCTGCGGGGGCGAGGCCGGACCCTGCGGTCCGCGCGGCGCACCGGGGCGGCCACCGCCGTCACGGCCGGGCAGCGCGGCCCGGGGACCCTGGCCGGCGGCGAGCCTGCCACCCGTGCCGGAGCCGGCGCCGAGAGCACCGCCGCCCTGCGCACCGGAGCCGAGCGGACCGCCCTGGCCGCCCTGACGGCGGGCCGCGGCGACACCGGCGGCGGCCTGCGCGGCGGCCGGACCGCCGGACACGCTGCCCTGGCCGGGCTTGGGCTGCGGCTTCTTGCCGCCCTGGGCGACGTCGACGGGCAGCATGACCAGCGCGGTCGTACCACCGGAGTCGGAGGGGCGGAGCTGGATGCGGATGCCGTGCCGTTGCGACAGCCGGCCGACCACGAAGAGGCCCATGCGGCGGGAGACCGACACGTCCACGGTGGGCGGCGACGCGAGCCGCTCGTTGATCGCGGCCAGGTCCTCGGGGGAGAGGCCGATGCCGGTGTCGTGGATCTCGATCAGGACGCGGCCGTCGGGCAGCGCGTGACCGGTGACCTTGACCTTGGTCTGCGGGGAGGAGAAGGAGGTCGCGTTCTCGAGCAGCTCGGCGAGGAGGTGCACGAGGTCGTTGACGACCCGGCCGGCCACTTCGGTGGTAGGCACGGAGGACAGCTCGATCCGCTCGTACTGCTCCACCTCGGAGGCGGCGGCACGGAGCACGTCGACCAGCGGCACCGGACGGGTCCAGCGGCGGCCGGGCTCCTCACCGGCGAGGACCAGGAGGTTCTCGCCGTTACGGCGCATGCGGGTCGCGAGGTGGTCGAGCTTGAACAGCGAGGACAGCTGGTCCGGGTCGGCCTCGCGGGACTCCAGTTCGGAGATGAGCGAGAGCTGACGCTGGATGAGGCCCTGGGAGCGGCGCGAGAGGTTGGTGAACATCGCGTTGACGTTGCCCCGCAGCAGGGCCTGCTCGGCGGCGAGGCGGACCGCCTCGCGGTGCACGTCGTCGAAGGCCGCGGCCACCTGGCCGATCTCGTCCCGGGAGTGCACACCGACCGACTCCACGGACGTGTCGACGTCCTGCGGGTCGGACTCGGACAGCTGCTTGACCAGCTCGGGCAGCCGGTCCTGGGCGACCTTGGTGGCCGTCTCCTGGAGCCGGCGCAGCGAGCGGATCATGGACCGGGCGACGACGAACGCGCCGACCAGCGACACACCGAGCACCAGCAGGATCAGCGCACCGGAGATGATCGCCTCGCGCTCGGACTCGGCGCGCAGCTCACGGGCCTTCTGCTCCATGTCCTCGAGCAGCGTGGTCTCGATGTTGTTCATCTGCCGGATCTTGGTCGTGCTGGCGTCGAACCAGTCCTGGTACGACCGCTTGTCCAGCGACCTCAGACCGGTCGGGGAGCTGAGCGCACGCGTGGCGTACGTGTCGGCGTCCTCGATGGTCGGGCTGCCCTGCTCGATGGGCTGGAGCAGCTCCTCGGCGCCCTCGTCGCCGAAGATGCTGCGGAAGCTCGCGAGTTCGGAGTCCTGGTTCTCCAGCGCGGCCTCGGCGTACTGCCGGTCGTTCTCGGAGATGGTGCCGTAGACGTCGTCGTTGACCGGCAGCGCGGCCGCGAGGACGGCGCGCTGGACGGAGGCGTACTCCTTGGCGGCCGAGAAGGCGGCCAGCGCGCGGGTGCGCTGGATCATCTCGGGATTGCTGGTGGCCTGCGCCATGTCCTGCGACAGGTCGAGCAGGTGGGTGATGAGGCGGTGGTAGGCCTCCACCGTCTGGGTGGAGTTCTTCTGCTCCGCGAAGGCCGTCTTACGGACCTTCGCGAGGTTGCCGAGGTCGCTGAGGAGACCCACGAGGCTGTCGCGGACGCCCTGGAGGTTGCCGTCCGTGCTGGAGGCGTCGATCTCCTCGGAGGCGTCCTTGAACGAGTCCAGGCTCAGGTCGGTCTTCTCGCGGGCGCCCTTGACGGTGAAGTCGGCCGCGGTCTTGCCGTGGGCCAGCGGACCGGCGGACTTGTCGCGCTCGTCCTGGAGCCGGATGGCCAGCTCGGTCGCCTGCTTGGTCATGTCCGTCAGCAGCTTCATGTTGTCGAGCTGCTGGATGTCGTCCATGGACTGGTCGATGCGGATCGTGCCCAGCGTGGTGGCCGCGACCACGGGCAGCGTCAGCAGCGCGACGAGACGCGTGGAGATGCGCCAGTTGCGCAGCGCCACACGCGATCCGGGGCCTGGGGTGCCGGCCGGCGGCTTGACCGTCGGGGTGCTCGGCGACGCGGACGCGCCGGGGCGCCCGGAGCGCTCACCGCCGTCGCCGGACGGGGCCGGGCCCGGGTTCTGGGCGTGCGGGGGCGAGGAGCTGCCGGCCGTGGAGCCAGTCCCGCCGTGCGGCTCCGGCTCGGCCGAAGCACTGCCATCCCTCTTGAAACGTCCCTGCACTAGCGTCGCAACCTCTGGACCAGGCGTCCCTCCGCGTGAACGGAAGGACGGTGTCGGCGTCTTGAGGGGCGCCCTGAATTACGCCCCCCGATTGGTCGTGAGTACCGGCGCTGGCTCCCCCTTCCAGCGGCGCTCGGCGCTGCTGTGCGCCCTGCGCGCCGGCTCGATCCCGCGGCGGTCCGTGGAATTCCAGCACAGTGCCGGATCTCCAACAAGGCTTGTTGGCCGGGCTGTGACATCCGTGACAGCGGGTGAGTGGCGCATCACCGGACGTAGAAAGTGTTCCGTGACAATGCGGGCGCAAGGGGGCGAATGGTCAGGTGGCAAGGGGTGTCCCAGTCGCCATGATCAGGAGCGGAATGGGAGCTTCAGGTGGGCAATGTCCGTTTCATAGTGGTCGTTCGGGGGCCTGGATTGACCGGTTTGAGCGCTGATTCGTGAGCAAACTCACACGTAGATCATGAGACCCGCACGCGTACTCCGGGAATGGCGTGTCTAGCCTGACGCTTTACAGAGATGGCAAATCCGACAAGACGCGCTTACGGGGGCCCCTCGGCCCGCCCGGCGCCCGGACAGGACAGGGCTCACCACCACAGTGAAGACGACGACGATGTTCCACAAGATCGCCAACCCGCGGCGCACGACGCTGGCGCACCTCAAGGACGCCGACGAACTGCGGCTCCCGGAGCAGCAGGAGCACTCCGTCGACCTCCCGGCCCAGACCGCCAACCCCAGGCGCACCATCCTCATGGAGATCCCCGTGACCTCCTCCGCAGAGTAGGTACGCGCGCCGGCCGCCGCATGCTCAGGGTGGCGGGCCACGGATGTCAAGGGCGTCCCCGGCCGGGGGCGCCCTTCCGCGTTAGCCTGGAGCGTCAGACTCCAGCCAGCTCAGTCAAGGGGCCAACCAACCCGTGCGCATCGCCAGGTTCTCCATCGACGGGAACGTCGCCTTCGGCGCGGTCGAGGGCGACAAGCCGGACGAACTCGTCCTCGACATCATCAAGGGCATCCCGTTCACGGAACACCAGCTCTCCGGCACCAAGGTGCCGCTGAGCAAGGTCCGGCTCCTGCCGCCCGTGCTCCCCAGCAAGGTCGTGGCCTTCGGCCGCAACTACGCCGAGCACGCACGCGAACTCGGCAACGAGGTGCCCGACGCCCCGTTCGCCTTCATCAAGCCGTCCACCTCCGTGGTCGGACCCGGGGACGACATCCGGTACCCGCCCTTCTCCGAGGACCTCCACCACGAGGCCGAACTGGCCGTCGTCATCGGCCGGATGTGCCGTGAGGTCCCGCGCGAGCGCGTCAAGGACGTGATCTTCGGCTACACCTGCGCCAACGACATCACCGCGCGGGACGTCCAGAAGCGCGAGAAGCAGTGGGCCAGGGCCAAGGGCTTCGACTCCGCCTGCCCGCTCGGCCCCTGGGTGGAGACCGACCTCGACCCCGGCGACCTCACCGTCCAGCTGACGGTCAACGGGCAGCAGCGGCAACTGGGCCGCACCAGCGAGATGATCCACTCGATCGAGGATCTGATCGTCAACATCACCGAGGCCATGACGCTGCTCCCCGGCGACGTGATCCTCACGGGCACCCCCGCGGGGGTCGGCCCGCTCGCTGTCGGCGACGAGGTCTCCGTCAGCATCGAAGGCATCGGCACTCTCACCAACAAGGTTGTCAAGCGTGGCTAGCGCACCCGGCTCACCCGTACGCGTCCGTTTCTGTCCGTCGCCCACCGGCAACCCCCACGTGGGCCTGGTCCGCACCGCCCTGTTCAACTGGGCGTTCGCCAAGCACCACCAGGGCACGCTGGTCTTCCGCATCGAGGACACCGACGCGGCCCGCGACTCCGAGGAGTCCTACGACCAGCTCCTGGACTCGCTGCGCTGGCTCGGCTTCGACTGGGACGAGGGTCCGGAGATCGGCGGCCCGCACGCGCCGTACCGCCAGTCGCAGCGGATGGACCTCTACAAGGACGTCGCCGAGAGGCTCCTCGCCGCCGGTCACGCCTACCGGTGCTACTGCTCCCAGGAGGAGCTGGACACCCGCCGCGAGGCCGCCCGCGCCGCCGGCAGGCCGTCCGGCTACGACGGCCACTGCCGCGAGCTGACCGCCGCGCAGGTCGAGGAGTACCAGGCCCAGGGCCGCACCCCGATCGTCCGCTTCCGGATGCCCGACGAGACGATCACCTTCACGGACCTGGTCCGCGGCGAGCTGACCTTCACCCCGGAGAACGTCCCGGACTACGGCATCGTCCGCGCCAACGGCGCCCCGCTGTACACCCTGGTCAACCCGGTCGACGACGCCCTGATGGAGATCACCCACGTCCTGCGCGGCGAGGACCTGCTCTCCTCCACCCCCCGCCAGGTCGCCCTCTACAAGGCGCTGATCGAGCTGGGCGTCGCCAAGGAGATCCCCGCCTTCGGTCACCTGCCGTACGTGATGGGCGAAGGCAACAAGAAGCTCTCCAAGCGCGACCCGGAGTCGTCGCTCAACCTCTACCGGGAGCGCGGCTTCCTCCCCGAGGGCATGCTCAACTACCTGTCGCTGCTCGGCTGGTCCCTCTCGGCCGACCAGGACATCTTCACGATGGACGAGATGGTCGCGGCCTTCGACATCGCGGACGTCAACCCCAACCCGGCGCGCTTCGACCTGAAGAAGTGCGAGGCCATCAACGCCGACCACATCCGTCTGCTGGACGTGGCGGACTTCACCGAGCGCTGCCGTCCGTGGCTGCGGGCCCCGTTCGCCCCCTGGGCGCCGGAGGACTTCGACGAGGCGAAGTGGCAGGCGATCGCCCCGCACGCCCAGACCCGTCTCAAGGTCCTCTCCGAGATCACCGACAACGTCGACTTCCTCTTCCTCTCCCAGCCGGTCGTCGACGAGGCGAGCTGGACCAAGGCGATGAAGGAGGGCTCGGACGCCCTGCTCACCACGGCCCGCGAGAAGCTGGACGCGGCCGACTGGACCAGCCCGGAGGCGCTCAAGGAGGCCGTCCTGGCCGCCGGCGAGGCCCACGGCCTCAAGCTCGGCAAGGCCCAGGCCCCGGTCCGCGTCGCCGTCACCGGCCGCACGGTCGGCCTGCCCCTCTTCGAGTCCCTGGAGGTCCTGGGCAAGGAGAAGGCGCTGGCCCGCATCGACGCGGCGCTGACCAGGCTCGCCGCCTGATCCGTCCCGCGCCCGTGAGGTGTGGCACCCCGCCAGGGTGCCGCACCTTCACCGTTCCGCGGCACCTCCGCGTCTCCGCGTGACGGCCGACCGTATGGCGATCACGGCCATGGCCTGGTCCGGGGTGCGGTCGGCACCTTCGCCCGTCGGGCCCCGGCACGGGCCCGAGCCGGTCCGTGTCACGGTCGCTGGACGCGGTCGGCACCTTCGCCTGTCGGGTCCGAGCCCGGGCCGGTCCGCGTCACGGTCGAGGGCATGGGCGTCAGGGCCGTGGTCCGGGACGCGGCCGGCGCCCTCGCCCGTCGGGCCTGAGCCCGGGCCCGTCCGCGTCACTGTCGGCGCCATGGCCATCACCGCCGTCGTCCGGGACGTGGACGACGCCCTCTTCGACGCCGCGTACATCGGGGGATGACCCCCGAACCCCCAGCCGGTCCGGGTACCGTCGGCGGCATGGCCATCACCGCCGTCGTCTGGGACGTGGACGACACCCTCTTCGACTACACGACCGCCGACCGCGAGGGCATGCGCGGCCATCTCGCGGCGGAGGGCCTCCTCGACCGGTACGGCACGGCCGAGCGGGCGCTGCGGCTGTGGCGTGAGGCCACCGAACACCACTGGGCGCGGTTCTCCGCCGGCGGCATGACCTTCGAGCAGCAGCGCCGCGACCGGGTGCGGGCCTTCCTGGAGCGGGAGATGACCGACACCGAGGCCGACGCCTGGTTCCAGCGGTATCTCGTGCACTACGAGACCGCCTGGGCCCTCTTCCCGGACGTCCTGCCCGTCCTGGACGCCCTCGCCACCAGCCACCGGCACGCGGTCCTCTCCAACAGCAGCATCCACGTCCAGGACCACAAACTGCGCGTCCTCGGTGTCCACGACCGCTTCGAGTCCATCCTGTGCGCGGCCGAGCTGGGCGTCTCCAAGCCCGAGCCCGCGGCCTTCCTCGCGGCCTGCGAGGCCCTCGGCCTGCCCCCGCACGAGGTGGCGTACGTCGGCGATCACCCGGAGATCGACGGTCGGGGCGCGGCGGACGCCGGGCTGCTGTCCGTGTGGATCGACCGCTACGGCGGCACGGCCACCATCGACCTCCCGTCGGGACGGCATCGGATCGCCACCCTCGCCGAACTGCCCGCGCTCCTCGGCGCCGATACCCGTTTTGGAGCGCAGTCCACCTTCGGGTAATGTTCTTCCTGCGCCGCCGGGGAGCGGGCCGAGAGGCCGGACCCCGGGGGAGCGAACTAGAACAAGGCCCCTCCGGGGCTTGAGTTCCAGTGGCCTATGGTGTAATTGGCAGCACGACTGATTCTGGTTCAGTTAGTCTTGGTTCGAGTCCAGGTAGGCCAGCTCGCAGATGCTTTGAAGCCAGCACGGCATCTGTGTCGCGGATGACATCCGCAAAGCCCCCGTTGTGTAGCGGCCTAGCACGCTGCCCTCTCAAGGCAGTAGCGCCGGTTCGAATCCGGTCGGGGGTACAGATCCTTCCCGCGGGAACAGTCCGGGTCGCACCCGTTGTTGTCGATGCAGGATCGCTAGGGCCCCCGTTGTGTAGCGGCCTAGCACGCCGCCCTCTCAAGGCGGTAGCGCCGGTTCGAATCCGGTCGGGGGTACGGTTGGCCCATTGGTCTCAACCACTTTGGTCTATGGTGTAATTGGCAACACTACGGTTTCTGGTACCGTCATTCTTGGTTCGAGTCCAGGTAGACCAGCTCTGACCTGCGGAAACGCAGTGTTTAGGCCCCCGTTGTGTAGCGGCCTAGCACGCCGCCCTCTCAAGGCGGTAGCGCCGGTTCGAATCCGGTCGGGGGTACGCATCAGGGAAGGCCCTCCACTTCGGTGGGGGGCCTTCGCCGTCTCCCGGCAAGCGAGCGCCTACCGCTCACTCGAAGCCGTAGCGCCGCGCGGACTCCTCCTCCTGGGCCAGCCGGTGCAGTGCCTGGAGCATCGGCTCGACCAGGATCGTGCCCAGCACCGCCGCCTCGACCCGCTCCGCCTCCGACTCCCGGGTCTCGACGAAATCCAGGTCGAGGACGGCCGCTCGGTGCATCAACCGGGCGTAGGACACGAGGAGTTCGGCGTCCCAGTCATAGCCGAGCCGCCGCATCGCGGCCACCGCCACCGCCAGCGAACGGTAGGACGGCGAGACGGTGGTGAGCCGTTCGGCGTTCTGCCAGCCCAGGGTCCCGAGGAGTTCGCCCACCTCGCGGTGGGCGGCCCCGAGGTGCTCGTCCTCCGCGTCCGGCTCGGGCACGTGGGGCAGCGCCCACAGGGCCGCGCCGAGGCGCATCGTGCGGCCCAGGGAGTCGTCGTCGACGTGCCCGAGGACCTCCCGGACCGTGGCCACCGGCACCCGGCCCACCTGGATCATCGCCCGGACCAGTCGCAGCCGGCGCAGATGCTCCTCGTCGTACTCGGCGGTCGTCGCGTTGACCTGGCGGCCGGGCCGGAGGAGTCCCTCGCGCAGGTAGTACTTGATCGTCGCGGTGGACACCCCGCTGAGTTCGCTCAGTTCGGCCAGTCGCATCCCTTGCGGCCCTCCTTGGTCAGCGGGACTATCCAACCAGGAGCGCTTGGAGAGCGTCGCTAGCCAACGATGGGGGAGCACATGTCCGTGAAACCCGCCGGTGCCCGCCGCACCACCGCCGACGCCCGCGGTGACGTCGTCGTCCTGCTCATCGGGATGCGGGTCAACCGCTTCCGGGCGGTGCACCAGTGGATCCCGGTCATGCTGGCGATGGTGCGGATGCTCGCCGAGCTGAAGAAGGACCCGGGCCGCGGTCTGCTCTCGCACGTCATGCTGACGGCCTCGCCGCGGACGTACTACGTCGTCCAGTACTGGGAGTCCGCGGAGAAGCTGTACGCCTACGCGAGCGCGCCGGACGCGTTCCACCACGCCGTGTGGGCCCGGATCAACCGCATGGAGCGGGGCGGGAAGGTGCGGGGGCACGTGGGGATCTGGCACGAGACGTACGTCGTGCCCGAGGGGCGTTACGAGGCGATCTACGGCGACATGCCGGCGTTCGGGCTCGCGGCGGCGCACGGCCAGGTGCCGTTGGGGGAGCGGGGACGGTCCGCGAAGGACCGGCTGACCTGGCGCGCCCCGGCGTCCTAGGGAATACGGGGAGGGGATGCGGGGGCGGAGCGTGCCGCGGCGTTGAGGCCCGCTCCGATCCCTGTGCTCTGTTCCCTGTCGTTCCCTTTGGTTCCCGGCTCGATCCGCGTCAGCCGGTGCGGCGCAGGGCCTCCGACAGGCGGCCCGCCGCGTCGATGACCGCCTGCGCGTGCATGCGGCCAGGGTGCCGGGTCAGGCGCTCGATGGGGCCCGAGACCGACACGGCGGCCACCACGCGGTTCGACGGACCGCGCACCGGCGCGGAGACGGACGCGACGCCCGGTTCCCGCTCGCCGATCGACTGGGCCCAGCCCCGGCGCCGTACGCCCGACAGGGCCGTGGCCGTGAAGCGGGCGCCCTGGAGGCCACGGTGGAGGCGCTCGGGCTCCTCCCAGGCCATCAGGATCTGTGCCGAGGAACCCGCCTTCATGGTGAGCGTCGAGCCGACCGGGACGGTGTCCCGCAGGCCGGACAGGCGCTCCGCCGCGGCGACGCAGATGCGCATGTCGCCCTGGCGGCGGTAGAGCTGGGCGCTCTCGCCCGTGATGTCACGGAGGTGGGTCAGCACCGGGCCGGCGGTCGCGAGGAGGCGGTCCTCGCCCGCCGCCGCGGCCAGTTCGGCCAGGCGCGGGCCGAGAATGAACCGGCCCTGCATGTCCCGCGCCACCATACGGTGGTGTTCCAGAGCCACGGCCAGACGGTGGGCCGTGGGTCGTGCGAGTCCGGTGGCGGCGACCAAGCCCGCGAGGGTGGCCGGACCGGACTCCAGGGCGCTCAGGACAAGGGCTGCCTTGTCCAGAACGCCGACGCCGCTACTGTTGTCCATGAAACGATATTCCCGTCTCACTCTGTGAAACGCAAGTTCAATTTTCCGTGAGACGCGCAACCCTTGGATACACAGCGGCCCGAGGACCAACGGGCCTGGCGGCGGGTGCCCGGGACACAGGGGGCGGCCGGTGAGCCGGAGGGGCGCGTTGCCGCCGCCACAAGATCTCTAGTTGGGCCGGCGCACCTTGCCGGCCGGAGGGAAAGCGATGGGTAGGACACTCGCGGAGAAGGTCTGGGACGACCACGTCGTCCGGCGCGCCGAGGGCGAGCCCGACCTCCTCTTCATCGATCTGCACCTGCTGCACGAGGTGACCAGCCCCCAGGCCTTCGACGGCCTCCGCAAGGGCGGTCGACAGGTGCGCCGACTCGACCTCACCATCGCCACCGAGGACCACAACACCCCGACCCTCGACATCGACAAGCCGATCGCCGACCCGGTCTCGCGCGTCCAGCTGGAGACACTGCGCAAGAACTGCGCCGAGTTCGGTGTCCGGCTGCACCCGCTGGGCGACGTCGAGCAGGGCGTCGTGCACGTCGTCGGCCCGCAGCTCGGACTGACCCAGCCCGGCATGACCGTCGTCTGCGGCGACTCGCACACCTCCACGCACGGCGCCTTCGGCGGCCTGGCGTTCGGCATCGGCACCTCGCAGGTCGAGCACGTGCTGGCCACCCAGACCCTGCCGATGGCCCGCCCGAAGACCATGGCGATCACCGTCGACGGCGAACTGCCCGACGGCGTCACCGCCAAGGACCTGATCCTGGCGATCATCGCGCGGATCGGCACCGGCGGCGGCCAGGGCTACGTCCTGGAGTACCGCGGCCCCGCCATCGAGAAGCTCTCGATGGAGGCCCGGATGACCATCTGCAACATGTCGATCGAGGCCGGCGCCCGCGCGGGCATGATCGCCCCCGACGAGACCACCTTCGCGTACCTGGAGGGGCGCCCGCACGCTCCCAAGGGCGAGGACTGGGACGCGGCCGTCGCGTACTGGAAGACGCTGAGGACGGACGAGGACGCCGAGTTCGACGCCGAGGTCGTCATCGACGCCGCCGAACTGTCGCCGTTCGTCACCTGGGGCACCAACCCCGGCCAGGGCGCGCCGCTTTCGGCACACGTCCCCGACCCTGCTTCGTACGAAGACGCTTCGGAGCGCCACGCCGCCGAACGGGCCCTGGAATACATGGGGTTGGAGGCCGGACAGCCGCTGCGCTCCATCAAGGTGGACACCGTCTTCGTAGGCTCCTGCACCAACGGGCGGATCGAGGACCTGCGCGCCGCCGCCGAGCTGGTGAAGGGCCGCAAAGTCGCCGACGGCGTACGGATGCTGGTCGTCCCGGGCTCCGCGCGGGTGGGTCTGCAGGCCGTCTCCGAGGGCCTGGACGTGGTCTTCAAGGAGGCCGGCGCCGAATGGCGGCACGCGGGCTGCTCGATGTGCCTGGGCATGAACCCCGACCAGCTGGCACCGGGCGAGCGCTCCGCGTCCACCTCCAACCGCAACTTCGAGGGCCGGCAGGGCAAGGGCGGTCGTACGCACCTGGTGTCGCCGCAGGTCGCGGCCGCCACGGCCGTCCTGGGCCACCTGGCCTCCCCGGCCGACCTGTCCGACGCCGAGACCCGTACGCCCGCTGGAGTCTGATCAGCCATGGAAGCATTCACCACGCACACCGGCCGGGCCGTCCCGCTGCGCCGCTCCAACGTCGACACCGACCAGATCATCCCTGCTCACTGGCTCAAGAAGGTCACGCGGGACGGGTTCGAGGACGGGCTGTTCGAGGCCTGGCGCAAGGACGGGTCCTTCATCCTCAACCAGCCCGAGCGCAAGGGCGCGACCGTCCTGGTCGCCGGCCCCGACTTCGGCACCGGCTCCTCCCGTGAGCACGCCGTCTGGGCGCTCCAGAACTTCGGCTTCAAGGCCGTGATCTCCTCCCGCTTCGCCGACATCTTCCGCGGCAACTCGCTGAAGAACGGCCTGCTCACGGTCCTCCTGGAGCAGAAGATCGTGGACGCGCTGTGGGAGCTGACCGAACAGGACCCCACCGCCGAGATCACGGTCGACCTGGAGAGGCGCGAGGTGCGCGCCGGGGGCGTCACCGCCGCCTTCGAACTGGACGAGAACGCCCGCTGGCGGCTGCTGAACGGGCTGGACGACATCTCCATCACGCTCCAGAACGAGCCGGACATCGCCGCGTACGAGGCCAAGCGGCCGTCGTACAAGCCGAGGACGCTCCCGGTCTGACCCCACCGGGAACGACCGCCGGAGGCGACCCCGCGCGGGTCGAATTCCGGCCACCGAGAACCCCTTGCGTACCCCCGATCGGCCCGATCGGGGGTACGGCCATGTCTGCACCCGTTCGGCCCCGCGGGTCTTCGCCGTATCTCCCAACTTCCCACGTTACGACGGTGGTTGCCGGGGTACGTGCCCTCTCAGGACGTGACCTCCCGAGGTGCCGGAAACGGCGCCCGGGGCGTCAGTTGCCCCCTGAGCGGGCGACAACTCGCCCCAGATGGCACAATCTGTGCATGGAACACGACGGCCAACTCGAGCTCTATACGGCGGTCGCGAACCTGCTCAAGGAAGCGCACGCAAGAGTGCGCGCACTGCAAGTCCCGGAGGGCGTACGGATGGCGCTGACCCGGAAGCTGCTGGTCATTACGGCCGCGGCCAAACACGATCTCGCCGACGCGACAAGGCGGCTGGAGCGGTTCATGGCGGACCTCGACGCGGGACGCGTCCCCGAAGAGGAGCGTTGATCGCCTCCGGAGCAGCCGAGTTCGTTGCGGCACAAGGGTGATTAGCCCGTTTCGTGTTTGATTTGCGGTATATATCTGCCTAACGTGCGAAAACGCTTGAACACTTTCGTTCTGGCAATGTCTCCGAAGGGGAAGACGTGAACAAGGCGCAGCTCGTAGAAGCGATTGCCGACAAGCTCGGCGGCCGTCAGCAGGCCGCCGACGCGGTCGACGCGGTCCTGGACGCCATCGTCCGCGCGACCGTCGCGGGGGACAGGGTCTCCGTCACCGGCTTCGGATCGTTCGAGAAGGTCGACCGCCCGGCCAGGTACGCCCGCAACCCGCAGACCGGCGAGCGGGTTCGGGTCAAGAAGACGTCAGTGCCGCGCTTCCGCGCGGGCCAGGGTTTCAAGGACCTGGTGAGCGGCTCGAAGAAGCTGCCGCGCGGTGGCGAGGTCGCCGTGAAGAAGGCCCCCAAGGGCAGCCTCTCGGGCCCGCCGCCCACGATCGCGAAGGCCGCGGGCAAGAAGGCCGCCGCCAAGAAGACCGCCACCGCCTCGAAGACGGCGGCGGCCAAGAAGACCACGCCGGCCAAGAAGACCACGCCGGCGGCGAAGAAGACCGCCCAGAAGTCCACGGCGACGAAGGCCACGGCCACGAAGTCCACGGCCACCAAGTCCGCGGCCAAGAAGACGACGGGCACCGCCGCGAAGAAGACGACGGCACAGAAGGCGCCGGCGAAGAAGACGACGTCCAAGTCCGCTCCCGCCGCGAAGTCGACAGCGCGCAAGACCACTGCCAAGAAGACCACCGCCCGCAAGAAGTAGGGGCTCAGGGTCACTCACGCGCCGGGCCGGACTCCCTCTCGGAGTCCGGCCCGCGGCGTGTTCGGGACCCGTACCAGGTCAGAAGGGCAGCGGGCCACAAGGGCAGCGGATCAGAGGGGCAGCCGGGCGGGGGTCAGAAGGTCTGAAGGGTGACGAGGGTGATGCGCCGGGAGTCACCGTCGCCCTCGATCTCGATCCGCACGCGTTGTCCGGGGCGCAGCAGCCTCAGTCCGCCCGCGTCGAACGCCGGGGCGTCGAAGGGCACCGGGGTGCCGTCGTCCAACAGCACCTGGCCGCTGCGGGTGCCGGCGTCGTACGTGTATGCGGTGGCCTGCATGACCGGCAGCCTACTGCCCCGGAATCAGCAGGCGCGCGGCCGCGGCGGCCGTTCGGGGACCGACCCCCAGCGCCAGGGCCGCCCGCAGATCCTCGCCCGTGTCCACGTCCTGGCGTACGGAATCCACGGCCGCCGGCCGCAGTTCCACGGCGCCGGACGCGCGGTGACGGGCTCGGGAATCCGTACCGAAAGCGGGGAGCAATTCACGGCCGGGGGCCACCGCGAGAAGAGTCGTACCGATTGCTGCCGCATCGGGGAGAAAAGCGCGGGGGAATTCCGCGGCGGCGTCCAGGACACGCGCCAATTCCGGCGGGCGCAGCGCCGGCAGATCGGCGTTGAGAGCGGCCAGCGCGCTGTCGGGCCGTGCGGCGCGCACGGCGGCCGCCGCATGTGCCAGGGCGGCGTTCAGCCCCGCGCGCGGTTCGTCCGGGACGATGCGGGCGCCGAGCGCCGCGAGTTCGCGCCCGGCCAGCGCGTCGTCCGTGACCACTGCCACATCGTGCACCGCGGCACAGGCCAGCGCGGCCGCCACGGTGTCCACGGCGAACGCCAGGGCGAGGCCCGGACGCAGCGCGTCGGCGGCGGTGTCCGCGAGCCTGCTCTTGGCCAGCGCCAAGGGCTTCAGGGGGATGACCAAGCTCCACTGCACCGGCGTACCGTCTCTCTGTCGTCGCGGACATTGTCCCCCGGCCCTTCCGGCGCCGGCTCGGTCGGGGCGTACGGTGTTCTCGACACACCGGTGGCCCGGGGCGACACTTGTCCGGCCCCCGGCGCGGAGGAAGTCAGGGAAGTCCTAGAGGAAGGTGTCCGCGTGCCCCGCCGCAGAATCGGCTTCTGGTACCGCTTCGCAGCGGTGCTCTGCAAACCGCCGCTGGTGATGCTGATCAAGCGGGACTGGCGCGGGACGGAGCACATTCCGGCCGAGGGCGGATTCATCACCGCGGTGAACCACAATTCGCACGTCGACCCCTTCGCATACGCGCACTACCAGTACAACACCGGCCGCGTGCCGCGATTCCTGGCCAAGAGCGCGCTATTCGGGAAGGGTTTCGTCGGCGCCGCGATGCGCGGCACCGGACAGATCCCCGTCTACCGGGAGTCGACGGACGCGCTGAGCGCCTTCCGGGCCGCGATCGACGCCGTGGAGCGCGGTGAATGCGTCGCCTTCTACCCGGAGGGCACCCTCACCCGCGATCCCGACGGCTGGCCGATGACCGGCAAGACCGGGGCGGCCCGCGTCGCCCTCCAGACCAAGTGCCCGGTGATCCCGGTCGCGCAGTGGGGCGTCAACGAACTGCTGCCGCCCTACGCCAGGAAGCCCGACCTCCTCCCGCGCAAGACCCACCACGTCCTGGCGGGCCCGCCCGTGGACCTCACCCGGTTCTACGACCGGGAGATGACCCCCGAGCTGCTGAAGGAGGCGACGGAGGTCATCATGGCCGCCGTCACCCGCCAGCTGGAGGAGATCCGCGGCGAGAAGGCGCCCGACAGGCCCTACGACCCGCGCCGGGAGCGGAACGAACAGCGGCGCCGTACCCAGGCGCAGACCAGCCACGGCAGGTCCCAGGCGCGGACCGGCCACGGCAGGTCCCAGGCGCGGACCGGCCACGAGGGGGAGAACAGCAAGTGAGCAAGCCCGTCAAGGCCGCCGTCTTCGGCACCGGTTCCTGGGGTACGGCCTTCGGCACGGTACTCGCCGACGCGGGCTGCGAGGTGACGCTGTGGGCGCGCCGCGCCCCGCTCGCCGACACGGTCAACTCCACGCGGGCCAACCCGGACTACCTCCCCGGCATCGAACTCCCGGAGAACCTGCGGGCCACCGCGGACCCCGCCGAGGCCGCCCGCGACGCCGACTTCACCGTCCTCGCGATCCCCTCCCAGACACTGCGCGCCAATCTGGCCGCCTGGCGCCCGCTGCTCGCCCCCGGCACCGTCCTCGTCTCGCTGATGAAGGGCGTCGAACTCGGTACCACCATGCGGATGAGCGAGGTGATCGAGGACGTCGCCGAGGTGGGCCGGGACCGGATCGCCGTGGTCACCGGGCCCAACCTGGCCAAGGAGATCGCCTCCCGCAGGCCGGCCGCGGCCGTGGTCGCCTGCACCGACGAGAGCGTCGCCCAGCGTCTCCAGGCGGCCTGCCACACGCCGTACTTCCGCCCGTACACCAACACCGACGTCGTCGGCTGCGAACTCGGCGGCGCGGTGAAGAACGTCATCGGGCTCGCCGTCGGCATCGCGGACGGCATGGGCCTCGGCGACAACGCCAAGGGCTCGCTCATCACACGCGGACTCGCCGAGACCACCCGGCTGGGCCTCGCGATGGGCGCCGACCCGCTGACCTTCGCCGGACTCGCAGGTCTCGGCGACCTGGTGGCGACCTGCTCCTCGCCGCTCTCCCGCAACCACACCTTCGGCACCAACCTCGGCAGGGGCATGACCCTCCAGGAGACCATCGCGGTCACCCGGCAGACCGCCGAGGGCGTCAAGTCCTGCGAGTCCGTGCTGGATCTGGCGCGTCGGCACGGCGTCGACATGCCCATCACGGAAACCGTCGTCGGGATCGTCCACGAGGGCAAGCCGCCGATGGTCGCCCTCAAGGAGCTGATGTCGCGCAGCGCGAAGCCCGAACGACGCTGAGCGACCCCCCTGAGTCGACGCTGTGTCCGCGCCCTACCACCGGGTACTCTCATGCCGATATGAGCACCGAGAACCTTCCCCAGAGCCCTGAGCAGCCGTCTCGTAAGCCGCGTGTGGCCGTCGTGTTCGGCGGACGCAGCTCCGAGCACGGGATCTCCGCGGTCACCGCGGGCGCCGTCCTCAAGGCCATCGACCGGACCAAGTACGAGGTCCTGCCCATCGGCATCACCCGGGAAGGCCGTTGGGTGCTCACCGCCGACGAGCCGGAGCGGATGGCGATCACCGAGCGCCGCACCCCCAGCGTCGAGGAACTCGCCGACTCGCAGGAGGGCGCCGTGGTGCTCTCCGTCGACCCCGCGAACCGCGAAGTCGTCTACAGCGAGCCCGGCTCGGTGCCCAAGGCCCTCGGTGACGTCGACGTCGTCTTCCCCGTCCTGCACGGCCCCTACGGCGAGGACGGCACCCTCCAGGGACTGCTGGAGCTGTCCGGTGTGCCGTACGTGGGCTCGGGGGTGCTCGCCTCGGCCGTCGGCCAGGACAAGGAGTACATGAAGCGGGTGTTCACCTCCTTCGGGCTCGGGGTCGGCCCGTACGTGGTGATCCGGCCGCGGGAGTGGGAGCGCGACGAGTCCGCCGCCCGCAAGAAGATCGTCGACTTCGCCGGTGAGCACGGCTGGCCGCTGTTCGTGAAGCCCGCGCGCGCGGGTTCCTCGATCGGCATCACCAAGGTCGAGGACCTGTCGGGGCTGGACGAGGCCGTCGCCGAGGCCCAGCGCCACGACCCCAAGATCCTGGTCGAGGCCGCGCTGAGCGGCCGCGAGATCGAGTGCGGCGTCCTGGAGTTCGAGGACGGGCCGCGCGCCTCCGTGCCGGCCGAGATCCCGCCGCCGGACGCGCACGCCTACTACGACTTCGAGGCCAAGTACATCGACTCGACGCCCGGCCTGGTGCCGGCCCCGCTGACGCCGGAGGAGACCGCGCGGGTCCAGCGGCTCGCGGTGGACGCCTTCGAGGCCGCCTCCTGCGAGGGCCTCGTCCGGGCGGACTTCTTCCTCACCGACGACGGCGAGTTCGTCATCAACGAGATCAACACGATGCCGGGCTTCACGCCGATCTCGATGTACCCGCAGATGTGGCAGGCGAGCGGCATCGGGTACGGCGAGCTGGTGGACCGCCTGATCCAGGCGGCGTTGCGCAGGTCCACGGGCCTGCGCTGACCCGGCCTGCCGGATCCGCCCGGTCGTGTCCTAGTCGGCGATCCCCTCGGGGATCGCCTTCTTCACGGCCGGGGCCAGATCGACCAGGGCTCCGGTGCCGTCCCGCCCCTCGGGCACGCTGACCTCCACGTACGCGGTGCGGCTGGCCGTGGTGAAGCGGAACGAGCCGTCGTCCTGCCGCTCCATCAGCCAGCTGACACCGTTCACGCCGCCGGCCACCGCGTCGGGGTCGGCGCCCTCGACCACCTTGGGGTCGATCATCTTGGGCGGCCGTACGACGCCGCAGCGCAGTATGATCGCCGGGCTTCCCCAGCCCGCCGTCAGCGCCGACGCGGGCTCGGGATCCTCGCGGCCCAGTCCGTCCAGTCTCGCCGGCAGCGCCTCGTCCAGGTCCTGGCACATCTTCGTGACCTCGGCACCCGGACGGGGAACCGCCACCGACGCGGTGTCGTCTGCTGGGGAGCAGCCCGCGACCGTGATCAGCACGGCGAGCGCGGGCGGCCCGATGAGGATGCGGCGCCGGTGACAGGAGTTCACCGGCCAAGGGTAGACGGGGGCTACAGATGCACCACCGGGCAGGTCAGGGTGCGGGTGATCCCGTCCACCTGCTGGACCTTGGCGACCACCATGCGGCCGAGGTCGTCGACCGTGTCGGCCTGGGCCCGCACGATCACGTCGTACGGACCTGTGACGTCCTCGGCCTGGACGATCCCAGGAATCTTGGCGATCGTTTCGGCGACGGTCGACGCCTTGCCGACCTCCGTCTGGATCAGGATGTACGCCTGTACCACGGAACCTCCAGGGCGGCCACGAGGATCATGTGGGGAAAAGGAACGCCACGGTATCGCGTTGCCGCTCGCCGCGGGGAGACCTGCGGGGACCACGGCTCGCGCGCCGGGGGGCGGGCACGACAGAAGGCGACCGTCTTCTCGACCGTATCGAGGACACTGGTGACGCGCGACCGGGCACGGACAGGGACAGAAGGAGAGCTGGGGCGATGAAGGGCACTGTTGGTGAGCTAGGTGAGTTCGGGCTCATCAGGGAGCTGACCTCCCGTCTCACCACCACCCCGGCGGTCCGGGTCGGCCCCGGCGACGACGCCGCCGTGGTGGCCGCGCCCGACCGCCGGGTCGTGGCGAGCACCGACATCCTGCTGGAGGGCCGGCACTTCCGCCGCGACTGGTCCACCGCCTACGACGTCGGCCGCAAGGCCGCCGCCCAGAACCTCGCCGACATCGCCGCGATGGGCGCCGTGCCGACCGCGCTGCTCCTCGGCCTGGTGGTCCCCGGTGAACTGCCGGTCACCTGGCCGACCGAGCTGATGGACGGTCTGCGCGACGAGTGCCAGGTCGCCGGCGCCTCCGTGGTCGGCGGTGACGTCGTACGCGGTGACACGATCATGGTGTCGATCACGGCTCTCGGCGATCTGCGCAACCAGGAGCCGATCACCCGGTCCGGCGCCCAGCCCGGCGACCTCGTCGCGGTGACCGGCTGGCTGGGCTGGTCCGCCGCCGGGTACGCGATCCTCTCCCGCGGTTTCCGCTCGCCCCGCGCCTTCGTCGAGGCCCACCGCCGTCCCGAGCCGCCGTACCACGCCGGCCCCGCGGCCGCCCTGCTGGGCGCGACCTCGATGTGCGACGTGAGCGACGGGCTGATCGCCGACCTGGGGCACATCGCGGAGGCCAGCAAGGTCCGTATCGACATCCGCTCCGGCGCGATCGACGTGCCCTCCCAGATGAACGACATCGGGCAGGCCGTCGGTGTCGACCCCATCCAGTGGGTGCTGACCGGCGGAGAGGACCACGCGATCGTGGCGACCTTCCCGCCGGACGTGAAGCTCCCGGCCCGCTGGAAGGTGATCGGGGAGGTCCTCAACCCCTCCGCCCTGCCCCAGGTGACGGTCGACGGGGCGCCCTGGACCAGCAAGGGCGGCTGGGACCACTTCGGGGACATGGAGTCGTGATCCCCCCGAGAGTGCTGACGGTGGCCGGCTCCGACTCCGGCGGCGGCGCGGGCGTCCAGGCCGACCTCAAGACGATGCTCGCCCTCGGCACGCACGGCATGAGCGTGATCACCGCGGTCACGGCGCAGAACTCCCTCGGCGTGCAAGGCGCCTGGGAACTGCCCGTGGAGGCGGTGCGCGCCCAGTACCGCAGCGTCGTCGACGACATCGGCGTCCAGGCCGTGAAGACCGGGATGCTGTCCTCCGCCGAACTCGTCGAAGCGGTGGCCGAACTGGTCGCCGGCACGGACGCTCCGGTGGTCGTCGACCCGGTCGGCGTCTCCAAGCACGGCGACCCGCTGCTGGCCGCCTCGGCCCTCGACCACGTCCGCGCCAAACTGCTCCCGGTCGCCACCGTCGCCACGCCCAACCTCGACGAGGTGGCCCAGCTGACGGGTGTACGGGTGGAGTCCGAGCGCGGACTCCGGCAGGCCGCGGCGGCCGTCCTGGCGTACGGGCCGCGCTGGGTGCTGATCAAGGGCGGTCATCTGCCCGGCGACGCGGTCGACCTGCTCACCGACGGATCCGAGGAGCACTGGCTGCGCGCGCCCCGGTTCGACAACCGGCACACGCACGGCACGGGCTGCACCCTCGCCTCGGCGATCGCGGCGCAGCTCGCGAAGGGCGAGTCCGTGCCGGCGGCGGTGGCGGCGGCCAAGGAGTACGTCACCGGGGCGATCGCCGCCGGGTTCGCGCTCGGCGGCGGCATCGGCCCCGTGGACCACGGCTGGGCCCTCGAAGCCCGGCACGGCGCCGCAGCGGGGTAGTACGGCGCGGGAACGGCCCCGCCTCCGCGACCACCGGCACCGGCCGCTGCGGCCACGGCTTCCGGGGGCTTCTTCGGGCAGCGCGCCGTCGCCCCGGCGCCGCTCGCCGACGGGGCACGGATCCCGTACACCGCGAGGCACCTGGCCGGGGCGGGGCGAGAGGGTGCGGAGTGAGGCGGTGCGGGGCGCCGGGGCGGGGTGAGAGCGGGCGGAGTGGGACGGGGCGGGGCGAGACCGGGCGGATTGCGCCGGTGCGGGGCGAGACGGTGCTAGGCGAGACGGTTTCGGCAACGCGCGCGTGCCGCACCGGTCGCGGGCCGGGTCCTTCCGGCGCCGGCCGGCCCGGTGAGGGCGGCAGACCGTGCCTCGGGCGGGTCCGCGTCGTTCCCCGCCCGTTCGTCCTCCCGGCCGACCGTCCTCCCGCCCGGCGAACCCGGCGGGAGCCACCGGCGGCGAGGACGGCGGCGGGGTGCCCGGTCCGGGCCGGTCAGCTCCTGGAGCAGGCCCGGCGCACCGTGGCCCCCGTTCCGGCCGCGCGGCCGGAACGGCCGTCCGGTGGGCAGCGTCCGGTGGACACGGCGTCCGGCGGGCATGGCAGAAAGCCGGCCCACCAGAGGTGGACCGGCTCCATGCAGCAACCAGCAGTGACCGCGCGCTTAGCTGTGCGTCAGCGCGAGACCTTGCCGGCCTTGATGCACGAGGTGCAAGCGTTCACGCGCTTCGGCGTCCCACCGACCACGGTACGCACGCGCTGGATGTTCGGGTTCCAGCGACGGGGCGTACGGCGGTGGGAGTGCGAGATGCTATTGCCGAAGCCCGGCCCCTTGCCGCAGACGTCGCAGTTGGCAGCCACCGGTCACTCCAAAGACTTCAGATGCACTTACGGTTGATCCCGGCATGCCGGGATCAAGATCGTGGGATCGAAGATCTGAGTGGCGCTGCCAGGGGGATGGCCCGATGGGATCGGGCAACCGGAGCAGCATACAACGGCCGCTCCGATACAACGAAACTACCACGGCCGCCCGGGGCCCGGTCCCTGCCCTCTACCGGTGGACACCCGCCCACGGTCTACGCTGCGTCCCAGTCCAGCAGCTCAGGGAGGCCCAGGTGCCGCAGGTGCCGCAGACATTCTTCGATGCTCTCGCGGTGCGCACCTGGTGCGGTCTCGCGCTCCGGGCGCTGGGGCGCGCGCGTGAGGAGATCGACGCGATCAACGTGTACCCGGTCGCCGACGGGGACACCGGGACCAACCTGTACCTGACCGTGGAGTCCGCCGCGACCGCCGTCGAGGCGGTGTTCACCGGTCACGCCGCCGGTTCCGCGCCCGACGGCATCCCTTCCCTCGCCGACGCCGCGCGCGCGATGGCGCACGGAGCGCTCATCGGCGCGCGCGGGAACTCCGGGACGATCCTGGCGCAGCTGCTGCGCGGCATGGCCCAGGTGCTCGCCGTCGAGGGTGAGAGCCCTCACACCGACGCGGCGGGGCTGAGTCTGGCGCTGCGGCAGGCCGCCGACGCGGCCCGGCGGGCCGTGGCCCACCCGGTCGAGGGCACGGTCCTGTCGGTCGCCTCGGCCGCCGCCGACGCGGCGGCAGGGGCCGAGGGGGACTGCGGGACGGTCGCGAAGGCCGCCTACCGGGGGGCGTGCGAGGCGCTCGACGCGACGCCCGGTCAGCTCGCCGTCCTGAAGCGCGCCGGGGTGGTGGACGCGGGCGGGCGGGGGCTGGTGGCGGTGCTGGCCGCGCTCGTGGAGACGTTCACGGGCGAGACGCCGGTCTTCGAGGGGCGTCACCGTGACTCCGGCGGCGTCCGGGTGGGCCTCCCGGCGGCCGTCCGGACCGCGGGGCCCGACGCGCCCGCGGACTCCTGCGCGGACGACGGCGCCGCGTGCGACGGCCCCGCCTTCGAGGTGATCTACCTGCTGGAGGCCGAGGACGCGGCCGTCGACCGGCTCCGGCAGCGGCTCGACGCCCTGGGGGACTCGCTCGTCGTGGTCGGCGGCGACGGGCTGTGGAACGTCCACGTGCACGTGGACGACGCCGGCGCCGCCGTGGAGGCGGGCGTCGAGGCCGGCCGGCCGTACCGGATCCGCATCACGCACTTCGGCGCCGACGACGTGCACGCGCGCGGGGCCGAGCGGGTGCCCCGCGAGCGCGTCCAGCGGGCGGTCGTCGCCGTCGTGCCCGGCGAGGGGCTGGCCGGGCTCTACGCCGAGGCCGGCGCGACCACCGTGCTCGCGCGCCCGGGAGAGCCGCCCGCCAGCGGCGAGCTGGTCCAGGCCGTACGGCGGGCCCACGCGCGCGAGGTCGTGCTGCTGCCCAACGACGCGGACCTGCGCCACACCGCCGCCGCGGCGGCCGAGCAGGCCCGTGCGGAGGGCATCCGGGTGGCCCTCATCCCGACCCGTTCCGCGGTCCAGGGGATCGCCGCGCTCGCCGTGCACCAACCGGACCGCCGCTTCGACGAGGACGTCGTCTCGATGACCTCGGCGGCCGGCGCCACCCGCTACGCCGAGGTCACCGTCGCCGAACACCAGTCCTGGACCATGGCCGGCATCTGCCAGGCCGGCGACGTCCTCGGCCTCGTCGACGGCGACGTGGCCGTCATCGGCGCCGACGTCACCGCCACCGCGGAGACCGTCCTGGACCGCATGCTGGCGGCGGGCGGGGAACTCGTCACCCTGGTCCTCGGCGACGACGCTCCCGAAGACGTCGCGGAACGTCTTCAGACGCGGGTGCGGGAGGCGTACCTCGCCGTCGACACGGTGGTGTACCACGGGGGACGGCAAGGCGCGCTGCTGCTGATCGGCGTGGAGTGACGGTCGGGCGGCCGCGGTGAGCGCCGCCCGTCACCGCTCCTCCCCGGCCGCCTCCCGGGCCGCCTGGAGCAACTGCTCCGCCTCCGCCCGCCGCGCCCGTACGGTCTCCTCGTCCCCGCCCTCGAAATCGGGGTCGGTCTCCGCGTCCGCGTACGCCCTGAGCACGGCACGCGCGCGTGCGGCCGCGGCCGAGGGACGTCCCAGGTCGGCCTCCAGCCAGCCCGCGGCCAGCTCGGCGCCGGTGCGCGGTGGCAGGGCGGCGGCCCCGAGGGAGACGAACACCGCGACCGCCTGCGACATCTGGGACAGCGCCTCCGCCATGGCGGCACGGATCGCGTCGTCGTCGGCGTCCCCGGCCGCCGAGCGCGCCAGGAGGTCGCCGAACTGACGGTGGGTGTGGCCGAGTTCGAAGACCAGCCGCAGACGCGTCTCCTCGTCGTCCGCGGCCTCCAGCGCGTCGGCGCATTCCCCGACGGCGTCCGCCATCAGCTGCCGCGCCGCGTCCCCGCCGTCCTCCGTGCGCGACGCCAGCCACGCACGCGCGCGCAAGGAACGCACCAGCCCGTGCACATTGCCCAGGGAGCGCCACAACTCGCCCGCGCGCGCGTACGCCCGGTCCGCGTCGGCGTGCTGCCCCGCCTGGCCGAGGGACTCGGCGGCCAGATGCGCGAGCGTCGCGTGGTCCTGCTGCTCGGGCCAGTGCCGGGCGATCTCGGCGGCCTGCAACCGGCGCTCCGCGGCGGCCCGGTGCTCCCCCAGCTCGCTCAGACAGTCGCCGAGCCACCACTGCGTCTGGACGACCGCCCCGTCGCCGTGCGTCTGCGCCGTCAGGTCCGCCAGCGCCGACTCCAGCACCTCCGCGGCCTCGGCCCACCGGCCCAGCCGCACCAGGAAGCCGCCCAGCTGGTGCCGCGCCCACGCGCCGAACGCCGGGCCCTCGCCCGCCTCGTCGGCCCAGTGCGCCGCCTCCAAGGCGTGCTCGGCGGCCTCCCGCGCCTGTCCCCGGCCTGCGACGACCTCGGCGAGCTGGAGGTGCAGCTGTGCCCTGCCCACCGGCTCCAGGTGCCTGCCGCCGTGCTCCAGAGCGGCCCGCAGCGCCCGCTCCGCCTCCACCATGTCGCCCAGGTGGTGCGCGAGAGCGGCCAGCCTGGCCTCGTACTCCACGGCGAACCAGGGCAGCCCCGCCCCGACGAACTCCCCGGCCGCCCGCGCGAACAGCTCCGTGCCCGCCTCGACCGCCCCCGACCGGACCGCCAGCTCCGCCAGCATCGCGTGCCCCTCGGCGACCCGCGCGACGAGCCGTACGTCGTCCCCGGTCCGCCCCTCGACGAGCGCGAGCAGCTCCCGTACCGCCGCCTCGGCCTCCGTCGACACCTCCTCGGCCACGGGCCCGTCGGCCTCGTGGACACGCCGCATCAGGATCCGCGCACGGCCCATGAGGACCCCCGCCGCCTGGCGCAGCTGCGTGCCGCCCTCGGCGTACAGCGCGAGCACCCGGTCGTACGGCTCGGCGACCGCGACGAGCGCCTCGTCGATCTCTCCGGCGAGGGCGCGGACGTAGGCGGCACGCGTGCGTGCCGCCAGCGCCTCACCGAGGTCGCCCGCCTCCGCGTACAGGCCGGCCGCCAGCTCGAACGTTTCGGCACCCTCCGGGCCCATCCCCATCGCCCGGTGGTCGGCGATCTCCGCGCGGTCGCGCGCGTCCAGCTCGGCCCCCTCCGCGGCCATCGCCACCGCCGCCCACGCCTCCACCGCGTGCGGCCGCAACGTGTCCGACAGCCGCCGCGCCTCGGCGAGCAGTGCGGGGAGGTCCGGCGCGCCCGCCTCCGCCGTGGCCGTCGCCGCGGCCGGGGGAGCGACCGCGGGGGCCGGCGGCCTCGCCGCGCGCACGCCCAGCGGCAGCCGCTCCACCAGCGGCCCCTGCGCCATCCGCGCGCGGGCCCGCTCACCGATGTGCGACGTGCCGTTGCGCTCGTCGAAGCGCGCGGCCAGCGCGAGCGCCTGCGCGCGCGCGTGGACCGCGAGATCGGCCGCCGTCCACACCCGCCCGGCCGGTCCGGGCACCTGCCGCCCGCCCATGCCGAGCGCGGACAGCCGCTCCATGAGCAGCACGACCACGCTCAGGAAGTCCAGCCTGCTGCGCGGCTGCCCCTCGTCGGTGAAGTAGGCCGGGCGCTCCGCGAGCAGCTCCAGAGCCCGCGCCTCGTTGCCGGTCAGCGCGCAGAACTCCACATGGTCGGCGTACGCGCCCCGCATGCTCTCCATGGCCCGCACCAGCCGGAAGCCGCGCAGATGATGGGCGCGCGCCTCCTCCGGGCGGCCCAGCCGCAGCAGCGGCAGCAGGGACGACGCGAGCACGGTGTGCGGCTCGTGCGCGCACGTGTACGCGCCCTCCAGGACAGGCGCCCACAACTCCAGGGCCTCCGCGTCCCGGCCCCGTTCCGCACGCCACCAGCCCTGCCCGTGCAGCTCGCACGCGTGGCAGTCGGCCATGCTGTCGCGGTCCGCGGCCAGCCAGGCGGCGAACGCCCGCTCGGCCCGCTCCTCGTCCCCGACATGGGCGGCCACGCTGAACTCGGCGCTGCGCACGGCCCGCTCGGAATGCCCCGCGAGCCGGTAACGGTGTTCCATCTCGCCGAGCCACTTCTCCACCGACGCCAGCGGAACGTGCGGCTGGTCGAGCATGCCGGCCGACATCCACTTGAAGACCCAGTGCAGCGCGTGCGTCTCGTGCGCGTCGAAGTCCTCGGGCCGTTCGTCCCACATGCGCAGCAGGCGCGCGAACGGGACGAACATCCTGTCCTTCTCGGAGCTGTAGTTGTAGACCTTCAGCTGGTGTCCGAGCGCCTCGATCACGGCGAGCGGAATGTTCAGCTTCTCGGCCTCCACGAGCAGCAGCTCGGCGCGCGCGTTGCGCGCCGGGCCCTCCGGCTGCTCGCCGTTCTCCGCCATCGCCCGGCGCAGGGAGTCGAAGTCCGTGATCGCGGTCATCGCCGGCCGTCCTCCTCAGGTGTGGCTTCCCCGTGCGTGGCCCACTCCAGCAGGCCGATGAACGCCCGGTTCAGGAGCGCGGAGTCGGCCGGCCGCAGCGGCCGCTGCGCCATCAGCAGCGCCTGCCCGTACAGCGACTCCGTGGCGGTGCCGATCAGCTCGGCGTCCCGCAGGGAACTGATCCGCCGGATCAGCGGATTGAGGTGGTTGAGCACCAGACGCGCGCGCGGGGCGCTGCCGCGCAGCGAGCCCAGGATGCCCGCCCACAGGTCGTCGGCCCGCGACTCGGCGTCCGCCCGCGCCTGCTCGTGCCGGGCCGCCCGGTCGTCCAGGTGCAGCGCGGGCACGGACAGCGGGTGGAAGGCGCGCAGCACCACGTCACAGCCCAGCGGATCGAGCTTCGCCCGCGCGGCCGCCAGGAAACCCGACAGCGCCAGCTCCTCCGCCGCGTCCACGGCGTCCAGGTGCGCGGTCACGGTGTCCGCGTCCAGCTCGGCGACCACCGTCCCCGGCCGCACCGACGGCAGCGCCTCAACCAGCTCGCTGTCGTACGTGTAACCGCCGTTGATCACACCGACGCCCTGGGCGGAGGCGATCGGCGCCACCTGCCGGTACTCCTCCACGGTCCGCGTGAAGTGCACCACCGGATGCCGCTGCGCGAACTCCTCCAGCGACAGCCGCCCGTCCGTCGTCTCGAACGGCAGCCACGGCAGCATCGTGCGCAGCATCTCCCCGTCGTGCCGCGCCAGGGACTTCACCCCCAGGTGATGCACGGCGAGGAACGCCGCCAGCCGCTCCGGGTCCCCGGCGGCCAGCCCCGTCAGCCACGCCCGGATCCGCTCGCCCAGAGCCTCCCGCACGGCGGCGAGCGTCTCGTCCTCGTACAGCGACTCGCGCGAGGCCGTGGGCCGCAGGCTGTCGGTGTCCAGCACGCAGCGCACGAAGAACGCCCAGTCGGGCAGCAGCTGTTCGGCCCGGTCCGTCAGCAGCATGCCCTTGAGGTGCACGCGGTGACCCGCCCGCTGGGCCGGACTGACCGCGGCCGGCAGCACGTACGCCACCCCGCGGATGCCCGCCAGCGGCACGTCCAGCCCGATCGAGTCCAACGGCGTGAACCCGAACAGCTCGTGACAGTGCCGGGCCAGCGCCACCCGCCGGTTCGCCGGAGAGGCGTACGGCCGGTCCCAGGGCGCCGGCAGATCGGTGACCGCCTCCTCGCCGACCTTGACGTCGTACGGAAGCAGTGAGCCGAAGTCGCGCGCCAGCTGAAGGACCCGCTGCTCGGTGAGCCACTCACCGGCACCGGCCCGCGCCACCAGGTGCACGGTGGTGCCCGGCTCGGGGCGCGCCTCGTGAGGCAGCGTCCGCACGGTGTACGAACCGTCGTCGCGGGCCGTCCACTCCACCGGCGGCGCGGCGGGCGTACGGGAACTGCGGCTGACCACCCGGATGCGCTCGGCGACCACGAAGCAGGCCAGCAACCCGATGCCGAACTGCCCGAGGAAGTCGGAGCGGGCCTCCTGGAGCCCGTCCGCGCGCTTGGAGCTGCGCCCGATGGTGGCCAGCAGGCCGTGCACGTCGGACTCGGTGAGTCCGACGCCGGAGTCCTCCACCCGCAGCTCCCCGTCCGAGGCGAACAGCCGCACCCGCGCCGGGGCGCCGGGCTCCTCCGCCCGCCGGGCGGTGATGGCGTCCACGGCGTTCTGGAGCAGCTCGCGCAGATAGACCCTGGGACTGGAGTAGAGGTGATGGGACAGCAGGTCCACGAGACCGCGCAGGTCGACCTGGAAGCTGTGGGGTGACGGGGATGCCTGGGATGACGGTGAGGTCTGGGAGTCCATCGCTGCTGCGCCGTGGCTTGGGGGAGGGGCGACGGCGCGGGGTCGGGCGGTCCCGGTGGGGCGGTGACCGCGGGGGATGGCCGGAGCGCGCCATCCTAGAGCCGGAACGAGCCGCCTGACCAGGGGTTTCGGGACACGTATACGGCAATGTCAGTGGGGTGGTGTGCAATGGATCTCGTGCCCGCGCTCGAAGAACCGCTCAAGAAGGTGCTTGGCCCACCGACCGCGAAGGTGATGGCCGAGCACCTCGGCCTGCACACCGTCGGCGACCTCCTGCACCACTACCCGCGCAGATACGAGGAGCGCGGCCAGCTCACGCACCTCGCCGACCTCCCGATGGACGAGCACGTCACCGTGGTCGCCCAGGTCGCCGACGCCCGCCTGCACACCTTCGCCTCGTCCAAGGCCCCCCGCGGCAAGGGCCAGCGCCTGGAGGTCACCATCACGGACGGCAGCGGCCGCCTCCAGCTGGTCTTCTTCGGCAATGGCGTGCACAAGCCCCACAAGGATCTCCTGCCGGGCACGCGCGCGATGTTCTCCGGCAAGGTGTCCCTCTTCAACCGCCGCCTCCAACTGGCCCATCCGGCGTACGAACTGCTGCGCGGCGACACCGACGAAACCGTCGAGACCTGGGCCGGCGCCCTCATCCCGATCTACCCGGCCACCGCCAAACTCGAGTCCTGGAAGATCGGCAAGGCCATCCAGACGGTCCTGCCCAGCGCCCTGGAAGCCGTCGACCCGCTCCCGGACTCCCTGCGTGAGGGCCGCGGCCTGCTCTCCCTCCCCGAGGCCCTCCTCAAGATCCACCGCCCGCACACCAAGGCCGACGTCGACGGCGCCCGGGCCCGCCTGAAGTGGGACGAGGCCTTCGTCCTCCAGGTCGCCCTCGCCCGCCGCCGCCACGCCGACGCCCAACTCCCGGCCGTCCCCCGCGAAGCCTCCCCGGACGGCCTGCTCTCCGCCTTCGACGACCGCCTCCCCTTCACCCTCACCGAGGGCCAGCGCAAGGTCTCGAAGGAGATCTTCGACGACCTGGCGACGGACCACCCGATGCACCGGCTGCTCCAGGGGGAGGTCGGTTCGGGCAAGGCCCAGCCACTCGACTCGCTCGTGCTCACCCCCGCCGGTTTCCGCCGCATGGGGGACATGGAGGTGGGCGACGAGGTCGTCGTGCCGGACGGCGGGACCGCGGTGGTCGACGGTGTCTTCCCGCAAGGGGAGCGCGATGTCTGGCGCCTGGTCCTGTCCGACGGCAGCTCCGTCGAATGCGACGACGAACATCTCTGGATCGTCGGCACGGGCGGAGGCGAACACGGCGGACAGGCCCCCAAGGTCATGACGGCCCGCGACATCCGTCTGGACACGCGGGAGCCCGACGGATCCCCCAAGTGGTACATCCCGGCGGCGACACCGGTCGATCTCGGCGACGACTCGCCACTGTCGCTCGATCCCTACCTGCTGGGCACGCTCCTGGGGGCGGGCCCGTGGGAGGGCTCGTTCCGCCACGACCTCGCACTGTCCCCGACCGGCTCCGGGACGAGCGACGCGGTGACGGCGGCCGTGGCCCCCGAGCGCCGGCCGGCGCCCGCCACGGGCTCCGAGCGCGACCGCGCGATCCCACCGACGAGGCGCGCCGCGGGCGTGCGCAATCCCGTGATCGGGACCCTGCGTGAACTGAACCTGTGGGACGTGGCACCGGACGCGAGGTTCGTTCCGGACGAGTTCAGGAACACCTCGGTCAAGAACCGCCTCGCCCTCCTGCAAGGGCTCATGGACACGGACGGCACCGTCGACGCGGACGGCGCGGGCGTCTCGCTCCGCACCGCCTCGCCGAGGCTCGCGGACGACGTCGCGTGGATCGTGCGCTCGCTGGGCGGCCTGGCGAGGGTCCTGCCGGACCGGGCCGCCTTCACCGTCTCCGTGTCCCTGCCCGAGCGGTACCCGCCGTTCCGGCCGACCCGCACGGCGGACCGGGCAGGCCCCCACCCGAAGGACGACACCTTCCGACGTGGGATCCGCGCGGTCGAGTACGTCGGACGCAAGCCGGTCCAGTGCATCAGCGTCGCCCACCCCGGCCGCGCCTACGTCACCGACAACTTCACGGTGACGCACAACACCATGGTGGCCCTGCGCGCCATGCTCGCCGTCGTCGACGCCGGCGGCCAGGCCGCCATGCTCGCGCCCACCGAGGTCCTCGCCCAGCAGCATCACCGCTCCGTCGTGGAGATGATGGGGGAGTTGGCCGAGGGCGGGACGCTCGGCGGGGTCGAGAACGCGACCAAGGTCGTGCTGCTCACCGGTTCGATGGGGGCCGCGGGGCGGCGGCAGGCGCTGCTCGACCTCGTCACCGGCGAGGCCGGCATCGTCATCGGCACCCACGCGCTGATCGAGGACAAGGTGCAGTTCCACGATCTGGGGCTGGTCGTGGTCGACGAACAGCACCGGTTCGGCGTCGAGCAGCGGGACGCCCTGCGCGGCAAGGGCAAGCAGCCTCCGCACCTGCTCGTCATGACCGCCACGCCCATCCCGCGCACGGTCGCCATGACGGTCTTCGGAGACCTGGAGACCTCCGTCCTCGACCAGCTCCCGGCCGGCCGGTCCCCCATCGCCAGCCATGTCGTGCCCGCCGCCGACAAACCGCACTTCCTGGCCCGCGCCTGGGAGCGGGTCCGCGAGGAGGTCGAGGGCGGCCATCAGGCGTACGTGGTCTGCCCCCGCATCGGCGACGAGGAGGACGGCCCCGGGAAGGCCAGGAAGAAGGTCCCGCAGGACGAGGCCGAGAAGCGTCCGCCGCTCGCCGTCCTGGAGGTGGCCGACCAGCTCGCCAAGGGCCCCCTCCAGGGGCTCAGGGTCGAGGTGCTGCACGGCCGTATGCCTGCGGACGACAAGGACGCCGTCATGCGGCGCTTCGCCGCGGGGGACACCGACGTCCTGGTCGCCACGACCGTCATCGAGGTCGGGGTCAACGTGCCCAACGCCACCGCGATGGTGATCATGGACGCCGACCGTTTCGGCGTCTCCCAGCTGCACCAGCTGCGCGGCCGGGTCGGCCGCGGCTCGGCGCCCGGACTCTGCCTCCTCGTCACCGAGATGCCCGAGGCCAGCCCGGCCCGCCAGCGCCTCGGGGCGGTCGCCACCACCCTCGACGGCTTCGAGCTGTCCCGCATCGACCTCGAACAGCGCCGCGAGGGAGACGTCCTGGGCCAGGCCCAGTCCGGAGCCCGCTCCAGCCTGCGCGTCCTCGCCGTCATCGAGGACGAGGAGGTCATCGCGGAGGCGAGGGAGGAGGCCACACGGGTGGTCGCCTCCGACCCGGAGCTGACCGCCTACCCGGGCCTGCGCACCGCCCTGGACGCCCTCCTGGACGAGGAGAGGGAGCAGTACCTCGAGAAGGGGTGAGCCGTGCCCACCCCGGGGGCGCGGGGCCGTCATCCCCGTGCGGTTGCCGCCGCACGCGCGCGCCCAGTGACAATGGACCCGGACAACACGCCCTCGACCTAGGACCGAAGATGACCCGCGTGATCGCCGGGAAAGCCGGCGGACGTCGCCTGGCCGTCCCGCCAGGGACCGGCACCCGCCCCACGTCCGACCGCGCACGTGAGGCCCTCTTCTCCACCTGGCAGTCCCTGCTGGGCGGTGCCCCTCTCGACGGCGAGCGCGTCCTCGACCTGTACGCCGGCTCCGGCGCCGTGGGGCTGGAGGCCCTCTCCCGGGGCGCGAGCCACACCCTGCTGGTCGAGGCCGACGCGCGGGCGGCCCGCACGATCCGGGAGAACGTGCGGACGCTCGGCCTGCCCGGCGCCGAGGTCCGGGCCGGCAAGGCCCGGCAGATCGTCCAGACGCCACCGGCACAACCGTACGACCTGGCCTTCCTCGATCCTCCGTACGCCGTCACGGACGACGATCTTCGGGAGATCCTGCTCACACTCCGCTCGGAGGGGTGGCTCGTGGCGGAAGCCCTCGTCACCGTGGAGCGCAGCACCAGAGGCGGCGTGTTCGACTGGCCGGACGGCTACGAGGCGATCAGGTCCCGTCGCTACGGCGAGGGAACGTTTTGGTACGGTCGCGCCGCCTCTACGTGCGAAGACGCACGATGACCGGACCGGAGAGCGAGGGATCACTAGTGCGCCGCGCCGTCTGTCCCGGGTCGTTCGACCCGATCACCAACGGACATCTCGACATCATCTCCCGCGCCTCCCGTCTGTACGACGAGGTCTACGTCGCGGTGATGATCAACAAGTCCAAGAAGGGCCTGTTCGAGATCGACGAGCGGATCGACCTCATCCGCGAGGTGACCGCCGAGTACGGAAACGTCCGCGTCGAGGCCTTCCACGGCCTCCTCGTCGACTTCTGCAAGCAGCGCGAGATCCCGGCCATCGTCAAGGGCCTGCGCGCGGTCAGCGACTTCGACTACGAGCTGCAGATGGCCCAGATGAACAACGGCCTCTCCGGCGTCGAGACGCTGTTCGTCCCCACCAACCCGACCTACAGCTTCCTGTCGTCCTCCCTGGTCAAGGAGGTGGCGACCTGGGGCGGCGACGTGTCCCACCTGGTCCCCCCGCTCGTCCTCGAAGCACTCGCCGAACGCCTGCGCAAGGACTGAGCGAAGGGCCGCCCGAGCACCGGGTGTCCGACGGCCCGTCACTCGCTGTCCGCCGGACACCTCATGGCCGTACAGTCGTTGCGTCCGTCTCCAACACAGCAGCAGGAAGTGGCGAGCAACCGGTGGACGTGCAGAAGAAGCTCGACGAGATCGTCACGGCGGTCTCCAGTGCCCGGTCGATGCCGATGTCGGCCTCGTGCGTGGTCAACCGCGCCGAACTGCTCGCCCTGCTCGAAGAGGTGCGGGCGGCCCTGCCCGACTCCCTCGCCCAGGCCCGGGAGCTGATCGGCGGCCGCGAGCAGCTGGTCGAGCAGGCCCGGCAGGAGGCCGACCGGATCATCTCCGGCGCGCACGCCGAGCGCGGCTCCCTGATCTCCGACACCGAGATCGCCCGCCGCTCCCAGGCCGAGGCCGACCGCATCCTGGCCGAGGCCCGCAAGGAGGCCGAGGACATCCGCGCCGAGGCCGACGACTACGTCGACTCCAAGCTCGCCAACTTCGAGGTCGTCCTCACCAAGACCCTCGGCTCCGTCGGCCGCGGCCGCGAGAAGCTCCTCGGCACCGGTCCCGGCGTCGACGAGCAGGGCTACGAGGACGAGGACGCCCCTGAGCGCAGTCCCGACCCCGAGACCCTGCGCCGCGACGCCGACGCCTACGTCGACGTGAAGCTGGGCGCCTTCGAGGCGGTCCTCGCCAAAACCCTGGACGCCGTCGGCCGCGGCCGGCAGAAGCTGCACGGCCGGATCGCCAGCGACGACCTCGGCGCCCTCGCCGACGACGACACGACCTTCCAGCACTCCTCCGACGCCGACTACCTCGCCGACCTCGCCGCCCTCACGGAGCGGGAGACCCCGGCCGAGCAGCCCGCGCAGCGGTCGTACGAGCAGCCGCAGGAGGCCTACTCCTACCAGCAGCAGCCGGACCCGTACGGCTACCAGCAGCAGGGCTACGGCCAGCAGCAGGACGCCTACGGCTACCAGCAGGCCGACCCCTACGCCTACCAGGGCTACGACACCCAGCAGGCGCCGTACGACCCGCAGCAGGCCGTGCAGCAGCAGCCCCAGGCGCCCCAGCAGGAGCAGCAGGGGTACGCCCTCGACGAGACCAGCCTGTTCGACACCGGCATGATCAGCGCCGAGCAGCTGCGCGCCTACGAACAGGGCCGAGGCCTGTAGGACCTGGCCCCGAGAGGCGTCCGGGGCGGGCTCCCGGACCCGGATTGGGCTGTGGGCGAATGCTCCAGTATCCTGGCCCTTCGGTCGCGTGTAGGTCCGCGATCGCCGCTGCCCGCAACACCTGAGGGCGGCGGCCCCCACAGCACGGAAGATCGAAAGCAGGAATGGCTCTGAACGCCCGCCTCGACCACCGCAACCCTCTCGTGTTCGACACACACGAGCTGGGGCGGCGTCCTGGCGCGCTCCAGCGTCTGTCCCGTGAGATCGAAGCCCCCGCGGACCTCGGGATCCAGGGGGTCATCGGAGTGCCGCAGGGCGCGCCGGTGAAGCTGGAACTCCGACTCGAGTCGGTCATGGACGGTGTGCTTGTCACAGGCACCGCCCGTGCACGGGCCGAGGGGGAGTGCGTAAGGTGTCTGGAGCCGGTCGAGCTGGCGCTCGAAGCGGACTTCCAGGAGATGTTCTCGTACCCTGACGCCGACGACCGGGGCCGCGTGAAGGCGGAACCGGTCGACGACGCCGAGGAAGACGAGGACAGGCTCTTTCTCGAGGACGGCTTGTTCGACCTCGAACCCGTGCTGCGTGATGCGGTGGTGCTCGCACTGCCGATGCAGCCGGTGTGCCAGGACGACTGCCCGGGATTGTGCGCCCAGTGCGGAGCACGCCTTGCGGACGACCCGGACCACCACCATGACGCCGTCGACATCCGTTGGGCGGCACTGCAGGGACTCGCCGGTTCACTCGAAGACGGCGAGAAGGACGAGATGAGTGGCGAAGCGCCTCGATCGGCGCCCGCCAACGAGAAGCAGGAGAAGTAGCCGTGGCTGTTCCGAAGCGGAAGATGTCGCGCAGCAACACGCGCCACCGCCGGTCGCAGTGGAAGGCTGCGGTCCCCAACCTGGTTGCGTGCGAGCGCTGCCACGAGCCCAAGCTGCAGCACATCGCGTGCCCGTCTTGCGGCACCTATAACAAGCGCCAGGTCCTCGAGGTCTGAGCGGCTGGTGAGAGGCTCCATGTCTGACGCCAAGGCGGATCCAGTCGCCAAGAAAAAGGCGGACAACACGGCCTCGTCCCACACGCTTCTGGAAGGGCGGCTCGGCTATCAGCTCGAGTCCGCCCTTCTGGTGCGTGCGCTGACCCACCGTTCCTTCGCATACGAGAACGGCGGTCTGCCGACGAACGAGCGGCTGGAGTTCCTCGGGGACTCCGTGCTCGGTCTCGTCGTCACGGACACGCTGTACCGCACCCACCCCGACCTGCCCGAAGGCCAATTGGCCAAGTTGCGGGCCGCGGTGGTCAACTCGCGTGCGCTGGCGGAGGTCGGTCGTGGCCTCGACCTGGGCTCCTTCATCCGGCTCGGCCGGGGCGAAGAGGGCACGGGCGGCCGGGACAAGGCGTCCATCCTCGCCGACACCCTGGAAGCGGTGATCGGCGCGGTCTATCTCGACCAGGGCCTCGACGCGGCCTCCGAACTGGTACACCGCCTGTTCGACCCGCTGATCGAGAAGTCCTCGAACCTCGGAGCCGGCCTGGACTGGAAGACCAGCCTCCAGGAGCTGACCGCGACCGAAGGACTCGGCGTGCCCGAGTACCTGGTCACGGAGACCGGCCCCGATCACGAGAAGACCTTCACTGCTGCCGCCCGCGTCGGAGGCGTCTCGTACGGCACCGGCACCGGCCGCAGCAAGAAGGAGGCGGAGCAGCAGGCCGCCGAGTCCGCCTGGCGGTCCATCCGGGCCGAGGCGGACGAGCGCGCCAAGGCGGCTCACGCCGTGGTGGCCGCGGACGGCACCGCGGAGCAGGAGTCCGCCTCCGCCTGACGGTCCTGGCACCACCCGCCGGGACCGCCAGCAGTGACAGCACCGACGTGCACCGAGCGCCCGCCCCGCGACAGGGGCGGGCGCTCGGGCCGTACGAGAGGGAGTGACGGGTCCTCATGCCCGAGTTGCCCGAGGTCGAGGTCGTCCGGCGCGGTCTGGAGCGCTGGGTCGCCCATCGCACGGTCGCCGAGGCCGAGGTGCTCCACCCGCGTGCCGTACGCCGGCATGTGGCCGGCGCCGACGACTTCACGCACCGCCTCAAGGGCCACCGGGTGGGAGTCCCGAGCCGTCGCGGCAAGTACCTGTGGCTGCCGCTGGAGGACACCCCGCAGGCGATCCTGGCGCATCTCGGCATGAGCGGTCAGCTCCTGGTGCAGCCGCAGGGGGCTCCCGACGAGAAGCATCTGCGCATCCGGGTCCGCTTCACCGACGCGTCGCCACCAGCCTCCCCGGCTCCCGGCCCCGCCCCGGCGGAAGGCGCCCCCGTCGCGGCGGACGCCACGGAGCTGCGCTTCGTCGACCAGCGCACCTTCGGCGGTCTGTCGCTGCACGACACCACCCCGGACGGACTGCCCGACGTCATCGCGCACATCGCCCGCGATCCCCTCGACCCGCTGTTCGACGACGAGGCCTTCCACCAGGCCCTTCGGCGCAAGCGCAGCACGATCAAACGAGCCCTGCTCGACCAGTCGCTGATCAGCGGCGTCGGCAACATCTACGCCGACGAGGCGCTGTGGCGCTCCCGCCTCCACTACGACCGCCCCACGGCGGGCTTCACCCGCCCGCGCACCCTCGAACTGCTCGGCCATGTCCGGGACGTGATGAACGCGGCACTCGCCGTCGGCGGCACCAGCTTCGACAGCCTGTACGTCAACGTCAACGGCGAGTCGGGCTACTTCGACCGGTCGCTGGACGCCTACGGACGTGAGGGGCTGCCCTGCGGGCGCTGCGGCACGCCGATGCGCCGACGCCCCTGGATGAACCGGTCCAGCTACTTCTGCCCGAAGTGTCAGAGGCCGCCGCGCGTCTCGTCGTAACGCCCGCGGGAGGCCAGGACCTCGTCCATCCGCCCCTCCACCAGGTGGATGAGGCCGAGGAGCCGCTCGGCGACCTCATGGCCCAGGGGGGTCAGTTCGTAGTCCACGCGGGGTGGGTTGGTCGGCTGCGCGTCGCGGTGCACCAGGCCGTCGCGCTCCAGCGCGTGCAGCGTCTGGGACAGCATCTTCTCGCTGACGCCGTCGACGCGTCGGCGCAGCTCGTTGAAGCGCAGCGAGCCCTCGTGCAGGGCTCCCAGGGTGAGAGAGCCCCAGCGGCCCGTCACGTGCTCCAGCGTGCCGCGCGAGGGGCAGGCCTTGGCGAACACGTTGTACGGGAGGTCCTGCTCCGGGGCGCGCTCCTGAATGCCGGTCATGACTCAAGCCTACTCGAACGCAGCGCTAACCGGCAGGTTGCACTAACTGTGAGTTAGTGCTTTCCTTTCGTCATCGGTGGCGAGCTGCCTACGCGCATCCCCGCCTCCCTCTTCCTGCTTCTTTCCTGCCTTTCCTGGCCCTGCCCTGCCCTTTCACTGCCCTGAGGAGCGCGCACGTGACCACCCCCGTTGTCTCCATCGCCTACCACTCCGGCCACGGCCACACCGCCGTCATCGCGGAGGCCGTCCGCTCCGGCGCCGTCCAGGCCGGTGCCGAGGTGCACATGATCAGGGTCGACGAGATCACCGAGGAGCAGTGGGCGGTGCTCGACGGCTCGGACGCGATCGTGTTCGGCTCGCCCACCTACATGGGCACCGCGTCGGCCGCCTTCCACGCCTTCGCCGAGGCGACCTCCGCCCGCTGGGCCACCCAGGACTGGAAGGACAAGCTGGCCGCCGGCTTCACCAACTCCGGGTCCAAGAGCGGCGACAAGTTGCACACCCTGCAGTTCTTCCAGATCCTGGCCGCGCAGCTCGGCATGCACTGGGTCAACCTGGGCCTGCTCCCCGGCTGGAACAGCAGCACGGCCTCCGAGACCGACCTCAACCGCCTCGGCGTCTTCCTCGGCGCGGCCGCCCAGACCAACGTCGACGAGGGCCCCGACGCCGTCCACAAGGCGGACATCGCCACGGCCGAACACCTGGGCCGCCGGGTCACGGACACCGCCAGGACCCTCGGCGCGGGCCGCGCGGCCCAGGCCGCCTAGTCACCGCCGGTGCGCCACCAGGGTGCGGTCGCCCGCCCACCGCCGGTGCGCCACCCGGGCGCGGCCGCCCGCCCACCGCCGGTGTGTCACCGGGGTGCGGCTCTGCGCCCACCGTCGCTGTACCACTCGGGTGCGGCTCTGCGCCCACGCCGGCATACCGCTCGGACGTGGCCGCCTAGTAGCCGAAGAAGTGAAGGGGCGGGTCTCTGACCTGCGGCCGTGTAATCGATCAACGCTGCGACCTGCGACTTAGCTGTCGGTGGTTGTCGGCGTTGGTCGTCGTTGAGCGCCCTCCGACGGCCCCGAGGCGGCCCGATGCCGGGCGGCGTGTGAGTGACGTGACGCGCGCAAAACCGAGACGGTCGTCGCCGCCTCTCGTCTATCTTGGTGCGATGCCCATGTCCAACTCGGCTGTGCAGAAGCTAGGCAAGCGGCTCGAGCTTCCTGAGGCTGTATCAGAAGAGGATCTGACTCTTCTTGAAGATCTACTTATTGACTACAGCGAGCTTCTCACGGCTGCTCGCGGCGTGGTTGATGAGCTGTGTGACATCGTGGAGTGGCCGCTGGGCGTCACGCACAGGCTCAAGACGACTGACACCCTCATTCAGAAGCTGCAACGAGCGAAGGCTCGTGGATCTAGCACTAACCTCGCACGAATACAGGACATCGCCGGCATCCGAGTGTCAGGTCGCCTCACCCTCACGGAGCAAGATCAGCTCGGGGACATGGTGGTCGAGCGCTTCGAGAGTCAAGGGCACAAGTGCTCAGTGAAAGATCGCCGTGAAGATCCCATGGTTGGCTACAGGGCCGTCCATGTGATCGTCGCTGTCGGCGGCAGGTATGTGGAGATTCAGATCCGTACAGTTGGGCAAGACCTATGGGCGAACGTCTTCGAGCGAATCGCTGACATCTTCGGTCGAGGCATCAGGTACGGGGAGCCTCCGGAGTACGGCGGGCAGGCGGTGACAGACGTCATCTCTGCCATGGAAGGTTTCTCGACTAGTCTGTACGAGATGGAGACGGAGGCTGCTGCAAGCATCGTCTCCGGACAAGAACGGGAAGCCACTATGGCCCGCTTGGATCCAGTGCTCGTAGCGCTGAGGGAGAGCTTGCAGACCATCGAAGGCGTCAGAGGGAGGTCGGCTACATGAAGGCACTTAGGCACTTCCTGCTTGTCTACAACCGCCACAGTGGTGAGACCGATGTCCGGCAAGAATTCCCGGCTTCCGAGGGTCGGGCGGCTCTGCGTGCCAGGTTCCAGCTAGAACGGGATCTCAGGGGGCAGGAAGACATCGAGATCGTGGTCCTCACTGGAGCCTCCCTAGAAAGCCTCCGGAAGACGCACTCGCGCTACTTTGGCGGCACGGCCACACGGAGCCTTGCGGGCGTCTGACCTGCGGTTGAGCATCCAAGCTTTCTGAAATGTAGCGGAGCGTAGTCTCGTGCAGTGGTCCCCTCGGCCACGCGGGCTACGCTCCGTCGCTATGCTGACCTTCGGTCACGGAGCGTAGCCCGCGTGGCCAGGCGGTCGGGGCCTCTTGCCTGGGATTTTACCTAACCTGCCTCCGTTTAGGCTGAAGGCTGGCCGAGAGGGCGGCGTAGCGACTTTGGCCGGGAGCTGCTTTGGCGCGAGTGATCATGGCCCCGTAAGCTTCCGGCGCGTCGGGCAGTCTGTGGACCTGCCCTGTGTTCGCTCCGCCCAAGGGTGGCAAGGAGCGTGACGTGCCTCTGCCCGAGTCCGTGGCCTTCGCGTTGGCTGCGCACCTGAAGCGTCACCCGGCCGTGCGGGTCACCTTGCCGTGGAAGACGCTCGACGGTCCTCCGATAACGGCGTCGCTCATCTTCACCGGGCTCTCGATCGGAACCGCTTCAACGATCGGGTATGGCGGCCGGCACTTCGGGCTGCCGGGGTGGAGACCGGGCGGGACAACGGCATGCACGCGCTGCGGCACTTCTACGCCTCGGTGCTCCTGGACGCGGGGGAGAGCATCAAGGCTCTCAGCGAGTACCTGGGCCATCATGACCCCGGCTTCACCCTGCGCACGTACACGCACCTGATGCCGTCCAGCGAGACCAGGACTCGGGCCGCCGTGGACAGCGTCTTCCGAAACGTTGAACCCACGGAAGACGGCCCGGAGGCGGCCCAAGGACAAGATTAGGTCTCTGACCTGCGGTTATCTCAGTAGCCGAAGTCCTGCGTCCACCAAGGGCCGCCGGAGCCGAGGTGCACTCCGACGCCCAGTGTCTTGAAGTCGCAGTTCAGGATGTTGGCGCGGTGACCGGGGCTGTTCATCCAGGCCTCCATCACCGCCGCGGCGTCGGCCTGGCCGCGCGCTATGTTCTCGCCGCCGAGGTCCGATATGCCGGCCTTCCCGGCACGGTCCCAGGGGGTCGCGCCGTCCGGGTCGGTGTGGTCGAAGAAGCCTCGCGCTGCCATGTCCTCGCTGAACTTCTGGGCGAGGTCGGCCAGCGAACTGTTCGCCGAGACGGCGCTGCAGCCAACCTTGGCCCGCTCCTCGTTGACGAGCTTCAGCACCTCGGCGGCGGCCTGGACCTCCGCCGAGACCGTCACCGGGGCCTCCGACTTCGCCGGCGCCTTCGTGGCCGCCTCGGACGGGGTCGTCCTCGGCTCCTTCGACGGAGTGGCCGCCGGCTTCTCGGTGGTCGCCGACGCGCTCGGGGAAGCCGTCGAGGCCGACGGGGAGGGCGAGGCGGAGGCCGAGGCCGAGGCGGGGCTGGAGGCGGAGGGCGGGGTGGATCGGCCGGCGTCGCGGCTGGTCGCCGTACCGTCGCGGTCGGTCTCGGCGGAGCCGGAGGTGCCGCCCTGCTCGGAGGCCGAGTTGGTGGGGGAGTCGGCGGCCTGCACCCGGTCGCCGGCGCCGCCGCCCCCGCCCAGCCGGTAGTCGTCGAGGCCGGGCACCACGCCCGTGGCCACCGCGACCGTCCCCAGGGCGACCGCCGCGGACATCCCGAGCAGACCGGTCTTGACCGGGGTCACGGCCCTCCGCTTGCGACGGCGACCCGCACCGCCCCGGCGGCCACCGTCGCGCGGCGAGCCGCCACCCGGCGTGAAACCGTCGGAGGCGAAGCCGTCCGGCGTGAAGCCGTCGGAGTCGAAGACCGCGGTGTCGTCGGCGGCTCGCGTGCGCACGTCGTCGGGGGCGAACAGGTACTCCTGGCTCCGGGCGACCGTGTCGGCGTACGCCTCCGGGTTCAGGTACGGCGCGATGCCCATCGTGGGGTGGTCGCCGCCGTACGCCTCCCACCGCGAACGGCTTTCCGGGTGCGAGCCGTCGGTGTGGCCGGCCGCCGTGGCGCGGCCGGCGGCGGAGCGTCGGTGGCGTCCCATGTTCTGGCCTTCCTCGTCCAACTGGTCCGGGCGGGGATCCCGTCCGTCGGTGCCTGCGGGGTCCCCGTGGCCGACCGGCGCCCGTGCGGCGCATGACTCCCCATGGTCGACCTGACTCACTCGATCGAGTGAGTTTCAAATGGGATTCATTGGGTGGGGACGGTACCGCATACCGCTGGGGGAGGAAGTGTCCCAAGTGACATCGCCTGATTAGGTTGCCTTCATGAGCGAGGATGTAAGGCTGGTCGCCTGGGTGCGCGGACACGTCCAGGGCGTGGGTTTCCGCTGGTTCACGCGGGCGAAGGCGCTGGAGATCGGCGGCCTGAGTGGTTTTGCTCTCAATCTGGCCGACGGTCGGGTGCAGGTGGTCGCCGAGGGCTCCCCGCAGGGCTGTGAAGGGCTGCTCGACTGGCTGCGGAGTGACGACACGCCCGGACGCGTGGACGGAGTCACAGAGATATGGGACACACCCCGCGGCGGCTACGACGGTTTCGCGATCCGCTGACGATCGCGCGAGGCGCCGCCCCGCGAAAACGGACGGGCGTGGCACCGGCACCCGCACCCGGCAGAAAAGGGCAGGTCGCTGCCGAGAATCGCTTGCATCGGCAGGCACCGCGCGCAAGGATGATCGCCACGCCCCGAGGGTCCCGAGGAGTCGCAGCGCCGCCGTTCCAGGCCGCGCGCACCAGGGTTGCCCGCCCATACGGGGCGTGATCGTGTTGACCGTCAAACTTTTTGGTGAGACGCTAAAAGCACCCCGCGCACCTAGCTGTTTGGCATGGATGAACGGCAAAAAGAACAAGATCCAGTCAACACCGCGGGTGCGAATCCCTCACGACCCATACCGCTTCGGTCGGTCACTCATTGTGGAGGACCATCCATCATGGCAAAGGCGCTTCTCGGTTACGTCGGCGGCTCCGACCCGCGACTCCTCGCCGAGATGCGACGGCTCCAGCAGCGCGTCCAGGACCTGGAAAACGAGCTCGGACGAATCCAGGCTGAGAACGACGCTCTGACGGCTGCCGCTTCTCACGACAGGTTCATGGAGAGCATCGACGCACACCAGGCGGAGCCTGCGCTCACCTGATCGCTGCACTGCTCCACAACAGCACACGCAGTGGTCGGGCGGCTCATGAAACCGCGTCGGACCGCTAAGTCTGCAGAATGTGCAAGGGACGCTTCGGCGTCCCTTCTTTCTTTCCCCCGCATCCTTTCACCGTCTACAACGTCTGGTCTGCCCTGCGCGTTCACGGGCGAAACCGCGGGTTCATGCAGTGAGACATCCACGGGCGGTAAAGTCCGGCGGCGTGCACCTCAAGGCCCTGACCCTCCGAGGGTTCAAGTCGTTCGCCTCCGCGACCACACTCCGGTTCGAGCCGGGCATCACGTGTGTCGTCGGGCCCAACGGCTCGGGCAAGTCCAACGTCGTGGACGCGCTCAGCTGGGTCATGGGCGAGCAGGGCGCCAAGTCGCTGCGCGGCGGCAAGATGGAGGACGTCATCTTCGCCGGCACCACCGGCCGTCCGCCGCTGGGCCGCGCCGAGGTGTCCCTCACCATCGACAACTCCGACGGGGCCCTGCCCATCGAGTACGCCGAGGTCACCATCACGCGGATCATGTTCCGCAACGGCGGCAGCGAGTACCAGATCAACGGCGACACCTGCCGGCTCCTCGACATCCAGGACCTGCTGTCCGACTCCGGCATCGGCCGCGAGATGCACGTCATCGTCGGCCAGGGTCAGCTCGACTCCGTGCTGCACGCCGACCCGATGGGCCGCCGCGCGTTCATCGAGGAGGCCGCGGGCGTCCTGAAGCACCGCAAGCGCAAGGAGAAGGCGCTGCGGAAACTGGACGCGATGCGGGCCAACCTCGCGCGCGTGCAGGACCTGACGGACGAGCTGCGCAGACAGCTGAAGCCGCTGGGCCGCCAGGCCGCCGTCGCCCGCCGCGCCGCCGTGATCCAGGCCGACCTGCGCGACGCCCGCCTGCGCCTCCTCGCCGACGACCTCGTACGGCTGCGTGAGGCGCTCTCGTCGGAGATCGCCGACGAGGCCGCCCTCAAGGAGCGCAAGGACGCCGCCGAGCAGGAACTGCGCCGGGCCCTCCAGCGCGAGGCCCAGCTGGAGGACGAGGTCCGCCGGCTCGCGCCCCGGCTCCAGCGGGCCCAGCAGACCTGGTACGAGCTGTCCCAGCTCGCCGAACGCGTCCGGGGGACGGTCTCGCTGGCCGACGCCCGTGTGAAGAGCGCCACCTCCGCGCCTCCCGAGGAGCGGCGCGGCCGCGATCCGGAGGACCTGGAGCGCGAGGCCGCCCGTGTCCGCGAGCAGGAGGCGGAGCTGGAGGCCGCCCTCGAAGCGGCCCAGCACGCCCTCGACGACACCGTCTCCCACCGCGCCGACCTGGAGCGGGAGCTGGCTGTCGAGGAGCGGCGGCTGAAGGACGTCGCCCGTGCGATCGCCGACCGGCGTGAGGGCCTCGCCCGGCTGCACGGCCAGGTCAACGCGGCCCGCTCGCGCGCCGCCTCCGCCCAGGCCGAGATCGACCGCCTGGCCGCCGCCCGCGACGAGGCGCGGGAACGGGCGGTCACCGCGCAGGAGGAGTACGAGGCCCTCCAGGCGGAGGTCGAGGGGCTGGACGCGGGCGACCAGGAACTGGGCGAGCGGCACGACGAGGCCAAGCGGCGGCTCGCCGAGGCCGAGACCGCCCTGACCACCGCCCGGGAAGCCGTCACCGCGGCCGAGCGCAGGCGTGCCGCCACCCAGGCCCGCCACGAGACCCTCGCCATGGGATTGCGCCGCAAAGACGGCACGGGCGCCCTCCTCGACGCGAAGGACCGCCTCACCGGCCTGCTGGGTCCGGCCGCGGAACTCCTCACCGTCACCCCCGGCTACGAGGTCGCGCTCGCCGCGGCGTTCGGCGCCGCCGCCGACGCCCTCGCCGTCACCACCCCGTCCGCCGCCGCCGAAGCCATCCGCCTGCTGCGCAAACAGGACGCCGGCCGGGCGGCACTCCTGCTGGCGGGCGGCCCGCAGGAGCCCGCGCCCGGACGGCGGGTGGCCGCCGAGGGTGCCGTGGGCGCGGGGCCGTCACCGGCCGGTGGCACGAGGGCGGGCGTGTCGGCGGGGGGCGTGGAGCCGGGGGGTGTGGAGCCGGGCGCCGGTGCCGACCGGGCGGAGCGGCCGACCGCCGGGTCCGCCGACGGCACACCGGCCCCGGCGGGCGCCACGGGCGTCGACGCCGGCGGCTGCTCCGCCGAGCCGTCGGCTGCCGCCCCCGAGGAGGCCGTGGCGAGCGCCCCGGCCGGCGCCCCCTTCGCCGCCGACCTGGTCCGCGCCCCCGGCGAGCTGCTGCCCGCCGTACGCCGGCTGCTGCGGGACGTCGTCGTCGTCGGGACGCTGGAGGACGCCGAGGATCTCGTCTACGCGCGGCCCGACCTGACCGCTGTCACCGCCGAGGGCGATCTGCTCGGGGCGCACTTCGCGCAGGGCGGGTCCGCCGGTGCGCCGAGTCTGCTGGAGGTCCAGGCTTCCGTCGACGAGGCCGCCGCCGAGCTGGAGGAGCTGGCGGTGCGGTGCGAGGAGCTGGCGGAGGCGCAGCGTGCGGCGGGGGAGCGGCGCCGGGAGTGCGCCGCGTCCGTCGAGGAGCTGGGGGAGCGGCGGCGGGTGGCGGACCGCGAGAAGTCCGCCGTCGCCCAGCAGCTCGGGCGGCTCGCCGGGCAGGCGCGCGGCGCCGCCGGGGAGGCCGAGCGGTCCGCCGCCGCGGCCGCCCGTGCGCAGGAGGCGCTCGACCGGGCCGTGGAGGAGGCCGAGGAACTGGCCGAGCGGCTGGTCGTCGCCGAGGAGATGCCGGGGGAGGAGGAGCCCGACACCTCCGTGCGGGACCGGCTCGCCGCCGACGGGGCGAACGCGCGGCAGACGGAGATGGAGGCGCGCCTCCAGGTCCGTACGCACGAGGAGCGCGTCAAGGGGCTCGCCGGGCGGGCCGACTCGCTGGACCGGGCCGCGCGGGCGGAACGTGAGGCACGCGCGCGTGCCGAGCAGCGCCTGGCGCGGCTGCGGCACGAGGCCGCCGTCGCGCGGGCCGTCGCCGCAGGTGCGCGGCAACTGCTCGCGCACGTCGAGGTGTCGCTGGGCCGTGCCGAGCGGGAGCGGGTCGCCGCCGACGCCGCCAAGGCGCGGCGCGAGCAGGAGCTGGCCGCGGCGCGGGCGGCGGGGCGGGACCTCAAGGCGGAACTCGACAAGCTGACGGACTCGGTCCACCGGGGAGAGGTGCTCGGTGCCGAGAAGCGGCTGCGGATCGAGCAGCTGGAGACGAAGGCGCTGGAGGAGCTGGGCGTCGAGCCGGCGGGGCTGGTGTCCGAGTACGGTCCGCGCCAGCCGGTGCCGCCCTCGCCGCCCGCCGAGGGCGAGGAGCTGCCGGAGGACCCCGAGGACCCGCGCAACCAGCCTCGGCCCTTCGTCCGGGCGGAGCAGGAGAAGCGGCTGAGGGCGGCCGAGCGGGCGTACCAGCAGCTCGGCAAGGTGAATCCGCTCGCCCTGGAGGAGTTCGCCGCGCTGGAGGAGCGTCATCAGTTCCTCAGTGAGCAGCTGGAGGACCTGAAGAAGACGCGCGCCGACCTCCTCCAGGTGGTGAAGGAGGTCGACGAGCGGGTCGAGCAGGTGTTCACCGAGGCGTTCCGTGACACCGCCCGCGAGTTCGAGGGCGTGTTCGGCCGGCTGTTCCCGGGAGGCGAGGGGCGGTTGATCCTGACGGACCCCGCCAACATGCTCACCACGGGCGTGGAGGTCGAGGCCCGGCCGCCCGGCAAGAAGGTCAAGCGGCTGAGTCTGCTCTCGGGCGGCGAGCGGTCGCTCACGGCCGTCGCGATGCTCGTCTCGATCTTCAAGGCGCGGCCGAGCCCGTTCTACGTCATGGACGAGGTCGAGGCCGCCCTGGACGACACCAACCTCCAGCGGCTGATCCGGATCATGCAGGAGCTGCAGGAGTCGTCGCAGCTGATCGTGATCACGCACCAGAAACGCACGATGGAGGTCGCCGACGCGCTGTACGGCGTGTCCATGCAGGGCGATGGTGTGTCGAAGGTCATCAGCCAGCGCCTGCGCTGAAGGGCCGGAGCGGGTACCCGTAACCCCAGCTCCCGCTCTAACTTCAAGAGTTGAACACATTCCCCTCCGGCGGGCGCTGAAAAGTCACAGCCGGGCCCTCTTGACTTCGAAACTTGAAGGCATAGTCTCGGCTCCGTCGCTTTTACCTTCAGGTACCACCTATCTGGAGGTGTTGATCCCGTCGGCGGCGTTGCCGGCGGCCCGAGGAGTTGAACGTGACCAGCACAGAGCAGGCACAAAAGTCAGGAGCCGGAACGGCTCACCCCGATCATCTCGGGCACGTCATCTTCATCGCGGCGGCGGCCGCGATGGGCGGCTTCCTCTTCGGCTACGACAGTTCCGTGATCAACGGCGCCGTCGAGGCCATCCGAGGCCGCTACGACGTAGGCTCCGCGGCCCTGGCCCAGGTCATCGCCATCGCCCTGATCGGCTGTGCCATCGGCGCCGCCACCGCCGGCCGCATGGCCGACCGCATCGGCCGGATCCGCTGCATGCAGATCTCCGCCGTGCTGTTCACGATCAGCGCCGTCGGCTCGGCGCTGCCCTTCTCGCTGTGGGACCTCGCCTTCTGGCGGGTCGTCGGCGGCTTCGCCATCGGCATGGCCTCGGTCATCGGCCCCGCCTACATCGCGGAGGTCGCCCCGCCCGCCTACCGCGGCCGTCTCGGCTCCTTCCAGCAGGCCGCGATCGTCATCGGCATCGCCGTGTCGCAGCTGGTCAACTGGGGTCTGCTCAACGCCGCCGGCGGCGACCAGCGCGGCGAGATCATGGGCCTGGAGGCCTGGCAGGTCATGCTGGGCGTCATGGTGGTCCCGGCCGTCCTGTACGGCCTGCTCTCCTTCGCGATCCCCGAGTCCCCGCGCTTCCTGATCTCCGTCGGCAAGCACCAGCGCGCCCGCGAGATCCTCATGGAGGTCGAGGGCAACGACGTCGACTTCGACGCCCGTATCGCCGAGATCGAGCACGCCATGAAGAGCGAGCACAAGTCCAGCTTCACGGACCTGCTGGGCGGCTCCTTCTTCTTCAAGCCGATCGTCTGGATCGGTATCGGCCTGTCGGTCTTCCAGCAGTTCGTCGGCATCAACGTCGCGTTCTACTACTCCTCGACGCTGTGGCAGTCGGTCGGCGTCGACCCGACGGACTCGTTCCTCTACTCCTTCACGACGTCGATCATCAACATCGTCGGCACCGTGATCGCGATGATCTTCGTGGACCGCGTCGGCCGCAGGCCGCTCGCCCTCATCGGCTCCGTCGGCATGGTCATCGGCCTCGCGCTGGAGGCCTGGGCGTTCTCCTTCGACCTCGTCGACGGCAAGCTGCCCGCCACCCAGGGCTGGGTCGCCCTGATCGCCGCCCACGTCTTCGTCCTCTTCTTCGCCCTGTCGTGGGGTGTGGTCGTCTGGGTCTTCCTGGGCGAGATGTTCCCGAACAGGATCCGCGCCGCCGCCCTGGGCGTCGCCGCCTCCGCGCAGTGGATCGCCAACTGGGCCATCACCGCGAGCTTCCCGTCGCTCGCCGACTGGAACCTCTCCGCGACCTACGTGATCTACACGGTCTTCGCCGCGCTCTCCATCCCGTTCGTCCTCAAGTACGTCAAGGAGACGAAGGGCAAGACGCTGGAGGAGATGGGCTGAGCCCCGCCCGGAAATTCCTGGACTCGAGGAGAGGGGTCAAGTCCCCGCTGCCCTCTCCTCGACACCCGTGAGGCGTGCCGCCCCGGTTCACCCCGTGAGCCGGGGCAGCACGCTCTCGCAGAACAGCCGCAGGCTGCGCCGGCCCTCCTCCACCGGCATGCCGCCCGCCAGCGGATGCAGGACGAGGCTGTCGAGCCCCTGCGCCACGCACTCGTCGGGCGTCAGGATCCGGTAGACGCCCTCGTCGCGCAGCTCCCGTACGTTCGTCGCCGCCGACCGCACCGCCGAGCGGATGTCCGCCGACTGCCAGGACGCGTAGGTGCGGGCCTCGTGCAGGAAGTGTTCGCCGTACGTCGCCCACGCGCGGTCCGGATCCTCGGCCAGGTGCAGCAGCGGGGTCTCGGCGGCGGGCATCATCACCCAGCCCTCGGTGCCGTACTCCACCAGCCGCTCCTTGTAGTAGGCCTCCAGCTCCGGCAGGTGGGCGCTGGGGAAGAAGGGCAGGCCCAGCCGGGCGGCCCGGCGGGCGGCGGCCGGGGACGAACCGCCGACCAGCAGCAGGGGGTGCGGCTCGGTGCACGGGCGCGGGGTGACCCGTACCGTACGGCCGCGGTAGGTGAACTCCTCGCCGGTCCAGGCCTTGAGCAGCGTCTCCAGCAATTCGTCCTGGAGCCGGCCGCGCAGCTTCCAGTCGACGCCGGCGCGGGCGTACTCCTGCGGCCGGTATCCGATGCCGGCGACGGTCACCAGGCGGCCGCCGCTGAGCAGGTCCAGCACCGCGATGTCCTCGGCCAGCCGCAGCGGGTCGTGCAGCGGACCGATGACCGCCGACACCGTGACCGCCAGCCGGCGGGTCGCGCCGAGGACGGCGCCCGCGAAGGCGAACGGCGAGGGCAGCCAGTTGTTCTCGGCGCCGTGGTGCTCCTCGGTCTGCACGGTGGTCACCCCGTGCTCGTCGGCGTAGGCGGCCATCTCCAGGGCGGCCCGGTAGCGGACGCCGAGCGCCGCGGGGGAGGCGTCGGGGGCGACGAGGTTGAAGCGGACGACGGTGACGGGCATGGGGGCTCCCTCCAGGGGCGGAGGGCGGACGGTAGCTGACGGATCATCAGATCACCATGGCGGTGGAGGGACGGCCTCGACGCGGACGCCGACGCCGACCCGGACGCCGATGCCGACTCGGACACCAAGGCCGACGCCGACCCGGACGCCGACGCCGATGCCGACTCGGACACCAAGGCCGACGCCGACCCGGACGCCCATGCCGATGCCGACTCGGACGCCGACGCGACGCCGACGCCTAAGGCGAAGCCGACGCCCTGACCGGACCCCTCGTACCCACACATCCCAGCGATCCGCGCCGGCCGGGCGCGGGCGTGCCGCACCGGCGCGGAGTGATCGGCTGGGGAACGGGCGGGCCGTCACCCGCCCCGGCCGAGGGGGGTCGCGCATACTGGACGGGTTATGGAAACCGTCATCCTTGCTGTAGTCATCGCCGTGGTCGTGCTCGCGGCGCTCGGCGGGCTCGTCGTCGGCAGTCGGCGGAAGAAGCCGCTGCCTCCGCCGCCCCCGACCGCGCCCGACATCACGGCGCCGCCGGCCGAGCCGCACGTCGGCGACGAGGCCGAAACGCCGCGCGAAGAACCGCGCCGCACGATCGAGGAGGTGGACCTTCCGGGCGGCCGCGCACCCACCGCCGTCGAGGAGCCTCCCGTTGTCGAGGCTCCCGGGATCGAGATCCCGGAGCCCACCGCGGGGCGGCTGGTCCGCCTCCGCGCCCGCCTCTCCCGCTCCCAGAACGCCCTCGGCCAGGGGCTGCTCACGCTGCTCTCGCGCGAGCACCTCGACGACGACACCTGGGAGGAGATCGAGGACACCCTCCTCACCGCCGACGTCGGCGTCATGCCGACCCAGGAGCTGGTCGAACGGCTGCGTGAGCGCGTGAAGGTGCTCGGCACCCGCACGCCCGACGAGCTGCGCGCCCTGCTCCGCGACGAGCTGCTCAAGCTGGTCGGCACCGAGGTCGACCGCACCGTGCGGACCGAGCCCGAGGGCCGCAGGCCGGGCATCGTGATGGTCGTCGGCGTCAACGGCACCGGCAAGACCACCACCACCGGCAAGCTCGCGCGCGTGCTCGTGGCCGACGGCCGTACGGTCGTCCTGGGCGCCGCGGACACCTTCCGGGCCGCCGCCGCGGACCAGCTCCAGACCTGGGGCGAGCGCGTCGGTGCCCACACCGTGCGCGGGCCCGAGGCGGGTGACCCCGCCTCCGTCGCCTTCGACGCGGTGAAGGAGGGCAAGGAGATGGGGGTCGACGTGGTCCTCATCGACACCGCCGGCCGGCTGCACACCAAGACCGGGCTCATGGACGAGCTGGGCAAGGTCAAGCGGGTCGTGGAGAAGCACGCCCCGCTCGACGAGGTGCTGCTCGTCCTCGACGCCACCACCGGGCAGAACGGCCTCGTGCAGGCGCGGGTGTTCGCGGAGGTCGTCGACATCACCGGCATCGTGCTGACCAAGCTGGACGGCACGGCCAAGGGCGGCATCGTGATCGCCGTCCAGCGCGAGCTGGGCGTACCGGTCAAGCTCATCGGGCTCGGAGAGGGCGCGGACGATCTGGCGCCGTTCGAGCCGGAGGCGTTCGTTGACGCTCTCATCGGAGAGTGACCGGGTACCGAACGCGGTAGCCGTCGGCGAAGAAGCGCCCGTCCCCCGAGGTGCAGTCGGGGGACGGGCGCTTCGCTGTGCACGCCCTGCGCCCGAGCGGTGGCCGTGCGGTCGGCGTCCGGGTCCGCCGCGGCCGGATAGGCCCGCCGTGCCGCCGGTCCGCCGTGCCCGGCATGGGCCTACGCGCGCGACCGGTGTGCCACGTACGCCAGCGTGCCCAGCAGCAGCCGGGCCGCCGGCGGCCTCGTCGCCGAGTCCAGCGCCGGCGGGCGCAGCCAGCGCACCGGGCCGAGGCCGCCGCGGTCGGAGGGCGGCGCCGTGATGTACGTACCCGGGCCGAGGCCGCGCAGGTCGAGGGAGACCGGGTCGTCCCAGCCCATGCGGTAGAGCAGGCCCGGGAGTTCGGCGGCGGCGCCGGGGGCGACGAGGAACTGGGCGCGGCCCTCGGGCGTGGCGGTGACCGGGCCGAGCGGGAGGCCCATGCGCTCCAGGCGCACCAGCGCGCGGCGCCCGGCCGGCTCGGCCACCTCGATCACGTCGAAGGCGCGGCCGACCGGGAGCATCACGGCGGCGCCGGGGAAGTCCGACCAGGTCCTCGTCACGTCGTCGAGGGTGGCGCCCGCGGGCACTCGGGACCCGAACTCCAGGGGATGCGCGCCGGGCCGGCGGCAGTCGGAGCGGCCGCAGGAGCAGGCGCCGGCCGCGGCGCGCGCACCCGGGACCACGTCCCAGCCCCACAGCCCGGTGAACTCGGCGACCGCGGTGCACTCGGACGTGCGCCCGCGCCTGCGCGTGCCGGAGCGAATCTCGCGGATGCCGCCGATCGTGAAGCCCATGCCCCCTCCAACGGGTCCGACCCACCGATGGTTACGTAGCGGACGCGCTCGGTGACGGTGTGTGGTGACGGCTTCCCGTCATCGGCCGTTCCAGGCAGCGTCCGGAAGCGTCCTGGGTGGTGTGGTGGAGGGCGCGCGCCCCTGAGTGCACCGTTCCGCCCACCCCGGCTGTCCTATGTCAAGTGAATCGCCTGTGCGCCACCGTGAGTTCATTCGAAGGGGTGGCGAATGGTGGCGTTTCCGGGATCGCCATGGCTGGGAGCGTGATCGTAGGATTACTTTGAGTGTGCGAGGCCCGGGGGCACATGCTCTCGTGGGTATGCCGGAGGCAAGTCGACTTTACGTTCGAAGGGTGAGAACCGCCGTACGGCGGGCCGTATTTACCGGCATTCTGATAAGGCTTGGCGCATCAGAGCGACAAGTGGTCTCAGGGATGGGGGCGTTCCAGTTGAGCGGCAACGGCGGAGACGGGACGGGCGCTGGGAGCGCCGCGCACGCGGACAAACGCCCGAACACTCTGCTCACCTCCTGGTTCGTGCGCAGCGGCTGGTCCAAGGGGGAACTCGCCCGCCAAGTCAACCGTAGAGCGCGCCAGTTGGGCGCCAACCACATCTCCACGGATACTTCACGCGTGCGCCGCTGGCTCGACGGTGAGAACCCCCGTGAGCCGATCCCCCGCATTCTGTCCGACCTGTTCTCCGAGCGGTTCGGCTGTGTCGTCTCCGTGGAGGACCTCGGTCTGCGCACCGCGCGCCAGGTGCCCTCCGCGATCGGCGTGGACCTGCCCTGGACGGGCCCGCAGACGGTGGCCCTGCTCAGCGAGTTCTCGCGCAGCGACCTGATGCTGGCGAGGCGCGGCTTCCTCGGAACCTCGCTGGTCCTGTCCGCGGGCCCCACCCTCATCGAGCCCATGCAGCGCTGGCTCGTCCCCTCCCCGCCCGCCGCGCACGCGGACGCCGACTCGCTCCCGACCAGCCGCGCCCGCGGCCGGCTCTCCAGGCCCGAACTGGAGCTGCTGGAGTCCACCACCGTCATGTTCCGCCAGTGGGACGCCCAGTGCGGCGGCGGACTGCGCCGCAAGGCGGTCGTCGGACAGCTCCACGAGGTGACGGACCTCCTCCAGGAACCCCAGCCCGAGGCCACCAGCAGGAAACTCTTCAAGGTCGCCGCCGAACTGGCCGAACTGGCCGGCTGGATGTCCTACGACGTGGGCCTCCAGCCCACCGCGCAGAAGTACTTCGTCCTCGCGCTGCACGCCGCCAAGGAGGCCGGTGACCGGCCGCTCGGTTCGTACGTCCTGTCCAGCATGAGCCGCCAGATGATCCACCTCGGACGGCCCGAGGACGCCCTGGAGCTGATCCACCTCGCGCAGTACGGCAGCCGGGACTGCGCCGGCCCGCGCACCCAGTCGATGCTGTATGCGATGGAGGCCCGCGCCTACGCCAACATGGGCCAGCCCGGTCGGTGCAAGAGGGCCGTCAGGATGGCCGAGGACACCTTCGCCGACGCCGACGACTGGGACGAGCCCGACCCCGACTGGATCCGCTTCTTCTCCGAGGCCGAGCTGTACGGCGAGAACTCCCACTCCTACCGCGATCTGGCCTACGTGGCCGGCCGCAGCCCCACGTACGCCTCGCTCGCCGAGCCGCTGATGCAGAAGGCGGTGGACCTCTTCGCGAAGGACGGCGAACACCAGCGGTCCTACGTGCTGAACCTCATCGGCATGGCCACCGTGCACCTGCTGCGCCAGGAACCCGAGCAGAGCGCCGTACTCGCCGCGCAGGCCATGAAGGCGGCGAAGAGGGTCCGCTCCGAGCGTGTGAACACTCGTATCCGAAAGACCGTCGACACGGCCGTCCGTGACTTCGGGGACCTCACCGAGGTCGTCGATCTCACCGACCGGCTCGCCGTGGAGCTTCCGGAGACCGCGGAGGCGGTCTGAGGCCCTGGCGAAACCCCTGGACCCCGGCCGCGGCCGGCCTTCCCGAACCGCCCGACTCGGCTCCCCCAGCCAGGTCATCGGAAGGCCGACCGCGGCCGGTTCGCGTCGCTCCGTCGAAGGTTGCGCCACGATAACGATCCACTCGGGGCACATCAGCCAGTTCATCGAGGCGTAACGCACGAGGTGCCTTCGTCACGGCGGCGAAACAACGAGGGGCGTCGACCGAAACGGCGCTGCGTCAATGTCATGGCGCATAACCGGCCCACCCCTCAGATCCCGCTCTGGCTTCGCCCGCACGGGGCCGTACCAACGACGAGGAGACGCCGATGGCACCAGCCATCACGCTTGCGGCGGACGCACCCACACTGTCGTCCGCGAACACAGGCTTCATGCTCATCTGTTCCGCCCTGGTGATGCTCATGACCCCGGGCCTGGCCTTCTTCTACGGAGGCATGGTCCGCGTCAAGAGCACCCTGAACATGCTGATGATGAGCTTCATCAGCCTGGGGATCGTCACGATCCTGTGGGTGCTCTACGGCTTCTCCCTCGCCTTCGGCACCGACTCCGGCTCGCTCATCGGCTGGAACTCCGACTGGGTCGGCCTCAGCAACATCGGCCTGACCGAGCTGTGGGACGGGTACACCATCCCCGTCTTCGTCTTCATGGTCTTCCAGCTGATGTTCGCCATCATCACCCCCGCCCTGATCAGCGGTGCGCTCGCCGACCGCGTGAAGTTCTCCGCCTGGGCGCTGTTCATCACCCTGTGGGCCACGATCGTGTACTTCCCGGTCGCCCACTGGGTGTGGGGCGCCGGCGGCTGGGCCTTCGAACTCGGCGTGATCGACTTCGCCGGCGGCACGGCGGTGCACATCAACGCCGGCGCCGCGGCCCTCGGCGTCATCCTGGTCATCGGCAAGCGCGTCGGCTTCAAGAGGGACCCGATGCGCCCGCACAGCCTCCCGCTGGTCATGCTCGGCGCCGGTCTGCTCTGGTTCGGCTGGTTCGGCTTCAACGCCGGCTCGTGGCTGGGCAACGACGACGGCGTCGGCGCGCTGATGTTCGTCAACACGCAGGTCGCCACCGCCGCCGCCATGCTGGCCTGGCTGATCTACGAGAAGATCCGCCACGGCGCGTTCACCACGCTGGGCGCCGCCTCCGGCGCGGTCGCCGGTCTGGTCGCCATCACCCCCTCGGGCGGTGCGGTCTCCCCGCTCGGCGCGATCGCCGTGGGCGCCATCGCCGGTGTCCTGTGCGCCATGGCCGTCGGCCTGAAGTACCGGTTCGGCTACGACGACTCGCTCGACGTGGTCGGCGTCCACCTGGTCGGCGGAGTCGTCGGCTCCCTGCTGATCGGCTTCTTCGCCAGCGGCAAGGGCCAGTCCGACGTCGAGGGCCTCTTCTACGGCGGCGGCCTCGACCAGTTCTGGAAGCAGTGCGCCGGCGTCTTCGCGGTCCTCGGCTACTCGCTGGTGGTCTCCGCGATCCTCGCCTTCCTGCTCGACAGGACGATCGGCATGCGGGTCCCCGAGGACGACGAGGTGGCCGGCATCGACCAGGCCGAGCACGCCGAGACCGCATACGACTTCAGCGGCGCGGGTGGCGGTGCCGCCCGGACCAACGTCACGGGCCCGGTGGCCGACACTGCCAGCAAGAAGGTGGACGCATGAAGATCATCACCGCCGTCGTGAAGCCCCACCGGCTCGACGAGATCAAGGAAGCCCTCCAGGCCTTCGGCGTGCACGGCCTCACGGTCACCGAGGCCAGCGGTTACGGTCGTCAGCGGGGACACACCGAGGTCTACCGCGGTGCCGAGTACACGGTCGACCTCGTCCCCAAGATCCGCATCGAGGTGCTCGCCGAGGACGACGACGCCGAGCAGCTGATCGACGTCATCGTCAAGGCGGCCCGTACCGGCAAGATCGGCGACGGCAAGGTCTGGTCCCTCCCGGTCGAGACCGCCGTACGGGTGCGCACCGGCGAGCGCGGCCCGGACGCGCTCTGACAGCAGAGAAGAACAGGAGTCACTGGGTGACGAGTACGGACGTGCGCAAGGATGCAGAGGACTCGGGACCCAGCGGCTACGCGGCGGCCCGGCTGCGCCTCCTCACCGAGGGGGCGCGGTCCGGGCCGCCGCGCCGTTCCGCCCTCTCCGAACTGACCGACGACTGGCTGGCGGGCCTGTTCGGCGCCGGCGGCGAGGAACTCCGGGGCGTCTCCCTGGTGGCCGTCGGCGGCTACGGCCGCGGCGAACTCTCCCCGCGCAGCGACCTCGACCTCCTCCTGCTGCACGACGGCGGCGACCCCCGGGCCGTCGCCGCCCTCGCCGACCGCCTCTGGTACCCGGTCTGGGACCTCGGCCTCGCCCTGGACCACTCCGTCCGCACCCCGGCGGAGGCCCGCAGGACCGCCGGCGAGGATCTCAAGGTCCAGCTCGGTCTGCTGGACGCCCGCCACCTCGCGGGCGATCCGGGGCTCACGGCGGGACTGCGCACGGCCGTGCTGGCCGACTGGCGCAACCAGGCGCCCAGGCGGCTGCCCGAACTGCAGGAACTCTGCGCCGAGCGCGCCGAACGCCAGGGCGAACTGCAGTACCTGCTGGAACCCGACCTCAAGGAGGCCCGCGGCGGCCTGCGCGACGCCACCACCCTGCGCGCCGTCGCCGCCTCCTGGCTCGCCGACGCCCCCCGCGAGGGCCTCGACGACGCCCGCCGCCGACTCCTCGACGTCCGCGACGCCCTGCACCTGACGACCGGCCGCGCCACCGACCGGCTGGCCCTCCAGGAACAGGACCAGGTCGCCGCCGAGCTGGGCCTCCTCGACGCCGACACGCTCCTGCGCCAGGTGTACGAGGCGGCGCGCGTCATCTCGTACGCCAGCGACGTCACGTGGCGGGAAGTGGGGCGCGTCCTGAGATCACGCGCCGTACGACCCCGGCTGCGCGCCATGCTCGGGGGCGGCAAGCCCGTCGCCGAGCGTTCCCCGCTGGCCGAAGGCGTGGTGGAACAGGACGGCGAGGTGGTGCTCGCCCGCGCCGCACGCCCCGAACGCGACCCGGTGCTGCCGTTGCGCGCCGCGGCCGCCGCCGCCCAGGCCGGCCTCCCCCTGTCCCTGCACGCCGTACGGCGCCTCGCCGCCACCGTGCGCCCGCTGCCCACGCCGTGGCCCGCCGAGGCCCGCGAACAGCTCGTGACCCTGCTGGGCTCGGGGCAGCCCACCATCGAGGTCTGGGAGGCGCTGGAGGCCGAAGGCCTGATCACCGCGCTGCTGCCCGACTGGGAGCGGGTGCGCTGCCGCCCGCAGCGCAACGCCGTCCACATCTGGACGGTCGACCGGCACCTGATCGAGACCGCCGTGCGCGCCTCCGAGTTCACCCGCCGCGTCAGCCGCCCCGACCTGCTGCTGGTCGCCGCCCTGCTGCACGACATCGGCAAGGGCTGGCCCGGCGACCACTCCGTGGCCGGCGAGATCATCGCCAAGGACGTGGCCGCCCGCATCGGCTTCGACCGCACCGACGTGGCCGTCCTCGCCACCCTCGTACGGCACCACCTCCTGCTCATCGAGACCGCCACCCGGCGCGACCTGGAGGACCCGGCCACCGTCCGCTCGGTCGCCGACGCGGTCGGCTCGCAGGGCACCCTGGAACTGCTGCACGCGCTGACCGAGGCGGACGCGCTGGCCACCGGCCCGGCCGCCTGGTCGTCCTGGCGGGGTTCGCTCGTGGCGGACCTGGTCAAACGCGTCTCGGCGGTGCTCGCCGGGGACGTGCCGGAGGAGCCCGAGGCCGCCGCGGTCACCGCCGAGCAGGAACGGCTCGCCATCGAGGCGGTCGCCACCGGCAGCCCCGTCCTGTCGCTGCGGGCCCAGACCGAGCCCTCGGCCGACCCCGCCGACCAGCCGTCCGGCGATCCCGAGCCGCTCGGCGTGGAGCTGCTCATCGCCGTACGCGACCAGCCGCGTGTGCTGCCCGCCGTCGCCGGTGTGCTCGCCATGCACCGGCTGACCGTGCGCACGGCCGAGCTGCGGGCCCTGGAGCTGCCGTCCGGCGTCGAGGGCTCGGTGCTGCTGCTGGACTGGCGGGTGGCCGCCGAGTACGGCTCGCTGCCCCAGGCCGCCCGGCTCCGCGCGGACCTGGTGCGCGCCCTGGACGGCTCCCTGGACATCGCGGGCCGGCTCGCGGAACGGGACGCGGCCTACCCCCGGCGCCGGGGCGTGGTCCCGCCCCCGCCGCGCGTGACCGTCGCCCCCGCGGCCTCCCACCTGGCCACCGTGATCGAGGTACGCGCGCAGGACGCACCGGGGCTGCTGTTCCGCATCGGGCGGGCGCTGGAGGACGCGGGCGTGCGGATGCGCAGCGCGCACGTCAGCACGCTGGGCGCCAACGCGGTGGACGCCTTCTACGTCACCGGCCGCTCCGGCCGCCCGCTGCCGGGCGAGGAGGCGGCCGCCGTGGCCCGGAAGCTGGAGGAGATGTTGCGGGGGTGACCCGGGCGTCCCGGACGCCGAACAGGGTGCCGCCGCCGAGGCGGCGACGGTCCGGGACGCCGGTGCGGGGCAGGGGCGGACCTGCCCGCGGCCCGCGCGACGTTCGGCGCCGTCCCCGTCCGCTGAATGCTGCGGGTGGGGACGACTGTCTTGCGCGGCCGGATACCCTGGAAGACGCTCACACTGCCCCCGACTCCGAGGACCGACGCCGCCGTGTTCGATACTCTCTCCGATCGCCTCTCAGCGACCTTCAAGAATCTGCGCGGCAAGGGGCGTCTGAGTGAGGCGGACATCGACGCCACCGCGCGCGAGATCCGCATCGCCCTCCTCGAGGCCGACGTGGCGCTGCCGGTCGTGCGGACGTTCATCAAGAACGTCAAGGAGCGTGCCCTCGGCGTCGAGGTCTCGCGGGCGCTGAACCCGGCCCAGCAGGTCCTCAAGATCGTCAACGACGAGCTGGTCACGATCCTGGGCGGTGAGACCCGGCGCCTGCGCTTCGCCAAGAACCCGCCGACCGTGATCATGCTGGCCGGTCTCCAGGGTGCCGGCAAGACCACTCTCGCGGGCAAGCTCGGCCACTGGCTGAAGGAGCAGGGCCACTCGCCGCTGCTCGTCGCCGCCGACCTCCAGCGCCCCAACGCCGTCAACCAGCTCAGCGTCGTCGCCGAGCGGGCCGGTGTGGCCGTCTACGCCCCGCAGCCGGGCAACGGCGTCGGTGACCCGGTCCAGGTCGCCAGGGACTCCATCGACTTCGCCAAGTCCAAGGTCCACGACATCGTGATCGTGGACACCGCCGGCCGGCTCGGCATCGACGCCGAGCTGATGCGACAGGCCGCGGACATCCGCGACGCCGTCTCGCCCGACGAGATCCTCTTCGTCGTCGACGCGATGATCGGCCAGGACGCCGTCAACACCGCCGAGGCCTTCCGCGACGGCGTCGGCTTCGACGGCGTGGTGCTCTCCAAGCTCGACGGCGACGCCCGCGGTGGTGCGGCCCTCTCGATCCGGCAGATCACCGGCAAGCCGATCATGTTCGCGTCGAACGGCGAGAAGCTCGACGACTTCGACGCGTTCCACCCCGACCGGATGGCCTCCCGCATCCTCGACATGGGTGACCTGCTCACCCTGATCGAGCAGGCGGAGAAGACGTTCAGTCAGGAAGAGGCCGAGAAGATGGCCTCCAAGCTGGCGTCGAAGAAGGGCCAGGACTTCACCCTGGACGACTTCCTGTCCCAGATGGAACAGGTCAGGAAGATGGGGTCGATCTCCAAGCTGCTCGGCATGCTGCCGGGCATGGGCCAGATCAAGGACCAGATCCAGAACATCGACGAGCGTGACATCGACCGCATGGCCGCGATCATCAAGTCGATGACCCCGGCCGAGCGCCAGGACCCGACGATCATCAACGGCTCGCGCCGTGCCCGTGTCGCCAAGGGTTCCGGCGTCGAGGTCAGCGCCGTGAAGGGCCTGGTCGAGCGGTTCTTCGAGGCCCGCAAGATGATGTCCCGCATGGCCCAGGGCGGCGGCATGCCGGGCATGCCGGGGATGCCGGGCATGGGCGGCGGCCCCGGCCGCGCCAAGAAGCAGCCCAAGAAGGCCAAGGGCAAGCAGCGCTCCGGCAACCCCATGAAGCGCAGGCAGCAGGAGCAGGAGGAGGCCGCGCGCAGGGCCGCCGGGGCCCAGGGCGGCGCCCTCGGCCTGCCGGGCCAGCAGGGCGCCCAGGACTTCGAGCTTCCCGACGAGTTCAAGAAGTTCATGGGCTGATCGCGGCCGTACGGCGTCGGGGGCACCTTCCTCACGGGGGTGCCCCTTCGCGTTCCCGCAGGTGCTGACCAGGGCGGCGTGTCGTAACGTCCCGATATGACCAACTCTGTGCCGCCGCGGAAGTCGCCCGACAAGCCCTGGCGCACCGAGGGCGCCCCGGAGGAGCCGCCGAAGCCGTCCCCGGGCGGGCGACGGGTGCGCGGCGGCTGGTGGAGCCTGATCCTCGCCGCGCTCGTCGTGTTCCTGATCGCGCTGCTCGTGCTGTCGTTCTTCAACGAGGGCGACGAGCCGACGATCTCGTACACCGAGTTCAGCAAGCAGGTCGACGCCGGGAACGTCAGCAAGATCTACGCCAAGGGCGACGCGATCCAGGGGCAGCTAAAGAAGGAGCGGGACAACCCCGGGGGCGACGGGAAGTACACCAAGTTCCGTACCGAGCGGCCCACCTTCGCCGACGACCGGCTCTGGGACGACCTGACCGAGCACGACGTCACCGTCACCGCCGAGCCCGTCGTCCGGCAGCGCAGTCTTCTCGCCAATCTGCTCATCTCGCTGGCACCGATGGTGCTGCTCGTCGCCGTGTGGGTGTTCATCGCCCGGCGGATGCGCTCGGGCGGCCTGGGCGGGGCGGGCGGCATGCTCGGCCGCAAGGCGCCGCCCCGCCCCGTCGAGCTGGAGCCGGGGCAGGAACGGACGACGTTCGACGACGTGGCCGGCATCGACGAGGTCGCGGGCGAGCTGAGCGATGTCGTCGACTTCCTGAAGAACCCCGACGCCTACCGCAGGATGGGCGCCAAGATGCCCCGTGGCGTGCTGCTCGCCGGCCCGCCCGGCACCGGCAAGACGCTGCTCGCGCGCGCGGTCGCCGGAGAGGCGGGGGTGCCGTTCTTCTCCGCCTCGGCGTCCGAGTTCATCGAGATGATCGTGGGCGTCGGCGCCTCCCGGGTGCGGGAACTGTTCGCGGAGGCCCGCAAGGTCGCCCCGTCGATCATCTTCATCGACGAGATCGACACCATCGGGCGGGCCCGCGGCGGCGGCTCGGCCATGGGCGGCCACGACGAGCGCGAGCAGACCCTCAACCAGATCCTGACCGAGATGGACGGCTTCTCCGGCTCCGAGGGCGTGATCGTCCTCGCCGCCACCAACCGCGCCGACATCCTGGACCCGGCCCTGACCCGGCCGGGCCGCTTCGACCGGATCGTCAACGTCTCGCCCCCCGACCGCGGCGGCCGCGAGGCGATCCTCGCGATCCACACCCGCGAGATCCCGCTCGCCCCGGACGTCGACCTCGCCCAGGTGGCCCGTACCACCCCGGGCATGACCGGCGCCGAGCTGGCCAACCTCGCCAACGAGGCGGCCCTGCTCGCCGTCAAGCGGGGACAGGACCAGGTGACCCGCGGCGACCTGTCCGAGGCTTTGGAGAAGGTCCAGCTCGGCGCGGAACGCTCCCTGGTGATGCCCGAGGAGGAGCGGCGCAGGACGGCGTACCACGAGAGCGGGCACGCCCTGCTGGGGATGCTCCAGCCGGGCGCCGACCCGGTCCGCAAGATCACCATCGTGCCGCGCGGCCGTGCCCTCGGCGTGACCCTGTCGACGCCGGACGCGGACCGGTACGCGTACACGGAGGAGTACCTGCGCGGCCGGGTCATCGGCGCGCTCGGCGGCATGGCGGCCGAACACGTCGTCTACCGCATGATCACCACCGGCTCCGAGAACGACCTGGAACAGGTCACCACCATCGTGCGGGGCATGGTCGCCCGCTGGGGCATGAGCCAACGCGTCGGCCGCCTGTCGGCCCTGCCCGGCGACGCCCAGCAGGCCTACGGGCTCTCCGCCGCCCCGCGGACCCTCGACGCCATCGACGACGAGATGCGGCGCGTCGTCGACGAGTGCTACGAGGAGGCCTGCCGCAAACTCCGCGACCACCGCGGCCAGTTGGACGCCCTCGCCCGGGCACTGCTGGAGAACGAGACGCTGGACGAGGCGGACGCCTACCGCATCGCGGGCGTCACCAGGCTGACCAAGGAGTCCGAGAGCTAGGGTCTTCCGGGGACAGGTGTCAGGGGACCCTGGCGATCAGGTACCGGAAGACGTTCGGCATCCACACCGTGCCGTCCGCCCGCAGGTACGGGTGGAGCGCCTCGGTCACCTCCTTGTCCACCTGGGCCTGGTCCGTCGCGGAGATCGCCGCGTCGAAGAGGCCCGTGGACAACAGGCCCTTGAGGGCGCTGTCCACTCCGGCGTACCCGAACGGGCAGGCCACCCGCCCCGAGCCGTCGAGCCTGAGGCCGGCCCGCTGGGCGACCTCCTCCAGGTCGTCGCGCAGCGCGGGACGCCAGCTGCCCGCGGCCCGCAGCGGCTCGGCCAGCCGGGTGGCGACCCGCAGCACCGACGAGGTGGCGCAGCGCTCCGGCGGACCCCATCCCGCCAGCACCACGGGCGCCCCGGGCGCGGCCAGCGGCATGGCCGCCGCGAGCAGCTCCCCGAGGCCCGCCGAGTCGCCCGCCAGACATCCGATCGGCTCGAAGGCCGTCACCAGGTTGTACGCCGGCGCCCCGGCGTCGGCCGCGTCCGCGGGCGAGCCGTCGACGAGTCGCCTGCCGTCTCCCGCGCGCGTGCCCCGTGCCTCCGGGGTCAGCCGCTGCCGTGCCAGGGCCAGCCGCTCCGGGGCCCGCGCCTCGACGCCGGTGAGGGCCGCGCCTCTGGAGGCCGCCATCAGCAGGGCCAGCCCGGAACCGCAGCCGAGGCCCAGGAGCCGGGTGCCGGCCCCCACTTCCAGTCGCTCGTAGACGGCCTCGTAGAGCGGGACCAGCATCCGCTCCTGGATCTCGGACCAGTCACGCGCGCGTGCACCGAGGTCGATGCGGAGCGCGGGCCCCGCATGAGGAAGGTGCTCCCGCACGAGCGTAGGTGTCATGGATAAGCGCCCCAATCCGCCGAGAGTTTGCCGCAGTACCCGTTCAGGTGGCCCCCGTCAGTGCGCTCGCACTCCCTCCCGTATGCCAGGTAACTCCCCACTCGTGCCCGCGTCCAGGGGTTGCGGGGACCCGCTTGCGCGCCGCCCGCGCGGGTGGCGAGATTTCACCTTCCGGCAACATGGACCCGTACCATCGCGCCATGGCAAAGGCACCCGTTCTCACCTCGCGGGCGGACGACTTCCCCCGCTGGTACCAGGATCTGATCGCCAAGGCGGAACTGGCCGACAACGGTCCGGTGCGCGGCACCATGGTGATCCGACCGTACGGGTACGGGCTGTGGGAGCGCATGCAGGCGGAGATGGACGCCCGCATCAAGGACACGGGCACCCAGAACGCGTACTTCCCGCTGCTGATCCCGCAGTCCTACCTCGCGCGCGAGGCGGACCACGTCGAGGGCTTCGCGCCGGAACTGGCCGTGGTGACCCACGGCGGCGGCAAGGAGCTGGAGGAGCCCGCGGTCGTCCGGCCCACCTCCGAGATGATCGTCAACGACTACTTCGCGAAGTGGGTGCAGAGCTACCGCGACCTGCCGCTGCTCATCAACCAGTGGGCCAACGTGGTGCGTTGGGAGCTGCGCCCCCGGCTGTTCCTGCGCACCACGGAGTTCCTGTGGCAGGAGGGCCACACCGCGCACGCCACGTACGAGGACGCCCGCGACTTCGCCGCGCGCATCCACCGCCGGGTCTACGAGGACTTCATGGTGAACGTCCTCGCCATGGACGTCGTGCCCGGCCGCAAGACCGCCAGGGAGCGGTTCGCCGGCGCGATCAACACCCTCACGCTCGAAGGCATGATGGGCGACGGCAAGGCCCTCCAGATGGCCACCAGCCACGAGCTGGGCCAGAACTTCGCCAAGGCGTTCAACACCTCGTACCTGTCGAGGGCCGGCACCCAGGAACTGGTCTGGCAGACCTCCTGGGGCTCGACGACCCGCATGATCGGCGCCCTGGTGATGATGCACGGCGACGACAACGGGCTACGGGTCCCGCCCCGGCTGGCGCAGATCCAGGCCGTCGTCCTCGCGATCAAGGGCGACGAGGCGGTTCTGGCCAAGGTCCACGAGGTCGGCGACCGGCTGAGGGCGGCCGGGATCCGCGTCCACGTCGACGACCGCACCGACATCCCGTTCGGGCGGCGCGCGGTCGACTGGGAGCTGAAGGGCGTCCCCGTCCGCGTCGAGATCGGTCCGCGCGATCTGGAGGGCGGCACGGCGATGCTGGCCCGGCGCATTCCCGGGGGCAAGGAGCCGGTCGCCCTGGACGCGCTGGCCGGGCTGCTGCCCGCAACTCTGGAAGAGGACCAGGCGCTGCTGCTCAGGCAGGCCCGGGAGCGTCGCGAGTCCCGTACGGCCGACGTGTCCACGCTCGCCGAGGCCGTCGAGGTCGCCACCGCCGGCGGCTGGGCCCGCATCCCCTGGGCCACCCTCGGCGAGGACGGCGAGAAGGCCCTGGCCGAGCACGCGGCGACCGTACGGTGTCTGGTCGCGGAGGACGGGTCGGTGCCCGAGGACGAGGACGCGCCCGGTAACGTCGCGGTCGTCGCGCGCGCGTACTGAGCCGACGCCCTCCGCCGCGAAGGCGACCGAAAGGACTCTTGCGCCTCAGCGGAACATTCCTCCCCCGGCGCGTGGACACGCTCTACGCGCCGGGACGTATGTAGGGCTACGCACCAGGTTGATGCGGACTGTGAGGCTTCTCCGCAGATCAGCGCACCCGCCCTCGTCAGGACGCATCAGGGGCAACTGACGGGTACGTGCAAAATATTTGAGATGCCCCGGAATAGGAACACAGTGGCACCCCCGCTCGTTGTCATTACGTGAGCACGACACAGACACCACCTGTTCTCGCCGCGGAGCTGGCACAGGCGTGGGCCGACATTCAGCGGTACCACCCCGAGCTGCCGGACCTCGCCGCGCCAGAGTCACTGATCGGGGAGTCGTCGTCCGCCTGCGGTCACGAGCTCTCCTTCGAGCGGCTGCTTCATGAGGCAGTCCATGGCATCGCCGCCGCCCGAGGTGTCCGCGACACCTCCCGCGCCGGCCGCTACCACAACCGCCGATTCCTCGCGATCGCCGAGGAGCTGGGCCTGGACCACCCCGAGGAACCGCATCCCAGCAGCGGCTTCTCCCTGGTCACGCTCAACCCCGAGGCCAAGCGGCGCTACCGCCCGACGATCGAGCGCCTCCAGCGGGCCCTCAAGGCCCACGTGGCGGCCACCACCGCCGAGACGACCCGTGCCTTCCGGGGCCCGGCCGCCCGGCACGGCTCCTCCGGTGGCGGCGTCCGCGTCAAGGCCGTCTGCGACTGCGGGCGCAACGTCCGGGTCGTTCCGTCGGTGCTGGCCCAGGCCCCCATCGTGTGCGGCGGCTGCGGCAAGCCGTTCCGCATCCCGGAGGTCATGGGCGCCGCGTGACCGCGGGCGTCCAGCGCACCGGCATCTCGTGGCTGCCGGTTCGACGGACGGCGCGGGGAGCCGTCACACCGACGGCAACCCCGCCGTCCGGCACGCGCACCCGACGTACGGCCGCCGTAGGGCGATCATGGCGCCGGGTGCCGCTGCCGCACGCCCCCGCACAGCCCCGCGAACCCCACGGCTCGGGTGGACCCGCCGGGTGTGGCAGAATGGTCAGCTGTACTCGACAGCCGCATAGGACCCCTCTCTCCTCCGGCTGACGCGTCCATCGGGCACTCGGGTACCGCAACCCCACGCGGCAATCTGCCGTGCCCAAACACGTCAATCCAGGAGAACTCACTCCAGTGGCAGTCAAGATCAAGCTGAAGCGTCTGGGCAAGATCCGTGCGCCTCACTACCGCATCGTCGTCGCCGACTCCCGCACCCGTCGTGACGGCCGTGCGATCGAGGAGATCGGCAAGTACCACCCGACGTACAACCCGTCCGTCATGGAGGTCGACGCCGACCGCGTGGCCTACTGGCTGGGTGTCGGCGCGCAGCCGACCGAGCCCGTCCTCGCCATCCTGAAGAAGACCGGCGACTGGCAGAAGTTCAAGGGCGAGCCCGCCCCGGCTCCGCTGCTCGTCGCCGAGCCGAAGAAGGCGCGCCCGTCGTTCGAGGCCCTCGGTGGCGACGACGCGGGCAAGGGTGAGGCCATCACCCAGAAGAAGAAGGCTGAGAAGAAGGACGAGGCCGCGGCTGAGTCCGAGTCGACCGAGGCCTGAGCAGCATGCTCGAAGAGGCGCTTGAGCACCTCGTGAAGGGCATCGTCGACAACCCTGACGACGTGCAGGTCGCCTCGCGCGACCTGCGCCGCGGGCGGGTGCTCGAGGTCCGGGTCCACCCGGACGACCTCGGCAAGGTGATCGGCCGCAACGGCCGCACCGCACGCGCTCTGCGTACCGTCGTGGGCGCCATCGGCGGCCGCGGTGTCCGCGTCGACCTAGTCGACGTCGACCACGTCCGCTGACGCATCAGCAGCACCGGCTCGGGCCGGGGAGGGCCACTGGGCCGTCCCCGGCCCGCAGTCGTTACGGCAGTTGTCACGGCAGTCGTGACGACAGGCACACACGCACGCCAGGCATGACAGGTACGACAGGTACGACAGGTACGACAGGAGATCTTCGACAGTGCAGCTCGTAGTCGCACGGATCGGCCGCGCCCACGGCATCAAGGGCGAGGTCACCGTGGAGGTCCGCACCGACGAGCCGGAACTGCGGCTCGCCCCCGGTGCCGTACTGGCCACGGACCCCGCCGCCAAGGGTCCGCTCACGATCGAGACCGGCCGGGTGCACAGCGGCCGTCTCCTCCTGCGCTTCCAGGGGGTCACCGACCGCACGGGGGCCGAGGCCCTGCGCAACATCCTCCTGATCGCCGAGGTGGACCCGGAGGAACTCCCCGAGGAGGAGGACGAGTACTACGACCACCAGCTCATGGACCTGGACGTGGTGACGAAGGACGGCGCCGAGGTGGGCCGGATCACGGAGATCTCGCACCTGCCCTCCCAGGACCTCTTCATCGTCGAGCGGGCCGACGGGAGCGAGGTGATGATCCCCTTCGTCGAGGCGATCGTCGTCGAGATCGACCTGGAGGAGCAGCGGATGGTCATCGATCCGCCGCCCGGCCTGATCGACGACCGTGCCGAGATCGCCTCCGCGCGGGACGAGAGCACGGACGGGACCGCGAACGGGACCGCCGACGAGACCGGGGACGGCTCCTGATGCGTCTCGACGTCGTCACGATCTTCCCCGAGTACCTCGACCCGCTGAACGTCTCCCTGGTCGGCAAGGCACGCGCGCGTGGACAGCTGAACGTCCAGGTGCACGACCTGCGGCAGTGGACGTACGACCGGCACAACACCGTCGACGACACCCCCTACGGCGGCGGTCCCGGCATGGTGATGAAGACGGAGCCGTGGGGCGACGCCCTCGACACCGTCCTCGCCGACGGCTACGAGACGGGCGCGCACGCCCCGGCGCTCGTCGTCCCCACCCCCAGCGGCCGGCCCTTCACCCAGGGCCTCGCCGTCGAACTCTCCGAGCGGCCCTGGCTGATCTTCGCCCCGGCCCGGTACGAGGGCATCGACCGGCGCGTCATCGACGAGTACGCGGCCCGGATCCCCGTGTACGAGGTCTCCATCGGCGACTACGTCCTGGCCGGCGGCGAGGCGGCCGTCCTGGTCGTCACGGAGGCCGTGGCCCGCCTGCTGCCCGGTGTGCTCGGCAACGCGGAGTCCCACCGCGACGACTCCTTCGCGCCCGGTGCCATGGCCGCCCTCCTGGAAGGCCCCGTCTACACCAAGCCGCCCGCCTGGCGCGGCCGGGGCATCCCCGACGTGCTGCTCAGCGGCCACCACGGGAAGATCGCCCGCTGGCGCCGCGACGAGGCCCTGCGGCGTACGACGGCCAACCGGCCCGACCTGATCGAGCGTTGCGACCCCAAGGCCTTCGACAAGAAGGACCGCGAGATGCTCTCGATCCTGGGCTGGTCGCCCGACCCCGAGGGTGAGCCGTACGGCCGATTTTGGCGCAGGACCGACGGCGTGGAAGAATAGGTCGCTGTTGTGCGCTGTCCGGCGTGCGCCCCTGCCACGGGGGGACACGACGCCCGCCCCGACGCGCACCACCCACCTTCAGAACTCCTAGTTTCCGTTGATGACCTGTGGCATCAACGAGGAAAGCAGACGAAATGTCTCACCTGCTCGACACCGTCGACTCCGCGTCGCTGCGCAGCGACGTCCCGGCCTTCCGCCCGGGTGACACCGTCAACGTCCACGTCCGCGTCATCGAGGGCAACCGCTCTCGTGTCCAGCAGTTCAAGGGCGTGGTCATCCGCCGTCAGGGCGCCGGTGTCCGCGAGACCTTCTCGGTCCGCAAGGTCTCCTTCTCCGTCGGCGTCGAGCGCACCTTCCCGGTGCACACCCCGATCGTCGAGAAGATCGAGCTGGTTACCCGCGGTGACGTGCGTCGCGCCAAGCTCTACTACCTCCGTGAGCTGCGCGGCAAGGCCGCGAAGATCAAGGAGAAGCGCGACAACTGAGCGCCTTCAGGAGTTCATGGCGGGGCCGGATAGCATCTGGCCCCGATGGACACCGAAGCTCAGCCGACGGAGCGCGACCGCTCCTCCCGCCCTTCCGATCCCGGAGCGATCCCGGATGCGGAGGGACCGGAGGCGCGGTCGCGTTTCGCGTTGGTGGCGCGGATCACGGACTGGCTCCCGGGCGGCCGGATCAGCCTCACGCTGGTGATCTGCCTGCTGTTCGCGCTGCTCCTCAACCTCTTCGTGGTGAAACCGTTCCAGATTCCCAGCGGATCCATGGAGAACGGATTGAGGATCGGCGACCGCGTTCTCGTAAATAGGTTGGCGTACCGTTTCGGTGCCGAGCCCCGGCGCGGCGATGTCGTCGTGTTCGACGGCACCGGGTACTTCGGGGACGCCGACTACGTCAAGCGCGTCGTGGGTGTGGGGGGAGACCACGTGGTCTGCTGCGACGACAAGGAGGGGAGGATCCAGGTGAACGGCCGGCCGGTGGACGAGTCGACGTTCCTGTATCCGGGTGACAGCCCGTCCACGGTGCCCTTCGACGTCGTCGTGCCCGAGGGCACCCTGTTCCTCCTCGGCGACCACCGCGGTGACTCCAGCGACTCCCGCGACCATCTGGGCTCGCCGGGCGGCGGCATGGTCCCCGTCGACCGGGTGATCGGCCGCGCCGACTGGATCGCCTGGCCCTTCGCCCATCTCACCCGCCTGCACCGCCCCAGCGGCTACGCGCGCGTGCCGGAGGCGAGCACCGCGTCGGACCCGGCGGGCGCCCATGGGTAACCGCGGCAGACCCCGAGGCCTGTCCGACAGTGCCGCGGACAATCTCCTGCCCACGGGCGTACGGCGGGCCGCCGGACCGGCCGGCGGTCGCACGCGCGCGGAGCGGCGCAAGCTCCAGCGCAAGGTCAAGCGCAAGCGCAGGCGCAGCGCCGTCCGCGAGATCCCGCTGCTCGTCGGGGTCGCCGTGCTCATAGCACTCGTCCTGAAGACCTTCCTGGTGCAGGCCTTCGTGATCCCGTCCGGCTCGATGGAGCAGACGATCCAGATCGGCGACCGGGTCCTGGTCGACAAGTTCACCCCGTGGTTCGGCTCCAAGCCGCAGCGTGGTGACGTCGTCGTCTTCAAGGACCCCGGCGGCTGGCTCGAGGACGAGCAGCCCACCACGAAGAAGAACGACCCCATCGTCGTCAAGCAGGTCAAGGAAGGGCTCACCTTCATCGGCCTGCTGCCGTCCGACGACGAGAAGGACCTCATCAAGCGGGTCGTCGGCGTGGGCGGCGACCACGTCCAGTGCTGTGACACGCAAGGGCGGGTCACCGTCAACGGCGTTCCGCTGAACGAGGCCGACTACCTCTATCCCGCCAACGCCCCCTCACTCACGCCCTTCGACATCACCGTCCCACGGGGACGTCTGTGGGTGATGGGCGACCACCGGGACAACTCCGCGGACTCCCGGTCCCACCAGGACACCGACTACGGCGGCACGGTCTCCGAGGACGGCGTGGTGGGACGCGCCATGGTCATCGCCTGGCCACTGGGCCACTGGAACTCCCTCAAGGAACCGCAAACCTTTTCCTCCGTGACCGACTCGGTGCCCGGGGCGACCGCGCAGTCCGACGGGTCGCATAGTGTTGCCCCCGACGATCCGAACGGAACGATCCGACTCCCGAGCCCTGCGGAACTCCCGCTCGTTATGGGAGTGGTGGGCCTGCGCCGCATGTGGGGCAGGCAGCGGCACAGAGTAAGGAGTTGGCGTGGGGGATGTGGCGGTTGGCGCACGGTCGGGGCACGACGGCGAGGAGCACCGCGGACACCCCGTGGACTCGGCCGGTCCGGCCGCGGACGGCGCGGTGACCTCCGGGAGTGATTCCCCGGCGGCCGGAGACGAGGGGCCCGGAGACGACGGGCCCGGAGACGGCCGGCCTCCCGCGCCGGGAGAAGGCTCCGGCGACGGGGCCCCCAGGGCGAAGAAGCCGCGCTCCTTCTGGAAGGAGCTGCCGATCCTGATCGGTATCGCGCTCGTCCTCGCGCTGCTGATCAAGACGTTCCTGGTGCAGGCGTTCTCGATCCCCTCCGACTCGATGCAGAACACCCTCCAGGAGGGTGACCGCGTCCTGGTCGACAAGCTCACGCCGTGGTTCGGCTCCGAGCCTGAGCGCGGCGAGGTCGTCGTCTTCCACGACCCGGACGCCTGGCTCGCGGGCGAGCCCACCGCGGAGCCGAACGCGATCCAGACCTTCCTCAGCTGGATCGGCCTGATGCCGTCGGTGGAGGAGAAGGACCTGATCAAGCGGGTGATCGGGGTCGGCGGCGACACCGTCTCCTGCAACAAGACCGGGCCCCTGCGGGTCAACGGCAAGGCGCTGAACGAGCCGTACGTGTATCCCGGCAACACCCCGTGCAGCATGGACGACCAGGGCGGCCAGTTCACGGTGAAGATCCCCAAGGGCTTCATCTGGGTGATGGGCGACCACCGCCAGAACTCGCGCGACTCCCGCTACAACCAGTCCGACAAGAACCACGGCATGGTCCCCGTCGACCAGGTCGTCGGCCGCGCCATCGTCAAGGCCTGGCCGATCAACCGCTGGGGCACGCTGCCGGTACCGGACACCTTCGACCAGGACGGTCTCCAGGCCCGGCCGGCGGCCTCGGCCGCCCTCACGGTCGCGCCGCAGAGCGTCGCGCTGGTCGGCGTCGTCCCGGTGGCCCTGTGGCGCCGTCGGCGCGCCGAGGCGGCGGAGACCCGCTGATCCGCCGAGGACCTGGTGCCCCGTCCGGGACCCGTTGATCCGTTCAGGACCTGGAGACCCGCCCGCGGCCGTTGATCCGTTCAGGACCTGGAGACTCGCCCGCGGCCGCTGATCCGCCGAGGATTCGTGCCCGCGAGCGACCGCTGATCCGCTCAGGACCTGGTGGCCCGGCGGGCAAACCCTTTCTCAAGCTCCGGCCCCGGCCGGGGACGAGGGGCTGACCCGGCTCGGTACCGCCGGGTAGGGTGCCGATCCATGGGTGGCGAGAGCACGACACGTACGGCCCCGCACAGCGGCGGTGGCACCAGCGCCGGCCCGGCGGGCGGCCGGGCCGGACACGTTCTGTCCGGTGTGGCCGTCGCGCTGGGCCTCGCGCTGTTCCTCGGCGGATTCGGCTGGGCCGCGCTCATCTACCGGCCGTACACCGTGCCGACCAGCTCGATGGCCCCGACGATCGCCGCGGGTGACCGGGTACTGGCCCAGGTCGTGGACGGCGACGAGGTGCGCCGCGGAGACGTCGTCGTCTTCACCGACAAGACGTGGGCGAGCAACGCGCCCGTGGTCAAGCGGGTCGTCGCGGTCGGCGGGGACACCGTCTCCTGCTGCACCGAGGGCAGACTGACCGTCAACGGCAAGCAGATCGAAGAACCGTATCTGCCCGAGGGCAGCCTCGCCGAGATCACGAACTTCCCCACGGTGAAGGTGCCCGACGGTCGCCTCTTCCTGCTCGGCGACGAACGCCAGGGCTCCCTGGACTCCACCGCCCACCTCACGGACGCCGCCAGCGGCACGGTGGCGCGCGCCTCCGTCAAGGCCCGCGTGGACGCCGTCGTATGGCCCATGAACGGCATGCTCAAGCGCCCCACCGGCTTCGAGCCGCTGGGCACCCTGTCCCAGCCGGGACCGCTGCGCACGATCGGCTGGCTGATCGTGGCCGGCACGGTGCTCGTCCTCGGCGGCGGCGCGTACGGCCCGATCGCCAAGCGTGCCGCCCGGGGCCGCGACGGCACGCGCCCGGAGCCCGCCGGTGCCCGCTGAGACGACGGACGCGGATGCCGACTCGTACCAGGGCGGACTGCGCAGGGTCGCCCGCGTGGTGCTGCTCGACCCCGAGGACCGCATCCTGCTGCTGCACGGTCATGAGCCGGACGACCCGGCCGACGACTGGTGGTTCACGCCCGGCGGCGGCGTGGAGGGCGACGAGACCCGCGAACAGGCCGCACTGCGGGAACTAGCCGAGGAGACCGGCATCACCGACGTGGACCTCGGCCCGGTGCTGTGGCGACGGAGGTGCTCCTTCCCGTTCGCGGGCCGCCGCTGGGACCAGGACGAGTGGTACTACCTGGCGCGTACGGCCGGCGTCGCCGGGTTGGAGCCCCGGCCGACGGCCCTGACCGAACTGGAGCGGCGAAGCGTCTCCGGAGCGCGCTGGTGGACGTGTCGGGAACTGACCCAGGCACATGAGACGGTGTATCCGACCAGACTCGCCGGGCTGCTGAGCAGGCTGCTCGACGACGGTCCCCCGGCCCGGCCCGTAACCCTTGACACGGAAATCGTCTAGCGGCTCACGGGACTGGCGCACAATGGGGGGATCGCACGGCTGAAGGGGAACATGCCATGAGCGCCGAGGACCTCGAGAAGTACGAGACCGAGATGGAGCTGAAGCTCTACCGGGAGTACCGCGACGTCGTCGGTCTGTTCAAATACGTGATCGAGACCGAGCGGCGTTTCTACCTGACCAACGACTACGAGATGCAGGTGCACTCGGTCCAGGGTGAGGTGTTCTTCGAGGTCTCGATGGCGGATGCCTGGGTGTGGGACATGTACCGGCCGGCCCGGTTCGTGAAGCAGGTGCGGGTACTCACGTTCAAGGACGTGAACATCGAGGAGCTGAACAAGAGCGACCTGGAGCTTCCGGGCGGGTGACGGTTCCCGCTGTGGCCGCTCCTTCCCTGTGCCACCGCCCGCTTCCCGTGTGCCCCTCTCCTGTGTGCCACCCTCCCGTGTGACCGTCCCTGCCCTGGACGGTCCTCCCCGCCCGGACGGCCGTCCCCCCTCGGGGTGACGGAGTTCTCCACAGCCGCGGACTTGTACACCAAGATCCATTCCGGTGCCGCGGATGCGTGAACGTTGGCGCCGGAGGTGGTGCCGACATGAACACGGATCTGGCACGAGGAGCACTCGGCAGGTACGGCGAGGAACTGGCCGCGCGGCGGCTGACCGACGCCGGCATGACGGTCCTGGAGCGCAACTGGCGCTGCGGCAGGACCGGAGAGATCGACATCGTCGCGCGGGACGGCGACGTGCTGGTCGTCTGCGAGGTGAAGACCCGCAGGGACGGTGGGTTCCAGCACCCCATGGCCGGGGTCACGCCCGAGAAGGCCGAGCGGCTGCGCGGACTGGCCGAGCGATGGATCCAGACACACGGAGGAGCCCCGCCGGGCGGCGTCCGCATCGACCTGGTCGGCGTCCTCCTGCCCCGCCGCGGGGCCGCCCTCGTCGAGCATGCTCGGGGGGTGGCCTGAGATGGCGTTCGCGCGCACGTGCTCGGTGGCGCTGGTCGGCGTCGAAGGCGTCGTGGTCGAGGTCCAGGCCGACCTGGAGCCCGGAGTCGCGGCCTTCACGCTGGTGGGACTGCCCGACAAGAGCCTGAGCGAGAGCCGGGACCGGGTGCGGGCGGCGGTGGTGAACTCGGGCGGCGAATGGCCGCAGAAGAAACTCACCGTCGGTCTCAGCCCCGCCTCCGTCCCCAAGGCGGGCAGCGGCTTCGACCTCGCCATCGCCAGCGCCGTGCTCGGCGCGGCCGAGCGGATCGATCCTCGGGTGCTCGCCGACATCGTGATGATCGGGGAGCTGGGTCTCGACGGGCGGGTCCGCCCGGTTCGCGGGATCCTTCCCGCGGTGCTGGCCGCGGCGGACGCCGGCTATGAACAGGTGGTCGTGCCCGAGTGCGCCGCCGCCGAGGCCTCTCTGGTCCCGGGCGTCTCCGTGCTCGGGGTGCGCAGTCTGCGCCAGCTGATCGCCGTCCTGGCCGACGAACCGGTACCCGACGAGGAACCGGACGAGCCGGGCCGGCCCGACCCGCTCATGGCCGGGCTGCGCATGCCGGGCACCGGCGTGCACGGTCTCGGCGCCGCCCCGCACGACCCGGGGCACGACCTGGCCGACGTCGTGGGCCAGCGGTCGGCGCGCACGGCGGTCGAGGTGTCCGCGGCGGGCGGACACCACCTGTTCCTGGAAGGCCCGCCGGGCGCCGGCAAGACCATGCTCGCGGAGCGCATGCCGGCCGTCCTGCCCCGGCTCGGCCGGGAGGACTCCCTGGAGGTCACGGCCGTCCACTCGGTCGCCGGGCTGCTGCCGCCGGGCAAGCCGCTCATCGACGTCCCCCCGTACTGCGCCCCGCACCACTCGGCCACGATGCAGGCGCTCGTCGGAGGCGGACCCCACATCGCCCGGCCCGGAGCCGTGTCGATGGCCCACCGCGGCATTCTCTTCCTGGACGAGACCCCCGAGTTCAGCACCCATGCCCTCGACGCCCTGCGGCAGCCTCTGGAGGCGGGGCACGTCGTGATCGCCCGCAGCGCCGGGGTGGTCCGGTTTCCCGCGCGGTTCCTCATGGTGCTGGCCGCGAATCCGTGCCCGTGCGGCCGCTTCTCGCAGCGCGACACCCTGTGCGAGTGTCCGCCCTCGGCGATCCGCCGCTACCAGGCGCGGCTCTCCGGGCCACTGCTCGACCGGGTGGACCTGCGGGTCGAGGTCGACCCGGTCAGCAGGGCCCAGCTGGCGCACCGCGGCCCCGGCGGCGACTCCACGGCGACCGTCGCCGACCGGGTCCGTGCCGCACGCGAGCGCGCGGGAGCCCGGCTGGCGGGCACACCCTGGCGGACCAACAGCGAGGTGCCCGGACGAGAACTGCGCAACCGGTGGCATCCCGTGGCCGGCGCGATGGAGGAGGCCGAGCGGAGCCTGGAGCGGGGGGTGCTGACCGCCCGCGGGCTGGACCGCGTGCTGCGCGTCGCCTGGACCGTCGCCGACCTCGTCGGACACGAGCGGCCCGACGCGGGGGACGTCGCCCTCGCCCTGCAACTGCGCACCGGGGTCCCGCGCGGCGTGCCGATGGCGCTCGGAGCGCTGGCATGACCGGCACCGGCGAGCCGGACGGGGAACGGCTCGCGCGGGCCTTCCTCACCCGGATCCTCGAACCCGGCGACGAGGTCGGCGGCGGCTGGGTGCGCGAGCGCGGCGCCGTGGAGGTGGCGGAGCGGCTGCGGGACGGCGGGGAACCCCTGCCCGGGGCGACCGGGCAGCGATGGGCAGGGCTCCTGGCACGGGCCGCCCGGGCCGAGCCCGAGCGGGACCTCGCCGTCGCCCGGGAGGCGGGAGTGCGCTTCCTGTGCCCGGGGGAGACCGAGTGGCCCGGCCCGCTGGACGACCTCGGGGACGCCAGGCCGCTCGGCCTGTGGGTCCGGGGCCGGCCCAGCCTGCGGATGTGGGCGCTCAGGTCGGTCGCGCTCGTCGGCGCCCGAGCCTGCACCGCGTACGGCGCGCACATGGCGGCCACCCTCGCCGCCGGACTCGCCGAGCGCGGCTGGGTGGTGGTCTCCGGCGGCGCCTACGGAGTCGACGGCGCGGCCCACCGGGGCGCCCTCGCCGCGGGCGGCGCCACCGTCGCCGTACTGGCCTGCGGGGTCGACCGGCCCTACCCGCGCGGGCACACCGGGTTGATCAACAGAATCGCGGAGCAGGGCCTGGTCGTGGGGGAGCTGCCGCCGGGGGACCATCCCACCCAGACCCGGTTCATCCTGCGCAACCGGGTCATCGCCGCCCTCACCGGCGGCACCGTGGTCGTCGAGGCGGCCTACCGCAGCGGTTCCCTCGTCACCGCGCGGGCCGCGCAGCGGCTGGGCCGGCACACCATGGGCGTCCCCGGGCCCGCCACCAGCGGGCTGTCGGCGGGGGTGCACGAACTCCTGCGCGGAGAAGCCGTGCTGGTCACCGATGCCGCGGAGGTCGTCGAACTGGTCGGCGGCATCGGAGAACTGGCCCCGGAGCGACGCGGCCCGGTGCTCCCTCGTGACCTGCTGGAAGCGGACGCCCGGCGCGTTCTGGCCGCGCTCCCCGGCCGACGCGCCGCGGCGGTCGACGAGATCGCCCGCGAGGGCGGGACCACCAGGGACGACGCGATCGCGAGACTGTATGAACTCAGGGCACTCGGTTACGTCGAACGACACGGCGACGACTGGAAGTTGACACGCCAGGCCATGGTCTCTCTGCGGGCGGGGCGGCGCCCGTGTTGACCGAGGGGGTTCGGCCGTCCGGGGGAACGCCGAACCCCTTGAGAACGCCCGCAGTTGACGCGGCCCGCCGGTCACCCAGGGCTACTGCCGTGCCCCGCGGGGGCCTCGGCGGAACGTATCTGCGTACAGCTCGGGGCACGCTGTTCGCACACCGCGACACGTCAGTCACGCTACGCTCACGAGCATTCCGGCACAGACCGGCCACTCGGCACCATCCGACACCAGACCGAAGCTCTCCGCGGGTACCCCACACCCCACATCCACACGCACATCACGGCAGATACGACACAAGGCGACGAATGCCCCAGCACACCTCCGGGTCCGACCGGGCGGCGATCCCCCCAGCCGCCCGTGACGGTGGCAGCGTGCGGCCGCCCGCTCCCTCGACACTCGACGAGCTGTGGCGGTCGTACAAGGCGACGGGGGACGAGCGGCTGCGGGAGCAGCTGATCCTGCACTACTCGCCGCTCGTGAAGTACGTGGCGGGACGGGTGAGCGTGGGGTTGCCGCCCAATGTGGAGCAGGCCGACTTCGTCTCCTCGGGGGTGTTCGGGCTGATCGACGCCATCGAGAAGTTCGACATCGGACGGGAGATCAAGTTCGAGACGTACGCGATCACCCGGATCCGCGGCGCGATGATCGACGAGCTGCGGGCGCTGGACTGGATCCCCCGGTCCGTGCGGCAGAAGGCGCGGAACGTGGAGCGTGCCTACGCCACCCTCGAGGCGCGGCTCCGGCGGACGCCGTCGGAGGTCGAGGTGGCCGCCGAGCTGGGTATCGCGGTGGACGATCTGCACGCGGTGTTCAGTCAGCTGTCGCTGGCCAACGTGGTGGCCCTGGAGGAACTGCTGCATGTCGGCGGCGGCGAGGGCGGCCTGAGCGTCATGGACACGCTGGAGGACACCGCCGCCGACAACCCCGTCGAGGTGGCCGAGGACCGGGAGCTGCGACGGTTCCTGGCGCGGGCCATCAACACGCTGCCCGAGCGGGAGAAGACGGTCGTCACCCTGTACTACTACGAGGGGCTGACCCTCGCCGAGATCGGCAACGTACTGGGGGTCACGGAGAGCCGGGTCAGTCAGATCCACACCAAATCCGTACTCCAGCTGCGCGCGAAACTGGCGAGCTTCGGTCGTTGACCTGGCCCGACCGCTACCGGACCGCTGCCGGACCGCTGCCGTGCGGCGGTGGTGCGGCGGTGGTGCGGCGCTCGTGCGGGTGGAGCCACTCCCCACGCGGGTGCGGCGTCCGTAGAGTGGTTGACGTGCCAAGGATTCGAGCGGCCTCCGTGGCCGAGCACCGGTCGATGCAGCGAGCCGCCCTGCTGGACGCGGCTCGTTCGCTGTTGTCCGAGGGCGGTACGGAGGCGCTGACCTTCCCCGCCCTCGCCGAGCGGACGGGACTCGCGCGCTCCTCCGTGTACGAGTACTTCCGGTCGCGGGCGGCCGTGGTCGAGGAGCTGTGCGAGGTCGACTTCCCCGTCTGGGCGGCCGAGGTCGAGGCGGCGATGGCCGCGGCGGCGGGGCCGGAGGCCAAGGTCGAGGCGTATGTGCGGCGGCAGCTGGCGCTGGTCGGGGACCGGCGCCACCGGGCCGTGGTGGCGATCTCGGCGAGCGAGCTGGACGCGGGGGCACGGGAGAAGATCCGGGCCGCCCACGGAGGGCTGGTGGCGATGATCGTCGAGGCGGTGGGGGAGATGGGGCATGCGGAGCCGCGGCTGGCGGCGATGTTGGTCCAGGGCGTTGTGGACGCGGCGGTCCGCAGGATCGAGCTGGGGGTGGAGGAGCCCTCCGTGGTGACGGAGGCGGCGGTGGGGATGGTCGTGCGGGGCGTGCGGGGATAGGTGCGGCGCCGGTCACGCGTCGACGCGGCGGCACGCCCTCACGGCAGCGGCACGCCCAGTACCGGGAGCAGCCGTGACAGGGCCCTTCCGCTCAGCCAGGCGGGGAGCAGGGACAGCGGGTTCAGGTAGGCGCTGTCGCTGCGCAGGCCCCAGTGCAGGCATGCGGTCGGGCAGTGGGAGGGCGTGGGGGCGAGGGTGCCGACCGTCTGGGCCGGGGCGATCTCGTCGCCCTTGGTGACCGACGGGCGTACCGGCTCGTAGGTCGTGCGCAGGGGTGGGGTGCCCGTGCCGGTGAGTTCCAGGGAGACCACACCCCTTCCCGCCACCTGGCCCGCGAACAGCACCCGGCCCGCCGCGACGGCCCGGACCGGGGCGCCGGCGGGGGCCGCCAGATCGACTCCGCGGTGGCCGCGGGCGTACGGGGAGGGCGGGGGATCCCAGCCGCGTACCACCGCGGGGCGGATGCCCACCGGCCAGGACCGGGCGATCGCGGGGACCGGAGCCGGGGCCGGGACCGGGACCGGGGCTGGGACCGTAGCCGTAGCCGTAGCCGTAGCCGGGACCGCTTCCGCCGCCCGGACCGTGAGCGAGAGCGTGGGCGACGGCGACGGCGACGGCGACGGCGACGGCGACGGCGACGGCGATGGCGGGGGTGTCGCGCCGGCCGTCGAGGCCGTCGCCGTGAGCAGGAGGCCCGGCAGCAGGGCCAGGAGTCGTTTGACGTGCATGGGAGAACGGTCCCGTCCCCGCACCGGCGGCGTCCGGACCTGTGGACAACTCCCCGTTTGTGGACAGCGGCGTCACCCGGTGCCCCGCGGGTCCCGTACACTTCTTCTGGCGATCCGGGTCACCGGGTCGACTTCGCACGCCCCGGTACCAGGGTCCCGACATCGGTCGGATTCCGGTATCTGCGCCCCTCGGTCCTTCGCGGCTCGGCGCATCGCGGGCGTCAGGCGCGGGAGCCGTCCGGCCCCCGCGGCACAACCGAGAAAACCAAGGAGAACGGCCATGGCCGTCGTCACGATGCGGGAGCTGCTGGAAAGCGGCGTCCACTTCGGTCACCAGACCCGTCGCTGGAACCCGAAGATGAAGCGCTTCATCTTCACCGAGCGCAACGGCATCTACATCATCGACCTGCTCCAGTCGCTGTCGTACATCGACCGCGCCTACGAGTTCGTCAAGGAGACCGTCGCCCACGGCGGCACGGTCATGTTCGTCGGCACGAAGAAGCAGGCGCAGGAGGCCATCGCCGAGCAGGCCACCCGCGTCGGCATGCCCTACGTCAACCAGCGCTGGCTGGGCGGCATGCTCACCAACTTCTCGACCGTCTACAAGCGCCTTCAGCGCCTCAAGGAGCTCGAGCTCATCGACTTCGAGGACGTCGCCGCCTCGGGTCTGACGAAGAAGGAGCTCCTGGTCCTCTCGCGCGAGAAGGCCAAGCTGGAGAAGACCCTCGGTGGTATCCGCGAGATGTCCAAGGTGCCCAGCGCCGTCTGGATCGTGGACACCAAGAAGGAGCACATCGCGGTCGGTGAGGCCCGGAAGCTCAACATCCCGGTCGTCGCCATCCTCGACACCAACTGCGACCCCGACGAGGTCGACTACAAGATCCCGGGCAACGACGACGCGATCCGCTCCGTCACCCTGCTCACCCGCGTGATCGCCGACGCCGTGGCCGAGGGCCTCATCTCCCGCTCCGGTGTCGCCACCGAGGGCAAGGGCGACAAGGCCGCCGGCGAGCCGCTGGCCGCGTGGGAGCGCGACCTGCTCGAGGGCGAGAAGAAGGCGGACGCCGAGAAGGCGGACGACGACGCCGAGAAGCCGGCTGAGGCCGCTGCCGAGGCGCCCGCCGCCGAGGCCGCCGCTGAGGCGCCCGCCGCCGAGGAGGCCCCGGCCGCCGAGGTCGAGGCTCCGGCCACCGAGGCTCCGGCCGCCGAGGCCGAGCAGGCCTGACCTGTCGGGACGTGCGACGGCGGGAGCGGTGACATCACGTCCGCTCCCGCCGTTCACCCGTAGGTCAGCGGTGGGTCACGGCCCCACGGCTCAGCGTGGGCCACAGACCCGTAGATCTTCGATCTTCCAGACTTCGAGAAAGACTCACAGACTCATGGCGAACTACACCGCCGCCGACGTCAAGAAGCTCCGCGAGCTCACCGGCGCCGGCATGATGGACTGCAAGAAGGCGCTGGACGAGGCCGAGGGCAACGTCGACAAGGCCGTCGAGGCGCTCCGTATCAAGGGCCAGAAGGGCGTCGCCAAGCGCGAGGGCCGCTCCGCCGAGAACGGCGCCGTCGTCTCGGTCATCGCGGACGACAACTCCGCCGGCGTCATCGTCGAGCTGAAGTGCGAGACGGACTTCGTCGCCAAGGGCGAGAAGTTCCAGGCCGCCGCCCAGGCGATCGCCGAGCACGCCGCCAAGACGTCCCCGGCCGACATCGAGGCGCTGCTCGCCTCCGAGATCGAGCCCGGCAAGACCGTCCAGGCGTTCGTGGACGAGGCCAACGCCAACCTGGGCGAGAAGATCGTCCTGGACCGCTTCGCGCAGTTCGCGGACGGCTACGTGTCCGTCTACATGCACCGCACGATGCCCGACCTGCCGCCGCAGATCGGTGTCCTCGTCGAGCTGGACAAGCCCAACGCCGAGGTCGCCAAGGGCATCGCCCAGCACATCGCCGCCTTCGCGCCGAAGTACCTCTCCAAGGAGGACGTGCCGGCCGACGTCGTCGAGTCGGAGCGTCGTATCGCCGAGGAGACCACCCGCGCCGAGGGCAAGCCCGAGGCCGCGATCGCCAAGATCGTCGAGGGTCGTCTCAACGGCTTCTTCAAGGACGCCACGGTCCTCGGCCAGCCGTACGCCCTGGACAACAAGAAGTCCGTGCAGAAGGTCCTGGACGAGGCCGGTGTCACCCTGAAGCGCTTCGCGCGCATCAAGGTCGGCATCTGAGTCCGTACCGTGACGGACGCCCGACCCCGACAGGGTCGGCAGCAGTCGTCCGTGGACGCCGTCACCTGGCGTGTGACGGACGACAGCAGATCTGACGAGGAGGCCATTGCCGCGCATGGGTTGCGAACACCCCACCGGCAGTGGCCTTCTTCGTATGTGCACCACGTGAAAGAGGCGGGATCTCCCATGACCACCACCAAGGCCCAGAAGAGCGACGTCGGCAAAGCGAACGGACGGTTCCTGCTGAAGCTGTCCGGAGAGGCTTTCGCCGGTGGCGGCAGCCTGGGTGTCGATCCCGACGTGGTGCACAAGATCGCCCGTGAGATCGCGGCCGTCGTGCGGGACGGGGCGGAGATCGCGGTGGTCATCGGCGGCGGCAACTTCTTCCGCGGCGCCGAACTCCAGGTGCGTGGCATGGACCGGGCCCGCTCGGACTACATGGGCATGCTCGGCACGGTCATGAACTGCCTCGCCCTCCAGGACTTCCTGGAGAAGGAAGGCATCGACAGCCGCGTGCAGACCGCCATCACCATGGGGCAGGTCGCGGAGCCGTACATCCCGCTGCGCGCCGTGCGCCACCTGGAGAAGGGCCGCGTGGTCATCTTCGGCGCAGGCATGGGCATGCCCTACTTCTCCACCGACACCACCGCCGCCCAGCGCGCCCTGGAGATCGACGCCGAGGCGCTCCTGATGGGCAAGAACGGCGTGGACGGCGTCTACGACTCCGACCCGAAGACCAACCCGGGAGCCGTCAAGTTCGACGCTCTGGGCTACGGCGAGGTCATCACCCGGGAACTGAAGGTCGCCGACGCCACCGCCATCACGCTGTGCCGCGACAACAAGCTCCCGATCCTCGTCTTCGAGCTTCTGGCGGAGGGCAATATCGCGCGGGCCGTCAAGGGTGAGAAGATCGGCACGCTGGTGAGTGAGGAAGGCAGCCGGGCCTGACCGGCGCAACTCCCCGGTCCGGTCCGTAGGAACCCCGGTTCGTACGACAACACGTGACCGGGCGACGGACCCTGGTCGGGGGATGGACAATGTCCTGCCGGTCGGGAACCGTGCAGGAAGAAGACGCGACGCAGCCGGCCGCCGTCTCCGCAAGGAATCGCAGCCGGGCCTACTCAAGACACGCAGGAGCAAGTGGTGATCGAAGAGACCCTCCTCGAGGCCGAGGAGAAGATGGAGAAGGCCGTCGTGGTCGCCAAGGAGGACTTCGCCGCGATCCGCACCGGCCGTGCGCACCCGGCGATGTTCAACAAGATCGTGGCCGACTACTACGGCGCGCCGACGCCGATCAACCAGCTGGCTTCGTTCTCCGTGCCGGAGCCGCGCATGGCGGTCGTGACCCCGTTCGACAAGAGCGCGCTGCGCAACATCGAGCAGGCGATCCGCGACTCGGACCTGGGCGTCAACCCGAGCAACGACGGCAACATCATCCGGGTGGTGTTCCCCGAGCTGACCGAGGAGCGCCGCCGCGACTACATCAAGGTCGCCAAGAGCAAGGGCGAGGACGCCAAGGTGTCCATCCGCGCCGTGCGCCGCAAGGCCAAGGACGCCATCGACAAGCTCGTCAAGGACGGCGAGGTCGGCGAGGACGACGGCCGCCGTGCGGAGAAGGAACTCGACGACACCACCGCGAAGTACGTCGCGCAGGTGGACGAGCTCCTGAAGCACAAGGAAGCGGAGCTGCTCGAGGTCTGATGAACGACTCTTCCTGGGGCGCTCCGCCACGTGCCGGTTCACAGGCCGGGTACTGGGGGCCCAACGATCACGGGGCCGTCCCGCACGGACCTGTCCGGGGGGCTGCCCCGGCGGGTCCCGCGTACGATGCGCCTGAGGCGCAGCAGACTCGCCCCATGCCCATCGTCCCCGACGTACCCGCTCACGGCGGAAACCAGGATGACGACCGGGGGGCCGCTCGGCTGGGCGGCCCCTTGTTCCGAGACGAGACGTTCCCCGGCGAGACGTTCCGCGACGGTGCGTCCCACGGTGGGGCGTCCCACGGTGGGGCGTCCCACGGCGGGGCGTCCCACGGCGGGGCGTTCCGTGACGAGACGTCCTCGGCGGGGACGTTCCGTGACGAGACCCCGTCGGCACAGCCCCCTGCGGCGGTGCCGCAGAATCCGGAGCCCATGCCCGACGCACCACGGCCGGCCCCCGCCCCGCAGAAGAAGAGCGCGGGACGGGACCTGACCGCGGCCATAGGCGTCGGCGTCGGGCTCGGTGCGGTGATCATCGCGTCCCTGTTCGTCGTCAAGGCCGCCTTCGTCGGCGTGATCGCGGTCGCCGTCGTCGTCGGCCTCTGGGAGCTGACCAGCCGGCTCCAGGAGCGCAAGGGCGTCAAGGCGCCGCTGGTGCCGCTCGCGGTCGGCGGCGCGGCGATGGTCGTCGCCGGGTACGTCAGGGGCGCCGAGGGTGCCTGGGTCGCCATGGCCCTGACCGCGTTGGCGGTCCTGGTCTGGCGGATGACGGAACCGCCGGAGGGTTACCTCAAGGACGTCACGGCCGGTGTCTTCGCGGCCTTCTACGTCCCGTTCCTGGCCACGTTCGTCGCCATGATGCTCACCGCGGACGACGGAGCGCTGCGCGTCATGACGTTCCTGCTCCTGACCGTGGTCAGCGACACCGGGGCGTACGCCGTCGGCTGGCGCTTCGGCAAGCACAAGCTGGCCCCGCGCATCAGCCCCGGCAAGACCCGCGAGGGTCTGCTAGGCGCGGTGTCGTTCGCGATGGTCGCGGGCGCGCTGTGCATGGAGTTCGTCATCGAGGACGGCACCTGGTGGCAGGGCCTGCTGCTCGGCCTGGCGGTCGCGGCCAGCGCCACCCTCGGCGACCTCGGCGAATCCATGATCAAGCGGGACCTCGGCATCAAGGACATGGGCACCCTGCTCCCCGGCCACGGCGGCATCATGGACCGCCTGGACTCGCTCCTGCCCACCGCGCCGGTGGTGTGGCTGTTGCTCGTGCTGTTCGTGGGGTCCGGCTGATCGCTGCTCGACCCAGCCGGAACGAGCCCCCGTCCCCGCGGACGGAGGCTCGTCCCGTGACCGGCCGCACCGATCCCGTGACCGGCCGCACCGACAGGGTCCCGCCCAGGGGGACGGGGACGGAGACGGGGCGAGTACGGCGGATACCCGGCGACCTGCCGAGGCCGGCGGACGGGGCGAGGACGGCGGATACCCGGCGACCTGCCGTTCCGGTGGTGCGAGGCACTCCTCGCGCGGAACGGGCGGTGCGGGCCGAAGCCGCACCGCGGCGGACGGCACCGGACGAAGCGCACGCCGACTGCTGCACCGGCCCGACTGCTGCACCGGCCCCATCGGGGGCCCGTCCCTCGCCGACCGGGGCACCCGAGTCGATCTGCGACACTGGAAGAGTTATGCCGAAGCCCGGAGAACTGATCTCCCACGGGCATGAAGAAGCCCCCTACCAGCGGTTTTGCCGTCAGCAGGGGGCCGTCTCGTACCCGGTGGGCCGTCCCTGGGCCGTCTGAGACTGTCAGCTGTTGCCGACTTCAGGGTGTGGCCAGCTGATGCGCTACCTCTGACAGCGATGGGACGACAGACCTCGAAAGACAGCGCACGCCGATCGAGTCTTCCGGCAAAGTTTCGGAGTGGTACCACTTTGAAAAGTGTCTGCCGTCCAAATCTCGGAACTTTGATGAGACACCAGATTAGCGAACCATCTCCGAAAGTTCGTAGGTGGCGCTAGGGTGGTACCACTAAGCGCAACAACCGTTGCCCTTGGGTGAGGTCAAAGATCTGTTGCGATCATCGGCCTCAAACATGAGCGGGGCCCCCATTGCCTGTCAGCCTCAGGGACCCCGCGGTGGACTACCGGCCGTGTAGAAGCCCGGTCAGGAGTGCCGTGATGGTGGTTGCAGCCACCGCGACGAGCACATCCCAGGCCATCCGCTTCGCACGGCCGTAGTTTTTGCTGGCACGCGCAAGCATGAGCCGCCTCCGGACCCACTTGACAACCGCTGACCACAGTGCCGCATTGCGGCTCCATAGAGTGGCCAAGTCGCTCTCCCTCCGAACAACGAGCCTGCGCTGACATTCCGAGTGGATGTTCGATACGCGCATGGGCTCGCAGCCCGGAAGAAGCACCGAAACCAGTGTCCGCACTGATTCAATCGGATCAGCGAGCGTGGTGAGGGCGGAATCCGGAATTTCGGTGAACCAGGATGTCCAGAAGAGGTGACCTAGCCGTCGTCATGGCTGCGTAGGGCACTGTCGAGGGCCTTTCGGGTGCGCTCTTGGCTCGACGGCATCAGGTGGGCGTACACCCGCAGCGTCATCGCCGGATCGGCATGCCCGAGGTACTCGCTCACGGCCTTGATGCTTTCGCCCGCGTCCAGGAGGACCGACGCGTAGAAGTGGCGAAGGGCGTGCATCCCGTGCTGCCGGGCGGAGGCGTACGGCTTCCCGGCTTCCGGCGTCGGGATGAGGCCGGCCGCGGCGAGGGCGCGCTTCCACTCGTGGAAGTTGAAGTTGCTCCGCCAGACGATTCCGCCGACCGTGTTCGTGAAGATCAGACGCCGCTCGGTGAGCGGGCCGTCCGGTCGGCCCCACGGCAGCTTGATGCCCACGGGCGGGTGACGTTCCATGTGCCGGCGCAGGGCGGAGGCCACCGAGGACGGCAGCGGCACGTCCCGCTCCTTGTTGCCCTTGGGCGGGGCGAAGACCGCGACACCCCGGATCAGCTTGACCTGAGTGGTGACCCGCAGCGTGTCGCCGTCAAGGTGCACGGAGTCCTCGGACAGGCCGATGATCTCGCCCTGGCGGAGACCGCAGCCGCTGCCCATGGAGACCATCGCTTGGTACCTCTCCGGCAGAGCGTCACGGACCGCGCGCACCTGGGACGGGAGCCAGGGCACGACCCGGGCGGCCGAGACGGCCGGCGGACGGACCGATGCCGCCGAGCACGGATTCCGGGCGAGGTGGCCGTCGTCCACGGCGGCCGACAGCACCGCGCGGACGTTGGCGTAGATGTTGCGGGCGTAGCTGCCGCCTATCGCCGGGTCGATCTCCAGATCACGCACGAACTCACGGATGTGGACCGGCCGGAAGGATCCGAGCGGACGCGCCCCGATGCGGGGGAAGGCATGCCTCCGAAGCCGGGTCTCCACTCCGATGCGCGTGTTGAGGTCGGTCGTCTGACCGGTGATCCAGCGCTCCGCGTACTGTTGGAAGGTCATCCGGGCAGCCTTGGGATCGACGTACTGCCCACGGGACATGTCGGCAGCCGTCTCGGCCAGCCACTCTTCGGCCTTGCGCTTCTGACGGTCGGGGAAGGACCGGCTCTTTTCGGTGCCGTCCGGCCCGACGTACCGGGCCCGGTAGCGGAGGCCGCTGCCGTAGCGGTCGGTCTTCACCTTCACCGGCTTGCCGTCCGGACCCGCCTCGGTCCTGTACCAGCGATCTTGCACGTGGCCGGGCATCAGGCGGCCACCTCGGTCAGTCCGTCGACCCACTGGCGAAGCCGGGCGGGATCGTAGCGAAGGTGCCGGCCGACGCGGAAGGCGGGAGGACCTGTGCGCTTGCGCCGCCACTGGTAGAGCGTCTCGACCGGAACACCGAGTAGCTCGGCGACGTCGGCCGGGGTCAGGTACTGCTCGGGAAGCGTGTGGACGGTCATGCGGCGGCTCCTTCCTGGGCCAGGTCTTGCAGGGCTTCGCGGGCGGTTTCGCGGTTGAGTTGGAGGCCGCGGGCGATGGTGGCGGCCAGGACGGATTCGCCGGGGGTGTGGCCGTGGCCCGCGTACTGCCAGTTGGTGAGGACCAAGACGGTGTCCGGCTCCTGGTCGTCGAGGCCGAGGGCGGCGTGTTCCTGCGCGGCGCGGTAGTCGGCGCGGGCCTGGCGCAGGGCGCCGAGGGTGGTGGAGTAGCGGCGGGACTTCGAGGAGAAGTGGCCGCGGAAGCCGAGCATGTGCGCCCAGGCCCACAGGCGCCGGTCCGGGTAGAGCGGGTCGAGCAGCTTGCAGGCTTCGATCAGGCGGCGGGTGTGGTCGGGTACGCCGTGGCGGTCGAGTTCGGAGAGTTCGCCGATGCGGCGGTCCAGGGTGCCGGTGTTCTCGGCGGCCTTGGTGGCGTACTTGGCGACGTAGGAGGCGACGGCCTGTTCGGTGATGTCGGAGCCGTCCCCGAAGGCCTTGACCGGGCGGACGTCGAGTTGTCGGCCCCAGCGGAAGGTCCGGGCCGGTTGGTCGGCGGCGGTCGGGACGGAGACCGAGGTGTAGGAGTGCGCGGCGGCGGCTCGGATGGCATCACTGAGGAGGTCGACTGTCGCCCAGGTCGGCGGCGGGGTGCCGGGGCCGTCCGGTCCGTCGAGGCGGATCACGGCATGGAAGTGCAGGGCACCGCGCTTTTGGAACTCGGCGACCTTGCCGTAGGAGAGCCGGGCGGCTTCTTTCAGCTCTCGCTGCGTGATGCCGGCGCGGGCGGCGACTTCCCGGCGGAGGCGGTTGGTGAAGCGCTGCCAGAGGTGCCCGGCGTGGTTGTTGAACAGCACCGCGCCCGCGTAGTCGTACGTCTCCGGGTCGAGGGCGGTGCCGAGGGCGGGGTCGTCGGGGGTGTGGCGGGTGCCGCAGCGGCAGACGCCCCGGTCGGGCCGGTTGTGGACGCGGCCGAACGAGGGGGCGGTGAGGGTGGCGAAGACGCGGGGATGGTCGCGGACGGTGGCGGGGATGTCGCGTCGGTCGTCCCCGGCGAGGCCGGCGCGGATGAGGTGGTAGGTGTCGCCCGCGTAGGTCCAGGCGCAGGACGGGCAGCGGGAGGCCCGGCGGTTGCCGCAGGCGAGGCGGAGCCGTCCGCCGGGTTCGCCCTCGGTGGAGTAGTGGTGCAGGGTCTCGCCGGTCGTCTTGTCCTTGTGCAGGACCCAGCCGGTCAGGTGGATGGGGTCGGCGCAGCCGCCGGTGCGGCGGATCTGCTCGTGCCAGCGGTGGTAGTCAGAGGCCGAAGCCACCCTCAGCAGGTCGCCGAGGGTGGCACGGTCGAGCAGCTGCTCAGGCACGCGCGCCCTCCGGGGAGCGGCGGACGGTGGCGGTGCCGGTGCCCTGACAGGCCGGGCAGCGGGCGGTGATGGTGCGCAGGTGGCCACGGTGGTCACGGCCGCCGAGGGTGACAGCGACGCAGGCGAAGCCGTCGCAGGCCGGGCAGATCCTCGGCGGGGGCGGGGTGTGGTGGGCCATGATGGTGGTTCCTTTCGATTGCGGTTGGAAGGAACGGCCCCGGGTGGCGGCGTGCTTGGCGGCTTGTGCGCCACCCGGTGGCCTTTCAGCGAGTGGTGCGGGAGCCCCGGCGGGTGCGGCCCTTGGTCGCGTACATGGCCGCGTCGGCGGCGGCGAGTGCGTCGGTGAGGAGCGGCACCGCCAGCTCCGCGACGGGGCAGACGCCGACCGAGGCGGCCAGCGGGAGGAACGTTCCGGCGTAGGGCAGCGGCCGATGCAGTGCCGCGGTGAGCGCGTCGAGGTCGGCGACGGCCAGGTCCCGGATCACGGCGACGAATTCGTCCCCGCCCAGGCGTCCGGCGGTGCCGTTGTGTCCGCACCAGGTGCGCAGCCGGTCTGCGGTGGCGACGAGGGCGGCGTCCCCGGCGGCGTGGCCGTGGGTGTCGTTCAAAGTCTTGAAGTGGTCGAGGTCGACCAGGAGCACGGCCGCGTTCGGGTGCCGGCGGATGAGGTGCTCGGCGCGGGCGGTCCACCCGGCGCGGGTGTGCAGGCCGGTGAGCGGGTCGCGGCGGGCGCAGGCGAGACGGCGGGTGAGGATGCCGCCGTGCACGGCCCAGCCGAGTAACGGCACGATGCTCGCGGCTATGTGCAGGTCCGTGGCGTTGTCCCTTGGCGATGGCGGTTGGTTTGGGCGGAACCCGGTCCCAGGAGCGGCGGCGTGCTTGGCGGCTTGTGCGTCGCCCCTGGGACCGTTCAGCGGCGGTGCTGCGAGGCGATGACCGAGCGGACCACCACGGCGCAGACGGCGACGGACGCGCCGGTGACGGCGACGGCCAGGAGCATCGAGACGAGGACGGCGCCGACGACCAGGACGACGGCGGTGCCGGCGCCGACGAGGGCGAGGACCGCGCCGGGGGTGAGCTGGACCGTGGGGCGGGTCGACGCGGCCGGGGCCGGGGCGGGCGCCGGGTGGTGCTGGACCACGGCGGTCGGCTCGACGACGGCGGGCGGGGTGATGAGCCCGGTGGGGGTGGGCATGGTGGGGATCTTGGGGCGGAGCATGGCGGTTCTCCCTTCGGTGCGGACTACTTGGTGAGGGCGGTGTCGATGGCGGGGGCCAGGACGCTGTCGGCGAGGAGGTAGCCGCCCAGGAGGAGGACGGCGACGAGCCACCAGGGCGGGCGCAGGAACTTGACGCCGAGGTAGCCGACGGCGGCGAGGGCGAACCAGAGGGGGACCTGCATGAGGGGTGTCTCCTAGCGGACGCGGCAGCGGTGGGTGCGGGCGGCGAGCTGGGCGGCGGACTGGCTGGAGTAGTCGGCGGACCAGCCGCAGCGGTCGGCGGTGCAGACGGCGGCGTGCGCGGTGTGGCCGTGGCGGTCGCGGTGGGTGCCGATCTGTACGGGGCCGATGCGCATCACGGAGTGGAAGTGGTCGCGGGCGGGCATGGCGGTCAGTCCTTCCGGGTGGTGGGGTCGGGGAAGGTGGCGCGGATGGCGGCGGCGGTGGCCGGGTTGGTGGTGCGCTGGGCGGCTTCCTCGGCGAGCAGGTGGGCGAGGTAAGGGCGGTCGGCGGCGGTCATCTCGCGGGCGCTGTCGAGGTAGTTGGCGGCGGTCAGGTCGGCGGGGTCGGAGGTCATCGGTCTGCCTTCCGGGTCAGGTGAGGTGGGCGGCGATGGCGTCGGCGAGGTGGGGTGGGACGCCGAGGCGGGTGCGCAGGGTGTCGGTGTCGATGGGGGCGCCGGTGCGGTTGCGGTAGTCGGCGGCGACCTTGCGGGCGTGGTCGACGAGGACGGCGGGCACCGCGGGCGCCGGGTCGGCGGGCGGAAGGGCCGGAGGTTCCTCCACCGGGGCCGGGGCCGGGGCCGGGGCCAGGTCGGGTTCCGGGTCCGGCACGGGGTCGGGGTCCGGTGTGCGGTCGTCGGCGCGGTCGGGTTCCGGGGCCGGTGCGGGTGCCGGCGGAGTGGGTGTGCGGTGGTCGGCGGAGTGGGCGAGGAGGGTGCCGCCGAGGAAGGCGAGGGCGGGCCATCCGGCGATGCCCAGGCGGAGCAGGGCGGGCGGGTCGGCCAGGTCGAGGAATCCGGCGGTGGCGACGTTGGCGCCTAGGGAGGCGAACAGGGCGATGAGGAACCAGCACCAGGCCAGCCGCGACGGGCCTTCCGAGTGGAGTCGTCGCCAGGCGGCGACCAGGAGGAGGTCCACCGAGACCGGGTAGGCCCAGGCTTTCCAGCCGTCCTGTCCGGCAGCGGCGGCCAGGTCGTGCAGGTGGGCGAAGGACAGGGCCCCGGCGATGACGGCCTGGACCAGGACGGCGTCGACGCGCAGGCCGTGGCGGGTGGACGTCCTCATGACCGGCGCAGAGGGGCCCGGCCGAGGGCGCGTGCCACGGCGTCGCGGTCGGCGGGGGTATAGGCGGTGCGGACTCCGGAGATCGACAGCCCGGCCGCCTCGGCCAGGGACGCCAGGGTGTAGGGGCGGGGGCCGGTGAACTCCCGGCCGTAGGCCAGGTAGGCGCGGATCTGCTGGTCCAGCTGATCACGTGCATCCCGCAGGGCGGCAAGCCGGCCGAGGAAGTCGTTGGGGAGGAGGTCATCCAGCGCGGTCAGAGGTTGGGGCATGAGAGGGCCTCTCCTTCTTCAGGCATGGCGGGGGTAGGGATCTGGCGCGCAGGGCGGTCGTGCCGACCGTGGAGCGGGGGAGGTCAGGCCGTGGCGGGAGCGGTCTTGGCCAGCGGCACCGGGGCCTCAGTGGAGCTGGTCAGCTCGGGCCGGAAGGGTGCCAGTTCGGGCAGGGCCGGGGTGCGGTCGGCGTGCCGGTTGCAGGTGTTCACGGCCTGGCGGAGCGAGGTATGCGGGGCGCGGATGCGGTGCCAGCCGCCGGTGGAGTCCCCGGCGACGGCGAGGCCGCGCAGTTCGGCGGGGATCTGGATGGCGGCGAGGACGGCGTCCGGGGAGATGTCGCCGAAGGCCATGTTGGCGCTGGTTTCGTCGTTGACGCGGTGGGCGGTGCGGCCGGTGAGCTGGGCGCGGAGCATGGTGATGCCCTTGCCGAGTTCGGAGCCGAAGCGCTGTCCGCAGATCTCCAGGTAGATGCCGGCTGCGCGGCCGAGCTGGGCGAGGCGGACCAGCGCGGTGATGATCCGGTCGCGTCGCTTCTCCTCGTCCTTGCTGGCGAACAGGGCGAGTTCGGCGACCTCGTCGACCAGGATCACGACCGGCACGGGGCGCAGGTGGTCGGGCAGGTCCCAGATGTCGGCGGCGATTTCGGCGTCCGGGACGGCGGCGGTGATGCGCTGTTCGGCGCGGATGAGCTGGTAGACCCCTTCCATGCGGGACACGAGTGCGTCGAGGAGGTCGGCGGCGGTGTCGGGGTTGTCGGCCAGCGCGGAGAACCGGCGGGCCAGCGGGAACAGCTCGACCCCCTGTTTGCAGTCGATGCCGACCAGGGCGACATCCATCGGGGCGAGCCCGGCGACCAGGTTGCGCTGGTAGACGGACTTGCCCGACTCGGTGGCGCCCAGGGTGAGAGCGTGCGGGATCGCCCGGTAGTCGCGGTAGTGCACCGAGCCGTCCTCGCGCAGGGCGACCGGGACCCGCATCGGGCAGGCGTCGAGCTTGGCGGGCATCTGCACCCGCTTGAGCACGTCGTAACCGGTCATCCGCAGCTCCACGACCCCCGAGCGCAGCTCACGTGAGGTGACCCCGTACATCGAGAACGAGTGCCGCAGCCGGTCCGAGGCGGCGGCGACATCGAAGGCGTCCTGTCCGGGACGGAGCTTGAGCCGCAGGACCAGGCCGGTCCGGGTAGGCCGTAACCGCAGGATGCGCGGCGGACGCGGCTCCGGTACTGGCCGGTTGGTGATGCGGGCCAGGGCCAGGCGCCAGCGCGAGGGCGGGACCGTCAGACCGCAGGCGTCCATGACGGAGGCGTAGCGGACCAGGACCCGCACGCTCGCGAGGGTGACGCCGAAGGTCAACCAGTACCAGGCGGGGCGCCGCCACCGCAGGAGACCCGCAGCGGCGACGACCAGCACCAGAACGACCGTGGAGGCGGTCATGATCAGGCCGCCGTGGAGTTCGCGGCAGCGGCGACCAGGGACGTGACCGCGACGGCGCGGAAGGCGATGCCGTGCCGCTTCTGGCCGTTGAAGTCGTTCTCCCACGGCCGCGCGATCAGACCCGTGAGCGCAACGGGCGTGCCCATGGCCAGCTCACCGGAGATACCCGGCTCCGGGACGGTGATGGACAGGATCTCCACCTCGTCGTTGGCCGCGAACATCACGTCCACGGTCATCAGCTTCGCGCCGGTCTCCATGTCGGTGGCGATCTCGCCGGTACGGCGGTCCTTCACCTTGGGCTGCGGGGTCTTGGCGACCATCACGGTCGCGGCGGAGGTGTCCACGGGAATCTGACGCATCGTCTTGTCTCCTGTTGTGGTGGGTTCTTGGCCGACATTCCGTCGGTGAGATCAGGAGACCGCGAGAGGGGGTGGACGCATCACGGCCCGTATGGACGTTTAGGGACGTCTGAGCTATCGTCAAAACGTCCCTACGGGTCCCAAGGAAGGGCACGCCATGGCGAACGAGCGTCTGCGCGCGGCGATTTCGGCGAAGGGCGAGACGATCCAGTCCGTTGCTGAGCACGTCGGAGTCGACCCCAAGAGCGTCGAGCGCTGGATCACCACGAACCGCACTCCGCACCGGGGTCACCGCTGGAAGGCCGCGAGCTTCCTCGGGGTCGACGAGGTCTACGTCTGGCCGTCAGTCGAGAAGCAGGCCGAGAAGGCGAGCGCGTCAGAGCTGATCACGTACTACCCGCACCGGGGTGCGGTGCCTGCCCCGCTGTGGTCCTCCCTGATCGAGAAGGCGACGGACCAGGTCGACATCCTGGTGTACGCGGGGCTGTTCCTCTTCGACAGTCACCCGGACCTGCCGGACCAGCTGGCCGACAAGGCGAAGGCCGGCGCCCAGGTCCGCATCCTGCTGGGTGACCCGGAGTCCGCGGCTGTGCGCCAGCGTGGCGAAGAGGAGGGAATCGGCGACGACCTGGCGGCGCGGGCGCGGATCACTCGCCGGCACTTGCAGCCCGCCATGTCGACGCCCGGCGTTGAAATCCGGCTGCACGACACGATCCTCTACAACTCGATCTACCGGTTCGACGACGACGTCCTGGTGAACCCCCACGTGCTGGGAGCTCCCGCCGGACAGAACCCCGTGATGCACTTCAAGTACCTACCGGGAGCGCGGACGTTCCGGCACTACATGCGGAGCTTCGACTACGCATGGGAGCAGGGGCGGAAGGCATAACCGGGCCCCGGCGTGCGACGCTGAACACATGGCACGCGTCGACTACTTCAACGATCCGAACGCCCCGAAGGCGAACAGCCTCGTCCCCTCCGTGACCGCCGTGGCCCGCAACGAGGCCGGGGAAGTCCTGCTGATCCACAAGACCGACAACGACCTGTGGGCCCTGCCCGGAGGCGGCATCGATCTGGGCGAGTCAGCACCCGACGCGGCTGTACGCGAGACCAAGGAAGAGACCGGGTTCGACGTCGAGATCACCGGCCTGATCGGGATCTACACGAACCCCGGACACGTCATGGCGTACGACGACGGCGAGGTGCGCCAGCAGTTCTCCATCTGCTTCCATGCCCGCATCGTCGGCGGCCAGCTGCGGACGAGCAGCGAGAGCAAGGAAGTGGCGTTCGTCGATCCGAGCAAGCTGGACGAGATGAACATCCACCCGTCGATGCGCATGCGGATCGAGCACGGGTTGGCCGGCCGGGCCGAGCCCTACATCGGCTGAGCCACCATGCGGTCGAGGGTTCGCTCTACTGCGGCCTGGAGGTACGGGCGCGCCTTGCTGATCGCGTTGTGCACCTCGTTGCCCGGCTCGTAGCGGACGAGGATTTCGTCAATCCGGGTGTCGAAGTCGAAGGACTGCCCGGCGGGGCCGGTCGTCATGTCGGCGAAGATCAGTGCGTCGAGGACGGGGGAGTCCTCCCGCTCGTAGACGGCCAGCTCTGCCGAGAGACCGCGCTGCTCCGCTTCGTACACGGCCCCGGAGTGGTGGGCGACTAGCCGCACGAGACGTGCCGGCGCACCCAGCGATTCCAGGTGGCGGGCACCGTCGAGGGGATGGAACCCGGTGTCACGCAGCTCGGGGGCGTAACCGATGTCGTGCAGCCAGGCTGCGGCGACGAGGAGATTCCGGTCAGCCTCCGACACAGCCGCGGTAGCCTCGCGAGCCCGAGCGGCCACAGCCTGAGTGTGCAGCCAACGGTTCCCGAGCTGAGGAAGCAGGGACTCGGCGAGTTCGGCCGCTCCCTGAGGCGTGTCCAGTGCAGAAGGCATGGATGGAACGGTAGCCGAGACGAGCGGTAAGCCGACAGGCCACGATCGAGCGGTTTCGATCATGCGTGCGGTACAACTTTCCCTACTTCATCAAGAGCCCGCGCACGGCGCGGGCGCGCGCCGCCTCTGCGACGCGGCCTGCCTCCTGTCTGCGCCCCGGCTGGCCGCGCCCGGCGGCGCGCTCGGCGGCTGCGGGCATGAAGGGGGAGGCACCCTCTGTGGCTGGGGCGGTCGGCTCCACGGCTTTAGGCAGCCACTTTGGGGCGAGCCTCTAAGATCATGGCCCCAACGTCGTGCTTTAACGGGCAGGTCCACAGACTGCCCGACGCGCCGGAAGCTTACGGGGCCATGATCACTCGCCCCAAAGCAGCTCCAGCCCAAAGCCGCTCCGCCGACCTGGCGGCGCTACTGCGAAGACTCTGGGTTTTTGTAGTGCATTCTACTTGGCAACTGATTTCGCATCGCCATTATTAGCAATTTTCGCGCCGCATTCTTCATGATCATCACATCGCTAGCTTCGAGTGATGGATTCGAGATCCTTGAAAGGATGCTAAATGAAAAGGCGCCAGGGGTAAGCTCCCTGCCGTGCAATCTTCCCTTATGGACGGTATTGGATCTATTTCCGTAGGCAGCTCGCAGTCTCTCGCGCTCCCATTCGGTAGTGGCAAGTTCAAGGGTTTCGTTAAATTTACCTCCGATGTTCATGTGGTTCGAGCAGGATTTGCAGCGCTCCTCATGGTATAGCGATAGTGAGATTGACTCCACGGCGGCGACAAAAGCAACGAGAGCCAAACTGGGGTGCCGAACTTCAACCCTTAGGGCTTCCATGTAGATCGATACGGCAGCCTTAATCCTTGCGCGCCGATTCATAGTGGTCCAGGCGTCATGGATCCAATCCGGGATTTCCAGGAAATCTAGATCCTCAATATTGGGGGCCTCCATCATGCCAGGCTCCATCGCTCTCATCCACCCAGCTTGATCAGGCAACTGCCGCTCGCCCCATTCTAGTGGGGCCGGAGATTCCTGCAGTTCGATAGTTGTATCCCAAATGGCAGACAAAAAGGATACGAGACTGCCAAGCTCTTCTGCCGCCGACCGCTGAGCATGCATCCAGTCATACCCAGTACTTACTCCTCGTATGAGGATTGGGATGGATGGCCGGGATGTCCATGAATTCGCAGATGGCAGGGGGGTGGGTCCGAGCTGCCAGAAGTAGCGTTCAGTGGATGAAAGCTTCATCCGTGATAGGGATAGCTTCCTGGGGAGCCTTTTGGGTTGGTCTCCGTAAGGTGAAATTGCTTCAGAAATAACAGCTGACCACTTATGTGACTTGACGGGCTCGTGGATTCCTGCTGTTGCCAAGTTGATTGCCGACCGAAATGCGTCAATCAAGTCGATGTCTCGTGCGTCCATACCGCATGCCCACACCTGAATCCTGTCCCCCGGTTGAGGGAGCAAGAGGAGGCGAGTGTCGGCTCGTTCGCCCTCGCTCCCGAGGGTCACCGTAAATTCCAGAAAAGGGCCCAGGTCTCCACCGCTGCTACTGCCGTAACCAGACGCGCCGCAATTCTGAGTCATGTAGTTACTAATGCGGGAGATCCATTCATCGCCTTTCGTTGGCCAGGGCACATCAAAATCGCCCAAAAATTCATGCCACTCGTAATGCATGACTGCCGCCCTCCCGTGAGTAAAGAGATATCAGCGTCTCACGCATTGCTGCCACAGGGCAGGTATTTTTGGCGAAACCGGTCGCACTCCTGTTCGGCCTCGTGGCTGCCTCGGCAGTGTTGTCCTTCAGGACGCTTGAAGGCGATAGCGGACGTCGACAGTTCGTCAGCAAGGTGAGGAAGTTGATCAATAAGGCCGCCGAAGTTCAGCGCTGCCACTGATCAGTTGTGACTGTGCTGAGAAACGAGCGTGTGCGGCCGCGTCCTGGCCAGATCGCCCCCTTGTGCGCCCTTCGTGTGCGTGTCACACAGTTCAGAGGCAGGACCTGGGGGAGGGGAGCACTGCATGTCGGTGTTGGGTGGCTATCCGGTGGGGCCGTCGGCCTGGGCCGTCGAGCGGTTTGGGCGGCATGCCGGCGCGCTTGCCGCTGCGGTTCCGGTGCAGTTGGCCAAGGCGCATGGGAAGGCTCATGCCGCGCACCTCGCCGCGGGACTGAAGAAGCGGAGTCCGTACGGCGTCGCCCTTGCGGGAGTGGTGCGCGAGAACCTGGCGGAGACGGCGCGGGAGCTGGGGGAAGCCGTGCGAGACGTGCGCGGGTACGAGTACGCGGTGATCAACGATCACGCACTCTTCCCATTTCGGTACGGGGACAGACCGAGGCCTCTGGACCGAGCCCGGCTGCCGGCCAACGCGTCGCCCACTCGGCACCGGCTGTTTCGGGCGCACGGGCCGCAGCCTCCGGAAGGCCTGTTCGACGTCGATGAGGACCTTGCGACCGAGGAGTACCTGGGGCTGCACGAAGTCTTCGAGGAACTGGGAGCGTCCACCAGGCTGGTCTGTGTGTTCTTCACGGCCGACGCCGAAAACGGCATCCATGCCATCCACTGGGGGGATGCCCACCTCGAACCCGACCGCACCTTCACATGGCCCTACAGGGAACAGCTCCCAGTCGCTCCCGTGCAGCTGGAGTGACGGGTGCTGGCGTCGCTACCTGAGCACGGCCGGTCGGGGCCGGCTGAGTCCTGGGCCGTCCCTGGGCCGTCCGAGGCCGACCAACGCTGACAGTCAGTGCCCACGGGTGACCACCCCCACCCCGCCCTGGCCTGGGCCCCCGCGGATGATCTGCGACACTGGAAGAGTTATGCCGAAGCCCGGAGAACTCACTTTCGTCGCCCCCCGCGGAGCCAAGAAGCCGCCGCGGCATCTCGCCGACCTCTCGCCCGCCGAGCGGAAGGAGGCGGTGGCGGAGATCGGGGAGAAGCCGTTCCGTGCGAAACAGCTGTCCCAGCACTACTTCGCGCGGTTCGCGCACGACCCGGCCGAGTGGACCGACATCCCCGCCGGGGCCCGCGAGAAGCTGCGCGAGGCGCTGCTGCCCGAGCTGATGACGGTCGTACGGCATCTGTCGACGGATGAGGGGACGACCCGCAAGACGCTGTGGCGGCTGTTCGACGGCACGCTCGTGGAGTCGGTGCTGATGCGGTACCCGGACCGGGTCACCATGTGCATCAGTTCGCAGGCCGGATGCGGGATGAACTGCCCGTTCTGCGCGACCGGGCAGGCCGGGCTGGACCGGAACCTGTCCACGGCCGAGATCGTCCACCAGATCGTGGACGGGATGCGGGCGCTGCGCGACGGGGAGGTCCCCGGCGGGCCGGCCCGGCTGTCCAACATCGTGTTCATGGGCATGGGCGAGCCGCTCGCCAACTACAAGCGGGTCGTCGGCGCCCTCCGGGCGCTCACCGATCCCGCGCCCGACGGCCTGGGGCTCTCGCAGCGCGGGATCACCGTGTCGACGGTCGGGCTGGTGCCGGCCATCAACCGGTTCTCCGACGAGGGCTTCAAGTGCCGGCTCGCCATCTCGCTGCACGCCCCCGACGACGAGCTGCGCGACACCCTTGTCCCCGTGAACACGCGGTGGAAGGTGCGCGAGGTGCTCGACGCCGGGTTCGAGTACGCCGAGAAGTCCGGGCGCCGGCTGTCCATCGAGTACGCGCTGATCCGTGACATCAACGACCAGGCCTGGCGAGGCGACCGGCTCGGGCGGATGCTCAAGGGCCGGCCCGTGCACGTGAACCTGATCCCGCTGAACCCGACGCCGGGCTCCAAGTGGACCGCCTCCCGGCCCGAGGACGAGAAGGCGTTCGTCGAGGCCATCGCGGCGCACGGGGTACCCGTCACCGTCCGGGACACCCGCGGTCAGGAGATCGACGGGGCGTGTGGTCAGCTCGCCGCCACCGAGCGGTAGTCTGACCGGCGTAAGCACTGTCCTGTTTTCAGACAGGATCATGATCCAGACATCTTCATATTCCGACAGGGGAGCGCCACAGCGCTGAGAGTGCGGCAACCGGGCCGCAGACCCTCTGAACCTCGCCCAGGTCATTCTGGGTAGGAAGTTCGGTCATCACTCGAGCTGTTGCGCCCTGTCCGGGCCCCTCGCGGGTCCGGGCGGGGCCGCGTCTCTTCCTGGTCACCCCCAGGAGGAATTCCAGTGCACACCAGGACGTTCGTGGCCGCGGTCGTCGGCCTCGGTCTCGTCACGCTCTCCGCCTGCGGATCGTCGGACGACGACGGTTCCCCGCGGAGCGGGAGCAAGACCGTCACCCTCGTCAGCCATGACTCGTGGGTCGTCTCCAAGAAGGTGCTGGCCGACTTCGAGAAGCGGTCCGGCTACCAGGTGAAGGTCCTCAAGGACGGCGACGCCGGGCAGGCCGTCAACAAGGCGATCCTCACCAAGGACAACCCGCAGGGCGACGTCTTCTTCGGCGTCGACAACACCCTGCTCTCGCGCGCGCTCGACAACGGCCTCTTCCAGCCGTACGAGGCCCACGGGCTCGACCAGGTGGACGGGCAGTACCAGCTGGACGCCGCCAAGCACCGGGTCACACCGGTCGACCACGGCGACATCTGCGTCAACTACGACAAGAAGTACTTCGCCGACCACAAGCTGGCCCCGCCCGCCACCTTCGACGACCTGGCGAAGCCGGCGTACCGCAACCTCCTCGTCACCGAGAACGCCTCCACCTCCTCGCCGGGTCTCGGATTCCTGCTGGGCACCGCGGCGAAGTACGGCGACGACGGCTGGCCGGACTACTGGAAGAAGCTCAAGGCCAACGGCGTGAAGGTGGTCGACGGCTGGGAGCAGGCCTACAACGAGGAGTTCTCCGGCTCGGCCGGCGGCAGGAAGGCCGGCGCGGACCGGCCGCTCGTCGTCTCCTACGCCTCCTCGCCGCCCGCCGAGGTGATCTACGGCGACCCGAAGCCGACGACCGCGCCGACCGGCGTCGCGACCGGCACCTGCTTCCGGCAGATCGAGTTCGCCGGACTGCTGAGCAACGCCAGGAACAGCGAGGGCGGCAAGGCGCTGCTCGACTTCCTGGTCTCCAAGGAGTTCCAGGAGGACATGCCGCTCAACATGTTCGTCTACCCGGTGGCGAAGGGTGCGGCCGTGCCCGCCGAGTTCACCGAGTACGGCCCGGCCGCCAAGGATCCCGAGACGATGGACCCGGCGAAGATCGCCGCGGACCGCGACCAGTGGGTCAAGTCGTGGACCTCGCTCGTACTGAGGTGAACCGGCGGGCGGCCACCCGCCGCCGGCGTACCGGGAGCGCGGCGCGGCTGGGACTCATGGTCCTGCCCGTCGCGTTCTTCGGGCTGTTCTTCGCCTGGCCGGTCGCCGCGATCCTCTCGCGCGGGCTGTACTCCGGCGGCGGCTGGCACTTCGGGCGCCTGCTCGACGTGCTGGGGCAGGCGGACACCCGGCACGTCCTGTGGTTCACCACCTGGCAGGCGCTCGCCTCCACCGCGCTCACCCTGCTGCTCGCCCTGCCCGCCGCCTACGTCTTCGCCCGCTTCTCCTTCCCCGGAAAGCAGGTCCTGCGGGCCGTGGTGACCGTCCCGTTCGTCCTGCCGACCGTGGTCGTCGGTACGGCGTTCCTGGCGCTGGTCGGCCGCGGCGGTCTCCTCGACGACCTGTGGGGCGTACGGCTGGACACCACCGTGTGGGCGATCCTGCTCGCGCACGTCTTCTTCAACTACGCCGTCGTCGTGCGGACGGTCGGCGGGCTGTGGGCGCAGCTCGACCCGCGGCAGGAGGAGGCCGCCCGGACGCTGGGCGCCTCGCCCTTGCGGGCCTGGCGGCAGGTCACCCTGCCGGCCCTCGGGCCGGCCGTGGCCGCCGCCGCGCTCATGGTGTTCCTCTTCACCTTCACCTCCTTCGGTGTGGTGCAGATCCTCGGCGGGCCGACGTTCTCCACGCTGGAGGTCGAGATCTACCGGCAGACCGCGGAGATCTTCGACCTGTCGACGGCCGCCGTCCTCACGATCGTCCAGTTCGCCGCCGTGGGCGCGATCCTCGCCGTGCACGCCTGGACCGTACGGCGCCGGGAGAGCGCGCTGCGGCTGGTCGACGCGGCCGGGACGGCGCGCCGGCCCCGCGGCGCCGGCCAGTGGGCGCTGCTGGCCGGGGTGCTCGGCACGGTGGCGCTGCTGCTCGTGCTGCCGCCGGCCGTGCTGGTGCAGCGCTCCCTCGACGCCCCCGACTTCGCCTACTACCGGGCGCTGACCCGCGACGACGGCAACGTGTTCCTGGTCCCGCCGATCGAGGCGATCGGCAACTCGCTGGAGTACGCCCTCGCCGCCACCGCGATCGCGGTGACGATCGGCGGGCTGGCGGCGGCGGCCCTGACCCGGCGGGACGCCGGGCGCCTGGTCCGCGGGTTCGACGCGTTGCTGATGCTTCCGCTGGGCGTCTCCGCCGTGACCGTCGGCTTCGGCTTCCTGATCGCGCTCGACGAGCCCCCGCTGGACCTGCGGGCCACCTGGATCCTGGTGCCGCTCGCGCAGGCGCTGGTCGGCGTGCCGTTCGTCGTGCGGACCATGCTGCCGGTGCTGCGGGCCGTGGACGAGCGGCTGCGGGAGGCGGCGGCCGTGCTCGGGGCGTCGCCGTGGCGGGTGTGGCGGGAGGTGGACCTGCCGATGGTGCGGCGGGCGCTGCTGGTCGCGGCCGGGTTCGCCTTCGCCGTGTCGTTGGGGGAGTTCGGCGCGACGGTGTTCATCGCACGGCCCGACAACCCGACCCTGCCGGTCGCCGTGGCGCGGCTGCTGGGGCGGGCCGGAGAGCTGAACTACGGCCAGGCGATGGCCCTTTCGACGATTCTGATGCTGGTGTGCGCGGTCGCCCTGCTGGTGCTGGAGCGGCTGCGCGCCGACCGTACGGGGGAGTTCTGATGCTGCGGCTCGAAGGCGCGACCGTGCGGTTCGGGGGCCGGGCGGTGCTGGACGCCGTCGATCTCGCCGTCGCCGAGCACGAGGTGGTGTGCGTGCTCGGGCCCAGCGGCAGCGGCAAGTCGACGCTGCTGCGGGCGGTGGCAGGGCTGCAATCCCTCGACGCCGGACGGGTCGTGCTCGACGAGCGCGACCAGGCGGGCGTGCCCGCGCACCGGCGCGGGCTGGGGTTGATGTTCCAGGACCACCAGCTGTTCCCGCAGCGGGACGTGGGCGGCAACGTCGCCTTCGGCCTGCGCATGCGCGGCACCGAGAGGCGCCGACAGCGGGAACGGGTGAGCGAGTTGCTCGACCTGGTCGGGCTGCCGGACGCGGCCCGGCGGTCGGTCGCCGCGCTCTCCGGCGGCGAACAGCAGCGGGTGGCGCTGGCCCGCGCGCTCGCGCCGAGCCCACGGCTGCTGATGCTGGACGAGCCGCTCGGGCAGCTCGACCGGTCGCTGCGGGAACGCCTCGTCGTCGAACTCCGGGAACTGTTCGGGCGGCTGGGCACCACCGTGCTCGCGGTCACCCACGACCAGGGCGAGGCGTTCGCGCTGGCCGACCGGGTCGTGGTGATGCGGGACGGGCGGATCGCCCAGACCGGTACGCCGCTCGAGGTGTGGCAGCGGCCGGCGGACGCGTTCGTGGCCCGCTTCCTCGGCTTCGACAACGTGGTGGCGGCGAGCGTCACCGCGGAGGCGGCGGACACACCGTGGGGCAAGATGCCGGTGCCCGCCGGTTCCCCGCAGGGCGCCCGCACGCTGCTGGTGCGGCCGGCGGGGGTACGGCTGGTCGACGCCGGACAGGGACTGCCGTGCACGGTCGCCGCCCGCACCTTCCGAGGCACCCATGTCGCCGTCCACCTCCAGCCGGCGGACGCGCCACGGCTGGAGGCCGCGTGCGCGCTGCGGCTCGCGCCGGAGGTCGGGGACACGGTCGGAGCGGAGTTCGACGCGGCCGAGATCGTGGTGCTCGACTGATCGTCCCGCCCGGATCGGTACGACGGACGGCCCCTCGCGCACCTGACGGGGGGTCGTGGCTGGAGAGGACGGCCTTTGGGTGCCCCGGCGAGTGGCCCGCTCCCTCTCGTCGGTAGGGGGCGGGCCACTCGGTCGGTCAGCGGTTGCCGGTGCCCTTGCGGCGCATGCCGAAGAAGACCGCTCCGCCGCCGACGACGACCAGGACGGCCGCGATGCCGGCGATCAGACCGGTGCGCGAACTGGCCCCGGTCTCGGCGAGGTTGGACTCCTGGGCCGCCGGCGAGGGCGCGTTGCTCGCGGTGTCCGCGGGCGCGGCGCTGTCGCCCTCGGAGGCCGACGGGGTCGGCGTCCTCGACGCGGCCGGGGACGAGGCGGAGCCGGAGGGGGTCGACGCCGGGGTCGAGGGCGTCGACGGGGCCGACGGGGTGGTGGGGGTGGTGTCGGCCGCGCAGGCCTTGGCGGGCGTGGTCAGGTTGGGCGTGATGTCGGCCTCGAACGTGCCGGCCTTGATATGGACCCGGTACTCGGCGTTCGGCTCCCACTGTTCGGCGAAGACGGCGGTGTCGCCCTCGGCGGAACCCTTGACCGGTGTGGGCCGGCCTATCCGCTTGAGGTCGGCGTTGTTGTTCTGGAGGAAGACGGTGACGACCGCGGGGGTGGCCGTCGCGTCCGTGTTGGTGACGGTGATGACGCCCTTCGAGCCGTCGCAGGAGGCTGCCGCGGAGAACTGCCCGATGCTGACGGGGTCGGTGGCCAGGGCGGAGCCGGAGGTACCGAGGACAAGGGCGGCCGAGGCGCCGGCAAGACCGAACATGCGTACCGAACGAGCGGCGGTACGGCGGGATGGGGACACGTTTGTCCTTTACGTGATGTGCAACTGCGGGGGGCGGAGGGGGAGATGCCGCCCCCGATGCGGCGGCGACAGCCTCCCCAGGGGTCTCACAGGTCTATAAGCGTTACATAAGAAGTGTCAATGCGTCGACGCTTCCGGCCCCTTGGCTTTGCCCGCTCATTAACCGCCGAGACGTTTCAGCGCCTCGGGAGCCTCCTCGATCCGGTCCACCAGGGCGATCCGGTCCCCCATCGACCGCTCCTCGGCCAGCTTCCGCAGCAGCGGCCAGGCAGGCAGCCGCTCCGTCCAGTGCGCCCGGTCCACGAGCACCATCGGCGTCGGCTCGCCCCGCGACTCGTAGTAGTTGGGCGTCGCGTTGTCGAAGATCTCCTGTACGGTCCCGGCGGCACCCGGCAGGAACACGACGCCCGCGGTGCAGCGGGCGAGCAGGCCGTCCTCGCGGGTGGCGTTGGAGAAGTACTTGGCGATGTGCGCGGCGAAGGGGTTCGGCGGCTCGTGGCCGTAGAACCAGGTGGGGACGGCGACCGAGGTGCCGCCCTGCGGCCAGCGGGCACGGACCTCGAAGGCGGCCGACGCCCAGGCGGTGATCGAGGGCGTGAACGTCGGCGCCGCGGCGAGGATCCCGAGCGCCTCGGCGAGCATGCCGTCGGGGAACGGGGCCGCGTAGGCGCCGAGGTTGGCCGCCTCCATCGCGCCCGGACCGCCACCGGTGGCCACCGTCAGTCCGGCGCGGGCGAGTTCGCGGCCGAGGCGCGCGGCACCGGCGTACGCCTCCGTGCCGCGGGCCATGGCGTGACCGCCCATCACGCCCACCACCCGGGAGCCTACGAGGAGTTCGTCGAGCGCGTCCGAGACGGCGTCGTCATGGATCGAGCGGAGCATGGAGGCGAAGATGTCGCCGTCGGCCTTCGTCCGCTGGAACCAGCGGTACGCCAGGGCGTCCGGGGTCGACTCGTAGCCTTCGTCGAGCGAGGCGAACAACTCGTCCGGCGTGTAGACGAACGCGCGGTACGGGTCGAAGGGGAGGCCGGGTATCGGCGGGAAGACCAGGGCGCCGGAGCCGCGCGCCTTCGTCGCCGCGGCCGGGTCCATCGGGCAGCCGAGGAAGACGGCGCCCGCGGTGTCCAGGGTGAGCAGGACGTCCGTACGGTCCGTCAGGTCGACCGCCTGGACGCGGAAGTGGGAGAGGGTGCCCCGGGTGGAGACGACCTCGTCGAACTCGGCGAGGGACTCGATCTCACGGTCGTGGGTACCGTCGAACGGCTGGGCGGGTGTCGGATGCACCCGCCCATGCTAGGCGTGCCGCCTTCGCTCGCGGATCAGCCTTGGATCCCCGACGGGTCCATCCAGACGACCTCCCACGTGTGGCCGTCGAGGTCGTCGAAGGAACGGCCGTACATGAAGCCGTGGTCCTGCGTCTCGTTGGCCGGCGAACCGCCCGCGGCCAGGGCGCGGTCGACCAGCTCGTCGACCTTCTCGCGGCTCTCGGCGCTCAGCGCGATCATGACCTGGCTGGTCTTGGTGGCGTCGGCGATCTCCTTCTTCGTGAAGGTCGCGTAGAACGGCTTGGTGAGCAGCATGACCGCGATGGTGTCGCTGATCACCACGGAGGCGGCGTCCTCGTTGGTGAACTGGGGGTTGATCGAGTAGCCCAGCTCCGTGAAGAACGTCTTGGAGGCGTCCAGGTCGTTCACGGGCAGGTTGACGAAGACCATCTGCTGGTGGGCGGGGGTGCTCATCGGGGTGTCTCCCATCGGGTCGTACGGCTGGTGCGCGGCGCGTGGTGTGCGGTGTCGCGCGTGTTCTTCGGTGGGGTAGACCCGGGGGCCGCGCGGAAGTCATCGGTGTTCGAAGATTTTTTTCGAGCGGATTCCCGTGCGGTTCCGATACGGCTCAGGGGGTCAGCGGGAGGGCCGCGAGAGCCGCCACGGTCAGGGTGAGCGGGAGGAACAGCGCGGCGAGGGCGCCGGCCCTGAGCGCTGCCGCGCTGCGCAGCACCGTGGACGGGGCGCCGAGGCGCAGCAGCGCGGCCGTGGTGTCGGCGCGGGCCTGGCGGGCCTCCACCGCGGCCATGAGGAGCGTGCCGAGGGCGCAGCCGGCGACCAGGGCCGCGCCGAGAGCGGTGAGCGGGCCGAATGACGGGTCGGCGGGGTCGTACAGGACGGCCATCATGTACGCGCCGGAGGCCACCGCGCACAGGACGCCCAGGGGGGCGCCGATACGGGAGGCCTCTTCCATCAGGCCGCGGCCCGCGAGAAGGCGGAGGGCGCCGGGGCGGGCGGCCTGGAGGAGGCGGCCGCAGAGGTGGGTGAGGCTGGGGCCGGCCACGGCGAGGCCGATCGCGGTGAGGGCCCAGCCGACCAGGACCGCGGCGGGGCCGGTGGGGCCGCCGGGGAGGGTCAGGTGGTGGCCGGGGGTGCGGCCGGCGTAGGCCTCCACGGCGAGGCCGGCCGCGAGCAGGGCCGCGCCCCACGGGAGCGTCGTGGGGTTGGGGCGGGGAGGAAGGGGCGGGGCGTCGAGCGGGGCGGAGCCGGGGGTGTGGGCCGGGGATTTCCCGATGTCGTCGGCCGGGGCCGGGGGAGCGGTCGCGCCGCCCGGCGCCGGCGGGGTGCCCGTCCCTCGCCCGGCCTCGCTGCGGCGCGGGGGCCACCAACGCCCGGCCGCGCCGCCCGCGGCCGGACCGGGTTCGGGGTCGTCGACCGCGACCGCGCCTTGCGCGGTGCGGGTGGCCGCTGCCCGGCGGGACGGTCCGGTGGCGTCGACCGCGACCGGGGTCTGTGCGGTGCGGGTGGCCGCGGCCCCTGTCCCGGCGGCGCCGGGGTGGGCTCGTCTCGCGCCGAATCTGCCGTAGGCGCCGAACGTCTCCTGGAACGCCGTGGAGGTGGTGAAGCGGCGCAGGGCGAAGCCGGTGCCCCGGGAGTTCGCCGCGAGGCGGGTGTCCCGGGGACGGAGGGTGAGGACCACCGCGAGGGAGGAGGCCGCGGGGGTCAGGGCCAGCAGGGTGAGGGCGGCGGGGAGGGGCAGGGGGATCTCCGCCGCCAGGAACGATGCGGCCGCTCCGTCGAAGGGCATGCCCGTGAGGTCGCCGCGGAGGTGGAGGAAGAGGAGCAGGGCCAGCATCGAGCCCAGGGCGGTGGACAGGGCCGTCGTGGTCGCCGAGATCGCCATCAGGCGGGCGGGGCCCAGGCCGATCGCCGCCAGGCCGGGGCGCGGTCGGGTGCCCGGGTCGGTGCGGGCCACCGCGAGGGCGAAGTGGACGGTGGCGGCCAGCGGGACCGCGCACCAGGCCAGCCGGAGCACCGAGCCCGCCGCGGCGTCGGGGTGGCTCAGGGCGTGGCCGAGGGTGCACAGCAGGAGGAAGCCGGTGCCCCCCGAGGCCGTCGCGACGAGCAGCCGACGCAGCTGGACGGCCGGATGGGCGCTGCGGGTCAGGCGGAGAGCGAGCACGTCGCCCGGCCTTCCGACTCGGTGACCGGCGGCAGGTGGACGGTGCGCACCCGGCGCCCGTCCAGGAGGGAGACCGTGCGGTCGGCGAGGGCGGCGGTGTCGGCGTCGTGGGTGGCCAGGACGACCGTGATGCCGTGCGAGCGGGCCGCCGTGGTCAGGGTGCGCAGCACGTGGCCGCGGTCCGCGCGGTGCAGGGGGGCCGTCGGCTCGTCCGCGAAGAGGACCGAAGGGGCGGGGGCCAGGGCACGGGTGATGCAGACGCGCTGACGTTCCGCCTGGGTCAGTTGGTGGGGCAGCAGCCGGGCCTTGTCGCCGACGTCGAGGCGTTCGAGCCACTCCAGGGCGGCGACCTTGGCCCGGCGGCGGCTGGTGCCGCGCCACATCAGGGGGAGGGCCGCGTTCTCCCAGACGTTCAGCTCGGGGACGAGCACGGGGGCCGGGTCGATCCAGCCGAAGCGGTCGCGGCGGAGCCGTTCACGGGCCATCGGGCCCATGGTGTGCACCGGGACGCTGTTGAACCAGACCTCGCCGCGCTGGCCGCGGGCCAGCCCGGACAGGCAGTGCAGCAGGGTCGTCTTGCCGCTCCCCCGCGGGCCGGTGACGGCGAGGATCTCGCCTTCCCGCACGCCGAGCGACACGCCGCCCAGCGCGGGGGAGCCGTCGGGGTGCGTGTAGTGCAGGGAGCGTGCCCACAGCACGTCGTTGTCCGGCGGGGCCTCCATGGGCGTACACCTCGGTTCAGATCTGTGGTTCCCGTGCGCATCCCCCGTGCGGGGGAACGAAGGCAGGGCCGATCGGTCACTCGCACGCTAGGCAGCCGGAAGGGGAAGGCCGGACAGCACACGGCCCCGGGCCGCCGTTTCTCACTCGAACGGTCGACGCCGGGGCCGGTGTTGATCAGCTGATCGGGCTGACGGTCAGAGCTTCGTCCACGCCTCCGTCAGCGTGGCGCGCAGGATCTGCTCGATCTCGTCGAAGGTCTGCTGGTTGGAGATCAGCGGCGGGGCGAGCTGGATGACCGGGTCGCCGCGGTCGTCGGCACGGCAGTACAGGCCGTTGTCGAAGAGGGCCTTGGACAGGAAGCCGTACAGGACGCGCTCGGTCTCCTCGTCGGTGAAGGACTCCTTCGTCACCTTGTCCTTGACCAGCTCGATGCCGTAGAAGAAGCCGTTGCCGCGGACGTCGCCGACGATCGGCAGGTCGTGCAGCTTCTCCAGGGTGGCCCGGAAGGCGCCCTCGTTGTCGAGGACGTGCTGGTTGAGGTTCTCGCGCTCGAACAGGTCGAGGTTGGCGATGCCCACGGCGGCGGAGACCGGGTGGCCGCCGAAGGTGTAGCCGTGCAGGAAGGTGTTGTCGCCCTTGTAGAACGGCTCGGCCAGGCGGTCGGAGATGATGCAGGCGCCGATCGGGGAGTAGCCCGAGGTCATGCCCTTGGCGCAGGTGATCATGTCCGGGACGTAGTCGAACTTGTCGCAGGCGAACATCGTGCCCAGGCGGCCGAAGGCGCAGATGACCTCGTCCGACACGAGAAGCACGTCGTACTGGTCGCAGATCTCGCGGACCCGCCGGAAGTAGCCGGGCGGGGGCGGGAAGCAGCCGCCCGCGTTCTGGACCGGCTCCAGGAAGACGGCGGCGACCGTCTCCGGGCCCTCCATCAGGATCTGCTGCTCGATCTGGTCGGCGGCCCAGCGGCCGAAGGCCTCCGGGTCGTCGCCGAAGAGGGTGGCGCGGTAGATGTTGGTGTTCGGCACCTTGTGCGCGCCCGGGACGAGCGGCTCGAAGGGGGCCTTGAGGGCCGGCAGGCCGGTGATGGACAGGGCGCCCTGCGGGGTGCCGTGGTAGGCGACCGCACGCGAGATGACCTTGTACTTGGTGGGCTTGCCGGTCAGCTTGAAGTACTGCTTGGCGAGCTTCCAGGCGGTCTCGACCGCCTCGCCGCCGCCGGTGGTGAAGAAGACCTTGTTCAGGTCACCGGGCGCGTGGTGGGCGAGGCGTTCCGCCAGCTCCACGGCCTTGGGGTGGGCGTAGGACCACACCGGGAAGAACGCCAGCTCCTGCGCCTGCTTGAAGGCGGTCTCGGCCAGTTCCGTGCGGCCGTGACCGGCCTGCACCACGAACAGGCCCGCGAGACCGTCGAGGTAGCGCTTGCCCTTGTCGTCGTAGATGTAGGTGCCCTCGCCCCGGACGATCGTCGGGACGGGAGCGTTCTCGTACGAGGACATGCGGGTGAAGTGCATCCACAGGTGGTCGTACGCGGTGCGGCTGAGGTCCTTGGTGCTCACGGTTATCGGGTCCTCACGGTTATCGGGTTCCCCACATGTAGGTCTGCTTCTTGAGCTTCAGATAGACGAAGCTCTCGGTGGAGCGCACGCCGGGCAGGGCGCGGATGCGCTTGTTGATGACGTCGAGCAGGTGGTCGTCGTCCTCGCAGACGATCTCGGCGAGGACGTCGAACGAGCCGGCGGTCATCACCACGTACTCGACCTCCGCCATGTCGGTCAGCGCGTCGGCGATCGCCTCGGTGTCGCCCTCGACGTTGATCCCGACCATCGCCTGCCTGCGGAAGCCCACGGTGAGCGGGTCCGTGACGGCGACGATCTGCATCACGCCCTGGTCGAGCAGTTTCTGGACGCGCTGGCGCACGGCCGCCTCCGACAGGCCGACGGCCTTGCCGATCGCGGCGTAGGGCCGGCGGCCGTCCTCCTGGAGCTGCTCGATGATGGCGAGGCTGACGGCATCCAGGTGAGGGGTGCCGTTCTTGGACTCGCGGGAGTCCCGGTGCTCTGCGCTTCGACTGGCCACGACGTCACTCTGCACGACGTCTCGACAGTTACGCAAGGCATGGGCGATGAAATTCGTTGTTTACGTGACCGAGACTTGCGGATTTCGCAGCAGTGACGCGATCGGGGGTGTTGAAAACGTCGGTCGGCCGATTAGGGTGGGTGTCTCAGCCATTGGACAGTTCGACCTGACACAGGAGGCCGGCAGTGAGCACCGAGCCGCGTGGGCTGCGCACCCTACGGAATTACATCGCCGGTGAGTTCCGGGACGCCGCCGACGGACGGACCACCGAGGTGGTCAACCCCGCGACGGGTGAGGCGTACGCGACCGCCCCGCTCTCCGGCCCGGCGGACGTGGACGCCGCCATGAAGGCCGCCGCGGACGCGTTCCCGGCCTGGCGCGACACCACTCCCGCCGAGCGGCAGAAGGCCCTGCTGAAGATCGCGGACGCGTTCGAGGAGCGGGCCGAGGATCTGATCGCCGCCGAGGTGGAGAACACCGGCAAGCCGATCGGGCTCACGCGGTCCGAGGAGATCCCGCCCATGGTCGACCAGATCCGCTTCTTCGCGGGCGCGGCCCGGATGCTGGAGGGGCGCTCGGCCGGCGAGTACATGGACGGCCTGACCTCGATCGTCCGCCGCGAGCCGGTCGGCGTCTGCGCGCAGGTCGCGCCGTGGAACTACCCGATGATGATGGCCGTGTGGAAGTTCGCCCCGGCCATCGCGGCCGGCAACACGGTGGTGCTCAAGCCGTCCGACACCACCCCGGCCTCCACCGTCCTGATCGCCGAGATCGTGGGCTCCATCCTGCCCAAGGGCGTCTTCAACGTCGTCACGGGCGACCGCGACACCGGCCGCCTGATGGTCGAGCACCCGGTTCCGGCGATGGCCTCCATCACCGGCTCCGTACGCGCCGGCATGTCCGTCGCCGAGTCCGCCTCGAAGGACCTCAAGCGCGTCCACCTGGAGCTGGGCGGGAAGGCGCCCGTCGTCGTGTTCGAGGACACCGACATCGCCAAGGCCGTCGAGGACATCTCGGTGGCGGGCTTCTTCAACGCCGGCCAGGACTGTACGGCCGCCACCCGTGTCCTCGTCCAGGAGGCCATCCACGACGAGTTCGTGGCGGCGCTGGCCAAGGCCGCGTCCGAGACGAGGACCGGGCAGCCGGACGACGAGGACGTGCTGTTCGGCCCGCTCAACAACCCCAACCAGCTCCAGCAGGTCAGCGGCTTCATCGAGCGCCTCCCCGCCCACGCCAAGGTGGAGGCGGGCGGCCACCGGGTCGGCGACAAGGGCTACTTCTACGCCCCGACCGTCGTCTCAGGCCTGAAGCAGGACGACGAGATCGTCCAGAAGGAGGTCTTCGGACCGGTCATCACCGTCCAGACCTTCACCGACGAGGACCAGGCCGTCGAGTACGCCAACGGCGTCGAGTACGCCCTCGCCTCCTCGGTGTGGACCAAGGACCACGGCCGGGCGATGCGCATGTCCAAGAAGCTCGACTTCGGCTGCGTGTGGATCAACACCCACATCCCGCTCGTCGCCGAGATGCCCCACGGCGGCTTCAAGAAGTCCGGCTACGGCAAGGACCTGTCGGGGTACGGCTTCGAGGACTACACGCGGATCAAGCACGTGATGACCTCGCTGGACGCGTAGGCCTCCGGCGGCCGGGCCGGAGCGTCTCGGGCGAGGCGCCGCCGGGCCGGCCGTCTCGGCAAGCTGCCGCACTGACCGTCTCGGCGGGCCGCCGGACCGCCCGTCTCGGGGAGCCGCCGGACCGCCCGTCTCGGGGAGCCGCCGGACCGACCGTCTCGGTGGGCCGCCGCACCGCCTCCTCGCACCGCCTCGCGCCCCACTTCGCCGCCCCGGACGGGGGTTCTCCGTCCGGGGCGGCGCTGTGCCGTGTCGTTCCCGCCACCCGGCTTTGCCAACTCTTTACAACCTGTGCCCCCGCTGTCTCGTCTCTCCGCTCGATCCGTCACACAGCCCGTGCGGACCGACGAAGGAGAGCGACTCATGCGATACACACGACGGACCGGCCTCGGTGCCCTGGCAGTCGCGGGCACCGCGCTGCTGATCGGGGCAGGGCCCGCGTTCGCCGACGGGGGGACGCCGACGTCCGTTCCCTCCGCACGCGCGACGACCCCCGCTCCGGCCGGGGCGACGCCGCGGCCGGATGCCACCGCGGCGCCGTCCGAAGGCTCGGAGGCCACCGTCTCGCCCGACCGGACCCGTCCCACCGCGATGCCGTCGAACGTGCGGGGCCAGGTTCCCCTCGTCCCCCGCGGCGCAGCCGACACCGGTGCGGCCCCGACGGCCGCGCGGTCGTCGGGCGACGGCGGGCTGATCGGCGGCGGGGTCGCGGCGGCCTTCGCCGCGGGCGGCGCCGGGGTGTACGTGCTGCGTCGCCGGAGGACGACCGGCGGATGAGCCCGTACTCCAGGCGCGCCTTCCTCACCGCGGCCGGCGCCGGCCTGCTCGCGGGCTGCGTCGGCCACCCCGCCGACCGGGCCGGGAGCACCCCGCCTCCCGTGCCGGCTTCCCCGGTGCGGGAGGCGCGCCCGCTCGGCCGGTCGGCGCCGGTCGGCCTGCGCATTCCGGCCATCGGTGTCGACACCCCGGTCGTACCGCTGGGGCTGCGGGCCGACGGCGGCGTGGAGGTGCCCGCCGTCACCGCCGACGACCGGGCCGGCTGGTACCGGTACTCGCCGACGCCCGGCCAGACCGGGCCGTCGGTGCTCCTCGGCCACGTCACGGTCGGGAAGTACGGCGACGGCGTCTTCCGCCGCCTCGACCGGCTGCGGCCGGGCGACGGGATCATGGCGCGCCTGGAGAACGGCACCACCGCGGAGTTCGCGGTCACCGCCGTACGGACCGTCGGCAAGAAGGAGTTCCCCACCACCGACGTCTACGGGAACGTGGACCGGCCCGAGCTGCGTCTCATCACCTGCGGCGGGCCGCTCACCGGTGACGGGTACCGCGACAACGTGATCGTGTTCGCGGTCCTGACCCCTGCGGGAGAACGGTGAAACGCTCTCGTGAGCGGGCGGCGGCCGACCTGTTCGCCGCCCTCTACCCGCGCCTGGCCGGCTGGTGCCGCCGGCTCGTCGACGACGACGAGACCGCCCACGAGATCGCGTCGGAGGCGTTCACCCGGCTCTGGGCCCGCTGGACGGCGGTCGCCGAGCCGCAGGGCTTCCTCTACGTCACCGCCGCCAACCTGGTCCGCGACCACTGGCGCAAGCTGGAACGCGAACGCCGGGCCGTGCGCCGGGCGACCGCGGAAGCCGCCGTGAACCCGCCCGCCCAGGAGGCCGCCGACCCGTCGGTCCGGCTGCTCGTCCAGTCGCTGCCGGACCGGCTGCGCGTGCCGATCCTGCTGCACTACTACGCTGACATGCCGATCCGGGAGGTGTCCGTGCTCACCGGGCGCAAGGAAGGAACCGTCAAGGCCGATCTGCACGCGGCCCGCGAACTGCTCCGCGCACACCTGGGGAGAAGCCTTGATCACGCACGCTGACGACGCCGGCGACGGCACGGACCACGCGCCCGACGACCTGCTCACCGTCATCCTGCGGCCCCCTTCCGGCCATCTCTCCCCGCCGCCCGGCCACTACGAGGCGGTTCGCCGCGGCGCCGCGCGCCGCCGGCTGCTGCGGACCGCGATCGGAGCGGGGGTGACCTGCGCGATCGCCACGCTCGTCGTGCTGCCGCTGCGCCCCGCCGGGCCGGGGGAGCCGGCCGCCCCGACCGTTCCGATGGCCCCGCCGCCCGCGAGCAGCCCGTCGGCCGCGCCGACATCGGTGCCGACCTTCCGCGCACCCGCCGACCCGGACACCGCGAGAAGCGGGACCGTCGGACCCACCGGCACCCGCCACGGCGGTACCGTGCCCACCAGCACCCCGGACCCCGGCAGGTGGCGGTCGTCGGTCACTCCCGCACCGTCCGCCTCGCCGTCCACGCCGTCCGCCTCGCCGTCCACGCCCACCGCCGCGCCGTCCACGCGGCCCACCGAGCCGTCCGGCGCGCCCTCCGAGGCCGGTACCCGCCGTTGAGACCGATTCACGCGCCGTAGCTGCGGACGGGTCCTTGCTCCTACTCTGGAGGTCGCCGTCGGGGGAGGGTGAGGCCGTGACAGGCGATACGCCGCAGCAGCCGTCCGGGAGCAGGCTGGAGCACTCGATCGCGTGGGCCGTCAGGAACGCCGACGGCGTCGTCGCCATCGCCCTCGCCCTCGTCGTCGGCCTGATGGACATCCTGGACAAGGACTTCGACGACAACATCGTCACCGGCTCCATCCTGCTGGTCCTGGCGGCGCTGGTGTACGGCTCGCTGACCGAGCGACGGCGCCGGCTGGCCGACATCCGGGGCGCGACCGAGGGCACCGGCCGGGCGATCGAGGACCTGGCCATGGTCCGCACGCTCGCCGGTCCGGAGGTCGGACTGGCACACGAGCAGGCCCGGCGCACCACCGCCCGCTGGGTGTTCAAGGGTGGCACCGGCACCTATCTGCGGGCCGTCACCCTCCCGGAGTGCGTGCTGGAGGCGCGGCGGCGGCGACGCTCGCTCAGCATGAAGATCGACATCGTCAACCCGGCGGACGACCGGGCCTGCGAGGCCTACGCCCGTTTCCGCCGCACCTTCGGGCACCGGCAGGAGGGCGGCGCGTTCACCGAGTGGACGACCGAGCGCACCCGCAGGGAGTCGTACGCCACCGTGGTCGCCGCCGCCTGGCACCGGCAGCGGCTGGACACCCTGGAGATCGACGTGCACCTCTCGTCGGTGGCACCGACCCTGCGCTTCGACCTCTCCGACAGCTGTCTGATCATCACCCAGGACGACCCGCGCCGGGTGAGCCTGTGCGTGGAGCGCGGGCGGCCGCTCTACGACTACTACGTCACCGAGTTGCACCAGAGCCGCGAGCAGGCGGTCAAGCTCGACCTGCGGGAGGCGACCGCGCTGAGCGACGAACCGACCGTCGACGAGGTCCGCCGGCTGCTGGACCGGCTCGGCCTGCCGCTGCCGGCCAGCTTCACCGACCGGGACGTCGGCGACATCATCGACAGGGCGCTGCACGCGGAGGATCCGTACCGGAGGTAGGCCCTAAGGGGGAGACGATGGACTACCCGGGCCTGGAGCGGGCCGCGCGGCGGGGGGCCGTCGGCGAGGTGATGCGGCAGGCCGCCGCGGAGTTGGAGGAGATCGTCAGCGGCCGTCGGGAGCTGCGGGCGGTCCGGCATCCGCTGGGGTTCGTGTGCCTGCCCGTGCTGCGGGACGGACCGCGGGGCATGTGCGTGCACGTCTTCGGACCCGCCGACCCGGTCCTCACCGGGCATCAGGTCCACTCGCACAGCTGGGACCTCACCAGCACCGTGCTGTACGGGCGGCTCGGCAACCGTCGGGTGACCGTCCAGGAGGGGTCCGGGACGCCCACCCACCGGGTGTTCGAGGTGCACAGCGACCCGTCGGGCGTGGACGAACTGCGGCCCACCCGACGGCTGGTCCGCTGTCTGCCCGGCGTCGAGCAGACCAGCTCGCGCGGCCAGACCTACGCCCTGCCCGCGGGGGAGTTCCACACCACCGTGGTCCCGGACGGCCGGCCGGCCGCCACCCTGGTGCTGGGCCGCACCCTGCCCGGACGGGCGGACCTCTCCCTGGGCCCCTTACGGGCGCCGGGCCGCCGGGTGATCCGCAGGACGTGCGACGCGGCCCAGACCGTCCGGATCGCGCAGGCCGCCCTCAGGAGGATCCATGAGCCCGAACCACCTGCCTGACCCGACGGCCCGCTTCACCTCGGAGTGCGCCACGGCGGTCGCCGCCGCCGAGGAGGCCGGGGCGCTGCTGCGGTCCCGCTTCCCCGACGGTTTCACCGCCCGGCCCAAGGGCGGACTCGGTGACGTCGTCACCGACCTCGACCTGATGGCCGAACGGCTCGTGGTGGACCGGATCCGCGCCCGCCACCCGCACGACCGGATCGTCGCCGAGGAGTCCGGCGGGTCGGGCGGCGACGGCAGCGGGCGCACCTGGCTGGTGGACCCCCTCGACGGCAGCAACAACGTGGTGATCGGCCTGGCCGTGTACGTCGTGGGCATCGCCCTGTGCGTCGACGGCGCCCCGGTGGTGGGAGTGGTGCACGACCCGGTGAGCGGACGCACCTGGTCGGCGCGGCGCGGGTGCGGCGCGTACGGACCGGGCGGGCGGCTCGCCCCGCCCTCCGGCCGGAACCGTCCGGCCTCGCCCGCCGGGCCGCTGCTGGCCTGGACCCAGGGGCACGCCGTCCGGCGCGACGACCCCGCCGCCCGCGCCCTGCGGGACACGGTGGAACTCGGTTCCCGGCGGCTGCTCCAGCTGTGGGCGCCGCTGCTGGCCTGGGCGATGCTCGCCCGCGGCGACATCGACGGGTTCGTCGGCTACCGCGCCGAGGCGATCGACCTGCCGGCCGGCGCACTGCTGGCCCGCGAGGCCGGGGTGGCGGTCCGGCACCTGGACGGCGCGGAGTTCGGCGGAGGCTTCACCGGCCCGGACACCGGGCGCTCCTTCGTCGCGGGCCGCCCGGAGCTGCTGCCCCACCTGCTGACCCTGGCGGCGCGGGCGCGGCCCGGTTCCCCGTAGCGCGGGCGGGTGCCCGGGTGCACGGCGACCCGCTGCCGGCGGACGAAGCCCGACTGGTTCCAGGTGACGAGCAGTTGCGGCACCGGGCCGGCGACCGGCCGGATCCGGGCGCCCTCGTGCCGGGTCCGGCAGACCTCGGCGACGCGCGCGAGCAGCACCTCGGCCGGGGACCGGACGGCGCGCGGTCCGGGCTCCGCCGGCTCGGCGAGGTCCGGCGCCGGCTCGTCGGCCCGGGAATCGCCCAGGGGGGCCGCTCCGCGCCCCGCCCCGTCGAGCGCGGCCCGCGCCCCTCACCTCGTCAGCGCCAGCACCCCGACCGAGGCCGTCACCGCCGTCACCGCCAGCACCGCCCCCGTTCCCATCAGGCGGGCCAGCGGCACCCGTACGCCGTACGCGTGGCAGCGTTCGTACCACAGGAGGGTCGCCAGCGAGGCCCAGGGGGTGATCACCGGGCCGGCGTTGCTGCCGATCAGCAGGGCGAGGAGTTGGTCGTGGTTGGCGACGGGGACGGCCGCCTCGCCGGCCAGGTAGACGGGGAGGTTGTTCAGGGCGTTGGACAGGCCCGCGCCGACCGCCGCCGCGCGGAACATGCCCGCGATGCCGCCGTCGTGGCCGATCGCGGAGGCCAGCAGGGAGTGCAGCCCGTTGGCGTCCACGGTCTCCACGACCAGGAACATGCCGGGAACCATGACCAGCAGCCGCCACGGGATCAGGGACAGCCGCAGCGCCGAGCGCTCGCGTGCCGCGAACGCCGCGACGACGACCGCGGCGGCCGTCGCCGACGCCACCCACAGCTCCACGTCCGCCACCAGGATCGCCAGCAGGAACCCGCCGCAGGCCAGCGCGCAGGCGCGGAACAGCACCGGGTCGGCGGGCCGGTGCCGACCGGGCGGCACATAACGGTCCGCGCCCCGCACCGGGGGAGCGGCCTCGGCCTGTACGTCCTCCACGCGCGCCGCCCCCGGCCCCGCGCCCGGAGTCGCCTCGCCGGGCCCCGCGCCAGAAGTCGCCTCACCCGGAGTCGCCTCGCCGGGCCCCGCCGCGCCCCGCCGGCCCCGTCGCCAGTAGAACCCCCACAGGCACGCCATCGTCACCGCGATCGCCGCCAGCTGCGGGGCCCACATACGGCCCGCCAGGCCCAGCGGTGACAGCGCGACCCGGTCGGCCGCCAGCAGGTTCGTCAGGTTGGAGACGGGCAGCAGCAGACTCGCGGTGTTGGCGAGCCAGACCGTGGTCATCGCCAGCGGGACGGTCGCGATGCCGACCCGGGTGGCCAGGGCCAGCATCACCGGGGTGAGCAGGACCGCCGTGGTGTCCAGGTTGAGGGCGATGGTGGTGACGGAGGCGAAGGCCACGCAGAGCAGGAACAGGAGCGGGTACCTGCCCCGCCCGGCACGGGCGATCCGGGCCGCGACCACGTCGAAGACCTCGGCGCGGCTGGTGAGTTCGGCGAGCACGATGACCGTGCCGAGGAACGCCAGCAGCGGGGCGACGCGGGTCATCGCGTCGGAGGCCGAGCCGGTGGGGAGCAACCCCGTGGCCACGCAGACGAGCCCGGTCGCCAGGAGACCGATCGCCACCTTGTCCAGTACGTGAAGACGCCGCAAACCACCCACGCCCGGAAGGGTCGCACACGCGTGCGCCGCTGTAACCAGGGGGTGTCTCCGGTCGGCGGTTTCACGACGTTCGGCACCGGGCCGGGGATGTGGCTGGGGAACCGGTGCATCTCGGTGCTTCCTCATTGCATCATGAATACATGGGGGACCAGCAGATCACCGCAGGCACCGGCCCGTTGGACTTCTTCGTCAGCTATTCGCCGGCCGACGAGCGCTGGGCGTCGTGGATCGCCTGGATCCTGGAGGAGGCCGGGTACCGCACCGTCCTCCAGGCCTGGGACTTCGTGCCCGGCACCAACTTCCTGGACTTCATGGACCGCGGGGTGAGCGAGTCCGCGGCCGTCATCGCCGTCCTGTCACGCAACTACGAGCGGTCCCGCTACGGCCGTATGGAGTGGCAGGCCGCCCTGCGCGCCGACCCCGACGCCCCGGACCGCCGGCTGATCACCGTCCGGGTCGAGGACATCCCGGTGGAGGGCCTGCTCGCCACCATCACCTACGTCGACCTGGTCCCCGTGGCCGACCCGGTCGCCGCCCGCGACCTGCTCCTCACCCGGATCCGTCAGGCCCTCGACGGCCGCGCCCGGCCCACCCTGCGCCCCGACTACCCGGGGAACGGCCACCCGGCACCCCCGCCCCCGCCGGTGCCGGCCGCGCCCCCGCCGGGCCGGCCCCTCGGACGGCCCGGCTGGGCCGGCCGGCGCAGGCCCGCCGCGCCACCGGCGTACCCGCGGGTGGCCGGGGACGCTCCCGAGCGCGAGGCGGTGACCGTCCTCCAGCTGGCCGGGCCCGCCTTCGGACGCGGCCAGGACCCGGCCGAGTTACAGGCCGCGATCTGGGGCGACCTGGTCGAGCTGACCGACGCCGGCGCCCCGGCGCCCGACCTGCTGGTGGTCACCGGCGACCTGACCGCCTCCGGCGGCCCCCGCGAGTTCGACCAGGCCCTCGCCTTCCTCACCGGGCTGCGCGCCCTGCTCGGCCTCGAACCGCACCGGGTCGCCCTCGTGCCCGGCGGCGGGGACGTCAACCAGGCCGCCTGCCGGGCCTACTTCAGCACCTGCGAGGCCGACGAGATGCCGCCCAGGCCGCCGTACTGGCCCAAGTGGCGGCACTTCGCACGGCTGTTCCAGGAGCTGTACCAGGGCCTCGACGTCGTCTTCGACAGCGACCAGCCGTGGACCCTCTTCCCCGTGCCCGAACTGCGCACGGTCGTCGCGGGCCTCAACTCCTCGATGGCGTACAGCCACCGGCTCGACGACCGGTACGGGCTGGTGGGGCCCGAGCAGGCCGCCTGGTTCGCGCAGGCGCTGCGGCCGTACGAGGAGGAGGGGTGGCTGCGCATCGGGGCGCTGCGGCATCCGCCCGGACGGGGCCGGGGCGCCGGCCCGGACGGCGCCGGACCGCTGCGCGACACCGACGTCCTCGGCCGGCTCACCGCCCCCCGGCTGCACCTGCTCCTGCACGGCCCGGCCGGACCGGGCGTCCACCCCGCCCTGGCCACCGCCTCCGGCGAACTGCCGCTGCTCGGCGCCGCCGGTCCCGGCCGGCACCGGCTGCTGCGCCTCGGCCGCGACGGGCTGACCGCCTGGGAGGGGCCCGGCGAACCGGAGCGGCGGCAGGTCGAGTGGCGGCGCGCCCACCGCGCCCTCGGACCCGACCCGGGCGACTCCCGGACCGATGAGCCGGCGCCGGACCTCGCCGAGCCGGCGGAGCCCGGACCGCGCGCCGTCCGGTCCCCGGCCGAGGTGCTGCTCGCGCGCGTCGCCGAGGTCTGCCGGACCCGGCACGAGGGCGCCCGGATCCGGCCGGTCGCCGGCCCGGTGCCGCAACTGCTCGTCACCTGGAACCAGTCGGGCTTCGTCCGCCAGCAGCGGGTCGCCGTGCACCCGGGCACCCCCACCGCCGAGGACGTCGAGCGCGTCGTGGCGCTGGTGCACGCGGCGGACGCCGAGACCGAGGCCGAACTCGTCCACGACGGCCCGCCGCCCGCCCGCGACCTGCGCGACCAGGCCCGCCGCAGAGGCGTCCGGGTGCGCAGCTTCACCGAGTTCCAGGGCCTGCTCGACCTGCGCGCCTACGTCGCCGCCCAGAGCGAGCGACTGTCCACCGACGCCCGCTACCCGCCGGGCATGTACCTGCCGCAGCGATACCGGGAGGCGGAGCGCCTCGGCGCCGAGGACCGCGACGGCCTGGTCGACGACATGCTCCGCCTCCTCGACGCCGACCAGGGCCGCTTCCTGCTGCTGCTCGGCGACTTCGGGCACGGCAAGACGTTCGCCCTGCGCGAGCTGGCCCGCCGTATCCCCGCCGAACTACCGCACCTGGTGCCGCTGTTCATCGAACTGAACGCGCTGGACCGGGCCTACTCCTTCGAGGGCCTGGTCGCCGCCCACCTCGCCGCGCACGGCGTCGACACCATCGATCTGCGCGCCTTCCGGTACATGCTCCAGCAGGGCCGGATCGTGCTGGTCTTCGACGGCTTCGACGAACTGGTCAGCCAGGTCACCTACGACCGCGCCGCCGAACGCCTCCAGGTGCTGCTGGACTCGGCCGTCGACAGCGCCAAGATCGTCGTCAGCAGCCGCACCCAGCACTTCCGCTCCCAGGGGCAGGTGCTGACCGCCCTCGGCGAACGCGTCGGACTGCTCCCGCACCGCCGGGTCCTGGCCGTCCAGGAGTTCACCCCCGCGCAGATCCACGCCTACCTGGTCAACCGCTACGACGGCGACGACCGCGCCGCCGACCGCCGACTGCGCCTCCTGGACGCCATCCCCGACCTGCTCGCCCTGTGCCGCAACCCCCGGCTGCTCGGCTTCGTCGCCGACCTCGACGACGACCAGCTGCGCGCGGTCGCCGGCGCGGGACGCGCCCTCAGCCCGGCCGGCCTCTACCGGGAGGTGCTCACCGCCTGGCTCCGCTTCGAGGAACAGCGGGCCGGCGGCGGCCCCGGCCGGGCCCCCGGCCTCAGCGTGGACCAGCTGTGGAACGCGGTCACCGCGCTCGCCCTGCGGCTGTGCGAGAGCGGCCGCGAGGCGCTGCGCCTCGACGAGCTGACCGACGTCGCCGAGACCCTCACCGGGCTCGCCGACAGCCGGCTGTCCGTGCCGCAGGCCGCGCACGCGGTCGGCTCCGGCAGCCTGCTGGTGCGGGACGACGACGGCGTGTTCCGCTTCATCCACGGCTCGGTGGTGGAGTGGCTCGTCGCCCGCGAGTGCGCCCTGCGGCTGGCCTCCGGAAACGCCTCGCTGCTGGACCGGCTGGCCCTCAGCCGCCTCACCGTGGAGTTCCTCTGCGACCTCGCCGACCACCGGACCTGCCAGGCCTGGGCCGAACGCGCCCTCGGGGACGACGCCGGGCACGGGGAGACCGCCCGCGCCAACGCCGTGAAGATCCTCACCCGGCTGCGGGTCCCCGCCCACACCGATCTGCGCGGCGCCGCCCTCGCCGGGGAGGACCTCTCCTACCGGGACTTCTCCGGCGTGGATCTCACCCGCGCCGACCTCACCGACGCCCGCCTGGTCGGCGCCGACCTCTCCGGCGCCGTGCTGCGCGACGCCCGCCTCACCGGGGCCCGGCTCGACGGCGCCGATCTGACCGGCGCCGACCTGCGCGGGGCCGATCTGCGGCGGGCCCGGCTGATCCGCACCGACCTCACCGGCGCCCGTGTCGAGGGCGGGAGATGGCGGCGGGCGGCACTGGTGTCGGCGACCGCCGGACCCGAGCTGACGGACACCCCCGAACTCGGCGTCGCCGCGCTAGCCCCCGGCATGGCCGTCGACTCCGGCTTCCGGCCCTCCGCGGTCGGCGTGCCGTACGGCTACGACATGCGGACCAGCCGGCTGCCCGAGCCCCTCTCCTACAGCCCGGACGGCGAACTCCTCGCCGTGGGCAGCGAGGACGGCGGTGTGCTGGTCTGCGACGCCGTCACCGGGACCGCCCTGCGCACCCTGGAGGGGCACACCGACCGCGTCTACGGCGTCAAGTTCCGGGAGCGGGTGCTGGCCACCGGCAGCGCCGACGGTACCGTGCGGCTGTGGGACCCGGTGTCCGGGAGCTGCCGGCGGGTGCTGCGGATCCACGACAGCGGCGTCTGGCCGATCGTGCTCGACGCCGACGGCTCGCTGCTGGCGACCGGGGACGCCGACGGCGTGGTCACCGTGTGGGACACGGCCACCGGAGCGCCCCTGCACCGGCTGGCCGGCCACGTGGCGCCCGTCTACACCGTCGCCTTCGGACCGGGCGACGCCACCCTGGTCACCGGCGACGCCGCCGCCGGCGTACGGCTGTGGGACCTGGCCGACGGGCGGTTGCTCGGGGAGCTGCCGGGGCACCGGGGCGCGGTGTTCCGGGCCCGCTTCAGCCCCGACGGCACGCTGCTGGCCACCGGCGACATGGGCGAGGGACGGGCCGGGACGGTGCGGGTGTGGGACGTCGCCGGGCGTCGGGTGCTGCACACGTTCACCGGGCACGCGGGGCGCGTCTACACGCTCGACTTCCACCCCGGCGGGCGGTTCCTGGTCAGCGGCGACACCGAGGGCGAGGTCCGGCTGTGGGACCTCGCCGCCGGGGCGGGCGCCGGGCTGCTGGGCGGCTGCCGCGGGGCGGTGTACCAGGTCCTGTTCGACCCGGACGGCACGCTGCTCGCCGCCGGGGACAGCCAGGGCGTGGTCCGGCTGTGGCGGATCGCCCCCGACGCCGACCCGGTGGCGGTCGCGCTGACCCGCCAGCCGCCCGATCACCGCGGCTCGGTCTGGGTGTGCAAGTTCCGCCCGCACGGCGACTCGCCGGGCCCGGAGACCGGCGCGCTCCTGGTGACGGGCGCCAACGACGGTGTCGTACGGCTCTGGGACCCGGCGACCGGACAGGGCCGGCAGATCCTTCGCGGCCACGGGCGGCGGATCGGGAGCCTCTCCTTCAGCGCCGACGGCTCGATGCTCGCGGCCGGCGGCAACGACGGGATCGTCCGGTTGTGGCACGCCGGCTCCGGCCGGCGGCTGCGCGAGCTGGCCGGGCGGAGCGGTCGGCTGGTGTCGGCCGTGTTCGGCCCCGACGGGCCGCTGCTGGCCACCGCGAGCAGCGACGGCGACATGTATCTGTGGAACGCCGGCACCGGCGAGTACCAGCGCGAGATGGACGTCGAGACGGACCAGGTCTGGGCCGAGGCCTTCAGCCCCGACGGGGAACTCCTCGCCACCGCCAACGACGACGACACCGTACGGCTCTGGTACCGGGCCACCGGCGCCCATGTCACCACGATCCGGGAGCACTTCGGCCGGGTCCGCTCCCTCGCCTTCCGGCCCGACGGGCGGGCCCTGGCGACCGGTTGCGACGACCACAAGGTGCGGATCTGGGACCGTGACGACCACCGGATCACCGCGGTGCTCGACGGACACGCCGACCGTGTGTACGCCGTGGCGTACGGGTCCGACGGGTGCTGGCTGGCGAGCGCCTCCTGGGACGGGCGGGCGGTGATCTGGCGGGACGGGGCGGTCGCGCACCGGCTGACCGGGCACACCGGCAAGCTGTGGGCCGCCGCCGCGCATCCGGGCCGGCCGCTCCTCGCCACCGCGGGCGACGACCGCACGGTCCGTCTCTGGGACGCGCGCACCGGCGAGCCGGCCGCCGTCCTGACCGGGCACACCGGACGGGTGCTGGCGGTCGCCTTCCACCCCGACGGCTCACTGCTGGCCAGCGGCGGCGAGGACGGGACCGTCCGGCTGTGGGACCTTCCCGAGGACGGCCCGGCCGCCCTGCGCGCCACCCTGGTCGGGCTGCCGGGCGGCTGGGCCGCGCTGGCGCCGTCCGGCGGCTACAAGTGCGAGGGAGACGTCACGGGCGAGTTCTGGCACGCGGTCGGCATGTGCCGGTTCGAGCCGGGGGAGCTGGACGGGCATCTGCCCGGGGTACGGCACGTGCCGTGGGAGGAGGAACTGCGCTGAGGCGTGCTCAGTGGCCGTGCGAGGTCTCCTCGTGGGGCGCCTCCGGGTGACTGCCGGAGCCCGTGCCGGTGCCGGTCCGTACCGTGAACGCCGCCGTGCGGACCGTCCCGTCGACCTTGAAGTCCAGGAACAGCCGGTAGGTGCCGGCGCTGGGCGCGGTGGCCGAGAAGGACACCTCGGGTCCGGACGTCCGGTCCTTCTCGGCCGCCTCGTGCGGGTGGACGTGCAGGTAGGCGAGGTCGCCGGAGCGCAGGGCGACCAGATGGCCGTAGGCGCCGAGGTAGGGCTCCAGGTCGGTGACCGGCTGTCCGTCCCGGCGGACGGTGAAGGTCAGGTCGCTCTCGCCGCCCGCGGCGAGGGTGCCCCGCAGGGCGACGGCGTACCCGTCCACGGTGGTGGTGGCCGCGGGCGCGGGCGGTTCGCTCGCCCGGTACGCCCCGGTGACCGTCAGGTCGGAGCCGAGGGTGAGGCCCTCGCTCCCGTCGGCGGGCACGAAGTCCGCGAAGACGCGGTAGCCGCCCGCGGCCGGCAGGTCCACCGGTGTGCTCCAGGTCCCGTCGGCGGCCCGGTCGGGATGCAGGTGGCGGTACGTCGTCAGCTCCCGTGAGGCGATGATCAGATGGAGCTGTTCGCCGTGGGCGGTCCGGTACCGGGTCAGGGGAGCGCCGTCGGCGTCCCGGACGACGAGACGCAGGGTGCTGCTCCTTCCGGCCGGGAGGGCGGTGGTCTCCAGGTCCAGGGAGTAGCCGTTCTGGGAGACCTGGAGGCCGGCCGGGAGAAGGTCCGCGGCCGAGGGCTTCCCGGCCGGTCGTGGACTGTGGCCGGCGGCGTGTCCGGCGGCCGTCGTGTCCCGGTCGATCGGGCCGAACGCGGTACCGACCCCGTAGGCGGTGCCGAAGGCCGCGGCCAGCGCCGCCGTGAACGCGCCGATCTTCTGCAGGGGGTTCATACCGGGCTCCCGACTTCTCTCTCGTGTCTGCCATGGATACCCGGCCCGGGTATCCATGGTGGATACGTTATACCCCCTGGGGGTATCCGGGAAAGGGGAGGTGCGAGTCGTCGGCGCGGCGGGGTGCCGGATCGTTTTGAACATGTTCAACTCGCAGGCGTACGCTGCGTCCATGAGCGACAGAGCCGCCCTCCTCAAGGGCATCCGAGCCTGGCTTGTCTTCTTCGTCGTCTGCCTCGTGCTCAGCGGCGCCACGGCCTTCCCGCTCGTGCACGAACTCCACTGGACCGAGGACCTGTTGCGGGCCCTGTCCGTGCCGGACCACCTCCCCGCCCTCATGGACTGGATCGTGCGGGTGCGGCAGGGTCTCGACGTCGTCGACGCCGAACACCCCTTCCTGCTCTACGGCACGGACTGGCTGGCCTTCGCGCACCTCGTCATCGCGGTCGCCTTCTACGGCCCCTACCGCGACCCGGTCCGCAACATCTGGGTGGTCGAGTTCGCGATGATCGCCTGCGCCGGGATCATCCCGCTCGCCCTGGTCTGCGGGCCGCTCCGCGGCATCCCCTTCTGGTGGACCGTGATCGACATGTCCTTCGGCGTGTTCGGCGTGCTCCCGCTGTACGTCGTACGCCGCCGGATCAAGCGGCTGGAGGCGCTCACCGCCGCCGACACCCCTGCCGCCGCCGACACCCCTGCCGCGACCGCTACTTGAGCGCGGCGCGGGCGACGCGCTCGGCCACCGGGTTCATCCCCTCGCCCTTGGCGTCCGTCGCGTTGACCGAGTACACCAGGGTCCGGCTCAGGTCCCGGGTCCCGGCGATCAGCGCGTTGTAGCCGTACCGGCCGCCCGACTTGAGCCAGTAGACGCGGCCGGCGTACGCGAACCGCTGGAGGCCGGCGCTGTACGTGGCCCCCTCGATGTGCGCCGGAACCGTGAACATCTCCCGCAGCTGGGGCCGCGGCACGATCCGCCCACCGAACAGCGAGGTGAGCAGCCGCTCCAGGTCCGCGGTCGTGGAGATCATGTCCCCGGCCGCGAACCGGTCCGCCTGGTTCCACTCCGTCACGTCCACGAACTCCGTCCCCCCGTCGGCCCGCCTCACGGCCTGGTAGCCGTGGTTGTGCGGGCCGAGGATGCGCGGATCGGTGCCGGGGAAGTACGAGTCGCGCATCCCGGCGGGCGCCAGCACCAGTCCGGTGGCCGCGGAGGCGTACGGCCGGCCGGTCACCTTCTCGATCAGCAGGCCGAGGACCGTGTAGTTGATGTTGAGGTAGTGCTGCTTCCGGCCGGGGCGGAACTCCGGGCCCTTCGCCGCCGCCGAGGCCACGACCGCCTGGGGCGTGAGCGTGTCGTAACGGTGGGCGTAGACCTCTTCGAAGGTGTCGCCGAGTCCGTCGCCCGCCGGGATGCCGCTGGTGTGGTTCAGCAACTGCCGTACGGTGACCGGCCGGAAGTCCTTGCCGAGGAGCCCCGGCAGGTAGCGCTGGACCGGCCGGTCCAGATCGATCTCCCCGCGTGCCACGAGTTTCAGCACCGCCGCCGCGGTCACCACCTTCGTCACCGAGCCGGCCCGGAAGCGGGCGTGCGGATCGGCGGGACGGCCGCTCGTCAGGTCGTGCACGCCGGCGCTGCCCCGCCAGGTGCCGTCGGTGCCGCCGACCCGGACCAGGGCCGCTGTCGCGTCCGCGTCCGGCAGCCCGGCGACCGCCTCGCGCAGGGCCCGCGCGTCGAGGCCGTCGGGACGAGGATCGGCGGTGGCCGGGGCGGAGCGGCCCGGGGCGGAGCGGCCCGGGGCGGAGGGGGCCGGGGTGGAGGCGGCGAAGGCGGGGGCGGCCAGTGGGCCCACGCCCAGGGCCAGCACCAGGGAGGCGGCCAGGGTGACGGTGCGGCGGCGAGCGCGCATACGGGGAGGCTCCTGAGGGATCGGTGTCGGATGCGTGATCATCCTCCGGCCGTCCGGCGGCGACCGGATCCTCACCGGGGAGGGCATCCGACCCCGGACTGCCCCCGAGCAAGTCTCGCGCCGACCAAGGGTGTTGTCGGGGAACGTCCCCTAGGGGCGTCCCGCCTGTCCCCCGTGGCGCGAAAAACCGTTATCGCGTCGGCCCGCCACCCGTCTCCACGGTGTGATCCCCGACATTGCCAACCGCACACCTTCTGCTGGCAAGGTGCGCGCATGAGCAGGTACGCGGACGACGGGGACGGGCGGCGCCGGCGCACGATCGCCGCCGCGCAGGCCGGTGACCGGCAGGCGCTGGACGAACTGGTCGCGGACTGGCTGCCGCTCGTCTACAACGTCGTCGGCCGCGCCCTCAACGGCCACGCCGACGTCGACGACGTCGTCCAGGAGACCATGCTGCGCGCCGTCGGCCACCTCGACTCCCTGCGCGACCCCGCCAGCCTCCGCTCCTGGCTGGTGGCGATCGCCATGCGACAGGTCCGCGACCGGGCCCGCCGCCGCACGACCCGGCCCCTCGACGACGAGGGGCCGGCCGACGGTGCCGCCGACTTCGCCGAACTCACCGTCCTCAGACTCCAGTTGGAGGGCCAGCGACGCGAGGTCGCCGAAGCGGTCCGCTGGCTCGACGACGGCGACCGTCAACTGCTCTCCCTGTGGTGGCTGGAGGTCGCGGGTGACCTCAGCCGCCGTGACCTGGCCGCGGCCGTCGGCGTCAGCCGGCAGCACGCCGCCGTCCGCGTCCAGCGGATGAAGGAACGCCTGGAGACCTCCCGGAGCATCGTCCGCGCCCTCGACGGCGCCTGCCCCGGCCTGCGCGACCTCACCGCCCGCTGGAACGGCCGCCCCGACTCCGTGTGGCGCAAAAGGCTGGCGCGCCACATCCGGGGCTGCGGCTACTGCGGCGACACCCGCGCCGGCGTCGTCCCGGCCGAGCGGCTCCTCGTCGGGATCGCCCTGGTGCCCGTCCCCGCCGGCTTCACGCTCTCCCTCCTCGGTGGCAAGACAGCCGCGGCCGCCACCGGCGTCGGCTGGTCGGCGAAGCTGCTGACCGCGCTGACCAAACCGGCCGTCGCCGTCACCGCGAGCGCCACGATCGCGGCGGGCGGCGCCTACGTCGTCGTCCAGACCCCCGACGACCCGCCGCCCCGCCCGGCCGCCGCCGCCACGGCCACCCGCACCCCCGGCCCGCCCACCCCCGTCCCGGCGGCCCCCACACCCTCGGCCACCACCCCGCCCACGCCGTCCCCCTCACCTTCGGACACCGAACGCGAGACCGTCCGGTACGGGAGCGTCGTCGACGCCGTCGACGAGGCTCCCCCACGGAACGCCCGCCCGGCCGAGCTGCCGCACCGGCCGGAGACCGCGGTCACCAGCACGGGCGGGCGACAGGCCGTCATGCAGCACCGCGGCGACAGCGTCACCCTCAGCGGGCGCGGCTACGTCCTCGTGCGCTGGCAGATATCCCCGCGCAGCCGCCCCGGCGCGCTCGTCATGCCGTCCTGGACCGGCCTCGACGGCAGGCTGTTCCACGTGGCCTCCGGCGGCGGCCGCCGCATGGACGACCCGCTCGACGGCAGCACCGACGGCGCCACCACCGGCATGGGCGGCCCGGACACCGGCCACACGGTGCTGCCGCCCGGCACCCAGCAGATGTGGCAGAACGAGTACTTCTACGTCGACGGCACGGTCACCCTCACCCAGAACGAACGCGGCGCCGACTACGGCATCACCGTCTTCCCCACCACCCGGCAGGCCGCTGACGAGGACCTCGGCCGGGGCCCCGACCAGGGCGCCATCCGCTACGGACTGGTCCGCGACACCGGCGACGACGGCACACCCGTCCCGCAGTACGTCACCCGTGCCACCCCGGCCGACCCCGCGACCGTGCCCCAGCGGTCCCGCGTGTAACGGTCCGGCGCGGCCGGCACGCCGTCCCGGACCCGGTGCCGGTGCCGGCGGTGGGCGAGGGCGCCGACTCCCGGCCGCTCGCCCGCCGTCGCCCGCCCGCCGTCGCTCGCCCGCGGCCGGTCAGCCGCTCCGGCGCAGGGCGTGGAGGACGTCGACGCGGTTGGTGGTGAGGGAGTCGACGCCCAGGTCGATGAGCCGGCGCATGGAGCGGCGGGTGTCCGGGGTCCACACGGACAGCAGCAGACCGTCCCGGTGGATCCGGGCGACCAGGTCGCCGTCGACGAGGGAGAAGCGATAGTTGAGCCAGCGGGGCCGGACCGCCGCCAGCAGCGCGGGCCGCGGCGGTGCCAGGCTCGTCCAGGTCAGGGCGATCTCGGCGGACGGGTCGGCGGCGCGGACGGCGAGCATCGCGGTCGCGTCGGCGCAGTAGTAGACGCGCTCCGCCGCCCCGGCCTCGCGGACGGCGTCCACCACCCGGCGTGCCGTGCGCACCTCCCGGGTGCCCGGCAGATCGAGCATCACCCGGTTGCCGACGGTCGCCGCCAGCGCCTCCGCCAGCGTCGGCACCCCACCCCCGGTCAGCTCGCGCACCTCGGCCGCCGACAGCGACAGCAGCGGCCGGTCCCGCTCCCACAGCCGCTTCAGCGTCTCGTCGTGCAGCAGGACGGGCACACCGTCCCGGGTGAGCCGTACGTCGATCTCGACGGCGTCCGCGCCCTGGTCGAGCGCGGAACGCAGTGAGGCGACGGTGTTCTCACGGACGCGGTAGGGGTCGCCGCGGTGGGCCACGGCAGTCACGGTCTGCATGGGCCCATTGTGGTGGGGGCCGAGGAGCGCGGTGGCCGTCAGGGGGCGAGCCACCCCGCGGTGTAGGTGTCGATCTCGGCGGCGATCCTCGCCTTGCCGGGCGCGTCGAGGAAGGACGCCTCGACGGCGTTCTTCGCGAGGTCGGCCAGACCGCGCTCGTCCAGGCCGAGAAGGCGGGCGGCGACGCCGTACTCGCTGTTCAGGTCGGTGCCGAACATCGGCGGGTCGTCGGAGTTGATCGTCACCAGGACGCCCGCCTCGACGAACTTCCGCAGCGGGTGCTCGTCGAGCGTGCGGACCGCGCGGGTGGCGATGTTGGACGTCGGGCAGACCTCGAGCGCGATGCGGTGCTCGGCGAGGTGGGCGAGGAGCTTCTCGTCGCGCGCGGAACTGGTGCCGTGCCCGATGCGTTCGGCGCGCAGGTGGGTCAGGGCGTCCCACACCGTCTCCGGCCCGGTGGTCTCGCCGGCGTGCGGCACGGACCGCAGTCCGGCGGCGATCGCCCGGTCGAAGTACGGCTTGAACTGCGGGCGCGGTACGCCGATCTCGGGCCCGCCGAGACCGAAGGAGACCAGTCCCTCGGGGCGCAGCCGGTCGTCGGTGGCGAGCCTCGTCGTCTCCTCGGCGGCCTCCAGGCCCGCCTCGCCGGGGATGTCGAAGCACCAGCGCAGGATCGTGCCGAACTCCGCCTCGGCCGCCTTGCGGGCGTCCTCGATCGCGTCCATGAAGGCGCGCTCGTCGATGCCGCGACGGGTGGAGGAGAAGGGGGTGAGGGTCAGCTCCGCGTAGCGCACCTGCTGGCGGGCCAGGTCGCGGGCCACCTCGTAGGTCAGCAGCCGGACGTCCTCCGGGGTGCGGATCAGATCCACGACGGAGAGGTAGACGTCGATGAAGTGCGCGAAGTCGGTGAACGTGAAGTAGTCCACCAGCGCCTCGGGGTCGGTCGGCACCTTGGAGTCGGGGTGGCGGGCGGCGAGTTCCGAGACGATCCGCGGGGAGGCCGATCCGACGTGATGGACGTGCAGTTCGGCCTTGGGCAGGCCGGCGATGAAGGCGTTCATGGTCAAGGGGTCCTCCCCGGGACGGCACCCCGGCCGCGCGGGCCGGCGGGGGTGCGGGTGATCGGCTGATCGGTGGGACGGGATCATCGTAGGCGGACGGGGCGGGGGAGCGGCGAGGGGTGCTCGCCGAAGGGATCCACGGGGCCGGGCGGACCTCCGCCGGCCGGGCACGGGCCTTAGCATTGCGGGACGCATGACAGAGGGGGTCCCGCGCATGTCCGACGACGCGCCCACCGACGCGGCCCATGATCCGTGGGCCGCGCCCGGCTCCGTGCCCGAGGGGACGGAAGGGCCGCAGTACGCCCGCGTGCCTCTCGACAAGGCAGGCAAGCCGGAGAAGCCGAACAAGCCAAACACGTCGGACAAGGCGGAAGCAGGCAAGGCGGAGGCGGCAGGCACGGTGGACGAGGAGGACAAGGGGAACGCGTCCGGTGGCTCCGCCGCGGAGGACACACGGGCCTCCCGCGACTCCGCCCCCGCGGCCGGCCTCTGGCCCGCCCCCGCGCCCGCCCCCGACCACGGCGCCGGTGTCACCATCGCCTCCGGCGAGGTGCCCACTCCGTACGACCCCGCGCCGCCGTCCGTCCATGACCAGCAGACGGTGACCTCGCTGCCCGGCGTGACCCCGACGCCGACGCCGACGCCGACGCCGACCCCGACGGCCGGCACGCCGGGGGCGGACGCCCCCTTCGCGTCCTTCCCGCCGCCCCGCCCCGGTACCGCGTCGTCCGGGGCGGTGGCCCCGAGCCCCTTCGCCCCGCCCGCCGACGGGGCGGTTCCCCCGCCGCCGATCTCCCCCGAAGGCCCCGGACAGGTGCCGTACGGCTACCCCGGCTACCCGGGCGGCCACGGCTACCCGGGCGGACCGGGTTACGGCGGCGCCCCCGGTTACGGCGGCACCCCCGGGTACCACGGGTGGGTCCCGCAGCCGAGCCCGAGCAACGGCATGGGGATCACGGCGATGGTCCTCGGCATCGTGGCCGCCGTGGGCTTCTGCATGTGGCCGGTCGCGATCGTCGTGGGGATCCTGGCCGTCGTCTTCGGGCTGATCGGCCGGGGCAAGGCCAACCGCGGCGAGGCCACGAACCCGGGCCAGGCCCTGGCCGGCGTCATCTGCGGGGCCGTCGGACTGGTCCTCGGGGTGGGCCTGGCCGTACTGATCCTCGTGGCGCCCTGAAGCCCGCGGCCGGCGGCCTCACGCCTCCCGCAGCCGCCGCCTCGCCTCCATCAGGGCGAAGCCGAGCAGGTTGAGCCCTCCCCAGCGCTCCGGGTCCGTCGCCGCGGCGTCGTCCGCGGTGAGGCCCACGCCCCAGACGCGGTCCACCGGGCTCGCCTCGACCAGTACCCGCTCACCCGTGCCCAGCAGGTAATGCCGCAGGCCCGGGTCCGCGCCGAACTTGTGGACGCTGCCCTCGACCACGATCCGGAACCGCTCCCGCTCCCAGACCGCCTCGTCGAACCCGCGCACCAGACGGCCGGCCTTCTTCGCCTCGGAGGGGTGACCGGCGGCCAGGGCCCGCCGCTCCGCCTCCGCGTCGCCGAACAGGCGTGCCTTGGCGGCCATCATCCAGTGCTCGGCCGTCGCGTACGCCACGCCGTCCACGGTGAACGGGGACGGCCACCACTGGCTCAGGCAACTCGGGCCCACCTGTCCGTCGGGTCGCGGACGGTGGCCCCAGAAGTGCAGATACCTGATCCTCGCCCCCGCCCGGACCTCCCTGATCAGGGCTTCCCGGGAATCGATCTTCTCCATGCATTCCACTGTGGCACGCGCCACTGACAGTGCGTCTGTCCTTTTCCCGGTCGACTCGACACCTGGTCGACAGATTCCGTCGCGTAACCAAAAGGCAACAACGGAATCACTTGTTGGAGGACTACTGCTCTGCCAGGATCGGCACTCAAATCAAGCTGGAGCTACGCCACCCACCCCTCTGGACAGCGGGACGAAGGCGGAGGAGAGCGACATGCAGAACCCGGGAAGCACCACCCCGGACCGACCCGGCCGGTTCCCCGCACGGGAACGTTTCGCGGACGGCGCCCAGTACATCGCGGGCCGCCTCCGCGAGGGCACCTCCGGGCAGTGGCACGCGGTGGTCGACCCGGCCACCGGGGAAGAGGTCCTCAGCTACGAACTCGCCGGGGCGGACGACGTCGACGCGGCCGTCGCCGCCGCCCGTGCCGCCTTCCCGGCCTGGGCGGGAGCCACCCCCGGCGAACGCTCCGACGCCCTGCACCGCTTCGCCGCCGTCCTCGCCGAACGCGCCGAGGACTTCGCCCGCGCCGAGTCACTGCAGTGCGGCAAGCCGCTCAAACTGACCCGCGAGTTCGACGTCCCCGGCACCATCGACAACACCGCGTTCTTCGCGGGGGCCGCCCGGCACCTCCAGGGCCAGTCGGCCGGGGAGTACTCCGGCGACCACACCTCGTACGTACGGCGCGAACCCATCGGCGTCGTCGGCTCGATCGCCCCCTGGAACTACCCCCTCCAGATGGCCGCCTGGAAGATCCTCCCGGCGATCGCCGCGGGCAACACGGTCGTGCTCAAGCCCGCCGAACTCACCCCGCTCACCTCCCTCCTCTTCGCCCAAGCGGCCACCGAGGCGGGCATCCCCGACGGCGTGATCAACATCGTCGCCGGGACCGGACGGGAGGCGGGTGAGCGCCTCGTCGGCCACCCCGACGTGGCCATGACCTCCTTCACCGGCTCCACCGCCGTCGGCAGGCGGGTCGCGGAGATCGCCACCGCCACCGTGAAGCGGCTCCACCTCGAACTGGGCGGCAAGGCTCCCTTCGTCGTCTTCGACGACGCCGACCTGGACGCGGCCGTGCAGGGAGCGGTCGCCGGCTCGCTCATCAACACCGGGCAGGACTGCACGGCCGCCACGCGCGCGTACGTGCAGCGGCCCCTCTACGAGGCGTTCGTCGAGAAGACGGCCGCCCTCATGGAGACCGTCCGGCTCGGGGACCCCTTCGCCGCGGGCACCGACCTCGGGCCGCTGATCTCCCACGTCCAGCGCGACCGGGTCGCCGCCTTCGTCGACCGGGCGCGCGGCTACGCGCGCGTGGTGACCGGCGGCGAGGCTCCTCGGGGGGATCTCGAGAACGGCGCGTACTATCTCCCCACCCTGGTCGCGGACGCCGCGCAGGACAGCGAGATCGTCCGGGCCGAGATCTTCGGGCCGGTCCTCGTCGTCCTCCCCTTCGACAGCGACGAGGAAGGGATCGCGCTCGCCAACGACACGCCGTACGGGCTGGCCGCCTCCGCGTGGAGCCGGGACGTCTACCGGGCGAACCGGGCGACACGGGAGATCAAGGCCGGATGCGTGTGGGTCAACGACCACATCCCCATCATCAGCGAGATGCCCCACGGCGGATACAAGGCATCCGGCTTCGGCAAGGACATGTCCGCGTACTCGTTCGAGGAGTACACCCAGATCAAGCACGTCATGTTCGACAACACCGCGGTGGTCCGCAAGGACTGGCACCGCACCGTCTTCGGGGACCGATAGCCACGAGTCCGGCCGCCGACCAGGCCGCATCCTCCCGAAAGGGCACCACGCGCATGGAGCAGTACGAGCCAGACCGCCCGACCCCGCCCCGAGCGGCCGCCATGCGGCGCAGTCTCCGCGACGGCAGGGCCGCCGTGACCCGCCGGTCGCTGCTGCGCGCCTCGGCCGGCGGCGCCCTGACCCTGGGCGGTCTCGGGGCGCTGAGCGCCTGCGGGATCCCCGCCGCCGGCCGGACCGAGGGCGGCACGTCCGCCGAGGACCACTCGGCGAAGGAGAGGACCGTCAGCTTCTCCAACTGGACCGAGTACATGGACGTCGACGACTCGGGCAAGCACCACCCCACGCTCGACGCGTTCACGAAGCGGACCGGCGTCAAGGTCAGGTACACCGAGGACATCAACGACAACAACGAGTTCTTCGGCAAGATCAAGCCGCAGCTCGCCGCGGGCCAGGACACCGGCCGCGACCTCGTCGTCCTCACCGACTGGCTCGCCGCCCGCCTCATCCGCCTCGGCTGGGTCCAGAAACTGGACCCCTCCAACCTGCCGCACGCCTACGCCAACCTGTCGGGCCAGTTCCGCAGCCCCGACTGGGACCCCGGACGGGCCTACTCCTACCCCTGGCAGGGCATTTCCACGGTCATCGCCTACAACAAGAAGGCGCTCGACGGCGTCGAGGTGAAGTCGGTCTCCGACCTGCTCGACAACCCCAGGCTCAAGGGGCGCGTCGGGTTCCTCACCGAGATGCGCGACAGCGTCGGCATGACCCTGCTGGACATGGGCAAGGACCCGGGGAAGTTCACCGACGACGACTACGCGGCGGCGATCGCCCGTCTCCAGAAGGGCGTCGACAGCGGCCAGATCCGCCGCTTCACCGGCAACGACTACACGTCGGACATCACCAGCGGCGACTTCGCCGCCTGCATCGCCTGGGCCGGTGACGTCGTCCAGCTCAAGGCCGACAGCCCGGACATCGACTTCCTGATCCCGGACAGCGGCTACATGACGTCCAGCGACAACCTGCTGATCCCCAACAAGGCACGTCACAAAACGAACGCCGAACGGCTCATCGACTACTACTACGAGCCCCGGCCGGCCGCCGAACTCGCCGCCTACATCAACTACGTGTGTCCCGTCGACGGCGTGAAGGACGAGCTGGCGAAGATCGACGAGGATGCGGCGAACAACCCGCTGATCATCCCCGACAAGGCCATGCAGGCCAAGTCCCACGCCTTCCGCTCACTGAGCGCGAAGGAAGAGACGGCCTATGAAGCGCAGTTCGCGAAGCTCACTGGGGCGTGACGAGATGAAGACGACGACCAACGCCGGCGGCGACGTCCGCCTGGCCGGGATCAGCAAGACCTACGGCTCCTTCACCGCCGTCCACCCGCTCGACCTGACCGTCCCGCAGGGATCCTTCTTCGCCCTGCTGGGCGCCTCCGGCTGCGGCAAGACCACCACCCTGCGCATGATCGCCGGCCTGGAGGAGCCCACCTCCGGGACCGTCCACCTCGGCGACCAGGACGTCACGGCCCTGCCGCCCTACAAGCGGCCCGTGAACACCGTCTTCCAGTCCTACGCCCTCTTCCCGCACCTCGACATCTTCGAGAACGTCGCCTTCGGGCTGCGCCGGCGCGGCGTCAAGAGCGTCAAGAAGCAGGTCGAGGAGATGCTGGAGCTGGTCCAGCTCGGCGAGCAGGCCCGCAAGAAGCCGCACCAGCTCTCCGGCGGCCAGCAGCAGCGCGTGGCGGTGGCCCGCGCCCTGATCAACCACCCCAGGGTGCTCCTCCTCGACGAACCCCTCGGCGCCCTCGACCTCAAGCTGCGCCGCCAGATGCAGCTGGAGCTGAAGCGCATCCAGACCGAGGTCGGCATCACCTTCGTGCACGTCACGCACGACCAGGAGGAGGCCATGACCATGGCCGACACGGTCGCCGTGATGAACGCGGGCCGCGTCGAGCAGCTCGGCTCGCCCGCCGACCTGTACGAGAACCCGCGCAGCACGTTCGTCGCGAACTTCCTCGGCACCTCCAACCTCATCGAGGCCGAGGTCGACTCCCGGAGCGGCGAGGACATCGTGCTCAGGGCGGGCGGCGGCAAGCTCGTGCTGCCCGAGGCCCGCTGCGCGGCGCCGACGACGACCGGCGGCAAGGTGCTGGTCGGCATCCGCCCGGAGAAGATCTCCCTCACCCACGCCGACGACGCGGGCGAGATCCCGGACGGCCGCAACCGCGTCACCGGCACGATCGCCGCCACGTCGTTCATCGGCGTCTCCACCCAGTACGTCGTCGACTGCGCCGTCTGCCCCGAGTTCGAGGTCTACGTCCAGAACGTCGACCGCGACCCCCGGCTGGTCCCCGGCGCCGAGGTGGTCCTGCACTGGAGCCCCGGCCACACCTTCGGCCTGGACGCCGCCCAGGACATCGACGCCGGCCTGGAAGAAGAGGCGGCGCTCTGATGGCGACGCTCACCGAGGCGCCGCCGCCCCTCTCCCCGACGACGCCGAAGACCCGGCCGCCCCGCAGGCGGGGCCGCTGGACGCCGTACTGGCTGCTGCTGCCCGGGATGCTGTGGCTGGTGGTCTTCTTCGCGCTGCCGATGATCTACCAGGCCTCCACGTCCGTGCAGACCGGCTCCCTCGAAGAGGGCTACCGGGTCACCTGGCACCTCGCGACCTACTGGGACGCGCTGAGCGACTACTGGCCGCAGTTCCTGCGCTCGGTCCTCTACGCGGCCGCCGCCACGATCCTCTGTCTGGTGCTGGGCTACCCGCTGGCCTACCTCATCGCCTTCCGCGCGGGCCGCTGGCGCAACCTGATCATGGTCCTGGTGATCGCGCCGTTCTTCACCAGCTTCCTGATCCGCACCCTCGCCTGGAAGACGATCCTCTCGGACGGCGGACCCGTCGTCGGCGCCCTCGACGCGCTGCACGTGCTGGACGTGACGAGCTGGCTCGGCTGGACCTCGGGGGACCGGGTGCTGGCCACGCCGCTGGCCGTGGTCTGCGGTCTGACGTACAACTTCCTGCCGTTCATGATCCTGCCGCTCTACACCTCGCTGGAGCGCATCGACGGGCGGCTGCACGAGGCGGCCGGCGACCTGTACGCCAGGCCCGTCACCACCTTCCGCAAGGTCACCTTCCCGCTGTCGATGCCGGGCGTGGTCTCCGGCACGCTGCTGACCTTCATCCCGGCGTCCGGCGACTACGTCAACGCCGAACTCCTCGGCTCCACCGACACCCGCATGATCGGAAACGTCATCCAGACACAGTTCCTGAGGGTGCTGGACTACCCGACGGCCGCGGCACTCTCCTTCATCCTCATGGCCGCGATCCTCCTCATGGTCACCTTCTACATCCGCAGGTCCGGGACGGAGGAACTGGTCTAGATGTCCTTCGTCAACTGGTTCAAGAGGAAACTCGTCGTCATCGCGGGCCTGGTGACGCTCGCCTATCTCCTGCTGCCGAACGTCGTCGTCACGGTGTTCTCCTTCAACCGGCCGAAGGGGCGCTTCAACTACGAGTGGCAGCGGTTCTCCACGGACGCCTGGAAGGACCCGTGCGGGGTCTCCGGACTGTGCGGGTCGCTGTCGCTCAGCCTCCAGATCGCCTTCTGGGCGACGCTCGGCGCGACCGCGCTCGGCACGGCCATCGCCTTCGCGCTGGTCCGCTACCGCTTCCGCGCACGGGGCGCCGTCAACTCGCTGATCTTCCTGCCCATGGCCATGCCCGAGGTCGTCATGGCGGCCTCGCTGCTCACCCTGTTCCTCAACATGGGCGCACGACTGGGATTCTGGACGATCCTCATCGCCCACATCATGTTCTGCCTCAGCTTCGTCGTGACGGCGGTCAAGGCACGTGTCATGTCGATGGACCCGAGGCTGGAACAGGCGGCCCAGGACCTGTACGCCGGCCCGCTCCAGACCTTCCTGCGGTGCACCCTGCCGATCGCCGCACCGGGCATCGCCGCGGGCGCGCTGCTCGCCTTCGCGCTCTCCTTCGACGATTTCATCATCACCAACTTCAACGCGGGATCGACCGTCACCTTCCCGATGTTCGTCTGGGGCTCGGCGCAGCGTGGAACGCCCGTCCAGATCAACGTCATCGGTACGGCCATGTTCCTCGTCGCCGTCCTGCTGGTCCTGACCTCCATGGTCGTCACCAACCGGCGCGCCAGGCGGAAGGCGTGAGCCTCCGCCTTCCGAGACCCTCCGAAAACCCTCTGTAGGGAGTTGAAATCATGGCCCCAGGCGCCATGAGCCGTGGCAGAGACCCTCACTGGACGACGTCGCTCTCGGAGGCGCGGCCGGTCCCGTACTGGCTGGAGGATCCGGGCAAGCCGCACCCCGAGCCCGCGCTCACCGGCGCCACCACCTGCGATCTGCTGGTCGTCGGCGGCGGATACAGCGGACTGTGGACGGCGCTCGTCGCCAAGGAGCGCGACCCGCAGCGGGACGTGGTGCTGCTGGAGGGCCGCGAGGTGGGCTGGGCCGCCTCGGGCCGCAACGGAGGCTTCTGCGCGGCCTCCCTCACCCACGGTCTGTCCAACGGGCTGACCCGCTGGCCGGACGAGATCCACCGGCTCGAGGAACTGGGCGCGCGCAACCTCGACGAGATCGAGGCGGCCGTCGCCCGCCACGGCATCGACTGCGACTTCGAGCGCACCGGCGAGATCGACGTGGCGACCGAGCCGTACCAGGCACGGGAACTGCGCGACTGGTACGAGCGGATCCAGGGCGAGGGCCTCGCCGAGGGCATCGAGTTCCTCGACGGCGACGCGGTCCGCGCGCAGGTTGCCTCGCCCACCTTCCAGGCGGGTCTGTACGACCGCCGGGGAGTGGCCATGCTGCACCCCGCCAAGCTGGCCTGGGGCCTCAAACAGGCATGCCTCCGCCTCGGCGTCCGCGTCCACGAGCACACCCCCGCGCTGACGCTGAGGCCGGACGGCGCGGGGATGGCCGTACGCACCCCGTACGGGCAGGTCCGCGCCCGGCAGGTCGCGCTCGGCACGAACGTCTTCCCCAGCCTGGTCAGGCGGGTCCGCGCCTACACCGTGCCCGTCTACGACTACGCGCTCATGACGGAACCGCTGAGCGCCGGGCAGCTCGACGCGATCGGCTGGAAGAACCGGCAGGGCCTCGGCGACAGCGCCAACCAGTTCCACTACTTCCGGCTCTCCGCCGACAACCGCGTCCTGTGGGGCGGCTACGACGCGATCTACCCGTACGGCGGCCGGGTGCGCGCCGAGCACGACGACCGGCCGGAGACGTACGCCAAGCTCGCCGAGCACTTCTTCACCTGCTTCCCCCAGCTGGAGGGGGTGCGCTTCACGCACGCGTGGGGCGGCGCGATCGACACCTGCTCGCGCTTCTCGGCGTTCTTCGGCACGGCCCACCGGGGGAAGGTGGCGTACGCCGCCGGGTACACCGGGCTCGGCGTGGGCGCGACCCGGTTCGGCGCGGAGGTGATGCTCGACCTGCTGGCGGGCGAGCCCACCGAGCTGACCTCGCTGGAGATGGTCCGCAGGAAACCGCTGCCGTTCCCGCCCGAGCCCTTCGCCTGGACCGGCATCGCCCTCACCAAGTGGTCGCTGGCCAGGGCGGACACGCACGGCGGCCGGCGCAACCTGTGGCTGCGGACGATGGACCGGTTCGGACTCGGCTTCGACAGCTGACGGGCCGCCGGTCCCCCCGCAGTGAGCGGTTCACTCCAACGAGGGTGCCCGACCCGCGTAATGCCCGCCGGGGACCTCCCTCTCCCTCGTGACGCGCACGCGTCGACGACACACAGGGAGGTCCCTCATGGCTGGGGCGAAGACGGCCGTCGAATGGCTGGCATCCGTCGCACCGGATCCCGCGGTCTGCCGCTGGGAATGGGAGCGCAACCCCCACGGGATCGCGCTCCTGCCCGCGGGCCGGGCCTGGGACGTACTCATCCTGCCGGGCGAACTCGGCTATCCCACGCTCGACGTCCTCACCCGCATCCTCGACCGGCCCGGACCCGTGCTGGCCGACTTCGGGGACAGCCGGATCGGCTTCCTCGTGCCACCGGGCACGGCCGCCCGCTGGGTGGGCACCGGCATCCGCACGGCCGGACCCGGCACCTGGATCGTCGTGCCGTATCCCGGCCGCACCACCGGCGGCGTCCGCTGGCTGGTACCGCCGGACGGCTCCGGCACCCTGACCGACCCGGCCCTGCTCGAACTGGCCATGCACGAGGCGGTGGCCGGCCGCGCCGGGGGAGACGACGGCTGACCCACCCGCCCCGGCCGGCTCCGGCCGCCACGCCGCCGGGCCCGGTGGTACCCGCCCGTCACCTCACGGCGGCCGCCCGTGCGGCCGACACGGCGCCGCGGTGCCGCGGTGCCACAGCGTCTCCGCGGTCCTCCCCTGCCACGCCTCACGCGGCCCTCACGACTCCTCCGGTGCCGTCGCCTTCAGCGCCAGCCACAGCTCCATCCGTACGTCCGGGTCGTCCAGGGAGCGGCCCAGGATCTCCTCCACGCGGCGCATGCGGTAGCGCAGGGTGTGGCGGTGGACGCCCAGGTCGGCCGCCGCGGCGTCCCACTGGCCGTGCCGGGAGAGCCAGGCGCGCAGCGAGGCCACCAGGTCGCCCCGGCCCGTCGCGTCATGCTCGCGCAGGGCCCGCAGCAGCCCGTCCGCGAAGGCCTTCACCGCGTCGTCCGCGAGGAGCGGCAGGACCGAGCCCGCCGCGAGCTGCTCGTGCTCCACGAGGACCCGGCCCCGGCGCCGCGCCACCGACAGCGCCTGTTCGGCCTGCCGGTACGCGGCCGCCGCGGCGATCGGACCGGACGGCCCGGACAGGCCGACGACCAGTTCCTCCTCCTCGCCCTGCGACCCGGACGCGCGCGCGTCCTCCAGCGCCGCCGCGTACCCGGCCACGGCCGCGGCCGCCGCGCCCTCGTCGGCGGCCAGCGCCACCAGGCGCTCGCCCTCGGGCACCACCAGCACGCTCTCCCCCGACCGGGCGGCCGCCGACTCCACCAGCTCGGCCAGCCGGCCCAGCGGCTCCCCGGCCTGGTCGGGGGAGCCGGGCACACGCGCGTGCGAGGACGCGTCGGCGTGCGCCCGACTGGACGCCGGCTCGGCCACCAGCACCCGGAACGGAGCGTCCAGCAGACCGCCGTACAGCTCACCGGCGACGGCGCGCGCGTGGTCCGGCTCGCCCGCCAGCAGCATGCGCAGCACCGCCACCCCGATGCGCTGCTCCGCCGCCTGGAGCGAGCCGGAGCGTTCCGTGGTCAGGGTCAGCAGGGCGATCGCCGAGTGCACGGCATAGCGCTCCGCCGTGCCGAGGGCGGACGCGGTGCCGACCGCGAGGGCCGCCCGCGGGCGGCGGCCGGTGCCCAGGGAGTGCAGTTCGATCCGGTCGTCGTGGTCGGAGTGCGCGGGCCCGCCGACCACCGACGAGGCCGGCGCCGGACGCTCCCGCAGCCGCTCCACGTCCGCCGTGAGCCGTGCGGCCCGGCGCCCCGCCCACTCCGGCGCGGCCGCGACCACGGCGCCCGAGGCGTCGTAGAGCGCGGCCCAGCCGTCGACCTGCGAGGCGAGGGCGGCGAGCAGGCCCTCCGGGCCGTCCGTCAACGCCTGCCTGGTCAGCTCCCGCTGGGCCGCGAAACCCGCCGTCACCGCCCGGTACTGGTCGGCCGCGATCGCCGCCGACACCTCCTTGCTGATGGCGAGGAACGGCGTGCGGCGGGGCACCTCCAGCAGGGGCAGCCCCTCCTGCTCGGCCGCGTCCACCAGGGCCTTCGGGATCTCCTCGTAGTTGACGCCGACGGCGAAACCGAGCCCGACCACTCCCGCCCCGGCCAGCCGCTTCACATAGCGCCGCATCGCCACCGGGTCCTCCGCGTCCAGCTTCAGCGCGGTGATCAGGAGCAGCTCCCCGCCCTCCATGTACGGCACCGGGTCGGCGAGTTCGCTGACGTGCGCCCAGCGCACCGGCACGTCCAGACGGTCCCCGCCCGCCCGCACGGTCAGCTTCAGCGCGGAGTGGTGGACGAGCGAGGCGAGCGTGGGAGGCATGGGACCTTCAGGTCTGAGGCGGACGAGCGGGCGACCCACCGGGTGATCTTTTGGCCGCTTCGTACGAAGCGGCCGTGCCGATTCTGCCTCACCGTAGGGGTGCCCCGCGCCTCGTATCAGCCGCGCAGATCCACCAGCAGCGGCGGCGCGTGCTCACCCCGCACGGTGGTCAGGGACAGCACCGCGTGTCCCGGCGGCACCTCGTGCGCCAACTGGGACGCCGACCACCGCTCCCGCTCCACCTGGCGCACGGTCACCGCGTCCGTGGTCACGGCCTTGCCCGTGACCAGCTTGCGCAGGGCGTGCAGCGCGCGGGTCATCGGCTGGTCGGCGAAGACGGTGTGCTTGGCCACCTCCGTCGTCTCCACCCACTCGGTGCCCCAGGTCTGCGCGAACCGGCTGCCGTCCCAGGTGGTGATCCCGGAGAACGCCATCCGGCAGCCGACGGCCCCGTACAGCGGACCGTGCAGGGACTCCGGGACGTCGCCGACCGTGCGCAGCGACAGCAGCACGCCCGCGTTCTGCGAGCGCAGACGCTGGATCAGGCGCACCGACCCGGCGGTGACCGCGCCCGTCGCGTCGTCCAGGACCAGGGCGGCGAAGTGGGTGCGCCCCGCCTCCCGTACGACCGTGTGGAACTGGGCGAGGACCAGCCGGGTGATCAGCCGGCCGGCCTCCTCGTGGCCGCGTTCGGGCAGGTCCACCCGGACCCGGAGCGGATGGTGGGCGACGGCCCGCAGGGAGAACGCCCGGTGCGCACCGCCCTCCCCCCGGCCGCTCCCGCCGAAGAAGTCGGCGAAGACCGGCCGGTTCAGCAGCGCCAGCCGGTCGGCGAGGGCGCGGCCGGGATCGCCGGGCGCACCCGCCTGCCGGACGCGTGCGTCCAGCTCGCGGCGCATGACCTCGTCCCCGGCCACGGCCTCGCGCAGCGCGGACAGCGCCGTCGGCTCGCCCTCCAGCAGCTCGCGCAGCACCGGCAGCGCGGGGAAGCGGCCGTGCACGGCCCGGTAGGGGCCGAGGAGCTGGGCCAGGGCGGTGGCCGCGACCTGGGCGTTCACCGTGTCGAGGTCGCCCACCAGCGCCTCGGCGAGGACGGCGGCGGCCTCGTCGGGGTCCTCCGACCCGGCGTACGGATCGAGGTCGTGCACCGACGAGGGGTTCCCGATCCGGACGACCACGTCGAAGGCGGAGTCGGGGGCGGGAGGGCTACCCGCCGAGGAGACGGCGACGAGCGCGCACTCCCCGGTGAGCGCCTGGAGGGCCAGCGCCTCGGTGACGGGCTCCACCAGGGTGCGGGTCTTGCCCGAGCCGGACGGGCCGACGGCGAGCAGCGAGGTGCCCAGCACGTCCGGGCCGAGCGCGGCGCCGGCGTCGTGATAGGCGGCCGGGGCACGTTCGCCGGCCACCCACCGCCCGATGCGGACCTGGTGCGCGAGCAGGTCGTGGCGTCCGGTGCGGCCGGGCAGGTCGCGGGAGCCCGAGGGATGGGTCCAGGCGGCTCCGGCCTGCCGCAGCACGGTCTCCCGGAAGTCCGGGCGGCCGGTCGTCCACGCGCGCGTGACGCGCACGCAGTCCACGTCGTTCATCCGTCCGGCCGCGACCTCGGCCGTCAGCACGTCGGCCGCCTCGTGCTGCCCGGCGTCGCGCAGCTCGGGCCACTCGGCGCGCGGGCGTTCCACGGGGGCGGGCGTACCGGGGTCGGCGGCGGCACGCCGGGCGGCGAGCCGCTCCCTCAGGTACGGCCACCAGCCGCCGACCAGCGCGAACGGCCACACCACGAGGAGGGTGACCACGGTGTACAGCGAGTCGGTGAACAGCTGGGAGGCGAACAGCTCGTAGCCGCCGGCGATCAGGGCGATGAGGGAGAACAGCGGGTCGACGACGGGCAGCGCGTCCCAGCCCACGCCCGGGAAGGCGCTCGGGAAGACGAAGCTCAGCGCGGCGAGGGCGCCCAGCAGCGCGAGCAGGGCCCGCGCGGGCTGCGGCCGGCGGCCGACGAAGTGGCGCACGACGTCGGGCCAGCTGCCCAGCCGGCCCATCGCGTACACCAGGACGGCGAAGAAGACGCCGTCGTAGACCACCCGGGCCTCGGCGCCCTCCATGTTCTTCGGGGAGGCGATCGTGCCGCCCCACCACCAGTCGTCCGGCGTGAACAGCCGCAGCGGCGCGAACTGGTACGGCAGGCTGCCCCGGCGCCAGAGCGACCACAGCACCAGGGCCACCACCAGCGGGATGAGCAGGCCGACCACGGTGACCGGCGCGAGCCGCTCGGCCGCCCGCGCGGCCTTCGGCAGCCGGTACCCGAACCGCCAGATGCCCGGCCCCGCGGTCGCACGGGGCTCGTTCAGCCAGGCGGCCACGGCCGAGGAGGCGACGGCGGGGGAGGCCGTGCCCGCCGGCCCGCCGGCGTGCGGCACGGACGGCTTGCCGGGCGGCAGGGCCGGAGCGCCGGGCGGCGCGGGCGGCGCACCGGCGGCCACGGCCGGGGCACCGGGCGGCAGCGGCGGCGCGTCGCCAGGCCGCGGCGGTACGCCGGGAGGTGTGGCGGGGCGCCCCGGCGGCACCGCCGGGCGCGGCACAGGATTCGCGTGCGTACCCCGTGCGTCCTGCGTCCCGTCGCCGTCCATGGCTCCTGCCCCCTGACCAGCCGCTCCGTCCACCATCGCCGAGTCAATCTAACGCCCCGGCAACGGGAGTTCACCGCTTACGCGGCCGGGTCCCGGCAGCGGACCCGCCGAGTGGCTATGTCCACGACGGACAACCGGCGCCGCCGACAACGCCCACATGGAGCATGCCCGCACCCCCTTCCCCGTCCTAGCCTGCGAGAAAGGAACTTGTGCGTCCGTAGCCACGCACCCCGGTACGTCCGGTACGCAAGATCATCAGGGAGCCCCCATGACCGCACTTCCGCAGGAGCGCCGCGTCGTCACCGCCATCCCCGGCCCGAAGTCGCAGGAGCTTCAGGCCCGCCGCGTGGCCGCGGTCGCGCAGGGCGTGGGCTCCGTGCTGCCGGTGTTCACGGCGCGCGCGGGCGGCGGCATCATCGAGGACGTCGACGGCAACCGTCTGATCGACTTCGGCTCCGGAATCGCGGTGACCAGCGTCGGCGCCTCCGCCGAGGCCGTCGTGCGCCGGGCCTCCGCGCAGCTCGCCGACTTCACCCACACCTGCTTCATGGTCACCCCGTACGAGGGGTACGTCGAGGTCGCCGAGGCCCTCGCCGAGCTGACCCCGGGTGACCACGCCAAGAAGTCCGCGCTGTTCAACAGCGGCGCCGAGGCCGTCGAGAACGCCGTCAAGATCGCCCGCGCCCACACCAAGCGCCAGGCGGTCGTCGTCTTCGACCACGGCTACCACGGCCGTACGAACCTGACGATGGCGCTGACGTCGAAGAACATGCCGTACAAGAACGGCTTCGGCCCGTTCGCGCCCGAGGTCTACCGGGTGCCCGTGGCCTACGGCTACCGCTGGCCGACCGGTGCGGAGAACGCCGGCCCGGAGGCCGCCGCGCAGGCCATCGACCAGATCTCCAAGCAGGTCGGCGCCGACAACGTGGCCGCGATCATCATCGAGCCGGTGCTCGGCGAGGGCGGCTTCATCGAGCCGGCGAAGGGCTTCCTGCCGGCGATCAGCAAGTTCGCCGCCGACAACGGCATCGTCTTCGTCGCGGACGAGATCCAGTCCGGCTTCTGCCGTACCGGTCAGTGGTTCGCCTGCGAGGACGAGGGCATCGTCCCGGACCTGATCACCACCGCCAAGGGCATCGCGGGCGGTCTGCCGCTCGCCGCCGTCACCGGCCGCGCCGAGATCATGGACGCCGCGCACGCGGGCGGCCTCGGCGGCACCTACGGCGGCAACCCGGTGGCCTGCGCCGGCGCGCTCGGCTCCATCGAGACGATGAAGGAGCTGGACCTCAACGCGAAGGCGAAGGCGATCGAGGCCACGATGAAGGCCCGCCTGACCGCCATGCAGGACAAGTTCGACATCATCGGTGACGTGCGCGGGCGCGGCGCGATGATCGCCGTCGAGCTGGTCAAGGACCGTACGACCAAGGAGCCGCACCCCGAGGCGACCGCCGCGCTCGCCAAGGCCTGCCACCAGGAGGGCCTGCTCGTCCTGACCTGTGGCACCTACGGCAACGTGCTGCGCTTCCTGCCGCCGCTGGTCATCGGCGACGACCTGCTCCACGAGGGCCTGGACATCATCGAGCGGGCCTTCGCCGGCCTCTGAGCGGACCCGCGCGTCCGGTCCGGGAGTCACGGGACCCCGGACCGGGCAGAGCGTGTGAAGAAGGTGTGCGAGGTGGATGGGGGCAGGGAGATGCGCCTGTCGTCCCGCCGGTCACTGCCGTAGGTTCTAGGCAGATGAGAGATACACCCCGCCCACAGGGGACTGTGGGCGAACCGGGCCGGGGCCTCCCCAGCTTCGACCTGGTCGTGCCTCGCGCACACAATCGGAGCCCTTGGCTTCGGATCTCCTCACCGATCGGACGGCCGCCCGCCCCAAACCCCCCGGGGCGCGCGGCATTCCGATCCGGACGGCCACCCCGGAACCACCCCCCCCGTTCCGGGGCGGCCGACCTCCTTCCACGCAATCCGACCTCTCGGACACAGGCCACCTCTCGGACACAGGCCACCGCGGACCCCGGTTCACGCCCCGGGGTCTTTTTTTCGGTCCGTTTGCGATACGATACGTCTCGTCTCGCCTTGTTGACTGGCCGCGGTGTCGCGGTCCTGCTCGTCGCATCCGCAGCCCACTCGGAGGACCCCGTGCACCGCTACGTCGACGCCGCCCCCGGCATCCGCCTATGGGTGGAGGAGCGCGGCCCCGCCACCGCGCCCCCGCTCCTGCTGATCATGGGAGCCCAGGCCACGGGAGTCGGCTGGCCGGAGCCGCTCGTCGACCTGCTCGCCGCCCGCCACCGCGTCATCCGCTACGACCACCGCGACACCGGCCGCTCCACCTGGGCCTTCGACGAGCACCCGTACCGGATCACCACGCTCGCGGACGACGCCGTGACGGTTCTCGACGCCCTCGACGTCGACCGGGCCCATGTCGTCGGCCTCTCCCTGGGCGGCATGCTCGCCCAGCTGCTGCTCGCCGACCACCCCGACCGGCTGCGCACCGCGACCCTGATGGGAACCCGGGCGCTCAGCTCCACACCGTACGTACGGCCGGACGGGGTGGCGGTGCCCGTCGAGGAGCTGCCCGGGATCGACCCACGGGTGCTGGAGCTGTGGTCCCGGCCCGTGCCGCCCGACCTGGACGCGGAGGCCGAGCTGGACCGGAGGGTCGAGCACTGGCGGCTGCTCAGCGGTGACGTACTGCCCTTCGACGCCGCGTACACCCGCGCCTTCGAGCGCGGGATCATCGAGCACACCGGCCACCACCGCACCAACACCGCGCACGGCCGCGCCGACGTCCGCGGCATGGACCGCACCCGGCAGCTCGCCCGCACCGACGTGCCCACCCTGGTCGTCTCGGCGCCGGCCGAACCGGTCTTCCCGCCGCCGCACCCGCAGCACCTCGCCCAGGTGATCGGAGGGGCCCGCCTCGTGGAGATCCCCGGCATGGGACACGCGCTGCCGCCCGCGGTGCACGCCCCCCTGGCCGCCGCGATCCTGGAGCACACCCGTTCCTGACAAGCTGGGCCCATGTCGACCCGCTCCCACCCGGAGACCGAGGGCGCCCCGGCGCAACCGGCCCCCGGACGTCCCGTCCCGGGCACGCTCCTGCTCGGCCTGCTCGGCCTGCCCGCGCTGCTGCTCGCCCTGCTCACCTGGCAGGTCGCCGCCGCGGGGCCCCTCCTCGACCTGGACGAGCGGCTGAGCCGGGCCCTCGTCCACCCCGACCGGGCCTCCGAACTGCTGGCGGACCTGGGCAATGTGCAGGTCGCGGTGCCCGTGCTGGTGCTGGTCGCCGGATACGCCGCCCGGCGGGCACGGTCGGCGGGCGTGCCGCGGTGGTGGCTGCCGTCCGTCGCCGGTCTCGTCCTGATGGTGCTGGTGCCGCTGGTCGTCATCCCCCTGAAGGAGTGGACGGACCGGCCGGGAACACCCGCCGTGCCGCCGGCGACCGGGTACTACCCGTCCGGCCACACCGCGACGGCGGCCGTGGCCTACGGCGCGGCGGCGCTCGTCCTGCTGCCCCGGCTCGGCTCCCGGCCCGCCCGCCGGGCGACCGTGGCCACGGCCGCCGTCCTGGTGGCGGCCGTCTCCTTCGGCCTGGTGCGGCGGGGCTACCACTGGCCGCTGGACGTACTGGCGAGCTGGTGCCTGGGCGCGCTGCTGCTGGGGGCACTCTGGCTGTTCCTGCGCAAGGTCGCGCGGTAGACGGCCACGCCGGCCGACGTCCCCTCCCGGCCGGCGTCCTCCCGCCCGACGGCACCGCGGCCGACGATGGTGCGGCCCTGCGGCCGACCCCTGCGGCCGTCCCCTGCGACGACGCGGGGGGTAGGGGCCAGTGGCGAACCGGCGCACCCCCGGCCCGCGGCCGCTCGGACGGCGGGGCGGCCGGTCGGGCGGCGGACGGCCGGGCGCTCGTTCGGGACGGTCGGGCGGGCGGGCGGTCGGTCGGGTCGGGCGGTCGGGCGGTCGGGCGGTCGGTCGGGTGGTCGGGCCGGACGGTCGGGTGGTCGGGTGGCCGGGTGGCCGTCGAGATGCCGGGCCGGTCTGCCTCCCGCCTTCTGTCTCCCGCCTCCTGCCGACCGGCGATCGTCGACCGGCGATCGTCGACCCCGCCAAACCGGCGCACCCCTCACCCCCACCACTACGACTCGGACAAGCGCCCCCTCGCCGTCGCGCCCCTACCGTGGAGCAGGAAAAGCCAGCAGACCCACTACGCGGAAGGGCGGGACTCCCCATGCCCCAGGAAAAGACCGTGGGGGCCACCCACGCCTTCTGGCTCGCCGGCCGCCAGGCCACCGGCGAGGACAGCTTCGACGTCACCTCCCCGTGGGACGGACGTCTCGTCGGCAAGGTCAGCGTGCCGACCGACGCGCAGGTCGAGGAGGCCGTGGCGGCCGCGTACGCCGTACGCGACGAGTTCGCCGCGACCCCGGCGCACGTCCGTGCCGCCGCCCTCGACCACGTCAGCAAGCGGCTCGTCGAGCGCACCGAGGAGATCGCGCGGCTGATCTCCGCCGAGAACGGCAAGCCGATCAAGTGGGCGCGGGGCGAGGTCGGGCGGGCCGTGTCCGTGTTCCGGTTCGCCGCCGAGGAGGCCCGCCGGTTCAACGGCGGCGAGGCCCAGCGGCTCGACACCGACGCCGGCGGCCAGGGCCGGCTGGCCCTCACCCGGCGCTTCCCGAAGGGCGTCGTGCTCGGCATCGCGCCGTTCAACTTCCCGCTGAACCTGTGTGCTCACAAGGTCGCCCCGGCGATCGCGGCCGGCGCGCCGATCATCCTGAAGCCGGCCCCCGCCACCCCGCTCTCCGGCCTGGTCATCGGCGAACTGCTCGCCGAGACCGAGCTGCCCGTCGGCTCGTGGAGCGTCCTGCCGGTCTCCAACGACCGCATGCCCGCCCTCGTCCAGGACGCGCGGCTGCCGGTGATCTCCTTCACCGGTTCGGAGAAGGTCGGCTACGCGATCATGGACTCGGTGCCCCGCAAGCACTGCACCCTGGAGCTGGGCGGCAACGGCGCGGCCGTCGTCCTCGGCGACTTCGCGAGCGACGCCGACCTCGACTGGGCCGCGACCCGCATCGCCGCCTTCTCCAACTACCAGGGCGGCCAGTCCTGCATCTCCGTGCAGCGGGTCATCGTCGACGCCTCCGTCCACGACCGGCTGCTGCCGCGCATCGTCGCCGCCGTCGAGGCACAGGTCACCGGTGACCCGTCCGACGACAGCACCGACGTCGGCCCGCTGGTCAGCGAGGACGCGGCCCGGCGCGTCGAGTCCTGGGTCGACGAGGCGGTCTCGGCGGGCGCCACCCTCCTGACCGGCGGCAAGCGCGACGGCGCCGCCTACGCGCCGACCGTCCTCACCGACGTACCGGCGAGCGCCACCCTCTCCTGCGAGGAGGTCTTCGGACCGGTCCTCACCGTGCGCAGGGTGGACGGCGAGGCCGAGGCCTTCGCCGCCGTCAACGACTCCAAGTACGGCCTCCAGGCGGGCGTGTTCACCCACGACCTCCAGGCCGCCTTCCGCGCCCACCGGGCGCTGGAGGTCGGCGGCGTGATCATCGGCGACGTGCCCTCCTACCGCGCCGACCAGATGCCGTACGGCGGCGTCAAGCAGTCCGGTGTGGGCCGTGAGGGCGTGAGGTTCGCGATGGACGACTACACCTACGAGCGCGTGCTGGTCCTCACCGGTCTCGCTCTCTGACGTGTCCCGCGAGGGCCCGGCACCGGTGTCTCCGGTGCCGGGCCCTTTCGCGCGTCGGCCGTCCCGGGGCCCTCAGCCGGAGAAGCCGACGAGCGCGAGCCGTAGCGGGCCGCGCAGCCTCAGGCGCAGATCGTGGACGCCCTCGGCGGTGAAGGGCGCGTCGACGGTGGTGTAGGCGTACGGCCCCGGCGTCGGCGTACCGAGGGTCAGCGTCGCCCGCGCCGAGCCGTCGGCCAGGGAGACCTCCACCGTGCCCGCGCCGGCCACCTCCACCCGCACGCCCGTGACACCGGCGCCGAAGTCGCAGGCGCGGTAGAGCAGTTCGGCCGTGTCGCCCGCCGCGGGCGTCACCGCGTCGCCGGACACCTTCGTCCGGTCCACGATCTCCGTGCCGCTCTGCTCGTCGAAGTCGACGGCGGCCAGCCCGTCGCCGAGGACGGCACGCGGGGCGGCCGGTTCGCCGTCCAGCGTGACCGTCGTGCGCAGCCGCACGTCCTCGCTGGACGCGCCGACCAGCAGGTCGTACGGTCCCGGCTCGCGGCGCCAGCCGCCCCTGGCCACGTCCCAGAACGCGAAGGCGGACAGCGGGACCTCGAAGGAGAGTGCCGTCCGGGCGCCCGGGGCCAGCGTGACCCGGCGGTGGGCCAGCAGCTCGCGCCGGGGCCGGGTGACCGACGGCTCCACCGCCCGCGAGTAGAGCTGGGCGACCTCGTCGGCGGTCACCTCCCCGGTGTTGGTCACCGTGAAGGAGACCCGCACCGAGCCCTCCCCGACGCGCACCGCCAGGTCGGCGTACGCGAACGAGGCGTACGACAGGCCGTGTCCGAACGGGAACAGGGGAGCGCCCTCGAAGTAGAGGTACGTCTGGCGGGCGCCGATCACGTCGTAGTCCAGCAGGTCGGGCAGGTCGGCGTCGTGGGCGTACCAGGTCTGCGGGAGCCGGCCCGCCGGGGAGACGTCACCGGCGAGGACGCGGGCCAGGGCGGTGCCCGCGGCCTGCCCGCCGTGCGCCGTCCACAGCACCGCGGGCAGGTGCCCCGGCTCGAGCGCGTACGGGTAGGCCGACACCAGCGCCAGCACCGTGCGCGGGTTCGCGGACCGGGCGGCCCTGAGCAGCCGCTCCTGCTGTCCGGGCAGCCGCAGGGTCGTACGGTCCTCGGTCTCCCGGCCGTTGATGTGCGGGTCGTTGCCCGCCACCACCACGACCACGTCCGCCCCGGCCGCCGCGCGGGCCACGGCCTCCTCGCCGCGCTCGGTGACGACGAGGTGGAACACCTCGGCGTCCTCCTCGGCAACCTTCACGCCGTCGGCGGCGACACAGACGTGGCGACCCGTGCCGAGATGCCGCAGGAGGTGACCCTCGCCATGGGCTTCGAGGCGGAACGTCTCGCGCACGACCCAGCCGCCGGGCTGGTCCGCGGAGGCGCGCAGGAAGCCGTCCTCGGCGACCGAGAGGTAGCGGCCGTCGGGGGCGCGCAGGGTGAGCACGTCCTCGCCCCAGTCGACCAGGGAGAACTCCGTGCCGGCCGGGCCGGCGACGAGCGGCGGGAGGTCGGTGCGGCCCGCGAGCAGCGCCGGGTCCAGGGCGCCCTCGGCGCCGGACACCTCGTCGGCGGACTCGGGGGCGGCCGGCACCTTGAGGAACGTGCCGGCGGAGGTCCTGAGCAGGACCCGGTCCACGCCCTCCGCGAACTCCACCCGCTCCGCGCCGAACCGCTCGTACAGCCCCTCCAGAGGAGTGGAGCGGTGGATCAGGGCGCCGCTGTACCAGTCGAGCTTGCACTCGTCGGCCAGCAGGCCGACCACCGCGATCCGGGCGTCCGCGGCCAGCGGCAGCACACCGTCGTTGCGCAGCAGCACCACCGCCTGCTCGGCCGCCTCCCGCGCGAGCGCCCGGTGGGCCGGGGTGTCGAACTCGCCGGTGCCCGCGTGCGGGTCGTGGTGCGGGTCGAACTCGCCCAGCCGGAACCGCACCGAGAGCTGCCGGCGGACGGCGGCGTCGAGGTCCGCCTCGGTCAGCAGCCCCCGCTCGTACGCGCCCGTCACCCGCTCGACGATCTTCGAGCCGTCCGTGCCGTGATCGGTGAAGCTGTCCACGCCGGCGGTCAGCGAGGCCGCCGTCGCCTCCTCGTGGGTGTCGAAGTAGTGCTCGGAGTCGACCAGGTTGGACGGCGCGCCCGCGTCCGAGCAGACCAGCAGCTCCTCCTGCGTCCAGGTCCGCAGCTGCTCGCGCAGATACGGGGACACGTGGTTGGGGCGCCCGTTGACCAGGTTGTACGCCGGCATCACCCCGGCCACCGCGCCCGCCTCGACCGTCTCGCGGAAGGCACGCAGGTCGTACTCGTGCAGGACGCGGGGGCGGACCGAGGAGGACGTGACGTCGCGGCCCGTCTCGTTGTTGTGGGCCAGCCAGTGCTTGAGCACCGGAGCGGTACGCCAGTAGGTCGGATGCCCGCCGCGCAGGCCGTGCGTGTAGGCCGTGGCGATGGCGGAGGTGAGCCTCGGATCCTCGGAGTAGCCCTCCTCGTTGCGGCCCCACAGGGGGTGGCGCAGCAGGTTGACCGTGGGCGCCCAGACGTTGAGGCCGACCCGCTCGTCACGGGCGCGCATCGCGCGCACCTCCTTGGACACCGCCTCGCCGACCCGCCGCACCAGTTCCGGGTTCCAGGTCGCGCCCAATCCGACGGCCTGCGGGAACACCGTCGCCGGGCCCATCCACGCCACTCCGTGCAGCGCCTCCTGGCCGGTGCGGAACGCGCCGACGCCGAGCCGTTCCACGGCGGGCGCGAACTGGTGCAGGAAGGAGATCTTCTCCGGGACGGTCAGGCGCGACAGCAGATCGTCGACGCGCTTCGCGAACGGCAGGCGCGGATCGCGGAACGGCGGGGCGGGCGGCGTGGATGCGGTCACGTGGGGTTCCCTTTGCGATGGAGCGGGGAGACGCTTTCGAAGCGCTTCGATGCTCATTCGACCCTGGGGTGGGTGTCAAGGGACCCCACGGCAACAACTGGGACTCCTGCGCTCCATTTCAAGCCGTACATGAGCGCTCACCAAAGCCGGAAGCCTCGGAGGAATCTTGGGAGCGACCCTTGTGCGCCCCCATGCCTTCACTTAACCTCGCAGCAACATCGAAGCGCTTCGACGATCCTTCGTCAGTGCGGAGCCGCCGCCATCAGGCAGGCAGATTTCCGACGGTCGGGGACCGGGGGCGTTTCAGCTCGGCCAGTTCCACTCAAGACACCGCAGCCGACGGCCACCGCCGGGTGTCCTGGTGCGCCACGAAGGGTTGACGCAATGACGCCGAACGCCGCTTCCGCCTCCTCCGGGCCCAGCCGGAGAAGCTTTCTCGCCTCCACGGCGGTCGCCACCGCAGCGGTGGCGGGAGGGATGCCGTTGCTCGCCGCCTGCGGCGGTTCGGACAGCGGCTCGCGCGACGGCACCACCTCGGGCAAGGACGCCAAGAAGATCCTGCCAGCGTTCGTCGCCAGCAACGTGGTGACGCCCGACCTCCCCTCCAAGAACGGCTCCGCCGTCGGCTTCTTCAGCAAGCTCGACCTGGCCGGCCTGAAGACCTCCGTGCCGAAGAAGCTCGGCAAGGGCGGCAAGGTCACCGTGATGTCGCCGTTCTGGGGCTCGCCGCCGAAGGGCGGCAACCCCTACTACACGGCGATGAACGCCCTCACCGGCGTCGACGTCGTCTGGCAGAACCAGGACGGCAACACCTACGACCAGAAGCTGGGCGCCGTGCTCGCCTCCAGCGAGGTGCCCGACGTCGTCGTCGTCCCCGGCTGGAACATGGGCGGCAAGATACCCAGCGCCATCCTCAGCAAGTTCGCCGACCTGGGCCCGTACCTGTCCGGGGACGCGGTCAAGGAGTACCCGAACCTCGCGGCGATCCCGACCGACGCCTGGCAGCGGTCGATCTTCGGCGGCAAGCTGCGCGGCCTGCCGATGGCGTCGTCGTACGTGACGAACATCGTGCCCTTCTACCGCAAGGACCTCTTCGACAAGGAGGGCTACGCGGTCCCGAAAACCACCGACGAGTTCGTGGCGCTGGCCAAGGAGATCACCAACGCCAAGGCCAAGGTGTGGGCCTGCGGCGACATGAAGTGGACGGCGTTCAACAGCTTCGGCGTGCCCTCCGGCGGGGAGAAGCCGCTCGGCTGGGTCGTCCAGGACGGCAAGCTGGTCAACCGCATCGAGCTGGACGCCTACCTCGAGGCGCTGGAGTGGTCCCGCAAGCTGTTCACCGCCGGGTACGTGCACCCCGACTTCAAGCTGGGCAAGAGCCAGGCCGTCGACCCGAGCACCAAGTTCGCGGCCGGCGAGTTCCTCATCTACAACAACGACATCTCCAGCTGGTGGGGGCAGCAGGCCTCGCAGGCCGCCCAGAACCCCGACTACCAGATCTGGGGCATGGACATCTTCGGCCACGGCGGCGCCGACCCGGTCATCTACGCCACCCAGCCGGCCAACATCTTCGCCTTCGTCAACAAGAAGGCCTCCGAGTCGGTCATCCGTGACGTGCTGGCCGTCGCCAACGTCACCGCCGCCCCGTACGGCACCAAGGAGTACATGCTCACCAACTACGGGGTGGAGGGCACGCACTACACGGTCAAGGACGGGGTGCCCACCAAGAACGACAAGGGCAACCAGGAGGTCGCCAACGCCTTCGTGATGATCGCGAGCCCGGCGCCGACGATCGCCCACCCCGACCTCCCGGACGTCACCAAGGGCGCGGTCGAGTGGCAGCAGCGGATGGGCGCCTTCACCAAGAAGTCGGCCTTCTACGGCATGCAGATCACCGAGCCCAGCCGCTGGACCAACCTGTCCAACGACTTCGAGCAGCTGGAGGACGACATCGTCCGGGGCCGCAAGAAGACCAGCGACATGCAGGCCGCCGTCTCCGACTGGCGGAAGAAGGGCGGCGACCAGCTCCGCGACTGGTACCAGAAGCTGCTCGACGAGAACGGCACGGCGGCGAGCTGACCCGGAACCGAGGCAAGGAGAACGGCCGTGTCCCACAGCACGGTGCCTCGGAGCAGGCCCGAGGCCGACGACGAGACGGACAAGACCCCGGCGACGCCCGGCGGCGCCACCGGTGCCGCGGGGAGACGGCCCTCGGGCAAGCTGAGCCTGGGGACCAGGTTCCGGCGCGACCGGGTCCTGCTGCTGATGACGCTGCCCGCGGTCGCCCTCGTCCTGCTCTTCAACTACGTGCCGATCCTCGGCAACGTGGTCGCCTTCCAGGACTACGACCCCTACATCAGTGACAACGGCGTCGTCTCCATCCTGCACAGCCCGTGGGTGGGTCTGGAGAACTTCCAGCGGCTGTTCGAGGACTCGGCGTTCTGGGAGGCGGTCCAGAACACCCTGGTGCTGTTCTTCCTCCAGCTGGTGCTCTACTTCCCGATCCCGATCATGCTCGCGCTGCTCATCAACAGCGTCGTCAGGCCCCGGGTGCGGGCGGTGTCGCAGGCGATCCTCTACCTGCCGCACTTCTTCTCGTGGGTGCTGGTCATCGCCGTCTTCCAGCAGCTGTTCGGCGGCGCGGGCATCCTCGCCCAACTGCTGCGCCAGCACGGGTACGACGGCATCGACATCATGACCGACCCGGAGACCTTCAAGTTCCTCGTCACCGCGCAGAGCGTCTGGAAGGACGCCGGCTGGGGCATCATCGTCTTCCTCGCCGCCCTGGCCTCGGTCAACCCGGACCTGTACGAGGCGGCGGCGATGGACGGCGCCGACCGGTGGCGCCGCATGTGGCACGTCACCCTGCCCGCCCTGCGGCCGGTCATCGCCCTGCTGCTGGTGCTCAGGGTCGGCGACGCCCTCACCGTCGGGTTCGAACAGATCCTGCTGCAACGCGACGCGGTGGGACCGGGGGCGTCCGAGGTCCTCGACACCTTCGTGTGGTGGAACGGCGTCCGCAACCAGGACTTCGGCTACGCGGCCGCCGCCGGTCTGATCAAGGGCGTGATCAGCCTCGGCCTCGTGCTCGTCGCGAACAAGGTGGCCCATCTCATGGGCGAGCAGGGGGTGTACAAGAAGTGAGCGCTGTCACCGACAGGCCAGTGGCCGGCGGACCCGTGCGCGCGCCGGGTAGGTGGGCCGCTCCGCCGCGGCCCGTGTGGGAGGAGGAGCCCAGCAGGGCCGGCCTCGCCGGCAAGGGCATCGCCCTCGGCTTCGCCTGCCTCGCGATCGTCTTCCCGCTGTGGATCGTCCTCGTCACCAGTCTCTCCTCACGGAAGACCATCGACGAGGCCGGCGGCCTGGTGCTGATCCCCAAGGAGATCAACTTCATCGCCTACCGGGAACTGCTCAGCGGCGGCCAGGTCACCCGGGCGGCGGTCATCAGCGTCCTGATCACCGTCGTCGGCACGGCGTTCTCGATGACGGTGTCCGTGCTCTGCGCCTACGGGCTCTCCCGCTCGGGATCGCTCGCCCACCGCTGGATCCTCATGACCCTGCTGGCGACGATGTTCTTCAGCGCGGGACTGATCCCGACCTACCTGCTCGTGCAGTCCCTCGGCCTGACGGACACCTACCTCGCGCTGATCCTCCCGAGCGCGATCAGCGTCTTCAACATCCTGGTCCTGCGCGGCTTCTTCATGGGGATCTCGCAGGAACTCGTCGACAGCGCGCGGATCGACGGGGCGGGGGACTTCCGCATCCTCTGGCAGATCGTCATGCCGCTGTCGCGTGCCGTCCTCGCGGTGATCACGCTGTTCTACGCCGTCGGCTACTGGAGCGCCTGGTTCAACGCCTCGCTGTACCTCAACGACCAGGACATGATGCCGCTCCAGAACGTCATGATCCAGCTGGTGCAGAAGCAGGAGGCACCGGTCGGGATGGGGCAGGCCATCAAGACCGGCCAACTGTCGGCGCTGGCCGTCCAGATGGCCGTCATGGTGATGGCCCTGCTGCCGGTGGCGGTGCTGTCCCCGTTCGTCCAGAAGCACTTCAAGAAGGGGATGCTGACGGGGGCGGTGAAGGGCTGAGAACGGCTCCGCCGGTCGAACCGGGAGCGAGGCCGTCCGCGGGCCGTCGGTGGCTGGTCGCCCGGCTCCCCGCGCCCCGGTGAGTCCGCCGCGGCCCGCCGCCCCACTCCGGTCGCCCGCCGCACGCACGCGGGCGCACCGACCCGCACCACGCACCCCGGCCCCCTCCCCGAGTCCCCTGCGAGGTCACCCGTGTCCCCCTCCCCCCTCTCCCGCCGCACCGTCCTGGCCGGGACGGCCGCCGCCGCGGCCCTCACCGCCGCTCCCGTCCTCCAGGGCCCCGCTCACGCCGCGGAGCAGGCGCGTCCCCCCGCCGGCCCCTACCGCTGGCGCACCGCCGTCATCGGCGGCACCGGCTTCGTGACCGGCGTCCTCTTCCACCCGACCGTCAAGGGCCTCGCCTACGCCCGTACGGACATCGGCGGCGCCTACCGGTGGGACGACCGCACGGCCCGCTGGACGCCCCTCACCGACCACCTCGGCTGGGACGACTGGAACCTGCTCGGCGTCGAGGCCGTCGCCGTCGACCCGACGCACCCCGACCGCGTCTACCTGGCCCTCGGCACCTACGCCCAGTCCTGGGCCGGCAACGGCGCGGTCCTGCGCTCCGAGGACCGCGGCGCCACGTGGGCCCGCACCGACCTGACCGTGAAGCTCGGCGCCAACGAGGACGGCCGCGGCACGGGCGAGCGCCTCCTGGTGGACCCGCGCGACAGCGACACCCTCTGGCTGGGCACCCGGCACGACGGACTGCTGAAGTCCACGGACCGCGGCGCCACCTGGAAGACGGCGGACACCTTCCCGGCCGCCCCGAACCCCGCCGGCCAGGGCGTGACCCTCCTGGTGGCGGCCGGCCGCACCCTCTACGCCGGCTGGGGCGACTCGGACGGCACGCGGCCCGCCCTCTTCCGGACGGCCGACGGCACCACCTGGCAGCCCGTCCCCGGACAGCCCGCCGGCACCGCCGCGAAGGTCCCGGTCCGTGCCGCCTACGACCGGCACACGCGCGAGCTGTACGTGACGTACGCCGACGCCCCCGGCCCCAACGGCCAGTCCGACGGCAGCGTGCACAAGCTGGCCACGGTCACCGGCAAGTGGACCGAGGTGACGCCGGTGAAGCCCGGCGGCACGACGGACGGGGGCGGCGGCGGAGGCTCCACCGACAGCTTCGGCTACGGCGGGGTCGCCGTGGACGCCCGCCGCCCCGGTGCCGTCGTCGTCTCCACCAACAACCGCTGGACGGCGGTCGACACCCTGTACCGCACCACCGACGGCGGGCGTACCTGGACCTCCCTCAAGGACTCCGCGGTCTTCGACGTCTCCGAGACGCCGTACCTCACCTGGGGCGAGGACCGTCCCAAGTTCGGCTGGTGGATCCAGACGGTGGCCGTCGACCCCTACGACTCGAAGCACGTCGTGTACGGCACCGGCGCCACCCTCTACGGCACCCGCGACCTCAGGCACTGGGCCCCGCGGATCCGCGGTCTGGAGGAGACCGCCGTACGCCAGCTGATCTCGCCGCCGACCGGCGAGGCGCACCTGATCAGCGGGCTCGGCGACATCGGCGTGATGTACCACGAGCGGCTGACCTCCTCCCCGTCGCGCGGCATGGCCACCCACCCCGTCTTCGGCTCGGCGACCGGGCTCGCGCAGGCCGCGCGCAGGCCGTCGTACGTGGTCCGCGCGGGCTGGGGCGACCACGGCAACGGCGCCCTCTCGCGGGACGGCGGCCGGACCTGGGCGCCCTTCGCCGCCCAGCCCGCCATCGCCAAGGACGCGCCGGGTCCGATCGCCGTCGGCGCCGACGGCGGTGTGCTGCTGTGGTCCTTCGTGCACTGGGACGGCACCCGCCATCCGGCGCACCGCTCGGCGGACGACGGCGCCACCTGGACCGAGGTCCCCTCCTTCCCCAAGGGCGCCGCGCCGGTCGCCGACCCGGCCGACCCGGCGGTCTTCTACGCCTACGACACCGACACCGGCACCCTGCTGGCCAGCACCGACGGCGGCGCTACCTTCGCCGCGCGGGCGACCGGACTCCCCGCCGGTGACACCCAGTTCAAGATCGTCGCGGCACCGGGGCGCTCCGGCGACCTGTGGCTGAGCGCCAAGTGGAACGGCCTGTACCGGTCGACGGACGGCGGCGCCTCCTTCACCAAGGTCGACAGCTGCTGGGCCTCCTACACCCTCGGCTTCGGCAAGGCCGCCGACGGGGCCGACTACCCGGCGGTCTACCAGGTCGGCTCCACCGAGACGATCACCGCCGTCTACCGCTCCGACGACGGCGCGAAGACCTGGGTGCGGATCAACGACGACCGGCACCAGTGGGGCTGGACCGGCGAGGTCATCACCGGCGACCCCCGGATCCACGGCCGCGTCTACCTCGCCACCAACGGGCGGGGCATCCAGTACGGGGAGCCCGCCTGATGCCCGGCCTGAGCACGGTCACCAACGGCCGCATCCTCTACGGCGGCGACTACAACCCCGAGCAGTGGCCCGAGGAGACCTGGCACGAGGACGTGCGGCTGATGAAGGCGGCCGGCGTCAACTCCGTCACCGTCGGCGTCTTCTCCTGGGCGAAGCTCGAACCGCGCCCCGGAGCACGCGAGTTCGGCTGGCTGGACCGGCTGATGGACCTGATGCACGAGCACGGCGTCGGAGTCGTCCTGGCCACCCCCACCGCCTCACCGCCGCCCTGGATGGGCCACCTCCACCCGGACACGCTCCCCGTCGACCAGGACGGCCGCACCGAGTGGTGGGGCGGCCGCCAGCACTTCTCGCACTCCAGCGCCACCTACCGCCGTCTCGCCGCCGCCATCACCGAGGACCTCGCCGCCCGGTACGGCGGCCACCCCGCCCTCACCATGTGGCACATCAACAACGAGTACTGCACCTACGACTGGAGCGACGAGGCCGCCGCCCGCTTCCGCCACTGGCTCCGGGCCCGCTACGGCACCCTCGACGCCCTCAACGAGGCCTGGGGCACCGCCTTCTGGAGCCAGGGCTACGGCGACTGGGCCGAGATACACACCCCCCGCCACGCCCACTACCTGAAGAACCCCACCCAGGTGCTGGACTTCAAGCGGTTCACCTCCGACATGCTCCTGGAGTGCTTCACGGCCGAGCGGGACATCGTCCGCCGGGCGACCCCGCACACCCCGGTGACCAGCAACTTCATGCCCCTGTGGGCCGGCCAGGACGCCTGGCGCTGGGCCGGTGAGGAGGACGTCGTCTCCGTCGACCTCTACCCCGACCCCCGCGACCCGATCGGCGCCCAGCACGGCGCCCTCGTCCAGGACATGACCCGCTCGCAGGCCCGCGGCCCCTGGATGCTGATGGAACAGGCGGCCGGCCCGGTCAACTGGCGCGGGGTCAACCACCCCAAGCCGCGCGGCCTGAACCGGCTCTGGTCCCTCCAGGCCGTGGCCCGGGGCGCCGACGCCGTCTGCTACTTCCAGTGGCGCCAGTCCCGCCAGGGCGCGGAGAAGTTCCACTCGGGCATGGTCGGCCACGCGGGGGAGGAGGGCCGTACCTACCAGGAGGTCAAGGAACTCGGCGCCGACCTGGCCAGGATCTCGTCACGGGTGGCGGGACGGCACACGGACAACGACATCGCCGTCCTGCACGACTGGCACGCCTGGTGGGCGGGTTCGCAGGAGGGCCGGCTCTCCGTGCACGTCGACCTCCCGGCCGTCCTGCACGCCTGGCACCGCGCCCTGTGGGAGTCCCACCTCACCACCGACTTCGCCCACCCCGAACACGACCTCGGCCGTTACCGGCTGGTCGTCGTCCCGCAGCTCTACCTCCTCACCGACGCCGCGATCGACAACCTCCTCGCCTACGTCCGCGGCGGCGGCACCCTCGTCAGCGGCTTCCTGACCGGCGTCGCCGACGAGGACGACCGGGTCCGTGCCGGCGGCATGGACGCCCGGCTGCGCGAGCTGTTCGGCATCCGCACCCTCCACGAGTGGTGGCCGCTGGACCCGGGGGAGCACGCCGAGTGCGACGGCTTCCGCGGCACCCTGTGGTCGGAGGAGATCGAGAAGACCGAAGACGCCGTCGCCGAGGCCTCCTATCGGGGCGGCGACCTGGACGGCCTGCCCGCCGTGCTCCGCAAGGACCGCGCCTGGTACGTCTCGACGCTCCCCGAGCCCGAGTCCCTGCGCGAGCTGCTCGCCCGGATCGCGGCCGGCGCGGGAGCCGCCCCGGTGCTCGACGGCCTGCCCGGCCAGGTCGAGGCGGTCCGCCGCGGTGACCTGCTGTTCCTGCTCAACCACGGGCGCGAGTCCGTGACCGTCGAGGTGCCGGGAACCCACCGGGACCTCCTGACGGACGCCCACGTCACGGACGGGCTCACCCTCGGCCGCTACGGCGTCGCGGTGCTGACGTCATGACCGCCGGCCCCGTCCACGGCACCTGGGAGCCCCGCCCGGCCGCCCGCTGGGAGGACGGCTTCCTCAGCGGCAACGGCCACCACGGCGCCCTCGCGTTCGGGGACCCGGCCGACGACCGCGTGATCGTCACCCATCACACGCTCGTCCGCCCCAACGGCGCCGAACACGCCGAACCCCCACGGCTCGCCGACGAACTCCCCGCCCTCCAGGACCGGCTGCTCGCCGGAGACCTCACGGCGGCCGAGGACTTCACCGACGGCCGGCCCCTGCAATGGGTGCAGCCCTTCCACCCCGCCTTCCAGATCCGGCTCCGGCGGCCGGACGCCGGAGCCCGCGGCTACCGCCGCGGCGTCGACTTCGCCACCGGCGAGGTCACCGCCGCCACCGCCGGCTGGACGAGCCGCGTCCACGTCTCCCGCGCCGACGACGTGATCGTCCAGCACATCGCCGCGCCGGGACCCACCCTCGACATCACCCTGGACCACCGGCTCCCCAACGTGCCCGCGGGCCTGGGCGTGGGCCACGGCGCGCTCCTCACCCCGGAGGGCGCCGTCCTCAGCATCCGCGCCCGCTACCCGGACGGCGACCGCGCGTACACCGGCGTCACCCTCGTCGCGGTGACCGGCGGCCGGCTCTCCCTCGCCGCTCCGGGCGCCCGCGTCGAGGGCGCCGACTCCGTCCTGCTCCTCACCCGCGTCCGCCGTCACACCGGCGACCTGGACGTCACCGAGGAGACCCGCGCCCTGCGCGCCGTCCTGGCCGGACGGTCGTACGACGACCTCCTCGACCGGCACACGGCACTCCACCGCACCGCCTACGAACGCGTCGGCCTCAACCTCGCCGCCGACCCGGACGAACGGGCCCTGCCCGGCTCCGAACTGCTGGGGCGTCCCGGCAGCCCGGCGCTGCTGGAGCGTCTCTTCGCGGCCGGCCGCTACCACCTCCTCAGCGCGAGCGGCCTCCTCCCGCCCCGCCTCACCGGCCTGTGGACCGGCGACTGGGACACCGCCTGGGCCGGCGCCTTCACCACCGACGCCAACCTCAACCTCCAGACGGCCTCGGCGGCGGCCGGGGCCCTGCCCGAGGTCACGGCGGCCCTCGCCGCCCTGATCCACGGGCAGGCCGAGGACTGGCGCGAGAACGCCCGCGCGATCTTCGGCGCCCGAGGCGTCGTCGCCCCGCCGCACACCGACGGCGAGTCGGGACTGACGTACCACTTCAGCCGCGAGTACCCCCTCCACCTGTGGACGGCGGGCGCCGACTGGCTGCTCAAGCCGCTCGTCGACCACGACGACACCCGGGGCGAACAGGATCCGCGCACCGCCGCCGCGCTCGCCGAGGTCGCCCTCTTCTACGAGGACTTCCTCACCCGCACCGACGCCGACGGGCACCTCGTCGTCGTCCCGTCCTACTCGCCGGAGAACCGGCCCGCGGGCGCGAGCTGGGGGGCGGTCAACGCGGCCATGGACCTCTCCGCCGCCCGGCACGCGCTCCTCACCGCCGCCGCCTACCACCCCGACCACGCGGCCCGCTGGCGTGCCCTCGCCGACCGCCTCCCGCCGCACCGGACCAACGCCGACGGCGCCCTCGCCGAATGGGCCTGGCCCGGCCTGGACGACACCTACGACCACCGCCACCTCAGCCACCTCTACGCCGTCTGGCCCCTCGACGAGATCAACCCCCACGACACCCCGCGGCTGGCCGCCGCCGCCCACCGGGCGCTCGAACTGCGCGGCTCCGAGAACGACTCCGCGCACGGCCACCTCCACCACGCGCTGGTCGCGGCCCGGCTGCGCGACGGCCGACGCGTCGGCGAGGCCCTCGCCCGGGTGCTGGAGGGCGACTTCTTCCACACCTCCCTGATGAGCGCCCACTACCCCCACCGCCACGTCTACAACGCGGACGCCGCCCACACGCTGCCCGCCGTGCTCATCGAGGCGCTCGTCCAGTCGACCCCCGACCGGCTGGTCCTGCTGCCGGCCCCCTGCCCCGCCCTCGCGGCGGGCGAACTCCGGGGCGTGCGCACCCGGTTCGGCGCCGACCTCGACCTCGCCTGGGGCCCCCACGGAGCCCGCGCCGTCCTGCGGCCGCACCGCACGCACCGCATCGACATCCTGACTTCCTCCGGCACGGAGCCGCTCGACCTCGTCGCCGGAGAAGACCACGTCCTCACCCTGGGGACGTGGTAACTCCCCGCAATTCCCCGCATTTCCCCCCACCCATGGAAGGGACACCATGGCATCTCGCACGCTCGGCAGGGTCACCAAGGCCCTGCTCGCCCCCGCCCTGGCGCTCGGCGCCACCGTCGGCCTCGCCGCGGCCCCCGCCCAGGCAGCCGTCTGGAACTCCTGCGACCAGTGGGGCAACACCAGCCTCAACGGCTACACGCTCTACAACAACATCTGGGGATCCGGGGCCGGCAGCCAGTGCGCCTGGGCCAACTCCGGCACCAACTGGGGCGTCTGGGCCAACCACCCCAACACCGGCGGCATCAAGTCCTACCCGAACTCCAAGAAGGTGATCAACAAGACGATCACCTCGCTGGGCTCCCTCAGCAGCAGCTACAACGTCACCGTCCCGTCGTCCGGCGCCTACAACTCCTCGTACGACATCTGGGACACCGACTACGACTACGAGATCATGCTCTGGGTCAACAAGACCGGAGCCGTCGGGCCCCTCGGCACCTCGCAGGGCAACGTGACGCTGGGCGGTCACACCTGGACCGTCTACAAGGGCAGCAACGGCGCCAACGAGGTGTTCTCCTTCATCCGCACCTCGAACTCGTCCTCCGGCACCGTCCAGATCCTCCCCATCCTCAAGTGGATCAAGGACACCAAGGGCTGGATGGGCAACGAGACCATCGGTGACGTCCAGTTCGGATTCGAGATCACCTCGTCCTCGGGCGGCCTCGACTTCCGCACCAACAACCTGACCGTCAGCAGCAGTTGACCGGACGGGGTGGGGACACCACGGAAACCGTGCGCATCCCCGCCCCCTCCGCACCGCACGGGAACGCGGCCGGTCCCTCCCCCAAGGGGACCGGCCGCGTTCTCCGTGCGCCCGGCGCGGCTACTCGGCCACCGGCAGCCGCGCCCCGTCCCGCAGGAACAGCGGGATCCGGTCCAGCGGCGCGTCGACCGTCACGGCCGTACCGCCCTCGTACGTCTCACCCGTCCACGCGTCCGTCCACCGCGCGCCCGCCGGAAGGTAGGCGGTACGGGCCGTCGCACCCGCCGTGAGGACCGGCGCGACCAGCAGGTCCCGGCCGAAGAGGTAGGAGTCGTCGACGGACCAGGCCGCCTCGTCGTCCGGGAACTCGAGGAACAGCGGCCGCATCACCGGCAGCCCCTCCTCGTGCGCCTCCCGCATGACCTGGAGCACGTACGGCCTCAGCCGCTCCCGCAGCCGCAGGTACTTCTCCAGGACCGCGCCGGCCTCCTCGCCGTACGACCACACCTCGTTGGGGCCGCCGGTCATCTCCGGGCCCAGCGGCATGCCCGGGTCGCGGAAGCCGTGCAGGCGCATCAGCGGGGACAGCGCGCCGAACTGGAACCAGCGGACCATCACCTCGCGGTACTCCGGGTCGTCCGGGTCCCCGCCGTGGAAGCCGCCGATGTCGGTGTTCCACCACGGGATCCCCGACAGGGAGGTGTTCAGGCCGGCCGCGATCTGCCGGCGAAGGGTCGCGAAGTCCGTGCCGATGTCACCCGACCACAGGGCGGCGCCGTAGCGCTGACTGCCCGCCCACGCCGAGCGGTTGAGGGTGATGATCTCGTCGCCGCCGCGGCCGGACGCGCGCAGGCCCTCGTAGAAGGTCCGGGCGTTCTCGGCCGGATACATGTTGCCGACCTCCAGGCCCGGCCCCGCCCAGTACCGCAGGTTCTCCGGGAAGCCCGGCTTCAGCTCCGGCTCGCAGGCGTCCAGCCAGAACGCCGTGATGCCGTACGGGGCCAGGTAGTTGTCGCGGATCCGCGACCACACGAACTCACGGGCATCGGGGTTGGTGGCGTCGTAGAAGGCGACCTGCACCGTGGAGGCGACCTCCTTGTCCGGCCAGTCGGCGTGCGCCATCGGGCCGTACTGGGTGCCGATGAAGTAGCCGCGCTGCTCCATCAGCTGGTGGTTCTCCGACAGCGGGGACACCGACGGCCAGACGCTCACCACCAGCTTGACGCCCAGCTCGTCGAGTTCGCTCACCATCGCGGCCGGGTCCGGCCACTCCGCGGGGTCGAACTTCCAGTCGCCCAGATGCGTCCAGTGGAAGAAGTCGCACACGATGACGTCCAGGGGCAGCCCGCGCCGCTTGTACTCCCGTGCCACCGCGAGGAGTTCGTCCTGGGTGCGGTAACGCAGCTTGCACTGCCAGAAGCCCGCCGCCCACTCCGGCAGCATCGGCGTACGGCCCGTCACCGCGCTGTAGCGGCGCTGGGCGTCGGCCGGGGTGCCCGCGGTGACCCAGTAGTCGATCTGCCGGGCCGAGTCGGCCACCCAGCGGGTGCCGTTGTGCGCCAGTTCCACGCGGCCGATCGCCGGGTTGTTCCACAGCAGCGTGTAACCGCGGCTGGAGGTGAGCACGGGGATGCCGACCTCGGCGTTGCGCTGGACCAGGTCGAGCACCAGGCCCTTCTGGTCGAGGCGCCCGTGCTGGTGCTGGCCCAGGCCGTACAGCTTCTCGTCGTCGTAGGCGGCGAACCGCTGCTCCAGGCGGTGGTGGCCGTTGCCGACGGCCGTGTAGAGCCGTGGGCCGGGCCACCAGAAGTGCGCGCGCTCCTCGGCCAGCAGCTCCCGGTCGTCGCCGGTGTCCAGGAACCGGATCAGGCCCTCGGCGTCCACCTCCACGGTCAGCGCGCCGACGGTCAGCCGCCCCCGACCGTCCTCGATCTTGACCGTGGACGAGGCCGGCGGCGCCTGCGCGAGCAGTGCGCCGGGCAGGCCGTCGAGGACGGGCCCGCCCAGTCGCGCACGGACCCGGACCCCGTCCGGACCCCACGGCTCGACGCGGACGGTCTCCTGACGGCCGCTCCACTCCAGGGCACCGTCCCGCTCCCGGAAGGTACCGACGGTGGGGGACGACTGCGCCAGGCTGACCTGGGGCTGGTTCTCGGCAGGCTGATTCACGTGGCGTGCTCCTGTGCTCCTGGAGGAGTGAGACATGGGGGTGCCACGGGCGGGCACCGGTGAGGTTCGCGGGTGTGCGGGGGACGTGCGGGAGGCGAGGCGGGTCAGGAAGCGGTCGGCGCGGGGCCCGAACTCGCGCGGACCGTCAGTTCCGGGGCGAGCAGCACCACGTCGTCGTCACCCCGGCCGTCGAGCTTGGCGACCAGGTGCTCCACGGCCCGCCGCCCCATCTCCTGCGCGGGGATGGCGACCGACGTCAGCCGCACCGACGCCTGCACGGCGACCTGGTCGGGACAGATGGCGACCACCGACACGTCCTCGGGGACGGCCCGGCCCTGCTGCCGCAACAGCGCGAGCAGCGGCTCGACCGCCGACTCGTTCTGCACGACGAAGCCGGTCGTGCCGGGCCGCTCGTCGAGGATCCGCGCCAGCGTCACCGCCATCGCGTCGTACCCGTTCTCGCACGGGCGGTGCAGCATCCGCACCCCCAGCTCCTTCGCCCGCGACCGGAGACCGTCCAGGGTGCGCTCGGCGAAGCCGGTGTGCCGCTCGTACACCGCGGGCGCCTCGCCGATGACAGCGATGTCGCGGTGGCCGTAGGTCGCCAGGTGCTCCACGCACAGTGCGCCGGTCGCACTCCAGTCGAGGTCCACACAGGTCAGGCCGGTGGTGTCGGCGGGCAGCCCGATCAGGACCGACGGCTGCTCGTCCCCCGGTCCGGACGCGGCTCGGCCGGGGGCGCCCCCACCGCGCAGCAGCGGCAGCCGCTCGTCGTCCAGCTGGACGTCCATCAGGATCATCGCGTCGGCGAGCCCGCTGCCGGCCACCCGGCGAACGGCGTCGGGGCCCTCCTCGCCGGTCAGCAGCAGGACGTCGTAGCCGTGCGTACGGGCCGTGGTGGCGACCGCGATGGCGATCTCCATCATCACCGGCACGTACATGTCGGTGCGCAGCGGGATCATCAGCGCGATGATGTTCGACCGGCTGCTGGCCAGGGCCCGCGCGCCCGCGTTCGGGTGGTAGCCGAGGTGGCGGATGCTCTGCTCCACCCGCTCCCGGGTGGTCGCGGAGATGGACCGCTTGCCGCTGAGGACATAGCTCACCGTGCTCGCCGAGACTCCGGCGTGCTGGGCGACCTCGGCGAGGGTGACCATCCAGCTCTCCAAGATGTGTGAAGCGCTTCGACAGTGCGCAGGGGGAACAAGGGCGGGTGAGGGTGCTTTGACAGTAGCTCTAGCGCGAGTGGGTGTCCATAGGTTGTCGAAGCGCTTCGACAGCGTTTCCGGACGCCCTCGACGGCACGGATCCGCAGGCCGGATTCCGCGGCCGGGGCAACCCTCCGCGCCCACGGCGGCCACCGGGGGGCGTGCCCGGACCGACGGGCGGGGCGTACCCGAACCGTCCCCCCGCGAGGGCCCCCGACGCAACACCGCGGGCCGGCCTTTCCCGGACGGCGAGGGACCTCGCGCGGCGCGCGTCGTTCGCGCCGGCACGCTCGAAGAGGCGGCATCGACGGAGCGTCCACCCGTCCGCGGCACCGCACCACCACCACGCGAACACCGCCGGCGCGACCCCCGACCTGGACGACCTCGGCCAGGCACCCGTCCGGCGCAAGCTCCTCACCGACGTCACGTACGTGTGCGGAACCGGGTCCGGCACGAGGTCACCGAGGGAACGGGCCGCCCGGACCCCACGTCGTACGCGGCCGGCGTCGGCCGATCGGACGCGCGAGGGGTGGTGGGCTCGCCCGGGATCGGGTACCAACGATCGGGTAGCGCCCATCGGTAACCAATGTGGTCCGAGATCCCGATTCGCGGCGAGGTGAGCCTCATGTCCGCACCACCCCTCAAGAAGCCCGTCGTCACCGAACGTGAGGCCCGTCAGGTGGCGGAGGCCGCCCGGGAACAGGACTGGCGCAAGCCCAGCTTCGCCAAGGAACTGTTCCTGGGCCGTTTCCGCCTCGACCTCATCCACCCCCACCCCCTTCCCGCCGACGAGGCCGTGCGGCGCGGCGAGCAGTTCCTCGCCAAGCTCCGCGAGTTCTGCGAGACGCGCGTCGACGGCGCCCTCATCGAGCGCGAGGCCCGCATCCCCGACGAGGTCGTGGCCGGCCTCAAGGAACTCGGCGCCCTCGGCATGAAGATCGACCCCAAGTACGGCGGGCTCGGTCTGGGCCAGGTGTACTACAACAAGGCACTGGCCCTGGTGGGCTCGGCCAGCCCGGCGGTCGGCGTGCTGCTCTCGGCACACCAGTCGATCGGCGTACCGCAGCCGTTGAAGCTGTTCGGCACCGACGAGCAGAAGCAGCGGTTCCTCCCGCGCTGCGCCCGCACCGACATCAGCGCCTTCCTCCTCACCGAGCCGGACGTCGGCTCCGACCCGGCCCGCCTCGCCACGAGCGCCGTACCGGACGGGGACGACTACGTCCTCGACGGGGTGAAACTGTGGACCACCAACGGCGTGGTCGCCGACCTGCTGGTCGTGATGGCCCGGGTGCCGAGGAGCGAGGGCCACAAGGGCGGCATCACCGCCTTCGTGGTGGAGGCCGACTCGCCCGGCATCACGGTGGAGCACCGCAACGCCTTCATGGGACTGCGCGGCATCGAGAACGGCGTCACCCGTTTCCACCAGGTCCGGGTGCCCGCCGCGAACCGCGTCGGCCCCGAGGGAGCGGGCCTGAAGATCGCCCTGACCACCCTCAACACCGGCCGGCTCTCGCTGCCCGCCTCCTGCGTGGCGGCGGGCAAGTGGAGCCTGAAGATCGCCCGCGAGTGGTCGGCGGCCCGCGAGCAGTGGGGCAGGCCGATCGCCGGCCACGAGGCGGTCGGGGCCAAGATCTCCTTCATCGCGGCGACGACCTTCGCCCTGGAGGCCGTGCTCGACCTGTCCTCCCAGATGGCCGACGAGGACCGCAACGACATCCGCATCGAGGGCGCCCTGGCCAAACTCTTCGCCTCCGAGATGGGCTGGCGGATGGCCGACGAACTGGTCCAGATCCGCGGCGGCCGCGGCTTCGAGACCGCCGACTCCCTCGCCGCCCGCGGCGAACGGGCGGTCCCCGCCGAACAGGTCCTGCGCGACCTGCGCATCAACCGCATCTTCGAGGGCTCGACGGAGATCATGCACCTGCTGATCGCCCGAGAGGCGGTCGACGCCCACCTCTCGGTCGCCGGCGACCTCATCGACCCCGACAAGTCCCTCCAGGAGAAGGCGAGGGCGGGCGCCAACGCGGGCGTCTTCTACGCCAAGTGGCTGCCCAGACTCGTCGCGGGACCCGGTCAGCTCCCGAACTCCTTCACCGAGTTCAAGCACGAGGTCGACCTCTCCCCGCACCTGCGCCAGGTCGAGCGGTACTCCCGCAAGCTGGCCCGCTCCACCTTCTACGCCATGTCCCGCTGGCAGGGCCGCATGGAGACCAAGCAGAACTTCCTCGGCCGGATCGTCGACATCGGCGCCGAACTGTTCGCGATGAGCGCCGCCTGCGTGCGCGCCGAGCTGCTGCGCTCCCGCGGCGAGCACGGCCGCGAGGCCTACCAGCTCGCGGACGTGTTCTGCCGCCAGTCCCGCATCCGGGTCGAGGAACTCTTCAGCCGCCTGTGGTCCAACACCGACGCCCTCGACCACAAGGTCGTCAAGGGCGTCCTCGCGGGCACCTACGAGTGGCTGGAGCAGGGCATCGTCGACCCCTCCGGCGAGGGCCCCTGGATCGCCGACGCCACTCCGGGACCGTCCGAACACGAGAACGTCCATCGCACGATCAGGTGAGACCGCGCACACCCGGCCCCGGGTGTCCCCCCAAGAGCCCCCCGTGCGGGGGACCGTGGGGGGACACCCTGTCCACACCCGCGGGCGTTGCGGCGACAATGGGGGGATGAGCGACAGTCCAGCCCTCCTCGCCGACCCGCATCTCGTCTACGACCCCGTGGCGGGCGACGGCCCCAAGGACGTGGTGGTCCTCGGGTCCACCGGGTCGATCGGCACCCAGGCCATCGACCTCGTGCTGCGCAACCCGGACCGCTTCCGGGTGACCGGCCTGTCCGCCAACGGCGGCCGGGTCGCCCTCCTGGCCGAGCAGGCCCGCCGACTGCGGGTGCGGACCGTCGCGGTCGCCCGCGAGGACGTCGTACCGGCCCTGCGAGCGGCCCTGAGCAGCGAGTACGGCACCGCCGAGCCGCTCCCCGAGATCCTCGCCGGACCGGAGGCGGCCACCCAGCTCGCCGCCTCCGACAGCCACACCGTCCTCAACGGCATCACCGGTTCCATCGGCCTCGCGCCCACCCTCGCCGCCCTGGAGGCGGGCCGCACCCTCGCGCTCGCCAACAAGGAGTCGCTCATCGTCGGCGGCCCGCTGGTGAAGGCGCTCGCCAAGCCCGGCCAGATCATCCCGGTCGACTCCGAGCACGCGGCGCTCTTCCAGTGCCTCGCGGCCGGCACCCGCGCCGACGTCCGCAAGCTGGTCGTCACCGCCTCCGGCGGCCCCTTCCGCGGCCGTACGAAGGAGCAGCTGGCGCACGTGACCGTGGAGGACGCCCTCGCGCACCCCACCTGGGCCATGGGCCCGGTCATCACGATCAACTCCGCGACCCTCGTCAACAAGGGCCTGGAGGTCATCGAGGCCCACCTCCTCTACGACATTCCCTTCTCCCGCATTGAGGTGGTCGTGCATCCGCAGTCGTATGTCCACTCGATGGTTGAGTTCACGGACGGATCGACACTGGCGCAGGCGACGCCGCCCGACATGCGCGGGCCCATCGCCATCGGCCTCGGCTGGCCCGCGCGGGTGCCCGACGCGGCACCCGCCTTCGACTGGAGCAAGGCGTCGACGTGGGAGTTCTTCCCGCTCGACGACGAGGCCTTCCCCTCGGTGAGCCTCGCCCGGCACGTGGGCGCGCTCGCGGGGACGGCCCCGGCGGTGTTCAATGCCGCCAACGAGGAGTGCGTGGAGGCGTTCCGCAAGGGCGCGCTGCCGTTCAACGGGATCATGGAGACCGTCACGAGGGTCGTCGAGGAACACGGCACCCCGCGCGCGGGAACCTCGCTCACCGTGCCGGACGTCCTCGAAGCGGAGACCTGGGCCCGTGCCCGGGCCCGGGAACTGGCGGCACAGACGGCGGAGGCCCGTGCATGACGACCCTGATGTTCATCCTCGGCATAGTGGTCTTCGCGTTCGGCCTGCTGGTGTCGATCGCCTGGCACGAGCTGGGGCACCTGTCCACCGCCAAACTCTTCGGCATCCGCGTGCCGCAGTACATGGTCGGCTTCGGCCCGACCATCTGGTCGCGCAACAAGGGCGAGACCGAGTACGGCATCAAGGCGATCCCGTTCGGCGGCTACATCCGCATGATCGGCATGTTCCCGCCGGGTGACGACGGCCGCATCACCGCCCGCTCCACCTCGCCCTGGCGCGGCATGATCGAGGACGCCCGCTCGGCGGCGTACGAGGAGCTGAAGCCCGGCGACGAGACGCGCATGTTCTACACGCGCAAGCCGTGGAAACGGGTCATCGTGATGTTCGCGGGCCCCTTCATGAACCTGATCCTCGCGGTCGCCCTGTTCCTGACCGTGCTCATGGGCTTCGGCATCCAGCAGCAGACCACCTCCGTCGCCTCCGTCTCGCCCTGCGTGATAGCGCAGAGCGAGAACCGCGACACCTGCAAGAAGACCGACCCCGCCTCCCCGGCGGCCGCCGCCGGCATGGAGAAGGGCGACAGGATCGTCTCCTTCGCCGGCAGGCCCACCGACGACTGGGACACCCTCTCCGACCTCATCCGGGTCAGCGCCGGCAAGGACGTCGCGATCGTCGTCGACCGGGACGGCCGCGAGGTCACCCTCAACGCCAGGATCGCCACCAACCAGGTCGCGAAGAAGGACTCCAACGGCACCTACGTCCAGGGGGAGTACGTCAAGGCGGGCTTCCTCGGCTTCAGCGCGGCCACCGGAGTCGTCAAACAGGACTTCGGCGAGTCCGCGACCTGGATGACCGAGCGGGTCGGCGACGCCGTCGACTCCCTCGCCGCCCTGCCCTCCAAGATCCCCGCCCTGTGGGACGCGGCCTTCGGCGACGGCCCCCGCGAACAGGACTCCCCGATGGGCGTCGTCGGCGCGGCCAGGGTCGGCGGCGAGATCGCCACCCTCGACATCCCGGCCTCGCAGCAGCTCGCGATGTTCGTGATGCTCCTCGCCGGCTTCAACCTCTCCCTGTTCCTCTTCAACATGCTCCCGCTGCTGCCCCTCGACGGCGGACACATCGCGGGCGCCCTGTGGGAGTCGCTGCGCCGCACCCTCGCCAAGGTGCTGCGCCGCCCCGACCCCGGCCCCTTCGACGTGGCGAAGCTGATGCCGGTGGCCTACGTGGTGGCCGGGATCTTCGTCTGCTTCACCCTCCTGGTGCTGATCGCGGACGTCGTCAACCCGGTGAAAATCTCCTAGCGGTACGGCGTCGAGGGCGGCCCGGCACGATCCGTGCCGGGCCGCCCTTCCATCGAGTGGGTTTGACAGCGGGGATGTGCCCCCGCCGGGCCCCGTGCCGTAATCTCGAAGCCTGGAGCCCGCCACCGACGGGACCTGGACTCTGATCCACGACTTGGGGTTGCACAGCAGATGACTGCGATTTCTCTCGGCATGCCGTCCGTTCCGACCAAGCTCGCCGAGCGCCGCAAGAGCCGGCAGATCCAGGTCGGGTCCGTGGCGGTCGGCGGGGACGCCCCCGTGTCCGTGCAGTCGATGACCACGACCCGCACCTCCGACATCGGCGCCACGCTCCAGCAGATCGCCGAGCTGACCGCGTCCGGCTGCCAGATCGTCCGCGTCGCCTGCCCGACCCAGGACGACGCCGACGCCCTCGCCACCATCGCCCGCAAGTCACAGCTGCCGGTGATCGCGGACATCCACTTCCAGCCCAAGTACGTGTTCGCCGCGATCGAGGCCGGCTGCGCCGCTGTCCGCGTCAACCCGGGCAACATCAAGCAGTTCGACGACAAGGTCAAGGAGATCGCCAAGGCCGCCAAGGAGCACGGCACCCCGATCCGCATCGGCGTGAACGCCGGCTCCCTCGACCGCCGCCTGCTCCAGAAGTACGGCAAGGCGACCCCCGAGGCCCTCGTCGAGTCCGCCCTGTGGGAGGCGTCCCTCTTCGAGGAGCACGACTTCCGCGACATCAAGATCTCCGTCAAGCACAACGACCCGGTCGTGATGATCGAGGCCTACCGCCAGCTCGCCGCCCAGTGCGACTACCCCCTCCACCTCGGCGTGACCGAGGCGGGCCCCGCCTTCCAGGGCACGATCAAGTCGGCGGTCGCCTTCGGCGCGCTCCTCTCGCAGGGCATCGGCGACACGATCCGCGTCTCGCTGTCGGCCCCGCCGGTCGAGGAGGTCAAGGTCGGCAACCAGATCCTGGAGTCCCTCAACCTCAAGCAGCGCGGCCTGGAGATCGTCTCCTGCCCGTCCTGCGGCCGCGCCCAGGTCGACGTCTACAAGCTCGCCGAGGAAGTCACCGCGGGCCTGACCGGCATGGATGTCCCGCTGCGCGTCGCGGTCATGGGCTGCGTCGTCAACGGCCCCGGCGAGGCCCGCGAAGCCGACCTCGGCGTGGCCTCCGGCAACGGCAAGGGCCAGATCTTCGTCAAGGGCGAGGTCATCAAGACCGTCCCCGAGTCCAAGATCGTGGAAACCCTCATCGAAGAGGCCATGAAGCTGGCCGAACAGATGGAATCCGACGGCGTCGCGTCGGGCGAACCCCAGGTATCGGTAGCGGGCTGATCCCCGGGCCGGGCCGCACACCGGCGGATCACCGCAGGCGCCGGGGGGCGCCCGGCCCGAACGCTGCCGCAGGGCGTCACCGCCCGCGACCCCCTGCCGACGGAGGCGTGACCGCTCACCGCACGGTGGGCCGGCGCGCCGATGGATCGCCGCAGGCGTCGAAGGGCGCGAAATACGGCGCGATGAGCACTCACTCACCCGCACCCATCGGCCCGTCGCCCGAGGCGGTAACCCCACCGCCCTTGGCGAAACACCTGAGGCGGACACCCCCGACCACGTCTCAGCCGTGCCGCACGCGCCCAGAGGACGCGGGGACGGCGCACACCGCCCCTACCACCCGCAGGCATCCGCCCGCCTGCCGGCAACCCGACCCCTTGGCGAAGCACCCGAGGCGAACACCCCCGGGTCCCGCGTCAGCGGTGCCGCATCCACACGTTCGGCTCCCGGTACACCCCCACGTCCGCCCCCCGGTCGACCCGCAGCACGCTCAGGCCGTCGGGGATGACGTAGTCCCCCGACTCGGGCAGCGTCAGACCCGTCCAGCCCTCCCACTCGGCGACCGTCCCGGTCATCGTCTGGGAGGCCGGCGCCGCCTTGAGGATCTCCGCGCCGAGACGTTCGTGCGTGCGGATCCAGGGGTCGAGCGCGGCACCGTCGGCACGCCGCCACCGTATGAAGGAGTCGATCGGGGTCAGCGGATACCGTGCCTTCGTCGTCGGCCGCACCGGCGCGACGACCCGGCTCAGCCCCGCCTCCTGCCCGGCGTCCCGCAGAGCGCCCAGTGCCCGTCCCGCCAGCCCCCGCCCCGTGAGCGACGGACCGACGATCGCCCCGCAGATCACCAGGGTGTCCGGCGTGACGCCCTGTTCGCGCCCCTCGACGGCCCGGACCAGACTCTCGCTGTATCCGGAGGGAAGGGTGTCGACCTGCCCGTCCCAGTGGATCGGCACACCCCACCCGCCGGCGACCGGCACCCCTTCCTCGTCGACGAGGAAGAGATCGAGGTCGGCGAACCACTCCCGGACCCGGCCGATGTACTCCTTGCTCACGGGGTCGGCGGTGATGAACGCCGGGAACCCCTCGCTGAAGAGCTCCGCGAGCTGTTCCCGCGGCCACGTGCGCGCGTCGGTTCTCTCGGTTCGCAAGATCATGTGCCGTTGGTAGCACAGGGTCCCCGCAGGACGGGCGGCGCCGCACAATCTCGGCGGGTACAGTGCGGAGATCAGGCAGACCCCAGTGTGAGGCCCCGCACGTGTTGACGCAGACCACCTCCCGGGTCCTCGCACCGAGCGACCTGGACGCCGCCCTCGCCGTCCTCGACCGCGAGCCGGTCACCAACGCCTTCGTGACCTCGCGGGTGCAGGTCGCGGGCCTGGACCCATGGCGCCTCGGCGGCGAGATGTGGGGCTGGTACGAGGACGGCATGCTGACGTCCCTGTGCTACGCCGGCGCCAACCTGGTCCCGATCTGCGCCACCCCCCGTGCCGTCCGCGCCTTCGCCGACCGCGCCCGCCGGGCCGGCCGCCGCTGCTCCTCCATCGTGGGCCCCGCCGACGCGACCGCCCTGCTGTGGCGGCTGCTCGAACCGCACTGGGGCCCGGCCCGCGACGTCCGGGCCCGCCAGCCCCTGATGGTCACCGACCGCATGCCCGAGGACATCGCCCCGGACCCCTACGTGCGCCGCGTCCGCAAGGACGAGATGGACACGATCATGCCGGCGTGCGTGGCGATGTTCACCGAGGAGGTCGGCGTCTCCCCGATGGCCGGCGACGGCGGCCTGCTCTACCAGGCGCGGGTGGCCGAACTCGTCGGCTCCGGCCGCTCGTTCGCCCGCCTCGACGACCGGGGCAGGGTCGTCTTCAAGGCGGAGATCGGCGCGGCCACCCCCAAGGCCTGCCAGGTCCAGGGTGTCTGGGTGGCCCCGGAGTACCGGGGGAGGGGCCTGGCCGCCCCCGGCATGGCGGCCGTACTGCGCCACGCGCTCGCGGACATCGCCCCGGTGGTCAGTCTCTACGTCAACGACTTCAACACGACGGCGCGGCGGACGTACCGAAGGGTGGGCTTCGAGGAGGTCGGCGCCTTCATGAGCGTCCTGTTCTGAAGGGACCGGACGCGGCGCGGTACCCACGTCCGGCTCCGCGGCCCAACCGGACCGGCCACATCCGCTCCGCACCCGCCGGCCGACCGGAACCCCCCTGTAGGCTCCCGTCATGGACCTCGTCATCGGCCCCTTGGACCTTCCCGCGCACGTGGACGAGGCCCTCGCAGTCCAAGCCGTGGCCTTCGGACTGGGCCCGGACGAGGTGGCCGTCCGCAGGCAGATCGTCCTGCGCCACATGACCACCCCCGGCGCGAGAGCGTACGGCGCGACCGTCGGCGACAGACTCGTCGGCTTCGTCTACGGCATGCCCAACGACCGCGCCCACTGGTGGTCCACCGTCGTCGAGCCCTACCTCCGCGCCAACGGCGACGACGACTGGCTCGACGACTCCTTCGTCATCACCGAGCTGCACGTCCACCCGGAGTACCAGAACCGGGGCGCGGGCCGCTCCCTGATCACGACGATCACCGACACCGCGACCCAACCCCGCTCGATCCTCTCCGCGATCGACATCGACAGCCCCGCCCGAGCCCTCTACCGCTCCCTGGGCTACCAGGACCTGGCCCGCCGCGTCCTCTTCCCCAGCGCCCCCCGCCCCTACGCCGTGATGGGCGCCCCTCTCCCGCTGCGCCGCGGATAGCGCGCCGCGGATAACGGATTTCCGGCGGCACGGGGCTCCCGGCTAACCTCCTAGCCAGCACCCTCCCCACTCCCGGCCCGGTTCGCGAGGGGGGATCCCGATCGGCAGGAGTTCGTACACCATGGCCAACGCACCGGTCCAGCGCATGTCCCAGTTGATGGCGAAGACGCTGCGCGACGACCCGGCGGACGCCGAGGTCCTCAGCCACAAGCTCCTCGTCCGCGCCGGCTACGTCCGCCGCACCGCCGCCGGCGTCTGGAGCTGGCTGCCGCTGGGCAAGAAGGTCCTCGCCAACGTGGAGCGGATCGTCCGCGAGGAGATGGACGCGATCGGCGCCCAGGAGGTGCTGCTCCCCGCCCTGCTGCCGAAGGAGCCGTACGAGGCGACCGGCCGCTGGGACGAGTACGGCCCCGAGCTGTTCCGCCTCAAGGACCGCAGGGGCGGCGACTACCTCCTCGGCCCCACCCACGAGGAGATCTTCACCCTGCTGGTCAAGGACCAGTGCACGTCCTACAAGGACCTGCCGGTCATCCTCTATCAGATCCAGACGAAGTTCCGCGACGAGGCCCGCCCCCGCGCCGGCATCCTGCGCGGCCGCGAGTTCCTGATGAAGGACTCCTACTCCTTCGACACCGAGGACGAGGGCCTGGCCAAGTCGTACGCCCTGCACCGCCAGGCGTACCAGCGGGTGTTCGAGCGTCTGGGCCTGGACTACCGCATCTGCGCGGCGACCGCGGGCGCCATGGGCGGCTCGAAGTCGGAGGAGTTCCTGGCCCCGGCCGAGGCCGGCGAGGACACCTTCGCGGACTGCCCGAACTGCGACTTCGCGGCCAACACCGAGGCGATCACCTACGAGTCGAAGCCGGTCGACGGTTCCGCCGTGCCCGCGGCCGAGGAGATCCCGACCCCGGACACCCCGACCATCGAGACCCTCGCCGCCTCCCTCGGCGTGCCGGCCTCCGCCACCCTGAAGAACCTCCTGGTCAAGGTGGACGGCGAGATCGTCGCCGTCGGCGTGCCCGGTGACCGCGAGGTCGACCTGGACAAGGTCGAGGCGCACTTCGCGCCGGCCTCCGTCGAGCTGGTCACCGCGGAGGACTTCGTGGGCCGGCCCGACCTGGTCCGCGGCTATGTCGGCCCGCAGGGCCTGCAGAAGGTCACCTACATCGCCGACCCGCGCGTGGCGCCGGGCACCGCGTGGATCACGGGCGCCAACAAGGAGCACACGCACGCGAAGAACGTCGTCGCGGGCCGTGACTTCGAGGTCGACGCGTACGTCGACGTCGTGGTCGTCCGGGACGGCGACCCCTGCCCGAAGTGCGGCACCGGCCTCAAGCTGGACCGTGCCATCGAGATCGGCCACATCTTCCAGCTGGGCCGCAAGTACGCCGATGCCCTCAAGCTCGACGTCCTCGGCCAGCAGGGCAAGCCGGTCCGCGTCACCATGGGCTCGTACGGCATCGGCGTGTCCCGCGCGGTCGCGGCCCTGGCCGAGCAGAGCGCCGACGACAAGGGCCTGTGCTGGCCCGCCGAGGTGGCGCCGGCCGACGTGCACGTGGTCGCCGCGGGCAAGGCCCTCCAGACCGAACTGGCCCTGGACGTCTCCGAGAAGCTGCGGGCGGCCGGTCTGCGCGTCCTGGTCGACGACCGGGCCGGGGTCTCGCCGGGCGTGAAGTTCACCGACTCCGAGCTGATCGGCGTGCCGAAGATCCTGGTCGCGGGCCGCCGTTCCGCCGAGGGCGTCCTGGAGCTGAAGGACCGCAGGACCGGCGAGCGCGAGGAACTGACCGTGGACGAGGCCATCGCCCGCCTCACGACCGCGTAGACGCCTTCCGGCGGGAGACGGGGCGCCGCCGCGGCGGTCCGCGGCGGCGCGAGGCGCACGACGGACCTCGCGCCGGCCGTCCCGCCCGTCGGGGCGCCAGGGCTACCGCCACCCGTCAAGGCGGACGGGCAGGGAGGGCGAACGCCCGCCGGAGCCGAGGGGCCGCCAGGGCGGACCGCCCGTCACGGCTGACGGTCCGCCGCGGCCCGGCCGCGGCCGTGTCACCGGCGGAACCCGCCTAGACCCACCCGGCGAACTCCAACAACAGCTCCGCGTCCTTGGGCCGCCCCACGCGCAGGGCCCGTACGCCCGACTCCACCGCCCGGAACAGCGTCCACCCCCGCAGCCGCTCCTGGTCCACCTCCAGCGACTCCGCGAGCCGCTTCACCCGCCGCCGGGTCGTCGCCGCCCCCGACGGGGAGGCGATCAGGTCCTCCACCCGGTCCCGGACCAGCCGCGCCAGGTCGAAGGCGCGCTCGCCGACGACCGGGTCCGGCCCCACGGCCAGCCATGGCATCCGCTCACCCGCGAGCACCTTGCTCTGCCGGAACGTCCCGTGCAGCAGCCGGTGTTCGGGCGGCGCGGCCAGCAGCTCCGCGCGGGCCGCGAGCGCCGCGTCGACGAGCGCGGCCACCTCCCCGTCGGCACGCGCGCGCATCGCCTCGGCCTGTCGCCCGGTCCGTTCGGCCACCGTCTCGAAGCAGTGCCCGGCCGGCGGATCCACCCACAGCCGCCGCAGCGTTCCCACCGCCTCCAGCAGCGCCTTCGCCTCCGGCAGCGACCGCACCGACACATCGGGGTGCAGCCGCTCCAGCAGCAGCACCCCTTCACTCACCGGGCCCTCCACCAGCTGTACGGCACCCAGGCCGTCCCAGTGCGCGAGGGCGGTCCGCTCCGCCTCCGGCCGGAACCGGGACGGGGCCAGTTTCAGCACGGCCGGCGTCCCGTCGGCGGAGCGCACCAGCACGACCAGGCTGCTGCGGCCACCGGGCACCTGCACCCGCTCGACGGTCAACTCACGCCGGGAGGCGGCCAGTCGGACCGTCTCCGGCAGCTTCTGCAACCAGTCGTCACCGTCCGGCGCGCTCTCGCCGAGTGCCCTGACCAGACGCTGCGGCGGTTCGAAAGCCATACGCGAGTCGTCCTCTCCTGCTCCGGCCTATGCCGTCGGTGTGCGGGCCGGGGTCGATGCGGGGGTCGGTGACGCCGAGCCCGCCTTCGTCGCCGGGGCCCCGGCCCCGGTGGCGGCCGGATCCGTCCCCGCACCGGCCCGCTCGGCGAGACCAGGGAAGGCTACGCTGCCGCCGCGCCAGCGCACCGCGCGCACCGCGGCCTCCCGCAGCGCCCCGGCTGCCTCCCGGCGCAGCGCACCGGTGGTGGCCCGGACCAGGTCGGAGTAGACCCCGGCGACGCGTTCCTCCAGCTCGGTGGCGAGCCGGACCGCCGCGGCGGAGTCCGCCACCGCGAACGGCAGGGCGTACGCCGCGCTCGCCGCGATGGGCTCGGTGCCCAGGGCGCGCACTTCGCGCGCCAGCGTGTCCCGGCGCGCCCGATGCGCGTCGTACGCCGCCCGAGCCTCCGTGCGCCGGGCCTCGCTGATCCGGCCGCCGACCACTCCGTAGCCGTACACCGCCGCGTGCTCGGCGGCCAGCGCGGCCTGGAGGGCCGTCACCTCACCGGTGTCCCGCCCGCTCATCGGGCCTCCTCCGTCAGCAGGTACGCGTGGGCCGCCCCGGCCGCGGCCACCGAGGCCAGCAGCCGGGCCAGCTCGCCCGGCACCTCCGCCAGCGCCGTGACCCTGCGGTCCGCGAGGGTCCGCTCGGCCCCGGCCAGGTCGGCGAGCGCGTCCTTGGCGTTCGCCGGAACGACGACGGACGGAGCGGGCGGGACAGCCCCGGGGGTCGCACCCGAGACCGATGCTCCCGCGGACGCGCCCGCGGACGCCGACGGTGCCGCCGCCGGCGACTCGGGGGCCGGGGCGGAGGGCGACGCCGTCGCGACACCCCCGGCACCACCGAACGCCGTCACGTGCCGCACGACCTCCGCCCGCAGCGGTGCCAGCCGCGCCACCAGCGTCGGATGGACGGCGAGGACGGCGTCGTAGCGCTTCACCAGGCCGGCGCTGTCCGCAGCCGCACGCGCGCGTGCGCGACCCTCCACCGAGGCCGACGGGCTGTCGCCCGAGGCCTTCTTCCCGGAGTCCTCCTCGCCGGCGGAGCAGCCGGCCAGCAGGGCGGCCCCGGCGGCCGAGGCGAGCAGGGTCCTGCGGCGCGGCCCGCGGGGGGTGCGCACTGGCGGCGGGAACGGCACGGCAGACGTCCTCGGGGAATCTCGTACGAAAGGAACCGGTCAGGGGCCGCTCACGCGCGGGCAGGCCCGTGATCACCGTACCCGCGCGTCCGCCCGGCACCGGCCACCGGCACCGCCGGTCGTCCGCCGGGCGCCGACAGGTGTCGTCCGGCGCCGGTGGGCCACTCGGTGGACGGCAACACACCCCGCGACCGGATACCCTTTGACCAGACACACGACCCATCCCACAACAGCACACGCGGCCGAGGAGTCACCCGGATGAGCACCACCCAGAGCGAGAGGCTGCGAGAACTGCTCGAACCTCTCGTCACCTCCCAGGGGCTCGACCTCGAAGAGATCACCGTGGACTCCGTCGGTCGCAAGCGGGTGCTGAGCGTCGTCGTCGACTCCGACACCGGAGCGGACCTGGACCAGATCGCCGATGTGAGCCGCGCGCTCTCGGCGAAGCTCGACGAGACGGACGCGATGGGCGAGGGCGAGTACACCCTCGAGGTCGGCACCCCGGGCGCGGAGCGGGCCCTCACCGAGCACCGCCACTACGTCCGTGCCACGGACCGCCTGGTGAGGTTCCAGCTCCACGAGGGCGGCGAGATCGTCGCCCGCGTCCTCGACGTGGACGACGACGGCCTCGACGTCGAGGTGCCGGGCGTGAAGGGCCGCAAGGCCACCGCCCGCAGGCTCGCCTTCGCCGACATCGACAAGGCCCGCGTCCAGGTCGAGTTCAACCGCAAGGACAAGCACGAGCAGGACGAGAAGGACATGAAGGAAGAGGAGGAGGCGTAGCCGTGGACATCGACATGAGTGCCCTGAGGGGCTTGGTGCGGGAGAAGGAGATCTCCTTCGACCTGCTGGTCGAGGCGATCGAGTCGGCCCTCCTCATCGCCTACCACCGCACCGACGGAAGCCGCCGCCACGCGCGCGTGCGGCTCGACCGGGAATCCGGTCACGTGACCGTGTGGGCGAAGGAGGACCCCGAGGACCTCGAGGAGGGCCAGGAGCCCCGCGAGTTCGACGACACCCCGTCCGACTTCGGCCGCATCGCCGCCAGCACGGCCAAGCAGGTGATCCTCCAGCGCCTGCGGGACGCCCAGGACGACGCCACGCTCGGCGAGTACGCGGGCCGTGAGGGCGACATCGTCACCGGTGTGGTCCAGCAGGGCCGCGACCCGAAGAACGTGCTCGTCGACATCGGCAAGCTCGAGGCCATCCTCCCGGTGCAGGAGCAGGTGCCGGGCGAGACGTATCCGCACGGCATGCGGCTGCGGTCGTACGTCGTCCGGGTGGCGAAGGGTGTGCGCGGTCCGTCCGTGACGCTCTCGCGGACGCACCCGAACCTGGTGAAGAAGCTGTTCGCGCTCGAGGTGCCGGAGATCGCCGACGGGTCCGTCGAGATCTCCGCCATCGCCCGCGAGGCCGGCCACCGCACGAAGATCGCCGTCCGGTCCACGCGTTCCGGCCTGAACGCCAAGGGTGCCTGCATCGGCCCGATGGGCGGCCGGGTGCGCAATGTCATGGGCGAGCTGAACGGTGAGAAGATCGACATCGTCGACTGGTCGGACGATCCGGCCGAGATGGTGGCGAACGCCCTGTCGCCCGCCCGGGTCTCCAAGGTGGAGGTCGTCGACATGGCGGCCCGCTCCGCGCGCGTGACGGTGCCGGACTACCAGCTGTCGCTGGCGATCGGCAAGGAGGGGCAGAACGCCCGCCTGGCCGCCCGTCTGACCGGCTGGCGGATCGACATCCGGCCGGACACCGAGCAGCCCGGGGAATGACCCTCGGCACGAGCCCGGGGAATAGATCCAAGCCGTAGCACGCTCAGATCACGTCAGTTATACGCGCGGCAACCGTTCGACTCCTGCCCCGAAGGAGTGAGGTCGCCGCGGGGAGGTAGACTTAACTGTGTCTGGCCGGACGCACGCCCGAGCACGTCCCGAGCGCACCTGTGTGGGATGCCGGGAGCGGGCGGCCAAGACGGAACTGTTGCGCATCGTGGCGATGGAGGACGCTTGCGTCCCCGATCCTCGCGGTACGCTGCCCGGCCGGGGTGCGTATGTGCATCCCGCCCAGGTCTGTCTCGACCAGGCGGTCCGCCGCCGGGCGTTCACGAGGGCGTTGCGAGCCCCGGGAGCGCTCGACACAAAGGCGTTGCGCCAGTTCGTCGAGCAGACGATCGTTGCCGAACAGGCGACACCGTAAGAAGGCGTCGCACGGAACCTCCGTGCGGCTCTGGTACCCCGCGAGTTGGAAGTAGGTCGAGATTGCGATGAGCACTCGATGAGCACGCGATGAGTACGCCCATGAAGTAGCGACGGTCCGGACACACCCGGACCTAAAAGGAGCGAAGTGGCTAAGGTCCGGGTATACGAACTCGCCAAGGAGTTCGGAGTCGAGAGCAAGGTCGTCATGGCCAAGCTCCAAGAACTCGGTGAATTCGTCCGTTCGGCGTCTTCGACCATCGAAGCGCCCGTTGTACGCAAACTGACCGACGCCTTCCAGGGTGGTGGCAGCGGCAGGTCCGCCAAGCCCGCCCCGCGCAAGGCTGCCCCCAGGCCCGCGGCGCCCTCGCAGGCGCAGGCGGCCCGTCCGGGTCCGGCCGCGCCCCGGCCGGCCTCCCCCAAGCCGCCGACGGCCCAGCAGCCCGAGGCGCCCGCCGCGCCCGCGGCTCCGGCCGCCTCGTCGGCTCCGTCGGCCCCCGCGCCGTCGGCCTCCCCGTCGGCTTCCGGCCCGCGTCCGGGCCCCCGGCCCGCGCCGCGTCCGGCCCCCGCCGCCCCGGAGTTCACCGCTCCGCCGGCGCCCCCGGCCGCACCGGCCGCTCCCGCCGCCCAGAAGCCGGCCTCCCCGCCGGCTTCCGGCCCGCGTCCCGGAGCACCCCGTCCCGCCGGCCGTCCGGCCGCCGGTCAGGGTCAGCAGGGTGGTCAGGGCCAGCGCCCGGCCGCCGCGCAGGGTCAGCGTCCCGGTGGCGGCGCCGCGCGTCCGGGCGGTTCCCGTCCGGCCGGTCCCCGTCCGGGCAACAACCCCTTCACCTCCGGCGGCAACGCCGGTATGGCCCGTCCGCAGGCCCCGCGCCCGCAGGGCGGCCCCGGCGGTCCGCGTCCCGGCGGTGCCGGTGCCCCCGGCGCCGGTCCGCGTCCCCAGGCGCCCGGCGCCCCGGGCGGCGCTCCGCGTCCGCAGTCCGCGGGCGGCTCGCGTCCGTCCCCGGGCGGCATGCCCCGCCCGCAGGGCGGCGCTCCGCGTCCCGGCGGCGGCCCGCGTCCGAACCCGGGCATGATGCCGCAGCGTCCGGCTGCCGGCCCCCGTCCCGGTGGCGGCGGTCCCGGCGGCCGCGGTCCGGGCGGCGGCGGTCGTCCCGGCGGTGGCGGCGGCGGTCGTCCCGGTGGCGGCGGCGGCTTCGCCGGTCGTCCCGGTGGCGGTGGCGGCGGCTTCGCCGGTCGTCCCGGTGCCCCCGGTGCCGGTGGCGGCGGTTTCGCCGGTCGTCCCGGCGGTCCCGGCGGTGGCGGCGGCGGTCGTCCCGGCTTCGGTGGCCGTCCCGGCGGTCCCGGTGCCCGTGGTGGCACGCAGGGCGCCTTCGGTCGTCCCGGCGGTCCCGCGCGTCGCGGTCGCAAGTCGAAGCGTCAGAGGCGCCAGGAGTACGAGGCCATGCAGGCCCCGTCGGTCGGCGGCGTCATGCTGCCTCGCGGCAACGGACAGTCCGTCCGCCTGTCGCGCGGTGCCTCGCTGACCGACTTCGCCGAGAAGATCGGCGCCAACCCGGCGTCGCTCGTCGGCGTGATGATGAACCTCGGCGAGATGGTCACCGCCACGCAGTCCGTCTCCGACGAGACGCTGAAGCTCCTCGCGGACGAGATGAACTTCGTCCTCGAGATCGTCAGCCCCGAGGAGGAGGACCGCGAGCTGCTCGAGTCCTTCGACATCGAGTTCGGCGAGGACGAGGGCGACGAGGACGACCTGGTGGTCCGTCCGCCGGTCGTCACCGTCATGGGTCACGTCGACCACGGCAAGACCCGCCTCCTCGACACCATCCGCAAGACGAACGTCGTCGCGGGCGAGGCCGGCGGTATCACGCAGCACATCGGCGCCTACCAGGTCGCCACCGAGGTCAACGGTGAAGAGCGCAGGATCACCTTCATCGACACCCCCGGTCACGAGGCGTTCACCGCCATGCGTGCCCGTGGTGCCAAGTCGACCGACATCGCGATCCTCGTGGTGGCGGCCAACGACGGTGTGATGCCCCAGACGATCGAGGCGCTGAACCACGCCAAGGCGGCCGACGTGCCGATCGTGGTCGCGGTCAACAAGATCGACGTCGAGGGCGCCGACCCGACCAAGGTGCGCGGTCAGCTCACCGAGTTCGGTCTGGTGGCCGAGGAGTACGGCGGCGACACCATGTTCGTCGACATCTCCGCCAAGCAGGGCCTCAACATCGAGAGCCTGCTGGAGGCCGTGGTCCTCACCGCGGACGCCTCGCTCGACCTGCGGGCCAACCCGGAGCAGGACGCGCAGGGCATCGCGATCGAGTCCCACCTCGACCGTGGCCGTGGTGCCGTCTCGACGGTCCTGGTCCAGCGCGGCACGCTGCGCATCGGCGACACCATGGTGGTCGGCGACGCGTACGGCCGTGTCCGGGCGATGCTCGACGACAACGGCAACAACGTCGAGGAAGCGGGTCCGTCGACCCCCGTCCTGGTCCTGGGTCTCACCAACGTCCCGGGCGCCGGCGACAACTTCCTCGTCGTCGACGAGGACCGCACGGCACGCCAGATCGCCGAGAAGCGGGCGGCGCGCGAGCGCAACGCCAACTTCGCCCGGCGCGGAGTCCGGTTCTCCCTGGAGAACCTGGACGAGGCGCTCAAGGCCGGCCTGGTGCAGGAACTCAACCTCATCATCAAGGGCGACGCGTCCGGTTCGGTGGAGGCCCTCGAGTCCTCGCTGCTCCAGCTCGACGTCGGCGACGAGGTCGACATCCGCGTCCTGCACCGCGGTGTGGGTGCGGTCACCGAGTCGGACATCAACCTGGCGACCGGCTCCGACGCCATCGTCATCGGCTTCAACGTCCGCGCCGCGGGCCGCGCGGCGCAGATGGCGGAGCGCGAGGGCGTCGACGTCCGGTACTACTCGGTGATCTACCAGGCCATCGAGGAGATCGAGGCGGCCCTGAAGGGCATGCTGAAGCCGGAGTACGAGGAGGTCGAGCTGGGCACGGCGGAGATCCGCGAGGTCTTCAAGTCGTCCAAGCTGGGCAACATCGCCGGTGTCCTGGTCCGCTCGGGCGAGGTCAAGCGCAACACCAAGGCGCGCCTTATCCGCGACGGCAAGGTCATCGCGGAGAGCCTCAACATCTCCGGGTTGCGTCGCTTCAAGGACGACGTCACCGAGATCCGCGAAGGCTTCGAGGGCGGTATCAACCTCGGAAACTTCAACGACATCAAGGTCGACGACGTCATCGCGACGTACGAGATGCGGGAGAAGCCGCGGGTGTGACATCCACGGTTCGTGCCGGCCGGCGGGGCGCTGTCCCCGCCGGCCGGTGCGGCGTTCCGGCGGCGGTGAGCGGGGGAAACCCCGTCGAGCCCCGGCCGGGATCGTTGTACCGTTCTTGATGCCCCTGTCCGTTCAGGCCAGGGTCGTCGATCCCGTACCGGCGGGTGAACCGGTTACACATGTATGTGGGGACTCTGTCCTTCGACCTCCTCCTCGGCGACATTCACTCGCTGAAGGAGAAACGCTCCGTCGTCCGCCCGATCGTCGCCGAGCTACAGCGCAAGTACGCGGTGAGCGCGGCCGAGGTGGACCATCAGGACCTGCACCGCCGGGCGGTCATCGGCCTGGCCATGGTGTCCGGGGACACGGAGCATCTGACCGATGTACTGGACCGGTGCGAACGGCTGGTCGCCGCGCGCCCCGAGGTGGACCTGCTGTCGGTCCGACGCCGTCTCCACGGCGAAGACGACGACTGACCACACCAGAGAACGCAAGAGAAGAAAGAACGGGAGACGGACCAGTGGCCGACAACGCGCGCGCCAAGAGGCTGGCGGACCTCATCCGAGAGGTGGTGGCCCAGAAGCTACAGCGCGGGATCAAGGACCCGCGGCTCGGCTCCCACGTCACCATCACGGACACCCGCGTCACGGGTGACCTCAGGGAAGCGACCGTCTTCTACACCGTGTACGGGGGCGACGAGGAGCGGGCCGCCGCCGCCGCGGGCCTGGAGAGCGCCAAGGGTGTCCTGCGCTCCGAGGTCGGCCGCGCGGCGGGCGTGAAGTTCACGCCCACGCTGAGCTTCGTCGCCGACGCCCTCCCGGACAACGCCCGCACCATCGAGGACCTCCTCGACCGGGCGCGGCAGTCCGACGAGAAGGTGCGCGAGGCGTCCGCGGGCGCCGGGTACGCCGCCGGCGCCGACCCGTACAAGAAGCCCGGTGACGACGACGAGACGGACGACGCCGCCGAATGAACCGCAAGCAGACCCCGCCCGACGGCCTTGTCATCGTCGACAAGCCGTCGGGCTTCACTTCGCACGACGTCGTGGCCAAGATGCGGGGGATCGCCAAGACCCGCCGCGTCGGCCACGCCGGGACGCTCGACCCGATGGCGACGGGCGTCCTCGTCCTCGGCATCGAGAAGGCCACCAAGCTCCTCGGGCACCTCGCGCTCACCGAGAAGGAGTACCTGGGGACGATCCGGCTGGGCCAGAACACCCTGACGGACGACGCCGAGGGGGAGATCACCTCCGCCACCGACGCCTCCGGGATCGCCCGTGACGCCATCGACGCCGGGATCGCCAAGCTGACCGGCCGGATCATGCAGGTCCCGTCCAAGGTCAGCGCCATCAAGATCGACGGCGTGCGCTCCTATAAGCGGGCCCGCGACGGCGAGGACTTCGAGATCCCGGCCCGCCCGGTCACCATCTCCTCGTTCACGGTCTACGACGTCCGGGACGCCCTCGCCGAGGACGGCACCCCCGTCCTGGACCTGATCGTCTCGGTGGTCTGCTCCTCGGGCACCTACATCCGCGCCCTCGCCCGCGACCTGGGCGCCGACCTGGGCGTCGGCGGTCACCTCACGGTTCTGCGCCGTACCCGCGTCGGCCCGTACAAGCTGGACTCCGCCCGCACCCTCGACCAGCTCCAGGAGGAGCTGACGGTGATGCCGATCGCGGAGGCCGCCGCGGCCGCGTTCCCCCGCTGGGACGTGGACGAGCGGCGGGCCCGGCTCCTGCTCAACGGTGTGCGGCTGGAGATGCCCGAGGAGTACGCGGGCGCCGGCGCGGTCGGCGTCTTCGACGCCGAGGGCCGCTTCCTGGCGCTGGTGGAGGAGCAGAAGGGCAAGGCCAAGAGCCTGGCCGTCTTCGGCTGACGTCCTCCCCCGTCCCCGCCTCCCCGGCCGCGCCTTCGCCTCGTCCTCGCTTCGCCCGTGGAGCGGCGGGCACGGGGTCCTGCTCCGCCGCCGCTCCACGGTCCCCCCTCGGTTCCCCCACCCCTAGGTGTATCCAACGCACCCCGTTCATTCACCCGTCCGGACGGGCGCTCGGAGTGAACCGAGGGGGTGCACGGGGGCGCGTTCGTATCGCGCCCTGTCCCGTCGATCACCGTGCGCCTACCGTCGGACCAGAGGGCACGCGGGCGCGGCGGGGAGGTACGGCGATGGCGGGACGGGGCCCGCGCACCGGCGGCGACCGCGGCACCCCGCGGGACGACCCCCGGTCGCACCAGGACGACCCGCGCCCCGTCCCCGAACCCTGCCTGGTCCGGATCCAGGACCTCGCCGGCCGCCCGCGCGGCACCGGCTTCCTGGCCGACCACCACGGCACCGTCATCACCAGCCACGAGGCCGTCGACGGGCTGTCCCGCCTCGTCCTGTACGGCGCCGGCGACCGCGGCCGCGTCGTCACCTCCGACGCGGTCACCCCACTGCCGGAACTGGACCTCGCCCTCGTCCGCACCCAGGGCCTCGACGCCGACCCCCTGCCCGTCACCGTGCGCGAGGGCGTCGGAAGGGGCACCTACGTCCGGTTGGCCGCCGGCTGCTGGCGCGAGGCGCGGGTGCTGACGGCCACCCCCGTGACCTACACGGCCACCGACCGCTTCCACCGCCTCACGGACTGCCTGGAGCTGGCCATCGGCACGGCGGGGCGGGACGCGCTGCGGCTCGGCGGGGGCGCGGCCGGCGGGCCCGTGCTCGACGCGGAGACCGGCGCCGTCGTCGCCGTCCTGGGCACCGCCCTGCGCTCCGACCACCACGACACCGGCTTCGCCGTCCCGCTGCGCCCCGGCCCACCGGGCAGCCCCCTCGCCGACCTGCTCGCCCGCAACGCGGCCACCGTCCCGGCCTACGGCGCCGACCTGAATCTGGCGGGCCTCCTGGAACTGGCGGCCACCTCGGTAGGCTCCGACGGACCACCCGCCCGTTCCCACACCCCGGTCGAACGGCCCCAACCCGCGCGGGAGTTCGCCGCCTTCGCCAGGGACACGACCGCCGTCCTGGCGCTCGTCGGCGCCCCCGGCAGCGGCCGTACGACCGAACTCGCGGCCCTCGCCGACCGGCGCGCCCGCGGCCCGGAACCGGCGCCCACGCTGTGGCTGCGCGGCGCCGACCTGAGGTCCACGGACGACTCGGTCGCCGACGCGGCCCGCCGCGCGCTGGACCGCGCCGCCCGGATCGTCGCCGCGTCCCGCCCGCTCCCCGCCCCAGGCGACCTGACCCCGGAGCGGTTCGCCCACCTGGCCCGCGCCGCGGGCCGGCCGCTGCTGCTGCTCCTGGACGGCCCCGAGGAGATGCCGCCGGTGCTCGCCCACCGCCTCCCCGAGTGGACCGGGGGCACGGCGGACTGGCTGCGGGAGACCGGAGCCCGGCTGGTCGTGGCATGCCGGGCGGAGTACTGGGAACAGGCCGGCCCGCACTTCCCGGCGGGCATGTCCTACGGCCGCACGGGCCCGGACCTGCCGCCGCACGTCCCGCTCGGCGACCTCACCGAGGCCGAGGCCGCGGAGGCCCGTGCCCGGCTCGGCCTCGCGGACACCACCGTCGCGGACACGGCCCTCGCGGGCCCCGACGCCCGGCATCCGCTCACCCTCCGGCTGCACGCCGAGGTCCGCGCCGCCCTCCCCGGCACCGACGAGGTCCCCGTCGGGCGCGACGACGTCCTCGCCGCCCACCTCGACCTGATGTGCCTGCGGATCGCGGTCCGGCTGGCCGCGGAGAACGGCGTGCGCGGCACCGCCGTACGACGGCTCGCCGCCAAGGTGTCCGGGCAGGTCCACGAGGCGGCCCGGCGCAGCCTCGGGCCGGGCCAGGGCGAACTGGACCGGGCGTCGTTCGAGGCGGTGTTCCCGTGGGGCCCCGCCCCCGCCCGGCTCGGCGGCGGCACCGGCTGGGCGTCCGCCGTCCTCGCCGAAGGACTCCTGGTGCCCGCCGGCGGCGGCTACCGCTTCGCCCACGAGGAAGTCGCCGACTGGATCCAGGGCCTCCACCTCGACCTGGACGAAGCCCTGCGCGCCCTCGTCCACCGCCCCCGCACCCCGGACCGCACCCATCCGCTGCCCGTCCCGCACCATCGCATCGGCCCCGTCGTGCAGGCCCTGCTGCACCTCGGCCGGCAGCAGGGCGCCGGGCGACTCGCGGCCCGGCTGGAGGAGCTGGCCCACGCGCTGGAGGCCGACCCGGAGTCCTGGTGGGCGGCCCGGCTGCTCGCCGGGACCCTGCCCCGCGTCCCGGACGCGACTCCGTACGCCGGTGTCCTGCGGCTCCTGGCCGACCTCGTCGTGGCCCGCTGCGACGGACCGGGCGGGCCCGCCGAGTTCGGCCCCGCCTTCTGGACCGCCCTGCCGCTCCCGGCCGGCCTCCGCCTCGACCTGCTGCGCCGGCTGGTCCTCGCGGACCCGGCCCCGGACGCCGAGGACGTGCCCCGCCACCTGGACGCCGTCGCCCGGTTGCTCGCCGCCGACGCCCCCACCGTGCAACCACTGCTCGCGCTCTGGTTCGACGACGAGCGGCCGCTGCCCGCGACACCGCACGCCACCGTGGCGACGGCCGCTCAGGCGCTCCTGCACACCCACCGGCACCGGGGACTGGACGACCTCACCGAGGTCCTCGTGGACCGGGCGCACCCGCGCGCGGACGAACTCCTCGCCGTGCTGGCCGAGGAGGAACCCTCCGCACTGTGCCGGGCCGTGGACCGGTGGGCGCACGACGAACGGCCGGAGCGGCGCGCCGCCGCGATGACGCACGGAGCGCGCGCGGCAGCACACGCGCGCACCCGCGCCGACCGCGAGCTGCTGCGGTACGCGGCGCTCGCCGTCCTCGCCCGCCCCGGCGACCCGACCCTCCACGGCGGCGCGCTCGCCCTCCTCGTCCGTGACCCCGAGGCCCGCGACCGGCACCTCGGGCGGGCGCTGGAGCGGTTCGCGGCGGGCGACCCGGCGCTGCCGCCGAGCGCGGCGCTCACCGCCCTCACCACCCACCCGGAACCGGTCCTCGACGCCTGCCGGGCCCGGCTGGACCACCCCGGTACGGACACCGGACCCCTGCTGCGCGCCCTCGTCGACGCCACCACCCCGGCCCTGGCCCGCCGGGTGGCCCTGCTGCTGCGCGAGGTGCTGGAAGATCGCCCACAGGCCGTCGGCGACCTCGCCGTCTGTCTGGACGCCCGCCTCGACGTCGGCCATCCCCGTCCCGACGTTCTCCTTCCGCTGGTCACCGGAGTGCTGGACGGCGGATCCGAGACCGTACGGGCCGCCCTGGCGGGTGTCCTGGCCGGACCCGGCGCCCTCCGCCGGGAGCTGCTCGACTTCCTCCTGGCCCGCGAGCGCGACCCCGCCGTCCTGGACGCCGTGCTGCACGCGGCGGGCCGGCTCAGCGGCCCCGACCTGCGCGTCCTTCTCCACCGCACCGGTCTTCTGCTCGGCCGCGCCCCGGAGGGCGCCGCCCGTTTCGAGCGCGGTCTGGTCGACCTGGCCCGGCACGTCCCCGGCTTCGCCGCACAGGTCGCGGGCTGGCTCACCGGGGAGCCGGGGGAGATGGCCGCGCTGGTCGGCGCGAGCACCCGCGGCACGATCGAGAACCTGGCGGGGGCGCGCGTCCCCGTCTGACCGAAGGCCGCCCCGGCCGGTCCGTGGGCAGTGGGGCGAGTCACAGCCCCCATGCCGATGCGGGCCGGAGACACCCGGCATGGCACCCTTAGAGCTGCGTATGCGGTCAACGGAACACACGAACACACCACCACACGACAAACACGGACACAGGTTCGAGGAGCGGTCACAGTGCAGCGCTGGCGTGGCTTGGAGGACATCCCCCAGGACTGGGGGCGCAGCGTCGTCACCATCGGCTCTTACGACGGGGTCCACCGCGGACACCAGCTGATCGTCCGGCACGCCGTGGACCGGGCCCGCGAGCTGGGCGTGCCCTGCGTCGTCGTCACCTTCGACCCGCACCCCAGCGAGGTCGTGCGCCCCGGCAGCCACCCGCCGCTGCTCGCCCCGCACCACCGCCGCGCCGAACTCATGGCGGAACTGGGCGTGGACGCCGTCCTCATCCTCCCCTTCACCACCGAGTTCTCGAAGCTGTCGCCCGCCGACTTCGTCGTCAAGGTCCTGGTCGACAAGCTGCACGCCAAGGCGGTCGTCGAGGGCCCCAACTTCCGCTTCGGCCACAAGGCCGCGGGCGATGTGGAGTTCCTCGTCGAGCAGGGCAAGGTCTACGACTTCGAGGTCGAGGTCGTCGACCTGTTCGTGTGCGGCGACGCGGGCGGCGGCGAGCCGTTCTCCTCCACACTGACGCGGCGGCTGGTCGCCGAGGGGGACGTGGAGGGCGCCGCGGAGATCCTGGGCCGGCCGCACCGCGTCGAGGGCGTGGTCGTGCGGGGCGCTCAGCGCGGCCGCGAACTCGGCTTCCCCACGGCGAACGTGGAGACCCTCCCGCACACCGCGATCCCCGCCGACGGCGTGTACGCCGGCTGGCTGCACGCGGCCGGCGAGGCGATGCCGGCCGCGATCTCGGTCGGCACCAACCCGCAGTTCGACGGCACCGAGCGCACGGTGGAGGCGTACGCCATCGACCGCGTCGGCCTCGACCTGTACGGCCTCCATGTGGCCGTCGACTTCCTGGCGTTCGTCCGCGGCCAGGCCAGGTTCGAGTCCCTGGACGGTCTGCTGGAGCAGATGGCGTTGGATGTGAAGCGCTGCCGGGAACTGGTGGCGGAGACGGGCCGGTAGCGGACCCGCTCCCACGACGGCGAAGGGCGGCCGGTGTCATCGGACACCGGCCGCCCTTCTCGCGTGCCGCTACTGCTGCGGGGGCGGCGGCGGGGGAGCGGTCTGCCCGTCCGGACCCTGGGGGTGGGGCGGAGGGGCGGGCTGGTGCTGCTGGCCGTGGTCCGGGTACGGCCGGCCGGGCTGGGGCAGGGGCGCGTACGGCTGCTGCGCCTGGCCCTGCGCAGGGTACGGCTGGCCGCCCGGCTGCTGGGGGGCGGCGGGGTACGGCTGGCCGGGCTGCGGGTGGGGCTGCTGGCCGGGCTGCGGGTAGGGCTGCTGGTGGGGCTGGGGCTGGGGCTGGAGTTGCGGGGGGTACGGGTACGGCTGGGGCTGGCCGGGCTGGCCCGGCAGGGGCGGGGCGGCGACCGGCGGCGGGTTTCCGTCGCTGGTCCACAGGCCGTGCATCTGCTGGTGCCGGACGAAGTCCTCCGCGACCAACGCCGCCAGGTTGAAGTACGACTCCCGCACCTTGGGCCGCATCATGTCGAGGTCGACCTCGGCACCGGCGGAGAGGTGCTCGTCGAACGGCACCACGACGACACCCCGGCACCGCGTCTCGAAGTGGCTGACGATGTCCTCCACCTTGATCATCTTGCCTGTATCGCGGACACCCGAGATGACGGTGAGGGAGCGCGAGACGAGTTCGGCGTACCCGTGCGCGGACAGCCAGTCCAGCGTCGTACTCGCGCTGCTCGCGCCGTCCACCGACGGCGTCGAGATGATGATGAGCTGGTCGGCGAGGTCGAGCACCCCGCGCATCGCGCTGTAGAGCAGACCGGTGCCCGAGTCGGTGAGGATGATCGGGTACTGCCTGCCCAGCACGTCGATCGCGCGCCGGTAGTCCTCGTCGTTGAACGTCGTGGAGACGGCCGGGTCGACGTCGTTGGCGATGATCTCCAGACCGGAGGCCGCCTGCGAGGTGAACCGCCGGATGTCCATGTAGGAGTTGAGGTACGGGATCGCCTGGACCAGGTCACGGATCGTGGCCCCGGTCTCGCGTCGCACCCGGCGGCCGAGCGTACCGGCGTCAGGGTTCGCGTCGATCGCGAGGATCTTGTCCTGGCGCTCGGTGGCGAGGGTGGAGCCGAGCGCGGTGGTCGTGGTCGTCTTGCCGACACCGCCCTTGAGACTGATGACGGCGATGCGATAGCAGGACAGCACCGGGGTCCGGATCAGCTCCAGCTTCCGCTGCCGCTCCGCCTCCTCCTTCTTCCCACCGATCTTGAACCGGCCGCCGCCGGCTGTCGGGCGGCTGCTCTTGGCCTTCTGCTTCTTGTTGTTGAGCAGCCGGTCGGAGGACAGCTCCACGGCCGCGGTGTAACCCAGCGGCGCGGCACCGGGGTTGACCGGCTGCCGCTGGTCATGCTGAATCGGCTGCGGCCAGGCGGCACCCGCACGGGGGTCGACGGGGGCCTGGGGAGGCTGGGACGCGTGGGTGCCCTGCGGGGCCTGCGGCGGTTGCGGGGCCTGTGGCGGCCGGCCGGGGAAGCTCTGCGGAGGGCCGCCGTGGAGCGGGGCCGCCTGCGGTTGGCCGTCCGTCTGGTGGGGGATGCCGGGGTAGGCCTGGGGGGCTTGCGAAGCTTGCGGGGCCGGGGGCGGGGGGAAGCCGTAGCCGGCGGGGGCGGTTGGCGGCTGCGGAGCCGAAGGGGCCTGGCCTTGAGGCGGGTTGGGCGCGGATGCGGCCGGGGCCGCCGGGGCCGCAGGGTTCTGCTGGGGGAAGCCGTAGCCGCCGGGGGCGGCGGGGGGCGTGGGCGCAGGGGGCTGCGGGAAGCCGTAGGCCCCGGGGGCGTTGGGCACGGGAGGCTGCGGGAAGCCGTAGCCGGGCTGGGAGTCGGGGGCGGGCGCGGGCGGGGTGCCCGGCGGCTGCTGGCCTGCGGCAGCGGGGGCCGGGGGGTGGGGGAAGCCGTAGCCGGGCTGGGAGTCGGGGGCCGGAGGCTGGGGGTGGCCGTTCCCGGCCGGGTGGTTGCTCGCGGGCGCCGGGGGCTGCGGGAAGCCGTAGCCGGGCTGCGCGTCGGGCGCGGGCGCAGGGCCCGGCTGCTGAGCGGCCGGGGGCTGCGGGAAGCCGTACGCCGGCTGGGGCGCGGGCTCCGCTGCCGGGGCGGTGGGCGGCGGGGGGTTCCAGGCCGCCGGAGCGGGTGGCTGAGTCTGCGGCTCGGCGGGCGGCTGCGGAGCCGCCACGGCCGGTGCGGGGGCGGCCTGCTGCGGCTGAGCCGGCCACTCGGCCGCCGGAGCGGGAGCTGCGGGCTGGTACGACGGCGGCAGCGGCGGCAGCCCGCTCGGCGGGGCCGGCGGGGGAGTCCAGGCCGGCGGCGCGGCCGGCGCGGCGCCCTGCGCCACGGCCGTGTCCGCGGGGTCGTCGGCCGACGGCTCGGCGACCGGTGCCGCGACCGCGGCAGCCGACGGCTCGGCCTGGGGGAGGGGGACCGCGGGGGCGGCGGCCGACGGCTCGGCCCGCGTCGAGGCGTCCGGCCCGGCGACAGGCGAGTGGTCCGGCCCGGCGACAGGCGAGTGGTCCGACAGGTGCCCGTCGGCCGACTCCTCGTCCACCGTTTCGCCTACGGCGGTCTCGGCGGCGGCGCTCTCGGCGTCCGCGGATCCGGCCGCCGCGGTCGAGGTCTGGTCGGCGGTCGCTCCGGCGGTCCGGTCGGGGAGCGCCTCGGCGGTGGTCTCGGCGGTGGTGTCGGCGTCCTGCTCAGGCGCCGCCGCGCCGGGCACGGCACCGGCGTCGGCCGCCTCGGCCTCGGCCGCCGAAGGGTGGCCGCCGCTCACCTCGTCGTTCGCGGCCTCGACGTCACCCTCACGGGCGGTGGCGCCCGACCCGGCTCCGCTGTCGGGCGTCGGGTCCGCCGCCTCGGCCCGCTCAGCGATCTGCCGCTTCAGGGCGACCGCCGAGAAGCGCATGGTCGCGCCGCTCTCCAGGTCGCCGTTGCCGGCACCGTTCTCCTCCTCGGCGGCCGGCGGAGCGGACCGCGGCTGCTGCGGTGGCCGCTGCGGCTCGAACCCGCCGTCAGTCGGCAATCCGGGCACGGCGACCGGCTCACCGGCCGGAGCCGTGGGAGCCGCCGGAGCCACGGGCGCCGGGTACGGCGCTTCCGGCCCGGCCACCGGCGCCGGGTACGGCGCTTCCGGCCCGGCCACGGGTGCGGGTGGGGGTGCGGGCGCGGGTGCGGGCGGAGCGTAGGGGGCGCCGGGCGCCGGGGGAGCCGGAGGGGCGTACGGCGCCGCGGGTGCCACGTTCGTCGCGGGCGTCGGAGCCGACCCGCCGGCACCCGAGCCGGATCCGGTGCCCGACCCCGCCCCCGTCCCCGAGTCGCCCGCCGCGTTCTGCGTGTACCAAGCGGGCGGCGCGTAGTCGATGGTGAACTCGCCCGTCGTCTCGATGGCGGACTCCGCGTCGGGCTGGTCATCGCCGGGTGTGGCCCAGCCCCCGCGGATCCCGTCCCGATCGCTGCTCACAGTTCCTCCTGGTGTGGTCGCGCACCCTCAAGCCGTGCCGGGGCGACCGTTTCTCGTCGTACGCGGTGGTTCGAGGCGGTCTGGGGGTCGTCCGAAACGCCGGTCCTCCCCCAGGACGCCGACGCCCACCCCACGGTTTCCGGCATCGCGCCCGACACCAGCCTAATCATCGGATGCCCCGCCCAGGCAGGCCCGCCCACCGTCGGCACCAGTCCATCACGTCGACGGCTCCCCGACGAGTTCGCCGGGGAACGTCACGCCCCCCGGCAAACCGCCCATAGAGCCACAAGTGCCGCACAGGAAAGCCTTGGAGGCCTGAACCGGGAAGCCCGGAAGCCCGGAGGAAGCCCGGAAACCCGGGAGCCTGGATGAAACGGACAACGGACAACGCGCAACGGGTAGCAGACAACGCGCAACAGGTAACAGGTAACGGACAACCCCCAACGGGCGCCCGGGAAGCCGGAGGCGGACTCAGTCCATACGCCGAGGCGTCCCCAGCAACCCGATCTCCGCGTCCGTTGGCTGTGTCATGACGTATTGACGGTCGCGGTCGGCGCACCACAGGGTGAAGCCGTCGGCGAGCGTGGGCAGGGCCTCCACGTCCGCGCGCGGGAGCGCCAACGCGCGGCCCAGTTCCGCCGACTCGTCCGGCGAGATCCGCTGCACGCCGACGAGACGGGCCTGCCGCAGCAGCCGGGGGGCGACCGGGGACAGATACGGCAGCAGCGTCAGTACGGCCTGCCAGGGCCCGGACGCGACGCGACCGCGCGGCGGCCGCATCCCGCAGTCCCGGACCACCAGCACCGGCGTGCCCGCCGACGCGCCCTGCGGGGGCACCCGGCCGACCTCGTGCACCGCCAGACCGTTCTGCCCGCCGCCCATGGCGTGCACCATCTGCGCCCACGCCTGCGGCCGGCCCGTCTCCACGGCCACGCGAGCCCCGGTCGCCGCGGCTCTGAGCGCGAGCACCTGCGCGGTCCACAGACCTCCGATGAGGACGACGTCGTACGGCGTGGGCCGGTTGAGGCCCAGGACGGCGGGCCGTCCCTCGGCGTCCACCCCGATGACGACGCCGTCGTCGCCGATGGGCAGCGCGAGCGCGCCCAGTTGCTCCAGGGACACCGAGTGCCGCGCGTGCCGCGGACCGATCAGTCCGAAGCCGGCGCGCAGCAGCCGGTGGGCCGGGGCACCGGTGGACGGCTCCGGCGCACCGGTCCGTGTCGTGGGCGTCGTCGGGACCGTCATCGCACACCTCCGAGGGGCAGGGTGGCCAGGATGCCGGGCACCTGTTCGCGGTCGAGGCGGGCGAGCCCCGCGCCGGTGTGCCGGGCCGCGCCCTGCACCGCGCGCCGGGCCGCCACGAGTTCGTCGTCACTGCGTCCCGTCACCCGGACGTGCCCGCTCAGGGACACCTCCTGCCGCTCGCCGCGCGCGAGGGTGAGGCTGAAGGTCGTCGCGAGCGCCGGGATGGCGGTGATCAGCGCGACGAACTGCGGCAGCGACGGGCCGCTGCCGCCACCCAGCGCGGGCCACCGGCGCACCCAGTACGTCGTGTGCCGCCGGTTGTCGCACCGCCAGCTGCGGCCGGACTCCTCGGTGCGCCGGTCCACCGCCCCGGTCCGTCCGGCCTCCGCCGTCACCAGCGGGTTGGCGCAGACCGAGGTGGCGAGGGCGGCCGTCAGCCCCTCCTCGTCCAGCACGGTGGCGCGGAACCCGGCGCCCGTCAGCCGGCTCGCCAGATGGTCGGCGGCCCGCACGACGCACTTCTGCGCGCCTACGAGACCGCCGCCGCGCGCGGCCACCGCCTCCGGGCACAGCTCCGGGTCCAGCTTCAGCGCGATCCACGTGATGCGCACCGCCGGCGCGCCGGTCTGCTCCTGGAGCGGCGCGTAGTTGGCCACGGCCACGGACTGGCGCGGCAGATGCAGGGCGGGCGCGGGCTGGGTGTGCAGCACGATCTGCGCGGACTCCAGGCGGATGCCGTCCACGTCGAGGGCGTCGTGCACCAGGGCGAGCGGCAGCGGCTGCCGGCTGCGCTCCGCCCGCAACGCGGTCGCGTCCGCCTCGACCTGGAGGACGGCGGTGACGAACGTGCCGTCGCCGACGATCCCGACGGGCCGCCGGTCACGGCTGCCGTACTCGTAGGTGCGCAGGCTCGGGTCGCATTCCAGGGCCGGGGCGAACCCCGGCTCGGTCCCGGGTGGTATCTCCAGCTTGGCGGCCTGCCGGCGGCGTACCTTCAGCGCCCGCGCGGTGGCCAGCCACTCCGGCAGGGAACGGCCGCGGCGGCGCGCCACGGAGACCACCACGAGCAGGACGGCGACGACACCGGCCGCTGCCAGGGCCATCGGGCCGATCGCCCAGCCGACCAGCAGGACGGCGGCCGCGGCCTGCCACAGGACGAGGCGTTGCAACCGGAATGCCCCGGCGTGCCCCGAACGCACCTTGAGCTGGAGAGCGCCCGACGCGGCCGACCGCTGTGGCGCCTGCGGCGGCTGCGGTCCGGACTCCGAGGAGCCCCGCGTCCGCGACCGGCCACCGGAGCGCACGCGCGTTCCCGAAGCCATCACTCCATCTCCCCGTTCTGCTCACGACTCGCCCGCATCCCAGCACCACACAGGGCACTTGACGGCCCGGGAACCCTACCCGCTCCCCAAGACCCCGCGGATACCAGGCATAGTAGGGGGCCGCTCCGACATCGGGGGCGGGGGACCGCGTCACCCGCGCGTGCGGCCCGGACGGAAAACGGGGAGAGACACAGACAGATGGCATCCCGGCGCGATCAGCTCAATGCCTACACCTTCGCGAAGCGCCGCATGCTCGCGGCCTTTCTGCAGTCGTCGCCCGACGGATCGGAAGAGGGAGCGCCGCGACCGCTGCGCTCGGTCCTGCCCGGCATCGTCGTCGGGGTGATCGTCATGGCGGTCTTCGGGGCCTGGGGCATGTTCAAGCCGACCGCGCCCAAGGGCTGGGACGAACCCAACGCCAAGGTGATCGTGGCGAGCAAGTCGACGACCCGCTACGTCGTCCTGAAGACCGACGGCCAGGTCCAGCTCCACCCGGTCCTCAACATGGCCTCCGCGAGACTGCTCCTCGCCGACGGACAGGGTGACGTGGTCACCGTCGCCGAGTCCGTCCTCGACAACGGCAAGATCCCGCACGGCGTCACCATCGGCATCCCCTACGCGCCTGACCGGCTGCCCCCGGCGTCCGAGGCGGGCACCGGGAAGCGCTGGGTGGTCTGCGAGCGTCCGGGCGCGGGCGGCGGCTCCGTCCAGAAGGCCGCGCTGGTGCTCTCCTCGCGTGACATGAAGGTGACCGACGACAAGGGACGCCTGCACGGCGGCCAACTGCTCTACGTCGCGGACCCGGAGGGCAAGCGTTACGTCGTGGACGCGGGCGGCGCCGTATACCCCGTCGACAAGGGTGACGAGCTGCTGCTGCGTGCCGTCGTCGGCTCCGGCAGGGAGCCCCAGCGGGTCTCCGCCGAGTGGCTGGCCACCCTGCACCCCGGCGACGCGATCACCTTCCCGGCGGTCACCGGGCGGCCGGGTGCGGCGGCCGGCGCGCCGGGGCAGCTGGAGGCGTCGGTCAACAAGGTCGGCATGGTGCTGAAGGCGTTCGACAACAACACGGAGCAGTACTACGTGGTGCTGCCCGGCAGGGTCGCCCCGGTCTCCGCCTTCATCGCCCAGCTGCTGCTGTTCAGCGAGGAGCTGGCCCCGCTCGGCCAGGCGGGGCAGGCCCATGAGGTCAGCCCCGGCGCAATCGTGCCGGGGCAGGCGTTCGGCACCGAGCACAACTGGCCGACCGGGGACCCCGTGCCCGTCAACGAGGCCTCCGCCGCCTCCGGCAGCCGCAGCACGATCTGCAACGTCCTGCGCGACGTCGACGCCGGCTCGGGCGCCACCACCCTGAGCACCTGGGTGGGCACGGACTACCCGGCCAAGCTGCCCACCGGCGCCTCCAGCGCCTACGTCACCCCCGGCTCCGGCCAGCTCTACCGCCAGTTCCAGGGCGAGCAGACCAAGGCCGGCCCGGTCTTCCTGGTCACCGACACGGGCCTGCGCTACGTCCTGCAGTCCAACGCCGACAGCGCCACGGACGACGCGGGCATCGGCACCACGGCCAAGGAGCGCGAGCAGCTCCAGCGCGAGGCGCAGCAGGCACAGAACCGGCTCGGCTACAAGGACGTGGACCCGGCGCCGATCCCCGCCGCCTGGTCGGAGTTCCTGCCGACGGGCCCGCGTCTGTCGACGGCGGCGGCACGTCAGCCGCAGGGCTCGTGAGGAGGCGGACGACAGTGCATCGGGCGACAGTGCATCGGGCGACGGCCCTTCGGGCGACAGTGCATCGGGTGGCAGCGCTTCGTACGACGGCGCTTCGGGTGGCAGCGCTTCGTACGACGGCGCTTCGGGTGGCCGCGCTTCGTACGACGGCGCTTCGGGTGGCAGCGCTTCGTACGACGCTGGCGGCGACCGCGACGCTGCTGACGACGGCCACGGTCCTCGCACCCCCCGCCGAGGCGGCCGACAAGCTGCCCTACTCCGACCAGTGCAGCTTCCCCAACGGCCTCTACCCGGGCCGACCCTGGTCCCTCCAGCGCGTCCTCCTGGACGAACTGTGGAGCCGGTCGAAGGGCGAAGGCGTGCGGGTGGCGGTCATCGACACCGGCGTGGACGTGAAGAACCCCCAGCTCACCGGCGCGGTCGACGCCAAGAGCGGCCGCAACCTGCTGCCGAGGAACCTCAAGGACGAGGACGGCGACCCGATCGAGCGGGGCAAGGAGAACGGCACCACCGACACCGTCGGCCACGGCACCAAGGTCGCCGGCATCATCGCGGCCCGCCCCGTCAGCGGCACCGGTTTCGTGGGCCTCGCACCCAAGGCGACGATCATCCCGATCCAGCAGAACGACGCGGAGGGCCACGGCGACACCAAGACCCTGGCCGCGGCGATCCGCTACGCCATCCAGGCCAAGGCCCAGGTCATCAACATCTCCCAGGACACCTCGAAGGCGCTCAAGCCGGCCGACGACCTGGAGAAGGCGATCGACGAGGCCCTGGCCCAGAAGATCGTCGTCGTGGCCTCGGCCGGCAACGACGGTCTTGGCGGCAACGTCAAGGACACCTACCCGGCGTCCTACAAGGGCGTGCTCGCGGTGGCCGCCTCGGACCGCAACAACGAACGCGCCTCCTTCTCCCAGTCCAACGACTCCGTCGGCGTGGCCGCTCCCGGCGTGGACATGATCTCCACCGTCCCCGAGGGCGGCCACTGCGCCGACAACGGCACCAGCTTCTCGGCGCCGTACGTCGCGGGCGTGGCGGCCCTGATCAAGGCCAGGCATCCCGACTGGACCGCCGCCCAGGTCGTCGCCCAGATCGAACAGACCGCGGAGCGCACGATCGCCGGCCACGACCGCCTGGTCGGCTGGGGCGTGGTCGACCCGGTCCGCGCCCTCACCGAGGACGACCACCCGATCGAGTCCCCGAGCCCCCAGGGGGGCCTCACCCGGGCGCAGGCCCCGACGGCCGCGAAGTTCCAGGTCGGCGAGACCCCCGACGAACGCAACGCCCGCCTGGCCACGTACGTGGCCGTGGCCGCGGCGGTCCTGGTGGCGGGCCTCGGAGGCACAGCGGTGGCCATCCGGGACGCACGGCGACGGGCGCGCAGGGTGGCGGGGGCGGAGTAGGCAACCGGAGTCGGCAGTGTCCGCTGCCGGTCGCAGCAACGGTGTGCCAGGTGACAGCCGTTGCCTGCTGTGAAGAATCGGTGAAGTGTCGGCCGGTAGTAGCAGAGCTGTTTCATATGACAGTTGGGGCTGTCGCGGGAAGTCACTACAGTGGTCATGTTGCGGTCAGGAACACTTGAGGAGCGTGGGCTGCTCAGGACGGCCGCGGACAACGGGGAGGGAAAGCTTCGTGCTTCCTGCAGACATGGGCGGTGGTGCCGCCGACGTACGGCGTGGCCTGATGGCGCTTTCGACGTTCAAGAAGCGCGTGGACGACCTGCTGACCGCCTTCGAGGACTCGGCGGGCGGCTCGTCCAAGGTCGCGGCGCACAGCCTGTCAGAGACCGCTTTCGGGATGGGGAACTTCCCGGAAGCGAAGACGCTCCACCTGGAGTACGAGCGCGTCCACGAGCGCATCACGACGCTGTCCAAGTCGCTCGGCCTCCAACTCGAGGCGATGCAGATCGCCGTCCATGGCGTGGACGTCACCTTCGACAATCTGGAGGACGACCTTCGGTACCGGTTCCACGCGATCCGCACCGAGGTCAACCAGGACCGCGACGAGCTGCTCAACGAGCACCTCAAGCGCGACAACGACGCCGACCACACGGACGCGGGGTACTGATGAGCGGCGGGGACAAGAAGCCGGACGACTACCAGCCGGAACGCCAGGACGCGGCCCAGCAGAACTCCAGCGTGGACAACGTCAGGAACATGGCCGCCGTGGTCAGCCCGTTCTCCGGCGGAAAGCCGGTGAACTTCGGCAAGACCAGCTTCGAGGGCTACGACCTCAACGAGATGATCGACATCGTCGAGTCGGCGAGCCCGGAAACGCTGGAGAGCGCGGCCACGGCACTCGTCGACGCCCGTGACGCCATCAACGAGGCCGCCAACGAACTCAGCCGCAACCTCGGCGCCGTCGACTGGGAGGGCGAGGCCCACACCGCGTTCTACACCTGGGGCATGGACCTCACCACCACCGCGCTCGCACTCGCCAGCTACGCCGACGAGGTGGGCACACAGGTCCTGGCGGCAGGCTCCGGCCTGGCCTCCGTACGCAAGTCCATGCCACCGCGCGACACCCGCACCGACCGCAAAAAGGCCGACGACTTCCCGATGCCCGCGCAGGTCGACACCAACAAGGACTACGCGGCAGCGGTCAAGGCCGAGAAGGACCGCCAAGAGGCGATCAACCAGATGTACCGGCTGGCGTCGTTCTACACGGTGTCCAGCGGGATGATGCAGCTGGCCGAGGAGCCGGTGTTTCCGAAGATGCCGGATGTGGGGGTGCCGCCTCCGCCGCCAAACTATGGAGCTCCTTACGAGCCCAAGAAGCACCCTCTCGGGCTCAACACCGTGGCTGAAGCGGGAACCACGAGTCAACATCGCGCGGACGCAGAGGCGGAGCGGCCGCGAGCGGAGAGCCTGCCGTCGCCTCATAAAGGCGTGGACGCCGCCGTCAAGTTTCCCGAGTCTCACGTAGGCACGGAGATCGACAGCGTGGGCACGTTGCCGTCTCAGGACGCCATCAAGCCGACGCCTGTCACACCACCCTCGACAGCAGGCCCAAGTGGTACCCCGGCGGGATCCGTTACTCCATTCGTCCCCACTGCCGTACCTCCTACCTTGCGAGGCACTGCTGGGCGCGTCAGGGGGGCTGGAGGCTCGCTGGGTAGCAAACTCCCTACCTCGGCGCAAGGACGAGTTGGTGGTGTGCCAGGTGGCGCTGCGGCAGGGCGGGCAGGAAGTGGTCCCATCGGACCGACAGGACGCGCCTTTGCGTCAGGGCAGGCAGGTAGCCGTGGTACCAGTCCCATGGGCCCGATGGGACGCGCCTCCGTGCCAGGGCAGGTAGGTGGCCGAAATGCCGGTCCAATGGGGCGAGGCGTGGTCGGTGGGGTGCCACAAGTCGGAGGGCAGGCCGCTGGACGCGCCGGAAGTACGGCCCGTGGGCCGGTCACTGGCCAGAGTGCTACGAACCCCGGGCGTCCCGGCGCTGGGCGTACGGGCGCCGGACGCACCGGTGATGGTGTCGTGGGCGGGAGGCCGGTCACCGGTGGGACGCCGACTACCAACGGCTCCAGACTGCCGCGCGGCACGGTCGTCGGGGGTGAAGGCGCCCCTACCTCCCGTGTTACGGGCGAAAGGCCCGGCCAGCGTGGGGTGATCGGGACCTCCGGCTCGGCAACGGGCACGGGCGCAGGGAAGGCGGCTCGTCCCGTTGTCGGCAGGCCCCCCGAGGGCGTGGTCGGAATGCCGAAGGGGCGGGCTTCTGGTAGCAAGAGCAGCCGAAACTCGCCCGGCGGTCCGAGCGTGACCCGTGCTTCCGGGCGCAAGCAGGGTTCTGGCGAGACAGGTTCCCGCCGAGACGAGCGGCACGATGATGCGTCGTCGACCGACTGACCGGACAAGAACAAGGACAGGCAGAGGCATGGTGGCAGGGATCAGCCGACGCAGCGAGCGGAGCACGTCTTTCGTGGCACGAAACGGGAGACGGCTTTCTGCCGTATGTTCAGCGCTCGGCGTCTTGGCAGTTCTCTCGGCAGGTACGGCCCCGAGCGTGTCAGCCGCCGATGCACAGACCAAACAGTGGTACCTGTCCGCAATGAAGGCCGACCAAATGTGGCAGGTGAGCACCGGCAAGGGCGTCAAGGTTGCCGTTGTCGATACGGGAGTCAACCCAAACACTCCCTCGCTTAAGGGCCAGGTCCTTGTGGACGAGGTTCCGGAGGCTGTGGGCTACAAGGCGACTGAGGACTACCTGGGCCACGGAACGAGTATGGCCGAACTCATCGCCGGCACTGGGGCCGGTGGCGGCCTGAAGGGTCTCGCCCCGGGGGCGAAGGTCGTTCCGTACCGAATCGCTCTCAGAGGGTTGGATAGCGCTGCAGAGATGAAGAAGGCTCCTCTCGCCGCAGAAGTGCTCAGAGTTGTCGCTGACAGCGACGTCAAAATCATCAACATGTCCTTCGGTATTGACGTCGACGATCCCGTCATGGAAGCCGCGGTGAAGTACGCCCAAGCCAAAGGCAAGTTGATGATCGCCGGCACGGGCAACGATGCGGAAAAGAAAAACTTCATTGGATACCCTGCCGCCTACCCTTACGTAGTCGGCGTTGCCGCTTCCGACGAGTCCGGAAAAGTCGGGAAATTCTCGGAGTACGGGAACTACGTTGACCTAGCGGCCCCTGGCCTAGACGTACCCACATGGTGTGACGAGACGTTCCGCTCGTATTGCGTCGGTGTGGGAACAAGTATGGCCACCGCCATCACCTCGGGCTCCGCCGCCCTCATCTGGTCCGCCCACCCCGACTGGACGGCGAACCAGGTCCTCGCCAGCCTCATCGAGACCGCAGGCCGCGACTGGGCCAAGGACGACCCGAGCACGTACCTGGGCTACGGACTGATCCGTCCCCGCAAGGTGCTGGAGAACAGCAAGTTCAACCCTGGCGCGGCCGACACCGACCCTCTCGCGAAGGAAAACGCCAGGGGCGTTACGGGCGCGGACACGAACAACTCGCCCTCCCCTTCCGCATCAACCTCGTCACAGCCCCCGAAAAACGCTTCAGGCGGCCAGACTTCGGCGGCAGGATCGAGTTCGGGCTCCTCCGACGACAACACCACGATGTGGGTGGCCCTCGGGGCCGCGGCGGCCGTGCTGGTGATCGGCGGCGGCGCGTTCGCCGTGGTCCGTTCACGGCGGGGCGCATGACGATCGACGTACCACGGACAGCCACACACAACCGTTCTGGTGCGGTGACGCACGCAGAGCAGAACCACAGCTCTCACGAAAAGGGGTGCCGAAATGGTCGACCGCAAGCTCAATGACGGCGACGTACAGAAGCTCCAGACAGAAGTCATCGACCGGTATGACAACATCCGGGGCTCGCTGGCGAAGCTTCAGGGCACGATCGACATGATCGAGAAGGCCTGGACGGGTCAGGGTGCCAACGCGTTCAACGTCAAGCAGACGGAAATCAACGGCCACATGGTCGCGATCGGCAAGATGCTCGATGACTTCCTTGAGGGCATCAACATGAACAAGACCGACAAGCGCAACCTCGAAGACCAGATTGAGGCCGACCTCAAGAAGATCTCGGTAGAAGACCTCGGTGGGAAGACGTCGGCCCTGAGCAGCTACTGACAGGTCATCGGCGGTTCTGATCAACACCGTTGTCCGGGCTGCGCAGCCCGGCTGAAATCTTAAGGAAACGAGGAAACATGTCCGGAGTCCACTACGACGAGCTTGCCGTCACGTACGGCACCATGGACGCGCTCGCCACCGAACTCGGCGACCAGGCCAAGAAGCTCGAGGAGGACCTCGAAGCTCTGCGGCAGGCCGTGCTCAACGTGTCCTCGGGCTGGGGCGGCGAGGCGTTCCAGGCGTTCCAGGGCAAGAGCGAGGAGTGGAACAAGCACGCGCGGGGCATCCACGCGGCGCTGGTCCAGATCTCGCAGAAGGTCCACACCGCCGGCGGCGACTACCGCGGCGGCGACCTGAAGGGCGCCAGCTACTTCCAGTAGAAGCGCGTACAAACGAAACCGGGGTGGGCACGCGCGGGAGGTGCCCACCCCGGTTTTCCGTATGCCGCCGGCGGCTGCGGACTGGCCACTGTCTGCCCACACTTGCTCGGTGCAGCCGACGATCAGACGGCGCATGACGAGTACTGCTCCCGGAGCAAGAGTGAAGACCTGGACGGACGGCGAGCTGTCGAGTCCCTCGGTGATCCGGCTCAGAGGCGTCGTGTTCAACATCCTCTTCGGAAAGCTGCCCGCAACCGTGTGCGTTCGCGCCGTCGGTAGGGCATGGGCCCCCTTGCGACGTCGGCAGCGGCGCAGCTCATCCTGTGGCTCACTTGATCCCTCGTGACATGGGGCACGCATGCCGGACTGTTACCCGACAAGAAAACTGGCGTCCTTTAGCTCTTCCCGAAACGTGGGAGTTCATCCGGAAACTTGTGGGCGTTCTGACACTTACCCAAGGCATAGGCGTGCCGGGTCATCTCGTAGGCGAAGTCAACCAGTGCTTGATGCAGGGCAGGACCCGTGGCTCGGCTTTCCCCGATGACCCGAACCTCGGTTATCAAAGCTGGTGCCTGCGACGCGTCAACAGCCTTGCTTCCCCTGGGAACGCATGGGACGTAGACACTGGCGAAATCACCTCTGGAAAGAGCGTAAACTCCACCCTCGGCGGTCTGCTCGGTCTTTCCTTTCGATTCCCCACCGTAAGACTTGTAGTATTTTTCCCAGCTCTTCTGAGATGAGTCCTGTATCTCTGATTCGCCTGAGAGCAGGGATTCACTTGTGGTGTTGATGTGGCAGGTGAACATGAAGCCGTAACCTGCACCAATAGTGTCAGATCCTTCTTCAGCTGATCTGGCGTCCGGAAGAGTCCGCATCACGGTTTCTCTCTTGACGGCTTCGTCGCACACTTTCGACGGCAGGTGATCGAGCCCTCTGGTGAAAACCTCCCGGTAGGAGAACCAGACTCCAGTCGTCAGGGCCAGCAAGGCCGTGATCAGAGCCACGATTTTCGTACTCTTGCTCATGTGGGTCCTGTCACACTACGTCTCAGTTCGGGCGCGGCTTGCTGGTTCTCAGAATGTTGTCGCTCGATTCCCATCCCTCATTGACGGCATCTCCGATGAGGGTGTTCATTCCGTCTTCCGGGGCGTCCACGTGATGTCGTTTCAGCGCGTCCTGCGCCGACCATTGGGTCTGCTGGTTCACCGAATCCTGAGTTGTGCTGAGATCTTGCGCATTTCGGTACACGGCCTCGCCCAACGCGCCATCCAACTCCCTGCCCTCGAGCAAACGCCGAATCGGTCGAGAGCGAAGAAGAGTTCAACGACAACCTGCGCCGGATCTGGGTAACTTCCTCAAAACGGTACTCTCCGCCGGCATTTCTTCGATATCTGCATCGACGATGGAATGAGCGACGATTCCGTCAATGATCCCTGCGTTTCTGCCGATTCCTTCAAGGACCTGGTCGCGGCCTCCGTCGAGCGCAGGCGGGTCTACCAGATGTGCATCAAGAAGGGATGAGAACAGTCCGGCCGGGTGTTACCAGTGACGGTGAGCGAGCCCTCGCCGGTGTCGATCACGGTCAGGCTGCGCTGCGCGGGACGTGTGATGGGGTCGTTCAACTGGCTGCGGTAACCGATCACTTCGCCACGGGTGTCGCTGAGGATCTTGGTGATGGATTCGGCCTGGTTGTGCGTGTCGGCGAACTCGGCTGCGGTCTTGGCGATGAACTCGCGGGTGACGGTGGCGTTGACGCCGGCCCACTTGGCCTTGTCCGCCTTGGCCTTGAGGTTGCTCGCGGCATCCTTCTGCAGGTCCGCGAGCTTCTTGGTCATTTGCTCCCAGTCGGTCACCGCTTCACCGAGCTTGGAGGAATCGCCATAACGCAGGGCGTCGAGGGCCATCGGTGTCAGTGGTAGCGGGGCAGGTCCTCCGGGAAGTGGTGCGAGTCCTTGCATTCGGCCAGTTCGTAGGCGTGCTTGGTGAGGCGGTACGCGATGTCGGTCAGAGCCTGTCGCAGCCCTGAGCCAGTGGCTTTCGTGTCGCCTGCCACAGTGACCTCAGTGACGACCGCATAGGGCTTAGAGGCGTTGTAGGAGGGGATGACAGGAGGAATGCAGGACACGTAAACCCCTGCGGCAGGGCTGTCGGCATTGAGTTGAGCCACAGCTTCTACGCCCTTGGCGGAGATGCGGACGGTTGAGTGGTCCTCACCATCACCCTGATAATTTTTTACCCATTCATCCTTAGAAATGGGTCGGATGTCCACTTGACCCGAGATGGATGAATCGTTGCTCGTTGTGACGTAACAGGAAAAACTGAAATCGTCCCCGGTGCCTCGGCGATCGGAGCCGTCCTTCGCCGATCGCGCCTGCGGCAGCAGCTGAGTGACCATGCTCCGCTTGAGTGTGCCGTCACACATTTCCTCGGGAAGTAGATAGAGACCCTTGATGAGGAAGATCCATGCGGCGCCACCGAGAAGGCTCAAAACCACGAGGCAGAGCAGGAATCCCCTCCCAGTATTCCATGTGGCGAGCTTTTCTGGGCTCCACGTTGGCTTTTCCACTAGGGGCGCTCCTTTGTTCTGTCCAATAGATCGCCGCTTGCGTCATATCCCTCATTGACGGCGTCGCGGATCAGATCTTGAGTGCCCTGTTCGGGGAGGTCCAGATTGTTCCGGTTAATGGTGTCCGCTGCCGCCCACTGCGCCTGCTGGCTCACCGAGTCACGTGAGTCGTAGAAGTCCTTGGCGCTATCGTAGAGAGCCCGGTCCTTGGTGCCTTCGAGTTGCTGGCCCTCGAGTACGCGGTCGACTGCCAACCCGGCGATAGCTCCGAGCATTCCTCCGCCCGCGGCCCCCATCGCCGCCCCTCCGTACGCGGAGGGTACCGACATATTGGCCAGACCGATCGCGACCCAGGTCTTAGCGAAGTCTCCCTTAGCTTTCAGAGCGTTGTTGTACTCCGTCTCGCCCTTTACAGCGGTGCGCACTTCGTCGTCCGCAAGGGAATGAGCAATGATTCCCTCAACGGTCCCGGCGTTCTTACCGATATCCGTGAGGACTTGTTCCTGAGAGCCGTCGAACAATCCCGGATTGGTGAGGTGTGCCTCGAGGAGGGTGCTGGTGTAGATACTCTCACCGAGGATGATCCCTGCTCTTCCGTTGGGATCGATGGACACCGCGGAAAGAAATCTGACGACATCCCGAACTTCCTCCAGGCCGTCGGGGTCCTCACTGTTCGTAAGGAAGATGGGTTCCGCGCCGTGACCAGCGAGTGTCTGGCTGATTTCTGGCATGTAGGAGGCCGCCATATTGCCGAAACTGTCGCCAAGCCCCTTGCTCACAAGGTCCGCGCCTCCGCCCGGCTGAGCGACAGCCTCCATGATGTTTTTCATGATGCGTACTTGCGACTCGCTGTGCGGCGGGGCCTGTTGGGTCGTGTCGCCTGCGGACGCGCCGGTCGTGGCAGCCTCCAGTGCCCGGCCCAAAGATTCCCCCCGATCGGTGTACACCGTGGTGCCCAGCATGTGGTCCAGATCCGCCTTGGACTCGAACGCGTTCGTTGCTGCCTCCGGGTTGTGGGAGAGACCTTCGAACAACCCGTTAAGCGGATCGCGACCGTTACCCTCACCGAAGACGAGGTCCAGAGCGTCGTACCCCTTGACCCAGAGCTCACGCGTGCCCGCGTCCCCCGCTCCCTTGTCTACCTTGAATACCTTCTCCCGATAGTCGTCCAGGAACTCGGTGTCGTACTGGCCATCTCGCAGCAGGCTGCTGATGACCTGCGAGCCCAGTGCCCCGATCGGGTTGCCCGAGCCGGTAGCGCGGAAGTTGGTGTTCCGTTCGGCGATGAGGTCTTTCTTCCATCCCTCCATGGCTTCGGAATCAGAGAAGGACGCCGTGGCCAGGGTCAGGCTCAGGTTCTTCTGGAGGCTCTTCATCGTGTCGAGCTCCGCACCCCTCGCGCCGGCGTGGGCGGAAGTCATGTCGGTCCAGAACTGGAGCGTCCCCTTGGGGCCGAGGCGGGTGGCGAACTGTTCCGCGAACAGGGAGTCGCCGTTGTACAGCTCCATCGTGCGGTTGAAGCGCGCAATGTCGTCGAGGCTCATGTCGGCGGGATCCCTGGCCAGTTTGGCCAGTTGCTCCGCCGCAGCAACGGCCTTGGCAGCGGAGTCCCGGTCGGCATAGGAGGCATCTGCGAACCCGTACTTGGCATGGTCGACCAGAAGCCGCAGGACCTTCGCGGCGCTGTTGTCGCTCTGCGTCGCCTTGCTCAGGATGGCCTGGATCTCGTTGCGGAGGCTGTCCACCGACTTCTGGTCCGTCGCGCTGGTCTTCCCGCTGGGGTCGGACGCCCAGTCCGACCGCGTGTTGCTGGTGACAGTGAATGTGCCTTCGCCAGTGTCGACCACCGTCAGGTGCTGTTGTGCACCCCGGGAAATGGCGTCATCCAACTGTGATCGGAATCCGATGAGTTCGTCACGGGTGTCACTGAGAATCTTCGTGATGGATTCGGCCTGAGTGTGCGCGTCGGCGAACTCGGCTGCGGTCTTGGCGATGAACTCGCGGGTGACAGTTGCGTTGACGCCGGCCCACTTGGCCTTGTCCGCCTTGGCCTTGAGATTGCTCTCGGCATCCTTCTGCAGGTCCGCGAGCTTCTTCGTCATCTGCTCCCAGTCGGTCACCGCTTCACCGAGCTTGGAGAAATCGCCATAACGCAGGGCGTCGAGGTCCATCGGTGTCAGTGGCCCTTCCGGTCGTCGAAGCCCTCGTCCAGCAGGGCGATGCTGCTGACCGTGCCGGAGATGTACGAGTCGTCGCCAGCGTGCTGGTTCTTGGTGAACCGCAGGTGGTTGGAGATGTGGGCGCAAGCGTCAAGTAGGGTTTTCGACTGCTCGCTCCAGCGCTCTGTCACATGATCAAGCGCGGATCCAACGGCGAAGCCCTCGCTCTTGAGTCCGCCCGCGGCAGCTGTCGAGGCCGCGCGCGCGTGCCCGCTGTAGGTCATGAAGTCCTCGAACAGGTCATGGGCGGCCTTGCCAACCGCCTCGAGATCCTGATGACCTACTACCAGGTCTCCCTGAGTGCCGTCCCCGCCCTCATCGGCCGGGTACTGATTGAGTTGCATCCGCGCGGGCTGCTCCGCCGCCGCACTCTTGAGCTGCTCCCACTCGTTCCACGCCATGCGTGAATCCTCCCCGTGGCCCTGCCCCCGTCCGGCGGATGGCGCGGCACCACTCAAGCCCCCAACAGGCGAGATCTGCGCACTCACCCGTGACTCACACCGGTTCGTGAATCTCACGATACTGGGCTGCCCCTCGGCACTCCCCGCGTCCGTCAACACATTCGGCCGACGGCTTCCGCCGCCGCGGCGGCATGAAAGCCTTCCGCCCGATGAACACCGGCTGCGGCTGTACTCGGCCGAGGAAGTCGCCGTCGCCCGGGTCACCCGCCAGGAGTACCCCCCTGCGCGCTCGGGCCTGACATGAGGCGAAGCTTGGACGAATCACGCGGGATGGCTGGGTTGTGGACGGAACAGAAAAGAGTTCCTTCGCACTAGGAAGGCGAACGGTCGAAGCGTTGCTCACAGGCAAAGCGGTGCGTATTTCGAGGTCAAAAGCCCCTCCGGGTGAACCGCACGCCACGCCCCCACCGGCGTCTCACATCTCGGCAGCCAGTGAGAACGTCCAAATGGCCACGCCTACCATGAACGCCGCGCACAGGAAGGCCACGACGCGCTGGGACCGATACGCCGAGTCCGACGGCTCGTTCGCCGCCGGATCCCGGAACCGCTTCGCCTGGAAGCGCCACCACAGTGCCCGCTGGTCGGCGGAGCCGAGACCGGCCAGCACCAGAGCCAACATGAGCAAGAAAATCCCCACACCGGCCATCTGCAAGTCCCTCCCCACCTCAAGTACGACAACCCGGTCGCGCCCGGTACCAACAACTCGCCGATCCGGTACAGCACCTCAGCGCGTATCGTCCGGGAACAGGCCCACCTGAACCAACGGCTTGCCCCGCCTGCGGGACACGAAGATGCCCCGCCCCGCGGGCATCGGCCGCGGCCGTACCCCGCCGAGGACGTCGCCCTCGCCCGGGTCGCCGGCCAGTACCACGCCCTGTGCGCCCAGTTCCTTGATGCGCTGCATGAACGCCTCGTACGAGGCACGGCCCGCGCCGGCCGTCGAGCGCGCGACGATGAAGCGGACGCCGACGTCCCGGGCGAACGGGAGCAGCTCCGTCAGCCCCGCCAGCGGGTTGCCGCTGGAGGTGGCGACGAGGTCGTAGTCGTCCACGACGACGAACACCGTCGGTCCGCGCCACCAACTGCGGTCCCGGAGCTGCTGTGCCGTCACGTCGGCCGTCGGCGAGCGGCGCTTCATCAGGTCGGCCAGCGCGGACATGTGGTGGTCCATCGCGTTGGACATGGGGATGTACTCGGCCAGGTGCGAGGAGGGGGTGGCGTCCAGCAGGGAGCGCCGGTTGTCGACCACGAAGAACTTGCACTCGTCGCCCGCGTAGCGCTCCGAGAGCTGTTTGATCAGCAGGCGCAGCAGGTTGGACTTGCCCGACTCGCTCTCGCCGAAGACGAGAAAGAAGGGATCCTGCTCGAAGTCGAGGAAGACCGGCTCGAGGTTGTTCTCGTCGAGCGCGAAGGCCACCCCCTGACGCGGGAACCGGTCGCCCGCAGGCAGCTGCTCGGCCGGGAACTCGCGCGGCAGCAGCCGCACTTCGGGTGCGCCGGGCGCCTCCCAGTGGCGGGAGACCTCCGCGGACAGGGCCTGTGTGGCGTCGGCGAGGTCGGTGTCCGAGGCGAGCCCGTCTATGCGCGGCACCGCCGCCATGAAATGCAGCTTCTGCGGGGACAGGCCCCGGCCTGGGACTCCCGTCGGGATGTTCGCGGCGGCCTTGCGGTCGATCTCGGAGTCCATCGTGTCGCCGAGCCGCAGCTCCAGGCGGTTCATCAGGTGGTCCTTGAGGGCGGCCCTGACCTCCATCGAGCGGGAGGCCGTCAGGACCAGGTGGATGCCGTAGCCGAGACCGCGCGCGGCGATCTCGTGAATCACCTGATCGAGTGCCTCGTAGTCGGAGCGGAAGTTGCCCCAGCCGTCGATGACCAGGAAGACGTCGCCCCACGGCTGGTCGGTGACGGAGATCTCGCCCCTGGCCCGCCGGGTCCGGAAGTCGTTGATCGACGGGATGCCCGCGGAGCGGAAGTACTCCTCGCGGCGGATCAGCACGCCGTACACCTCGGCCACCGTGCGCCGTACCCGCTCCGGGTCCAGTCGCGAGGCCACCCCGCCGACGTGCGGCAGTCCGGCCAGCGAGGCCATGCCGCCGCCGCCGAAGTCGAGGCCGTAGAACTGGACCTCGTGCGGGGTGTGGGTGAGGGCGAAGGAGCTGATCAGCGAGCGCAGCAGCGTCGACTTGCCGGACTGCGGGCCGCCGAGGATCTGCATGTGGCCCGCGGCACCGGAGAAGTCCACCCAGAGGGCGTCGCGGCGCTGCTCGAACGGCTTGTCCACCAGGCCGACCGGGACGACGAGGCGGCCCGCGCCCTCGTAACCGGGCTGGGTGAGTCCTCGGCCCGGCACGGCCGTGAGGCCCGGCAGCAGCGCGTCGAGCGAGGGCGGGCTGTCCAGCGGCGGCAGCCACACCTGGTGGGCCGCCGGGCCCTGCGCCTCCAGCCGGCGCACGATGACGTCGAGGACGGTGTCGGCGAGTGCCTCGTCGACCTCGGGATCGTCTCCGGAGGGCCGCTGCTGGGGCACCGGCGCGTACCGCACCGGCACCTCGGTCGCCGTGAACAGCACCGGCTGGCGGTCCACCGGCAGCTGACCGCCGCCCAGCGCGGCCCGCTGCGGGCCGGAACGGTAGACGCCGGAGACGTACGCCGCCTTGAACCGCAGCATCTCGTCCGTGCCGAACTTCAGGAAGCCGGAACCGGGCACGTTGGGCAGCGAGTAGGCGTCGGGCACGCCCAGCGCCGCCCGTGACTCCGCGGCCGAGAAGGTCCGCAGACCGATGCGGTACGACAGGTACGTCTCCAGGCCGCGCAGCCGGCCCTCCTCCAGGCGCTGCGAGGCCAGCAGCAGGTGCACGCCGAGCGAGCGGCCGATGCGGCCGATCTGCACGAACATCTCGATGAAGTCCGGCTTGGCGGTGAGCAGTTCGCTGAACTCGTCGATCACCAGCACCAGGGAGGGGATCGGCTGGAGCGGGGCGCCGGCCGCGCGCGCCTTCTCGTAGTCGTGGATGTTGGCGTAGTTGCCCGCGTCGCGCAGCATCTCCTGGCGGCGGTTGAGTTCGCCGCGGATGGAGTCGCCCATGCGGTCGACCAGCGTCAGGTCGTCCGCCAGGTTGGTGATCACGGCCGCGACGTGCGGCATCTGCGCCATGCCCGCGAAGGTCGCGCCGCCCTTGAAGTCGGCGAGGACGAAGTTCAGGGTCTCCGAGGAGTGGGTGACGGCGAGGCCCAGCACCAGGGTGCGCAGCAGTTCGGACTTGCCGGAGCCGGTGGCGCCGACGCACAGGCCGTGCGGGCCCATGCCCTCCTGCGCCGCCTCCTTGAGGTCCAGCATCACCGGGCGGCCGTCCTCGCCGACGCCGATCGGCACGCGCAACCGCTCGGCCAGCGAACGCGGCCGCCAGGTGCGCTTCGGGTCGACGGACGCCGCGTCACCGAGGTTCAGCAGGTCGGTGAATTCCAGGTTGGCCAGCAGTGGTTCGTCGTCGTCGCCGCCCGCCGCCGTGCGCAGCGGCGCCAACTGCCGCGCGAGCACCTCCGCGGACTCGTACGACAGCTCGTCGGGCGTCCCCTCGTAGACCGCCCCGTGCCCGGACTCCAGGTGCAGCACGCCGGGTTCCACGACGATGGACAACTCGCCGCCGGGCCCGGTCAGCTCACCGGGGACCACCTCGAGGACCGTCACGCCCTGGAGGCCCTCGGGGTTGGCGAGGAACGAGTCGGGCGGCAGCGAGACGCCGTCGAGGACGACGACGATGTGCGGTTCCTCCGACAAGGGGGCCGCGTTCGGGTGGAAGCGCGGACGGCCGGAGAGCCGGGAGGCGATCAGGTTCTCCAGTTCGCGTGTGTCGCCGCCGATCAGCCTGCGGCTGCCCGCGCCGTCGACCGTGCCCGGTGCCTGCACGTGCGGCAGCCACTTGGCCCACTCCCAGTGCGGCAGTTCCTCCCGGCCCGCCGCGACCACGAGGATCAGGTCCTCGGGGGAGTGCAGCGCGGCGAGCGAACCGGCCATGGCGCGGGCGGAGGACCGTACGGACTGCGGATCGCCGCTGACCGTGACGTGGTAGAAGGCGCGCAGTGAGACGGCCATCGGCAGGGCGTCCAGGGTGCTGTGGACGGCGAGGAACCGCTGGAACGCGCCCGCGGTCAGCGGCTCAAGCTGCTCCACGGGAGCGGTCTCGGGGCTGACGAGCGGCGTGGCCAGCGACTGGGCGCCGAGACCGATGCGGACCTGGGCGAAGTCCTCGTCCCCGGGCCGCCGTTCCCACACCCGGCTGCCCTCGGCGACCAGGGCCCACAGCTGCTCGGGGGAGGGGTGCAGGTAGTACTGCGCGTCCCGCTGCGCCTTCGCGGTGGCGATCGTCGTCAGGCGGGTCTGCGCCAGATAGCTCAGGTAGTCGCGGCGCAGGTCCGCCAACTGCCCCTGCGAGCCGCGGCGGAAGCGGATCACCATCGCGATGGACATGGCCACCGTCGAAGCGATCATGACCATGCCCATGATCCTCATGAACGGCTGACCGCTCGTGAAGAAGAAGACGACCGAACCGCCCATGCCCAGCGTGGGCAGCAGTTGCATCAGCACGCTCTCCTGATGCCCCCGCGGCAGCTCGGGCGGAGGCTGCACGACGATCTCGCCCGTGGGCACCTCGGACGGCAGTGCCCGGGGAGGGCGCTTCACGACGATGTGGCTCACTGCTCACCAATTCCCTTGCCGGCCCCGGGTAGGTACCGTCCGCCACCCCGTGTCAGGCGGACGCGGCCGCCGCGTGATCCTACTGACTTCTGATGCGACGAGGGGGCGGTAGGGTGCCGGATGTTCGCGTGAGCACATGCGAGTCGGTCCGGGAGAGCCGGGACATTCCGTGAGATCCGGAACGGTTCGGCGCTCTCCGGCCGCCCGACGGCGCCGGTGTCGCCGCCCGGCAGGACCCACCGGTCCCACGCGGCACGACAGGACCCGGAAATTTTCACACCGCCGACGCGGAACCATCACTGAGGGGGAGCAGCAGGTGAGCATCACGGCCTCCGCGGCAGCCACTGGGGGAGGGCAGGGACCGGGCGTCGCCTCCGGCACGGGCCTCGGCTTCTGCCGGGTCACCATCGTCGCGCCCGACAGCCGGATCGACGTGGCGCTGCCCGACGACATCCCGGTCGTCGACATCTATCCGGAGATCCTCCGGCTCTCCCGGCAGAGCCCTGCCGAGGGCGCCCCGGTCGGCTACCACCTGGTACGCCGGGACGGCACCGTCCTCGACGGCTCCCGCTCGTTCGCGGCCCAGCACATCCTCGACGGCGAACTCCTCACCCTGCGCCCCTTCTCCGAGTCGCTGCCGCCGGCCGTCTTCGACGACGTCTCCGAGGCGGTCGCCGCGGCCGTGACCCGCGAGCACGCCCTGTGGGGCGGCCACCTGACCCGTGCCGCGGGCCTCGTCGGGGGAGGCGTCCTGCCGGCCCTGCTGGCCTTCGTGGCCTGGACGGGCGACCCGCGCCACGACATGCACTCACTGCCCGGCGTCCTCGCCGCCGTCGTCGGCGTCCTCCTGGTCGCCCTGGCCTGCGTCCGCGCCCGCGTCTACGACGACCGGCCCTCGGCCATCGCCCTCGGACTCGGCGCGCTGCCCAACGTCGGCGTGGCCGGCTCGGGTCTCCTCGAACTCGCCGACGGCCAGGGCATCGGCAAGCTCCAGTTCCTCCTCGCCTGCGCGGCGGTACTGCTGGCGGCGGTGCTCCTCACCCTGTGCTCACCGGGCGGGGACGGCCCCTTCGTCGCCTTCGTCGTGGCGTCCGGCGCCGGACTTGCGGCGGTGTTCGCGGCGATCCTCGCGCACTGGACGCCGTCCGAGACCGCGGCTCTGTGCGCCCCCGTGGCGGTGGGCGCGCTCGCCTTCCTGCCGGGTCTGTCCATGCGCTTCGCCCGGCTCCCGATCGGCTTCGACACCCCCGACACCACCCGGCGCAGCGCGTACGGCGCCGATCCCGCCCCGCAGGAGCCGGTCGACGTCGAGCGGATCACCGCCCAGGCCCGCCGCGGCCACGAACTCCTCGTCGGTCTGGTCGGCGGCTGTGCCCTCATCGCGGTCGGCGCCTGCGCGGTCCTGGGGTTCTCCGACGACATCTGGGCCCAGCTGCTCGCCCTGGCCGTGGGCATCGCCCTGCTGATGCGCGCCCACCTGTTCCGCTACACCGCGCAGGTCGCCCCCGTCCTCGCCGCCGGCCTCGCGGGCCTCGTGCTGCTGGGCCTGGGCCTGGCGCTCAACCCGCCGCTGTCGGTCTTCCGCGACGCCCTCACGGGGGACCGCACCGACCTCGACATCCGGACGATCTGGCTGGTCGCGGCGATCGCGGCGGCGTCCGCGCTGGTCACCGCGATCGGTCTGATCGGCTCACGCGGCGGTCTCACGCCGTTCTGGGGACGGTTCACGGAGATCGCGGAGGGCTTCGTCCTGCTCACCCTGGTGCCGCTGGCCCTGGCCGTCTTCGACGTCTACGCGGCGGCCCGCGCGATGACGAGCTGACGAGCTGACGATCTGGTCGTCGTCCCGGACCTGTGACCGGCGAGGGACGCCGACCGGCCGCCCGTTCCTGGGCGTCAAGAAAGCCGACGGCCTCGCCGCCGGCTTTCGCCGAAGCCGACACACCTGCTCCTCGGCCTCCGGAGCACCGCGGCCTCCGGAGCACCGCGGCCTCCGGAGCACCGCGGCGAAAACGACGCCGAACGAGCCGTGTGAAGGTGAGCTGAAGGAGCCGCACCAAGCGGCCACGCGCGCGTGGCGGCCGGCGACGGCCGACCGCCACTGCGTCTACTGCGGACCGCCACGGCGTCTACTGCGGACGCCACGGCACCTACTGCGCACTGCCACGGCGTCCACCGCGGAGGCCCACTGCGTCTACCGGGGGATCACCCACCGCGCCACCGGACCGCCTACTGCGCCCACCGGAGACCGGCGGACCGCAACAGCGCGCACCCCGCGGACCGCTACCGCGCCCACCGGAGATCATCTACCGCGCCACCGGACCGCCTACCGCGCCCACCGGAGACGCCTACCGCCCCCCACCGGACCGCCCGCAGCGCGCCTCCGACCGCCTACTGCGCCGCCAGCCCGCCGTTGTGCGGCGCCGGCTCCAGGTCGAACTCGCCGTCCCGCGCGCCCAGGACGAAGGCCCGCCACTCCGCCTCCGTGTAGCGCAGCACGGTGTCGGGGTCCAGCGACGAACGCATCGCCACGGCACCGGCGGGGAGGTAGGCGATCTCCACCCGCTCCTCGTGCTCCTCCGTACCGGGCGCGCTGTGCCACTCGACGCCGGAGATGTCGAGGGCGTACAGCTCGTCCCTCTCCCGCTCCTTGCGCGCCTTGGTCTCCTCTGCCGTCTCCGCCATGTCGCAGCGACCCCTTCCGACGTAGGGAAGAACAACGCTCGTTCCCGGGCGAACAACGTTGCTTCCTCAAAGAACGCTCCGAGCGCTCACCCTAGTGGCCCTCCGGGCGCCGCCTCGGCGGTTCGCGGACCGCGGTGAAGGCGCCCGCCACCTCCTGGTACCCTGATGGACGGACGTTTGTGTACGCACCCCCGGATCGCCCTCAGGAACCCTGACGGCCCTGGAGGCCGCGCCCAGCGCATCCCCGCCTCCCGAGTAACGGAAGCTCCCCCGAGACACAGACCGGGGGCACTCGGTGGCCCACCACAGACTACGAGGAGTACGCGTGTCGCTCGACGCCGCTACGAAGAAGCAGATCATCGGCGAGTTCGGCCAGAAGGAGGGCGACACCGGCTCCCCCGAGGTCCAGGTCGCCATGCTCTCCCGTCGGATCTCCGACCTGACCGAGCACCTCAAGACGCACAAGCACGACCACCACTCCCGTCGTGGTCTGCTCATCCTGGTCGGTCAGCGCCGCCGGCTGCTGCAGTACCTGGCCAAGAAGGACATCCAGCGCTTCCGTGCCCTGGTCGACCGCCTCGGCATCCGCCGCGGTGCGGCCGGCGCCAAGTAGCACGCATGAAGGGAGCGGTTCCCGTCAGCATCGGGGACCGCTCCCTTTGCCGTACGTACGCGAACGTGCGGAGTGTCACCCACGCTTTGTAGTGTGGTAGCAGAACGAAATACGCACGACACGGACGAGGAGGGGCGCACGTAGCCGCCGCCGGTCCTCGGTAGTGGCCCCCGGGGGGAAGCGATCCCCGGGTGCTTCGATCGAAGACCGGCCCGCACCGCACGGAGCGCCTCTCCGCCACCGTCCCCCTGCCACACGGGCAGTCCAGGGACGAGGACGAGGAGAAAACACTAGTGGAGAACGAGACCCACTACGCCGAAGCCGTCATCGACAACGGCACTTTCGGCACCCGCACCATCCGCTTCGAGACGGGCCGTCTGGCCCGCCAGGCCGCCGGCTCGGCCGTGGCCTACCTGGACGACGACACCATGGTGCTGTCGGCCACCACCGCCTCGAAGAACCCCAAGGACCAGCTCGACTTCTTCCCCCTGACGGTGGACGTCGAGGAGCGGATGTACGCCGCCGGCAAGATCCCCGGCAGCTTCTTCCGCCGTGAGGGCCGTCCCTCCGAGGACGCCGTTCTCACCTGCCGCCTGATCGACCGCCCGCTGCGTCCGTCCTTCAAGAAGGGCCTTCGCAACGAGATCCAGGTCGTCGCCACGATCATGGCGCTCAACCCCGACCACCTGTACGACGTCGTGGCGATCAACGCCGCCTCCGCGTCCACGCAGCTGGCCGGTCTGCCCTTCTCCGGCCCGATCGGCGGCGTCCGCGTCGCGCTGATCCGCGGCCAGTGGGTCGCCTTCCCGACGCACACCGAGCTGGAGGACGCCGTCTTCGACATGGTCGTCGCCGGCCGCGTCCTGGAGGACGGCGACGTCGCGATCATGATGGTCGAGGCCGAGGCCACCGAGAAGACCATCAAGCTGATCGAGGGCGGCGCCGAGGCGCCGACCGAAGAGGTCGTCGCCTCCGGTCTGGACGCCGCGAAGCCCTTCATCAAGGTGCTCTGCAGGGCCCAGGCCGACCTCGCCGCCAAGGCCGCCAAGCCGACCGGCGAGTTCCCGATCTTCCTCGACCACCAGGACGACGTCCTGGAGGCGCTGTCCGCCGCCGTCCGCCCGGAGCTGTCCGCCGCGCTGACCATCGCGGGCAAGCAGGACCGCGAGGCCGAGCTGGACCGCGTCAAGGCGCTCGCCGCCGAGAAGCTCCTGCCGGAGTTCGAGGGCCGCGAGAAGGAGATCTCCGCCGCGTACCGCTCGCTCACCAAGCAGCTGGTCCGCGAGCGCGTGATCAAGGAGAAGAAGCGCATCGACGGCCGTGGCGTCACGGACATCCGTACGCTCGCCGCCGAGGTCGAGGCCATCCCGCGCGTGCACGGTTCCGCGCTGTTCGAGCGTGGCGAGACCCAGATCCTGGGCGTCACCACCCTCAACATGCTCCGCATGGAGCAGCAGCTGGACACCCTCTCCCCGGTGACCCGCAAGCGGTACATGCACAACTACAACTTCCCGCCGTACTCCGTCGGCGAGACCGGCCGCGTCGGCTCCCCGAAGCGCCGCGAGATCGGCCACGGCGCGCTCGCCGAGCGCGCCATCGTGCCGGTCCTGCCGACGCGCGAGGAGTTCCCCTACGCGATCCGTCAGGTGTCCGAGGCCCTCGGCTCCAACGGCTCGACGTCCATGGGCTCGGTCTGCGCCTCCACCATGTCGCTGCTGAACGCCGGTGTGCCCCTCAAGGCCCCCGTCGCCGGTATCGCCATGGGCCTGATCTCCCAGGAGATCAACGGCGAGACGCACTACGTCGCCCTCACCGACATCCTCGGTGCGGAGGACGCCTTCGGCGACATGGACTTCAAGGTCGCCGGCACCAAGGAGTTCGTGACCGCCCTCCAGCTCGACACGAAGCTGGACGGCATCCCCGCCTCCGTCCTGGCCGCCGCCCTCAAGCAGGCCCGTGACGCCCGCCTCCACATCCTCGACGTGATGATGGAAGCGATCGACACGCCGGACGAGATGTCCCCCAACGCCCCGCGGATCATCACCGTCAAGATCCCCGTGGACAAGATCGGCGAGGTCATCGGCCCCAAGGGCAAGATGATCAACCAGATCCAGGAGGACACCGGCGCCGACATCACGATCGAGGACGACGGCACGATTTACATCGGCGCCGTCGACGGCCCGTCCGCCGAGGCGGCCCGCGCCACGATCAACTCGATCGCCAACCCGACCATGCCGGAGGTCGGCGAGCGCTACCTGGGCACCGTCGTGAAGACGACGACCTTCGGCGCGTTCGTGTCGCTGCTCCCGGGCAAGGACGGTCTGCTGCACATCTCGCAGATCCGCAAGCTCGCCGGTGGCAAGCGCGTGGAGAACGTCGAGGACGTCCTGGCCGTGGGCTCCAAGGTCCAGGTCGAGATCGCCGAGATCGACTCCCGTGGCAAGCTCTCCCTGATCCCCGTGATCGAGGGCGAAGCGTCCGACGACGACCAGAAGGACGACGCCGAGCAGTGACGTCCCGTAGCTCCCAGGTGACGGCCCGCCCCTCTTCGGAGGCGCGGGCCGTCGCCCGTACCCAAACCCTCATCAAGGGCGAGAACGGCATCGGCACGGTCCGCAAGACCACCCTCCCGGGCGGCCTGCGCATCGTCACCGAGACGCTCCCCTCGGTCCGCTCCGCCACCTTCGGCATCTGGGCACACGTCGGCTCCCGCGACGAGACCCCGGCACTGAACGGCGCCACCCACTACCTCGAGCACCTGCTGTTCAAGGGCACCCGCCGCAGATCCGCGCTCGACATCTCCTCCGCCCTCGACGCGGTCGGCGGTGAGATGAACGCCTTCACGGCGAAGGAGTACACGTGCTACTACGCGCGCGTGCTCGACGCCGACCTGCCGCTCGCCATCGACGTCGTCAGCGACATGCTGACCGGCTCCCTGATCCGCGAGGAGGACGTCGACGTCGAGCGCGGCGCGATCCTCGAAGAGATCGCCATGACCGAGGACGACCCCGGCGACGGCGTGCACGACCTGTTCGCGCACACCATGTTCGGCGACAACGCCCTCGGCCGCCCGGTCCTCGGTACGGTCGACACGGTCAACGCCCTCACCGCCGACCGCATCCGCCGCTTCTACAAGAAGCACTACGACCCCACCCACCTGGTGGTCGCCGCCGCGGGCAACATCGACCACAACAAGGTCGTACGGCAGGTCCGCGCCGCCTTCGAGAAGGCCGGCGCGCTGAAGGAGACCGACGCCGCCCCCATCGCCCCGCGCGACGGACGGCGCACCATCCGCACCGCGGGCCGCGTCGAACTGATCGGCCGCAAGACCGAACAGGCGCACGTCGTCCTCGGCATGCCCGGCCTGCCCCGCACCGACGAGCGCCGCTGGGCCCTCGGCGTGCTGAACACCGCCCTCGGCGGCGGCATGTCCTCCAGACTCTTCCAGGAGGTCCGGGAGAAGCGCGGCCTGGCCTACAGCGTCTACTCGTACACCTCCGGCTTCGCCGACTGCGGACTGTTCGGCGTGTACGCCGGCTGCCGGCCCAGCCAGGTGCACGACGTGCTGAAGATCTGCCGCGACGAACTCGACACCGTCGCCGAGCACGGCCTGTCCGACGAGGAGATCGGCCGCGCCATCGGCCAGCTCCGCGGCTCCACCGTCCTCGGCCTGGAGGACACCGGCGCGCTCATGAACCGCATCGGCAAGAGCGAGCTGTGCTGGGGCGAGCAGATGTCGGTCGACTCCATGCTGGCCCGGATCGCGGCGGTGACCCCGGACGAGGTCCGCGAGGTGGCCCGCGACATCCTGGGGCAGCGGCCGTCGCTGTCGGTCATCGGCCCGCTCAAGGACAAGCAGGCGGCCCGACTGCACGAGGCCGTCGCCTAACCCCTCCCGTCAGTTCCCGTAAGGAAGCAACAGATGAGCAAGCTGCGCGTGGCGGTTCTCGGCGCCAAGGGCCGCATCGGCGCCGAGGCGGTCCGGGCGGTCGAGGCCGCCGAGGACATGGAGCTGGTGGCCGCCCTCGGCCGCGGCGACAGGCTGGAGACGCTGACCGAGACCGGCGCCCAGGTCGCGGTGGAGCTGACCACCCCGGCCTCGGTGATGGACAACCTCGACTACTGCGTACGGCACGGCATCCACGCCGTCGTCGGCACCACCGGCTGGACCGAGGAACGCCTCGCGCGGCTGACCGGCCTGCTGGAGCGGTCCCCGGAGACGGGCGTGCTCATCGCGCCGAACTTCTCCATCGGGGCCGTACTGACCATGAGGTTCGCGCAGATCGCGGCGCCCTGGTTCGAGTCGGTCGAGGTCGTCGAGCTGCACCACCCCAACAAGGTGGACGCCCCCTCCGGCACCGCCACGCGCACCGCCCAGCTCATCGCCGAGGCCCGCCGCGCCGCCGGCTCCGCCCCGGCCCCGGACGCCACGGTGACGGCCCTGGAGGGGGCCCGCGGCGCGAACGTCGACGGCGTGCCGGTGCACGCCGTCCGGCTGCGCGGCCTGCTGGCCCACCAGGAGGTCCTGCTGGGCGGTGAGGGCGAGACCCTGACCGTCCGCCACGACTCCCTGCACCACAGCAGCTTCATGCCGGGCATCCTGCTGGGGACCCGCCGGGTGGTGACGACTCCGGGCCTGACCTTCGGCCTGGAGCACTTCCTGGACCTGAACTGAGCCCCTGACAACGATGCGCGCGAAGCTCTCCTACGCCCTCACGGCCGCCGTCCTGGTCTTCTACTTCCTCCTGGCCGGCAGCCGGGGCGTCATGCTCATCCAGTCCGGCACGCTCCTCACCGTCACCTTCGGCGTGGCGGTGCTCATCCTGCCGGTCATCGGCGTCTGGTTCCTGTGGAAGAACACCCAGTTCGTCCGCAGGGCCAACCAGCTCGCCGCCGAACTCGACGCCGAGGGCGGCCTGCCCGTCGACGACCTGAAGCGCACCCCCAGCGGCCGCGTCGACCGTGACTCGGCCGACGAGGTCTTCGCCCGGCGCAAGGCCGAGACGGAAGCCGCTCCCGACGACTGGCGCACCTGGTTCCGGCTCGCCGTCGCCTACCACGACGCCCGGGACACCCCGCGCGCCCGCAAGGCGATGCAACGCGCCATCAGTCTGCACGGCGGCCCCCGGCACCCGGCCTCCTCCTGAGACCGCACGTGAGGGGGCCCGGTCCGCACACCGCCGGACCGGGCCCCCTCACGTGCGCTCTCAGGCCGGGCGGTACTCGTCCGCCCACGCCTCCACGGAGTCCGCGGCCCGGTCGAACGCCTCCGGTCGCGCCAGGAAGTCGGCCCCGTGCGTGGTCAGCAACGGCACAGCGCCCTCGGCGGCCCGGTCCTGGTGTACGACGGTCAGCGCCTGGCCCTGCACGGTCCGGGGCAGCCCCATCCACCGGACCGGCTGCTGCACGGTCCGCACGGCCACGACCCGGTTCCAGGCGAGCGTCCGCGTGACGAGGAAGGTCACCTTCCGTACGCCGCGCGAACTCACCCACACCCCCATCCGCAGCAGCCGCAGCGCGCCGGCGATCACCAGCAGCGACACTCCGAAGATGATCCCGGCCTCGGAGACCGAGCCGGTCAACGCGATGACCACCGCCGCGAACAGCACGTACGACGCGAGCAGCAGGCAGAGCGCGGCCGCCGCCACCCGCCACGGGCCGGGCCGGTAGGGCCGCCGCCAGTGCTCACGGTCGTCGAAGGGCAGCGTGACGTCGTCCGCTGCCTCGAATGGGCGGTCGGCCGTCAGGAAGGGCAGGGGCACGGCTGGTCCTCACTCGTCCATGCGTGGGCTGTGCCGGTGAGGCTATCCGCCTGTGCCCCCGCTCACCACCTTCGGGGCCCCGGATGGAGTCAGCGGCCCTGCGAGGCCTGTGACTGCCTGGGCGGAGCGGAGTGATCCGGGTCCAGCGCCGGCATCCCGACGACCAGCGAGCCCACCAACCCGGCCACGATGGTGAGCCCCAGGAGCCAGCGCCCGGCCGTCTCCGCGAAGGAGGGCCGCTCGGGGGGCGGGGGAGTGACATTGCTACGGAACGTGTCGGCCTCGGCGAGGAAGGCGAAGGGTACGGGCTCGCGCCGGCGGGACATGGTGGGTACTTCCTCCTGGAAGACGTCGAGCGGACTCGGTCACGACAGCCACGACCGGTGCGGTCGTCACCGATCCAGCCGTCACCGATACAGACGAGCGAGTGCCCGAAAACGTGCCCCATATCGGCAGACGTCCCGCACGATGCGCGCGACGCCGGTGCACTTCCGGCCCAGCGACCCCCGTAAAGTTGGCGCCGCTCCGAAGACGCGATGGAAGGACCCCGAACGTGACCCCCACCCCCGACGACGAGGCCAAGATCGAACTCCGGAGCGACGTCACCGTCGAACTGGTCAAGCACACCGCGTCCGACGCCGACGTGCTGTTCGCCGCCCGCGTCTCGACCGCCGGTGAGCAGTCCCTGGACGAGCTGAAGAAGGATCCCGAGCGCTCCAAGGGCCTGATCAACTACCTGATGCGGGACCGCCACGGCAGCCCCTTCGAGCACAACTCGATGACCTTCTTCATCAGCGCCCCGATCTTCGTCTTCCGCGAGTTCATGCGCCACCGCGCGGGCTGGTCCTACAACGAGGAGTCGGGCCGGTACCGGGAGCTCCAGCCGGTCTTCTACGTCCCGGACGCCTCCCGCAAGCTCGTGCAGCAGGGCCGCCCCGGCAAGTACGTCTTCGTGGAGGGCAGCGAGGACCAGCAGAACCTGGTCAACCGCACGATGGACGATTCGTACCGCCAGGCCTATTCGGCCTATCAGGAGATGCTCGCCGCCGGCGTCGCCCGCGAGGTGGCCCGCGCCGTGCTCCCGGTCGGCCTGTTCTCCTCGATGTACGCCACCTGCAACGCCCGCTCCCTGATGCACTTCCTCGGCCTGCGCACCCAGCACGAACTGGCCAAGGTCCCGTCCTTCCCGCAGCGGGAGATCGAGATGGTCGGCGAGAAGATGGAGGCCGAGTGGGCGAAGCTCATGCCCCTCACCTACGCGGCCTTCAACGCCAACGGCAGGGTGGCCCCGTAACGGAGACGTATGTGCGGATCATCCGCGCGAAGTGTCCGTATTGCGGCATTTGGAGAAGTTCATCTAGCCTGATCAAACGGACCCGGCACTGCTTGAACCCCCGAGCAGGCAGTGCCGGGCTCCGCATGTGTCACCACTTGTCGCCTGCCCCGAGGGCAGACCCCACCCTGAGCAACGAGTAGCGTGTTCCCCATGGCTCCGACCTCCACTCCGCAGACCCCCTTCGGGCGGGTCCTCACCGCCATGGTCACGCCCTTCACGGCGGACGGCGCGCTCGACCTCGACGGCGCACAGCGGCTCGCCACCCACCTGGTGGACGCCGGCAACGACGGTCTGATCGTCAACGGCACCACGGGCGAGTCCCCCACCACCAGCGACGCGGAGAAATCGGACCTGGTACGAGCCGTCCTGGAGGCCGTCGGAGACCGGGCCCACGTCGTGGCCGGAGTCGGCACCAACGACACCCACCACAGTGTCGAGCTGGCGCGCGCGGCGCAGCGGACCGGCGCACACGGCCTGCTCGTGGTCACGCCGTACTACAACAAGCCTCCGCAGGAGGGCCTGTACCGGCACTTCACGACGGTCGCCGACGCCACCGAGCTGCCGGTCATGCTGTACGACATCCCCGGCCGCAGCGGCGTCCCGATCAGCACCGAGACGCTGGTACGCCTGGCGGAGCACCCGCGGATCGTCGCCAACAAGGACGCCAAGGGCGACCTCGGCCGCGCGAGCTGGGCCATCGCCCGCTCGCGCCTGGCCTGGTACTCCGGCGACGACATGCTGAACCTGCCGCTGCTCTCCGTGGGCGCGGTCGGCTTCGTCTCCGTCGTCGGTCACGTCGTCACTCCGGACCTGCGCGCCCTCGTGGACGCGTTCACCGCCGGTGACGTCCAGAAGGCCGCGGAGATCCACCAGAAGCTGCTGCCGGTCTACACGGGCATGTTCCGCACCCAGGGCGTCATGACCACCAAGGCCGCACTCACCCTGCAGGGCCTGCCCGCGGGCCCACTGCGGCCGCCCATGGTGGAGCTCACCGCGGACGAGGTCGCCCAGCTCAAGATCGATCTTGCCGCCGGCGGGGTACAGCTCTGACATCGGACTTCACAACTGAATACGGCAGGCCACCGGTGCCTGCGCACATCGATAACTGCTTCTGCACGAACGTCACGAGCGCCACGTGCCCGACCGGTACGTGGCGCGCGTGTTTGAGGAGAGTCTTTTGAGTCATCCGCACCCTGAACTGGGCCCGCCTCCGCCGCTCCCGAAGGGAGGCCTGCGGGTCACCCCACTCGGCGGCCTCGGCGAGATCGGCCGCAACATGACGGTCTTCGAGTACGGCGGTCGCCTGCTGATCGTCGACTGCGGAGTGCTCTTCCCCGAGGAGGAGCAGCCCGGAATCGACCTGATCCTGCCGGACTTCACGTCCATCCGGGACCGCCTCGACGACATCGAGGGCATCGTCCTCACCCATGGCCACGAGGACCACATCGGTGGCATCCCCTATCTCCTGCGGGAGAAGCCGGACATCCCGCTGATCGGCTCCAAGCTGACCCTCGCCCTCATCGAGGCCAAGCTCCAGGAGCACCGCATCCGTCCGTACACCCTTGAGGTGGCGGAGGGACACCGTGAGCGCATCGGGCCGTTCGACTGCGAGTTCGTCGCGGTCAACCACTCCATCCCGGACGCTCTCGCGGTCGCCATCCGCACCCCGGCCGGCATGGTGGTCCACACGGGCGACTTCAAGATGGACCAGCTCCCGCTGGACAACCGCCTCACGGACCTCCACGCGTTCGCCCGGCTCAGCGAGGAAGGCATCGACCTTCTCCTCTCCGACTCGACGAACGCGGAGGTCCCGGGCTTCGTCCCGCCCGAGCGGGACATCTCCAACGTCCTGCGCACGGTCTTCGCGAACGCCGACAAGCGGATCATCGTGGCGAGCTTCGCCAGTCACGTCCACCGCATCCAGCAGATCCTCGACGCGGCGCACGAGTACGGCCGCAGGGTCGCCTTCGTCGGCCGTTCGATGGTCCGCAACATGGGCATCGCCCGCGATCTCGGCTACCTGAAGGTGCCGCCGGGCCTGGTGGTGGACGTCCGCACGCTCGACGACCTCCCGGACCACGAGGTGGTCCTGGTCTGTACGGGCTCCCAGGGTGAACCGATGGCCGCCCTGTCCCGCATGGCCAACCGCGACCACCAGATCCGCATCGTCGACGGCGACACCGTGATCCTGGCGTCGTCGCTCATCCCCGGCAACGAGAACGCGGTCTACCGCGTGATCAACGGCCTGACCCGCTGGGGCGCGAACGTCATCCACAAGGGCAACGCCAAGGTGCACGTCTCGGGCCACGCGTCCGCGGGCGAGCTCCTGTACTTCTACAACATCTGCCGCCCGAAGAACCTGATGCCGGTCCACGGCGAGTGGCGTCACCTGCGCGCCAACGCCGAGCTGGGCGCCCTGACCGGCGTCCCGCACGACCGGATCGTCATCGCCGAGGACGGCGTCGTGGTCGACCTCATCGAGGGCAAGGCCAAGATCTCCGGCAAGGTGCAGGCGGGATACGTCTACGTCGACGGCCTCTCGGTCGGCGATGTCGGCGAGCCGGCGCTGAAGGACCGGAAGATCCTCGGCGACGAGGGCATCATCTCGGTCTTCCTGGTCGTGGACTCCTCGACCGGCAAGATCACCGCGGGACCGCACATCCAGGCCCGTGGTTCGGGTATCGACGACTCCGCCTTCGGAGCCGTCGTGCCGAAGATCAACGAGGTCCTCGAACGCTCGGCCCAGGACGGGGTCGTCGAGCCCCGCCAGTTGCAGCAACTCATCCGCCGCACCCTGGGCAAGTGGGTCTCCGACACCTACCGGCGCAGACCGATGATCCTCCCGGTGGTCGTGGAGGTCTGACCCCACCGACGACCCCCTCGGGGGCGTCAACCTGGAGCGGGGCTCCCCGATTTGCATCGGGGCACCCCGCTCCAGTACGTTTACGGCTCCGCCTGAACGGGAACCACCGACGCCTCGTGCGTCGGACCGGTGACCGGAAGGGGCCGGGAAAACCGACTCAGAACTTCTGATAAAGTCGGAACCGCCGGAAAGGAAACCGCGAAACAAAAGCGGGAACCTGGAAAGCACCGAGGAAATCGGAACCGGAAACGGTCTGATAGAGTCGGAA